>NZ_DLHA01000034.1 GCF_002482975.1 Flavobacterium sp. UBA7680 | reverse complement strand
TCCCCTGAACCGTGTCCTGAAACAAGCCTCACCGGGTAATGACTGGAAATCCGGTAACGGACATGAGATAAAAATGGACTATCAGACCAATATTGCCAATGATGTAAAATTGTTCACTGTCACAACTACATGGAATTCAACTTCAGGGTTATATGATACTGCTTTAGGCAATGCAGCGGCCAATGTTTTTTATACTGCCGCACAGCTTATAAAAACGGTAACCTATGATGAAAATACTACTGCCAGCCCTGTGGAGACTGCTGGATCAACAGTTGAGTTTAAAGACAAGGAAGGAAAGGTTGTTTTAAAAAGAACCTATGATGCGGGGGTTAAACATGATACCTATTATGTTTATGATATTTACGGAAACCTTACCTATGTAATTCCGCCAAAAGCAGACGGCAGCATTACAACAGCTGTTTTAAACGATTTATGCTACCAGTACAAATACGATTATCGTAACAGGCTGGCTGAGAAAAAACTGCCTGGGAAACAATGGGAATTTATCGTTTATGATAAATTAGATCGTGTTGTGGCCACAGGTCCTGCCAACTCTCCTTTCTCAGATTTAACAACTGTGGGATGGGTAATTACCAAATATGATGTTTTTAATCGTCCGGTTTATACAGGATGGTCTACAGGTACGGCAGCAACGGCTACCGGAAGAATTACCCTGCAGACAGCTCAAAACAGTGCATCGGTAATTAACGAAAGTAGACAGATCAGCGGGATTATTGATAGTATTGCCGCTTACTATACCAATGCTGTGGCACCGACAGCTTTTAAACTGCTGACGGTTAATTATTATGACAATTATACTTTTCCAAGCACACCGGCCATTACTGTACCGACAGCTGTAGAGACACAGACTGTCCTTACAACAGCACAGATAAAAGGGCTTAATGCTGCATCATGGACAAGAGTTCCTACAACCAGTACAGCTGTGCTGGGAGAAACTTCTGCTACTTTTTATAACAATCAGGCAAGAGCAGTAAGGGTTTATACCACAAACCATTTGGGAGGCTATACCTATACCGACAGCAGGCTTGATTTTTCTGGAAAACCGCAATATACCATAACAAGACACAGAAGGCTCAGCGCAGATACGGAGCTTATGACCAAAGATACTTTTACCTATTCTGCCCAGGATCGTTTACTTACACAGACCCATCAGATAAACTCAGGCACTGTCGAGCTTATTGCGAGCAATACCTATGATGAATTAGGGCAACTGGTTTCTAAAAAAGTAGGAAATACAGAAGCAGCTCCAACCCAGAATGTCAATTATACCTATAACATCCGCGGCTGGCTGACTGCGATAAACGATATTACCACACTCACTAAGTCAGGAGATCCTAAGGATTTATTTGCTTTTAAAATAAATTACAATACCATTCCTTCAGGTATCAGCGGGGTACTGGCATTATACAATGGAAATATTGCCGAAACACAATGGACAAGTGCTTCTGAAACTACTCCGGTTATTCGTACTTACGGTTATAAATACGATAACCTGAATCGATTAAAAGATGCAGTGTTCAAAAGAGGTACAGCAGCAGCTAATAATGCTTATAATGAAACCCTGACCTATGATAAGAACGGAAATATCATGACCCTGCTGCGCAATGGAAACAGTGATACAGCTGCAAACCAGATTGATAACCTGGCTCATACTTATCTGAACTCTTACAGCAACCAGCTGGCAAAAGTGGTAGACAATGCCACAACTTATAAAGGGTATGGTTTTGTGGACAGTGCCGCCAATACTGTCAATGATTATACATATGATGCTAACGGAAACATGATTTCTGATAACAACAAAAACATAACCGCCATAACTTATAACCACTTAAACCTGCCAACCAAAATAACCTTTGCTGCTACTGGCAATATTGTTTATATTTACAATGCTGCGGGACAAAAGGTGCAGAAAATTGTAACTTCGATCTCGCCGGCAACAGTGACAACAACTGATTATCTGGGAGGCTATCAGTATGATAATGCGGCATTGAAGTTTTTCCCAACAGCAGAAGGTTATGTGGAACCTGTATCAGGGGCTTATAAATATGTATACCAGTATAAAGATCATCTGGGTAACATTCGTGTAAGTTATGACAAAACACTTGCTATTAAGGAAGAAAGTAATTTCTATCCTTTTGGATTGAAACAGGAAGGTTATAATAATGCTAAAACCGGTGTTGAGAATAAGTATAAGTACCAAGGACAGGAACTGCAAGACGAGTTGGGACTTAACTGGTACAGTTTTAAATATCGTAATTATGACCCCATGATTGCAAGATTCATGTGTGTCGACCCGTTGGCATCAAAATATCCGTATAACGGGGTATATAATTTCTCTGAAAATAGAGTTATTGATGGTGTTGAATTAGAGGGGTTAGAAGTTCAATTAATTGTTGACAAGGGAAATTATGTAAAAGGAGACGTTGGACATACATTTGTATCAGTCGGTAGTGGAAAAAACATGACTGTTTATACATATGGAAGGTGGGCTGGAACTGATGCAAATAGTTCTGGAGTTCATACTCCTCTTAATAATGGAAATGGTGTAATGGTTAAACTAACAGGTAAAGATGCTTTAGCTGAAGTCCAAAAATATGTGGAAAAGTTTGGGGCTGAAGTCTATCAAATTAATAACGCAAATGAGAAGAAAGTCGGTGCGACTTTAGAAAATGAATATAACAAATCTGATAAGACACCTGAAACAGGTAAATACAAAGGAGATGAACGTGCACATGTAATTGATAAATATGACATTTCTGAAAATAATTGTACAACAAAATCTCTGGAAGCAGTAAATGGTGCTGTTCCTGGAGGGGAAATAAAATACCAAACTACTGTTACAGCTGGTGGATTACCTGTTGTAACAGAAGATGGTACTAAAGATACTTATGCGCCAAAAGACTTAAATAGACAATTAAATCAAGCATCACAACAAAGTGGAACCAACGTACAAAAAGTAACAGATAAATATGACTAATAAACGTAAAGTAATCTATTTAATAATAGTAGGATTGATTTGTCTCTATATAATCTCATTCACAATGGATTTATTGTTGAACAAAAAATATGCTGTAGATGAAATACCTTATACAAATAGACAACAAGGTTTAGTAGGTATTCAGGAAGTTATCGAAAAAGATTATGTGCACATGCTTTATCTAAATATAGGATATGTGTTTGTACTAATTATAATTTCTATTATTATATTAACTATTAAGAAAAAATAGGTAGTGTTAGTGATTATTAATTTCACCTAACGTTTAGAGATTGGGTAATGTATCAGATGTGTTGGTGATTAATTATTGCATAAAAAATTTACAGATTATCAATGATTTATAGTATTATTGCATAAAAATTAAAACAACCTCCGGGTTGTTTTTTTATTTTATAATATTTTAAATCAAAAAAAATGGAGTCAAACCAGACTAGGTGTTACAGATGTGTTGGTGATATTCGAAAGATGATAAAGTCTGGAAAGACAAAGTCTGGCAGTCAAAGATATATTTGTAGAGTTTGCGAAAAAACTAGAGTTGAAAATTATGCTTATCAAGCTTATAAGGCAAAGAACAAACCAGAAGATTATCCAATTAACCAAAGAGGGATTAGGTATAAGAAGCACTGCAAGAATACTAGAAATATCAGCCACAACATTATTGAAAAGAATTGTTTCTATTGCTAGAAGTATTAGTAAACCAATCTCCTGCTGACGCGAGCATCTTGCTCGTGAACACAATCATAAAAAAAGCCCTGATTATTCAGGGCTTTGTTCTTTTTGCATATTCAGTAAATACGCCATATTAGCTATTACATTGTCATGTTTCTTGACAAACGAATTCTCTTCGTTCCAGACATACCCGGCTAAAACAGTACATATTTTTTTTACTTCAGGATTTTCTGCTGGTAGAAAAATAAAGTCTGAAGATTTCCTGTATATCATTCCCTTATGTAAATTGCAAGTATCCTGTGCTCTTCTTTGGGATCCTTTTTTATTTCTCATATTTAAATCCTAATTATAATTTAACAAGAAAAAAGCATTCATATAATCATTTTCGTTATTTTTAAACCCGTAATTAACTAACACAGAAAAAATGAAAAAACTAATTTTTGCTTTATTTATTATTTCCGGAACCGCTTTTGCTCAGGACATGGAAGTAGTAAAAGGAAACTTTGATTTCTTAAAAGATCAAAAAGAAATCAATACAATATTTGATTATAGCAGCTTCACTATGATGAAAGAAAAAAAATCTGAAGCACAATACATTAAAGAACACAAAGCCGATTTAGACGAAAAAGCAAAAGGAAACGGAAATCTTTGGGAAAAAAGATGGGTTGTTGCAAAAGACCAAATCTGGACTCCTAAATTTTTAGAAATAGGAAACATCGTATTATCTAAAGCTGGAAAAGATGTAAATTTTCAGGAAGGATTAAATACTCCTTATACTTTAATTGTACAAACGGTATGGATTTATCCGGGCTGGGATGCAGGAATTATGAAACAGCCTGCAAAAGTTACAACAAATCTTAAATTTGTTGAAACAGCAAACAAATCAAATGTTTTACTGGAAATTACAAGCGAAGAAGCTCCCGGAGATCAATGGGGAAGTAATTTTAGTAATGAAACGAGAATTGGAGAAGGTTTCGCCAAAACTGCAAAATCGTTATCTAAGCTTTTATTGAAAAAAGCATTCAAATAAAACCAAAAAAAGCCCTGAATTATTCAGGGCTTTTTTCTTTTTGCATATTTAGTAAATACGCCATATTGGCTATAACGTGATCATGTTTCTTGACAAACGAATTCTCTTCGTTCCAAACATATCCAGCTAAAACAGCACATATTTTTTCTTTTACTTCAGGATTTTCCGGCTGATGGAAAAATAAAGTCTGCAGATTTCCGGTATACCATTCCTGTACATAAGTCGTGAATACCGAAATTCCACGTTTCATATATTGCGTAAACTCCACTTCCCAGTCAACAGGAATTCCCTGCGATTCTTTTAAGTATAATTTTGCTGCCAGCATTCCAGACTCCGTTGCAAAAGCTACTCCAGACGAAAAAACAGGATCAAGAAATTCAGAACTATTTCCTGTTAAAGCAAAACCATCTCCGTACATTCTTTTTACGGCTCTCGAATAATTTTCCAGTTTTACAGGCTCGAATAAAAACTCTGTTCCTTTAAATCTTTGAATATAATAATCTGATAGCTGAATAGCGTTTTTCAAAGCCTCGGCATTATCTTTATTTTCAGAAAGCGAATTAATAAAATCTGTTGGCCCAACAACACCTAAGCTAGTATTTCCGTTAGAAAACGGAATTACCCAAAGCCACACTTCCGTTTCTAAAATATCAAACGAGATCTGCGTTCCTTCCTCACCTTCTGGTCTGTTAATATCTTTTACGTGTGTAAAAATCGAAGAATGCGGGTCTAATTTCGAAGGCGTATCTAAATCTAAAAGTCTTGGCAAAACCCGTCCATATCCGCTGGAATCGACAATAAATTTAGCATGAATCTCTTTTAAATTTCCGGCTGCATCTTTTACAATTGTTTTTGAATTTTTTCCTTCAAAAGAAACTTCTAAAACTTCCGTTTCAAATTCAAGGTCAACACCTTTACGAACCACTTCCTGCGCCATTGTGTTGTCAAAATCAGCTCTCGGAATCTGCCAGGTCCAATCCCAGCCTTCTCCAAATTTCTTGCTGAAATCAAAAACACAAATCTCTTCACCTCTAATAAAACGGGCTCCCAGTTTCTTTTCAAAGTTCATCGAATTAAGAGCATCAAACAATTCTGCTTCCGCAAAATGATCCATTACTCTTGGAATTAAGCTTTCGCCAACAACAAGTCTCGGAAACTTCTGTTTCTCAACAACTTTCACCTTAACATTGTTTTTATGAAGATACGATGCCGATACACATCCGGATGGTCCGGCGCCTATTACTAAAACATCTACAAACTCCTTTATCATAATAAAAATATTATCAATTATTAACCTACATTTGCCATCATCAAAATAACTACATTTATTTTGATAAATAAAATTAAATTAGCACAACCAAAAACGAGTTAATGAATACAATTAATGAATATTTAAGTTTAGCAGAGTTTGAAGCCATAATCTTTGGAAATCAAAAAGTTACAATTAGCGATGTAGTTCTAAACCGAGTAAACGAAAGCTTCAATTTCTTAAAAGAATTCTCTGGAAATAAAGTAATTTACGGCGTAAACACAGGCTTTGGCCCAATGGCACAATACAGAATTAAAGAGTCTGATCAAATTCAGCTTCAATATAATTTAATCCGCAGCCACTCTTCTGGAACCGGAAAACCATTAAATGCAGCTTGTGCAAAAGCAGCAATTTTAGCTCGATTAAACACACTTTCATTAGGAAATTCTGGTGTACATCCGTCAGTAATTCATTTAATGTCTGAACTTATTAATAGAGATATTACACCTTTAATCTTTGAACACGGCGGTGTTGGTGCCAGCGGTGACTTAGTACAATTATCACATTTAGCTTTAGTTTTAATAGGCGAAGGCGAAGTTTTTTATAAAGGAGACAGGAGATCAACTCCGGAAGTTTTTGAAATTGAAGGTTTAAAACCGATTCAGGTAGAAATTAGAGAAGGCCTTGCATTAATCAACGGAACTTCTGTAATGACAGGAATTGGCGTTGTAAATGTATATCACGCTAAAAAATTATTAGACTGGTCATTAAAATCTTCTTGTGCCATCAACGAATTGGTTCAGGCTTATGATGATCATTTCTCTGCAGAATTAAACCAAACAAAACGCCATAAAGGACAGCAGGAAATTGCGGCAAAAATGCGTCAGAATCTTTCAGACAGTACTTTAATCCGTAAAAGAGAAGACCATTTATATTCTGGAGAAAACACCGAAGAAATCTTCAAAGAAAAAGTTCAGGAATATTATTCATTAAGATGCGTTCCTCAAATTTTGGGGCCGGTTTTAGAAACGATTAATAATGTAGCTTCTATTCTTGAAGATGAATTTAACTCGGCAAACGACAACCCAATTATCGATGTAAAAAACCAACACGTTTATCACGGAGGAAATTTCCACGGAGATTATATTTCGCTGGAAATGGATAAACTAAAAATTGTTATTACAAAATTAACGATGTTGGCAGAACGTCAGCTGAATTATTTATTGAATTCAAAAATCAACGAATTACTGCCTCCGTTTGTGAATTTAGGAACATTAGGATTTAATTTCGGAATGCAGGGAGTTCAGTTCACAGCAACCTCAACAACTGCCGAAAGTCAAATGCTTTCAAATCCAATGTACGTTCACAGTATTCCAAACAACAATGACAATCAGGATATTGTAAGTATGGGAACAAATGCTGCTGTAATTACCTCAAAAGTAATCGAAAATGCTTTTGAAGTATTAGCAATCGAAATGATTACGATTGTTCAGGCAATTGATTATTTAGAACAAAAAGATAAAATTTCATCGGTTACCAAAAAATGGTACGATGATGTTAGAAATATAATTCCAACATTTAAGGAAGATCAGGTAATGTATCCATTTGTTCAAGGTGTAAAAGATTATTTGATTAACAATTAATTGGACTGGAATCATACTTTAAAAAACATGAAGAAAATATTTTTTTTATTTCTAATAGCTTTCCAATTAGTTAATGCTCAAGAACTTGCTTTAGTTAAAAAAGACGGTAAATTTGGTCTTATCACAAAAGAAGGAACTTTTGCCGTTGAACCAAAATTTGACAGCGCAAGAGATTTTTCTGATGGCTTAGCGGCTGTTAAACAAAATGGAAAATGGGGATATGTCGACAGAAAAGGGACTTTTGTAATTCCTCCAACATTTGACAATGCCAGAGATTTCAACAGCGGAATTGCTGCTATAGAAAAAAAAGCGGTTTGGTATTACATCAACAAACAAGGTGAAATATTAAAGGGTAATCCGGAATCTGATAAATTATTTGATTTTCATTACGGAGCAGCTTTTTTTAGACAAAACAATAAAGTAGGGATTATCAATAATAAATTTGAAATTCTTCTGGCTCCAAAATACGATGTTATCAGAGCTTTTTATAAAGGTTATGCAAGAGCTGCCGTAAATGGAAAATGGGGAATTGTTGACCCATCAGGAAAAGAAGTTGTGGAAGCAATTTATGATGAAGTTGGAGATTATTACAACAACACAACCTGGGCAAAAAAAGGAAAAGATTATGGACTGGTTCATAACGGACTGTTTATTAAAATAGACGATGTAAATGAATTTGGCACTTTTGGAACGCAGGATTTAATTGCTGCGAAAAAAGGAGCAAAATGGGGATTTGTAAATTTTGAAGGACAATGGGTTCTTACACCAAAATTTGACAAAACAAAACCATTCTCTAATAATTTAGCACCTGTTTGCATGCGTGAAAAATGGGGTTATACCAATTTAGAAGGAGTATGTGTGGTACAAACGATGTTCCTTGATGCAGAACCTTTTAGCGAAAGTGGACTTGCAGCTGTAAAAAAAGAATTCGGCTGGGGATTTATTAATGAAACAGGAGTAGTAGTTATTCCGGCAGATTATGATATTTCTGCAGCATTTGGAAGCTATATGCGTGAAGAAAAAGGATTCATCGGCGGAGTAGCAAGAGTAAAACGCAATGGTAAATGGGGTTTTCTTAAACCAGATGGAAAGCTTTTGATTGAATGGTTTCAGAATGCTGAACTCTTTCAGGAATAAAAAAGCATTTTTATATTATTAATATTGAATCTTAAAATCATGAAAAAAACACTTATTTTTTTGTTGCTAGGTTGCATTCAATTCGTTAATAGTCAAGAACTGGCATTAGTTAAAAAGAATTCAAAAATTGGATATATTTCCAAAGACGGATCCTTTAAAATAGAACCTCAATACAAATCTGCTAAAAGTTTTTCTGAAGGTTTAGCAGCCGTAGAAGACAACGGAAAATGGGGTTTTATTGATGCTAAAGGAAGCTGGATAATTCCGGCGTCTTTTAATAATGCTAAAGATTTTAACAGCGGAATTGCAGTTGTACAAAAAGATAAGGACTGGGTTTATATTAATACAAAAGGTGAAATTTTAAAAGCGCCTGCTACCGAAAAAATATTCGATTTTAATAATGGCGTTGCTTTTATAAGACAAGGAAACAAAGTTGGATTAATCAATTCAAAACTGGTCGTGGTTTTAGAACCGAAATACGATCAGATCAAACCTTTTGAAAATGGTTATGCAAGAGTGGAACTCAACAAAAACTGGGGAATTATAAATACTTCCGGAAAAGAATTAGTTGAACTGGCTTACGCAGAAATTGGAAACTATTTTAAAGGTACAACCTGGGCAAGAAAAGATAAAACCTTCGGACTTGTAAGCGGCGGAAAATTTATTCCGGTTGATGGAGCTGAAAAAATATGGGATTTTGAAAATCAGGATTTAACGTATGCCAAAAAGAACGGAAAAATTGGTTTTATTGATTTAAACGGAAATTGGGTAATTCTGCCTATATATGATAAAGGAAAAGCGTTCTCAAAAAATTTAGCTCCGGTTTTAGTTGGAAAAAAATGGGGTTACATCAATTTAAAAGGAACATTTGTAATTGAGCCAACGTACAGCGATGCAGAAGTTTTTAGTACAAATGGTTTAGCTCCTGTAAAAGAGAGTAATTGGGGATTTATTAATGAAGCGGGAAAACTGGTAATTCCAACTCAATACGGAATCACTTCAAACGGATTCGTCATTGCGCTTTTTGTACAACAGGACAAAGGATTTATTGATGGTCTTGCCAGAGTAAAAAATGAAGGGAAATGGGGTTTTCTAAGACCTGACGGAACTGTATTAGGAAACCAATGGTTTGAAAACGCCGAACTGTTTTCTCAAACAGCAGAAAGAGAAAAAAAAGAAATAAATGTTGCTGCTGAAAGCCCAAAAACGGAAACAAAAGCAACAGTTAAAGCGGCGAGTAAACCAGCAACTAAGAAAAAGAAATAAAATCTACATAAATGAAATCGTCAATAAATAAACCGTTTGTAAAACAAACACCAATAAAAAAGCGATAACATTTATGACCTATAAAAAATAAAATCTACATAAATGAAATGTGTATTAGTAACAGGCGGTTCAAGAGGAATTGGTAGTGCTATTTGTAAAAAATTAGCCGTTGAATCTAATTATCATATTTTGATCAATTATCATTCAAACAAAACCGCTGCCGAAGAAACACTTCAGGAAATACAAAAATTAGGCGCAACAGGAGAAATTTTAGGTTTTGATGTTGCCAATTTTGAACAAGTACAAACTGTTTTAACGCAATGGCAGGAATCAAATCCTGAAGCAATTGTGGAAGCTATTGTAAACAATGCCGGAATTACAAAAGACGGTCTTTTCATGTGGATGACTCCCGAAGACTGGAACGGTGTTGTAAACACAAGTTTAAACGGGTTTTTTAATGTGACACAGTTTTTTATTCAAAAAATGCTTCGCAATAAATACGGCCGAATTGTAAATATGGTTTCTGTTTCCGGAGTAAAAGGAACGGCAGGACAAACCAATTATTCGGCTGCAAAAGGAGCAATTGTTGCGGCTACAAAAGCATTGGCACAAGAAGTTGCAAAACGTAATATAACCGTAAACGCTGTTGCACCAGGTTTTATTAGAACCGATATGACAAGCGCGCTTGACGAAAAAGAATTATTAAAGCTGATTCCGGTAAATCGTTTTGGCGAAGCCGAAGAAGTGGCAGATTTGGTAAGCTTTTTGATTTCAAAAAAATCGAGCTATATTACCGGCGAAATTATCAATATAAACGGAGGAATATATTCTTAAAATACTATGTTTGCATAATAAAAAAATGCGCCTTTGTTTAAAAATTACTTTGAAAGACGATGAATAAGAGAGTTGTAATTACTGGAATGGGAATTTATTCTTGTATCGGAACTTCTTTAGATGAAGTGAAGGAATCATTGTATAACGGAAAATCGGGAATTCAGTTTGATGCTGAACGAAAAGAATTTGGTTTTCAGTCAGCCTTAACCGGAATGGTTCCAAAAGCTGATTTAAAAAACTTATTGACCCGAAGACAGCGTATGAGCATTGGTGAAGAAACCGAGTATGCTTATATGGCTACTATCGAAGCATTGAAAAATGCCAATATCGACGATGCTTTTTTTGATACTCGCGAAGTGGGAATTATGTACGGAAACGACAGCGTTTCTAAAGCCATTATAGACGCTACAGATATTGTGCGTGAGAAAAAAGATACTGCCTTAATTGGTTCTGGAGCGATTTTTAAATCGATGAATTCTACGGTTACGATGAATCTTTCAACGATTTTTAAACTTCGCGGAATCAATTTAACCGTAAGTGCAGCCTGTGCGAGCGGTTCACATTCTATTGGATTAGCTTATTTTTTAATAAAAAGTGGTTTTCAGGATATCATTATAACTGGAGGAGCGCAGGAAATCAACAAATATGCAATGAGCAGTTTTGATGGTTTAGGCGTTTTTTCTAACAGAGAAAGCGATCCAGAAAAAGCTTCAAGGCCTTTTGATTCTGGCCGTGACGGATTAATTCCGAGTGGCGGCGGCGCAACTCTAATTTTGGAAAGTTACGAATCTGCAATTGCGCGTGGTGCCAATATTATTGCCGAAGTTTCTGGTTACGGATTTTCATCAAACGGCGGACATATCTCAACTCCAAATGTTGAAGGTCCCGCCACAGCAATGCAAAGAGCACTTGATGATGCTAAACTAAAAGCATCAGATATTGAGTATATAAATGCACACGCAACCTCAACTCCGGTTGGCGATGCAAACGAAGCCAAAGCAATTTTTGAAGTCTTTGGTGAGAAAAATCCTCATGTTAGTTCAACAAAATCAATGACAGGCCACGAATGCTGGATGGCAGGAGCAAGCGAAATTATCTACTCTATCATTATGATGCTGAACGATTTCATTGCGCCAAACATCAATTTAGACAACCCAGATGAAGATGCTTCAAAATTAAATTTAGTTAAAACTACGTTAAACAAAAAATTTGACATATTTTTGTCCAATTCTTTCGGTTTCGGAGGAACCAACTCGGCGTTGGTGGTTAAAAAGTTTAAATTGAACGATGAATAAAGAAGATATTATAGCAAAAATCAATGGTTTTTTAGTTGATGAATTTGAAGTAGACAATGACGACATTGAACCAAATGCTAATTTAAAAGATACGCTTGGCTTAGATAGTTTAGATTATGTTGATTTAGTAGTTTCAATAGAATCAAACTTTGGCGTAAAACTAGTTGAGGCAGATTTTGTTGGAATTTCTGATTTCCAAAGTTTCTATGACCTTATCGAAACCAAATTAAAAGCCAAAACAGCTTAATGAGTGAATGGGATGGCAAATCAAAAGGAACTGTTTTAGGTTATAGAATATTCGTTTTTTTGATTCAAAAAGCGGGTGTTAAATCTGCTTATGTTTTACTTTACTTTGTTGCTTCTTATTACTTTTTATTTTTAAAGAAAAGCAATCGCGCTATTTTTTATTACTTTAAAGAAAGGCTTCAATATTCCTATTTTAAATCAAAAAAAATGGTTTTCAAAAGTTACTACACTTTTGGACAGACCATTATTGATAAAGTTTCCATTTCTGCCGGAATGCGAAACAAATTCACCTATGAATTTGATGGAATTGAGATTTTAAAAAATCTCTTAGCCGAAAAAAAAGGCGGTGTTTTAATTAGCGCACACGTTGGGAATTTTGAAATTGCAGAACATTTTTTAGGCGATATCGATCTTGATTTTCAAATCAATTTAGTCACTACAGATTTAGAACATTCTGCGATTAAAAATTATCTGGAAAGTATTACCCAAAAACCAACCGTAAAATTCATCATTATAAAAGATGATTTGTCTCATATTTTTGAGATCAATGCGGCTTTGGCCAATAACGAATTAGTTTGTTTTACAGGCGACCGTTATTTTGAAGGCACAAAATCCCTTTCTGAAAACATTTTAGGCAAAGAAGCAAACTTCCCTGCCGGGCCATTTTTAATTGCATCAAGATTAAAAGTTCCGGTTGTGTTCGTTTATGTTATGAAAGAGCCAAATTTACATTATCATTTATACGCAAGAGAAGCCACAGTGAAACACCGTGACGAAAAAGCATTGCTAAAAGAATACGTAACAAGTGTAGAAAGCATCCTGAAAAAATACCCTTTACAATGGTTTAATTATTTCGATTTTTGGAATGATTTGAAGTCTTAAAGTTTTGTTTTGCCACGAATTACACAAATTTTCACTAATTTAATATTCTCTGAAATTTTGTAAATCTCAACGCGTGGCATAAAACACTCTTTTTTACGCAATACATTCGTGAAAATTTGTGTAATTCGTGGCAAACCCTCAATCCGTTAAACAAGAAAAATCCGTTTAAATAAATTTACTTATTTTTGTTCGCAACCAAAGCAAACAAACCTCAATGAAAAATGTTCTTGTTATTTATTATTCTCAATCCGGACAGTTAGAAACCATTGCGCAAAACATCGCAAAACCATTTCTAAATTCAGAGAATATAAAAGTGACTTTTCACGAAATACAATTAGAAAAACCTTTCCCGTTTCCGTGGAATAAAGATGCCTTTTTTGATGCCTTTCCAGAATCGTTTTTACAAATTCCAACAGCCTTAAAACCTGTTCCTGAAGAAATTTTAAATACAAAATTTGATTTGGTACTTTTCCATTATCAGGTTTGGTATTTATCACCCTCAATTCCAATAAACTCGTTTTTAAAAAGCGACGAAGCCAAAAAAATCCTGAACAACACGCCGGTTGTAACCATCAGTGGTTCAAGAAACATGTGGATTATGGCGCAGGAAAAAATCAAAACATTACTGAAAGAAGCCAACGCACAATTAGTGGGCAATGTTGCTCTCGTAGATCGAGTTGGAAATTTAATAAGTGTTATTACAATTGTAGAATGGATGTTTTCTGGCGTTAAGAAAAAATATTTAGGTATTTTTCCATTGCCGGGAGTTTCAGAAAAAGACATTAATGAATCACCAAAATTTGGAGAAGTAATACTTTCATCATTTAATGAGAATAATTTAGACCATTTACAGCCAAAATTGGTAGAAATTGGAGCTGTAAAAATTAGTCCGTACTTAGTAACAGTAGATAAAACGGCCAATAAAATTTTCAATAAATGGTCAAACCTGATTTTTAAAAATCAAAAAAACCGAAAAAAGCTTCTAAAAGTATTTAATGTTTATTTATTCTTGGCAATTTGGTTAATCTCACCAATAGTGTATATATTGCACTTTATTTCCTACCCTTTTAAGTTAAAAACCATAAAAAGACAAACTCAATATTATCAAGGAGTTTAGACGAGAATATAGATTATGTTTGAAGTATATATAACAAAAGCTGCAAAATATTTGCCTAACGAAGCTGTTTCAAATGACGAAATGGAAGCTTATTTAGGACTTATCAACGATACTGCCTCAAAAGCAAGACGTATTATTTTGCGCAACAACAAAATTACAAGCCGTTATTACGCTGTTGACAAAACAGGAAAAAGCACACACAGTAATGCCGAATTAACACGAAATGCTATTTTACCGTTATTCGACGAAAATTTTACGCCTCAGGATTTAGAAGTACTTTCATGTGGAACCTCAACTCCGGACATTTTTCTGCCTTCACACGCAGCAATGGTTCATGGTTTGCTAAAAAATAAATCGATAGAACTAAACTCTTCAACAGGAGTTTGCTGTGCCGGAATGAACTCTCTTAAATTTGGTTTTCTTTCCGTACGTTCTGGAAATTCAAAAAACGCAATCTGCACAGGATCTGAAAAAGTTTCTACGTGGCTGAATGCTCAAAAATACAATCACGAAGCCGACAATTTAAAAAGTCTGGAAGAACAGCCCATTATCGCGTTCAAAAAAGATTTTTTACGCTGGATGTTATCTGACGGTGCCGGAGCTTTTCTTTTAGAAAATAAACCAAGAGGAACTGTCTCTCTAAAAATAGAATGGATGGAAGCTTTTTCGTATGCATACGAATTAGAAACCTGCATGTATGCCGGAGGTGATAAATTAGAAAATGGAGAAATAAAATCATGGAGCGATTACGCGCCAGAACAATGGTTGAACGAATCTGTTTTCTCAATTAAACAAGACGTTAAACTTTTAGATGAATTTATTCTTTCTAAAGGTGCCGAAAGTATGAAAGATGCGATGGATAAAAACAACATCAAATCTGAAGATATCGATTATTTTATTCCTCACGTTTCATCTAACTTTTTTGTTGAAGGATTAAAAAAAGGATTAACGGAAAAAGGAATTGGAATGAGCGACGATAAATGGTTCATGAACCTTTCCAGAGTTGGAAATGTTGGTTCTGCTTCTATTTATTTAGCTCTAGAAGAATTAATGAATTCAGGAAATTTGAAAAAAGGAGATAAAGTTCTTTTATCAGTTCCGGAAAGCGGAAGATTTTCTTTCGCGTATGCGTATTTAACAGTTTGCTAATGGAAACAATGGCACTTTTAGAAAAAGAAACAGTCGAAAATTTATTACCTCAAAAGTTCCCTTTTGTAATGGTCGACGCTATGCATTCTTATACCGAAACTTCTTTGGTTTCAGGTTTAAAAATTCAGCAGGATAATATTTTCGTGAAAAATGATATTTTTCTGGAAGCCGGTTTAATTGAACACATGGCACAGTCTGTGGCACTGCATACCGGATATCAGTTTTTTTTAAGAAACGAAACTGCACCAACTGGATATATTGGTTCTATTAAAGAAATTGAAATTAAAAAACTGCCTCAATTAAACGATAACATTCAGTCTGAAGTAACAATTTTGCAGGAATTTGCCGGAATCACTTTGGTGAATATTGTGACTACATTAAACAATGAAGAAATCGCAAACGGACAAATGAAAACCGTTTTAGCTAAATAATATGATTTTGAATACCGGAGTTGACATACAAAATTATTTACCACACCGAGCACCAATGCTTATGGTAGATTTAATTTTGGATATTGATGCCAACTTCGTAAAAACCACTTTTTTGATAAAAGAAGACAATATTTTTGTCCAGAATAATGTTTTTATCGAAGCAGGTTTAATTGAAAATACGGCGCAGACTTGTTCGTCGATTGTTGGAAAAAAATATTTTTTTGACGAAGACGGAACAGAAAATGAGAACGTAAATGTAATTGGATTTATCAGTGCCTTAAAAAACGTAAAAATTCATTCGCTGCCAAAAGTCGGCGATACCATAATTACCAAAGCAAATTTAGTTTCAAAATTTGCCGGCGACGATTACACTTTATGCACAATGAGCTGTCAAAGTTCAGTAGAAGATCAGATACTCTTAGAATGCGAAATTAATTTGTTCATTCAAAAAACAGTTTCGGTTTCGTAATAATTCCACTTGAAAATATAACTAGGTAATGGAAAAAGATAAAGTACCTCAGGATAAAAGCAACTTAACTAAAAACAATGTAAAAGAGCTTTTATACGCAACTGATGAAAACGGCAATTATACCACAACGCTAAGCACAGGCTGGGAACCCAAAACAATAGCACTTTCAAATTCTATTGATGAAATAAACGAGCGTATTGCCGAAGCTAAACAACAAGTTTTAGATGGCGAGGTAAGCCCGATTGTTTATTTTATGGAAGTCAATAAAATGGATCTTACTATTTTATCAAGTTATGTAGGACTTTGGAAATGGCGCGTAAAAAGACATTTTAAACCTAGTGTTTTTGCAAAACTAAACGATAAGATTCTGCAGAAATATGCCGACACATTTGAAATTTCAATTGAAGAATTAAAAAACAGCATCACCAAATAATGGAATTAACTTTCACACATCATCAGTCTGCTCATTGCGAGAATGGAGTAGCGTCGAATCTGCTAAGAAACAGCGGACTAAACATCAGCGAACCGATGGTTTTTGGTATTGGCTCAGGGTTGTTTTTTGTATATCTGCCATTTATAAAAGTTAATTATGCTCCGGCAATTAGTTACAGAACTTTGCCTGGACAAATTTTCAATAAAGTGGCCAATCGTTTAAATTTAAAAATAAAAAGACAAAAATTTTCTTCTGTTTCAAATGCCAATAAAGCATTAGACGAAAATTTAAAAAATAATATTCCAACGGGATTACAAGTTGGAGTTTACAATTTAAGTTATTTTCCTGACGAATATCGTTTTCACTTCAACGCACACAATTTAGTTGTTTACGGAAAAACCGAAACAGATTATTTAGTAAGCGATCCCGTTATGGAAACCGTTACAACTTTAACCCACGAAGAATTAGATAAAGTTCGTTTTGCAAAAGGTGCGTTTGCGCCGCGTGGACAAATGTATTATCCAATTCAGGTTCCAAAAGACGTTGATTTAAAAAGCGCGATCATTAAAGGAATAAAAAATACGTGCAGAGACATGCTGGCGCCAATGCCAATTGTTGGTGTTCGTGGTATCAAATTTGTTTCTAAGCAAATTAGAAAATGGCCAATAAAACACGGCACCAAAAAAGCCAATCATTACTTGGCACAAATGGTTCGTATGCAGGAAGAAATTGGAACCGGAGGCGGTGGTTTCCGTTTTATTTATGCGGCATTTTTACAGGAAGCTTCGGTTATTTTAGGTAATGAAGAACTAAAAGAACTTTCAAAAGAAATGACAAAAATTGGCGATTCATGGCGTGATTTTGCTGTTGAAGCTTCGCGTATTTATAAAAACAGAAGTGCCAAAGAAGACGCTTACAACACTATTGCCGATGAACTTTTGGACATTGCCAACAGAGAAGAAATCTTTTTCAAAAAACTAAAAAAAGCCATCAGCTAAGATATTTTGCAATCCATAATAAAAATAGAATCCCTTTCGAAAAAGTACAAAGATGCCGATCAGTTTTCTTTGAACGACGTTTCGTTAAATATAAATGAAGGAGAAATTTTTGGTTTACTCGGTCCAAACGGCGCCGGAAAAACAACCTTAATTTCAATGCTCTGCGGATTGGTAAAACCAACTTCGGGGCATTTTACAATTGATGGTTTAGACTATCAGCATCATTCTTCAAAAATTAAAAAAATTATAGGCGTTGTTCCTCAGGAATATGCCTTATATCCTACTCTTACGGCAAGAGAAAACCTGCACTATTTTGGAAGCATGTACGGTTTAAAAGGTTCTGATTTAAAAGATAAAGTAATCGAAACTTTAGATCTTTTAGGCTTATTAAAATTTGCCGATAAACCTGTTGAAACTTTCTCCGGCGGAATGAAACGCCGTGTGAATTTAATTGCCGGAATTCTGCACAAACCAAAAGTTTTATTTTTAGATGAACCAACCGTTGGCGTTGATGTACAGTCTAAAAATGCCATTATAGATTATCTAAAAGTGTTGAACCAAAACGGAACATCCATAATTTATACTTCGCATCATTTGGCTGAAGCCGAAGATTTCTGCACCAATATTGCCATTTTAGACCGAGGCCGAATTTATGCAAAAGGAACGCCGTCAACTTTAATTGATTCTGTTGAAGATGCCCATAATCTCGAAGACGTTTTTATTTCGTTAACCGGTAAAGACTTGAGAGATGCTATATAAAATTTGGATGTCGATCGTAAAAGAATTTTTACTGCTTAAACGCGATTTAGGCGGATTAATCATTCTGTTTATAATGCCATTGGTTTTGGTCATTACTGTTACGTTAATTCAGGACAGTACTTTTAAAACCGTAAGCGATTCTAAAATTCCAATTTTATTGGTGGATTACGACAAAGGTTCTGTTTCAAAAACCGTTTTTGAGAATTTAGAAAAAAGTAATTTGTTTAGCGTTGTAACGCAAATAGACAATAAAACAATTACCGAAGATGTTGCCAGAGAAAATGTTTACAAAGGAAAATTTCAATTGGCAATTATAATCCCGAAAAATTTAAGTTCTGATTTGCAGGCGAAAGTTGATCAAAATGTCGAAAAAATTGTCAGCAGTTTAGGCATGACTGATAGTACGGCAGCAAGCCAACCGCAGCGAATTATTAAAGAAAAAGAAGTAAGACTGTATTTTGATCCTGCGGTTCAAATGAGCTTTAAAAACGCGGTCATGAGTTCAATCGACAAAATGATTTCGCAAATTGAAACCAAATCTATTTACACTACTTTTCAGAATCAGTTAGGCGAAGGAACTACCAATTTTGAGCAAAAGAGTTTCATTTCTTTCAAAGAGATAATTCCAAAGATTAATAATAAAGAAGTACGTCCAAATTCGGTTCAGCATAACGTTCCGGCGTGGACACTTTTTGCGATATTTTTTATCGTAATTCCATTATCAATTAATATTGTAAAAGAAAAATCACAGGGAACTTTCGTTCGATTAAGAACCAATCCAGTTTCTAGTTTAGTCGTGATTATTGGCAAAACCATTACTTATTCTGTAATCTGTATGATTCAGTTTTATATGATGGTTGCTGTTGCTGTATTTTTATTTCCATCCATCGGACTTCCGTCTTTAAATATCGAAGGACATTTAGCCTTAATGAGTGTCGTTGCCTTATTTTCAGGTTTCGCCGCCATTGGATTTGGGATTTTATTAGGAACCATTGCGAGTACACAGGAACAATCAGCTCCGTTTGGCGCAACGAGTGTTATCATTTTAGCAGCAATTGGCGGAATCTGGGTTCCCGTTTTTGCCATGCCGAAAATCATGCAGATTATTGCCAAATCGTCTCCAATGAATTGGGGATTAGATGCTTTTTATGACGTTCTTTTACGCAACGTTTCTTTCCTGGAAATCATCCCAAAAATAAGTTTACTATTTTTGTTTTTCATTCTCACAACAGCCATCGCATTATTTTATGACAAAAAGAAAAGAGCAGTTTAACGAAGCTACAAACCTGACCGTTACACACGAAATCAGAATTCGTTTTAACGAAACTGATCCGCTTGGAATTGTTTGGCACGGCAACTATATAACCTATTTTGAAGATGGACGCGAAGCGTTTGGCCGTCAGCACGGACTTACGTATTTGGATATTGCCAAAACCGGATATACAACGCCAATTGTAAAATCGACCTGCGAACATAAATTGTCTTTACGTTATGGCGATGTTGTAACAATTGAAACAACCGTTGTCGATACGCCCGCTGCAAAAATGATTTACCGTTTTAAAATTATTGATGATAAAGGTGAAATTGCCTGTACAGGAGAAACCGTTCAGGTTTTTTTAGATAAGGAAGGGAATTTAATGCTGACAAATCCGCCTTTTTATGCTGAATGGAAAAAGAAAGTGGGATTGTTATTATAAAACACGGATTACACTAATTTTCACGAATAAAAAATAAAATAATCTGTGTAAATCCGCTTAATCTGTAAAATCTGCGAGCCATTTTTTCAGACAAAGCTTTAAAATAAATACCTACAAGGTTTTGTAAACCTTGCAGGAGAAATCGAGAATCATAAAATGTTAAAAGAAATATACATCACAGAAACGAATTGTATCACACCTTTAGGTTTTGATGTCGAATCGAATGTTGAAGCTATTCTTCGTGGCGATTCCGGCATTCAGCTTCATAATGACATTTCTTTGATGCCTAATTCATTTTATGCTTCGATTATTAATGATGAAAAAATAAACAGTGCTTTTTCAAAAATCAGCACTGAAATAAAATATTCCCGTTTAGAGAAAATGATGATTTTGGCTTTAGAACCGATTATCAAAAATTCTGGAGTTGAATTAAATTCGAAAACTGCTTTTATACTTTCTACAACAAAAGGAAATGTTACAGCTTTACAAAATGATTCTGAAGAAAGTTTTAATAACGCACATTTAGATGTTTTAGCAAAAAACATTTCAGATTTCTTCAGATTTAAAACACAACCAATTGTTGTTTCAAATGCCTGCGTCTCTGGAATTTTAGCGGTTTCAATTGCTAAAAGAATGATTCAATCTGAACTTTACGACAATATTTTTGTAATCGCTGGCGATGAAGTTTCAGAATTTGTTTTATCTGGATTTAATGCATTTCAAGCCATGAGCGATCTGCCTTGTAAACCGTATTCTAAAAACAGAACCGGAGTAAGTTTAGGCGAAGCAACAGCAGCAGTTTTAGTTTCGGCGGAAGCCAAAAATGCCAAAATAAAAGTGATTGGCGACAGTTCGATAAACGATGCGAATCATATTTCGGGACCGTCAAGAACAGGTGAAGGTTTGTTTAGAAGTATTCAAAATGCTTTAAAAGAAGCTCAACTCGAAGCCAACAAATTAGATTATATTTCAGCACACGGAACCGCAACTCCCTTTAACGACGAAATGGAAGCGATTGCTTTAAATCGTTTAGGTTTACAAAATGTTCCCGTAAATAGTTTAAAAGGATTTTACGGTCATACATTAGGCGCTTCGGGATTATTGGAAACGGTTATTGCTATTGAATCTGCCAATCAAAATATACTTTTTGAATCAAAAGGTTTTGATGAAATTGGGGTTAGTGAGACTGTAAATGTTATTGAGAAAAATGAAGAAGCGACTATTGAATATTTTTTGAAAACGGCTTCTGGATTTGGCGGTTGTAATACGGCGGTTGTTTTTGAAAAGATAAAATGAGAAATGGAAAATCAAACTAATTGGACTCCTTTTCCAGACGATAATTTACTTGGTTTGACTGATAAAAATCAAATCAATGAATTTGAAGCATCTGGAATTGCTAAAGCAGAACTTTTTACTTTTGAATTAGAAACTGATGTTGATATTTCAACAACACTTGTTTTGGAAATTCATAAAATTGCATTTGAACAACTTTACGATTGGGCTGGAAAATGGAGAATAACAGAAGTTTCTGTTGGACAACTAATTCCACCAAAACCAGTAATGGTTTTACAAGCCATGTATCAGTTTCTAGATAATCTTAATTTTAAAATTTCCATTTCTAAAACTTTAGAAGATCATATTGACTGCTTAGTGTATTCACACTATGAGTTTATAAAAATTCATCCTTTCAATAATGGAAATGGAAGGACTGGAAGGATTTTGATGAATCTTATAGCATTAAAGTTTGGATATCAACCTTTAGAGTTATATCACAGAGAAGGCGAAAGCAGAAAATTTTATATTAGCGCAATGAAAGCTGCTGACAATGGAGATTATAAATTATTAAATCAATTAATTAGTGAAGAATTGATTTCCTTTTAATTCTTTCTCCTTTAAAATGGCATCAACAATTTTGACAACTTTACTCTTAGAAACCTGTTGGTCTTCCAAAGACATTGTAGAGAATACAGTATCAGCAAGCACTTTTGACAAAAAGCTTTTCTGTTTTAATTGCGGATATTTTTCGTAGAATTTCATAACTTGACAAAGTTACAAAAAATAATGACTCAAAATAAAACCAATATACAATCCTACATCACCATCCAAAACAATGAAATTGTTTTGAACGGAACTTCTGTATTCAAAATTGAACCAACAGATTTTGCTGATTTCTCCAAACAATCGTATCGCAATTTTGAAATGCAATATCCAAAATTTTTCAAAATGGATGCTTTGAGTAAACTGGCTTTTTTAGGATCAGAATTGCTTTTGAGTCCAATAACTTCAGAAGAAAAAGAACATAATATCGCTTTGGTTTTAGCAAATAAATCGTCAAGTTTAGATACCGATGTAAAATATCAGGAATCAATTTCAGATAAAGAAAACTATTTTCCGAGTCCGGCGGTTTTCGTTTATACGCTCCCAAATATTTGTCTGGGCGAAATAAGTATCCGTCATCAGCTGAAAAGTGAAAATTCTTTCTTTATATTTGACACCTTTAACACAGAATTTATGTCGAATTATTCAGATATTCTGTTGAATACAAATAAGGCAGATATGGTTTTATGCGGCTGGGTAGAATATTTTAATGACAATTATAAAGCTTTTCTCTGCACAATCAGCGCAGCAGAAAACACAAAATATACAAACGAAACTATCAATACATTATATAATAAATAATCATGGAAGCATTAAAAGAAGAATTGAAAAACAAAATTATTACTACTTTAAACCTTGAAGATATCACAATTGAAGACATTGCTGATAACGATCCTTTGTTTGGAGATGGTTTAGGTTTAGACTCGATTGATGCGCTTGAATTGATCGTGATTTTAGATAAAGATTACGGAATTAAATTAGTAGATCCGAAAGAAGGGAAAACAATTTTCCAGTCTATCGAAACTATGGCGGCGTACATTAGCGCTAACAGAACGAAATAATTTTAGATTTAGACTTCAGATTTTAAATTTCCTATTGGAATCTAAAATCTAACATGTTTTAAAATCCGTCAACTTTGTCAAAGTTTAAAACTTTGACAAAGTTCTAGAATCTAAAATCAAAACTCTAAAATCTAAAATGACAAAAGGTGTTGCAATAACGGGAATGGGAATTATCTCCGCAATCGGGAATTCGGTTGAGGAAAATTATCGTTCGTTAATCGAAAATAAAATCGGGATTTCCCGTATCTCTAATATTTCTACAGTTCATGCAGATGTTATCAAAGTAGGTGAAATCAAAAAAACCAACGATGAACTTATTGCTGAACTGGAATTAAACAGCGATAATAATTTTTCGAGAACCGCTATGATTGGTACTTTGGCAGCAAAACAAGCTGTTGAAAATGCCGGCATTACCTCTATCAACGAATTTAGAACTGGACTTATTTCGGCTACAAGTGTGGGCGGAATGGACATGACGGAAAAACATTATTACGATTATTTCGAAAAGCCTGAATTGGTTAAATATATCACTTGTCACGACGGCGGCGATGTTGCAGATAAAATTGCCGAAGAACTGGGTTTAAAAGGAATGGTTTCGACTATCAGCACGGCTTGTTCCTCTGCTGCAAATTCAATTATGCTGGGTGCAAGATTAATTAAAACCGGAAAATTAGACCGTGTTATTGTTGGCGGAGCCGATGCTTTGTCAAAATTCACCATCAACGGATTTAAGACTTTGATGATTTTATCTGACGATTACAACAAACCTTTCGACAATAACAGAAAAGGATTAAATCTTGGAGAAGCTGCGGCTTTTTTAGTTTTAGAATCGGATGAAATTGTTGCCAAACAAAATAAAAAAGTACTGGCAAGAGTTTCCGGTTACGGAAACGCAAATGATGCTTTTCACCAAACGGCTTCTTCTGAAAATGGAGACGGTGCTTATTTAGCAATGAAAAAAGCTTTTGAAGTTTCGGGTTTAAAACCTTCTCAAATTGATTATATCAACGTTCACGGAACGGCAACTCCAAATAACGATTTATCTGAAGGAAGAGCTTTACGCCGTATTTACGAAGACGAAAAAGTTCCTGATTTTAGTTCAACAAAACCTTTTACGGGACATACTTTAGCGGCAGCAGCGGCAATTGAAGCTGTTTACAGTGTTTTGGCGATTCAGAATAATGTTGTTTATCCTAATTTGAATTTTGAAACGCAGATGGAAGAAATCGATTTGACTCCGCAGACTTCATTAATAACAAAAAATATCGAACACGTTTTATCTAATTCTTTTGGATTTGGAGGAAATTGTTCAACTCTTATATTTTCAAAAAGCTAAAATGAAAAAAACATATATAAATGGAGTAGGCTGTATTTCGACTCAAAAAACATTTGATACTGTTTTTTTAGAAGAAGCCAATGTTAATCATGATGAAAATGTACTGGCGATTGTTTCACCTGCGTACAAAGAATATATTTCGCCAGCTGCAAGCCGCAGAATGGCAAAAGGAGTGAAAAACGGAATTGTAGCTTCGGCTTTGGCAATGAAAGATGCTAATGTCGAAAAAGTTGATGCAATCATTACCGGAACCGGTTTAGGCTGTATCGAAGATTCTGAAAAATTCCTGAAAAGCATTTTAGATAATAAAGAAGAGTTTTTAACGCCAACTTCTTTTATTCAATCTACGCACAATACAGTTGGTGCGCAAATTGCACTTTTACAGCAATGTAAAGGTTATAATTTTACTTATGTAAACGGCGCGGTTTCTTTTGAATCGGCGCTTTTAGATGCTAAAATGCAGATTGAAGAAGATGAAGCCAATTCGATTTTAGTCGGCGGCGTTGATGAAAATGGAGAATACACTACTTCTCTTTTTAAATTAAACGGCCGAATCAAAGCAGATAATACTGCACCTTATGATGTTTTAAATTCTAAAACCAGCGGAGCTGTTTATGGTGAAGGTGCCAGTTTTTTTGTTTTAGAAAACGAAAGAAAAGAAAACACTTACGCTGAACTTTTGGATATTGCAATCGTAAATACGCTGGAAGAAAACGAAATTGAATCTGAAATTAAATCTTTTCTGAAAGTCAATAATTTAGAAATTTCTGATGTTGATGCTTTGGTTTTAGGTTTTGACGGAAATGCTTCTTTCGAAAATTATTATAAAAATCTGGCAGAAAATGCTTTCGCCAAAACTCCTGTTTTATATTACAAACATTTGAGCGGCGAATATGATACGGCTTCGGCTTTTGCTTTTTGGATGGCTTCAAAAATTTTAAAAACTCAGGAAATTCCAGAAATTATAAAAGTAAATTCGGCTGCAAAACCAGCTTATAAAACCATTTTATTGTACAATCAATTAAACGGAAAAAATCATAGTTTTACGTTACTTTCAAAATGATAACGCATAAAAACATCTCGATCTTTTTTATCTTTTTATTGCTTTTAGTTTTTCTTTTGAATCTTTTTATGGCAATAAATCTGTGGTATTTTTTTGCTCTAGTTTTTATCTGGATTGGAATTAATGCTGTTGGTTCTTCGATAATTTCTTCCAATTATCATGTAAAAGCTTTCTGCAATAATCCACTGGAAACAGAGAAAAAAATTGCCTTAACTTTTGACGACGGCCCAAGTGAATTTACTTTGGAAGTTTTAGAACTTCTGAAAAAATACAATGCTAAAGCCACATTTTTCTGCATTGGAAAAAACATTGAAAAGCATCCTGAAATTATTCAAAAAGTTATTGCAGAAGGACATTTGGTTGGAAATCATTCCTATTCTCACTCTAAATTTTTCGATTTTTATCATGAAGATAAAATAACGGAGGAACTTCGCAAAACAGATAAATTACTGGAAAAATATACTTCAAAAAAAATAAACTTCTTTCGTCCGCCTTACGGAGTTACTACGCCTTCGATTCGAAGAGCTTTAAAAATCACCGGACATAAAACAATTGGCTGGAATATTCGTTCTCTTGATGGAGGAACTAAAAATCAGGAATTAATTTTCAATCGAATTATAAAACGTGTTTCTCCGGGCGGAATTGTACTTTTGCACGATAAGGGATCACACTCTGTTTTAGTATTGGAACAGTTTTTGCAATTTTTACAGCAAAATCATTATGAAGTGGTTTCGATTGAAGAATTACTGAATCTTAATGCTTATGAAATTGAACGCGGATAATACGGATTCGCTAAAGCGAAGACGCTGATTAAAACGGATTTTTATTAAATATATAATCTGTGTAAATCATTTTAATCTGTGGCAAAAAAAATTTTAAAGTACAATTTTAAAAAAATATGAAAACTAAAATAGCATTACTAATTCTATTTATTTCAAGCTCATTGTTCGCTCAGGAACAAAAAATGACCGATGCTGAAATTGCTTCTTTTAAACAAGATGTAAATGTTGTGTCCAAAAAAATCAAAACTTTAAGTACTGATTTTGTTCAGTACAAACATTTAGATTTTTTATCAAAAGACATTGAAACTTCTGGAAAAATGGTTTTTAAAGAACCTGCACTTTTGCAATGGCAATATAAAAAACCATATAATTACAGCATTGTTTTCAAGAACGGAAAAATCCTGATTAACGACGAAGGAAAGAAAAGCGCGGTTGATATTGGCAACAGCAAGATCTTTGCCCGAATCAATAAATTAATTATTGGAAGTGTAAGCGGAAATATGTTTGACGATAAAGAATTTACGATTTCGTATTTTAAATTGAAAGGTCAAAACTTAGCGAAATTTATTCCGAAAGATGCGACGCTGAAAAAATACATCAAACAAATCGAACTGACTTTTGACAAGGAAGAAGCAACTGTGGTTCAAGTAAAATTATTAGAATCATCTGAGGATTATACCCGAATTGTACTTAAAAATAAAGTGATCAATGCAAAAATCGACGATTCAGTTTTTACTAATTAATTGTTTTCTGGCAATTGTTTTGGTTTCTTGCGGCTCGGTCACAAAAAACTATACGCCAAAAAAATTAGACAAAACGTCTTATGACGTTCCGTATTTTTCAGATTCAAAAACCGATTATGTTTATAAAACTAATATATCTGTTTACGGAAATGAATTGTCGGGAATTTTCATTGCTAAAAAAATAAACGACATTACGCATCGAATTGTTTTTACAACAGAATTCGGAAATAAATTAATGGATTTTGAAATTTCTGAAAATGATTTTAAAGTCAATTCGATTGTTTCAGAATTAGATCGAAAAATTTTAATTAATACATTAAAAGAAGATTTCCGACTGCTTTTAAAAAAACAATATTTGATTCAGGAACAATTTGAAAACGAATCAAATGATATTTATAAATCGGCAGATGGAAAACGGGACAATTATATTTTTATCTCCAAAAAAGATCAAAAATTAGAAAAGATCGTTCACGCATCTAAAACAAAAGAAAAATTTACGCTGTTTTTCAATTCAGAAAACAATATTTTTGCTGAAAAGATTCAGATAATTCATCAAAATATTAAGCTTAAAATTGAGCTAAATTATTTTAAATCAGAGTAGAAACTTAAACTAACCATAAAATTAAACTAATCAAAAGATGAAAAAAATAACCTTAATTGCATTCGTTTTATTTATCGGTCTTGTAAAATCACAAGCACAGGTAAAAGTTAGTCCCGGCCTTAGAGGCGGTTTGAATATTTCAACATTAACCAATATTGATGATAACAGATCTAAAACAGATTTTTACATTGGTGGACTAGTAGACATTAAATTTAACAAATATTTTTCGCTGCAGCCTGAGATAACGTATTCAAGACAAGGTGATGAAGGAAGATATTTCGAAAACGGCCGTTATTATTCTGAAAAGTATGAATTAAATTACCTAACACTGGGGGCCGTTGCCAAATATCATTTTGGAGGTAAAGGTTTTCATGTTTTAGCCGGTCCATCTTTAGATATAAAAGTTGGTGACAATTACATAAACAGCAATCCTGAAGGTTTTGACCTTGCTATTGTTGGAGGTGTTGGTTATACGTTGCCAAATGGATTGACTTTTGAAGCTAGAATCAAACAAGGTATGATAGATATTTATGGTTATGACGGACTTGATAATAACAATGATGATTACTATTACAATGATGTTATTTTAAATCAGGTTTTCCAAATCGGTATCAGCTATACTTTTAAAGTAAAATAATGTATAAAAAGAAATTAGCGTTTGTCTTATTCGTTTTTTTTGCAATCGTAAAACTGCAAGCCCAAGTCACTTTTACTCCTGGTTTAAGAGCTGGTTTGAGCCTTTCGACCATTTCAGAAACGCATGCTGATTACAAGCCTGATTTTTATGTTGGCGGTTTTGGAGAAATAAACTTATCGAAACGTTATGCGCTTCAGCCCGAAATAAATTATATCAGGCAGGGTTCTAATAATGTTGCCCGAAATTTTTTCGATTCAAATACGCAGACAGAAAGAGTCGTTTATCAGGATTTGCAAATTAGTTATTTGTCGATTGGTTTGATTAACAAATTAAAATTTGGGCAAGGTTTTCAGGTACAGTTTGGTCCTGCTTTAGATGTTCTTTTAGACGACAATTTAGCTTTTAGAAAAACAAATAATGATCTTTCGTTTGTTACTGGTCTTGCTTATAAAATGCCTTCGGGACTTGGATTTGAGATTCGATTTAAAAAAGGTCTTTATGATGTTTTAGACAGCGATTATTATTATAATAATTCTAATAACAATGATTACTTTTTTAGTGATTATAATAGTAATGTCAATTTTCAAATAGGTGTTACCTATTCTTTTAACGTAAAATAAATTATGAATATTAAAAATTTAGCCATTATTGCATTGTTGTTTTTTGCATTTTTAAGCACACAAGCTCAAGTAACTTTTAGACCGGGAATTAACGCCGGAGTTAATATTTCTAAAATAACAGATACTGATCTGGGTAACAAAACAGATTTTTATATAGGTGCTTTTGGAGCTTTAAAACTTGGCAAAGTTTACACGCTGCAGCCTGAATTAACATATTCAAGACAAGGAGGAAAAGGTAATGCAAGTATGGGTACTACCAGCACTTATATTCCGGAAACAAACTCATATGTAACCACTTATGACAGCGGAAGTGTAAATGCTTCATTACAATATATTTCGGCACTTACTATAAATAAATTTAATTTTACGGAAAGTATTTATGCATTGGCTGGGCCTTTTGCCGATATTTTAATTGCTGATGATATTAAAGTAGATCCTAAAAATAAAGAACACAATTTTAATAAAGGTGATGATATCGATTTGGGAATTATTGCCGGGTTAGGATATAGCCTGAAAAATGGAATTGCATTTGAAGCAAGAGTAAAAAAAGGATTTACAAATGCTTTTATAAATTATTACGATGAAAGTGGTGACAGCAATAATTTAGTGTTTCAATTTGGTGCCGCATATACATTCGGAAAATAATAAAAAATTATGGTTTTAAAAGACTTTTACAAAGTCCTTTCAGAGGAGAAAACAGGCGATGCTAAATATAATTTTCGTATATTAGTTAATGCCAATCATGAGGTTTTTAAAGGTCATTTTCCTGGAAACCCAATAATGCCGGGCGTTTGCATGATTCAAATTATTAAAGAACTTGTCGAGTCAATCACAAAAAGTTCCTTGATAATACAAACACTTTCGAATGTAAAATTCATGGCATTAATTAATCCGGAGACCAATCCGGAACTCCGTTTAGAACTTGACATAACAACCACAGAAGATGATTTGGTAAAGGTGAAAAACACCACATATTTTAACGATACCACCGCTTTAAAATTAAGCAATGTGTATAAAAAATTATAATTATGAAATTACTATTGTCATTACTTCTATGGATAAATTTTGCGGGAACTCCAGATTTGGCTTCCATTCGCAAAATGTATACTGATGTTACCAAATCAGAAACCAATTCTAAAGAATTTATCGAAAAACTTTCCGGCGTTTCAAACAACGATGATAAAATTTTAGTGGCTTACAAAGCAGCTTCTATTTTATTAGATTCTAAATTTGAAAGCGTTTTAGGAAGCAAAATTTCCCGTTTTAAAGAAGGCGCAAAGCTTCTGGAATCGACTATAAAAAGCGAGCCTAATAATATCGAAATCAGAATGATTCGATTAAGTATTCAGGAAAATGTTCCCGGAATTACAGGTTATAGAAAAAATATTAAAGAAGATAAAAAATTTATCACAGCACATTATGCCGAGCAAAATGGTGCTTTGAAAGATTATCTAAAAGACTTTGTTTTACAATCAAAAAGTTTCCCTGAAAAGGAAAAACAATTTGTAAAATAAGCTCATGAAAAATTCTCAATGAAACCTATTTTATCAAAGCAGGAATTGCTCGATTCAACTTCTTTTTGTGTTATTGTACCAACATACAATAACCATAAAACATTGAAAAAAGTGTTGGATTCTATTTTAGATTTCACTCAAAATATCATTATTGTCAATGATGGTTCAACAGATGAAACCAACGAAATTTTAAAACAATATTCGCAGTTTACGCAAATTCATCATCCTAAAAATTTAGGAAAAGGAAGGGCGCTGCGAAATGGTTTTAGAAAAGCAATTGAACTCAACTTTGAATACGCCATCACGATAGATTCTGACGGACAACATTTCGCATCAGATATTCCGAGTTTTATTGAGGAAATTCAAAACGAACCGAATTCGCTTTTAATTGGAAGCCGAAACATGACGCAGGAAAATGTTCCTAAGAAAAGCAGTTTCGGAAACAAATTCTCCAATTTCTGGTTTAAGTTTGAAACCGGAATTGAACTTCAGGATACGCAATCCGGTTTTAGATTATATCCTTTAAAATTAATTCCAAAACGATTTTATACCAATAAATTTGAGTTTGAAATCGAAGTGATTGTTCGTTCTGCATGGAAAGGAATTGTGGTAAAAAATATTGCAATTCAGGTTTTGTATGATCCCGCAGAACGTGTTTCGCATTTTCGCCCTTTCAGGGATTTTACCCGAATCAGTATTTTAAATACGGTTTTGGTAACTAATGCTTTGCTGTATATTAAACCTCGCGATTTCTTTCGGCGAGCAAAAAAAAAAGGTTTTAAAAAGTTTTTTCTAGAAGATATTTTAGAAAGCAACGATTCTAATTTCATAAAATCGGCCTCAATTGCTCTGGGAATTTTTATCGGGATTTCGCCTTTTTGGGGATTTCAAACTATACTTCTTTTTACTTTTGCCGCTTTATTCAGGCTCAATAAAGTAATCGCTTTTTTGTCTTCAAATGTGAGTTTTCCGCCTTTTATTCCGCTGGTCATCTACGGTTCTTTAAAAACAGGAAGTCTTTTTATTACGAGCGATGCGCCGTTAATTTTAGATAGTTCGGCCACACTCGACGATATTCAAAAAAACGCTGCACAATATATCGTCGGAAGTCTTATTTTAGCATCCGTTTTAGCACTATCAGCCGGGCTTATAAGTTATTTGCTTTTAAGCGCTTTTAGTTCTAAAAACAAAACGAATATTAAATAAGGTTTTGCCACAGATTATATGGATTAAAATGATTTTTACATCCAGTTTGTCAGGCTGAGCGAAGTCGAAGCCCACGTCCAATTGGAACGCCCTTCGACTTCGCTCAGGGTGACAAACTAAAGCTAAACTTTTAATCTGTGGCAAAAAAACAATAATAAATAATTATGCATCAATACTTTTACGCCATTCATTTATTTGTAAACCGAAGAAAATCTCTCTCGGTTCTATTGGCTGTTTTGATGCTTTTGGTATTTGGATTTTTTGCTTCGCAGATTAAGTTTGAAGAAGACATTACCAAACTTATTCCAACAAACGACAAAGCCGATGCAACCGCAAAAGTTTTAAAACAATTAAACTTTGCCGATAAAACGACCGTTATTTTCAAACTCGAAAAAAATGGTTCTACCGAAGATTTAAAAGAAATAGCCACAGCTTTTTCAGACAGCGTTGCTAAATCTTGTAAACCTTACATAAGCGGAATTCAGGGAAAAGTTGATGAAGAAAATATTCAGGAAACCATCGATTTTGTTTACAACAATCTGCCGCTTTTTCTTGAAGATAAAGATTATGCTGCTATTCAAACTAAACTTCAAAAAGACAGTATTGCAGCAACTGTTCAGGGAAATTACAAATCGATTATTTCACCGTCGGGATTTATTACCAAAGATTTTATTCTGCAGGATCCGCTTGGGATTTCTTTTATCGCTTTAAAAAAATTACAGCAACTAAATATTGGCGACGATTTTACGCTCGACAATGGTTTTGTAATGACAAAGGATAAAAAGAAATTACTGCTTTTTATAACCTCAGATATTTCTTCAAGCGAAACAGAAAAAAACAGCATTTTTGCCGAAAAACTAAAATCAATTCAGGAAAATTTAAACACACAGTTTAAAGGAAAAACTTCTGTAAGTTATTTTGGTTCAGCATTAATTGCGGCCGCAAATGCAAAACAAATTAAAAGCGATATTGTTTTAACGACAACAATCGCAATGATTACGCTGATGCTGATTTTGATTTTGTTTTACAGAAAAATATTGATTCCGTTAATCATTTTCCTTCCAACCGTTTTCGGGGCTTTATTTGCAGTGGCGTTTTTATATTTTGTAAAAGAACAAATCTCAGCCATTTCTCTCGGAATTGGTTCTATTTTATTAGGAATTACGATCGATTATTCGCTTCACATTCTTACACATTATAAGCATAACAGCGACATCAAAACGTTATACAAAGACATTACGATGCCAGTAATTATGAGCAGCTCAACAACTGCCGTTGCCTTTTTATGTCTGCTTTTTGTAAAATCTGATGCGTTGAATGATCTCGGAATTTTCGCCGCCGTAATCGTTATGGCAACCGGAATTTTTTCTCTTTTGATTGTTCCACATTTGTATAAACCAAAAGAAAACAATGTTGAACACAAGAAAAATGCGATCGATAAACTGGCTCATTTTTCATTTCACAAAAATAAATTCTTAATTGGATTTTGTGTTTTAATTACTATCATTTGCTGTTTTACGTATAACAATGTTGGTTTCAATAACGATTTGTCGCAGTTAAATTTTGTTCCGAAAGATATTAAAGCGGCCGAAAAACAATTGGAAGAAAGTACCAGCTTAACTTCAAAAACCATTTATGTTGCGGCTTACGGAAAAAGCATGGAAGAAGTTTTGCAAAACAACAGCAAGCTTTTTGCCGATTTATCCAAAGAAAAACAGCAAGACAAAATATTGAATTTTAGTTCCGTTGGCGGAATTGTGCTTTCTCAGGCAGCACAAAAACAGAAAATCGCAAAATGGAATTCATTTTGGAACTCAGAAAAAAAACAAATTTTAAAATCTCAATTAATTGCAGAAGGTTCAAAACTCGGCTTTAAGCCAAGCACTTATTCTTTGTTTTTTGATCATTTTGATTTTGATTTCAAACCAATTTCTACCGAAGATTATTTAAAAATTCAAGCGTTGCAACTTAAAGAATTCGTAACCGAAAAAAATGGTTTTTACACGATTTCTACTTTGGTAAAAGTTACGCGGGAACAACGCGACAAATTTGTAAAATCGACTTCTGCAAAAGAAAATCTTATTGCGATTGATCGTCAGCAAATGAACGAGACTTTTTTCAGCACTTTAAAAACCGATTTTAATTCGCTTGTCAATTATTCTTTTGTTGCCGTAATTTTAATTCTGTTTTTCTTTTTCCGAAGAATTGAATTGGTGATTGTAAGTTGTATTCCAATTGCTTTAACGGGAATTGTAACAGCCGGAATTATGGGCATTTTTGGCATTCAAATGAATATTTTTAGCATGATTGTCTGCACATTGATTTTTGGTCACGGTGTCGATTTTAGTATTTTCATGACAAGTGCTTTACAGAAAGAATATACAAACGGAAAAAACGAAATTGCCATTTACAGAACGTCAATTATTCTGGCGGTAATAACAACCATTTTAGGAATTGGCGCAATGGTTTTTGCCAAACATCCGGCGCTGCGTTCTATTTCTTCTGTTTCCTTAATTGGGGTTTTTGCGGCGTTAATTATTACGTTCATTTTTTATCCAATTCTGTTTAAATTATTTCTGTCGAATAGACCTAAAAAAGGAAATCCACCATTTCAATTACGCACTTTTCTTTATGGTGTAATGTCGTTTTTCTATTACGGTTTGGGCGGAATTTTAATGTCGTTTTTCAGTTTCACATTAATGCCGATTTTACCGCTTAGCAAAAAAACAAAAATGAAAGGTTTTAGATATGTGGTTTCAAAATACATGAAATCGGTATTATATTCTAACCCATTTATTCGCAAAAAAGTCGTTAACAATTTTAACGAAACGTTTGAAAAACCAGCGGTTATTATTGCCAATCATTCTTCATTTTTAGATATTTTATCAATAGGAATGCTGAGCCCAAAAATTATATTTCTGGTAAGCGACTGGGTTTACAACTCTCCTATTTTTGGCGGCGTTGTTAGAAAAGCGGGTTTTTATCCCGTTTCTGAAGGTTTAGAAGGCGGCGTTGAACATTTACGTAAAAAAGTAAACGAAGGCTATTCTTTAATGGTTTTTCCGGAAGGAACTCGTTCAGAAAATAATGTTGTAAAACGATTCCATAAAGGTGCTTTTTTCCTTGCCGAAGAATTTAAATTAGATATTATTCCGGTTGTCATTCATGGTGCTTCAGAGTTAATTCCTAAAGGCGACTTTGTTATTCATGACGGAAGTTTAACGGTTACCATTTTAGAGAGAATTACTCCTGAAAATACTTCTTTTGGAAATAATTATGCCGAAAGAACAAAACAAATAAGTACCTTTTTTAAAGCAGAACATCGCAAAATTCGTCAGCAGTTAGAAGGCCCGGATTATTTCAAAAAAATGCTGGTTAATAGTTACGATTACAAAGAAATTGAAATTGGCGATGCTGTAAAAAAAGACTTAAAACAGAATCTGGAAACCTATTTCAATTTAAATAAATACATAAATCCTAAAGCTAAAATTTTGCATCTTGGGAACGATTATGGGCAATTAGACGTTTTATTGGCATTGCAGGAACCGCAGCGAAAAATAGTTTCTTTTATAAGTGATGAAGAAAAAGTATTGGTTGCCAAAACAAATTATTTTCTAAAAAAGAGAAAAATATCATATCTGGATTCACTAGATTCTGTAGTTGAAAATCAATATGAAATAGTTTTAATTTCTGATGAAAATTATGCAGGAGATCTTGAAAAAGTGATTGCCGCTTCTTCCATAATTTTAGTTAATTCTTCTAATTTAAAAACTAAATTGGTTGATTCTGGTTTTGCAATTGTTGCAGAAGAAAATGTGATAATTGTATTAAATAAAAAGCAATGAAAGAGCAATACGATGTAGTAATTGTTGGCAGCGGTTTAGGCGGATTGGTTTCGTCTATAATTTTGGCTAAAGAAGGCTACAGCGTTTGTGTGCTCGAAAAGAACAATCAATACGGCGGGAATCTGCAGACTTTTGTTCGCGATAAAACTATTTTTGATACCGGAATTCATTATATCGGAGGTTTAGCCGAAGGTCAAAATTTGTATAAATATTTTAAATATATTGGCATTATTGATCATCTCAATTTAAAAAAATTAGATGAGAATTGTTACGATATGATTTCGTTTGAAGACGATCAAAACGAATATCCACATGCGCAGGGTTATGAAAATTTTGCGGATCAACTAACTGCTTTTTTCCCTGAAGAAAAAGCAAATATTGAAAAATACTGCGAAAAGCTTCAAACCATTTGTGATGCTTTTCCGCTTTATAATTTAAACTGGGAAGGGAAATACGACAACGAAATTCTGGCATTAAATGCAAAAGAAACGATTGAAGAATGTACACAAAATGAAAAACTAAAAGCAGTTCTTGCTGGTTCTAATTTTCTGTATGCGGGCATTCCTGATAAATCGCCTTTTTACGTTCATGCGCTTTCTGTCAACTCTTATATTCAAAGTTCGTGGCGATGCATTAACGGCGGAAGTCAGATTACAAAACAGCTTTTAAAGCAACTTAAAAAATACGGCGGCGAATTTTATAAATACAAAGAAGTTACGCGCTTTAATGTTGAAGATAATAAAGTCGATTTTGTTGAATTAAAAGATGGAATGAAAGTTTTTGGCTCAATGTTTATTTCGAATATTGAACCGAAAACAACGCTAAAAATGGCGGGCGAAGAAAACTTTAGAAAAGCTTTTGTTAATCGTGTTCAAAGTTTGGAAGGCGTAATTTCTGCCTTTAGTTTATATATCGTTTTTAAGCCTCACACTTTTAAATATATCAATCATAATTTCTATCATTTTAAGAAAAGCAGCGAAGTCTGGACGGCACATGAATATGATGAAGATTCGTGGCCAAAAGGTTTTATGGCTTCGATGAACGCTTCAAAAAAAGAGGAAATCTGGGCGGAAGGAATGACGTTTATAACCTACATGAAATATGAAGATGTTACGCCCTGGATTGACACTTTTAATACAACAGCCGAAGAAAGCGATCGCGGTGAAAGTTATGAGGAATTTAAATCGCGAAAAACAGCTAAATTTTTAGCTGAGATTGAAATTAAATTTCCGGGAATAAGGGATTGTATAAAATCAATTCATACTTCTACTCCGCTTTCTTATCGCGATTATATTGGCGGTTACAACGGAAATATGTACGGGTATGTTAAAGATTCCAACAATCCGATGAAAACGCTGATTCCGGCAAAAACCAAATTGGATAATTTATATCTTACAGGTCAAAGTATCAATATGCACGGCGTTTTGGGCGTTACGATTGGTGCCGTTTCGACCTGTTCTGAAATTGTAGGCAAAGAATATTTAGTTACGAAAATCAACTCCGAATCTGAATAGAAATCATGAAAAACCGAATTTTACTTTTCTTCTTTATCGGTTTTTTAATGTTCTTTATTTCTTGCGGAACATCAAAATCAATGCATCATAAACCTGATCTTTCAGCTTATAATGCATCGAAACCAATTGTTGTAAAAAAATCAGATTCAGTATTTATCTCGGGAAAAAATTCTCTTTTAAAAAATAAACAAGGCATTTGGGAATTATACGCCGAAGGCGATCCGCTGGAAATTGGTTTAAACACCGGAGCTTTAACTGATTCTCTTTTAAAAAATCAGCAGCAAATTTTTTTCTCTAAAGTAAAAGATTTTATTCCGTCTGCTTTTCAGCAAAAAATACTCCGCCAGTTTTTAAGATGGTACAATCGAAAATTATATTTGAATGTTCCTGAAGAATATCAAACGGAAATTTATGGCGTTTCTGAATACACTTCGGATGAATTAAATAACATTGCCCCTAAATATCAGCGTGGTTTATACCTTCATGCGGCGCACGATATTGGCCACGCTTTACAAGATTTGGCTTTGGTTGGCTGTTCCTCTTTTGCGGCGTGGAATGAAAAAACGGAAGATGGAAATTTAATCCTCGGACGCAATTTTGATTTTTATGTAAATGACGCTTTCGCGGAAAATAAAATCGTGGCGTTCATCAATCCGAAAGCAGGTTATAAATTTATGATGGTTACCTGGCCGGGAATGATTGGTGCTGTTTCTGGAATGAATCAGGAAGGTTTAACAGTGACGATTAATGCTTCAAAATCTAAAATTCCGCTAATTGCAAAAACGCCAATTTCCATTTTGACACGCGAAATTTTGCAGCACGCCAAAAATATAGACGAAGCCATTTCGATTGCAAAAAAGAGAAAAGTTTTTGTTTCTGAATCAATAATGGTAGGAAGCGCAAACGACAACAAAGCCATTTTGATTGAAGTTTCACCTACAAAAATGGACGTTTACGATGTTCCAAACACCGATCAGTTAATATGTTCGAATCATTTTCAGGGTGATGAATTTAAAAATGATAAACGAAATCAGAAACAAATTATAAACAGTCATTCTGAATATCGCTTTGAAAGAATGCAGGAACTTCTGGCAGAAAATCCAAAAGTAAATCCGGAAATTGCTTCGGAAATTCTTCGAAATAAAAACGGTTTGAAAAATATTCCGCTTGGTTACGGTTCCGAGAAAGCTTTGAACCAATTAATGGCGCATCACGGAATTATTTTTAAACCGAAAGAAAAATTAGTTTGGGTTTCGGCAAATCCGTATCAATTGGGCGAATTTGTTTGTTACGATTTGAATTCTGTTTTTGGCGAAAGAAAAAATGATTCCTTAAATTCTTTTCAAAAAGAAAATTTAAATATTGCCAAAGATCCGTTTTTAGAAACTGCCGCTTTCCGCAATTATAAAAAATTCAAAGTTGAAGATCATAAAATAGATTCGTTTCTTGAAAATAAGGAAACGATTTCTCCAGAATTCATTCAAAACTATCAATCATTAAACCCTGATTATTGGGTTGTATATTATAAGGCAGGATTGTACTTTTACCAAATAAAAGATTTTCAGCAGGCAAAACTTAATTTTGAAAAAGCTTTGACCAAAGAAATTACAACACTGCCTGAAAAAGAAAAAATTGAAAAATATTTAAAAAAAATCAAAAGAAAATTAAAATGATTCCAGCAATAGAAAAAGATTCTTTAGAAGAAATTAAAATTTTTCAAGAAAAAAAACTATCTGAACTTTTACAATATATCAGTCAAAATTCTCCTTTTTATAAAAGACTTTTTGCCGGACAAAATATTGATATCTCAAAAATTAAAACTTTAGAAGATTTACAGCATTTACCTGTTACTACAAAAGAAGATTTACAGCAATATAATGATGATTTTGTATGTGTTCCGCAAAATAAAATTATCGACTACGCTTCGACTTCAGGAACTTTAGGCGATCCCGTAACTTTTGGTTTAACCGATTCTGATTTAGATCGTTTGGCTTATAATGAAGCCATCTCGTTTGCCTGCGCCGGAATTGCTGAAGGTGATGTTGTTCAATTAATGACAACAATTGACAGAAAATTTATGGCTGGTCTGGCTTATTTTCTAGGTCTTCGAAAATTGAAAGTCGGCGTAATTCGTGTTGGCGCCGGAATTCCGGAAATGCAATGGGATTCGATTTTAAAATACAATCCGAGTTATTTAATTACCGTTCCTTCTTTTTTATTGAAGTTAATTGAATATGCCGAAATTCACGGAATCGATTATAATAATTCAAGCATAAAAGGGGCAATTTGCATTGGAGAATCTTTGCGAGATCAGGATTTTTCGATGAATACTTTGTCTAAAAAAATCACGGATAAATGGAATATTAAGTTGTTTTCGACTTATGCTTCTACCGAAATGAGCACGGCTTTTACAGAATGTGAACACGGAAATGGTGGACATCATCATCCGGAATTAATCATCGTTGAAGTTTTGGACGAAAATAATTTACCTGTTAAAGACGGAGAAACGGGTGAACTTACTTTTACTACTTTAGGAATTGAAGCAATGCCGTTATTACGTTTTAAAACCGGAGATATTGTACAGCTTCATAACGAACCTTGCGCCTGCGGAAGGAATACTTTGCGTGTTGGTCCTGTTTTGGGCCGTAAAAAGCAAATGATTAAATATAAAGGAACAACTTTGTATCCGCCAGCGATGAACGATGTTTTAAGCGGATTTGACAATATCGAAAATCATATCATTGAAATCTCTACAAACGATTTAGGCACTGATGAAATCGTGATAAAAATTGCCGTTAAAAATCAAACTCCAGAATTTCTGCAGGAAATTAAAGATCACTTTAGAGCAAAATTGAGAGTAACGCCAAAAATAGAATTTGCTTCAAAAGAAACTTTAAATCCAATGGTTTTTAATCCGATGAGCCGTAAACCAATTCGTTTTTTTGATTACCGAAAAACTACTGTATAAAATTTTTTACCATATAAGTGATATAAGTTCATTTAATTAAAGTGTTGTTCTGCGCAATCTTTTAAATGAACTTATATCACTTATGTGGTTTATTTTCAGCTTCTTGAATGTTTTGCTGTGAATTAAACTAAATGTTGTAATTTTGCAAAAAATTATGAAGATGGTCAAGATTGGCAACATAGAATTACCCGAATTTCCTTTATTACTCGCACCGATGGAAGATGTTAGTGATCCGCCGTTTCGCAGATTATGCAAAACGCATGGCGCTGACATGATGTATTCTGAATTTATTTCGTCGGAAGGATTAATTCGTGATGCTATAAAAAGCCGCATGAAGCTGGATATTTTTGATTATGAACGTCCGGTTGGAATTCAGATTTTTGGTGGTGATGAAGAAGCAATGGAGATGTCTTCTAAAATTGTTTCTACTGTAAAACCTGATTTAGTGGATATCAATTTTGGATGTCCGGTAAAAAAAGTAGTTTGTAAAGGTGCTGGAGCCGGGGTTTTAAAAGATGTTGATTTGATGGTGCGTTTGACGCAAGCCGTTATCAAAGGGACAGATTTACCTGTTACAGTAAAAACGCGTTTAGGCTGGGACGAAAGTTCTATTAATATTGATGAAGTTGCCGAAAGACTTCAGGATATTGGTGTTCAGGCTTTGACAATTCATGCCAGAACTCGCGCTCAAATGTACAAAGGTCATTCTGACTGGTCACACATTGCAAGAGTAAAAAATAACCCAAGAATTACAATGCCTATTTTTGGAAACGGTGATATAGACAGTCCGGAAAAAGCATTAAAATATAAAAATGAATACGGTATTGACGGTATCATGATTGGCCGTGCGGCAATTGGTTATCCGTGGATTTTTAATGAAATCAAGCATTATTTTAAAACGGGTGAACATTTACCTGCTCCAACGGTTATTGATCGTGTTGAAGCTGCTAGAAATCATTTGCAATGGTCAATGGACTGGAAAGGCGAGCGTTTGGGAATTGTAGAAATGCGTCGTCATTATACGAACTATTTTAAAGGAATTCATTCTTTTAAAGAATTCAAACAAAAATTAGTTACAACTGATGCTCCAGAAGATTTGTTTGCGATTATGAAAGAAATCGAACAGGTTTATGCTGGATATGAGTTTGTTTAAAATATAATCTTTGTCAAAGTTTAAAACTTTGACAAAGAACTGATATACAAAAAAGACCTTCTATTTGAAGGTCTTTTTTTATACTCATATTCTAATTTTAATATTAAAAAAATTATTCTAAATTATTTTCATCATAGAAATGAAATTCAAGATTTCCTTTTTCATTTGTTCAATCGACTCTAAAAGCCTTTCTCTATTCTTCTTAGATGATAATAAATACTGTGTCTCTACATCTATCTCCGATGTTTGTTGTTCTTTATGTAAATCGCTTTCCATATATAATAACATCTTATTAATTACACTTGAACTCTTTTCCACTTTCCTCTTTTATAGAAAAAGATTCCGGCTAAAGTTATAGCGGTTTCGGCAACGGGAATTGCGATAAAAACTCCAGTTGGTCCCATATTGAAATGTTTGGCTAATACAAAAGCAAGCGGAATTTGAAACAGCCAAAACCCGAAGAAATTAATTCCGGTTGGTGTCCAGGTATCTCCTGCTCCGTTGAAAGTATTGATCAAAACCATTCCTATTCCGTAAAAGATAAATCCGATGCTCATAATTTGCAGCGCTTCGACCGCAATGGTTTTAACCATTTCGTCATTGGTGAAAAATGAAATAATATATTGGCCAAAGCCTAAAGTAATAATCATAATTGTGGCCATGAAAATTACGTTATATCTTGCTGTTGTATAAACCGATTTTTCGGCACGTTCAATTTGTTTTGCTCCTAAATTCTGTCCAACCAAAGTTGCCGCAGCATTACTCAATCCCCAAGCCGGAAGAATAAAAAACATCATAATTCTAAGTGCCGTTTGATATCCTGCAGAACCGTGGTCTCCACCAGTTGTTGCGACTAATTGTGCTAAGAAAATCCAGCTGCATGATGCAATTACGAATTGTAAAATTCCCGGTGCAGCTATTTTAACCAAAGCTTTTATTTGTTTAAAATCTGGAGCGAAATAGGCTATTTTAATTTTTAAAATTCCGTTTCCAGAGAACAAATGATAAACCTGATATAAAACTCCAATGCTTCTTCCTAAAGTTGTTGCCAAGGCAGCTCCAACTAAGCCAAAGGCAGGAATTGGTCCAAGACCGTTAATTAATATCGGACATAAAATAATATTGCAAATGTTGGCAATCCAAAGACTTTTCATTGCAATTGCTGCATTTCCTGCTCCGCGGAAAATTCCGTTAATCAAGAATAAAAGCATAATGCATAAACTTGAGCCCATCATAATCTGCGTAAATCTGAAACCATGTTCGGCAGCATCAACAGAAGCGCCCATCAAAAGCAGAATATCTTTGGCATAAATAACTCCCAAAATACTCAAGGCAGCGTTAACGGCAAATGCTACAATTATGGCCTGCATTCCGGCTTTTGCGGCAGCGACCGGATCTTTTTCTCCAATACGTCTTGCTACAACTGCTGTTGCGGCCATGCTCATTCCTATTGCAAGAGAATATATAATAGTCAACACAGATTCGGTCAAACCAACGGTTTGAATCGCAAAACTGCTATGCTCCAAATGTCCAACAAAATATAAATCGACTAAGGCAAAAACCGATTCCATCATCATTTCTAAAACCATCGGAATGGCTAATAGAATTACGGCTTTCTTTATACTTCCGGCAGTATAATCAAATGATTCGTCGCCTTTTAAGGCTTGTTTTAAAGTGGTAAAAAATTTAGAAAAAAAACTTTTTTGTATAGTTGTTTCTGTCATGATATATTAGGATAAATGATAAAATTGGTCCAGATGTTTTATCTGAACTGAAAAGTAAAAAACGTAAGTATCCTAATTATTCTTAAAAATAAAATAGGATTAGGCAGAAACTATCATATGCTGTAGATTTTCAAGGCGGTAAATATAAGTAATATTTTGAAAGAAAAAATTAATCTAATAATTTTTTACTTACACGGCTGCTGGCGATTAGAGAAGCTATAAATCCTAAAGAAACAATTGTTGTCATCACGATTACAACATTTTCAAGTGTAAAAACTACTGGGTAGGCCAGCGTTGGCGTGATCATTATCAGCTCATATTTTTGCTGTAATGTGACTAATATAATTCCGTAATAAAGTCCGATCAAACCTCCAAAAACACTAAGCAAAGTTCCTTGTAATATGAAAATTTTTCTTACGCTGTTTATTTCTGTACCCAGATTAACAAGGGTTTTTAAATTTGCCCTTTTGTCTAAAATCATCATAATTAAAGCTCCAATTAAATTGAAAAGTGCAACGATAATTACAAGCGTAAAAATTAAATAAACAGCAATATTTTCGGTATTGAGCATTTTATATAAAGACTCATTTAATTGCTCCCTATTTTTTATAGTGACTTTATTATTAAAAATCTTTTTAATCTGTGCATTAACCGCATTTTCATCTGTGTTTGATTTTAACCTGAATTCGATTCCCGAAATTTGATTTGGCTTATACATTAATAATTCCTGTGTTAAACCTAAATCGGCAAAAACATATTTTGAATCTAAATCTTCGCTAATGGAATAAATTCCAACGGGTAAAACATCTGTTTTATTAAATGCTTCTTCGGGATTGTCAATTGCTCCTTTTCCAGGTTTTGGGGCAAATATTTGCAGCGGGTTTTCGAAATCAAGAATTCCCAAAGAAAAATCCTGAGCAATTCCGTAACCAATCACAACTTGATACGAATCTGGTTTTAGCCATTGTCCGTTAAAAAGTTTTACTTTAATATTGTTTACAACCGGGTAAATGCTGTCAACACCTTTTAAATAAGTAACGCGTTGTTTGTCTTTAAATAAAAACAAAACCCTTTCTTCAATAATTTTTGTGTAACAGGCAACACCATTAATTTCTTTCAGCTCTTTTTCTTGCTGGGGTGAAATTAAAAATGATTTTCCGTACGTACTTGTCATTTTTAAATCCGGATCAATCTCATTTGTAAACGAAAGACTGAAAACTTTTAATCCGCTAAAAACAGATAAAACCACAAACAAAGCCATTGTACCAACAATAATTCCCAAACTGGCAATTAAATTGATGATGTTAATCGCGTTATTTTTACTAAGGCTGAAAAGATAACGTTTGGCTATGTAAAATGGGAAATTCAATTTATGATTTTCTTCTTTTTTCTAAAAGATCACGGTTTTCTATTGGATTTTCTCTGTTTGCTAATGCATTGTCAATTTTTTCGATATAATCTAAAGAGTCATCGATAAAGAAAACCAAATTTGGCACACGACGCAATTGAAGACGAACGCGCTGCGACAAATCATGTTTTATTAAAGTTGTATTTGATTTTATTCCTTCTAAAGTTTCCTTTGCTTTTTCTTGAGGAAAAATGCTTAAATATACCGTTGCCACAGATAAATCTGAGGTTACACTAACTTTGGATACTGAAATTACCAAATTGCTAACTCCATTTTTTCGCACTTCACCTTGCAGAATATCAACCAAATCTTTTTGGATGACACTGCCTATTTTTTTCTGTCTATTTGTTTCCATAGTGCAAAAATACTATTTTTAAATTCATTCAATGCAATTCACAATTAACAATTGTGGCAATAAAAAAGGGAACTAATAAGCTCCCGTTTTTTATTATCTATTTTGTAACCAATTTTCAGGATCGGTATTTGTTGTATTTTGAAGAATCAAGAATTTGATAACCGTTTTTCCGGAATCGCCGCTGGTTCTTACTTTTCCAATATTTTGTTTGATAGAAACTTTTTCTCCTTTACTTACAAATACTTTACTCAGGTTTTGATAAACGCTAAAGTAATCTCCATGCTGGATCATAACTACGGTATTTACCGGAGATAAAACCATTACACTGAAAACTTCACCAGCAAATACCGATCTTGCATTTGCACCATCTTCGGTCGTAATTTCAACTCCTGAATTATGAACTTTAATATCTGGGTAAAGTGGGTGCTGCTGATCTCCATAACCTAATGAAATAAATCCTTTTTCTACCGGCCAAGGCAGTCTTCCTTTGTTTGCTTTAAAATCAGCTGCTAAAACTTTATCTTCTGGTGTCATTGCGATTTTAGAAGATGAAACTGGTTTTACAGTTGCATTAGACCCAGGATTTTCTTTTGCTTTTTCAAGTGCTGCTTTTCGGTTTGCTTCGGCAATTGCTTCACGAATCAAACGATCAATTTGTCTGTCAATTCTTTTTGATTCGCTTTGTTTTGCTTTAATATCAGATGCGATTCTGTTTTTATCTTTTTTAATTGCGTTAACAAGTTTTTGCTGTTCTTTTTTCTCTACTTCTAAACTTTGTTTTTCTTTTTCATTTTCAACAATAATCTTTTTCTTAACCTTTCTCTGTCCGTCTAATTTTGCATTAAAATCAACTAATTGAGCGGTTTTTGACTGAATTTCTAAACCTTGGTTTTTTCTGAAATTTGTATATTGTTTTAAATATTGTGCTCTTTTGTAGGCTTGTAAAAAACTTTCTGATGATAAAATAAACATCGCACGACTTTGTTCAGAACGGCTTTTATATGATTTCAAGATCATTTTTGCGTAATCTTCTTTTAAAACCGCCAATTCTTTTTTCAGTTTATTAACCTGTACCTGGTTAATATACATATCGTTGCTTAAAATCTTTTCCTGTTTTGCTGTTGTATTGATCAGCTTTTCTTTAAGCTTGATTTTATTTGCCTGAATTAAATATTCATTCACTGCTGATTTTTCTTTTTTCCTTACAGACTGCAGCATTTTTTCGTTGTCTTTTATTTCCTGAAGAATCTGCGCTTTACGCTGTTCAAGTTTTTCTTGCTGCGAATCTTGTGCCCAGACAAAAGTCGTGGCGCAAACAAAAATTAGGCTTAGGAGAAATTTTGGCATCTTTCTATTTTTCTTTTTACAAATTTACTTAATTAAAACTTTTTTATAACCGCTTGGCACACTATACGGAAAAGAAAGTTCTTCGTTAAATGATATATTGTTATAATTCAAATTAATATTGGTTGTTCCTTTTGGCTGCAATGCATTAATTACCAATGTTGTTGGAATAGTTCCCTGACTGAAAGTTTTAGTATCTGAATAATTGATTTCTAATTTTATATTTTCAGCTGACTGAGAAATCTGTTCTTTTTGTACTAAATATTTTTCAGGATCTAAATAAAATGCTTTTTGAATCTTTTGACTTTTTTGATCTTCTAAACGAATAAGATTTTCTACAATTGTCTGCGTATACTCTCCTTTTCGTAAATCATCAAAAGCTTCTCCAATTAATAAATTCTGAACTTTATTATAATCCAGGTCAGTTCCAAGCCATTCGCTTAAACTGCTAAAATCTCCTTCATAATAAGTCCCTTTTATTTTTTCGTAATAACTTACTGTTGTTGGAGTTATCAAAGCTTTTGCCATTGTAATTCCCAGAAATTTAACACTTATTAAAATCTGTTTGTCTTTTTCGATTTTTATATCGGCGGTAACATTTTGACTTTGTTTTTCGTCTTCATATCTCGCGCTGGCCCTTATGTTTAAGGTCGAAAAATCTAATTTATTTTCGTAATGTTTTTCGATGGCTTTATTGTCTTTTTTCGCAACAACTTCGGTAGTATTATTGTTTTGAACAGCGACGGCTTTGGATTTACACGAAACTATAAAAACCGACATTAATACTATTATAATATATTTTTTCATCTTAATTTCTCCTTACTTCTTTTTTAATAATTCATTAGCCTTCAAAAAGTATTCCTCTTTTTTCTTAGCATCTCCTAATCCATTATATGCCTCTCCCAATTGAATATTAAAATTTGCCTCTAGTTTTTTATCATCAACAACATAATCAAGTCCCATTTCTAAAACGGTTTTTGCATTTTTAAATTGCTGTAACTGATTGCTTCCCAAACCTGCATAATAATAAAATTGCGGCTGGCTTGGATAAACTTCAATCATTGTCATGGCTCTTTTTGTCATTGGCGCAAATTGTTTTGCCTGAGTATAAGCTTCAAGCAAAAGCAGATTCGTTTCACGATCTGTGTCTGAATTAGTCATTAAATCTTTTTCGTAATATTTAATGGCGTTTTCAAACTGATTTTTACTGTGATAAAATTTTCCAATTTCTTTCGCAACATCAACTTCTTTATCATTGTCAAAATAAGAAATGGCTTTTTCTAACTCTGCTCCGTATTGCGGATTTTTATTTACATAAATCAAAAACTCATTTAAGGTTCGATGTTTAATTTTTGAATCAATTTTTGAACTTGATAAAATTACGTTCATCGACTTAATAGCTTTGTCTGCCTGATTTGCATCTAAATAACTTTTGAACAAACTTACCTGTCCCCATTCTGAATCTGGAATTTCTTTTGCCAATTGTTTTGCAACATCAACGGCTTTGTCAGTTTCGTCAGATTTTGAATATAGAAAAATCAGATTTACATAATTTGATTCTTCTTTTGGATTCTTTTTAATCTGCTCAATTAAATTTGAAATCTCTGCATTTTGATATTTCCCTTGCGATAAAATCTGCATTTTATAACGATCACGATCTTCTGATTTTCCGAATTTATCATTCATTTCGTTAATCGTCAAAAGCGCTTTATCATATTGGTTTGTCAACATATATAAAGAGATCAAATCGTCTTTATATTCTTCATCAAAAACAATAATTTTCTGAATCGTTTCTATTGCCAAAGTGTAGTTTTTGGTTTCGTAACTTACATCGTAAATTCCGAGCCAATACCATTTGTTTTTTGGATTTAACTGTGTGGCTTTTTCAAATGCATTTTGGGCATTTTGATATTCTTTTAGTGCCAGATAATTTTTTCCAACTTCAAAATAAGCGACAGCATCAGAAGGTTTTATTTTGATACATTTTTCTAAAGATGCTATTGCTTTATCGTAGTTTTCGATTCCTTTTTGTTTTAAAGATTCGTAAAAAGCATCTTGATATTCATCTGGTGCCAAAGCAATATCTTCCGGTTCCGTTTGTGCGAAAACCGAAGCTGAGTTGCTTAGTAAAGCAAAAAATAAAATTATCAAAACTCTTTTTTTCATCTGTTTTTTTATTCTAAAACCGAATAATCTCCAATGCTTATACTTGTGAATTTTCCATCATAACTAACATGATTTCCAATCATTGCATTATCTAAGTTAGCATTTTTTATTTGAGAATTAGTTTGTATTAAGCTATTTTTAATAGAACTGTCGGTTACATGGCAGCCTTTTCCTATCGAAACATTTGGCCCAACTGTTGTATTTTTCAACACTACATTTTCACCAATATAACAAGGAGGAATAATTGTTGAATTTTCAAGCGTTACATTATAATCTACTAAATGTTCTCCGTCATTATGTAAAAACCCTAACATTCTACTGTTCGTTTCAACCGTAACATCTTTGTTTCCACAGTCCATCCATTCGTCAACACTTCCGGTTTTAAAAACTTTTCCGTTTGCCATCATGGCTTTGATACCGTCGTTGATTTGGTATTCACCGCCATTTTGAATATTATTATCTAAAACTCCCTGAAGCTCTTTTTTCAGATCTCCAACTTCTTTAAAATAATAAATTCCGATAACGGCTAAATCACTAACAAACTCTTTTGGCTTTTCAACCAATTCTATAATTTCATTATTCTGGTTTAATTTTACAACTCCAAAAGCTTCCGGCTGATCGACTTGTTTTACCCAAATTACAGCATCGGCAGATGGATCTAATTCAAAATCGGCTCTGATTAAAGTATCCGCGTAAGCGATAACTGCTGGTCCTGATAACGATTCTTTTGCACACATAATAGCGTGCCCGGTTCCTAATGGTAAATCCTGACGATAAATTGAAGCTTTTGCTCCTAAACCTTGTGCCAAATCTTGCAGACTTGTAACAACATCATCTCCAAAGAATGCTTCGTCTCCAAGAATGAATGCAACTTCTTCTATTGGCTGTTTTAATATTTTAGCGATATCTTCTACTAAGCGGTGAACGATAGATTTTCCCGCAACCGGAATTAATGGTTTTGGTACTGTTAAAGTATGTGGGCGAAGTCTTGATCCACGACCCGCCATTGGAACGATTATTTTCATCTAATTCTATTTTATATGGGAAGATCCTAAAACCTTCGTTTGTTTGGTTAGTTCAAGTTTTTAAATACAGTAAAGGACTGTCAACTGCGACTGAAAACTACTTCACTCCAGTACTTCCAAATCCGCCTGCTCCTCTTGAAGTTTCAGTTAATTCTTCAACTTCAATCCATTCTGCTCTTTCGTGTTTGGCAATAATTAATTGTGCAATTCTTTCTCCGTTTTCAATTACAAATTCTTCATTTGATAAATTTACCAAAATCACCCCTATTTCACCTCTGTAATCAGCATCGACAGTTCCCGGAGAATTTAAAACTGTAACTCCTTTTTTTGCTGCCAATCCGCTTCTTGGTCTTACTTGTGCTTCGTAACCAATTGGCAATTCAATAAAAAGTCCTGTTTTTACAATTGTTCTTTCTAAAGGTTTTAACGTAATTGGTTCTGTAATATTGGCACGCAAGTCCATTCCTGCAGAAGCAATTGTTTCGTAATTTGGTAAATCGTGTTGTGATTTATTGATAATTTGTATTTTCATTTTTATTATAAAAGATTAAAAAAGCACTTTTACTTTCTATTCATTATTCCTTTGATTGTGTCTTTTTCGTTGTGATAAACAAAGTACATAAAGGCTAATAATAACGGAATTCCAACAAAATAATTTTCTCTAAATCCATAAAAAGAAATGGCAGAAAATAAAATTGAAATTCCTAAATAAGCCGAAATTTTATTCATGTCGTAAGGAATAGGATAATATTTGTTTCCTAAAACATACGATATTAACATCATACTTCCGTAAGCAGAAATAGTTGCAATTGCAGATCCGTAATAACTGTATTTTGGAATTAAGAAGTAATTTAAAACCAAAGTTACGATTGCTCCAACAATTGAAATATAGGCTCCAATTTTTGTTTGGTCTGTAAGTTTGTACCAAACTGATAAGTTATTGTAGATTCCTAAAAAGAAATTTGCCAGAATAATTAACGGTACCACTTTCATGGCTTCCCAATAGGATTTATTGTCTAATAAAAGATATTTTAAAATGTCTGCAAAAACGATAACTCCCAATAAAATCAGTGAACCCAGAATCACAAAATATTTTGTAATTACGGCATAAGTCTGAGGTGCATTTTCGTTTTTTGCGTGGCTGAAAAAGAAGGGTTCAATTCCTAATCTAAAAGCGGTTGCAAACAAAACCATAAATAAACCTAGTTTATAACAGGCAGAATATGCTCCAACTTCTGATTTTGCAAGATTTTCAGGAAGTAAATATCCTAATAAGATTTTATCGAAATGTTCATTAACCGCAAATGCAAGTCCGGCCACTAAAATTGGCAGGCCGTATTTCATCATTTTTTTCCAAAGTACGGGATCAAATTTTCGTCCAAGCGAAAGATAATTTGGAGAAAGTACAATGAAAGTGGCTAAACTTGCCAGCAGATTGGCGATGAAAATATAGGCAATCTGGAAATTTTCTACATATAAATTATCCCAAACTGAATTAGGATTTGAAGCTGCAAGTTTTGGCAGATACAGTAAAAAGAAAATATTCAACAATAGATTAATTACTACATTTCCAATTTTAATAGCAGCATAAACCATTGGTCTTTGATTTGCTCTTAGCTTTGAAAACGGTACCAAAACCAATGCATCTAAAACTAAAATCCAAACAGAATAGGTAATGTACTGCGCATCAACTTCGGCCCAGTTTGCCAGTGTATTTCTAAAAATTAAACCTGCAAACAAGAATCCAATTGACGACCAAAATATTGATATTGTAGAAGTTGCGATTACATTTTTCTTATCTGTTTCGGCACTGTAGAATCTAAAAAATGCCGTTTCCATTCCGTAAGAAAGAACTACGTTAAAGAAAACCATCCAAGACAAAACAATCGAAACTTCGCCGTATTCGGCAGTTGGTAAAATACCTGTATATAATCTGACCAATAAAAAACTGAGCATTCGCGGTAAAACGGTTGCCAGTCCATAAATTGCAGTTTGTTTGAATAGATTTTTATATAATCCCAAAATAATTAGTAATAAAGTTCATGAAACAAAAATAACCAATTCTTTGGTTTTATTAGTGTTTTTGAAGATGCAATAAAAAAACTTACAATATGATTTTAATGTGTCATTTTATTTTCATCCAAAATTTTCACAAAATGAAAACCTCTCGGGTTATAACCTTGGTTATAATAAAAACGATGTGCTCCAAAATTTCCTGTAAAAGCATCAAGGACTATACTGCTGCAGCCTAGATCAAGCGCTTTTTGTTCGATAAAATCTGTAAGTAATTTTCCGATTCCTTTAGAACGATACTCCGGATTTACTACAAAATTGTCTATTTCGAGATATTTTCCCGTCCATAATTTGGTTGCTGACCAGCATCCTGTAATGCCCAAACAAACTTCATTTTCAAAAACTCCAATCTGTGTATAATTGTGTGGAACCATCTCAGAAAGAAAGGATTGGTATTTTTCTAAAGTTATATTAGGATATAGAAATCTGATGGTGTCAATTTGAGCCATCATTTCGTCAACCGTAGTAAATTCGCGTATTTGTAAAGCCATTGTGATAGATATAGACCTCAAAATTAATTATTTTTTTTAAGTAAGTTATATAATTAACAACACACTAACATGTGAAATATGTAAATTAAGGCAGAAAATTATGTAACTTTTTTTAAACCGTATTTTCTTAAATTTGTTTCACAGGGATTGAGAAAGCTAAATACAACCCTTATAAAAAAGGAAGCACTGGGACTAATAAAGCTTGTTTGTTCCCATAAAAGACAAAGCACAAGGGATTGATTCTGCTGAAATGTAACCCTAATAAAAACAGAGCACCGGGACTAATAAAGCTAGTTTGTTCCCATAAAAGACAAAGCACAGGGATTGATTCTGCTGAAATGTAACCCTTAAAAAACAGAGCATTGGGATTTATAAAGCTAGTTTGTTCCCATGAAAGACAAAGCAACAGAGTGATAAAATCTGTGTCAATAATTTTATAAAATGGTATTGATTCTCAATTTTGGGTAAATTGAGAATCACCATTTTATAAATTTTCTTGTTTATAGATGATATTCTTAAAAAAGAAAAACTTCCAAAAAAAAAAATAGCCGACAAATATTTGTCGGCTATTTTTTTATCAGGAACCAGAATTATATTCGATTTCTTTTAATTCCGGAATATCGTCATCCGTTAATGTTTTTAAAGTCTTGCTGCTTAATTTTTTCAGAGTTATAATTCTATTTGCTTGATTTTGTACACATTTTTCAAATATGTTTCGTACTAATCTGGCATTTCCAAAACTTTCGGTTTTATCTCTATATAATAATTCAAAAGTATCTGTTAGTTTTTCTTTAGCGTCTGTAGAAATTATAAAATCTGATTTTACACAAAACGATTCAAAAATTTCATACAATTCATTAGGAGTAAAATCTTTAAAATAGAAATATCTATTAAAACGAGATCGTAATCCGGGATTCGATTCTATAAAAACCTTCATTGGTTCTGTATATCCTGCAACCACAACAGCCAGATCTTCCCGGTGATCTTCCATTCTTTTCAAAAGTGTATTTACAGCTTCTGCTCCGTAATCGTTTCCAAATGCATTTTGAGTTAATGCATATGCTTCATCAATAAATAATACTCCGCCAAGACTTGATTCTACCGCGTCATTGACTTTTGTTGCTGTTTGCCCAACATAACCCGCAACTAAACCTTCTCTGTCTGTTTCAAACATTTGGCCTTTGGATAAAAAACCCAAATGTTTAAAAATTCTACTTAAAAGTCTTGCTACAGAAGTTTTTCCAGTTCCTGGAGGACCTAGAAAAACGGTATGCAAAGTAATTTCAACATTTTTTAATCCTTGCTCAGAACGCTTTTTTTGTATTTCTAATAAATTGATTAGTTCAGAAACATCTTTTTTTACTTCTGCTAAACCAACTAATTCGTTTAATTCTTTAAGTACTTTTTCCAGCGTATCTTCTTCAGGAAGATTGTTTATTTCTTTTTTATCTGTTTGCGATGTCTTCGCATTTAAACCCAAATAGCTGCTGAAAGCTGTTGTGTTTTCAAATTTTTTACCAAACGTAAAATAAATGAAGTTTTGATATTTAACTAGAATTTCATCTAACTTGTTATGCTTTTTTATAGATAATAATTCTGGCAGTAAGTACTGATTTTGCTGCGCATTTGATGTTATTATCTTGTTCTCTTTTTTTATTTTTACAAGAAGATTTTTGAAATTCTCTGTAAAAATCAACTGATTCAATTCGTTTATAGAATTTTTGTCTGCAAAATGTTTGTTGCGCAAAGCATCATAATAATACGCCAGAACAAATTCTTGCTTTTCATTTTTCGCTCCAGATTCTCTTTCATAAAGATTAATAATATCCGAAAGAAAAAAATGTTCTGCTTTAAACAATAACCCTTTAGAAAAATCTGGATTTACTGTTTCATTTAGCTTTTGAATAAAATCTGCATCTTGATTTAATATATCACATATTTCAAGAATCTGCTTTGTTTCTTTTTCAAGCGCTATAATAAATGAAGCCGTAAAAACGGCTTCATTAGTAGATATATTTGTTTCTAAATATTTTTTTAGAGACAAAAACGAGTCTTCAATAATCGATATTGGATTGTTCTTCTTTGCCATATTTTTATTTAAGAAATCATCATTTGATGAATAATTTCTTTTGATAATTTTAAGTGGTCATCACAATAATCTTTCCAAGAAAGTCCCATGTCTCTTAAATCATATTTTGCTACAATGGTTCCGTAGTTTTCTTTTTTTCCATTAATAGTTGGATGTCCAATAACGTAAATAGTTTGCGCTAATTCAATTGCCAGCTCAATATCATGAGTCGAAAAAATAACCGTATTAGATTCCGAAGATTTTCCTAGTAACTCAAATGATTTTTTTACTTCTTCAATATTTCCAACATCTAATCCTGAAAAAGGTTCATCTAAAACAATAAATTGATCAGACGAAAACAGCTGTTCTATAATAGCCGTTCTTTGTCTTTGTCCTCCAGAAAGTTCATTAGGATATTTATCTTTACAATTTTCTAATCCCCATTCTTTTAGATATTGCTTTATTTTTTCGTCTTTTTCAGTATTCGAAAGCGTTGTTTTTCTTAACGAAAATTTCAAAGCTTGAGTAACTGTTTTATGTCTGAACAAAGTATATTTTTGATCTACAAAACCAATGTCTCCTTCGCATACCGCTTTAGCGGCATTTGGTTCTTTGTTTTCGAAATCTCTAATTAATATTTTTCCGGAATTAATCGGAATTAATCCTGTCAACGCTTTAAAAAAAGTTGATTTTCCTCTTCCTGATCTTCCAACAAAAGCTATAACTTGACCTGTACAATCAACACCTTCTCTAATTACATCTTTTTCTACAAGACTTATATCTTTTATAATAATAGTGTCATCATAACCAACGCTAAGATTTTCTACATACAAAAGCGTCTCTTTATATTCGTGTTTCATGATTATATTTTTGAATATCTAAATACTGCTTTTCTTAAGAAATTTATTCCTGCATCTAAGCCAAGACCTATTAATAAAATAATTATTTGAAGTGCAATGATTCTTCCGGTATTCATAAATTTATCCGAGTTTTTTATTAAAAATCCTAATCCTCCAGAAGCTACCACAATCGATTCTACTGTTACAAGCATCATCCAGGTAATAGCCAGATTTTGTCTGATTACATCAATTACATAATCTATTCTTCCTAAAATAATGACCTGCACGAGAACTTCCCAACGGTTACATTTTAACATTTTTGCGTGATCAAATTCTTCTTGCGGAATATCTTTGATAACTGCAATTAATGACGTTGTTAAAAATGTAGTCAGGAAAATTACTAGAATCCAAACCTGCATCATTCGTGCTTCATGAATTACCATTGTAATATAAAATGAAAGTCCTGTAAAAGGCAGGAATCTAAATTTTGTGATAAATTCAGAAACTGATTTTAATAGCGGAATTGGCCATGCATACGCAAAGAACAAGGAAATAATTGTCGCTAAAAAAATCGAGATAAAACACAATTTCAACGAATTGAAAATATGTACCACCAAACCTTCTTTATACAAATCTGAAAAACCGGTTAAAACCTGAGCCGGAGAAGGAAATAAATGCTTTTCGCCAGATGTTGCTGCAAACCAAATAATAATCAAAAGAACTAACCAACCTATCAAAATAAGTGTCTTGTTTAGTTTTGATATTTTTTCAAAAGGAGTTAAAATTTTTATCATGCTCATTGTAAAAAAAGGCTATCTATTAAGATAGCCTTTTAATTATTTTTATTTTAAGAAAGTAATAACTACACGTCTGTTTAGTGCTTTTCCAGAAGCAGTATTATTATCTGCAATTGGATTACTTTGACCTTTTCCGTCAACTAATTGGAAACGATTTGCAGGAATACCTTTTTGTTTTAAATACTCTACAACTGCTTGTGCTCTGCTTTTTGATAAAGCTAAATTAGCATCAGCATTTCCAACATTATCAGTATGTCCAACAACCGTTAATTTTGTGTTTTCAGCTTGTACTAAAAGATTGTAAATTTTCTCTACTTCTTTACTAGATGTATTAGAAATTTCAGAACTTCCTGTGTTAAAATTAATTTTCCATTCTCCAGAAGCTACAACTTCTTTTGCTTCCCCACTATAATCTGCTTTATCTGCAGAAGTAGATTCAATATCGTTGATGTTTTTCAAGAAGAATAAATTTACTGCCTGATCGTAAGGTACAACAGCTCCAACATTTTCATTAAATCCAAATGGATTCAATTCTGTCAAATATCCTGCAACTTGATTGTAAACTGATTTATATCTGTTCACACCATCAGATAAACCATAATATTGCATTGCATCAGCATAGTTAAATACTTTTGAACCTCCCATATTATAAGTCAATCCGCCTTTTGTTCCTTGTTGTCCTTTGAACATTTTATACCAATATTCAGGAGTTTCAAGTTTATAAGTTGCCGCAACCGCTTCAGAAGCTCTTACTTTCCAATCTTCGTAATTTTTCATTTGGTTTGAAGCCGTCAATGCCGATTTCAAAATATTAGAAACAATATCAGGATTTTTTACCGCCCATTCTTTCACACCAATAATTGTAGTTGGCATTTGGTTGTTGAATTCTTTTGTAGAAACGATATCAACAAAACCTGTCAATTTATCAAATACTGTTTTATCACCAGGTGTCCATGTTGCACAACCATCGATTTTTCTGTTAACAGATTTTCCAGTTAATTTTCCATCAACTACTTCTTTCAAAGTAACAGTCCATCCTGTAGTTTGGGATTTAATCAACTCTTCTGCCGATTTAATATAATCATCATTTTCTGATGGATAAATATTTACCGCTTCTGCATCATAAGTTGTTGGATCAGGGTTTACTTTTAATCCGTTAGCAAAACAATAGTTTACAGTAGTAACCCAGTCACCATCTCCAAGAACTGCAGATATAACTGAACCTTTCATAGATTTTGGATCTGATTTCCAGCTTGGAGGTCCAATCAATTTATCTTCTCCATAACTCATACCTACTGCTCCCATTACCTGAACATGGTATTTATCTTTTCCGTATTTTTCGTCAAGTGATTTTTGAACAGAACTAATGTAAAATGGCGCACCATCACCCATAATAATAACAGCAAAAACACTTTTTTCTGAAGATGGAAAAGCTTCGCCTTTATCAAATTCTTCGATAAATTTCATTTGCATGTTACGCAATTCTGAAAGCCAGTCCTGACGGATAATTTCAAGATTAACTCCGTTTTTTTCCATTAATGATCCTTTTGTTGTTTTTGGACCACCATTAGAAACAATAATTCCAGACTGAGCATTCCATGCATAAGCACCGATTCTTACTAAAGGTTTGTCTGCAACTTCTGAAGATAATTCAGTCGATGGAAGTGGAATTTTTGCAGCATTGGTAACATTATTAACATCTGTCTGATTCAGTTCAATTCCATTTAATTGCTTTGAAACTGCTGTTTTAATTCCTGGAGATATATAGTAAACTCCTCCTAGAATTACACCAATTCCAACAATAACGATTAATAATTCAGAAAAGGTTGTTAATTTTTCTGTTCTTAAAATTTTTCCCATTTTTATTTAAAAATTAAATTTAATTGTATTAAAAAATATCACCAAAACCACCACTAGATAATTTATCTTCTTTGGTCATTTTATAATTTGGACTTGTATATTTTGTTGAATCCGGAATTGTATTATCGCCTGTTTTAATTTCATCTGCTAATGAATCTAATCTTGAATAAAGCTCATCATTATCAACAGAATATTTAGATGTTAATGCATCGATATCAATCAGGTTTTCTGAAGTTCTTGCAATATCCTGAGCAATAGTAGACGTTACCACTTCAAGGGCATATTCTAATTCCCAGTCTTTAGTAAACATCATAGCACTTTTTGCACTTTCTGTTGCTTCTTTAGCATTTCTGGCAAATTCATATTCTTTTTGAAGCATTTTAACCGTAACATCAAAATCAGCAATTTTAATATCAATGGCTGTTCCTGCTAAAGTCAGTTTACGATCCATTTTTCCTAAAACATTAGCACGAACACCATATTTCTGAATAAAACTTTTGCTTTGTTCGTATTGAGTCGAAACCCTTTGAAAATCACTTAACTTTCTGGCTAACTCACTTTGCAGGGCTACATATTCATCTGTATCTTTTGCCGCAACTCCATTTTGTTTCACCATTTCATCCATCGCCGATTTCAATTTTTCTGACTGGCGCTGTAAACTCAACACATCTTCCTGAAATGCTTTTGCTTCTTTTTCAGACTTACTAGCTTCAATTTCCATTTCATTTTTAAGACCTTTTAGCTTTGCTTTAGTATTCTTAAAAACTTCACGGTTTTTAATCATTTTTTGTTTTTGCTCTTCTAATTCATTAAAAGGATTACTTTGAATTAGTGCTTTATGAAGATTTTTTGTTGCAAAACGAAGGGCTTTCATTATTACTGGAGCCATCATAACTAAAAAAACCAAAAATACTCCTGTCGCAGATAAGGCTATTGCCTGACCAAGCATTGTAAATAATGGTGGGATAATATAAGTCCAGACCAAATATCCTCCAACTCCTAATAAACCTAATGCTAAAGCCAAAAACAATGACTTCTCTCCTTTTTTAAGTGCACCTGATTTCAAAGCAATTTCTCCTTTAGACTCGTCAAAATGTTTAAGTATTGGCAGCGTCAAAAGAGTGCTTCTTTCTTGTTCGAATTTATCCATTATTGTAAATATTGATTTATTCCTGTAATTACAGTATTGATTGATGATAATATTTTTTGTTTTGCCAAATCATTTGCTTCCATTTTCAATTGAATCTCCGAAAGTTGTTCCCTATTAACAGGATCAATTTTTTGAAGTTCTATTTTTTTCGCTTCTAATTCTTTTTGAAGATCAAGAATTTTGGCTTCTAAATCAGAAATACTTTTAGATAAATTATTTTTTTCTTTTGTAATCGTATTGTCTAATTCTGTTTTTTTATTTTTTCCAACAGTATCATATTTAGTATGTACTTTTTCAATTTCTGTAATATAAAAACTTCCTTTTTGCAAAAGAAAATCTTTAGTCAAATCAGATTTAATTGATTTTCCCATTGCAAAAGCCATCTGATAACTTTGCGGATTTGTTACTCCAACAGCCATAACAGACTTATAAAGTTCAAAAAAATCAAAACCTTCTTCATTCAATGAATCAAAACCTTTATCATAAACTTCAAAAATTTCGTTTAAAAAAGGGTTTGCCAATGAATTTGCTGGAAATGATTCTGTAACTTGATTCGGAAATTTATTGTCTGAGGTTGGTAAAATGGGAGCTGATGGTGGAGTTGCAGCTTTGCCCTCTGAATTATCAGTCTCATCATTAATGAAAAGACTCTTCCAATTAAAACTTTCTTTTGCCATCGTTTGTAGGTGATCTATTTTTTAATAACTTTTTGGTTGTTAAATGTTATACGCAGAAAGCGTTAAAAAGTTACTAATTTTAAAAACATAAATATATACTTTTTTAAAAATATAATGTAACTAATTTATTATCAGATCTTTTTATTATAATCAAATTTTAAAAAATTTCTTTCATTATTCTGCTTCTCATTAAAAAAACTGGTATAAAACAGAATCCAAAAATACTTAATAAAAAATCAATTTCAGCATAAACAATAACAAAAAGTAAGAATTAACTTAAATTATTTGTTTTGAAGAATATTTAAAAATCATCACCATTTTTCGTTCAACTAATAGTATAAAAAAAGAGCCAACAAATTAATGTCAGCTCTTTTTAAATTTTAAAAAAAATTATCTTATCCGTTCAAGGCTTCTGCACCACCAACGATCTCTAAGATTTCGTTTGTAATTGCAGCTTGACGTGCTTTGTTGTAAGTTAATTTCAATTGGTTTCTTAATTCTGTTGCGTTGTCAGTTGCTTTGTGCATAGCTGTCATACGCGCACCATGCTCAGAAGCAAATGAATCACGAATACCTTTGTATAATTGTGTTTTTAAAGACTTTGGAATTAAAGTCAAAACAATTTCTTCTTTTGAAGGTTCAAAAATATAATCTCCAGCAGAAACTGCAACATCAGTTTTAATAGGTGCTAAAGGCAAAAACTGCTCTGTCTGAACAATTTGAGTTGCAGCATTTTTAAACTGATTGTAGATCAATTCGATTCTGTCATAATCTCCAGATAAGAATTTTTCAATCAGATTATCTGCAATTCCAGCAACATTATCAAAAGTTAAATGATCGAAGATTGCATTATGATGCCCGTGAACTTTATAAGTTTTAGCTAAAACATCATTTCCTTTTTTACCAATAGGAAAAACATCAACCTGTTTTCCAGCGTAAAATGCAGTACGGTTTTTAACTTCCTTAATAACATTTGAATTGAATGCACCACATAAACCTCTGTTTGAAGTTATAGCTACAAGCAATACTTTTTTTACTTCACGTTGAGTTGTGTAATCTCCTCCAACTTCACCTTCAAGTGTAGCAGAAAGATTTTGTAATAACTCTGTTAATTTCTCGGCATAAGGGCGCATTGCAGTGATTGCATCTTGTGCTTTCTTAAGCTTTGCAGCAGAAACCATTTTCATTGCCGATGTAATTTGCATCGTCGATGAAACGGAAGTAATTCTATTACGGATTTCCTTTAAATTTGCCAT
>NZ_DLHA01000012.1 GCF_002482975.1 Flavobacterium sp. UBA7680 | reverse complement strand
AAACTAGCGCAAGAGAAAGCAGCAGCAGAAAAACTAGCGGCTGAGAAAAAAACATCAGAAGAAAAAGCTGCTCAAGAGAAACTAGCACAAGAAAAGGCAGCAGCGGAGAAACTAGCTCAAGAAAAAGCAGCGTCAGAAAAATTGGCACAGGAAAAGGCAAATCAGCAAAAGTTAGCAGCTGAAAAAGCAGCTAAAGATAAGGCTGTCGCAGAATCTGCCGCCAAGGCTAGAGCGGCAGCAGAAAAATTAGCGCAGGAGAAAGCTCAAAAAGATAAACTAGCACAGGAAAAAGCATCTGCAGAATCTGCCGCTAAAGCCAAAGCGGCTGCTGAAAGATTAGCGCAAGAAAAAATAATAAAAGAAAAACAAGAGGCGGAAATAAAGGCAAAAGCGGATGCTGAAAAACTAGCTGCTGAGAAAGTAGAATTGGATAAAAAAAATGCAGAGCAAAATAAAGAACAAAACGGAAAAGTGATTGCTCCAATTAATACAGGCGCAGAAGGGGCATCAGGTAAAATAGGTTCTTCTGAAGCAAAATATAGTATTCCTGCAGCTATTGGTGCGAATAAATATAATGAGACTATAAAACGAGGAAATGAATTGTTTAAAATGAAACGTTATGCTGAAGCTAAACCGGTGTTTGAGGAGGCTCTTAAGCAAAAGCCTAATGATCCTTATGCAACAGGTAAATTAGCAGAACTAGAAAAATTAATTAAATAGTATATGCTTTAATGGAATTAAATTTCTATTCCGTTAATATCAGTTGTTAAAACTTCACTCATGTAATCAAAAAACGGACGCATGTTTTTAAATGTTTGATTCGCTTCTTTAAGAAAATTCTCACTTAATACTTCTTTATCTGAAAATTTCCTGATAACTAAAAACTGCTTATACCTTAATAAATCTATTGCTTTGCTCTCAGTATCAAACCCTTTCGGGGTTGTTTTTAATTGTTCTCCCTGTAAGGATCCAAAAGTTGAAATGAAATTTTTATTTTTTAAAATCTTACGCATAGGCTCATCGTCAAAAGCAAAATCATCACGTATGCGTTTTAAATCTTCGGGGTTAGGAGCCCAAAAGCCGCCTGCTATAAAACTATTTCCGGATTCTAAATGAAAATAATATCCACCTCTTCTGTATTTTGTAGCTCTTCTAAAACTTCCGCTCCAATTCGTTTTATAAGGTGTTTTTTCTTTCGAAAAACGTGTGTCTCTGTAAATACGATGTAAACATTTTTTACCTGATGGAGTTTCAATAATATCATGTGTATTTAATTCTTCTAATAACGCATTAGCGAAAAATTCAATATGAAGTTGTTCCGATAAAAATTTTTCTTTATGAGCATTGAACCAGTCTCTGTCATTATGTTTTTTTAATAATGCTAAAAAATCAAAACAGGATTTTGGGATTGATATTTGGTTGTTTGAGTTCTTCTTTTTCATAAATAAAAGTAATATTTATTATCTATAAAATATTTTCTAAAAAAGACTAAAATTCATGTCGAAATTGTTAAAACATTGTCTTTTTTGTGATTAAGTTTTTCCGAAAAATACTTTGAACTTTTGTAAATTTGTTTAATACCCTAGTTTTGTAAATCAATAACGTAAATATATCATACAATGGAAGTAACAGGTCAATTAAAATTAAAGTACGACACACAGAAGGTAAGTGACAAATTTCAAAAAAGAGATTTTGTTCTAGCAACAGATTTAAGTACACCATACCCACAGTTTGTGAGTTTTCAAGTAACTCAGGACAAATGTACCATGCTTGATTCTTTTAATCAAGGAGATGAAATTAAAGTACAATTTAACTTGCGTGGCCGCGAGTGGAATGGTCCACAAGGAATTAAATATTTTAATACACTTGAGGCTTGGAGAATTGAAAAAGTATCTGCAGGTCAGTCTGCACCTGCTCAAAGTAATACAGGTATGCAGGAAAATACGGCTGCTCCAGTTTTTAATAGCAGTATCTCAGATAACGACGATTTACCTTTCTAATAAAAAATTAAAGCCTAAGATATTTGTCTTAGGCTTTTTACTTTATGGCAAATTCAAAACCTTCAGTCCTTCTTATTTACACAGGCGGAACCATCGGAATGATGCAGGACGCTCGTACCGGTGAATTAAAGCCTTTTAATTTTAAAGCTTTGTCAAAACAAATTCCCGAACTGGAAAAATTCGACATTGAACTTTCTTCTATTTCCTTTAAACATCCTATTGATTCTTCTAACATGCACCCTCGCGTGTGGATTGAAATAGCCGAGATTATAAAAAATAATTACCAAAAGCATGATGGTTTTGTTATACTTCATGGTTCAGATACAATGTCGTACACAGCAAGTGCTTTAAGTTTTATGTTAGAAAATCTGGCAAAACCGGTTATTTTAACCGGATCACAATTGCCAATTGGTATTATCAGAACGGATGGAAAAGAAAATTTGATTACGGCCATTGAAATTGCTGCTGCTCAAAAAAACAAAAAACCTTTAGTATCTGAAGTATGTGTTTATTTTGAATATAAATTATACAGAGGAAATCGGACTTATAAATACAATTCAGCACATTTTGACGCCTTTAAATCACCTAATTACCCTGCATTGGCGGAGGCTGGGGTTGATATACAGTATAATCTAAGCGCTTTATTAAAGCCTGCAAAAAAAACATTGATTGTTCATACGCAATTAGACAATGATATTGCAGTTCTCAAATTATTTCCGGGTTTAAGTAAAAAAATTACTTTGGCAATTTTAAACACTCCTGGAATTAAAGCGGTGATTGTTGAAACATTTGGTGCGGGTAATGCCAGTACCGAAGAGTGGTTTATTTCTGCTTTAAAACAAGCAATTGAAAAAGGGATTATTATTTATAATGTTACACAGTGTGCCGAAGGTAAAGTAATACTTGGAATGTATGAAACCAGCAGTAACCTTAAAAAAATAGGTGTGATTAGTGGATATGATATCACATTTGAAAGTGCTATTGCTAAATTAATGTTTGTATTAGGCCAAAAGGTATCACTATCTAAAATAAAACAATTATTAGAAACAAACCTAAGAGGAGAAATAACAGTTTAGATTTATTATTAATATAGTAAATACTTGATGCTCTTTGCGTTTAAAAATAAAAAACATGAAAAATCAAATTAATGTAGAAGGAATCAGACTATATGCTTATCATGGTTGTTTACCTGAGGAAACTAAAATTGGAGGTGAATATATTGTGGATGTTAATATGGTGTATGATTTTCATGAAGCAGCGGTAAAAGATGATTTGAATTTAACTATTGATTATTGTACCGTATTTAATATTTGTAAAGAGGAGATGACAATCCCATCAAAATTAATTGAACATGTAGGAAAAAGAATTTATGATAGAATCATCCATGCTTTTCCTAAATTAATTGAAACAAAGGTAAAAGTTACAAAATTGCTTCCACCAATGAACGGTCCTGTAGATAAAGTATCTATAATTATTGAGGATTAAATAGTAATGAAGCTACATCGCCCTGAACTTTATTCAGGGTCTGATGAGATGCTGAATAAAGTTCAGCATGACACTATGCCTCAACCTTTCTCTTTACTAAAAGATAATAATTTCCATCAATAGGTAAATAACCATACTCATAACAAAATGTATAATTTTTTCCAGTTTTGGTCGTAGTAATATTGGTGAAATAATTAAAATTAAATCCTTTATCCGTTAATTTTTGTTGAGATACTTTAGCGGTTTCTTCTGGTAAAAGTTCTTCAATAATACGTCTGTTTTTTCTCAAAATATTATTAATGTTACGTACATAATTAACATGATCGCTATTTAATTTATTATTATGTGCATTACGGCATAAATCACTGCAAAATTTTTTATCGGCTCTCCCGTTAAAAGCTTCTCCGCATTCTATACATTTTCTTTTTTCCATAAAAATTATTTAAAAAATTCTTTTGGTATCAAGCAAACCGGAATAGGATCCATTTTATGCTTATTAGCTCTGTTTCTGTTTTGATAAATTTCCATGACAATTTTTTGCCTTTCATTTAGTTCATATGTGTCCTTATTTTCAAGGTATTGCATAGCCCATTCCAGTTCATCATAAGTGGCTCCAATTTGATCTTCATCCGTTCTTCCATCGGCAAATAAACCATCTGTAGGCCTTGCGTTTAAAATAGAGGGAATAACGCCCACAGAAGCAGCTAATGCATATACCTCTGATTTCATTAAATCAGCTATAGGACTTATATCAACACCTCCATCACCATGTTTAGTATAAAAACCAATTCCAAAGTCTTCTATTTTATTCCCTGTACCGGCAACCAGTAATTTATGATGTCCTGCATATGCGTAAAGAGTAGTCATTCTTAACCTTGCTCTGGTATTTGCCATGGTCAAAAAATCTTGAATAGTCATATCATAAGTTCTTTCCATTTCCTCAAATATAGAAGTAAGGTTAACTTCTGCGCTAGTAACATTAGAGTAAGTTTTCTTTAGCCATTCAATATGTTCATTTCCTCTGTCATATTCTGTTTTGTATTGTCTGATAGGCATATTTAAGCAAATTACTTTTTTGCCTGTTAAAGCACATAAAGTAGATGTGAGAGCTGAATCAATTCCGCCGGAAATACCAACTACAAAGCCATCTGTTTTAGAAATTTGAGAATAGTGCGTTAACCAATTTACTATATGATTGATGATACTTTGATGTTTCATAATTTTTGAATTACATAAAAATAAAAAAATCCCAACGATTTGTCGGGATTTTTTATGGAGTCGTTAAATTATTAAAATAATATACCAATGTTAATTTGGATACCATCAGATAATGCGCTTTGCTTTGATTTTGAAGGAGAAGTACCTTTATTTACATTTTCAGCAATTTTATCAACTATAATATCCGAAGTACTTTGGTATTGATTGATAAATCCTCTTAAATAATTAATACTTAAGAAAAATGAGGTAGAGCCTGATAAATTATATTCAGCTCCTAGTCCAACATTTAATCCAACATTAACAGGAATTAAATCGCCTGATGGTTTCATATCAGTAATTGTACTACTACCATTTGAAACATAAGAGTTAGAACTTAAGTCATATTTTAATTCATTTATTTCATCGGTCGCATTAAATTTTGTTTGAATGGCAATATTTCCTCCAAACATACCAAAGTATTTAAAGCTTGAAATGTCTTTTGTCATTAATTTTAATAATATAGGAATAGTAACATAAGTAGCTTTTACAGATCTGCTTTTCAATTCATAAAGTTTATTGCCATCACTCAGATTTGATGCATTAATAACAGCAGCACCTTTAGAAAAATTAAAATCTTTAGAATCAACATATTGATTGTCTTTATCTAAAACATATCCTTGTCCGTTTTTATAGGTTTGTTTTCCACCTAAAAAATCGCCACCAATTCCAGTCACAAATGATGCTGTTGAATTGATTCTGAATTCTGTTTGTAAACCAAATCCAAATCCAAATTTAGTACTGCCTTTTTCAACTACTTTAGTATCATTACTCCTTAACCAAGTTGGAGTAGGAGATATTCTTAACCCAAAACGAAATTTTTTATCTGCATCATCCTGAGCAAAAAACGTATTAGCTAACAATAATGTGCTTGAAACTATAAGTAAAATCTTTTTCATGTATTTTGTTTTTTATATAATTTAACATGGTAAAATTAATATAATTTTGGTATGAAATCTATAATAAAACTTATTATCGTGGCTTTATTTGTTAATTTTTTAACAAGTTGTGGGCACAATCCGTTAGATATTGACACAAGCAAGGTTAAGCTTGATCCTGTGATTTTTAAACGTTTGGATAAAGATGTGTTTTTATTGACTCAGGAAAACAGTTCTCAAAAAATGCTTGAGTATCAAAAAAAATACACTACTTTTTATACAAGATACGTTTCTTCGATTGTTAATAATGGAGGAAAGATAGATTCACTGTATTCACAAACACTGTTACGGTTTATAAATAACAATGATATAAAAACAGCATATAATGATTTAATAAAAATATATTCGGATAATGATGTGGAGTTGTTAGGTGATGATATGACAGAAGTGGTGAAAAGATTTAGAGCGTTTTTTCCAAAACGTAAAACGCCTAAACAGTATGTAACTTTTATGAGTGGGTTTCAATACAATGTAGTTTATGTAGATTCAACTTTGGGAATTGGATTGGATATGTATTTAGGCAGTAAAAATATTTTTTATAATATGATGGAGTTACCTAAATTCAGAACACGAACCATGAATAAGGAACATGTGCTATCTGATGCAGTTAGAGGATGGATGATTACTGAATTTGATAATGCAGATCCCGTAAATAATTTATTGTACCATATGATTTTTTACGGTAAAATATTTTATGTGTGTGATGCTCTGCTTCCGAATGTTCAGGACTCAATAAAAATGGGTTATACAACTGCGCAAATGCAATACCTTGATAAGTTTGAAAAAAACGTGTGGGGCTTTTTTGCAAAGGATAATAAGTTGTATGATAATGATATGAAATTAGTATCGGAATTTACGAGCGACGGACCTTTTACAAGAGCAATTAGTAAAGAATGTCCTCCAAGGGTTGCCATGTGGTTAGGAAGGCAAATTGTAAAATCTTATATGGAACATAACGAAAATGTTACTTTAGAAGATTTGATGAATGAAAAAGACGCACAGAAAATTTTATCAAAATCGAAATATAAACCATAGAATAGACAGAAAAGACTATTGGACTTAAGGGAATCAAGACAAATTTTAATTTTCTCTTAATTCTCTTTTATCTCTTCTGTCTCTAAAGTCCCTTTAAGAAATGTCTCATAGAGAACAACAAATACAACGTAATTCGGAAATATTAAGAAAATATATTCCAGAGTTTGCTGTGCCTCAAATTGCTATTTGGATTATTGAATTTGATTTTAAATTGAAAATCACAAAAGAACGTAGTACTAAGTTAGGAGATTATACGTCGCCACGCGACGGACTCAATCATACCATCACTGTCAATCACAATTTAAATCAGTATTCTTTTTTTATAACCTTAGTGCACGAAATTGCTCATTTACATACCTTTAATAAATACCGTAATACGGTTGCTCCTCATGGCGAAGAATGGAAACATTCTTTTAGAGTATTAATGACTCCGTTTTTAAGTACAGATAATCTACCTTTAGATATATTGTATGCTTTACGAAAGTATTTGCAAAACCCTGCCGCAGCCAGTTGTAGTGATGCCACTTTAATGAGAACTCTAAAATTATATGATACACACGAAACCAACGGACATCTTATATTATTAGAGCATTTACCATATCGCACACATTTTTTATATAATGGCTCTCGCATTTTTGAAAAAGGAGAAAAGCTTCGTAAACGTTATCGCTGTAAAGAAATAAGCACAGGCTCTGTTTATCTGTTTAGTCCATTGGCAGAAGTAGAGGTGTTTGAGAAAGGATAAGGTGCTCTAAAATGGTTTAATTATTATTGATTTCTTTTTGGGTATGTTAACCTAATTTATTTTTTCAACATTTCATTTTATAAGTCTTTAATTGTGAGTGTTTTATAAGTTTATTAAAAATGTTAACTGTTGATAAATCCAATAAAATCAATGGTTTTATAGGTTTATATTTGTTTATAGGACTATTTAAACCATTATAAAATGACTGACGCTTCTTTATTTTTTAAAATTGCAGCCGAACTAAAAATCGATGCAAAGCAAGTAAAATCAACTGTTGAATTATTAGACGAAGGAGCAACAGTTCCTTTTATCTCACGTTATCGTAAAGAGGTTACCGGTAGTTTAGATGAAGTACAAGTTCTTACGATTAAAAATGAAATTGAGCGTTTACGTCAGTTAGAACAGCGTCGTGAAAGCATCTTAAAATCTATTGAAGGACAAGGTAAGTTAACTCAGGAATTATCTGATAAAATTATAGCTGCCGAAACGCTGTCGACTTTAGAAGATTTATATCTACCATACAAACCAAAACGCCGTACCAAAGCAACGGCAGCTCGCGAAAAAGGTTTAGAACCATTAGCGCAATTAATTTTAGCACAACAAACTAAAGAGTTGTTTCCGGAAGCTTTACAATACGTTAATAAAGAACTAGGCGTTGAACATCCTGATGATGCTTTAGCGGGCGCAAGAGATATTATTGCTGAGATAATTAGTGAGGATGCTGTTGCTCGTGAAGGTATGAGAACGTTATTCAAAAAATCGGCCATCATTAAAACAAAAGTAATTAGAGGAAAAGAAGAGGAAGGACAAAAATTTGAAGATTATTTTGAGTGGGAAGAACCTTTAATGTCTTGCCCAAGCCATCGCATGTTAGCCATGCGTCGTGGAGAGAAAGAAGACTTTTTAATTTTAGATATCATCATTGATGATGAAGTAGCGCATGAACAATTAAAAAAACAATTCATCACCTCTCGTAATGAGTGTGCTGAGCAAATTGCTTTAGCTATTGAAGATGGCTACAAACGTTTGTTACAACCAAGCATTGAAGCAGAAATGCGTTTAATGACGAAGCAAACAGCAGATGAAAAAGCGATACAAGTATTTGCGGATAATTTACGAGAGTTACTATTAGCATCTCCATTAGGACAAAAATCAATACTGGCTATTGATCCTGGTTTTAGAACTGGTTGTAAAGTAGTAGCCCTAGATGCGCAAGGAAAATTACTTGAAGAAACTGTTATTTATCCACACGAACCACAACGTCGTGTAATGGATTCGCAACATGTAGTCATGGCTTTGTGCGCTAAATATGAATTAGAAGCTATTGCCATCGGAAACGGAACTGCTTCTCGTGAAACAGAACAATTTATTAGAAGTATTGAGGTATTGCCAAAAACAATTCCGGTTATTATGGTGAGTGAAGCAGGCGCTTCTATTTACTCTGCTTCTGATGTAGCTCGTGAAGAATTTCCTGAATATGATTTAACCGTGCGTGGTGCGGTTTCTATTGGTCGCCGTTTAGCCGATCCATTAGCAGAATTAGTAAAATTAGATCCAAAATCTATTGGTGTTGGTCAGTATCAGCATGATGTGGACCAAGTAGCTTTAAAAAATAAATTGGATGATGTGGTCATGAGTTGCGTGAACGGAGTAGGGGTTGAGTTAAATACCGCTTCTAAACAATTATTATCATATGTATCTGGTATTGGCGAAAACTTAGCTAAAAATATTGTGGATTACCGCAACGAGCATGGTGCTTTTAAATCTCGTAAAGATTTATTAAAAGTAAATCGTATGGGAGATAAAGTGTTTGAACAATGTTCAGGTTTCTTACGAATCAGAGATGGTATTCATCCCTTAGATAAAAGTGCGGTGCATCCTGAGGCTTATCATATTGTAGAAAAAATGGCTAGCGATTTAAATTGCAGCATTGATGATTTGATAAATGACAAAGAATTACGTAAGAAAATTAATTTAATGTCATATGTAACCGATGCTATTGGTTTACCAACTTTAAAAGATATCATGAGTGAGTTGGAAAAACCGGGACGAGATCCGCGTAAATCATTTGAGATATTTAGTTTTGATGAAAACGTACACAGTATTGAGGATTTAAGAGAAGGAATGCGTTTGCCTGGTATTGTTACTAATGTAACTAATTTCGGTGCCTTTGTAGATGTGGGTGTGCATCAAGATGGTTTAGTGCATATTTCTCAGTTGAGCGATACATTTGTAGATGACCCTAACTTAATTGTAAAAGTAGGACAGCAAGTATGGGTAAATGTAACCGAGTGCGATGTAAAACGTAAACGCATTGCTTTATCCATGAAAGGCGAAGGCGTAACAGCGCATAAAAAACCAGCTCCTAAAAAAGAAGAAGTGGCAAGCTACGATCCAAATGATATGATGTCGGCTTTAGCGGCTTTAAAAGGGAAGTTTAAGAAGTAGACATTTTTTTGTTTGATAAACTACAAAAACGATAAATTTCTCAAAAATCTAAATCAGTTTAATTAACAATTGATTCTTTAAATCTTGTTTATAAACCTCGAAAAACAGTTCACAGTCTCTATATTTTTGTTGAAAAGTTGTTTATAGC
>NZ_DLHA01000052.1 GCF_002482975.1 Flavobacterium sp. UBA7680 | reverse complement strand
ATTGGATTTGAGCCACTGTTTTGTTTGTTGCGGTTTGGATTGAATGATTTCTTTTAAATCGTTCAAAAGAAGACTTCTGAATTCGTTCAAATCTTCTCGAGTAATAACTTCGATTGCCATAATGTGCCGTTTTAAATTGTTATGGCACAAAATTGTGTGTTTTGATTGAATAAAAATCACAACTCAAACAGAGTTGTGAACGATTTTATTTAAAATAGAACAAATCCAACACTAAATTGGTTCATCAGAATTGTTCATTCTTTTTTCTAAAGTGTCTTTTAGTGTGTTCAAAAATTTAGTTCTTTCGGTCTTTCGCACCCGAATTTCAAGGAAAGTTCTTCGGTATTGTCCTAAATCAACATTGAAAATATTTTCGAGATATTCGGCTATCTCTTTTAAATCTGTAGTTCCATTATTGAATACTTTTTCGGATTGCAAAGCATACAACAATTCGATTAATGCAACTTTTGGTGCCGTCCAAGTGAGTTTTGCGTTGTGATTATGTTGTGGTTTTTCTTTTAATCCTTTGTTAGAAATTGCTAATAATTTGTCTTCTAAATATACTTGAACTAAATCGTGAGCCAATATTTTAGCTACTTTGAAGTCATGTGAAGTTGAAAAATTATGATCTACTTCAAAAAAGAAACTGTCGATTGTAAGCTTTACATCGAAGTTACCACGAACAAAATATTTGAAGTCTAAATAATTGTTCCCGGTTCTATAGTATTTGTAAAAATCTAAATTATTGTCGAAGTAGCGTTTTAGTTTATCGAGTTCATTGTTAAGGTACTTTTTTACTACACGCTCTCCACCATAAGGGTTTTTGGTTTCTATTTTGTAAACAATGTTATAATAAACAAGTTTTGATGTGAACTTTGGTTTTACATTCTTGAAAAAGTATATTTCTTGTTCTTGGTTTTTAAAATTTTCTTTAAGAAATAATATTTTGAGTTTTTGAACTGATTTAATAATGATTTCAATTGCTTTTTCACAGCGCTTAATTGCATCATCAATCTCTAAATCTACGAAATTCAGTTGTTCGTTTAAATCTGAAAGTAATTTATTTATTTTTAAATTCAATTCAAAAATATTTTAGGATATAATTTTAATAATTTGATGAGTTACTAATCGAATAGATATTTATATTTTACAAAGTTCCGTTACTTCATCGAGAATATTTACAATTCTACCAGATGTAATCTGCATTTTTTCTAATATAATTTTATTTTCATAAAGTTCTTTAACTAAAATTATATCTTTAGAAATAAGAGTTGTTTTTTCTTCTTTTGAAAGATTTATTAAAGTAGTAATTGGATAAAGTCCAAATGAATCAATATTATTTTTTATGCTATTGCCAAGAGGATAGTCCCAACTCATCAAAGATAAACCAATACATTTACCATATCTTAAAGCATCGTCAGTAAATCGTGTATTGGTAATTAACCAGCCTTGTTTTAGATTATTTTTATTATTTGAATTAGAATTCCATTGTTTTTGTATATCCAAAAATCTAGAGTTAATGTATAACGGAATTTTTACATCACTATTAATAGTAGCATTTGCATGGAATTTACACTCTATGGCATACGCATTTCCATTCTTTTCTGCTAATACATCAATTTCGTGTGTCACACATTCGCCATCTAATATTACACCAACTTTCGTTTCATATCCCTTTCGTTTTAACAAGGTTCCAACAAGCTTTTCAAAAGGGTATCCAGTTGGTCCTAAATTAAAAATAGCACGTTTTAGATTATATTTAGAAGCAAAAACAGTATTTTCTTGTTTCAATAAATTAAATGCAATTTTGTGTATTTCATTAGTTGTTATGTTATTATAAACAAGATTTTTTATAGTATTAGCTATATTATCTGACTGTTTTTTTGTTGACCCACATGATTCTAATGATTGCTTTAGTTTATTAATCGAAAAAGTTTCTTTTTCATTGGAATTCTTCTTAACCAGTATTTTTTCTATGTCCATAAATAATTTTTTAAAATCGTAAAACCTCTGTCATTATACCAAAACGAATTGTGCTAATTTGATGTTGAAAATAAATATTATAGTAATCCATGCCGTGATAAAATTGGACAAAAAAGCCAATATCTTCTAAAAACTTTGGATGATAATAAATAATTAAACTAGCATTAAGTCGATTTACATTAAAAGTATCCCAATTATTGATGTTATCAAACATCCATGTAGTTTCAGCTTTTACAGAAAAGTTTGCTCTTTGTTCTCTGTTTTTTATTAAATTACTTTTCATTGGAAGTTTATAAGCTAAAAAAGTATTGTGCCATCGAAGTCCACTATATTGACCTTGAAGTTCTTCTAACATCCATTTTTTTGGATGAATTTCAATAGAGCTTTTAATAAATTTGAAAGCATTGAGTTGGTTACTGTAGGAAGATTTTAAAAATCCAAGTTCTATATAATTAGTTGCAAAGTTTCCTGATTGTAAATTGACATCTCCATTTTCGGTATAGAAATTTCCGTTTTGACCATTCGAATGATGTGCAATTTTGCCAAATAGTGTTAATTTATTGGCTGATTCTTTATGTCCTGTTAGAAAATAAAATGCTATTTGAGGAATATAACTGGGTGTTTTTACTGGATATGAATATTCATCAAACATTCTTATAATGATTTGAGAGGTAAGCACTGCCATTAATCTTGAATCTTTACGTTCTCGAATTTTAAAATTAGGACTAACATTTGCTTCAAACATTAAAGGTTCTAAATTCCCAATATCAAAGGGAAAAGTAACATAACTTTCTCCTTGATTTACTTGCGCTATTTTATCTAAACTAAGAGATACTATTGAATCTGTTTTAGTTTGCGCAGATGCAATGTTTGATATTAAAATAACAAAAGCCAAAACTACCTTATTTTTCATAATTTAATTTATTCCATTAATAATTAGTCTAATTGCCCCGATTACTTGTAAATAATTTTTATGTTTTTAATTAAATTTTCATTAATAAGGAAACTTGCTTTAGAAAAACTGGGACGATTGCTAAGGTTTATGATTTGAAAATTTGAAAAACCAATTCCTTCAGTAGGTAAAATAAATTTTTTATCAATTTTATTGTTTTTATTTTCATCATGCAAAACAAATACAGCATAATTCCCTTTTGGAAGATTATCAAATGTCACCGTTGCTGAATTCCTTGTAATAGCAACGAATTCTTTTTTATAACATTTTTTTAATTTTTCGTCAGGAATAGAACCGTCTTTGTTGTATAATGCAAATACAACAACTCCTGTAGAATTTCTTAAATCAGTTACTTTAAGAGCTAAAGAATAAGATTCTTGACTATATGAATAATTGAAAAATAGGAGTAAAAATAGTACGGATATAAGCTTTTTCATTTGTTTCTTGTGTTTTCCAAAAACCACCATTTTGGTTTGTATTGTTTTTTTATTAATCCAAATTTTTTTATCGAGTGTGTTTCAATATGTGCTACCAAATCAGAAATTGAATCCGTTACATAAAGTAATTTGATATCATCGGCACCGATACTTCCGTTATCTACCATAATTTTAATATGACGGCATAACTCTTTATGATATTTTGAATCAAAAATGACAATCGGAAAGTCTTTAATGACCTTGGTTTGTACTAATGTTAGTGCTTCAAATAATTCGTCTAAAGTACCAACTCCACCAGGCATTACTATAAATGCATACGAATATTTTATCAAAACAACTTTTCTTAAGAAAAAATAAGGAATGTTAATCCATTTATGTAAATACGGATTTGGTTTTTGTTCAAATGGCAAAACAATATTGCAACCCACAGAATATCCTCCATTTTCAAATGCTCCTTTATTTGCGGCTTCCATTATTCCTGGTCCACCACCAGTCATTATTGTAAATCCTAATTTAGAAATTTCAGCTCCAATTTTTTCAGCATTTTTATAATGTTCTGATTCGGGTATAAACCGAGCCGAGCCAAAAATAGTTACACATGGACCAATAAAATGTAATTTTCTAAATGCTTGTATAAAATTATATTGAACCTTAAAAGTGAACATCAATTCTCTGAATCTCGACAATGGACCTCGAATAAATAAAGATTCACTAGTGATTAATTGGTTTTTATTAGTTTTCATTTATTATTTAAAATTGGTATTTACTTTTACGTTTCAAAAGTGTTTTTTTTAAAATTTATTATCTCTTTAAACCCACTCAAGTTCGAATGTTTAACTCTAAAAAATATATTATGCTAAAAATATTCATAGATTTGTATCTTAAATTTGCTAACTATAAAGTTTAGGTTTTGCACCAAAAAAAATTCCTGTTTTATATCATTATTGTAAACTTTAATTAATAAATGCCTCAAAAATATTCAACATTAAATACTCTATAATTTTGGACGAACTTCTCGCATTAGATAAAGAAATTTTTGTTTATTTAAATAATCTCGGCTCTGTACCATTTGATGATATTTGGAAAATCATAACCAATCAAATCTATTGGACACCTATGTTTATATTGGTTTTTTATTATATTCAGAAAAAAATCGGAATAAAACAATTATTTTTAATAATTGTTTTTCTTGCATTATTAATCACTTTTACGGATCAAATCACGAATCTTTTTAAAAATGCTTTCCAACGATTGAGACCATGTAATGATCCTGAAATAAAAAATGTAATTAGAATTGTAATAGAGCGAGAGTCACCAAGTTTTTTTTCTGGTCACGCTGCAAATTCTATGGCTTCAACTTTTTTTATTTATTTAATTATTAAAAAATATTATAATCATACGTATTTATTATTTTTATTTCCTTTGATATTTGCATATAGTAGAATTTATTTAGGGTTGCATTTCCCGTTAGATATACTTTCTGGTTATGTTTTTGGTTTGATGACTGGTTTTTGTTTTTATAAATTGTATAATTACTTTTATTTCAAATATAATTTTCAAAAAGTTTTTAAAAAGACTAGATCTAAGGACTAGAAATATCATTTTGAAAGAACATTTTCTATAATCTCAATTATTTCATTCGTATTCATACTATTTGTGTTTATTCCTATATTTTTGTTATAATATGGTTGATAAACCTCAGTATTGGTAATCGAAAATAATCCAATAGTTGGTGTTAGTGAGGCGCTTGCTAAATGCATCATTCCGCTGTCTGCACCCACAAAAACATCTGTATTTGCAATAAAAGAACAAATTTGGCGTATATCTTTACTGTAAAAATTAGGGGCTTTAAAATTAATTTTAGAGATATTCTCAACAGGCAAAATTTCAATTATGTTATAATTTGTATATTTTACTGTTAATGCTTCATAGAGTTCTAACCACCAAGTTTCTGAATAACATTTATCTCCAGTTGCATACGTAAATAAACAAATCGTTTTTTTGTCATTATTAACTAATTCCTTTAATAATTTTTTTCCTTCAGCAATTTCTAAATCACTTAATTTAATATCTAAAGATGGTATTTTAGTTTTATTGATATCAATACCTATTTTTGATAAATAATTTCGAAGGGCATAAACAGGACATTTAGCAATGTGAATATGGTCTTTATTTTTAAGATTCTGCACGGAATCATTATTGCAATCTCCAAAGTATTTATGTTTTGAATTTGAAAATTTGGTTGAAAGTTTTCCTGATGAAGAATTGCCTATAGCGTTTATAACTAAATCATATCGTTTTTGTCTTAACTGAATCCATCCCCACAAATACTTAAAAATATGTTTAAAATGCTCTTTTGGTAATGAAATAATAGTGTCAATATTATCGTAATTTTTAAAAATAACAGATGCTATATTTCCTTTAACAAATAAATCAATTTTGCTGTTTGGAAAAATTTCTATTAGTTCTTGTACTATGGGAGTGATTAATAATTGGTTGCCTAATCTATGGTTAGGTCTGCAAATTAAGATTCTTTTAATATCCTCTTTATTTACCAAATCGTAATTTTCATATATCTGTGTGTTTCCAATGTTTTTAGTTAATAGCTTGGTTAGCTTTCTTCTAAAGGCATTTATTTTTTTTAAAGTTTTCATATTAAATTAATTAAAATTTCTAATTCATTTTCTTATAACTCCAAACCGCCATGCCATTTACAAATACTGCAAATCCGGAAACAATTAACAGGTTTGGTAGCACTTCAGAAAATCCAGAACCTTTTAAAAGTACCATTCTTATGAACTCTACAAAGTATCGAATAGGGTTTAACAATGTTAAGCTTTGAGCCCATTTTGGCATACTTTCGATAGGTGTAAATAAACCACTCATTAATATGAAAATTACCATAAAAAACCAGGCAATAAACATGGCTTGTTGTTGGGTTTCGGTATGATTGGATATGTACAGTCCGAAACCTAAAATTAAAAGTAAATACACCGATGTGAAACCATAAACCAGCAAAATATTACCTAACATTGGAACATCAAATACAACTTTGGATATTACTAAACCCACCGTTAAAATCACTAATCCAAGTACCCAAAACGGAAATAATTTTCCAATAATAAACTGGTATTTTTTTATGGGTGTTACATTTATTTGTTCTAATGTGCCCAATTCTTTTTCTCTAACTATATTCATTGATGACAGAAATAAAGTAAGCATTGTAACCAATAAAACCAAAATACCAGGCACCATAAAAGTTTTATAATTTAAAGTATTGTTGTACCAAAAAGAGGGAATAACCATTATGTTTTGGGGGACTTCTTTATTTTCAGAGAAGTATTTTGACTGCATTTGAATGTTTTGATTGTAGGAGTTTAGTATCTGTGTTACATATACATTTTCAACGCCAGCCGTTGCGGCATCAATGGCATTAATACTTACTGAAATGCTCGCTTTTTGGTCTTTTTGCAGGTCACGATTGAAGTGAACAGGAATATTTACAATAATATCGGTTTTTCCTTTTTGCATTTCTTCGACAGCTTCTTTTTCAGAAAAATGAGGTGCTGTAACTTTAAAATAGGTTGAGGCTTTAAAAGCATTTATTAAATCTCTTGATTCCCGACTTTGGTCATTGTCGACAAAAGTAATTGCGATGTTTTTAACATCAAAAGTGGCTGCATTTGACAAAATTAATAATTGCAAAATGGGCAAAATAAATATCAGTTGGAGCATACTTTTATCTCTAAAAATTTGCTTAAACTCTTTCTGTATGATGAATAATATTGTTTTCATTGTGTGATTTTTAGCCCTGATTGCAGTGGAAATCCTTTTCTTTTTTTCTTTAAAAAAGAAAATATTGGAGCGGAAAGCAGGAAATAGCTCCTAAAAATTATTCTAATCTAATTTTATATTTTTTGATGCTCAATGTTATAAAAAATACGGTCATCCCAATTAATATAAGGGTTTCTTTCCAAATATATTGAATTCCGACTCCCTTGAGCATAATGGCTTTTACAATAATAATGAACCATTTTGCAGGAATGATGTTACTGATAACTTGCATTGGCAAAGGCATACTATTTATAGGGAAAATAAATCCCGAAAGAATGATTACCGGCAGCATTAATCCCATTAAGGAAAGCATCATTGCGGTTTGTTGTGAATTAGAAACGGTGGAAATTAATATGCCCAATGAAAGTGCGGAAATGATAAATAAAATACTTTCGAAAGCCAACAAAAACAAGCTTCCATTTATTGGCATTTTGAAAACAAAATAGCCCAATGTTAAAATTACAATTGCATTGATAATGGAAAGAAAAATATAAGGAAATACTTTGCCAATAATTACCTGAAATGGTTTTAATGGGGAAACCAGAAGGATTTCCATGGTTCCTAATTCTTTTTCTCGAGTAATAGAAATAGAGGTCATCATGGCCGAAACCAGCATTAAAATTACAGTCATAACACCAGGGACAAAATTAAAAACACTTTTGAGTTCTGGATTATAAAACATTCTCGATTGTACTTCAACCTTTACCTGATTGCTATTGTATTGTTTTTTTTGAGCCTGATAATTCTGAATAATTGCCGAGGTATAATTAGCTATGGTATTGGCTACATTAGGTTCAGTTGCATCTGTAATTGCTTGAACGACAGCTACTTTTTTTGTTTCCAGATTTTTACTGAAATTAGGTTCAAAAATCAGAACTGCTTTAATTTTTCCTTTTTTAAATTCTGATTCTATGTCACTTTCTTTTTCAATTTGGTTTGCAACATTGAAATAAGGGGAAGATTTTATTTTATAGATGATTTTCTGTGTTTCAACATCATTTGACTGGTCTAAAATAGCGATGTCAACATTGTTAATTTCATTTGTTATGGCAAAACCAAAGAGCAAAATTTGAGCAATTGGCATACCAAACAAAATAAACAAGGAGCGTTTATCTCTGAAAATATGGTAGAATTCTTTTTTTACAAATCCGATAAATCTTTTCATAATTGTCATTGCGAGGAACGAAGTAATCTTCTCCTCTTTTTTAATTATTTATTCAATATTCCGCGCTAATTTTAAAAAAACATCATTCATAGAATCTACTTTGAATTGTTCTTTCAATTTTTTTGGCGAATCCAGTGCTTCAATAGCACCATCTACCATAATTGAAACTCGGTCGCAATATTCAGCTTCGTCCATATAATGGGTGGTGACAAAAATGGTCGTTCCTTTGTAGGCTTGTGTGTAAATCATTTCCCAAAATTGTCTTCTCGTAATAGGGTCAACACCACCTGTAGGTTCGTCCAGAAAAACAATTTTTGGTTCGTGCAACAAGGCTACAGAAAACGATAATTTTTGTTTCCAACCCAATGGTAACGATCCCACTAAATTATTGACCACATCTTGAAGCTGTAATTCTTCGACTAATTGGGCTATTTTTTGTTTAATTTGAATTCTTGACAAACCATAAATTCCTCCAAAAAAAGTAATGTTTTCTTTTATCGTTAAATCATCGTACATAGAGAATTTTTGGCTCATATATCCGATACTTTTTTTAACCATTTCGGCTTGTGTATGTACATCAAAACCAGCCACATTGGCTTCTCCAGAAGTGGGATTTGAAATTCCAATCAACATTTTCATTGCCGTTGTTTTTCCTGCTCCATTGGCTCCTAGAAAGCCAAAAATTTCTCCTTTATACACATCAAAAGAAATACCTTTGACAGCCGTGAAGTTGCCAAATTGTTTGGTTAGGTTATGTACAGATATAATTTTTTCTTTGTCCATTTTTTTATTTATAAGTCCATAAAAACATCTTCAATCGTTATTATTGCGGGTTTAATAACGATATCCGCATGATTTTTATTTTTTAAATAATCGTGTAAATCATTTGGATTAAAATCTGCTTTTTTATCAATGTAATGAATGAATTCGCCAAACGCATAAACACTATATTGATTGGGATAATTTTTCAAGTCGTGAATCAATCCATGTGTGTTTTTTGCTTGTACATCATAAATTATTTTTTCATAATTATTAATGATATTTTCTGGGGAATCTATTTTTAAAATTTTACCTTTTTGTATCAGTGCAATCCTGTCGCAAAGCGAAGCTTCGTCCATATAAGGAGTTGAAACCAAAATGGTAATGCCTTTTTTTTGCAATCGTTTGAGCATAATCCAAAATTCTTTTCGGGAAACGGGATCAACTCCTGTGGTTGGCTCGTCCAGAAATAATACTTTTGGCGCATGAATTAACGCACAACACAGCGCTAATTTTTGTTTCATTCCGCCAGAAAGTGCCCCAGCTCTTCTTGTTTTGAAAGGCTCAATTTGAACGTAAATGTCTTTGATTAAATCATAATTTTCTTCGATGGTGGTTCCGAAAATAGTGGCAAAAAACTCCAAATTTTCTTCTACGGTTAAATCCTGATACAATGAGAATTTACCAGGCATATATCCCACAGAATTTCTAATTTCTTTGATTCCGTTGATTACATCATAACCAGCTACTTCTGCGCTACCTTCGTTAGCTACTAAAAGCGTAGTCAGGATTCTGAAAATAGTTGTTTTTCCGGCACCATCTGGTCCAATTAAACCAAACAGTTCGCCGTCATTTACATTAAAAGTAATGTTTTCGACTGCTTTTATGTTTTTGTAAGATTTTGATATGTTGTTGACTGAAATACTCATTATTTTATTAATAAAAAATCACTCTCTTCAATCGCTTTTACTTCATGTTTTACATTTTCTTCAATCATGACATAAACACCAGAATTGAGATTAACGACTATTCCTTTTTCATCGGTAAAAACAGCGTTTCCTGAAACGCAAACTAACAATGCTGGTACTTTTGAAACGTGTTCTTTTAGTGTTTCTCCTTTTGCAATTTGCAACGAAATTACTTTAGCGTCTTTTGGTTCAAATAACAATTGCGTTTGAACAGGTTTATTTTCGGTATGTAAGTTTTTTAAAATCATTGGAAATATTGATTAAATGTTTTGAACGAATGTTGAATCTCTGTAAATTGATTTGCCGATTTCTCTTTAGAAAACGAATCAACTAATGCTATATAAGGCACTAACCATTTGTGAAGTTCATCGTGAGCTTCTCCTTTCATGGTGCAATTGGAGGTCAGTAAATCAATATTTGTCTTTAATTTATCTGCCAATAATGAATAATTTGTGTCGCTTTCTTTGCTAAAATTGGCTACATCTTTTTCCATATTACGAATGTGAAGTATCATATTATCATCGACTTTCCACTTTTTTCCTTCATTTAATTGAATGGTTTCACTTTCTGAATGTTTGTGTTCTTCCGTTTTGATTTCAGTGGTTTTTTCTTCTTTCGATTTCGTATTACAAGAGAAAAGAAATAATGAAATTGTAGCTAAAAGGGCAATTTTTATTTTTAACATATTCTATAATTTTTTAATTAGTATTAATTTGTTTCTTCTTGTTGATAGTGAAATAGGCAAATGCAACAAAGATTAAGGTTACGGTAATTCTAAAAAGCATTGCTCCAATTGTTTTAGTTTCATGCACTCCGTCTGCGTATATATAAATAATAAAACCTATGAATGCATTTATGAGAATTAGCGTCGAAATTCCTAAAATAGTGGTTGTCCATTTTCTGTTTTTAATGAATCCATAACTTGCAACGAGATAAATTAAGCTACTAATGAAATTTGCCCAAACGATAAACAAAACATAATTTCCTTCTTTGGCTCTAATTCCAAATAAGTCAAAAATTACTGAAGCACTCAAAAACAAGGTAAGTAAACCAAAAGCAGCCAATAGAAATGCTATACTAAATGAAATTGTTTTTTGCATAATTACTGTATATTTATTTTTGAATTCATAGTAATTTTTGAAATTATTGAATTAGAAATTAAGCATGCAGTTTCCGATTTTTGTAACACTCTTTCAGCTCTTTCACGGTCTTTTTCATCAGTTATAGTTACTGTTGGTTCTAGGATTATTTCACTCATCATAAATTTCCCTTCTACTTGTTCTAAAACACCTTTTGATTTACAATTAAAACTTGTAAATTCAAGTTTAGAATTTTCTGCTATTGATAAAAAAGTAGTCATTAAACAACTATTAACAGCGGCGGTAAACAAATGTTCTGGCGACCAAATACCAGGCATTCCTTTTGGAAATTCAGGAGGAGTTGCAACTTCAATACATTTGTTTTCAGTATTAAATTGGTTTATTTCTGGAGAACATAGATTTCCTTTTCGGTCATTACTCCAATTAACATTTACATTATAATAGTGCTTTTCCATTTTTATGATTTTATTATTATTTGATTAATCGAATTCATTTTAAAGAAAGAAATTCCAAGCCATATTACCGATGCTGTCATTGCAATTGCACCAATTAAGACTAAAGCTGGAGGTAATCCAAAATATACTTCGGATAAAATACCTAATGGCATCAGTAAACCTGTAAGAGCCAACCAAGAAATTATTTTACTATTTTTTAGTTTTGTTTGAAAATGAAGTAATAAATAACCAATTACAATATTTAGAAATGCAAATAAGTTTCCATGAACGTGAGCTAATCTAGTTTCAAAATGCTTTCCAATACTATACGTATTTACCCATTCTTCCTTACCGGGAGCAAAATCTCTCAAATAAATCAAGAGAAATCCGTAAGCCATAAAAAAGCCCATTGTAAGAAAACCAATTGCGATGTTGTTTTTGCCATTCATGATTTTTAGTTTTTTATTGTTAAAAAAATTATTTGTTTCTACCTCTTCCCATTCCTTGTCCGTTTTTATGATTTTGTTGAAAATGATCTTCAAACCACTCTGGAGTTTCAATTTCATTATCATAAATGTAAGATGCAATTTTGGTTAAATCTTCTTTTGTGAATTTTTGTTTTGGCATAGCTTTAAACTTATCGACAGCTCCAATCATCAACGCATTTTCAGCTTTTGGGTCACTTGCATAAGCAACAACTGCTTTTACAAAATCTTCTTTAGAATCATATTCTTTCATATATCTTCGTTTTACAGCTGCCATTGGCGGTGCGATAATTTCTTCATGAGATTTTGTTGTAACACTATGGCAAGCATAACAATTTTGCTGAAATAGTTTTAAGGCTTCAATATTTTCAACCTCTGTAGTTGAGCTAATTTCATTTTTTGAATTTTCATTTTTTTGCTTATTACAACTTGAAAAAATAACAACTAGAGTTGCAATTAGTATAAAATTTGTTTTCATATTTATAAATTTAATTTTTGCCACAACCACCATTTGATTCGCTCAAAATAGTATTGTAATATTCAACAGAAATAAATTGAGGAATATATGTTACTCCATTTGAAGAAAGTTGACTCGTGTAGGAGCGAATATGATTTTTAGAACCACAAGTTAAATTGTCATACACGTTTAATAAATCTGATTTAGTCGTATTACTAATAAAATCATCTATATCATTAATGTCTAAATCTTCAATTGTTGCTCCTGCTTTTAATGCGTCTACAAGAGAAATATTAGATTGAGCAGTCAAACTGGTGTAAAGTGCTTGTAAATCTGTGTTGTTGAAAACTCCAATTTCCGTCGAAGCAGAGTCTGGAACTCCATATTTAGTCATTAGATTTAAAACACTATTCATGTGTTTTTGTTCACTTTGAGAAATACTACTAAAACTGCTCACTTGATATTTGTCGTAGGAAAACAAATACACATCTCTAGCTAATTTTTCCTCTTCTCTTAAAAATTTTAAATCATCAATTTCCGCTTGCGTTATCGGAGTTGAACTTTGATTGTCATTGTCGTTTGAGCAGCTACTAAACATAATTAATGTTAAAACAGTAGCAAAAAGATTTTTTTTCATAATACAAATATTTTATTGTTTAGTACTACTCAAATTTAGTTTTTGTTAAAATATTGGACAGTAACAAAAGTTACTTAATCTATTCAAATCAAATAACTTAAGTAAATATTAAGCAACTATTTAATCCACATTTCGGCAGGCATTCCAATTTTAAGACTGCCATCGTTTTTTACTTTCACTTTCACGGCATAAACCAGATTTACACGTTCTTCTTTGGTTTGGATAATTTTTGGCGTAAACTCTGCCGAAGAGGCAATCCATGAAATGGTTCCTTGATATGATTTCATATCTTTTTCAGCATCAATTTTCACCGATACATTTTGTCCTACTTTTATTTTGGATAACTGTGTTTCGCTTACATAGATTCGCAAAGTCATTTCTGAAATATCGGCAATTTTATATAGTGGTTTTCCGAATGCGGTTATTTCGCCTGGCTCTGAATACTTAGTCAAAACAGTTCCATTAATAGGATTAATAATTTTGCTTTTTGCTATTTGGTCGTTAATTTTTTCGATTTGAACATCAACAGATTTCAAGTCATTTAAAATGGGTGCGTTTTGCGTTCCAACGCTTTTTATTTGCTCTTCGATGACTTTTGCTTTTCCATCAATTTCGTCCACTTGGCGTTTGGTTGCAGCATTTTCTGCATACATATTACGGATTCTATTTTTCTCTAAATTGGTCGTTTTTAATTGCTCTTGCAAGACACTTTTTTGCGATACCACATTTGCGGATTTAGACGAAATGGTACTTTTAGAAGCAATTAATTGCTGTTTGGCAAAATATAATTGTAATGTGTCAACCAACCCAACTTGTGATTGCGATTTCAATTCATCGCCATCTTCGACTTTTAAAAACTCAATTTTTCCGTTAGCTTCGGAGGAAACCGTTATTTCAGTTGCTTCAAAATTTCCGTAACCGTCGGCTTTATCGCTATTTTTATTACAGGAAATTAATCCTATTGTTGCTAAAATTATGATACTTATTTTTTTCATTTTTTTAAATTTTTCTGATACTTTTTTATTTTCCTTTGATTATTTCGTAATTCGATTTAGTTGCAGCCAATTGGACTTCATGCGTTTTCAAAATGTTTTTTGCTTCAAATAAATTGGTTAATTCTACAAGATATTCTGATGAGGTTATCACACCATTTTTCAATTGAGCGTCTGAGGATTTAATAACTTTTTCACGAATTTGAATTATTTCGCCATCAGAAAGTAGGAGTTCTTCCATTTTTTTAACTTCATAATTGAGCTCTTCTAATTGCATTTTGTTATTCAGTTCAAATGTTTCTTTTTCTGATGTCACTATTTCTTTTGAAATATCTAATGCCTTTTTGTCTGTTTTGTTTTTACCCCAATCAAAAACATTCCAATTAGCTTTTAAGCCCACTACATAAAAGGTTTGAAAAGAATTGTCTAACATATTCAGTCCTGGATTTCCGTAACCAGCTTGACCAAAAGCATTTATTTTAGGAAGATTTGATTTAGATATAACACTTTTAGAAAACTCTAATTGCTCATTCTGTAAATCATAAAAAGCAATTTCAGGTCTTGTTGCATTGGTGTAATTTGGGTTTGATATTGGTAGTATTAAAATTGTTTCAGCATCAATTTTTGTAAAAGTTAATTCAGAAAGGTTATTTAGTAATTTGATGTTTTCAAATTTAATTTCCGTTAATTGCTGATTGATTTTAATGATTTCAGCTTCCAAAACCTGTTCGGATGCGGGAAGAATAGCACCAAATTTTACCGCCGATTTTACTTCTTTTACTTTAGATCCAAGTAACTCCTTTTTAGATAATAATAAAGCTTTCTTTTCTTGAAGTAATAAAATTGTGAAATAATATTGATTGATACGACTTTTTAATTGGTATAAACTGACCTCAATTTGTTGTTGTTGTGTTTTGGTCTGTGCTTCTTTCAATTTAGCACTTGCATCAATTACACCGCCATTATAGATTAGTTGATTTATATCTAAAGTCGCTCTATATTGGTCTTTATTTAAAGACTGAACTCCAGGTAATGTCGCAGGTAATCCTATCACTTCGGATTGATAAGTTGCTTGAGCATTTACATCAATTTTTGGTAATTTCCCTTTGCTTAGTGCGTCAATTTCATATCTTGATTTTTGTTGTATAAATCCCGTTTGTTTTGATAAAGGATAATTTTTAGTAACCAATGAATAACAATCTTCCAAGGTCAAAGTTTGTTGCGCATTTGAATTTATTGATAAAAGCAATAATAATAGTATGATTAACTTAGTTTTCATTTTTTTTCATTTTTTATAGAATTAATTATAAACTCAGCCACTTCAGTTTTTCTATTTTCTAATATTTTATTGTAGCTTTCTTTATCTACATTAACAAGAGCCATTAAAAGTGGTTCTCCGATAAATGGAAAAATGTTTAAAGAGATTATATTAATAAATAATTGTTCTGCTTCAATTGGTTTAATAACTCCTTGTTTGATAGCATCACTAACTTGAAGCTTGAATTTATCAATAGAAGGGAAATTTTTTTCTGACCGAAGCTTTAGTACAAACTCTGGATTTTTATTTAATTCTTGAATTACAAAGTTTGGCAAATAGGGATGTTTGATTACAAACGAAACATAATTTTCAGTGAACTTTCGTATTTTTTCAAATAGGTCACTATCATCATTTAGCACTTTATTTAATTGTGGTGCTAAAAGCGAAAAAGCACTTTTGAAAACGGCTTCAAATAATAATTGTTTGCTTCTATAATAATAATGCAATAATGCTTTATTAATTTTTGCTTTATCTGCTATTTCTTGCATTCTTGCGCCAGCCATTCCTTTTTGCTGAAAGATTTCTTTTGCAGCTATTAATATTTCAGTTTCAGTATTTTCAGTTTTAATTTTATCCATATTGTTTAATTATATAGTTTAACTATTTGGTTAACAAACTTAATAAAAAAAAGTTAGTAAAATGGTGTTTATGCTTTTTTTAACAAATAATAATGTCATAATAACTTTAAGTAGCCTTGATTACAAGGAATGTTTAGCTCGTGACAGAAGATTTTATTAATAATTTATTGTCTAAAATTGAAAATTTATCTTTCAAAATCTTCATATCATCACTAACTTTTCTATCCAATACTTTTGCATAATGCTGAGTTGTTCTCAAATTTTTGTGTCCAAGCATCTTACTCACACTTTCAATAGGTACACCATTAGTAAGTGTTACTGTTGTTGCAAAAGTGTGTCGAGCAATGTGAAAGGTTAATTCTTTATCAATTTCGCAAACTCCGGCAATTTCTTTTAGATAAGCGTTCATTTTTTGGTTGGATAGAATAGGCAGTAGTTTATCTTCGTTATTACATTGTGGATGATTTTCATATTTGTCGATTATCATTTGTGTAACTGGAAGTATTGGAATTTTGGAAGCACTTTCGGTTTTCTGTCTATGTGTAAATATCCATTTATCCCCATCGATACCGATACTTATATGGGACTTTGTTAAGTTTTTTACATCAATATATGCTAAACCTGTAAAACAGCTAAAAAGAAATATATCACGAACTAGAGATAATCTTTCAGTTTTAAAATCTTTTTCAATTATACTTTGAATTTCTTCTTCAGATAAATAAGTGCGTTCAACTTCTCTAACTTTAGATTTATAATTTGCAAATGGATTTTTATCTAACCAATCATTAGCCAAACATATCTTGATTATTTTATTGAAATTTTTGATGTATTTAACGGCGGTATTATTGGCGCAATTTCTAACACTTCTTAAATAGAATTCGTAATCGGTAATAAAGGCGTGGTTTATTTTGGTAATATCTATATCAGATACTTTGTATTTCCATTCAAGAAATTCAATTGTATGTTTCAATGAAGTTGTATAACGTTCTAATGTACCCGAAGCATATTCTTTGCCAACCAACTCTTTTATTTTATTGTTGTGGTCTTGAAAGATAGGGATGAGCATACGTTGTTTTTCTTCCAATCCAAAAAGTTTACTTTTAAAATTCTCAATGTTTAATTCTTGTTTTTTATGGATTAGTTCCATTTGAATATCCAATACTTTAGATTTCATTAAATCAAGATAACTATTGATTGAACGAGCTTCTTCTGTAGTGCCTTTCATTTTGGCTAAATCTGCCGACCATCTGCTAGAATCAACAAATTTCTTTGTGCTGAATTCTAATCGATTCCCGTTTACTGTAAGTCTTATATAAATTGGAAATTGTCCAGTAGTATTTGCTTTGGTGGATTTTGCATAAAAATGCAAGGTAACTTTTGCTTTCATTTTGTTGACTGATTAATTATTCTTCAAGTTAAATTCCTAATTCAAATCAAACAAGATGTTTACTGAGTGAACAAGCTATTGAACACGTTGATAAACCCAATGCTTGAAAGGGTTGAGAGAATTTAGCGAGACCCTAATTTTTGATTTTTTCTAGGGTCTCGATTTTATCTCGCATGAGATAAGATTCAATGAATAATTTGATATGTCTGTAAAAGCAAAAAACCCCGAAAATCATAGGATTTTCGAGGTTTTGATACCATTTAGGATTTTTTTCAGCGGAGAAAGAGGCTCCGCTATTCTTTAAACAATTTCAATATTGATAAGACTTCGCAAGTTAAATCATTTATAGGTGTACCAATAGGGTAACTAGTATAAAACCAATAAACTAAGTAATGTAAAAGTAGAAAATTTAGGATAAAATTTTTCATTTTTTTGTGATTATTATTTAAAGTAATTATTCCACCCAATATTTCTTGACAAGAAATTGTAATTATTAACAATTAATTATTCAAGAGGTATGATTCAAAGAAATTGATATAAAATATTATAAAAAATCAACGTTAACACATGTGTCAAAACATTAGAAAATAGGTGGTCTTTTCTCTACTGTAAAACAACTGCTTTTCAGAAATATTAAAATAATAAGCACATTAATTATAATTTGAAAAAAAATATACATAGAAACTTAACAAAATTAACACTAGATAAAATGATTTGCTTGGTTATTATATTATTATCTACTTTGAAAATTATAGTAATTGAAAGTATTGTTGTCGTAATACAATTTAATTTTTCATATGAAAAAGCCTTTCTTCTTTAAAAATTTTTATGTTAACAATCAAAATTTATTTTCAAAAAATATTCAGTAACTGTAAGTTTTTATTACATTTGCTTTTATAGAAAAAAATCCAATTATGAAAAAAATTCTAATCTTAACACTAGTTACTTTTCTATTAATTAGTTGTAGCAGTGATGACGATTCAAGTACAACCATTCCTGAAAATTTATTCAGAGTAGAGACATCATCAGTCAATAATTTAGGGCACCAATCTGCAACTGTTTTTGGCGGTTTTAATCCTACTTTCATAGGCGGAGTTTCTGCGTATGGTATATGTTATGGTTTATCACCAAATCCAACTACTGCCGGACCTCACACCACAGAAACAAATATTAATGCAACTGGTACTTTCTTTAGTAATCTAACACCGCTTTCACAAAATACAACTTACTATGTTAGAGCCTATGGAACAAATTCTGAAGGGACGTTTTATGGTGATCAAATCACATTTACTACATTGAGCCAATTATTTACAAATGCGGGTACCGTTACCGATGTTGATGGAAACAGCTATGCAAGTGTTATAATTAATACAAAACAATGGATGAAAACAAATCTGAACGTTAGTAAATATAGAAATGGTGATGTTATACCACAAGTAACAGATGTAACTGAATGGGAAAATTTAACCACTGGAGCATGGTGTTATTATGCTAATGAAACCGATAACGGAACTACTTATGGCAAATTATACAATTGGTATGCCGTTAATGACCCAAGAGGATTAGCACCTACTGGTTGGCATATTCCTACTGACCAAGAATGGACAGCATTAACCACTTTTTTAGGCGGTACAACTAGTGTTGCCGGTGCTAAAATGAGAGACACCGGAGCACTTTGGTCTCCTACTGCCGCTATAGCAACAAACCAATCAGGTTTTAGTGCCCTACCGGGAGGACAAGGCTATTTAACCACAACAGTAACAGGCGAAGATCCATTTAAGTTTTTAGGTGAAGTGGCTTATTGGTGGAGTGCCACCTCATCAAGCGCCAATTCAGCCTATACGGTAAATGTAAGCCTAACCAACTCGTTAACGAGAAGTTCAATAAGAAACAAAGCGGCTATCTCTGTGCGTTGTGTGAAAAATTAAGTTGAAGATTATATATTTATAAAACCCCAAGCGAAAGCTTGGGGTTTATTTTTTATTTTCATAAAGCATTAAACAAACTATTATTACCTGCGTTAGTGCAATAAATCGCAATATCTTGGAGATAAAATTATCCATTAATAGTCCGAAACAACATTGCTGTTAATCATGATTTGTTTTTGTAGTTCTTACTAAGTGATCTGGTTTATTTTACCAATAGCTTTGATGGCTCCAAATATTTCCTCTAATATTATGACCAATAGGTAACCAATAGATTTTATTTTTTCTAGTATTGGTATACCATTCAATCCCATCAGGAAATCAAATTTATTGGTTTATTTCCGCAGTAAACACAATGACTAATAGTTTATATCTCTATATCAATGGGTCCACAATAATAAAGCCCTCAAATGAGGGCATTAAATTTTACCAATAATTTTAAATTTAGTGTACCTCTACATCAAATGAAAGTGTGTCGTTAATGGCAGGCACAATATCATCTTTAAACTCATATTTCACGACAGCTCTTATTGTATTTTTACCTTTCTTAGTTAGAATTTCTTTTACATCAATAGTTGTTGGTGGCTTTGGAGTGATTGTTCTTTTAACTTTTACATTATCATTACCAACATTCTCTACGGTAAAACTACGCTTGGCATTTGGAATATTTGCAACCAAATATTGATGTATTAAAGTGTCACCTACTCTAAAATATTGGTTATCTTGAATATCGTTATGCTTTTTAGAATTAAATTTTTTATGATAAATATTCTTTATGGTAGGACCTTCATATTGTGTTGGTCCTTTTTCATCATAGCTGATAATAAAGTACGGTTCGCCTAAATCATTAAAGAAAACATATTTCTCAATTTTGCCATTTGGATAGTTCCAAAGATATTCTGCATCTTTTTTATTACCAAGTACGTATTTTATAGATTCTATTTTACCATTATCATAATAATAAATAAACTCCCCTTTAGGTACATTATTTATTAAATTACCTTTGGCTACTTTAATCCCCTTTTTGTTGTATACTATGACATCTCCATGAAGGATGGTATCTCCATTTCTTATAATATACTGGTGTACATAAGTTTTTTCAGAATCTGAATAATATCGTTTCAAGGTCTGTACTTTTTCATCTTTAAAACAAAAAACAAATACTATCAGTCCAATAAATATAACAAAAAATGCGATTAATATTATTTTATATTTACTTTTTTCCATTTTTCTTTTTCTCTTTTTCCTTTTTTTTCATTGCTTCATAAGCATGTGTACTCATATGACGATTATTATTTGGGTTTTCGTCGTCTTTGACAATTTGTATCATATCTGCGCTTTTTTTCCTACGTTCCTCTTCTTCTTTTATTGCATCCGACGCACTACCAACAGCATCAACACCGTAATCAATTTTATCAACAGTTGTTGGCTTTCCACCATTTGTTCCTTTATCAACAGAACCTTTTGGACTGGTAACTTTACCTGGATGTCTTCCAAGCAATAAATTAATAAGTTCTATCATGTTTCCAAAACTAAACAACCACTCCACTTTCCTGCCTCCATTTGTTAGCGTACTTCTTTCTTGAGTACCAGTTCCACTAAATGCATAACCACCATAGCTACTATCAGGGTTTTTATTAAAATCATGAAGAACTTTGCCGTTGTAAATTATTTGTTTTGTATCCCCATCCATTAAAAGTCTATTTCCATTTACATCAGTGTATCCCCAAATATACTCGAGGTGTTTATAACCAAATCGTGAATCACTACCATTTTTCCAAGAAATGCCACCAGTAAAATAATTTACATACCAATCTCGTCCATCGGGATCAATGTATAGCACTGGATTATTGGCGCAATATACATATGGTGAATAATCGGGATACTTCTCCGCCAACGGATCCACACTATACCAAATACTAACCTTAGGATCGTAATACCTCGCCCCATAATAATACAACCCAGTCTCTTCGTCTAACTCCTTACCGTTAAACTTGTATGGCGTTTGGTAGTCGCTACTTGGCAACTGCTCCGCCATAGTCTCTCCAAAAGGTAAATTTAAGAAAAATTGGTACGCATCGCCATTTATATCTGTTAAAGCGGTACTGGTACCCAAATGGTCAGGATGGTAAAAGTACAAAGGTTGTAGCGTAGGTTCTTGCTGTACCTCGGTAACAGATTTGCTTTCACCCTCATTTTCTTCATCCAGTATTTTTTGTATCTCTTCATAAGTATATGGCTTAAACTCTTTAAAGAATACATTTTTCCTACCCACTTTTTCAGCCAGTTGTTTTACATCGGTAATTTGAGCTTTTTGCAATTTTTTATCATCAAAAGTAGTATCACCGCTCATTCTCGGCTCGTTGCCACTAAAAATCTCAACTGCATTTCCGTTGCCAATTCGGCTCACTATTCGCTGGCTTCCTGCATAATAATGCTTGCTGTAAATACCCAACTGGTTGGTCACTATAAAGGCACTAGGGTACGTGGTATAACCGTTAATAGTTACAGAATTTGCAACTAAAGTACCATTTTGATACACAACTTCGATATCAGTATTGGCTTTTAATACCCGCTCACCACTGCCATCATAAATGTAATGTTGCATACTACTATTGTCATTCACTACACGCAAACGATTATATTCATCCCAACGTATTTGCGTGATATTGTCGTTATTAACATACTTAGCAATCAGGTTTCCATTGAGGTCATAATTAAAAGTCTCTTGATTGCCGCTGTTGCTATCGATAACAGTGTGCACTTTGTGTGTCCCGGGATGGTACGCATAATCATTCTTATAGGAATTAGGTATGAAACCTAATCCGTTTTTATTGTGCTTTTGATCTTTTTGTACAATACCATGTGTATTGTTATAGGTCATTGAAACATCATAATTACTACTATAATCATTCCCTAATGGTTCTTGCGAAGATTGATCACCGTTAAAATACCCTGTAGCAAATTGAAGTCGGTTTAAATTGTCATACTTAAAATCATGACGGTAATTTCCTCCCATACCGTTTGAAGCAGGATTAGCATTGTTTTTCAAACTAATTACATTACCTACTTTATCATATTCATATTCGTTTAAGAATAAGTCTTGACCGTTAGACATTTTTACATTCAAAACATTTAATCGTCTTAATGAAGGTAAATAGTTATAAAAGGTTTCTGTTTGGTTACCATACAGCAAATACTGACGTTGTTCATAGTAATCATAGTCTATCCGTTCAATATAATTGTATGGGGCGGAATCAACCACACCAGTCATCCGAAATAAATTACCTCCTAAGTCATAATTGTAAGCAATTTTTTCTCCATCAGGATACTTCATGTCTTGAAGTCTGTTCCAACTGTCATAATTAAAATAAGTATTATAAACCAATGTAGGGATGTTTGGCCCAACTACAACTCTTCTGTTATGAATCACTTCGCCCATATTACCATACTCAAACTCCTGTATCCCGGTTGCATCCTCTTGATATACCAATCTACCGGTTTCATTACCAACACCTCCATATTTATAGGAAACATTACTAATATTATCACCTAATGGAGTGTTAGGATAAAAAATCTTTTCCAATCGGTTAAAATCATAATGGTACTTGATGTATCTTTCATCAGGGTTTAGCGTGTTATCATTTGCTAAATTGGCCGTTTGTAACTTAACTAAATTACTAGCGCTATCATATTCAAATTTAGTTGTTCCATTATCAGGATTAACTACAAACATCTTTCTACCCAATAAGTCATACTTATATTTAGTGACCATGTTTTCGGCATCAGTATAGGACAATAGTTCTCCTATAGCGTTATATTCAAAACGTGTCCACAGGTCTGTAGCACCTTCGTTTTTAGTTGAAATTACTTTACCAAATACATCTTTAAATGTTTCTGTAACTATATTTTGAGTACCATTTTGATCCACTATAGTTTTAGTTTTAAGGGCTATAGTATTATCCACATCAGTTTCAATGGTGTATTGCATAGTACTCGAATTACCATCAGGATCTGTAGTTAGTGTAGGTCTGTCAAGTTCATCATATACTGTGTTAGAATTATATTGAGATTCATATTCATTCACCATATAATTCACACCACAATTTTTCTCTTCATAATAAGGATGAAATTGCGCAATAGCCCTTCCAAAATCATCAAATCTAACTTTGCCGGAGATAGACATCGATTCTTTGTAACTTGGTTTTTGCGTCGAACCAACATTCAATTGAATATCTTTTTTAACTTGAATTGGTCTAGCTAGCCCATCAATAAAAGTAACGGTTTGAATATCATTACCATTATGTTGTACATCATAATGACTGGTTATGGCAAAAGGAGTAAATAAATTCATGTCAATACATTCTCTATAAGGACGATCTTCTAAACTGGCATAATTTGGAAAATACTCAAACTTAATGGTGTATTTTTTTTCAGACTCAATTTCTTTAGGAGCAACTATCTTTGTATTTCTACCAAATGAATCGTAGTCATATTTCATCAAATTACCTGCCAAATCAGTAGTCTCTATAACTTTATCAAAATCTGAGTCATAAGTGGCTGATGATATGTAACCAAAAGCATCTTTAATAGCCACTATGTATTTGTTATAGTCAGTATCATAATTGTAATCATAATACATCGCTTGCCCGTTGTGATTTTCAGGATATTTAATCTGAATTAAATTACCGTAAACATCGTACTTCATTGTCGTTTGGGCTTCAACATCGTTAATAATTAAAGCGCTTACTGCATCAATATTTCCATTAGCGGGATTAACAGTTGTTGTCCTTTGTCTTTTGAGACCTACTGCATCACTAACAGATATTGCTTTTGGAACATTTAGAATATTTTGATTCAGTAAAGCTGAATCATCATGATACTTTATTTTAGAGTAATAATCATCTTGTACGTCTAGGATATTACCTTTGTTTTCAAACAATTTAACTCTTCCCTTTTCATCATAGGTCATGACAACCTCAGTAATTAATAATGGTTCCGGCGACAATTCATGTAAATAATTAATCGTTTTGGTCATCACAACACCGGCAGTTCTTCTTCCTTCTCTTCCGCCAACATCAAAATTATAAGGTAATACCGTTGAGCTGATTTCACTGTTATTTTCATGTAATGCTCTTAATTCATAAATATTCTCTGTTCGTGAATACTTTGCATTTTCGTCCTCTCCTTTTAAAACATAAGATTCTTTCAACAAACCATTTAAGAAATAGCTTCGGTTATGGTATTTTGAAACTGAAGTTCTATAAACGGTAGTAGGCAGATTATCTGCATCCATAGCATAATCTTGTGTTTTTACCGTTTCATACCCATAAAACTCTCTTTCTCTTCTGTCATAACGCGCATTCTCGTAAATAAAATGCTTTTTATAGACATCCCTTCCATCATTAATTTTGTCATAGCCATCTTCTATTACTAAATCACTCATTACCCATTTAGCATGTGGATTATCATAATCTACGGGCTGTACTTTGTAATCAACTGTAAACTTGCCTCCTAATGGATTGGTTACTGATTTAAGCATGTCTGTTCGTCTAATTCTAGACGAGTACACTCTTACCGTTCCCGGGTTCAATTCTTCAACAAAGTCAGGATAACCATCCCCATCAAAATCTGTAAGTGTTTTTTTGGTTCTGTTGGTAGAGGAACCTAAAGATGCTGTTACGCTTACAGACGGTATCTTAAGAGGTATAGTAACTAGAATGAGATACAATGGCCATATTGCGGCATATGTACCTGTCCCATTTATACCTGAATTTACAGTTTCTGCATTGTTTTTATAATCAAACTGATTACTAATCTGAGTTACATTACTGGCAAAATTATTTCCTAAATTATAATCAACACTAAGTGAAGAACCATTTGATGAAACTTTGTCCAGTAGACCATCTCCATTAATATCAAATAAGGTATTGTTAGTATCAGAATCTGTTCTTCCTAATGATAATCCGGCCTCAATACTACCGTTGGCAAAATTAAACCCTAAACCACCACCAATAGTGGTGCTTGAACCGGCTGCCAAAGTGAAATTACCCCAATAATTTTGAGCACTAAAAACATTATTACCCAAGTTCAAATCAATTGAGATATTGGCAACACTATCATTAACAGTCCTTTTCACTATATCCGGAAGACCATCTCCATTAACATCAGCCCACATACGAGTGGTATTATTGTCTCCCGAGCCAAAACTTCCGGAGATACCGGTAGAATTTCCTCCACCTCCAAAAGCAAATGTTACAGGTTTCCCAATATGATCTGTACCGTTTCTTTTGTCTGCGTTGGCTGCAATTGGTTTTCCAGCTTTGCTAAAAGTACCTGATGCTGAAATACCCCAGTTTCCATTATCATCATCAGACATTGAGCCTGTAATGCTCCTATCAATAGGATTGAATAGTCCTCCTGTCTTTAAAGTATATTGCAATCGGTTAGGAGTTACAATATCCGGATAACGATCCCCATTTAAATCAATGTAATCTGTTAAAGTAGTCGAACTTCCTCCTAATGAGGAGACCGCTGATGCTTGAAAACCACCATAGCCTCCACCAGCGGTAATATTTTGTCCTTTTCCTTTGGTTACTCTGTCAATTCCTATAGCACCTGTTTCATATAATCCTTGAGTAATGGTTGTAATACTTGGCAACACATAAGACTGAGCTAGCGTTGCAGCCCTAGAGGTCCTTGCAGTGGTATAATTTTCATTATGAAATCCTATCCATTTCTCTACAATCGTATTTTCAGCATTGCTTCTGACAGGATTTGCCATCATGAATGGGAAATTATTGATACCCGTTTGATCTACCAAAGTATTTAAATTATTAAACATATTGGTTGTCGCAGCCGGATCTTGGGGATTTATAGCTGGTTGATTAACAATTGTGTTGTTATTCAATGCTGTTTGTAATTGTGTAGCCTGTGCATCGGTAATAGTCAATAATTCTTCTTTTATTAACTTAATACCAAGTGTAGGATCAACAATTGAATTTGCCGCTTTTTCAGGACAATAAAAAAATTGCCCCCATTGACGATACATCGGACCAAACTGACTCAATGGTTTATGCATAAAATTAACGTCAGTGGCAGTAACACTTACTGGTGTTGCCCCATTCATTATAGTGGCAATTGTATTGGCATTCATTAATCTGAAAAGTAACGAAACATTCGTTGGATGATTTAGTACTCTTGAAGAATCATCTGTATAAATACCAACCTCAATTCTTGACCCTGCACCGGTAATAAGTATCGGAGTAGTAGCAACAGTAAGCCCATCGGCGTTGAAAATAGTTACCGAACCATTGACAACATTGATAATTCGTTTCCCTACCAGCGTATTTCCACGCTTTACAACAAAATTAAACACACCATGATCTCCATTTTGAGGTTGAAAAAAATTAGAAACAAATAGGGAACTTGGTACAACAGGTTCAATAGTCAAACCTGAACTGTTATAGGAACTGATATCAATGGTTTTATAATAACTTCCGCAATTAAATGGTTTATAAATACTATAATCCACTATTGGATATTTGGTTTCTGCATCTGTCACAACACCTTGTGATGTTCCGCCTGCTGTAGGTGTTACATTTTGAGACGTGGTACAAATAATCTTCGGCTTCCATTCAAATGATTTCCAATCAACGTTAGAAGTCGAACGCACTCTAAATAAAAATTGCGCTAGCGAATTAGCTGTTACAACAGCACTTGCCGAAATCGCATTTAGTGCTGCAGTAGGAGATACAGTAGTAGTGGCACCTGGCTGACATACTTGTGAATATATTACGGTTTCAGGATAGGTAATAGGGTAATTACTATTCTGACTATTGGCTTGTCTTGTTACTATTTCATAAGTTACTATATCTGATGGATTATCTACTGTGATATCATCCCATGTGATTTGAGCAGTACCATTGCCGGGAAAAGTTACCGGTTCACTCTGAGAAAGGATAAAACCTTCACTGTAACTACTGGAATATGGTTTTAATCCATTTTGATCTGTTGTCCCCAACATCGCAACATCAGTATAAGAAACTTTTGGGTCCCAACTAATGGTCGGATTACCGGTAGAAATAGAATGTATCCTAAAATAAATTCGATCCCCTTTTCTAACATTTAATAACCCTCCTTCAGGATTACATTCTGTATTCCAAGTTGTTATATTATGAGTTATGGGCGTATTACTATTGCTTGCATTTAACTTTATGCCATACAATAAGCATAAATCTGATGATGGAGTGTAGGTGCAAGTATTTGTATTTGTTATTCTATTGGTATTGTACTTTAGATTACCTACTTTTTGCTTTTTATAATATTCTTCAAGCCAATCTTTTGCTTCTCTTTGAGCTTGCTGTCTTTCTTTGACAATTTTTACTTTCAATTCTTCAGATACATCGTTAATAGATTTTTCAATAATTTTACCATTATCATCTACAAGAACTTTTTGGTTAAATATCCATTCTTCTTTAGAAATATTTTTTTTCTGAATAACTTTTAATTCTTCTTGTGTGTATCTAAATGAGGACCAGTCGCCTTTCTCAGCAAATAAATCAGAGTCATTCTTAAATTTATTTTGATTACATTGTATTTGAGAAAAATTATAGTTGTTGGAATCATTGCCGTTAGTAGCTGAAAGAGTTAAAACGTCGAAGTTATCAAATGTATTATTAACAGTTATAGTTATAATGTTTGTCTGACTATCTAAGGTAACTAATGAATTTGGATACTGATTTTCAAAATCGTTCTTAAACATCAAAAAATCACCTGAATCTGCAAGTGTGTATGGTGAACTTGAAAGACTATTCCCATTTACAGTAATAGCTGTACTTATTCCATCTAGGGAAATTATAGTACTTGGAACATTATATATAACTTCCTCATTATAATTAGGACCTGACGGACAATTTGTTCTATCTAAAGGTAAACCATTATGTTCCCATTTACTATTAAATACTAATGTGTTTACACTTTGAGATAATAATTCAAAGTGCAGGTATGAATCATCAATAATATTACCATAACAACATGGAGAACCACTGCATGGATGCTGGAGAGCTGAATAATTTATCAAGTTAAAAGACGAATTTGTAAAATCGTTTTCTATAGTGTTGAAGAAAGTGTTACAACTACTTAAAAAGTCAGGAGAATAAATAGCATAATGAGTCTCCTGTGGAGTAGTTATCAAATTTAAATAATCAAGACAATCATTTCGATAACCGTTAATATCACCATTTGTAATATACAATTTTGGAAGCGGACTATAATCTGCACCATTAACTACTAACTTATTAAGAAACAGTGAAACATTTACAGGACTAATCCTATCTAGACGTAAAAATGAAGCCCATGTAAACTTTTTTATTGTTGAGTAGGGAATTGGAAAACTTACAGAATAGCATTTTGGTTCTTGAAATTGCTCCATTTCAATTGTTGCTATAGCTTCTTTAGTCGGGTCAGTATTTTCAATCACATTATCAATTCTAATGGTCCCATCTGCCGGAGCTTCCCACACTTTAACAACATCATAAGCTGGCGTTACATCTTCTAAGATTTCATCAGGAGGAGTAATTTCATTTGGTGCCGCTTTAATAATCATATTCTCAGTACGTTCACTTTCAGGTTCAAAAAAGGGAATGTCACCTTGAATTCTATTAAAATAAACTGTACCATAACTTTCAATATCCATCAATCCATCACCATTAGCATCAGTAAAATAGACGTTACTTCTTGATTTATTATTGGAGCCATCCCAACCAAAAATGGCACTTCCTGCTGAAACACCGGCATTTAATTGAATGTTATAACTTGAAGATTCTCCATGAGACTTATAAAAGTCTTTAATAGAACCATCAATACTGGTAATGTTTTTTAAACCACTAAAGGAATGGGAAATAACCGGCTCATTATTGGAATCATAAGTTCTGGTAACTAAATGTTTCTTCCAATACAACCTATCATTTAGCTTGTAAACGCAATCTTCAAGTCCATCTCCATCAATATCAATTAAAGCGGTTAATGATTCACTTTCTTCCCAACTATGGCTATATCCACCCCCAACGGTCATTAACTTGTGACCATTATTCCATTCAAAATCAATTCCAAAACTTAGGTGTCCCCCGGCATTAAAAGAGGAAGAGGCCGAAGAACCTAAAATAGCACCCACACTAACAAAAGAAGGAATAACTCCATTTATAAAAAAACTGGCATTATAAAGTGGTGGACAATCAGGATTAATAGTGCTTCCAACTCCTTCATAACTTATTGAATGGTTATTTAACAAATTATGAAAATAATTACCCGCAGGAAATAATCCCTTATTTAATTTACTATTATTATTTCCTTTGAAAATATTGTTTTTTAAACTTAATTCATCTTTAGTTGCCATTAGTGAATTATTATTTACTACAGACAAAAGTTTTTTTGAAATGCTAGACAATTTTTCTTTTAAAGTAGTACAATCTAACTCTTTGAATGAGTAACTTTTGGACACACCATCGGTTGAAACCAAATTAATAGTATCAAATCCCATATAAGAATTAGTAGCAGTAATAGTTATTGTATTTTCATCTACAATTACTTTACACCCAAAAGTATGCTCTATATCTGATATAAAATCTGATAAATTATAATTTACATTTGTATTAGATAGTTTAACATCAAAACGATAACCTTTCCCAAACTGATTTACCGGTATATTATTAATCTTTACAGTTGTAGAAAAATCATTTTCATTTGATGACGTTTTAGGAATTGGAAAACTAACGCTGTAACACTTTTTGCTTTCAGTTTCGCCAACAATAGATTTTGGGTTAATTCCTGTTCTGCCTGTCTTGGGCGCAGGAGGTGGACATACTGTTTTAATATTCCAAAAAGTCTGCAATAAGGGAGCAGTTACAGTAACATTTATAGTAGTAGGATAAGCACTGGCTTTATTCACTAAAAGAGTTCCTATCGCAGCAGTTCCGGGAGGAACTAAATTCATATCAGAGGCTGGAACCCCTAAATTTAAAAGCATTTGATAATAATAGATAGAGCCAACAAATTTAGAACTACTATAAGCTCCACCATTTGAGGAGGTACCGTTATTCCATGACACCTCAAATTTATCGGGTATACCTAATGCATTATAATCTATTCCAAAGCTACCTGTCCCTGTACCGACTTCAACTACATAATTATAAACTCCTGTTTGACCATTGTTTACAGCTAAGTACTGTCCACAACTTAAAGTTGAAGGACATCCATCATTATCTGCATTCCCTGCTACCTCGGGGCAACTATCATCTGCGTCACAAACACCATCGCTATCCTGGTCGGGACACAAAGGACATCCTTTATTACTAGGTGGACCAAAAACACTAGGACATTCATCATCAGCATCACATACTCCATCTCCATCGCTATCAGGACATTCATTTGAGGTATCAAAACAAATGGTTTGATCGACACCTGATGAAAAATAAATATCATTCCCATTTCCATCGGCTAAATCATCGTAATATTCAAAAGTATGTCGATAGAATTCTTTTTCATGCTTATCCAATTCGGCAACTGATATAAGTTGTGATTTTCTAAATTTACTCAGATTGGGATTATAAGCAAAAATATATTTTCTGATAGGAAGCTCACTTGCAACTTTCCTAACAACAATATCGGTTAGCAAAAATGGCTCAACTTGCTTTACACCCAAACGAGCGTTGATTGCTATATCAGGTCGTGATTCTTTTGCTATAAAAACTACCTCATACAAACCATCTTCATTATTAAAACCAGTATATTTTATACTATTCAGTTTGAATAAATAACTTCCCTCTAAATTAGCTTGAGAAGGTGAACCATTCCCTGAAAAGTTAGGATCATTATCGTACTTATATTTCACATTATTAGTAAAAACATCTTCAATCATATATATACCCCAATATACAATTTGCCCAGCTGAATTTTTAATAACTGAATTTTCAACAACTCCATCCTTACCTCCATACCAGCTAATTGTTCCGTCTGTTGCAGTAACTTTCCAATAATAATTGGTTGGATTATCACCAAGTCTTTGAATTAAAGTAAAACTACCTTGCTTTCTGGGTGTAAAAATGGCGTCTGTTATTCGTAAAACGGGGCTTGTATCATAAATACCCCCAATTTCTTGATGACGATTGGGCATCCAATCTTGGCCATTTACCTTTGGATACATCAATTGTTCTCCGTTTAAAGTGTAAATTTCTGTTTCGAACTCAGTGTCAAGTTTTGGCACTCCCCATCGGGTGTCTATTGTAATTGCAGGAGCACTTAGATTCCATCCATCTCCAAGCCAACTATTACTGCCATCATTACCATATTGAACAGCGAGTTGTGGCTGCATCCCTTTCCTTCCAGCAGGTAACTTAATAGGATAACTAAAACTAGCATCTCCTTTTTGTGACACTTCTGGCGGACTAATAAGTGTCATTTCTGATGATGGGTCTGCCGCTTTAATATCATTCATCATGGTGGGAGTAAAACCTGCTGTTTCAGGACTCTCAGGCGTTTGTATAATTCCGTTTACATAATCGGTAAAATGAGTGGTTAACGAGAGTATCGTTTTCTCTTCCTTATCAATAGTATCTCTTTTTACAGCAACCCAACTTTTTGAATCGGTATTAAAATAAAAAGTTTTAATATCATTTGATGTATATCCTTTAGGTATTAAGTTTTCATCATATGCAATGGATAGTATAACTGGCTTTTCAAATTTTGTTCCATCAGGCAAAAATCGATAACCAAGACCTCCTTTGGTAACATTAATCATACCTGAAGCCATTGGAGCGATATCTATGGCTCGCAATTTTTTTATAGTTATCTCTTTATCCTCCACTAAAGCACTGTCTTTTAAAGTCACTTTAGCGCCATCTGCTTGGAGATAATTTGATTGTTGCGCTTTAAATATTTTTGAAACTTTATCTTCAACTTTGTCTAATGTAAATATTCTATCAGCCTCAATTAAGTTATCCAAAGTAATAATCTCTTGCCCTATAAGCCCTTTGCTATCAAGAGCCTTAATGATAATAAATTTTCTCTTCTTTAAGGCTTCCGTTAAAGTTAAAAATCCTTCAAACTCTCCATCTGTAAATGAAACTAAATTATCTTCAAAGTATACTTTAACATCATTAGCAGATGAATTTCTCAGAAAACCTTTTAGATAAATTTGATTATTTTTAAAATAATTAATCGTTAAATTTGGAATTACTATGTTAGAAGACACACTAGCAACTTTAAATTCCTCAACCTCAATCTTTAAATTTTTAATTTGATACTGATAAGAGGCACCTACTGGTATTCCAAACATAATTTTATTCTCACCTGTTTTTAACCAATTAACATCTATTTCTTCCTTTTGGGTAGTCCATCCCAATTGATTTTTGACCACATAACCTCCAGTTGATAAGCGATTATTAATACTTCTTGAAACTGCTGTATAATCCTGAGCACCAAACAACTCATAGGTAAGATAAACTTTGCTATTAGTAGTCGGTAAGTCTTTTAAATGGACTTTGAATAGGTTATCACTAGAGTCATCCAATGGTTTTTCTTTTGAAACCCCTATAAAACCAGAGGTAATATCTGAAGGTACTGAATAATGAGCATTCAAATCCTCATTTTTCGATTTACTCTCACTATTACTATTTACTGGTATATTAGCTTCTTCAATAAGATTTTTTCCATTCAAAATACTATTAATAGGAGCTTCCATTTTTGTTTCTTCCTTATTAAGTAAATATCCTTTATAGCTCAAGGGTTCTTTATAATTTAAAGAAGCAGTAATCAAGTTTTGAGAGGGTGCTATAAAACTACTATGTAGTATAGCCAATAACATTAACCTATGAAAAATGTTAAGCACATTTCTTTTTACTCCAAAAGTTGTAGTTCTGTTTTGCATAAATATAATATGAAAGGATGATTATTGGATGATTAATTTACTGGCATGCGAAACTCCATCTTTAGTTATGATAACCAAATATGTGCCCGAAATACTTAAAACATCTTTATATTCAAATTGTTGTATCGCTCCTAAATCAGTCTTTTTAATGGTTCTTCCATTCACATCAAGCAAGGTCACAGAAACATTCTCAATTTTTTTAAGTGTAAAACTAATCGTGAAATTCTCATTGGTTCTTGTGGGATTTGGATAAATCTTCCAGTCATCGTTAACTCCGGTGTCTTTTTCAATAACAGTAAAATCAAATGTTTTGACACAACTATTTTCATTGGTCAACACTAAACTGTAATTACCCGGATTTGTGGCTACTAATTCTTTCTCTGCAGAAATTAACTTAGTATCATAAAACCATTCGAAACTTTTAATTGAAGTAGCATTTTCAATCTCAGGTTTTACTATAACGTTGCCATTGTCACTCAATACCCATTCTTTAAACAAAGAAACATTGCTATTAACAAACCCATCTACTGTAAATGCAGTTTTTTGAACTTTTAATGTGGCGTCAGTTACTTCTAGTTGGTAGTTTCCGTCTTTTAATTGTGTAACTTCTAAAGAATTATTATTCAAATCGTAGTCTTTAGAAAAATGCTCAGAAAACAATCGCAATTTGAAAGGTGCATTACCACCTACAATAGTGATTTTAACTTTGCCTAATTGCCCCAAACCACAATTAGAAGCTTCTATTTCTTCTTTAACAATAAAATCAGATGCCTTTACAAAAGTGAATAAACATGAAGTATTACTCTTTAATGATACATTATTAAAAACCAAATTATTTTCCCTAACTTCAGGCTTAATATAATATGCAGATTTAAAGTTAAATGTACCATTCTGTGTTGTATCTATAGCCAACCAAACTATATCACTATCAAATTTATCTTCCTTTTTTAAATCCTCAATAATCATTTCTTCTTTATTAAGGATTATTTGAGTAGAGAGTACACTATTTAATTTTCCATGCGACTGTAGCTTCCAAACCCTTTTCATCTTTTTATAATTACCTTCATTCTCTTTAATAAAAGTAGTTTCATTATTGTCTCCCCACATTATAAAAGTCTTGTCTTCAATCTCACTACTATTGAGTTTGTTGCTTTTTTCAATCTTGTTGAATCCAATATACAATCCGTCTTTTTCATAATTCCCTGATTGTTTTTGATTAAGCTCATACAAATCATCTCTTCCTATTCCGGACACTCTATAATTATAATCCTTGTTATCCTTGAAAGTCCATATCTTTTCTCTATTTGAATTGTAATAATCTTTGTCTCCATTCAATGAAATACCATATTTAATAGACAAATAACTCTCTATCATATTTTGCTCCAACTCATTTAAATATTTTGGAAAATAGATCAACTCCATCATCAGATTTTTACCATCTTTATCCTCATAAAATAAATCGTCAATAGTTATACTTCCTTTCTTTTTTGTCAAAGTGGAGTTCTTATTACAAGCGTAAGTAATCAATGTTCCCTTCTCGGAATTGCCTTTATTGAGAAGTAAATCTTTATCAGATTGAATCTTTTTGGTAGTAAAAAAAGTTTTATCACCTCCCTTTTCCATAATTAAGACTGTATTGTCTTCCTTTGACGGACTTTTAATAACCATAAAAAGTGTAGATTCCTTTTTAACAATATTTTTAAAGTTCTTTTTAATTTTATCTTTTGTAAAATCAACTACAGGATTAAAATTAAAATGCTTTTTTAACGCTCTTTCTTTGTTTAAAGTACTATCACTAGGTTTTTTGAGGGGTGTATCCGAAGATTTAATCCAGAGTCCACTGTCTAAGATTTGCTTTTTTTCTTGAGAATAAATTGTTGTAAAACACAAGAAAAGAATAGTGTTAAAAACATACTTTTTTAAGAATTGATTTTTCATAGATATAGTTATAAACATTACTCGAAAAAATAAACAATACAGATAACTGCAGTGTTACTCTTTTGGGAGCACATTCCGTTAAAATTCAAAAACGATAGCAGATAAATCTGCAATAAAAAATTCTTGTTGGACGACTCCAGCCAAACAAATAGCTGGTTTTGATAGAACTACGAAGTGGTATTTGAGTTCTATTTGATGACGAATATATATATAAAATTATAAGAAAAAAAAATTTAATTAACTTTTTTGATAACAAGTATTACCAAAATGCATAGTAAAACTTAAAAAAAGTGATATTAAAAATAACAAGTTGAACACTAAGACAGACCGAGTAATTCCTTTCCCAATTCCTAACGTACATAAGAAACTTTCTTCTTACAATGGAGTAAAAGATGCATACTTAAAATTTTATGCGAACCCAATTATCAGATGCCAAAAAGTTTTTTAAATAACAACATTTTTAAAAAACTTTACATTAAAATGGCTTTATAAGTGCTTCTGCACCCTATATGGCAAAACAGACGCCGAACTTACTAATTTTTACAACCGTGAAATAGACAATCTTGAAAACGTATTAAAGTCCGATTTCATCATTGGGTTCAGTTACCCCAACTTGCCAGTTATACTCAATGCAAAACCGGAAATAATCACAACCAATTTCACTTGGAGATTGATACCAATAAATAGAGGCATTTTTTTTAAGTAATCTAAATGCAAGAATAGAATCAGTAAAAAAATGTCTCATTCGCACCGTCAATAAACAATAGGTGCTTGGTTATTGTAAGTGATATTACGATTAACGCTGTAACGACCCGACAGGTAACTAAGGTGAAAAGCTAGCATTGATGAATTCTTTCTCGACATAACCGGTATGGATAGATTTTACAATTGTTATAAATATACCAACGAATTGATTAATACTATACCAAAAGAAAGCACTCCGGAACCTATAAGAGTTTCTTAATATTTGTAGGGCTTTATGAAGGGATATTTTTACGGGTGTAGTTATAGGGCAACTTAGCTTTTTTTTTCAATTATTGTATTTCAAAACCCGATTGATAAGTAATTACGGTGTCTTTCTTTTTGAGGGGTAGTCGCTCTCCTTTGAAGCTAATTTTATGCAATAGTTCTTGATGATTAATTGACAAAGTTTGAAATTGAAAATCTTCTAAATAAATTTTATTGGGTGTGACATCTATTTCCATCGATTCTAATAAACCTTTTTCTTTTTTTAAAAGATAAAAACCTTTATGCTTTATTTCAATTATTTTTTGATTGATGTTATAAATGGAGAATAAAAGTTGAGTGTTGTCAAGTGCTGTCGCATTGCACTTATGAACTTTATGGCGTCCAAACCAAATTTCGAGACTGTTTTTCGAATTAATAAACATGCCGTTTAACTGAATGGAAGGAATATCCTCTAAGGTTTCAAAGTCCTTTTCTCTAAAATCATAAAAAAAGAAAGGATCTTGAAGCAGTTCCTGCAAAGATTTTCTTTTTTCGTCAGCATAAATTTTCCAATCCGACAACTTATGTGTCGGAATCAATAATTTTTTAATCTCCAGCCCTTCACCAAAAAGGTTGATTTTTATTTTTGGCATCTTAATTATGGTTATGATTAAAAACTTCAATATCTGCTAGACTCAATATTTTTAGAAATATGAAAAAATGTTCATTTTTTCACATACTTTTCAATCATATGCTTAGTAATGGGGTGCAATGCTTTGTCCAAGATTGGATGATGTCCATCTCCTATTCCATTAAAATATTCAAGTTCATCGGCATTTATTTTGCAATACCAAACAACTGCTTTTTCTCCTCTAAAAAAAGTAGTAGTATCACATACTTCAATCTTTTTTAAATCTAATACTTTTTCGTCTTTAGGTTCAATAGTTGCCTCAGAATAAAGACTATTAATTTCACTATTACAATCCACTAACTCGTAATGATCATTTTGCCATTGCATACATTCTTTCGCGGGAAGAATAAATTGTTTCGTGGTATAGCCTACTGAAAAAACGAATACTATAGTACAAATCCCAATAGCCACTTTCTTTTTTAGACTGCTTTTGGGCTTATCAATTGGAACTCCTATGGGATTTCTAACAAAAAGAGTGTCTCGGTTTTTAAGGGTGTCAATTTCTTTATTAACCTCAAGCGCATTGGAATCTTCTGTTTTTATATCATTTGTATGATCTGTAGAGTCTCCTTTAGAGAATTTATTATAAGGTCTTGGATTAAAATCAACCAAAACCGCTATTAGATTTAAGTTTTGAATATTAGTTTTCTTATTCTCTTCAATCAAAAAAGATTGGACAGATTTAAACTTGGGAATGTGGTAATTATAGATAGCTTCTCTAAGGTTTTCAGTTTCATTTACTTTGAAGTAGATTCTAAAAATTGCTTCATCAATTTTATTCAGTCCATTGTCAAATTTCAACAGGCAAAATTCTCTTAATTGTGCAGGAGATGGATTTTCCAAAAAACCATGAAAATCTCCTGATTTTTCTATTTCATATTTTGCTTTGATAGCATTTCGATAATCATTTTCGGTATTGTTCTTCATGTTTTGGACGAAATTTATCGGAAATATTAGAACTCTTCGGAATTATCGGAATTACCGGAATTCGCTATAAACACTCACACAAAAACCACATTCCTTTGTCTCAGAATTAGTTCTTGTTCTACATCGCGATAGAACAAATGTACAAAACTACTTCTTAAAAAGTGACGCTTAACAGGACTGAATTTTTATTCGGGAAGTATAATCAAACGGTTCTGTAACAGCGCACTTCACTTCCCAAAATAGTATTTCAAATACTCAAAATTCCGCATTGGTTTTAGCCTTTGCAACGGCTTCGGGAAAGACCTGGACAGCCACAGCTATGTCAAATTTTTAATAAACAATATCATGAAAAAAATACTTTTATTTTCGTTTTTTATCTTGTCGTCAATCGTGATGACCTCTTGTACTGCTGATGAAATGCAGGCACCTGCTCAAAACCAAGTAGCCGATGATACCGGTGGACAACAAGGTATTCCTATACCTCCGCCACCGCCACCGCCACCGGGAATGGGAGGTGGTAAAAGACTATAATTTATAGTTTTGCATTCAAGACTGAAAATTATTTAATAACTTCGGGAAATGATACGAAAAAAGGTATGTTTCCCGATTTTGTTTTTTGTAATCCTCGGGATTTTATTTTCTTGTAATGATTCTATTTCAAATCAAGAATATAAGGAGTATACTTTATTGAAGACCAAAGGCGATACTGCTTTGTACAAAAAAGTACAATTAGACAGCGCCTACTTTTTTTACAATCAGGCAAAGGATAAGTGCAACAACAAGTCAGGAGAGGAATACGCTTATGCGTTACTTCAAATGGCAACCATTCAGCAATATGTAGGTGATTTTTATGGTGCAGAAGAAACCATCACAGAAGGATTGGCCAACTATAAAGGTAAAACGTATCAGCCTTATTTTTATAACATGCTGGCAATTAGTTATGACAAGCAAAAAAACTTCGATGGTGCACTTGAGTATTATAAAAAAGCCTTTGAAACCTTTTCTGATGATACTGCCAAAGCTATAGCGCAAAATAATATTGGTTTGGTTCATTTGGAGAATGGGCAATATGAAAAAGCTTTAGCTGTATTAAGACCGCTTTTGAAAAATCAGTCTTTAAAAAACAATAAAATTGAAACTGCTCGTGTTTTTGATAATTTAGGGTACGCCCAATTTAAGTTGAAACATCCCGACACCTATACAAATTTGTCAGAATCATTACAGCTAAGAGATAGTTTAAAGGATCATATCGGCCTTATCCCTTCTAATATTCATTTGTCTGAATACTTCAAAGAAAGAGACAAAGCGATGGCACATAAGCACGCGATAAAAGCCCTACTTAGTGCGCAAAAAATAAACAGTCCGGATGATAAATTAGAGGCATTAAGATGGATAATTGAAAACAGTGAACCGACTATTGCCAACAAATATTCGCCGCAATTTTTTCAGCTAAATGACAGCTTACAACTGGTTAGGAGTGCTGCAAAAAACCAGTTTGCAAAGATAAAATATGATGCAACCAGAGCACTTCAAGCTGTTGAAATTCAAAAGGGACAAAAACAACTTTATTTCATCTTTTTTCTTTCGGCAGTCTTGCTAAGCATATTATTGTACTTTTTGATTCGCTCCAAAAATAGAAATAAGTTAAAAACCATTTCCTATGCAACTGAAACACATATCTCAAAAAAATTGCATGATGAATTAGCCAATGATGTCTATAATGCTATGACCTTCGCTGAAACTCAAGATTTACAACTTCCGGATAAAAAAGAAGCACTGATTGATAACCTCGACAAGATTTATAACCGAACACGAAATATTTCCAAGGAAAACAGTAGTATCAATACGGACGACAAATTTGAGAATGATTTAAAAGATATGATATCCGGTTATAGTAATAGCAAAGTAAATGTCATTACCAAAAACCTAAATACAATTGGCTGGTCAAAATTGGCTGTCGAAAAGAAAATTGCTATTTATAGAGTTTCACAGGAGTTATTGGTAAACATGAAAAAACACAGTGAAGCCAATTTAGTGATGCTTAGTTTTGAAAGCACACCAAGATTTGTTGACATACAATATACAGACAACGGAAAAGGAATTGACAATGATCATTTTTCAAAAAAAGGACTGCAAAATGCGGAAAACCGTATTCACGCCGTGAAAGGAACTTTTATTTTTGACCAAGAAACAAGTAAAGGTTTCAAAGTCACCATTCAAATACCAAAGTAAATTACTATGTTTAAAAGAGTATTAGTTGCCGAAGATATAGATAGTATTAATATTGGCGTAATTCAGGCACTGAGTGAATTAGGAATTGTCCATATAGAACATGTTAAATATTGTGATGATGCTATTTTAAAAGTAAAAAAAGCAATTTTAGACAATACACCTTATGATCTTTTTATATCTGATTTGTCTTTTGAGCAAGATCACCGTGATGTAAAAATTAAAACAGGTGAAGAAGCTATACAACAAATCAGAATATTGCAACCCAAACTAAAAATCATTGTTTATTCTGTTGAAGATAAAATTTTCAGAATTAAGACTCTTTTTGAAGAGTCACAGATTAATGGCTATATCCAAAAGGGTAGAAATAGTATTGACCAGCTTAAGATGGCTGTCAATCATATAACTCATAGTCAAGAACCTTATCTTTCTCCAAGTTTACATCACATTTTTAAAGATAATTCTTCTCGCGAAATTGACGATTATGATGTTCAAATTATCAAGCAATTATCGATTGGCATAACACAAGACGAGTTAGAATCCCGATTTAAAGAGTTGGGAATAACTCCCAACAGTAAAAGTACTATTGAAAAAAGAATCAGTAAGCTCAAAGACCACTTCAGAGCCAATAATACAGTACATCTTATTGCTATTGCCAAAGACTTAGGAATAGCTTAATTACCTTTTTTATTTTATTATGCCTTTACGGTAATCCGTAAGTAATACTTTTTTATTACTCATAAGTTTGATTACTAATTCAAAATAATCAAACACATGAAAAAAATTACATTATCATTATTTCTACTATGTCTTTTGGCATCGTGTAATGCAGTAACAACCTATTATCAGGTTTATGAAACCAAATCAGAAACGGTAAAGTTATCCGGGAATGCAATCGTATTCGAAGACAATAACTGTAAAATAAGCTATAATCTTTGGTCAGAAAGTGGAAACGCCGGCTTCGCTTTCTACAACAAAACTAATGATGTGATTTACTTGCAACTTGATGAAAGCTTTTATGTAATCAACGACAAAGCCTATGATTATTACCAAAACAGAATCTTTAGCAACTCAAGCAATACAGCTGCAAAAACAACTAAAACAACTGGTTTTTCACAATTGGGTTGGTTGGCCTTGTCAGGATATAATTCAACTACTTTAGCTACCAACAGCACAAGCGGAGTAGAAACAATTGAAGCAAAAGTAATAGCGATTCCACCAAAAACATCAAAAGCCATTTCCGAATTCAATATCAATCAAACAGTTTTCAGGGATTGCGACTTACTTCGTTTTCCATCAGCAAAACAAAACAGTAATAAAACATTTTCGGAACAATCAACACCTATGCGCTTCTACAATACAATTACTTATAAGTTAGCCGATAAAGTAAACAAAGTAAAAAATGACTTTTACGTTTCAGGGATAACCAATATAGCATCAAAAGATGCCTATCAACAAGAGAAAAATGCATTTTGTGATCAAAAAGGAGGTGGTACTATTAATGTTTTCAAAGACATAGCACCCAACAAGTTCTATGTTACTTACACTAAAACTCAAGCGGATACTTGGAAGTATTAGTTTTCCGATTTGTGAGAACAAGACAATTACTGATAGGACACTTTATGACACTATGCTTGGGTAGCTTTATCTATCTGTTTTTTAGAACCACTGATTTAAAAATGTTTCATTGGATTAATACTATCGGATTTTTAGAGGAGTTACTAAAGATCCGGCAAACATTAACTCCGGTTAAAGTTATAATCCCTGAATGGGTACTCTTTGCTTTACCTGATGGTCTTTGGATGTTTTCCTATATGAGTTTAATACTATTGGTCTGGAAGAATAATATCAGCCGAGAAAGTGTCATTTGGATATTTATCATTCCATTCGTCTCCCTACTTTCAGAAGTATTACAGGCGATAAAAGTAATTCCCGGAACCTTTGATAAGATCGATCTAGTAATGTATTTACTTGGTACAAGCTTGCCATTTATTTTTTATAAAAAAACAATAACACAAAAATTAAAATAAGGATGAAAAAAAGAATACAACATTTAGGTTCAGCCCTAATTTTCATAGCATTTTTAATAATGGCTTTTGGAAGCGAAGATGATAAGCAAGATAGTTTAAACTCAGATGGAACACCAAAGTCCGAAAGACAAATTGAATTAGAAAAGCAATTTAGCGCCTGGGATGGTTCACATCCTGGACTGACTAAAATGATTAAAGAGGCAATGAATGATCCCGATAGTTACGAGCATGCAGAAACCAAATATTGGGATATGGATGACCATTTAATTGTCTTGACTACATACAGAGGGAAAAATGCATTTGGAGGTGTTGTTAAGAATTACGTAAAAGCAAAAGTTGATTTAAATGGGAATGTGCTAGAAATTATTGAGGAAGGACCATAAGGTTGTTTTTTAATGTCTTTACGGTTTTCCGTAAAGAACTCATTTATAATGAGATTAAGTTTGACATGTATAACTATAAAATATTAATCATGAAAAAGTATTATGTAAACAACAACGCACAGTCGAATGGAGATCACGAAGTACACAATGAAGATTGCAAATACCTTTCAAGTATTGCAAGTAAAAAATATCTAGGTGAATTTTCTAATTGTAAATCTGCAGTAACTGAAGCCAAAAAGACCTATTCCCAATCAAATGGCTGTAAAACTTGTTCGCCGGATTGTCACACAAGCTAAAAAATAATTGTGGTAGTATTTGCGCCGGAGCAGTTATGCATACAGCTGTTCCGGAAGCAAATGCTTAACCACTACAAATGTTTATAAAGACCAAAGTTTTCATTTTGGTTGCATTACTGTTGGTTTAGATTACAAACAAAATTAATTATACGTATTATCACAAAGTTAAATGAGCTAATAAAAACAGGGAGAACAGGAGATAATAAAGAGTTGTCTTGTAACTAAGGTATTGTTTCTATGATATTTATATTTAATTGCATGAAGTTTTATTAAATCCTACTATATTTTATTGTAGTTAGAGAAATATTTATTTCAATAATTAGATGTGTAATTTACTTTAACAAATAAATGATTTATCCCCCAAAAGATAATTTCCATCAATTTGTCGATAAGTTTATTTTTTTTTAAGTTTTTTTCTATATTTTAGCGATTGATTATTCTGACTTAAATTGATATAAGAAATATTAAAATTTATCTAAGCTCAATATATTTTGTTCAAATATGACTCAGAAATCAAACAAAAATATGTATTAATAATATTTAATTATGGCAATTAATTTACAAAAAGGACAAAAAATTGATATTGGATTATCAAGGATTACTGTTGGGTTAGGATGGGATCCAAATGAGGGAACTGGTCATGACTTTGATTTAGATGCTTCAGCAATTATGATAAATGAAAACAGAAAATTATTAGCTGAAGATTATTTTATATTTTACAACAATCTAAAATCACCTGATGGTTCTTTGGAGCATACAGGAGATGATCCAGATGGCAAGAGCAGTGATGGGGATGATGATGAAGCAATAAAAATAGACTTAAACAAAATCAATAAAGATGTCAATGAAATTTTATTTGTAGTAACAATAGAAGATTTTGAAAGAAGAAAGCAAAATTTTGGTCAAGTTAGAAATTCATATATTAGAATTGTTGATGAGGACAGTAATGTAGAGATAGCCAAATATGAATTAGATGAAGATTTTTCCGTTGAAACTGGTGTAGAATTTGGGAGACTTTACAAAAGAAACAATCAATGGAAATTTGAGGCATCTGGAATTGGTTATAAAGCAGACCTTGGATTTTTCCTTGAGAAATATTACTCTGGTCAGATAATAAAATAAAATAAAATATGGCTATAAATCTTCAAAAAGGTCAAACAATTGATTTAAGAAAAAATGACAAAGGTGAATCTTTTGATTTGTCTCAAGTAACAATTGGATTGGGCTGGGATGTTAAAAAAAAAGAAAGTGGTTTTTTAGGTAAACTTTTCGGTGGTAAAGAGGAAGAGTATGATTTAGATGCCATAGCTTTTTTATTGGATGCCAACGGAAAAGTTGCCGATTTAGGTAGAACTGTCAGAAATACTGGTGGTGGTCAAGTCGGACTATATGAGGGAGATGTTATTTTTTTTAACTCAATGCGACATCCATCAGGAAACATATGGTTAACAGGAGACAACAGAACAGGAGCCGGTGATGGTGATGATGAACAGATTATTGTAAAATTAGATTCTTTAGACGCTAGATATCAGACAATAATTTTTTTAGTAACGATTTATCAAGGAAGACAAAATAATCAACATTTTGGATTAATAGAAAATGCCTTTATCAGAGCAGTAGATTCTCGAGGTAAAGAAATTGCTAAATTTAATTTGTCAGGTGATGCATCACTTAACGGAATGTGTGCAATGGTTTTTGCTGAAGCCTATAGAAAAGATACTGAATGGAAATTTAGAGCTATAGGTGAACCAAAACAAACTGATAATTTTGTTGATATATTAAAGACATACTCTTGAAAATAGACATCAAAAATTACAAGCATATTTCATTTGATTTATGGCTGACCTTAATAAAATCTAATTCTGAATTTAAAACCAAAAGAAATAAATTATTTAAAGATTTTTTCGAAATTGAAGCAGATGAGAAAACCGTTGCAGATAAGATTCGTTATTACGATTTAGCATGTAATAATATTAATGAAAAGACAGGTTTAAATATTGATACGTTTGAAATTTACAGCCTTATTTTAAATTCACTGAACCATAATTATGAAAACATTAGTTTTGAAAAACTCAATGATTATTATATTGAGTCAGAATTATTGTTATTGAATTATAAACCGGTTTTAATGTATTCTGATTTAAAAAAATATCTTAAAACAATACAATCAGAAGGGAAAACAATGAATTTGTTGAGTAATACTGCTTTTATAAAGGGATATACATTAAGAAAAATTATTTCATTTTATGAATTAGATGATTTTTTTTCGTTTCAGATTTATTCAGATGAGTGTGGCTTTTCAAAACCTAATTATAAAATATTTGAATTGGTTTACAATGAAGTCAACAAGATAGAGTTAATGTCAAAATCAGCTATCTTACATGTTGGGGATAATAAAAATGCGGACTACAACGGGGCAAAGAATTATGGTTTTGACGCATTACTAATTAATAATTAATGATTAACAGATATAGTTTATATAAAATTCTTGATAAAGATGATTGTCCATTTAACGAGGATGATTACAGCTGGTTCAAGTTTGGAGACAAGTATTTTGCAGAAAAATTTGCTTCAGATTTGTTTGAAGGTTTTATAAGTGAGTATAGAGAAAAATTGTTGTTGCAGGATGAAATAATAATATTGCCTAGTCCTTATTTATCGATACCAACAGCTTCAAATTTTTTGTGTTTGTATTTTAAAAGAAAGCTAAATGATTTTTTGTTCCAACATAACAAAAAAGCATGTTTAGAATCTAAAATTTATAGAAATCAAACCTATGTTACTGATTACGGTAATTTAGATTTTGAGGAAAGAGTAAGATTAATTTCGAATGATACTTATTACATTGATCGACATTTTATTGATGGTAAGTTTTGCATTTTTGTGGATGACATTAAAATAACAGGTAGTCACGAGTTTACAGTTAACAAAATACTAAACCAATATAATATTCAGGGAGATTTTGTTTTTGTCTATTTAGCTGAATTGTTAAACAAAGAGATTCATCCAAATATTGAAAATCATTACAACTATTTTGCAGTTAAAGGTGTAAACGAAATTGTTGAGATTATCAATAGAGAAAGTTTTCAATTTAACACACGGATTATTAAGTACATATTGAGCCTAAATGAGCTAGAATTTAATCTTTTAATTAAATGTATATCTTACGAGAAAAAAGAAGAACTTTTTCATTTGGCCATTAGTAATAATTATCATCAATTGACAGAATACAAAATGAATATTAACTCAATTAAAGTTGATTCAATTAAAACTGAGTCAATAAATATTAACACAATAAACATTAATTAAAATGGCAATTAATTTACAAAAGGGGCAGCGTGAAAACATAAATGCTCCTAAGTTTACCATCGGATTAGGATGGGATACAAACGAATCTTCTACAGGTTCTGGTTTTGATTTAGACGCTTCTATTTTTGTCTTAGGAGAAAACAAAAAGATACTTTCTGACAGCCATTTTGTTTTCTTCAATAATTTGAAAACTCCTGATGGTTCTGTTGAACACACTGGTGATAATTTAACAGGTGATGGTGATGGAGATGATGAACAAATCAAAGTTGATTTATCAAGGATTGATAAAAACGCATCGGAGATTTGTATCGTAGTAACTATTCATGATGCTGAAGCTAGAAAACAAAATTTTGGTCAAGTTAGAAACTCTTTCGTTAGAATATTTGATACAAATTCAAATGCGGAAATTTTAAAGTACGAACTTGACGAAGATTTTTCTGTAGAAACAGCTGTTGAATTTGGAAGAATATACAAAAGGAATGATGAATGGAAGTTTGAAGCTGTAGGGATGGGTATGAAAGGCGGATTAGAAGATTATTTAAACAAGTATAACTAATAAAAAATTAAAAATAATGGCAATTAATTTAACTAAAGGGCAAAAAATTGATTTAAGAAAAACATCAGGTGAAACATTAACTAATTTTTGTGTTGGTGTAAACTGGGGAGCAATTGAAAAAAAGGCATTATTTGGTCTTTCAAAATCTGTTCATAATATTGATTTAGATTTAAGTTGTGTTTTAATTGATGACCAAAATAATATTTGCGACCATTTGTATTCTCCTCTTTACAGAGTAGAAGTTTTACAACAATTTGGTTTGCCAAAAGGGAAATTAGTAACCATTGACGGCGCGATGAAACATACCGGAGATGATTTGGAAGGAGACAAGGGAGGTGATGATGGCTTAGACAATGAGATTATTACTGTTGATTTAACCAAACTAAATTCAAATGTTTCTCAAATATTTTTCTTCTTAAATAATGCAGGAAATGAAGATTTCTCTCAGATACCTTATGCTAAAATTAGAATGTATGAAGGCACTCCTACTCGAGTGACTTCTGTTTTTGCAGACTATAACGTGTCAGCGGAAAGCCAATATGTTGGTAAACGTTCTATCATAATGGGGAAACTTTATAAAAGAAGCGGTGAATGGAAATTCAGTGCCATCGGTGATCCAACTGAAGATACTTTTTTAGGACAAACAATTCACAAAATTCTAAAATCATATTTATAAAAAATGGAGATTAAAAATATTCAAGGTCTCAGAGTTTCGGAAATAAAGCAATTAGTTAATCAAGGTGCAAAATTTGTGATTTTTCCTTATACCATTTCATTAATACTAATGACATTAAGGAGAAATTCAAGTATCTATTTTATTAGACCTGGTGAAAACACCGTGAAATATTCTTATGGCCATGTCGGGGTTAATTTACTGTTTGGCTGGTGGGGAATTCCTTGGGGACCAATTTATACAATTGGCGCTGCTTACAGACATATAGTTGGTGGTAAAGATGTAACTCAAATAATTTTGAGTGAGTTAATTCAAAATGATCCTGATGCTGACACCAGTTCATATGCTATTAATAATATAATCAATCCAAACAATGAAAGTGCGAGTAATAACAATCAAACATACAATATTCCTAGATAACCAATAAAAATATACACGATGAGAAGATTACCAGTTTATTTATTATTAGATACTTCAGGTTCAATGAGTGGTGAGCCAATCGAAGCTGTTAAAAATGGTGTTCAAGTAATGATAAGTTCATTACGACAAAACCCACAAGCAATTGAAACAGCTTTTATTAGTGTAATAACTTTTGATACTTCAGCTCAACAGATAATTCCTTTGACAGATTTAGCGTCTTTTCAAATGGTGGATATCAAAGCCACTGGAGTTACAGCTTTGGGTGATGCACTTAAATTAGTTTCAAGCAAAATAGATAATGAAGTTGCCAAAACTACAGCTGAACAAAAAGGAGATTGGAAGCCTCTTGTATTTATTATGACTGATGGTATCCCAACAGATGATTGGCAATCTGGACTCAACGAATTCAAACAGCGTAAAACGGCTTTTACAGTTGCATGTGCTGCCGGCAGTGGCGCAGATACAGGAATATTGAAACAAATAACTGACAATGTTGTTAGTCTAGATACAGCTGATAGTGCTAGTATTAGTAAGTTTTTCTTATGGGTAACAGCTTCAATTGGAGTCTCTTCAACAAGAGTTGAAGATAGTGGTAAAGAAGTTACCGGACTAAATGAACTGCCACCTCCTCCTGCCGAGTTAAATATTGTTGTCTAAAATATTATAAGTTATGTCTAAATTTGGTTTTTCATTTTCTTTAAGTAGGCTATTAGGAATAGCTGGAGCAAAGCAAAGTTTTGCACGTAAAACAGGAGTGCCAATGACTAAAGGTGGTATGGAACGTAAATTAGGCAGTATATTAATTAAATCATTTTTTGGAAAAAAATAATATGAGAAGATTACCAGTCTATTTTTTACTTGATACTTCAGGCTCTATGTATGGAGAACCTATACAAGCGTTGAATAATGCATTGAGCAGTATGATTAATACGCTTAGACAGGATGCACAAGCTCTAGATTCTTTATGGATAAGTATTATTACATTTGATAGAGAGGTTAAAGAAATTTGTCCTCTTACTGAATTAGCATTATTTCAATTACCCGAAATTGTTTGTCCACAAAGTGGCCCCACTCATACCGGTAAAGCACTTGAAATGCTTCATGAAAAAGTTAAAGTTGATGTCAAAAAAGGTACAGATACTCAAAAGGGTGATTGGAAGCCTTTATTTTTTTTATTTACAGATGGAAAACCAAACGATTTAATGGTATACCGAGAAATGATTCCGAAAATCAAAGCTTTGAATTTTGGTGCTATCGTTTGTTGTGCTGCTGGTAATTTAGCTGATGATAGTTTACTAAAAGAACTTACAAATGATGTGGTTCATTTAGACAACGCAGACAGTGCTGCATTGAAACAATTTTTTAAATGGGTTTCAGAGACCATTGAACAAGGAAATAAAAGTCAAGGAACAGGAGAAAGTGTGGCACTACCACCACCTCCCAGTGAAATAACTTTAGTTATATAAGCAAAAATGGAAGTCATTTCAGCCATCATAACTATTGGAACCATTTTGTATCATATCATTTCTAAAATTAGTGAATCCTCCGGAAGCAGTAGCTCAAGTAGTAATGCTAATTCTTATGTAAACACATATGAATTAAGTCAAAACGAAAAGCTACAAAGCATGAATGTTGACGAGCTTAACCATTGTTATGCTACTTCAAAGATTACTAATTTTAGTCCAAGAAGAGCAGAACAAGTCTTAAGAAGTGGATTGTTGAAAGGATTTGATGTTAAAGATATTGTGATACAAGGTAGTTGTGTTAATATCAGGATCAAGCATTCTATTCCTTACAATAGCGGTACAAATGATTATGGCTCGAGTTTTTCGATTAATTGCATTGAACCGACCCAAAACGTAATCATATATGGTTTAGATACCTATAATGTAGGAGAGAGAAAAGCTTTTTATTGTATTGCAGATGAAATAATAAAAAAATTGTCAAAATGATAAAAATACTTATATCGGTGTTAATTATAGGATTGTTTCTTTATTCAAAATTATTGCCATACAAAGACAGATTAAATAATAAATACAGAGGTTTTTTTAATTTTTTTAATACAATTTTTGAACCTATATTCAACCTAATGAAAAGATTTATAAAGCCATTTCAGGTTGGTGCCGGACTTTCAGTTGACATGACACAAATTGTCTTATTAATTTTATTATTAATGATATCAAATTTATTTTAACACAATGAGAAGATTACCTATATATTTCCTGATAGATATATCTGAATCTATGGTTGGTGAACAAATCCAATTAGTAGAAGACGGAATGGCAACAATAATTAAAGCCATAAAACAAGACCCATATGCCATTGAGACAGTTTGGGTATCTATTATTGTATTTGCCGGTCAAGCCAAAACATTGGTGCCACTTCAGGAGATAGTTAGTTTCTATCCTCCAAAGTTTCCAATAGGTGGAGGCACATCATTAAGTAAAGGTTTAGGACATTTAATGTATGAATTGAGAAAAAATATTGTCAAAACAACTTTCGAGCAAAAAGGTGATTGGAAGCCTATTATATTTTTATTTACCGATGGTGTACCAACGGATGACACTAAAACTGCAATTTCAGAATGGAGACAAAATTGGGCAAAGACAGCCAATATGGTTGCGATCTCTTTTGGTGAAGAAACCGACACTAAAATACTTGGTGAATTAACTGAAAACGTTTTACATTTCAAAAACTCTACCGAAGAGGATTATAAAAAATTCTTTAAATGGGTAACAGATTCCATCAAAACAAGTAGTATTAGTGTTGAAAATAATGCATCAGGTTTTGAACTGGCTTCTATTGATAATGATACTTTGTCGAAAATTGATTTATCAAAATCACCACCGCCAAACTTATATGTGGACAATAATTTTGTTGTTTTAGCTGCAAAATGTCAAAACACTAAGCGGCCATATTTAATGAAATATAGAAAATTTATACAACCTTCTGGATTTGCAGGTCTGGAAACAAGAGGCTATCGTTTAGTTGGTGGTTTTCAGGTTGATAATTCATATTTTGAATTATGTGATGAGAATAGCTCACAGGCTAGAGTCAACAGTGATGAACTAATGGGAGCACCATCTTGTCCGTGTTGTGGTAATCAATTTGGTTTTGCTTTATGTGTTTGTGGAAAAATTCATTGTATTGGAAATGAAGAAATGAGTACATGTCCTTGGTGTGGTAATCAAGGTTCATATGGCGCTGGAGAGGGTGGATTTGATATTAATAGAACATTAGGTTAATTTTTTTATATGTCAAATACCAAAGAATATATTGAAAAATTATTTTCAGCACATAATATCATTATACCATTGAATAGAAATATCATGTTCAATGAATTTGTTACAAACGAAAAAAATGCTGAAACGGTAAAAATTATACTCGAAAGTCAAAAAATAATTATGAATAAGTGGGTACTTAGTAACAGGATAACAGATATTATACAACATCCGGTTCAGATTCCAAACGGTACTGTCGGAAAACCGTATGAAAGCAAATTTGATTTTATACAATTAGGTTGGAATGATGTCATTCTTTCAGAATTTGAAGGACTTGAAGAATATGGTTTGCAATATGATAACGAATCTGAGTTAATTTATGGAACACCAACCCAAAATGGAGAATTTAAAATAAAGTTGAAATTTAAGGTAACAGGTGAAGCCGAAGATTCTGTATTGAATGAAAAATTAATTAATCTAATTATCAATGCAGATCCAAAATCATTATGGAAGAATTTAGAAAGTGATAAGAATGACCCATTTTGGAAAGCTGATAATGTACAAGAATTTAATTCAATTGGAGATAAACACATTGTTGTTTCTTCAAAGAGAGGTCGCTCTCATGCCAATGTTGGTTCTTTTAGAGATGACGATTATGCTTTTAACCATTTTGAAAATACAGGTTGGAGTGTTGTAGCAGTTTCAGATGGAGCTGGAAGCGCTAAAGCTTCACGCAAAGGCTCAGAAATTGCCTGTCAGGAGGTAATTCATTATTTCCAAAATAATTTAACAAAAGAAGTAACAAACAGTTTTGATGAATTACTAAAAGATTTTAATAAAGAAAGTAACGAAGTAACTGATTCTCTTGCTACTGTTCCAAGTAAAAATTCAGAAATCGCGAATGAAAGTGCTGAAGTTGAAGAAGTAGTTGAAACGACTAAAAATAAAATTGGAAAATTCATCTACAACAATTTGGGAGGTTGTGCTAAATCGGTTTACAACAAATTGGAAGAGTTTGCCAATAAAAATGAGTTAAATATTAAAGAACTTCACAGTACCTTGATTTTTACACTTTTTAAAAAGTATGAATTCGGTTATGTAATATTAACATTTGGTGTTGGAGATTGTCCAATTGGTGTACTAAATAAAGATAAAACTGATTTTAAATTAATGAATTGGCTCGATGTTGGCGAATTTGGAGGTGGGACTCGTTTTATTACGATGCCGGAGATTTTTGTTAGCGATAAATTTTCAACCCGATTTGGTTTTAAAATCATTGATGATTTCTCTTATCTGATGCTAATGACTGATGGAATATACGACGCCAAGTTTGTAGTAGAGGCCAATCTGGAGAAATTAGAAAAATGGCACGAGTTTATTGCAGATTTAGAAGGAAATAATGAAGATAAAGCTAAAGTAGTTTTTGATAAAAATAATAAAGAAATAGCTAATCAATTGTCTGTTTGGATGGACTTTTGGAGTCCGGGAAATCATGATGACAGGACATTAGCTGTAATCTTTTAAATTGAAGTAATATGTCAATAATTACGGTTAAATCAATAATAAATGGAGCCAATTATCAATATGTTGATAACGGGGAGCCTAAAAGCGGTACTGCTAAAAATGTATATTTTAGTCCTGACCGAAAGTATGTTGTAGCTATTTTTAAGGATAAGCAAGATTTTAATCAAAAAGAAAGGCTAAAAAAAATCACTTCTGATTATTTAAACAGAATAAAAAAGAATGAAGGAGGTGATTATTATTTGGATGAAATCTATAGATGGCCAACAGATGTAATTGAAAGTAATGGTCAAATAGGTATAATAGTGCCTATTTATAATTCAAAATTTTTCTTCAACAAAGGTTATGCTAGTCAAGATTTAATTAAAGGTGAAGAGAAAAATGGTAAATGGTTTGCTGGTGCAAAATTTAGAAACAAACAATTTCCATTAAGCCTTGACCATTCGGAATTAGGTAAGTGGCTAAATTATTTTCAGATTGGTGTAAACCTTTCTAGGGGTGTGAAAAAAATGCATCAAATGGGACTTTCACATTCTGATTTATCATATAATAATGTTTTAGTTGATCCACAAACTGGCTCTGCATGTATGATAGATTTAGACGGATTAGTTGTTCCTGGTTTATTTCCAGCTGAAGTAATAGGTACTGCAGATTTTATTGCTCCAGAAGTATTGGCAACAAAACATTTGAGCAAGACAGATCCTAACAGAAAACTCCCAAACAGATTAACTGATCTTCATGCCTTGGCATGTCTAATCTACATGTATTTACTTCATAGGCATCCATTAAAAGGGGGTAAAGTCCATGATTTAGATACTGAAAAAGACGATTTGTTATCCATGGGTGAAAAAGCATTATTCATCGAGCATCCAACTGATAAAAGCAACAGACCAAAATTACATCAAGTATCAAAATGGGACCATTATTGGGCAGACGTTAATAAACTGCCATATACAATAACCGGCCCCTATCTTAAACCGCTATTTGACAGAGCTTTTATTGACGGCCTACACAATCCTATGCAACGCCCTACAGCTGAAGAGTGGGAAATTGCATTATTAAAAACTACTGATTTGATTCAGGTGTGTAGCAATAGTAATTGTGAACAGAAATGGTATGTTTTTGACAATACTAATACACCAAGATGCCCATTTTGCGGAACAAATCACCAAGGAACTTTACCGGTACTTGATTTATATTTTCAATTTAAAGAATCAGTTTGGAAACCCGAAAACCATCGTTTGATGGTTTACAAAGACCAATATTTATTTCAATGGCATGTCAATCGAAATATAATCCGAAATGAAAGATTAACCCCAGCACAAAAAGTTCCTGTGGGTTATTTTACATTTCATAATAATAAATGGGTTTTTGTAAATCAAAAACTTACATCATTAGTTGACAAATCAGAGGACAAAGAAATTGCCATAGGTGAAATGGTAGAATTAACAGATGGTAAAAAACTTTTATTATCAAAAGAAGATGGCGGTCGTGTGGTTGTTGTAACAATGGCAAATAAATAACAAAAATAAATTAACTAACCTTTAAATTAAATTAATTATGTGGGAAAATAATCCGTGGCTAATAGTCACATTTGCATTAGCAATATTAATAATGCTTCTTCTAGATTTAGGTGTTTTTAATAAAAAAAGTCATGAAGTTTCTAGTAAGGAAGCAGTTACGTGGTCATTAGTATGGATTTCTCTTTCTATGGCTTTTAGTGGGTTAGTTTACTATTATGCAGGTTCGACAAAATTCTTTGAGTTCCAATCTGCTTATTGGGTAGAGAAAGCACTATCAGTAGATAATCTCTTTGTATTTATTTTAGTATTTAAGTTTTTTGATGTTCCCAACTCAAGCAAGCACAAAGTCTTATTTTGGGGTATTATTGGAGCCTTAGTACTAAGAGCTATTTTTATTTTTTCAGGTGCTTTTCTAATTCAACTTACATATCTAAACAAAATTTTAAGCTATTTTGGGGTTGATGGATTCAAGTATGACATTAATATCATTATGACACTTTTTGGTTTATTTTTAGTGTATGCTGGTATAAAATCTTGGTCATCAGGTGACGACGACGACGAGCAGGACTATAATGACACAAGGGGAGCTAAGCTTATTAGAAGATTTTTCAGTGTGAGCGAAAAATATGATGGTGCCAAATTCTTTACTTATGAGAATGGGAAAAAATTAGCAACACCATTGTTAGTTGTTGTAGCAGTTATTGAATTTACCGATTTACTTTTTGCCGTAGATTCTATTCCTGCAATATTTGCAATCTCAAATGATCCATTTATTTTATATACTTCAAACATATTTGCTATATTGGGTTTAAGAGCCTTATTCTTTTTGCTTGATAATTTTATACATCTATTTAACAAACTGCCATATGGTTTAGCTTTTATACTTTCATTTATTGGTGTCAAAATGATAATTTCACCTTTTTATCATATTGAATCGGTAACATCATTATTGGTTATTGGTGGGATATTAGTTTTGTCTGTTGTTTTATCAATAATGTTTCCTGACAAAGCAGAAGTATAATAGATTATTAGTTAAAATTTCTGTAAATAGACATCCTGATGGGTGTCTATTTAGTTTAGTAAAGGTTGTGGTTTATGGGAAACCGTATTTTTTTCAATAATTTTCATTTAACTTTCAAAAAAAAAATTAAATTTTAATGAAATTAAAAATACTTCAAATACTCCTACTTACACTAACAACCTCCCTCCACGCACAAGTAAAAATCCTAACTTGGAACGTCGAAAACCTTGGCAGTTCAAAATCAGATAGTACCATCACTTACATCGCCAATACAGTCAAAGATTATGATATAATAGCATTGCAAGAGGTGGTAGCCGGTTATGGCGGTGCACAAGCCGTAGCCAAACTAGCTGACGAACTCGACCGCAAAGGAGCCAAATGGGATTACGCCATTAGCGATCCAACAAGCAGTTCAGTCTACAAAACGGAACGTTATGCTTTTATCTGGAAGACAGTCAAAGTAAGACTAGTAAACAAACCTTGGTTAGAAAAAAAATACGGTTTATTAATTGACCGTGAACCTTATTATGCCACTTTCGAGTACAATAAAAAGCAATTTACCCTAGCCAACTTCCACGCTATAACCAAAAGCAAGCAGCCTGAAACTGAAATTAAGCATTTCAAAAACTTACCTGGTCAATATCCCAATCTGAATATTGTTTTTGTTGGTGATTTTAATTGCCCTGAGTCACATACTGTATTCAATCCATTAAAAAAAATGGGATACAAACCCGCCTTTGAAAACCAGAAGACATCACTAAAAAAGAAATGTGAAAATAATAATTGTCTTTCTAATGAATTTGATAACATCTGGTACAACAGTGGTAAAATTGGAGTGAGGAATGCAAAAGCAATTCATTTCTATAAAGATTTTAAAGATTTTGCTAAGGCTAAAGAGGTTTCTGATCACATTCCTTTAACTACAGAGCTAATAATTAAATAATCGATTAGTTATGATAAAAACACTACTTAAATCAATTCGAGTAATTCTAATTTTTGCACTTCTTAGTTTAAATAATTGTAAACAAAATGAACAAGAGCTTCAACAAAATTTTGTTCCGGCTAACGCAGAAGATTTGACGGTAGAAGAATTAAAAACGGTGCATACAGACTCTAATTACAAATATGAATACAGAACCGGAACCAGCGGCGACTATGGTTATAATTATGACGTTTCAGGATATGATGAAAATGGAAACGAAGTTACCGGTAATGTAAGTATGGAAGATAAATACGGAACCGGAACAATCACTAATGCAGAGGGTGATAAAGTAGATGTGGAAGTTGAATGGGTTGATTATGGCGAATTAAAAGCAACGGACCAAGACGGAAATGAATACGAACTCACAGTTGATTAAAATCGGTATCTTTATAAAACTTTAATAGCGTCCAATGAAAAAAGCAGTTTTACTTTTGATCTTCATGACCTTAACATCATTTATTGATGTTGCTGATAATGTTTATATCTGCAATAGTAAGGGAGCTAAAAAATATCATTTAAAAGAATTTTGCAGAGGATTAGGTGCTTGTAAGCATGAAATCATTAAAGTAACTTTAAAACAAGCAAAAGAAAGAGGACTAGATTTATGCGGATGGGAAGATTAACTACTTTTAATAACATTCTTCCAATAAAGTATTAGGCCCTACAGGCCTCAAAAAGGTCCCTCCATCTTCATCATCACCATCTTTTGTTTTTGCAACTGCAACACCAATACAAATTTTATATAAGGGAGCGTTGTTTTCTGGATTTAAAGCAGTAAATATCATTTTCTGCTTCATGCCATCGTGTTTCAATCCAATATGAGAATTTTGATATTTTTTTCTAGTATAATCAAGTTCTAGGTAAAAATTATGCTCTTCAATAAAAGTGTTATCTTTTTCATATGAAGAAACAATCATCTTAACCTTTTCAGGACTATCTTTTCTTGGAAAAAAATGCAAGAAATTATAAGTGCTATTTTTAACTAAAAGGTCAAAAGAAAATTCATTTATTCCTTCATGAGTGTAAGCAGTAAAAGTTTCCATAAATTTTTAATTAATTAGTAATCTCTTCCTTGAATTATTTTTTTCTTCTCTTTAGTTTGAATCTCATTATATTTCTCAATTTTTGCCTGTAAATCTTCAGGAAGTTTTATCGGTCCAAATAGTGCAACATAAATTCCATGTTGCAATTTGTTTAAATATGATCTTTTAATTTGATAACTTGTTTGCCAGTCCGAATATGTTCCATCCATGTAATTTTTAGTACGTCTTTCAATTTTTATAGAAAAACTCAGTCTATAAGGTTGCTTGTCGTTTGCAATTTCTATTGTCAAAGTTTCTTTAAACAAATCTCCTTCGGCATAATACTCACAAAAACCACGACTTTCACTTTCACGCAATATTTTTTGATATTCAGATGCAGCAACTTGATTCATTGCTTCAAATAATTTATTCTTCTCAACATCATATGGTTTATCTTGATAAATTGATTTTTGATAAATATCTATTTGTTCAAGCAAATCATTTTTTGATTGAGCGACTGCAATTTGGGACAAAAACATAATAACTATGCCGAATTTAAGTGTTTTCATTTTTTATTTGTACACCCTCGTCCCATAGAGTTTAAGAGTTAGTAAAAACAACAGCGTGGGACAAACTCATTACCCAACTCCGCTGGTACCGGCAAGTACCTGAAATATAGATAAGAGAAGCCCACGCATGCGAGAGCATCTGCTTAATAATCTATATTTCTTCTGAAAATTTTGCCGGTTTTGCGGAGAAAGATTATTAGCTTACGCTATTGATATGATTATATTCTTTTTATTTCATCTATTAAATTAAATTTCAATTCAAATATATTACAATTTCAATATAAAAAACTAAGCTATTAATTGATTCATCTAAAATATGATTCAAATGAAATAAACTTTAAAGTACTTGTGTACATATTCAAAATGCTTTTCTTACATATTAATGCAAGTTTATCCAAATTAATTTGGTTAGTTATTGAAAATAAAAAACTCATTTTTCTTTATTTTGCTCCTGAATATTGTAATTAATAATACAAGCCGCAATTACAATTACCAATACAGAAAAAAGCACAATTGTTGTGTTTTTTAATTTCTGATTGCTTTCAATCAAGGACTGTCGTTGAATGTCTGGAGTAACCATTTCTATGTTTCTAATATCTATCATTTTTTAAAATTTTAATTTGTTCGTTTGGGAGTGTAATAATCATAAATTCATAAATGCAAGGAATGTTTCTTTCTTCCCATTTGTCATAATGAGTAATCACATTAAAATTGTAGCCTCTACCTCGTAAAAACTCTTGATGGACAATAGTTTCTTTCTTGTTAGCCAACAATTCTAAAAGTATCAATTGGTTTTGATGTAAAGGCTTATCTACAAAGCTCCTTTTCGTCCTAATCTGAGACGCTTTTTCATTATTGAATTTGATTCTGTTTGCTGGAGTAGCAAATCGCTGTGAGACTTTTTTAGGTATAAATTCTTCACCGGTTAAAGGGTCTTTTCTTTTATCTGTTTTCATAAGGCAACTCGATTAGCTTTTAAGATTCCCTCTATCTCTTTAATTTCATACAGGTAGATATCCCCAAATTTCGTATGGGGTAAAATACCGGTTTCACGATACTTAATAATCGTATTATTTGATAGCCCAAATATCTTTTTCAGATCTTGGTTTCGATAGTATTTTGTGTGGCCTGTGTTAACTTGCTTTTTATTGAGGGTGGTGTCAATATTATCAAGTCGCGAATAGATTGGCTCTAATAGTTTTTTAATATTTCCAACTGTTGGAATTATCAATTCTTCTTTAGTATCATTCATAACTCATTATTTAGAAATGAGTTACAAACTTTGATAAAAACATTTCTATAACAAAGCCTTTGAAGCGAATTCGGTGCGAATATTTATTTACTTTTCGGTTTCCGAAAGTCTAAAATTATTTTTTTTCTATCCTCAAGTTTAGCAATTAATTCATCTATGAATTCAATTTGAATTTCCTGATGCTGCCATTTAAGCTCTGAGAATTCCTGATTTATTTGCCCGATATCCGATTGGGTGCCATTCTTATTAAAAGTAAAGTTAGCGGCCAAAAATCGTTTAACCATTGTTTCATTTTTAACGTCATTCTGTTTATCCATAAAC
>NZ_DLHA01000044.1:17153-17455 GCF_002482975.1 Flavobacterium sp. UBA7680 | reverse complement strand
TTTGACTTATTGATAAACACCAAGGTGCGGATTCTTCAATTGGTAGTTTTTGTTGTGATTTGCTTTCAAAATGTATCTTTGACTTATTGATAAACACCCAGTTCGTTTTATTTCACCATCAATCGAATGTTGTGATTTGCTTTCAAAATGTATCTTTGACTTATTGATAAACACCAACTGTAATTTGATAGAATGATTTAATAGCGTTGTGATTTGCTTTCAAAATGTATCTTTGACTTATTGATAAACACCGGTGCAAATGGTTACAGTCAATTACGTTTAGTTGTGATTTGCTTTCAAAA
>NZ_DLHA01000044.1:16897-17122 GCF_002482975.1 Flavobacterium sp. UBA7680 | reverse complement strand
TTTGACTTATTGATAAACACCCTCTCATACATTCATCAAAACCCTTTGCTAGTTGTGATTTGCTTTCAAAATGTATCTTTGACTTATTGATAAACACCTAATTTAAAGATTTCGCAATTGTTTACTGGTTGTGATTTGCTTTCAAAATGTATCTTTGACTTATTGATAAACACCAAAACCCGATTTAATTATCATCGATGAATGGTTGTGATTTGCTTTCAAAAT
>NZ_DLHA01000044.1:0-16870 GCF_002482975.1 Flavobacterium sp. UBA7680 | reverse complement strand
TGACTTATTGATAAACACCATATAAGTCGAAAACCACAACAAAATCAATGGTTTTAGGTAAATTTATCAATAATAAAAATGAGGTTTTATCGAACAATTGTCCGCCCGAAAGGCGGATTTTTTGTTTCTATTTGGCAGACCTTGAAGGTTTTAAAAACCTTCAAGGTCTGCCAAAATGTTAAAAAAGTTCCAATTGTTGGGGAACATCAGGCAAATCGTGCTTTTTTGTACCATAAAACAGCTCAATTTGCCCAAATTGCTTATCGGTAATTTGTAAAATCCCCACTTTACCATGTTCGGGTAATAGTGTTTTTACCCTTCTTTTGTGTACATCAGCATTTTCGCTGCTGGCACTATGCCTCACATACATGCTAAACTGAAACATACTGAAGCCATCCTGCATTAATTCTTTACGGAAACGGGCTGCCGCTTTCCGTTCTTTTTTGGTTTCGGTTGGTAAATCATACATGACTAATGTCCACATAACTCGGTAAGCGTTTAAGCGTTCGGTGTTTAGGTTCATGGTGTTTGTATTAATATTTACATCCCCCGTCCTGCGGACACCCCCTTCAAAGGGGGAAAGTGTTAAAGTTCAGGGTACAGTATTTTACGTTGTTCGCCATTAAAACATTTTACAATGCTCACCGCGGTGCGCTGTGTGGCTATCATTAAAGGGCTTTTTTCGCCATCTATTGTCACATCAACAGCCGGTATTTTTAATAAAACAGCCTTATGTTCTTTGGTCATGTCTTCTGTTATGCCCATCTCTTCTACCATTTGATGGACTATTTGGTCAACATAAGGGCGATAAGGTTCCATTAAGTCATCTGCCAGGCAGTAGGCATTGTACCTGTTTTTATGAAAAATACCAAGGGTAGGGAGCAAGCCCGCGGCTACAATACTACGTGCCATAGTGGCTCGTAAAATGGCATAACCATAATTTAAAAAATTATTGGGTGGCGGACCTTCGCGGTGACGAACAAAGCCGTTGACATGCCTGAAAATGGTTTGCCAATAATACACGGCGGCAGTGGCCTCGCAATTATCCGTGTCCCCACTTTTTACGTTGCGGTGCAAGGGTATTAAATAATCCGCAGGTAATGTTTTGCTTTCTAAGGCAGCTGCCTGATTTTTTATTTTTTGAGAAATGGTTTGCTGCCACAATTGTTTTTTTAATGGTTCACTCGCGCTTAATTGAGCCTCATATCGTTCTTGCTGTATGCTGTTACCCTCAATAGGTAATAACAAGCTTTGTGGCATATGACGGTAATCACAAATAATAACGGCTACATTATTTTCTTGTAGTGCTTGTAACAAACCACTCGTTAAAGTAATTTGCGGATTATCTATGACCACAATACCAATATCCTCAACGGGGATAGTAGCTAAAGCATCCCGTTTAAATTCAGTAATGTTTTCGACTACGCTCGAACTGACAAAACTCTCTACTTCGGGTAAACGGACAGCTAATTGAGCATGTTTAATACTCAAATACGACGGGTTACCAAAATAGAGTGTGCGTTTTATCATTTGATTTAAATTAAAATAACCAATTTATTGTACCATCGAGTTTTATTTCAAAATCTCTATTTTCTATTGCACAATTAAATTTATCTGCCCCAATCATTAATCTGGAATGATATTTATCCTTTTTAAACTCTGTATCTCCATTACCTAACTCATCATTTTTTCTTGCCTCTAGATGGTTTTGTAAATAAATGTATCTTGTAACTCCTATCTCATTAAATTTGTAGATACGAAATAAACGCCCTAGTATGATTTTATGATTTAGGTCCTTTAACTCTTCTAAAGTTTCGTCATAAAAAATACATTTTACTCCAACTTTAAGTATGTGAACTAAAGGGATTTCTGTTGTGTTTTTTCCTTTGCCCGTGATAATATTATTATAATAGGGTTCATTTAGTAGTTCATTTTCGTTTTTTATACTCAATTGTGCTAGTTCAAATAATCCCATTATTCTAAATGCTCTGTTTATTTTTTTATCAATTGTATTTTCATAGTACAGACAAAAAGTATTTGTATCATTTTGAGCATAGATATGATGTTTATATTCTTTTTTAGATTTGAAGTCATGTTGGTGAATTGCTATAGCCCTTTCTGTAGTTAAATAACCTCTTCCAGCAGCAACTTTGCAACGAACTTTCTTAATTACTTCATTGCCTTTATGAAAAGGTACGGGTTCTAATTTAGCCTTGTCAAAACTTAAGCCTGAGTCCATTCTTTTTTGTAATTCATTTTGAACTAACTCCCTGACTTTATCATCTACAATGTGTTTACAATCGTTTATATTAGTGAAAGATGAAATGGGATAGCGTTCTACTAATATAATTTCTTTCCCACTTTTTATAGCACCGAAAAAACTGTCTTTGTGTAACTGCCCTCTAATGCTATCACCTTTAGCTACCAATGGTATTTTTTTACCCTTCTCATCTATTTTATAATGCCATTTTCCATCATTTGACTTTTCTTTTACAAATTGCACTTCTCCTCGTTTACGAACATTCTTTTTGGTAGCTATAAGTGTGCGATGTTCTGGTAAATAATTGATTAAAATTTCATTTTCTATATTTATGATGTGTGAGGTTTTAAAATTAGTCCATTGTCTTGGCGTTTCATGATAACCTGTATTTATTTCATTTGCTTCATTATATTTAGCTAAAATTTTATCACGTATAGTAGCAGGTGGTATTAGTGTTAGAACTGCCGCGTCAATAGCATGGTGACTATGTTTGGTGCGTTCCTTTTTTTCTAAACGAGGTTGTATTTTAAATATTTTTCGAAAGTCTGATGTGATATTCCCTTTTTGAACTTCTACTTTTTTAAACACGGTTTTCAAAAAAGGTAAAGCATATTTAGTAATAGTTTGAGTATCCCTTAACTGGCTATTTCGCCATCCAGCTTTATATTCAGTTATTGTAAAAGTTTGAAGTTTATAGCGCCAATAATCTAACTCCATTTTCAGATAATGACGTTTGATAATAATATTGTCTCTTATTTCTTTATCTTCTGAAGTTTTGTCCTTCCATTCCTGATAAATTTTCTCTAAATCAATGATTTTTTTAAAATTACTTTTAGTAACTTTTTTTCCTTTTATAGTTTTTTCTTCTATTATTAATTTACCAAAGATACTCTGTAAAGTGTTTATTATTGGTTCATATTTCACTCCATTATATACATATTCAATATCATAATTAGGACACTCAGTAGGTAGTTTTTTGCCTTTAATTTGTTGGTTATATGTTTTGTCTGCAATTGTTAAATTTTTTAATTCATTGTCAAAACTCATACTTGCAGGTATACTGTGTTCATAATCATATTTACTTCCATCAAGGATATCACATAAACCTATTGATTTTCCTGTATAAATACATCTTCTATTTTGTTCTTCCCATAATCTTATTTTATCTATCAAATTTTTATCATTTTCATCAAATGAAGTTTTACACTCTTTGTTAATTTCTATAATTTGCTTTCTGTAAGTAACATTTTGAGCTTCCCTTTCTCTTTGCCAACGCTCAATCGCTTTGCGCTTATTCGTGTCATTTAATTCTCTAGCTATTTCTATAACAATTCTAGTCTCTTCATCAATCTTCTTTGTTTCAATTAAATAATTAATTAATTTTTTCAATTTATGTAAAGTCTTCAATGCCATTGGATTCTTAAATCCTTTACTAATTGGCTCTGGGCTGCCTAAATATTTTAAGCCATTTTTTTCAATTGCTTTTTTATAAGTTTCTTGCTCAGAAGGATGCCATAAATATTTTTTATTTTCTAATTTAATTCCATATGTTTCACTTATCCAATTGAATATTTTGTCATGTAATCGCTTCGGCTTTTCAAATACATTTTTAGAGTAAATCTTTTTTTGTAGAAAGGCTAGATATTTATTACTCACAAAATTTAGAGCATCTTGTCTTTCTATATTACTAAGTTTGTTCCATGAAACATGCCCAAATACTAAAAGCAATTTATTTTCAATGTCTGTTAAATCACTTTCATCTAATTGATATGATTCATCCATTCCAAAACGAGTATCTGCTTCTGCATTCAATTGGTCACTAATGAGTTCATTTACAGTCTGAATATATTTATTTTGTAGTTTATCATTTTGTATTATTGCACTTACTTCTTGAGAAAAATGTTGTATGTCTGTTTCTGTAATTTCATTTCTACCAAGTACTTTTGGTAAATTTGCCATGTAAATTGCTTCACTGTATATAAAGCCTTTTTGTAAGTATGGGACAATTTTCTTGATTGCATTTACACTTAGGGTTGCATAACCCTGTTGTAAGCGTATTTTTGAAAAAGATTTAGCCTCATCTTCATTTAATGATAGTTTTTCTACGGCAAAACGGTTTAAAAAATCGGTCCCAGTTTCCCCAGTATTTTTGTTTGTTGTTTTAACAAAATGTAAATGCCAAAGGTCTTCTATATTATAATTACAATCTAAATCTTTAGGTTTGTTTTCGATTAAATTTTGCCAACCTAATTTATCTTTCCATTCATCGCCAAAAATCTCTTGAATTCTATACAAAAATTGTACAGTATTAACTTTGGTATCGTCAGGAAATTTAGCAGTTATGAAATAACCTACTTTTTCTAATTTCTTCTTGATTACTGACAATTTAAAATCGGGAGAAGCCCTATAAAACTCTGGGTATACTATAGAGCTCAATATCTCTTGAATTTTTTTATTACCAGTATCACAATCATCGATCGGTTTTATTTTCAAATTATTTATAAATACCCATGTACGATATTCTTCATACAGAGGATGGCTAATTGGACATCTGCGTTTATTTTGTTCAAAGGTGCAAATGCCAACTAGACCTTTTTGTCCTCTTAACGGTCGTTGCCAAATAATTGATTTCCAAAATAATTTATAAAGGTGTTCAATATTTTGAACTCTACATATTTCTTTCAATTCAGCTTCATATCTGCTTCTTAGATTATATCGTTTTCTAATTCTTACTTTTTGTTCTTTTTGTATATGATATAGCGCAGCTCCTAGGGTTTTGTATTTTTCTATAAAAGGTTCTATTTCATTCGCTCCTAAAGCGCCAGCGTCCCCGCCACCTTTCATAATAGTTTTACTTAATTCATTTTTTTCATTTTCATCTATTTCGCTTCCGTCATTATAACCTCTTCTCTGAACTAGAAGATATAGTATTCTTCCAATTATATATGGTTCTTTTTTAAAAATTTCTTTTTTTGTTTCATCAACAATTAAGCTACGAAATAAGTAATAGCTTTCATGCTTACTAAATCCAAATCTTTCAAAATCAGTCTTTCCATCCCCATCAAAGTCAAATCTTAGCCATTGTATGAATTTTTCAGATTTAGGATATTTTCTACCAAATGGTTTTGAGTAATGTCGCCATTCATTCAATTCATCAATTGAAAGTGGACACATTTTGTTTTCGATAAGAATTTTTAATAATTCCCATTTTCTGTATTTTTCAGCCTGATAGTTTCTTCTAATTCCTCTTGCATCCGTTCGTTTTTGTACCATAGGATGTTCGCCTGATTTATCTTCAGCAACTCCTTTATCAAAGGTTAGTACTCCCTTGTCAATTATTTGGTTTTCATTTTCGTTTAAATCTCTAATTGCCCATCCAATACTATTTGTTCCTAAATCAACACCTAAAATTTTTTCCATATTTTTTTATTTCAATTTTTTATTTAGCTTTGTACCGAAAGCTTATCACAATAAGGCTATAAGCCGAAGATAATTCTTAAATCCTGCGTACTCCGTGGGATTTTTTTATTTAATGTATTTTTTATTTCTAACGTTTATTTAAATCAACTCCATTATGAAAACATCTAAAGCGGGAGGCAACTCTCGCTTTTTTTGTATAATAAATATAAAACATATTTTTGATACTTAATAAGTAGTGTACAATTTACTAACGCACGTGCCACAAACTTTTCTTCCTCTTTGTGCACTTCCTTCTCTAGCAGTATCCTCACTTACACATGAAAATATATCCAGGTGATGTTCTGATTTATCCATCTTGCCACATATGGATTTTTGGTTGCAAGCGCAGAAACCAGAAAAAGTAGGAGCGCACTCAAATACGTGCATTTCATCTGTGTTTGCTTTTTTCTTTAAAGAATAAACGGTTGTTGCCATAGTTTTTTTATTGGTTGATATTATTTAATCTACATTTGTTTGATCAATTCTTTAGCCTTGTCCAAATTATAAGCGCCTTCAATAGCATTTTTGTCAAATACCATCAGGTATTTATAATCGGGACCTGAAAGCTCCGCCCACTTTTTGCCGAGACGCAGTTTGGCTTCACTATCCGAATTGTCACGGTCACCGCCTTTTGTCTCTACCAAAATAACCTTGTTGTTTTTAGTTACTAAAATAAAATCGGGATAATGTTCAGATTTATAGCCATTCAATGAAAAGCCTTTCCCTTTTCCAAGATTGCGGTGCCAAAAAGCAATATTTGGGTAGTTGGCTATTTCCATAATAAATTGCAGTTCCAACCCATTCATATCGCCTTCATGCGTATATAATGAATTGCTAATGTTGGCAGAGGTTTTTACGGGAATAATCATGGCGGGCAATTTCCATGCGGTTTGTGTGTTAATCTTTCCAATATCTATCCATTCATTAAAAATCAGTTCTGCATGTCCATCAGCCAGTAATTTTATTTTTTGTTTAATCAGGTCGGTATAAGATAATTGATGTTGTAAAAAATCACGCAGTTGTTCTGTGGACATATCTTCCAAAATACGCCCAACATATTTTTTTATATCGGCATCAGGAATTGGGTACATGTCGCCTATTTGTTTTACAACACGGTGCATAATATCTTTTACCTGGCCTTCTTTGGGTTTAGCTAAAATATATTCTGCCACTTGCTCCTGTAATTGTGGATTTTCAAACTTATAGGAGCTCATCCGGTATTCTCCGTTTCGTATTTCTTCCGTATCAATTTTATATAATTCAGATACAATGCTTTCAAATTTAATATCATGCCCTTTGTCGGATAACTTAAAGCCTTTTAATAAGTTTGCTCTGTCAAGTAATACCGAATCATTTTCGAGGTCAAATTTTTCAAGATTTTTTACTTTGATGATAAATTTTGGAAGCGTAATTTGTTTTGCCTGTGCCTCAACGCTTTCACGCATTTTATAATATGTTGCTTTAATTCCCAATTCTGAAAGGTTTTGAATAATATAATCTGTATCATCCTGATTTGATATTTGTTGATCCATTTCCTGGCTCTGTTTAATTGCAATTGATTCTATATCGGCAATAACAGGTTTTGAAACTGTTTTTTTAGTATTGATATCAACTGAAATTTTTTTTGGGTCAAATATTTCGGTGATCTCATTAAAGGGCTGTTTGGTTTCTTTTTGTGATTTGTTTTCAGGTATTGTTTGTGTAATTTCTTCTTTTATGTTTTCAGGCATAACATCTTTTCCACGGTAATCATTTTCACTAAAGCCACAATCCTGTAAGCCTTTTATAATCGAGTTAAGCGTCTCATGAAATTTGGAAGAAGAAGTTAATACATAGGAAACGTTCAGCATGGGGTTTTTATGTTTCATGACATAAGGTTGGCGCAGTACACGACCAAGGATTTGTGTTACATCTGTTTGTGAAGACCTGTCGGCCAATGAAGCAAGAATGTACGCAAAGGGGCAATCCCATCCTTCTTTTAAAGCATTTACAGTAATGATGTAACGCACAGGACAGTCTTTACTGAGTAAATCAACTTGTTTTAACTCATTGATGTCGGCTGTTTTTATTTTTATTTTTTCTTCGTTTATGCCAATCTTAATGAGTTGTTGTTTGAGCTTATGAAACGTCATATTTTCTTCTTTCCCCTTTGATTGTGCCTGGAACAAAACAATAGGACGAATATATTTGCCTCCGTTTGCTTGCATTTCCAACGCCTCGGTTTCCAGTTTGTGCTGTAAATGAATGGCACTTTCTATAACGCCTTCAATGCTTTCATGATTATATACAATAACGGGAAGTTTCACCATGTTTTCTTTTTTTAATTCCATAGCAGAAACCAAACTGATGACATTAGCATTTTCTTTTGGCGTGGCCGTTAAATCCAGAATAAAACTTGGGTTCAGGTTCTGCAGCATTTCAACGCTTAAGTCACTTTCTGCATTATGGCTTTCATCAACCACTAAAATTGGGTTCAAACTTCGTATTACATTAATCAGCGCCGTTTCATCTGTGTTTTCCAGCACATGTAATTTGTTTTTATACGTTTGCGAAAAAACAGCAAGTGCACCATTCTGTTCAAATATTTTTCGGTCATCTTTATTTTTTGCACGTACTGATGCAAAATTCAACACCATAATGCTTAATTGCTCCTGAACAATAGAAGGATTAAAACTTGCACCTTGTAACAAGTCTTTTTTTTCGTAAACGCTAAGACGGTTATTAAATAAGCTGTTCAATTTCTGACAATACGGATGATCGGGATCGGATAAATTTTTAACCGTTTGATCCAATAAATTACTCCATGGCACGAGCCATACCACCGCTTTTGTTTTTTGGTGTGGCATCGCATCAAAGATTGTTTTAATGGCATTGCAGGCAATAAAGGTTTTGCCACCGGCCGTTGGCACTTTAATGCTTAAATGAACTGCCTCCGGAACATTATCTTTATAAGGACGCATGCCATCGCCGCTGAGCGGATTATACATACCGGCTTTGTCTTCCCAATAGCGGTTAAAGGCTTTGGCAGGATGTTTATCTTCCTGTAGATAATTGAAATAACCATTCAGGTGATCAATAACCTGTTTTTGGTAGGGTTTTAATTCCATAATATAATATATAATGTTGCTTCTAGACTACGCTCGAAGCGACGTTTAAAAACGGGTAATGTTTCGTGGTATTTTTTTGAATTCGATGTTAGTTGATCTTAAAAAACTTTCCGGTAGTAAGCAGTTATCGGCATATACGACATATCGTTCTGATTTTTCAGTAATATGTTCAGCTAAAGAATCAAAATCCAGGGTTGTCGGCTCCTTTTTATTATAAATAAAATAGTAGCCGGTATCATTATAGATACCAAGAAAATGCGGATTGTCTTGTTGAGGTTTATACTGGCTCCTTGTTTCCGAATACCAGATATATGCTTTGATTTTTTCTTCCGGAATTAATTCATTCAGGTTTTGGTTCTCATCAAATAAAGGCTCACCAATGGTATAATAATCAAAGCTTCCGCCTGTTCCTTCTGTATCTCCGTATCCTTTTATAACACGCTTTACACGTTCGGCAGTAATGGTTTCGGCGTAGTCTTCCAGTTCCACTAAAATGAATTTGCGATTACCGCCATCCTGTTTATTTAAATTGAGAACTGCGTGGGCAGTAGTGCCACTTCCCGCGAAGGAGTCTAGAATAATTGCATTTTCTTCAGAAACTACTTGTAAGAATAATTGAATTAAATCAGTCGGTTTTGGAAATGAAAATGTTTTTTTAGAAAATATTTCTTCTAAAATTGCAGTCCCTCTTCTACTAGTGTGTTCTTTCTCTAATTGAATTGATCTTATCAATTTACTGGAGTGACGCATTTTCTGAACTACTCTATATTCTCCAGATTCGGTTTTGTATCCAATTATTTCTTTATTTAATTCAGAAAAAGATTTGTCTTTTCCCCACCGCCAAACAAATTGAACGTTGTCTTTTACTGATTTTGGAGGGAATATCTCAATTGATTTATTTTTTTTCTCAAGGCCTATTTCAAAAAAGTCTTTTTCTAAAATATTGGTGGGATAAAGATAGAATGGATAATATAGATTCGGTCGGTTGTCAGGTGTGAATGCAACATTACTATTATACAAAGGATGAATATTGAATCCACTTATTTCGTCCTGATATTTGAATTTTTTATCTTTATCAGGAACCATATTTGAAGTTAGCGTATACTCTTTCTTTGCATAAAAAAGTGCAAATTCATGCATTTTTCCTATATGACCATAGTCACGCGCATTTGGTGTAGTATTAATGATAAAACTTCCAATGAAATTTTTTGGTCCAAAAATTTCATCCATTATTGATTTGAGATACGCTTGCTCATTATCATCTATTGAGATAAAAATAGCGCCATCATCTGCGAGCAAGCGATGTAATAGCTGTAATCTTGGATACATCATGCAAAGCCATTTATCATGTCTGGTCAAATCTTCACTTTCTTTGCCTACAATTTCACCTAACCATTTTTGAATTTTCGGATGACTAACGTTATCGTTATAAACCCAACCTTCATTGCCTGTGTTATAAGGCGGGTCAATATAAATGCACTTTATCTTCCCTTCGTATTCTGGCAGTAAGGATTTTAGAGCTTCCAGGTTATCGCCATGAATGATCTTGTTGCCACTATGGGTTTCTGTTTTGTGTTTTGCTTTTTCAGTAAACCCATATTGGTGGTTTAATACACGGTAAGGGACATCAAGGTGATGATTGATGATTTTTTCTTTTCCAATCCAGTTGAGTGTAGGCATAGTTTGTCTTGTTTTATGCACGAACACTTTGTTAACGTGGGGATGCTAACTCTATATCCGAGGTGGTCGAATACCTTTGAAACAAAGAAAGCAAGCCCACGTATGTCCGTGAGCGTTTTGCAATACTTCTGTTTCAATTTGAAAATTCGACCTTTTCGGATACAGTTGATTGGTTAGACGCTGGTTATTATTTTATTTTTCTCTTATAATATTAATTTTAAGTGTTAAAATAATATGCACTATTTTTTAGGGCACATTAAAAGTATAAATTATTTTTTAAATCAAAATTTCATAATTTGTTTATTCTATAATCACTTGTAGTGATTATCAAGTTATTTGTCATTGCATAATGTGTTAAAAAATATAGGGCAAATTATAAGTACAACTCCAAAACTAAATCATTTATTTTTAAAAACAAACGCATACACTTTCAGAGAATTTACAAAAAATCGAAAAATCTTACATCAGAATGAATGCAGCCATTGATTTTGCTCAAAAAAATTTTATGAAATTTTTTTTGGTTTTTTTCATAATTTTTTGTGAAAAAGATGCGATTAGCCTCTTAAGAATTGATTTTAAAATAAGTCCATCATTTAAAATAACTTATTTCATATTTATAAGGATTAAAAATACAAAAGGCGCAAATTTTAAAATTTGCGCCTTTTAAAGAAGTCCCAAACATACTAATTTCGAACGAATTGCTAGAGGACATACGGAAACTGGCTGATTTATATGACTATTTTAAATTGACTGGGGCTTAACAGGTGATAATAAAATTAGGTTTAGTGTATCCTTTCTAAAATAAAGTGTTATACTATAACTGAAATTAATAATCTACATTAACAGCAAGCTTCTAATCAGAAACTATGAAAATAAAATTACTTTCTATCACTTTCCTTTTTGGTTTTTTACATGCAATTCCATGCACCGTATATAAAATAACCAAAAATGGGAAAACCTTTGTTGGAAATAATGAGGACTATTGGGATGCAAATACGCGAATATGGTTTGAAAAAGGAAAAGCCGGTGAATATGGAGCAATGTATGTAGGACAGGATAACCTTGTTGCACAGGGAGGCATGAACGAAAAGGGCCTCGTATTTGATGGTTTTTCTGTACAGGAAAGGCAAATCAAATACAAAGCCGGGAAATTGAAATTTTACCCGACTCTCTTCAAAGACGTCATAAAGAAATGCCAGAATACTGCTGAAGTTGCTGCAATGTTAGATAAATATGATTTGAGTCCCTTAAACGGCGGCATGTTATTATACGTTGAAAAAAACGGTAAGTACCTGGTGGTAGAAGCTGATACCATGATGATGGGAAATGAGGATAATTATTTGTTATCTAATTTTTGTCCTTCGCAAACCTCTAATGTTCAGGATCTGAACATACCATACTATCAGAAAGGAAGAAAGTTGATGGAGCAGCGTATTGACACAAGCATGAGTTATCTTACTCAACTGAGTGATACTCTTCATCAGGATTTTGGAAAGGGATTTGGTGGGACTCTTTACACAACAATTTATGATCTCAATGAAGGAACAGTAAACTTATATTTTTATCATGATTACAGAGTAACAGTCAAATTCAATCTCAAAAATGAACTCAACAATAAAGATAGAATCCTGATAATCCCTGAAATGTTTCCCGATAACACCGCAGGCCAATTCCATTATTCAAAATGGAATAATGCTAAAGAAGCTGTCCGGTCTTTGGCAGTAAGCAGCGTCGCTAACGACTCCCTGGCGCTTGATGATTTTATTGAAGCTGAAAAACTATATCCTATGATCAAGGTTATGGAACTTGATGTAAATGATGTTGGATACGCGTTACTTGAAAAAGGAAAATTAACTGCAGCAATTAATGTATTTAAACTGAACGTAAAATATTTTCCGAAATCCTGGAATTGTTATGACAGCCTGGCCGATGGTTACATGAAGGCTAAGGAGTATTCGCTTGCATTGTTCAATTATAAAAAGTCCGTCGAGATGAACCCGAAAAATGAACACGGTCATAATCAGATTCGCAAGATAGAGAAGCGCGTGTCACGTTGAACGCCTAACTTAGTTCGAACGGTAGATCGTTGATTTAAAACAGATTAATATCTCTAAGGGCCGTCGATAAGATTTCGAACAAAAAACCCTCTGAAATCAATTGATTCAGAGGGTTTTTTTAGAGGTCCCGAGCGCTACCGGGCGCATCGCTCCTGTGTCGGTCGTACCAATGGTTTTAGTGTACTATACCTTTGACCCTTGGGTATTACTTAAACATTTTGGGCAACTCTGACCCTTTTATATTACTTTTGTTCATTTGAACAAAAGTTAAAGAAACACCACGTGATTAATCCTTACGTGCGCCAATTCAATGATCCACGGCCCCTTAATTGATACCTCACCAACTAGACATAAGGAACAAGCGTTAAGAAAAGGATCGATTTCATGAATAGAGAAAGAAATTGATCTGTTATTTCTTTTTGTATCTGAGCTTACTACTTGTATAGGCTGCAAAACAACCAAAACCACCTTTTACATTGGAGTAAATGAGGGTTGACTCGGCTTGAGGGGGAAAACTGATTCCATTGCCAGAGTAATTTTTAAGCGACTTATAAAACTTGTAATACGATTCGCTGCAATTATAAAGAAAAACATCATAATACTCAGTAGAATAGTACTGAGTAGAATCAACTCTTTGATAAAACCTACCATCCAAAGAGCTGCTTTCTCCATTATGGTTCAAATCGCTATACAGCTCATTAATTCGCGTATCGTTAACTATTGTGTCAGTTTGACCATTATAAACAAAACCATGTGATGCAGCTATCCGGTAATAATTTACGCCATTAGCATCATCGGTAAAAAAGGTTTTTATTCTATCGCTTGTTTGGTAATTTTCAGTAATGGTTTCTACTGTTACCGTGTTTAGAGGAACGGCTACGGAGGGCACTTGTGTTTCCGCTGTGGCTACATCACCATTGATTGTTATTACCGTCATTTTATAAACTTGTCCGGGTACAATAGGGTAGGTATTTGTGTTTAATTCGTAATACTGTGTGTTTTGATTAAAAATGAGTTGTGTTGTTCCCTGCGTACTGCTAATCTTCACATCTCCATCGGAAACCGGTGCCAGGACATCTATTTGATTGCTGCTATATAAAGGCGAAGACGATAGTAATTTTAAACGGATGACGGAGTCAGTAGGGCATATATACGAATACACCACCGGCAACGGTTTTGCTTCGGGTAATTTCACCATCGCTTCTTTTGTACACGACAGAAACAAAAAACAACTTATTAGTAATATAAAAAATATCCTCATCATTTAAAATTTATAACTCCATGAAACACTTGGTAAAATTGGAAACAAAGATGCCTGCATCAATTTGTTCTTCTTTGAGTCATTATCGTAACTTATATAATAGAAGAACGGATTTTGACGACTGTAAACATTATACAAACTAACTTCAAAGGTGCGAACACAACGCTTTAATTTTTTATGGAACTGGATGCCAATATCCATGCGATGATACGGAGACATACGGAAAGAATTCTTTTTTCCATAATCACCACCTATGGTGTAAGGCCAAAGCTCACCAGGTCGCGCTTGCTGTTGTGTGCCCGGAATCGTATGTTGCTCTATGCCATAAGAAGCGATTGGTAATGTGATGGCGTTTCCTGTTCCATATACCCAGGTAGCAGAAAGGGTAATGTGATCATTTATTTTATAGATGCCAACTACCGAAATATCATGTCTTCTGTCGTAACGTGCAGGAAATCTTTCTCCAAAGTTTAACGAATCAAATTGCAACCAGGTCCACGATAAGGTGTAACCAATCCATCCGGTAAATTTTCCAACTTTTTTTTGAATCAACAGCTCAGCACCATAACTTAAACCGGTGCCCGAAACAACTTTGGTTTGCCAATCGTTTTGCGTTTCGGGATTGCTATTATCACCTACATTCAAAAAGTTTGCGCCTTCTTTGTAATTCAATACATTTTTCATCCATTTGTAATAGCCTTCAACAGTAATGGTTATGTTTTTGTTAGGTAAGTCCTTCGCTAAACCCAGCGCCACTTGTTGCGATTGCTGTGGTTTTACTTTGTTGGTTGCCGGCACCCACAAATCTGTTGGTAGCCCGATACCTGTGCTGGATAATAAATGTAAGTATTGATTCATCATGGCATAAGAGCCTTTCAAAGAGAAATTGTTTCCTAAAAAATATCTTACCGCTGCTCTTGGTTCAGGATTAAAGAAATCATTTCCTTTACTTGATAAAGCAGAAAGCCGGAAACCAATATTCATTTTAAGCTTGGAAGTCATTCTCCAATCATCTTCAATAAAAATCCCCCCTTCGTAGGTATCAATGGCACGCGATTTAATATTGAGCTCATTAACCGGATCGGAAGCTTTGATAACCAAAGCCTGGGGAATAAAATGATGCCAGGTAGCATTGGCGCCAAACCTGATATAATGATTTGGATGGGGCATAAAATCAAAATTGTACTTTACTCCAAAGTCACGAATATTGGACGTGTATTTTAAATTATAATAATCATTGTCATATTTTTCCTGGTTCTCAATTCCTAATTTATAGTTCGTGAAAATAAATGAGAGGTTTGAAAATAACCGGCTATTGAATAAGTGATTCCATCTCAAAGTACTTGTTGCATTGCCCCAATTAATTCCAGACATGCTTTCTGAATCCGCCGTCTTTCTTTTCAAATAAAATTTATCCTGGCCAAAATATCCGCTTAAATACAATCGATTTTTATCATTAAATACGTAATTTATTTTTGCATTTATGTCATAAAAGTAATATCCCAATTTTCCATCTTTGGGAAGAAAAGGAGCAACAAGCGCATCTATGTATGTTCTTCTACCCGATATAAGAAACGAACATTTGTTTTTGATAATTGGACCTTCTAGCGTTAAACGAGCAGCAATAAGGCCAATACCAGCCTCTCCATGAATCTTTTCTTTATTCCCATCTTTCATTTGAAGATCAATTACAGACGAAAGTCTACCTCCGTATCTTGCAGGAAAACCTCCTTTGATTAACTCCACACTTTTTAACGCATCGCCATTAAATACAGAAAAGAAACCAAATAAATGATTAGCATTGTATACTGGAGCTTCGTCCAAAATAATTAAATTTTGATCGGGACCACCGCCACGAACGTAAATACCTGTACTTCCTTCACTTCCCTTTTGTACACCTGGCATTAATTGAATTACTTTTAAAACATCCTTTTCTCCCATTAAAGCGGGAATTTGTTTAATCTGTTCGATAGGTATGTCAACGCTACTCATTTGAGTTTCTTCGCTTATCTTTCTAGTTTGTTCAGCACTTACAGTAACTTCCTGAAGATGCTCAGCGCCCATTTCAACATTGAAACTTATATTTTTATCCAAATAGAAACTGATTTTTTTTGCTTTAAAGCCGACATAACTAAAAATCACTTCAACTGAATCTTTTGGTAATGTAATAGAGTAGAAGCCATAATTATTTGAAGCTGTTCCAACTTTTAATTTTGGAACGTAAACTGTAACACCGGGAAGATTTTCTTTACTGCCTTTTTCGCTTATATAACCGCTTATCGTAAATTTATTTTGCGCATAAATACCCTGAAAGAGCATTAAAAATAAAAACAGATAAAGGATTTTTAAGATCATTAAGACTAAACGTTACATATTCATTTTTATTGTGAAATCGCTGTTATTAGAACAATTTTCATATGACAATTCCGTTAATTAGTAATGAAAAAACTTTTCTTTTTTTGTGTGATGTTAATCATTTGCCTTGATCTTCACCCTCATGGTAAATTAAAACCTCAATGTAAATTTGGGCTTAAATTAGGTTTAGGAATGCGTACTATTACAGGCTTTCCCTTAAAAACTCATCCAAAACCTGCCTTGATGGGTGGAATGTGGGTTCAGATAAAAATAAGTAAAAGCTAGACCATGCAGGCTGAACTATATGAACTTGGGAAAGGAACTGGTGGAGGCCGTCTTGGTTATGGCGATTATTTATTACGTCTGTCTTACTTTGAAGTCCCAATCCTCTTTCAATATAACAAGAAAAATGGTTACGTTGAATTTGGTCCGGCATTAACAGCATTGATTAATACCGGAGAATATACGAACAGAGGAGCGTTTCCTTTCCAAACAGATCTTTATCCCTTTAGTAATAAAGACTTCACATTTAATCTGGGTGCGGGTTTTGTAGTTAAAGAAAAATGGTTTGTAGGATTGCGATTGAGCCACTCCCTTCTTCCTGTTCGAAAACAATTACCGGGAGCTTCTCATCAGGTTTACAATAGAAGTATAGTACTTTCTATTAGTCGTCAAATAAGCTTTAAAGCTT
>NZ_DLHA01000049.1:19250-66306 GCF_002482975.1 Flavobacterium sp. UBA7680 | reverse complement strand
CAACTTTTATTTTTATAAGCCATGAAAACACAAAATACAAGCCAAAAAGTTACCAAAACTCAATTAATGCATATTCTTGAAGTCAGCTATCCGACTGCAAGAAAAGAGTATCAAATCATTTTAGATAGTCTCGCACTAAAAAGGAAATACTTGATGATTTCCGATTTAATTGAGTACAAAATTCTTTCTTAAACTGGAAAAATATAGAAAAAATTAGAAAGGAATAGAAAGAATTAGAAAACGTCAAATAATAGTTGCAATAACCTTTGTGAAAGAAATTTAAACAAATAAAATTTATAACAAATGAAAATTGCAACTATTACAGGCGTTACAAAATCGCCAGAACTTCAAGTAACAAAAGCAATCGGTGCTTTAATTCTTTCAAGTGATTTGGCTTTATCAGCCTTAACAACTGAAAAAATTAGTATTTACATTGAGCGTGGAAACGGTTCGAATGTCATTTTAGCAAACAAAGTGTTGCTTAAAGATTTCATTTTAGCAAGTACCTACGGAACTGAAAACACTCAATCCGATACTGATAATGCCCTGATTGCATTATGCGAATTGGCAGACGAAGGTTCAATTTATCTTGCAGATAAAGAGAGTATTAAAATTACTCTTGAAGATTTAATTGCAGATAAACGTTACGATTTACACGGTATTGAAGAGCCACAACAAACCAACAATTTATTTTTCTTCGAACAAAAATCTGTTGCATCAGAGGAGTTCAACAAAAAAATAGATGTTCAGGGATTTGATTTGGCTGTTATGACTGTTGACGATTCAGTAAGTGATTTGTCTTATCAGTACTCAAATGGTCAGGTTGTAAAATATCTTCCATTTGAATTGCAAACTTTAAGCCGTGATATTGACCCAGTTCAAGCTGTTTTGGCAGATGGAAAAGTTCTTCAAGGTTTGACGGATAGATTAACCTTGCCTTTAGTGGCTGTGGTTGGTATTGAAATCAATAAGTCGCAAGGCTCAATTATTAATTTCGTCGTAAGATGTTTAAAAACTGTGTAAGCTATGGGGTTCTTTAAAAAAATTGGTCAATCAATTAAGAAAAATGTCTCGTTTAAAAACTTGGTAAAAGTTGCGACTACTGCTGTTGGTTTTGTTCCAGGCGTTGGAGGAATTGCTCAGCAAGTAATTGGAAAGGTTACCGACGCTGTTGAAGCTAAAAAACTGGCAAAACAAGCAGAAGCACAAGGAAAGCAGGCAGAAGCTGATTATTGGAATGCACAAACTCAGGCTTTAAATCAAAGTACAGCTAAGACTGTCGGAGCTGTTGCAGGTGCAGGTGCTAATATTTTTGGCGAAGCTGTTGTAAATGGTGTTAATGATGGTTTGAGTGCAGGCGTTGTTAAAGGCAGTGGTCAGGTTGGTGCTACTGTCATAAGTTCAACTATAAAAGTTTGGTTTGAAAGAAACTGGAAAATTGTATTAGGTGCTGTTGCTGGTCTTATTGCATTGATTTGGTTTTTAAGACGTGACCGTAATAATTCAGGAAGAAGAGTTGCTCGAAAAAGATAGCAAGCCGAGAAATTACTATCGAATCTATCTTATGGTATTTCTGATAGATTCGGCAGTAATCATAATTAAAAAACTGGCTGAAATCATATTATTAATTAAACACATTATAAAATAATGGCACAAAATAAAAAAAATTATACTTCTAATAATCAGAATTATAATAACAATAATAATCAACAAAAGGTAAAGCATTCAGGCGCAAAGTCTACTACTTATATGCCTGTTTCGGGACCAAATAAAGGTGTTGAACAACATTTAACAACTGGTTGGAGATTGTCTAAAGGAGAATTGATTGCAATAAAATGTGTAACAACTACTAAATCAAATCTTTCAGATAAAGGTTGGTTCGGTTCTGTGGCATGCACTTTTACAAACACTAAAACTGGTGTCCGGTCATTCCATTGGGGAACAATGCAGAAAAACGGCGGTAAAGTAGTAATTGATAGTATGGCATTTGTAATTAATCCACGTGCGAAAAACGGTGGTTATGCAGGCACATTTATTCGTTCGAATTAGTATTAAAAACAATTAAAACAAAATAAGTCATGAAAAATTTGAAAGGAATTGTTTCGATAATTGGTATTATCGTTAAATATGGTGCAGTAGTAACTGCTATTTTAAAAGGTATTCAGGTTGTATCTGATGAATTAAGCAAACTTGATTTCGGAAAAGATGAACCACAAGCACCTGCCGAACCATTAATTACACAAGAAAATGAGTAATTATTTAGGCAAAAAAGAATTAACTCGAGGTATTCGAAATAATAATCCGGGCAACTTGGTTTTGACAACTATTTCTTGGCAGGGTAAAATTCCAAACGCTCAAAATACTGACAAGCATTTTGAACAATTTACAGAAGTAAAATATGGTATTCGTGCCATGTTACGAGATTTGACAAACGATATTGCTAAAGGGAAAAATACTGTAAGAAAGCTTATAACAGAATATGCACCGCCATCTGAAAACGATACGCAAAAGTACATTGAAGTTATCTCAAAAGCTGTCGGTTTAGACCCTGATCAAACAATCAAAATTGTAGATGCAAAGTTTTATTTAGTGATTGCAAGGGCAATTATTAAGCATGAATGTGCACCCGATCATAATCTAATTTACGATTCAGACATACAAGATGCTATCGACATTATTGGAGATTTCAATCTTTCAGGTGTTACTGTAACTGCCAAAAAGAAATTCAAATTCAATTATTTGATTATTCCTGTACTACTTTTTTTTTATACTGTTTACAGCGTTACAGTCTAAACAAACGCCCAAAACGATAAAAATTATTAATTCAAAATTTAAACAAGATGTTAGATAAAATCAAACTTTTTTACGCAAACAATAAAACTATTGCGAATGTTGTATTAGTTGCTTTAGCAGCACTTTTAGCTTATAAATTATTTAAGAAAAAATAATTATGGCTCAAAGAGAGATAGTTAATAGAACAAAGAGCCAAGCCAATACTGTTTGGCTCTTTGATTTTCTGCAAAAATACTGGCTTTTGTGTGTTGGAATCATTGTGTGTTATCCATTATTAAAAAAATGGTATTCTAAATTTACGCAAGATGCTGAGGAAAAAGCTTTGGAAGACGCAGAAAAGGATTTAAGAATTGCAGTTTCTAATCCAATGACAAAAGAAATTGAATTGAACAAAATTACACCTCGTAAAGAAGTTCATGACATAGCAGAATCTTTGGCGGTTTGGTTAGGAACAAATAAGCAGACAAAAGACGCTCCTTGGTACACTTGGATAACTGAACCAATGTCGAATTTCGAAAATGAAAAACAGACAATTAACGAGTTATTAAAAGTTAAACAAGTTACAACTGTTCCTTTAGTAATCGGCTGTTATTATATCATTACAAGACGTGATTTAAAGGCTGATCTGAAAAAATATTTATCAACTTCGGACTTAAAGAAAGTTCCATTATTTAATTAATTTATGAGTACTAAAAAAGATTACATTCAATATATAGATGAAACATATACTGTTAAAACTAAATCTGTAGAATCCACTTATATTGATGAAGTTGGAAATGTATATGTAGTTGATGGAATTAATTGTCAATTCTTTCTTATTGCTTTGTATTTGGATAATAAAAGAGTTGAAGGTGTGGAATTGTTTAATCTTGATAATATTGCTGTAGCTTCTGTTATCAATGATTTAGCTATGACCGATTTAAACGTTATTCCTTTAAATGATTTTTTCACAGCATTTACTACTGTTCATTTAAAAGTTGCAAACCAAGCTACAGGTATACAGGAAGTGTATGTTAACAATTTTCCAGTACAAACTCAGAAATTTTTTAAAGTATATGATAGTCCTCAGTATAGAGGGAATGTTTATAATTTAACTTCAAATACAAATTCCAAGCCTTACATTGTTCAGACTGTATTGAAAATTTCAAGTGCTGCAAATATGGAAGTTTGGACTGCTAATCATTTCGATAATGAAAACGGTCTATCGACAATGCCTACAGATTTTGCAGAACAAAGAACTGTTCTAACTGCTGATACATTGCAGGTTAATGGTATGTATGTTAAAGTGACTTCAACATATTCCTTTACTGGTGGACGTTATCATTTATTGAGAATTTATCAAGATGTAAGAACTAATGAAGTTTACTTAATGGCTAATGATAGTATTGCTACCGGAACTTACGTACCTTTTGTGTTTACGACTTTAAAAGCTGTCGATGGTGGTTTTAAAATTGAGCTTACTTCTTTTAATTTAACAATTGAGTTTAGAAATAAGTTTTTCTAATGGCTAATACCACTCCTACTCCTTATAGTTGTACAATCTTTAATAAAGATAAATCTGTTAGACCTATAAAAATTGAGTTTTGTAAATCAATCTTTTACCTGCACAATTGGTGTAAGCATGTCGGATTTGATTATCACTACATTAATATTTACAATCGCAAAACGGGTAATTATATTTCTCGGCAATACTGCAATGATTATATAATAGATAAGCCTTTGTATTAATTTACAAAGGCTTATTTTTTACAATTCTTCCAGTAATTTTACTATTTCTTCAACTGACGCACTAGTATATAACTCATGTCCAGATCGTAATTTTAATGTATTAAAGGATTGTTCGTTATCTTTTGGAACGATGTAAAGAACTTCATCTTTTAGAACAGCGAATGTTAGTTCGTTTAATTTTAATGTAATAAATTTTGCCATTTTTTTTTATTTATATTTTTACTATTACGAATGTAGGAAAAATTAAGGTATAATTATTTATTCTTTTATAGCAATTGACGATGCTGTATTTTAATATATTTGTAAAAAAAGTAAGATGGAAATGGTTATTGCTATAATAGGATTATGGATTGCGTGGATAACATATCATAAAACTTTTGATACTACTGAAGATAAAAATAATTTTTTAGTATATTTTAAAGTTACTCAGCAATTACATTTAGAAGTTCAAGTATTATTACAAAAATATATTTCAAGTAATAACGGAGCAAATCATAAATTGTATACTAACATGACCTATAAACAATGTCTTAATGCACTTAAAGATGACTTTCAGGCAAATTATTCAGATAAAGTTTATGTGTTGGTCAAAAATAATAAGAATATGTCAAAAAAAATGTTTGAAACTCTTATTAAGAATGTTGAGTCTAAAAATGAAGCATTACAAAAGTTAAAGACACAATTACTTTATTTAAATTAATGATTTGGCACTATATTTGGAAATATTTAGTAATTATAAACTCACAACAAAACCACATGAAAAAAATTACTCTACTACTTATTATAATGTTTTCTACTGCTGTTTATTGTCAAGATACTGACGTTAAAATATATTTAGAGAAGACAGAGGTTGTTTCTTTTGATCAATACGATTTTATTAAAAAAGTGAATCAGTTTTACCCTGATATACTTGTTAGTAGGGAGGTTACAAACAATATTGTAAATAATCTAAAGGTTCAGGAAATATTGAGTACTGATTTTCTTTATCAAACTCCAAAAGATTGTGATGCTTACAGGGTGTCAATTAGTAAGTCAAATACTTCTTTAGATTACTTTTATAAATTAAAAGATGGAACTATGGTATCGGGAGATATTCGTCTTTTTGCAGGTTCAGTTGTTCGCACCATGTATAAGTTAAAAGATAAAACGAGGGTTATTCAATATTATGTTGATGGAAAATTATTGAATGAAATAAAATAAACTGAAATAAAACTAATAAATGAACCCCAATAAAACGGGGTTTTTTTATGTCCATTTTTTTTTATACCTTTAGATTTCTTCAAAATAGGGGTTAAAAATGCTGTTAATAAAGTTGTTAACATCTTCTTGGACGTTCTGCATTTCATACTATAAATTATAGTTCAAAAGTATATGTATTTAATTGACGGCTGGCAAGGCTTTATTATTTGTATCTTCTTTCTATTCATAGACTTATCTCTTGTTTCAGAATCTCATATTTCAAAAAATGATTTATATTATTTCAAATATCAGATTTATGTTGATTCAAATTAGTATCATTTTACTGCGTTAAAATTTCTCATATTTGAAAAATAAAATTTTCAAATTTCAAATAAAGGAATTTATACTTGTTCAAATAAAATAACATCATGTATATGTGATGCTTCAAATTTTCCATATTTGAAAAATTATTTTATTTTTTTCAAATAAGCGGATTTTCCGTTGAATCAAATTTCAATTTTTCATTATAGAAATTCCTTCAATTCCTTGTTTCGCTTTTAAAACTTCTTCATACGCCATAATTTCAATTTTTAATAAACCTTATAATGTCTTAATTATTTTAAGTAAAAATCCTATATTTGACATTTATGACAGATCATAACATGACAGACAAAAAAATACATCAAGGTAGAAATATAAAACGTTTCCGTGAAATGTTAGGTATTAAACAGGAAGCACTTGCCTATGAATTAGGTGAAGACTGGAATCAAAAGAAAATTTCTCTTTTGGAGCAAAAAGAATTGATTGAAAATGATATTTTAGACCAAGTTGCTAAAATTCTTAAAGTCCCTGTTGAAGCTATCGAGAATTTTGATGAAGATTCTGCAATTAATATCATAGCAAATACTTTCCACGATAGCGCTGTTGCGAGTACTTTTACAGATGCTTCACAAGCAAACTTCAATTGCACATTCAACCCTCTTGATAAAATGGTAGAACTTTACGAGCGTATGCTGCAACAGCAAAAAGAAATGATTGATAAGTTAGAAAAGTTAATTCAGGGAAAATAAAAAAATAGATTAATCCGACGTTATTCGTGTAATTTCTTTATTATTAGATCTTTTGGTACTAAATCACTCCCGCCGCGTTTTCTAAATTGTATTACATTATCTTCTACAACTAAAACTGCGCTTGAACTTGATCCATCTTTATTTATCAGTTTTATTTGAGCTGTGTCGCCTAATGGATAAACATATCCGGTAACATCTAAAACTCCGGAATTTAATTCTTTAGAATCACTTGTAACTTCTGCAGTTCCAGAAATCATATAATTTGACTGTGCCATTGTAATGGTAAATACATATTGTTTTTTACAGTCTTTGCATTTTTCCGAACCCCATGTGCCGGTAAATTTATTAGTTTGCGAATAAGATTGAAAGCTTATAAGAATCAGGAATAAAATAATTTTTTTCATAAATTTAAAATATGCAGAATTATGATTCAAATATAAACGAAAAAAGCATCACAGAATTGTGATGCTTTATATTTCGCGTATTTGAAAATTTAATTTAATTTTTTCAAATAAACCGATTTTCCGTTAAGTGAAACTTCAATTTGATTTGTTTTTTCAGTAAACGTTGTTCTCAACACATTTCCGTTAAAAAGCGAAACGTCACCGTAAACTTTTCCAGTTTCGTCAGAAACATATTCAAACAATAATTTTTTGTTATCTGGTTCAATTCCAAGTTTATAACTAGAAAATTTAGTTCCTTTTAAATCAAATTGCTGTTGCGAATCGATAATCTTTCCATCAACATAAAAATTCGTAATCGTTTTGCTTAAAGTAATATCCGGATAATATTGATTTACTTTTGATAGTAATGCATATTGCTCCACATTTGCATCTTCCTGTTTTGATGAAATAGTTTGAGCAAAAGAAATTGTTGTAAAAATAAGTGCTAATAGTAAAGTGAATTTTTTCATAATCAAAATTTTATAGTTAATGTTTCAAAACATTTTCGAAACGTTATATAATAACACTTTTTGAATTAAAGTAATTATTATTTACAACAAGATACTTAATATTTATCTTTGCACGAAATTAAAAGCAATATTTTAAGAAAATGACAACAAAAAAATATATTCAACTTATACTTATTTTAGGTTCTTTAACAGCACTTGGCCCTTTTTCAATTGATATGTATCTGCCTGGTTTCTCTGATATTGCTAAAGATTTAAATACATCTGTGGCAAAAGTTTCGATGAGTTTATCCAGTTATTTTATCGGAATTTCTGCCGGACAATTACTTTATGGACCTTTATTAGACCGTTTCGGACGTAAAAAACCTTTATTTATTGGGTTAATGGTGTATATTTTAGCTTCTTTAGGCTGTGTATACGTCGCTGATATTGATTCGTTTATCTTCTTACGTTTTATTCAGGCTATCGGAAGTTGTGCTGCAACTGTAGCTTCGGTTGCAATGGTTCGTGATTTATTTCCTGTAAAAGATATTCCTAAAGTATTCTCTTTATTAATGCTTGTTTTAGGGCTTTCGCCGATGCTGGCGCCAACAATTGGTGGTTATGTAACGCAAGATTTTGGATGGCATATCGTATTTCTTATACTATTTTGTATGGGAATTGCCATTTTAATTGCTTCTCAAGTTGGTTTGCCAAATAGTTATAAACCAGATCATTCTATTTCTTTAAAGCCAAAACCCATAATTTCAAACTTTTTAAAAGTTCTTAAAGAACCTCAGTTTTATACGTATGCATTTACGGGAGCAATCGCTTTTTCGGGATTATTTACTTATGTAGCGGCCTCGCCTATCATTTTTATGGATATTTACCACGTCGATGCTAAAACATACGGATGGATTTTTGCTTTTATGTCGGTTAGTTTTATTGGTTCGAGTCAGTTGAATTCGGTTTTATTGAAGAGATTTTCCAGCGAACAAATGATTTTTGCTGCTTTAATTTTGCAATCTTTAATTACAATTGTATTTCTGATACTTTCGGTAAACAATCTATTAAGTTTGTATTCGACAATTGTAATGTTATTTTTATTCCTGGGCTGTTTAGGAATTTCAAATCCAAATACTGCAGGACTTACAATGGCTCCATTTGCTAAAAATGCCGGAAGTGCTTCGGCTTTAATGGGCGCTATTCAATTAGGATTAGGAGCTTTAGCTTCATTTGCGGTTGGAATTTTTGTTAAGGATTCTGTAGCGCCAATGGTTCTTATTATGACAGTTACTACAATTATTGCTTTTGTAGTTTTAAATATCGGAAAACGTTTTATCAAAAATAAAGTTGAGATTGCTGAAAGTGATGATGTAGTTGTGGGACATTAATAGTTAAATTCCAATTTTTTTAAATTCCAAATTCCAATTGTATTTGTAAATAAAAAAGCCAGAATCTTTGATTCTGGCTTTTTTATGTTTGTCATTTCGACCGAAGGGAGAAATCGCACACGAAACTTTACAATCTAAATCGCCAATCTTTGTCGACATTCTAGTGCGATTTCTCCCTTCGGTCGAAATGACAAATACTTTGAGAACTTCTACAGTAAACCCGACAGGTTTTTAAAACCTGTCGGGTTTAACTCAAAAAAAATCCAAACTCCTCCCGAAGCCTCGGGATTGGAATTTGGAATTTAAAACTTTATTCCAATTGCTGTTTCTTATCAGGTCGAATAATCATTCTAAGAGATTGATCTCTTGCGAAATACGCAACCATCCAATTCCAGAAAGTATTTAATCTGTTTCTGTATGTGATTAAAGAAATTAAGTGAATAAACAACCAGATAATCCATGCAAAAAATCCTTTAAAATGCCATTTCGGACTTGGTAAATCAACCACGGCTTTGTTTTTTCCAATAATCGCCATTGAACCTTTATCATTATAAGCAAATGGTTTCAAAGGTTTATTTTGAGTCATTGCCTTAAAGTTTTTAGCCAAATTCAATCCTTGCTGAATCGCAACCTGAGCCACTTGCGGATGTCCGTCTGGGAAATTTTTATCTCCGGCAGAAATTGCAGTATCACCAATAGCATAAATATTGTCTAAACCGTTTACCTTACTATATTGATCTGTAGCCATACGTCGGCCGCGGCCGTAACTTTCTTTCGGAATTCCGTCAAAAAGTTTGGCAGAAACTCCAGCTGCCCAAATCAGGTTTTTGGTTTTGATTGTTTCTCCATTTTCAAAATGTACCGTATCATCAACATAGTCAACAACACGAGTGTGCAGTTTGACAACAACACCAAGTTTAGTAAGTGCTTCGAGAGTATCTTTTTGAGAAGCTTCACTCATTGGTGACAATAATGCATCTCCTCCATCAACTAAATAAACATTACTGGCAGACGTTTCTAATTCCGGATATTCTTTCAGTAGAATATTTTTTCTCATTTCGGCAAACATTCCAGAAACTTCAACCCCAGTTGGTCCGCCTCCGGCAACAACGATCGTTAATAATTTACGACGTTTACGAATATCTTTGGTAATAGCTGCTTTTTCAAGGTTTTTAAGCAATGCATTTCGCATTTCGATGGCATCATTTAAGGTTTTCATCGGGATTGCGTTTTTCATTACGTTTTCCATTCCAAAATAACTCGTTTCGGCACCTGTTGCAAAAACTAAATAATCGTATGATAATTCGCCGTTGCTCAAAATGATTTTATTTTCGGCAGGAACTACAGAAAGTAATTCACCTAAACGAAACTGAAGGTTCTTTTTACCTGCGAAAAATTTTCTAAAAGGATAACTAATACTTGAAGGTTCTAAAAAAGCGGTTGCAACCTGATATATAAGTGGAGGGAAAAAATTATAATTGTTTTTATCTACAAGGGTTACTTGAATTTGAGGATGATTTACAAGTTCTTTTGCGAGATTTATTCCTGCAAAACCACCTCCTATAATGACTATATTCATATGTGTTGTTTTATAATGTAGGATTTATAAGTAAAACTTTTTCTGCCTTAGCAGTTCCATAAATTTAACATTTTAATTCCAAATAAGAAACTCAAATTGGAGTTTTGTTTTCCTTTTTTGAGAATTATTCAGTCAATTTAAGTTTCATCATTATATCAGTCTGTTCATCATTTCCAAGTCTAAAAATGTGTTTGTCAAATTCGACAAAACCATTTTTTTTATAAAAACTTAAAGCGCGATGATTTTCTTCCCAGACTCCTAACCAAACATAGTCAGTATTCTTTTCTTTGGCTATTTGAATCGCTTTTTCATAAAGCAATTGTCCGACTTTTTTTCCGTGAAATTCTTTTGAAACGTAAATACGTTCAATTTCAACAGATTTTTCGTCCTGCAGTTCAGTCTGTGATTCTCCGAAGTTTATTTTTAAATAACCAATTGTGTTATTACCAAGAACGGCGAAATAAAATTGAGAGTTTTTATTCGTTAGTTCTTCCGTCAATTTTTCTTTAGAAAACTTTTCATCTAGATAAGTGAGCATGTTTTCTTCAGAATTATATTCTGAAAAAGTCTCATAAAAAGTTTGTCGGCCAATTTTTTGTAATTGGTCAATATCGTCAAGTGTAATCTCGGTTATATAAATATCTTCCATTCTAATTTATGCTGTATTTCAGGGTTTAAATTCCTTATAAAAATACAACATAAATCAGCAGATTCAGAAGCTTGAAGTCTTACTTTTTGAATTTTTTAACAGGCTTTTCTGTTACTTCAATTTTGTTTTGTAATACATAATTGGCTAACAATTTCTCAATCAATTCTTCTTTTGTAAGATGATGAAAAACCGTTTTTACTTTCGTTTTTAAATCAGTCGAAATATCGTGATTAGGTTTCGTTTTGAAGATTTGTTTTGCCCATAAAAGTGTATTATTTTCTTCAATACTCAAGGCTGAAGGTTTTTGGAATTTAGTAAATTTAAGACCCAGTTCTCTTTCAAAATCAGCAATTTCTGCTACTTCCTCTTCTTGTAAAACAGTTAAAGAAAGTCCCTTTGCTCCTGCTCTGGCAGTTCTTCCGCTTCGGTGAACATAAGTTTCGTAAGCGTCCGGTAAATGGTAATTTACCACATAAGAAATTTCTTTTACGTCAATTCCTCTCGCTGCTAAATCGGTGGCAACCAAAATATTGATATGTCCTTCGCGGAATTGTTCCATGATTCTGTCACGAATTCCCTGTGATAAACTTCCGTGAATTGCTCCCGAAGAAAAACGGTTTATCGCCAGATTTTTGGCTAATTTATTAACGGCAGCTTTTGTTTTACAGAAAATAATACCGCGTTCTCCATCTTTTGAATTTAGAAAATGCATTAAAATATCTAATTTTTCAATTGGATCAACTACAATATATTCGTGATCAATTCCTTGGTTACCAACAGTTTCCATATTGGCACTTACTTGAACTACATTTTTATTTAAGTAATTCTGAACCAATTGTTTAATTGTTCCCGGTAAAGTTGCCGAGAATAATAAAGTGCGGTGTTTTTTAGGGATTTCAGCCAGAATTTCGTCCAGGCTTTCTTTTAAGATCGAAACCATTTCATCGGCTTCATCTAAAACTAAATATTGGGTTTGTTTTAAATCAACTGCTTTTCGCTGAATCAAATCGATTAAACGTCCAGGCGTTGCTACAATAATATGTGTTGGCGATGTAAGGCGTTCAATTTGAGGTTTTATTGGAATTCCACCGCAAGTTGCCGCAATTGAAATATTTGGAATATATTTTGAAAAATCTTCTAAATTTCTAAAGATTTGATGTCCTAATTCTCTCGTTGGAACTAAAATTACAGCCTGAACTACAGGAGATTCCGTATCAATTAATTGTAATAAAGGAAGTCCAAAAGCTGCTGTTTTTCCTGTTCCGGTTTTGGCTAAACCAACAACATCGTGGTTTTCAGACAATAAAAGCGGAATTGTTTTTTGTTGAATTTCAGTAGGTTCAACAATGTTTAATTCGCCTAAAGCTTTTAAAATTGGCGCTGAAAGTCCTAATGTTGAGAATTGTTTAGACATATTTTTAATTTTAGATTTTAGAGTTCTGATTTTAGATTTGCTGCAGATTGCTTATTATACAAGCTGAAACTAAAAATCTTTGTCAAAGTTAGAAACTTTGACAAAGATCATACATTTTTATTTAGTTCAGGATAACAACTTGAAACATGAAACCTGAAACTTTTTTAATTCTTAATTATCAATCCGGTTCGTTCATGATTTTTTCGCGGTATTTTTTACCTACTAATAAAGTCAATCTTTGCTTGTAATCATCCAGAAGCCATTCACGGTAGTTTTTACTACACTGACTTAAACATTTAGCGTAACGTTTAATTCGGCATTCGATATCGTCTTCTAATTCTCTTGATAAAGCTTTTGCTTCCTGAAGCGTTTCTGTATTGTCAACGCACATTGCAGCATGCTGCTCAAGCGATTTATCTAAAACAATTTTCGAACGTAAATTTTGTTTAATAGCCAGTTTGTGTTCTTCTTCAACATCAAAAGTAACATCTGCAGTTTTGCTGAATTTTGCTCTCAATTCTGGCGGCATGCTATATTTAAAGAACATTTCGATTTCAGTATCATCTCTTAAATTCTCTAGATAAAATTCTGGAGATTTAAAAATATGCTGCCAGTTTACCGGTTCGCTCCATAATCCGAAACGAGCGGCATTGTTTCCTAAATCAATAACTGTAAACTCGTCTTTACCAGGTAATTTACGAGATCCACGACCAATCATCTGGAAATATAATGTCAAAGATTTTGTTGCTCTGTTTAAGATAATAGTCTCAACAGTTGGCTCATCAAAACCAGTTGTTAAAATCCCCACAGAAGTCAAAATCGCATCCGGAGTTTTCTTGAACCAAGCCAAAATATCTTTACGCTCTTCAGAACTGCTTGTGTTATCAAGGTGACGAATATCGTAACCCGCTTCTCTAAAAGTATCATATACATATAATGATGTATGAATACCGTTATTGAAAATTAAAGTTTTCTTGCCCAAAGAACGTTCTGTATACGCATGAAGCAATTTTTCCTGCATTAAGGAGTTGGTATACAAATCATCAGATGATTTTACGGTATAATCTCCGTTGATACCTACTTTTAATGAAGTCAAACCAACATCATAACTGTATGTTGTTGCTCTCGCCAAAAATCCTTTGTCGATCAATGAACCAATTGTGTCTCCAACGATAAGTTCGTCGTAGCTTTGGTGCATTGGTAATTTTATGTTTGAACTCAAAGGTGTTGCTGTTACTCCAAGAATAAAAGCATTTTTAAATGAGTTTAATAGTTTTCTAAATGAATTGTAATGCGCCTCGTCAATAATTACCAAACCAATATTGTCAAGGTGCAGTTTTTCGTCGTTGATACGGTTTTTTAAAGTCTCAACCATCGCCACGAAACAAGAATAATCATTTTGGTCCGGTAATTCTTTTACCTTACTATTGATTATTTTATTGCTTACGCCAAAGCCCTTCAACATCTTTGAAGTTTGTTTACAAAGCTCAATTCTGTGTGTTAAAACAACCACTTTTTTATCATTATTAGTTAAATAACGACGTACAATTTCAGAGAAAATTACTGTTTTCCCGCCTCCTGTTGGCAATTGATACAATAAATGATGTTTTTGAGGAGCATTGTCTAAGCGGTCAAAAATGGCGTCAATATCGCCTTTTTGGTATGCATAAAGTTCTTTTTTCTCTTCTCTTTCTATTTCTAAAGTGTTTTGAGACATTGTTTATTTTTGGATTTTTGCAAAAATACATCTAAAAAACAGTTATTCATCTTATTTTAACCTAAAATAAATGATTTTTTTAAATAAGATTTTTTATAGGAAGTGTTTTTAAAAGTCGATTTTATCCAGAATTGCTTCAAAATCATACTTATTTTTCCATTTTTGCTGCAAAATCTCTTGATGAATCATTTCAATTCTTGCTTTAAATTCAATCAGGATTCCGTTAGAAATGACAAAATTTACTGCTTGTTCAAACGAATTAAAAATACTTTTGTAAAATAATTCCTGCTTAATGTAGTTGTTTGCAGAATAAGTTTGCGCAATTTCGATATTATAAAACATCAAATCGGCAATAATAAATGGATCAACTCCCAGCATTATGAAATGTTTGATGATTTTTTGAGCCACAGAGCGACGCATTTTTGCCTTCGGACGCCATTTTGCATTGGGCTTTTTTATGGGAAAATATTCGTGAGAAATTTTAACCTTAGATTCCTGCAAAAGTTTATCTTCTTTTGGGTTAAAAACAAAATCGTAATACACTTTTACGGGAGCAAATTTTTCATACAGCTCAATAAGCTGTTCTTCGAGTTGTTCTTTGCTTAGTTCGGTTAAATATTTTTTTAAATCGCGTTTGCTCATTATCAAAGTTTAAGATTACAAAAGTAAATTACTTTCCTGACACATAACTTAAAAACCAATCCTAATACTTAATTTTGCTGCTATAATCTCAAAATATATCTACATGCTTAAGATTTTTAAAGTTACCGCTATTTTAGAAGGAATTTCATATTTAGTTTTATTTGCCAATATGCTTATTATTAAAACTAACAATCCAGAACTTTACCATACTTTATTAAGACCTTTAGGAATGACACACGGTGTGTTGTTTATAGGTTATATCGTTTTGGCTTTTTTATTGAAAAAATCTCAAAACTGGGATTTAAAAACATTTGCAATTATACTAATCGCTTCTCTTATCCCGTTTGGAACTTTCTACATCGAGAAAAAATATTTAGAAACTAAAGCAAATGCTTAAACTTTTGGATAAAATATTCAATTTTTTATACCCTCTTTTCAGGCATTGGGGAATGAGCCGCAACTTTGCGTCTTATATCAGTCTGATTTTTAATATTGCCATTATGGTGGTTTTGGCTTTTGCCATTTATTATGTCGCAAAATTTGTTTTGGTAACGCTTACGGCCATTTTTGCCCAGCGTACCAAAACAAAGTTTGACGATTATTTAATTCACAATAAAACCACAAAATACACCGCGTATTTAATTCCGTTTTTCTTTATTTATAAAGCTGTTCCTATTATTCTGGACAAATACGAATATTGGGAATCACTTTTTGGAAAAATCGTTGGTATTTATATCGTTTTGATCAGTTTATGGATTATCAGAACGATTTTTAATGCACTTCGTGATTATTTAAAGCAAAAACCGGAATACAGCGACAAACCTATCGACAGTTTCGTTCAGGTTATTATGATTGTGCTTTGGATTTTTGGAGTTGCGATGATTATTTCAACTTTATTCGGAATCAAAAAAGGCGAATTATTGACTATCTTAGGAACGCTTTCGGCTATTATTATCTTGATTTTCAGGGATACTATTTTAGGATTTGTTTCAAGTGTTCAGGTTGCCATAAACGATATGGTTCGTATTGGCGACTGGATTACAATGGATAAATTTGGTGCCGATGGTGACGTTATCGAAATCAATTTAACGACTGTAAAAGTTCGAAATTTTGACAATACCATTACCACGATTCCAACGTATGCTTTAAGTTCTGATTCTTTTCAGAACTGGCGCGGTATGCAGAATTCTGAAGGAAGACGTATTAAAAGACATATTTTGATTAAAAGCAGCAGTATTCGTTTTCTGAATAATGATGATCTTAATCATATGAAAGGAATTCAGCTTATTACTTCCTACATTGAAACCAGACAAGCTGAAATTGAAAAGTACAATGATCTTCGAGGAATCGATAAATCATTGTCTCTTAACGGTCGTAATATGACCAATTTAGGTTTGTTTAGAAAATACATTATGCAGTATTTATTAGATCATCCAGGATTAAATAAAAACATGCATATTATGTGCCGCCAGCTGCAGTCGACTGCACACGGAGTTCCTTTAGAAATTTATGTTTTCTCAAGCGATAAACGTTGGGCAAATTATGAATATATAATGGCTGATATTTTCGATCACATTATGGCGTCGGTTATTTATTTCGATCTTGAAATATTTGAATTGCCGTCGCAGATTGGGGTTTTAGATCGATAAGTTTTGTTTCAGGTTTTCTTTGTTTCAGGTTTCAAGTTTTAAACTTTGTCTTTAGTTTTAGCGCAAAGCTTTGTCATTTCGACTGAAAGGAGAAATCGCACGCGCATATCGACAAAGATTGACGACAAACTATGTGGAGTTTCTAGTGCGATTTCTCGTTCCTCGAAATGACAAACGGCCTGAACCTGAAACCTGAAACTATTTCCCAATCTCTTCAAAAACAAACTTAGGATCTTTATAATTCAAAGTTCCATTAATAAAGCACGGAAGATTCATGTAAGTTCCTACTACTCCATTTCCCAGAATCAGTTTATTTTCTTTTTTAAGTAAAGCCAAAGGCACTCTTTTCCAGGTTCCGCCGTTTGATATATAATGAAAATCACCTCTTAAAGTATTTCCGTTTATATCCCCTCTTACATCGCCGGAATCCTTTCCTATTTTATAATAAGATATTTCATAACGACCGAAAAAGCGTTTGTCACTTATATTAAGTGCTAAAATGGCGGTGTCTTTATTGTTTACAGCGCGATACAAAACTTCCTGATAACCATTTTTATCTTCTTTTGAATTGCAGGAAACTATGGTAACCAATATTAGCAGAAGAAAAACCAAAGATTTTATATTCATGAGTGTGTTTTTTGAATCCTATAAGTTATATAAGTTCATTTAAATTATAGGCTTAATCTTGACCATATAAATATTTCAGTTCGTTAAGAATAAAACTTAAATTTTCTTATATAACTTATATGGTTAACTTTTTAAACAGCTAATTCTTTTTAATCAATTGAAAAATTTGAACTACCAGAACACCAAATAATGCTCCAATGGCAAAAATAGAAAGGAAATCCACATTACGAATATTTGATAAAGAATTACTTCTAAAATAATTTCCTGATGCAATGATTAGAAGAATTACGGTCAGTATAATTGACTTGTTTTTCATGATGCTGATTTTTAAGTGAAATTAATATTTAATAAATGTATTAAATATAATTTATTAAAAGATTTTTTCTAAATTTAAAGAAAAAACATGGCGGATAGAGACACTTTTTTAAGAGAATTAAGAGGCGAAACTTTAGGAACTGTAAGTGCTCAATCTTCTCCAGATGAGATCTTTCAAAATCAGACGATTAGGCCTATTTTAAAACTTCAGAACGATTTGTTTATTGCGGTTTTTATTAATTATGTCAATAAAAACAAAGCTGATTTTTATTCGTACTCTGTTGAGAAGAAACTGCAGACTATAGAAAATTCCATTCAAAAAGATATTAAGTTCCGTAATTCCCTAAAAGGAATTGTAATGGCACTTTTTACTATTGAAGAATATGAAACTTATATTCAAAATTCATCTAGTTTGAACAAACGAATGATGAATTTATTAATTGAGAGATTGAAAAGTCAGGTGCAGTTGTTTGAGGTTGAATCAGATTCTAAATAATTTCCATGATATTAACAGATGAGCATATTGATTACGAAAATAATTGTCGTAAAATGTTTGTTGGAGAGATAATTCGAGGAGTTATTTATGGAGAAATTCAATATGTTTTTGAGGATAACGAGAATCTTATTCCGGAACCTTCCTATTTTACTAAATATCCAGAAATAGATACTTTAGATCATTCTATCTATTTTCAAATGACTAACAAAATAATTTATGTTTTTTGGGATAATACATTTTTTAGTTACGGACTTTTGTCAAAAGAGATTGATTTAGAGAAAACTCCAAATGATCACGAGCAAAAATGGAATGTTTCTAATGATGAAAAGTGGATTAACTTAATTGGTCAAAAAATTATTGATTTTAAAATAAACTGGGAAGAAGCTTCTTCCATATATCCACAGACTTTTTTACTTCAGATAGAAAATGGAAAAACGATAATTTTGAGTGCTTCCGAGTTCAAAGATTCAGAGCAGAATAAGGTTTATGGTATGAGTGATAACTTGCTTGTGACAACAAATCTCACTTTAGCAAAAGAACTTAAAATTACATAAGAAATGTTCGACCAATTCCGAAATAAATTTCCTTTAACCGATGAAAAATGGAACGAATACACCAGTTATTTCAATCGTATTGAAGTTCCTGCAAAAACAGTTTTGATTGAAGAAGGCGAAGTTTCTAAAAAGCTTTTTATAATCGAAAAAGGCTGTATCAGGGTTTGGTTTAATAATAACGGAAAAGATTTGACTTCGCAGTTTTTTTTCGAAAATCAAAGCGTTGCTTCTATCGAAAGTTTCATTAAAAAATTTCCGAGTCCGGTTGTAGTGGAAACAATCGAACCTTCTGTTTTATGGTGGATTTCTAAAAATGATGTCGATACAATTTTGGAAGAAATTAAAGAAATTCCAGAACTTCGGGATCGGTTAATCAATATGCTTTTTCAAAGAACATTTGATTATATGAAGCACTTTTTTTCTTTCATAAAAGACTCCCCTACTCAGCGTTACCTCAGTTTAATTGAAGAAAAACCTCAAATTGTGCAGCGTGTTCCGCAACATTACATTGCTTCTTATCTTGGCGTAAGCACGGTTCATTTAAGCCGAATTAAAAGTAAGCTGGTTCACAAAAAATAATTAAAATTTCACCATATAAGTTATATAAGAAATTATAAGCTTGGCTTAAATTAACTTATATAACTTATATGGTTTTAAAAAAAAACTTGATAATTGTTTCTTATTTCATTTGATAACAAATGTTATCGTTTGCCCATAAACGGCTCTATAATTTTGCTTCATAAAATTTAATATTTATAAAATTATGAAAGCAGCAGTAGTTTATAAAAAAGGCGAATTGCCAAAATATGCAGAATTCCAAGCGCCAATCGCAGTAAATGAAAATGAAGTTTTAATTTCGGTTAAAGCCGTGGCGATTACCAATCTGGATAAAGGAATTGCAAGCGGAGAACATTATTCTTCGGAAAATGAAAATCAAAACGGATTTGTAATTGGCAGTGATGCCATTGGTTTACTCGAAAACGGAACCAGAGTTTATGCCCGCGGAATTTCCGGAACAATAGCAGAAAAAGCTTTAGTCGATAAAAACAGAATGGTTGCATTACCAGACGGAATTGATGATGCAACGGCCGCAGCAATGCCAAATGCAGTTGCAGGTTCGGCAATGGCGCTTCGATTTAGAGCCGGAATAAAACAGGGAGAAACAGTTTTAATTAATGGAGCAACCGGTTTTACAGGTCAAATGGCGATTCAGATTGCGAAACATTATGGAGCAAAGAAAATAATTGTTACAGGAAGAAATGATAAAACGCTTCAAAGTCTTTTAGAATTGGGCGCTGACGAAATTGTTTCTTTAAAACAGAATGATAAAAGTTTTGTGTCGAAGCTTAAAGAAATTCATCAAACTACACCAATTGATATTGTTTTGGATTATTTGTGGGGACATTCGGCAGAATTGATTCTTTCTGTTTTAAAAGGAAACGGAAATTTTACTCCTAAAACGAGATATGTTTCTGTGGGTTCAATGTCTGGCGATACGATTCAATTATCAGCTCAAATTTTGCGAAGCGTTGATTTGCAGTTGTCTGGTTCAGGTTTAGGAAGCTGGACAAAAGACGAAGTGAAATTGTTGTTTTTAGAAATTCTTCCTGAAATTTTTCTTTTGGCTTCTCAAAACAAACTAAAAGTAAATATCGAGAAAGTGAATTTAGTCGATATCGAGAAAATGTGGAACGCAGAAGTTCCTGACGGCAAAAGATTGGTGGTTTTGGTCTAAATAGTTTTTTAAACACATAGAAACATAGATTTTATTTCTTGAATAAAGAATATAAAAAGAAACTAGTTTCTCACACATAGCTATGTTTGTTTAAACTAAGTGAAACGCCTTTATCGGTTTCGAAAACTATGTTTCTATGTGTTTAAAATTTATTTATTAATGTTTTAATACGCTAACAATTCCTTCAGAACCTCCTCAAATCTATTCTTAGCTAAAAACTGATCTTCAAGCGCTTTTGTAAACGGAATTGGAGAATCTAAACTTGCGACTCTTTTTACAGGACCGTCTAAATATTCAAAACATTCTTCCATAATTAAAGCCGAAAGATCGCTTGCAATTCCGCCAAACATAGTGTCTTCCTGATAAATAATAGCTTTTCCTGTCTTTTTAACCGAAGCAAAAATAGTTTCAGTATCAAGCGGCTGTAAAGTTCTTAAATCGATTAAATCAGCTTGAATTTCAGGATTATTGGCTAAAGTTTCTAAAGCCCAGTGAACCGGAGCTCCAAAAGCTATAATAGTTACGGCAGTTCCTTCTTTTAATAAAGCTGCTTTTCCAAACGGAATCGTGTAATAATCTGTTGGAACGTCTTGATAAACACTTCTGTATAATTGTTTGTGTTCAAAAAACAAAACGGGATTTGGATCGTTAATGGCAGTATTCAATAAACCTTTTGCATCATAAGGAAACGCCGGATAAACGACTTTTAAACCTGGAGTTTTAGTAAACCAAGCTTCGTTGGTCTGTGAGTGAAATGGGCCGGCTTGTGTTCCTCCGCCGCAAGGCATTCTAACTACAACATCGGCTTTTTCGCCCCAGCGATAATGTGATTTTGCTAATAAATTGACAATTGGATTAAAACCTGTCGAAACAAAATCAGCAAACTGCATTTCGACAATCGCTTTATAATTATTGATGGATAATCCCATTGCGGCCGAAACTACGGCACTTTCGCAAATTGGTGTATTGCGTACTCGATCTTTTCCAAAAGCATCAACAAATCCTTCTGTAATTTTAAAAGCACCACCATATTCAGCAATGTCCTGACCCATTATGACTAAGTTTTTATTACGCCACATAGACTGCTCTAAACTATTTCGGATAGCATCTATAAAACGAATATTTTTTACTTCTTCGCCATGAGTATATTCTTCATATTCAAAGTCTTTGTAAACATCATCTAATTCTCCGCTGTAAGTTGGTTCTATTTCAGGTTCGGCGTTTGCCATTGCCCAGTTTTCGTCAATTTCCAGCTTAATTTCAGCACGCAATTTTTCGTCCAGTTCTTCAGTAAGGATTCCTATTTCTGTTAGATATTTTCTATAATTGGTAACCGGATCTTTAGCTTCCCATTCGTCCATTAATTCCTGCGGAACGTATTTTGTACCACTCGCCTCTTCATGTCCGCGCATCCTGAATGTTTTAAATTCTAATAAAACCGGATGCGGGTTCTCGATCATTTCTTTTTTTAACTTCGATAGTTTGTTGTACACTTCAACAATATTATTTCCGTCAATAATCCAGCTTTCGATTCCGTAACCAATTCCTTTGTCGGCAAGATTTTCGCATAAATATTGTTCGTTTGTTGGTGTAGAAAGTCCGTAGCCATTGTTTTCAATAACAAACATAACCGGAAGCTGCCAAACCGCTGCAATATTCAATGCTTCGTGAAAATCACCTTCGCTGGTTGCGCCTTCTCCGGTAAAAACAGCTGTAATTTTTTTATTGTCCTGAAGTTTATTGGCAAGCGCAATTCCGTCAGCAATACCTAATTGCGGACCCAAATGCGAAATCATTCCTATAATATTGTATTCCTGAGTTCCAAAGTGAAAACTTCTGTCACGGCCTTTTGTAAAACCGTTTGCTTTTCCCTGCCATTGCGAAAAAAGTCGGTGCAAAGGAATGTTTCTGGTAGTAAACACACCAAGATTTCGGTGCATTGGTAATACGTATTCAGATTCGTCTAAAACAGATGTAACTCCTACTGCAATGGCTTCCTGTCCAATTCCTGAAAACCATTTTGAAACTTTTCCTTGTCGAATTAAAATAAGCATTTTCTCTTCGATCAAGCGCGGTTTCAGGATTTTTTTATATAAATCTAGTAATTTTTCGTCAGTCAGGTTTTCTCTGTAAAAGATCATTTTTGTAGTAAGTTTAGTTTTTCAAATATAAAAAAATATAACAATTTTATCGATAATTGTTAAATAATTTAAAAACGCGTATTTATTAATTGCATAAAAATAGAAAATAATTCGCAGTTTTCGGTTTAAAAAAAGCGAACACAAATATAATGTGATTTTTTTGTCAGACTACTATTTTTTATAATATTTTAGCTACAAAAAATAAATGCATTTATTTTTGAGTTTTCAAAATTAATATTCAGAATTTGTATTAAAAATTGGATAGAAAACTAAATTTTATGGTAATTTATAAAATTCAAATATAAAATATTATCTACCTTTGTTATTGAAAGGCTTAATGCGCCTTTTTTTCTTAAATAAAAATGTAAAGTATGCAAAACATTCCTAGTGTAGACTTACGTGATTTCCTTTCGGACGACCCGAAACGTAAACAAAAATTTGTAAATGAAATCGGCAGTGCATTTGAAAACATTGGCTTCGTTGCCTTAAAAGGTCATTTCTTAGATGACAAATTGGTAGACGAACTTTATGGTGAAATTAGAAAATTTTTCGCCTTGCCAGTAGAAACTAAGCATAATTATGAAATTCCCGGAATTGGCGGTCAAAGAGGTTATGTATCTTTTGGAAAAGAGCATGCTAAAGGACGCAAAGAGGGAGATTTGAAGGAATTCTGGCATTTTGGTCAGTATGTTGACCAAGATTCTAAATGGGCTTCAGAATATCCTGAAAATGTTGAAGTTAAAGAATTACCTCGCTTTAATGAGGTTGGTAAAGATGCTTACCAAATGCTGGAGAAAACAGGAATTTATGTTTTAAGAGCTTTGGCTTTACACCTTGGACTTGATGAGTTTTATTTTGATGAATATGCAAAAGAAGGAAACTCTATTTTAAGACCAATTCATTATCCTCCAATTACTTCTGAACCAGAAAATGCAATTCGTGCAGCGGCTCACGGTGATATTAATTTAATCACTTTATTAATGGGAGCGCAAGGTAAAGGACTTCAGGTTCAAAACCACGATGGCGAATGGATTGACGCTATTGCAGCAGACGACGAATTAGTGATTAATGTGGGCGATATGTTGTCAAGACATACTAATAATAAACTTAAATCTACAATTCACCAGGTTGTAAATCCGCCTAGAGAATTATGGGGAACTTCTCGATATTCAGTTCCGTTTTTTATGCATCCGGTAAGCGATATGCGTTTGGATTGTTTAGATAAATGTATTGATGCAGAACATCCTAAGAAATATGAGGATATTTCAGCGGGCGAGTTTTTACACGAACGTTTGGTAGAATTAGGTTTAATCAAGAAATAAAAATTAAATAAATTCTAATATTAAAATTCCAAATTCCAAGCTTTTCTTGGAGTTTGGAATTTAATTTTTAAATACCTTTATGGTTGAAATTTATTTTTAGAATAAAAAAATATGGACTTAAAAGATCAGTTAAAAAACTTATTTCCAGATCACGAAGAATCAAATGAACCTGAAGAAATTCAGGAGCAAGATCATGTTTTGTATGTACAAAAAGAACCAATGATCTGTAAATTTGAAAAACGCAAAGGAAAACCAACGACTATAATTGAAGGTTATGAAGGAAGCGATGAAGATTTTAAAGTATTAGCCAAAGAAATCAAAACAAAATTGAGCGTTGGCGGTACTTTTAAAGATGATTCGATCATCATTCAAGGCGATTATCGCGACAAAATTATGGTAATTTTAAAAGAAAAAGGATTTAAAACTAAAAGAGTTGGCGGGTAAAATAGTTTCAAGTTTCAGGTTTAAAGTTTCAGGTTATGCGAACTTGAAACATGAAACGTGAAACGTGAAACAAAACCTTAACACCTCAAAAAAAATTAACGCAAAGTTTGCTAAGAATATTTATTTTAAGGTTTTTTATAAAAATTCAAAGATCGCAAAGCTTTGTGTAAATTTGAGTAATTGGAATTTGGAATTTAAATTTTGGAATTTTATAGTTGCACAGCTGTGCGCCTCTACAGAAAAACCTTTGAACCTTTACCTCTTTGCAACTTTGTGCCTTTAAAAAAACTTAGAATCTTAGCATCTCAGAACCTTAGTAACTAAAAAGAAATGATAAAATCATCAGAATTAATACTTAATCCAGACGGAAGTGTATACCACTTAAACCTTCGTCCTGAACATATTGCCAACGATATTATTTTTGTTGGAGACCAGAATAGAGTTGAAAAAATTACTCAGTTTTTTGATTCGATTGAATATTCGACACAAAAAAGAGAATTTAAAACCCAAACGGGAATTTACAAAGGAAAAAGAATCTCTGTAATGTCAACCGGAATTGGACCTGATAATATTGATATTGTTTTAAATGAATTAGATGCTTTAGTAAACATCGATTTAAAAACACGTCAGCCAAAAGAAAAATTAACTTCTTTAAATATTATCCGAATTGGAACTTCTGGATCGCTGCAGGCAGATATTCCTGTAGACAGTTTTGTAATGTCAAAATTCGGATTGGGTCTTGATAATATGCTTCGCTCCTATTTAATTGACGAAGTTTCGAATACAGCTCTTGAAGATGCTTTTATTCTTCACACCAACTGGGATATTAGAAAAGGAAGACCTTACGTGATTCCGTGCTCAGAGAAACTGGAAAAAATTATCGAGTCTGATAAAATTTTCAAGGGAATAACAGCTACAGCCGGAGGATTTTACGGGCCGCAAGGTCGTGTTTTGAGATTGAATATTCAGGATGAAGAATTAAACAATAAAATGGATAATTTTGATTTTAATGATAATCGTATTACTAATCTTGAAATGGAAACTGCAGCAATTTATGGGCTTTCTTCACTTTTAGGACATAATGCCTTATCTTTAAATGCAATTATTGCCAATCGTGCTTCGGGAACTTTTAGTGAAGATCCTTATAAAGCTGTTGATGAATTGATTACTTATACATTGAATAAACTGGCTGGTAATTAATGAGATAATTTATTAATTAGAAAATTTGATAATTAATTTTAGAAGTATTTTAAATTTATGGGGCATTTGTTTCAGCATGTTTTAGGTGCATTTTTTTTAGGAATTGGAGGTTTATTTAGATGGTGTTTTTTCCAATTACTTAATGCATCTATTGAAGAAAAATATCCTAAAAGTTTAGATTATTATTGGGATCAAAAAAATCCAAATGTCGATAAAAATGGATTTACAACGGCTCAAAAGAACTTTCTTACCGGGATAATCATTTTTATTGCTTTTATATTTGTAATTAAAAAGTTTGAATAATGTTTTTAAGAGTAGCCAGACATACGAATGATTTAAAGAGAATTGAAGATTTTTACGTCGATATTCTCGGTTTTGAACAATTGGGAGGTTTTGAAAAACACAATAATTACGACGGAATTTTTATTGGAAAATCAGGCTTAGACTGGCATTTTGAGTTTACACAATCTGATGTAAAAGCCGATCATTCTTTTGATGAAGACGATGTAATTGTGCTTTATCCCAAAACAATTTCAGATTACAACGAATTAATAAATAAGCTTATACACCACAATATTGCAACGATAACTGCAGCTAATCCGTTTTGGAACGAAAACGGAAAAATGATCCAGGATCCAGATGGTTATCGTATTGTAATATCATCCTTAAAAGCCATAATAAACGAAATAGAATAATGCAGGAAACACATAAAAAAATATTATTTAAATATTACAGTGATTATTTAGAAGAAACAGTTTCAGAAACGATGTGGGCCGAAATTGTAGATTTACAAAAAGGACTTTTTAAATTAGATAATATTCCATTTTTCGGGCCGTTGATTGCAACTGATGATTTATTTTATGCAGAATTTGATGAAGAGGAAGAACGCCTGGTTTATAAAGAAACGATTGAAAATTCAGGAAATTCAATTGTTCAGGTGATCATTTTAGAAAAAGGATTTGACAAAGAAATTATCAGAGAAAAACTAAAGGCAATTAATTGTTTATCAGAAGGATTAAATGATAATTTTCTTTCTGTAGAAGTGGTTCGGGATGTTGATTATTCGATTGTGAGAAGTATTTTAAACGAATACGAATCTCAGGAAATTATTCAATATGCAGAACCTTGCCTTTCAGACAAACACAGGGCTGATTTAATAAAAAACTAAACTTACAAACTTAAGAATACGCATACCAAACTTAACTTAAACTTAAACTATAATGAAAACTGTAAAAATTGTAGGTGTTCCTGAACACTTCAATCTGCCATGGCATTTATGCATTGAAAATGGCGAATTTGAAGCAGAAAATATCGATTTACAATGGAAAAACGTTCCTGAAGGTACCGGAAAAATGTGTCAGATGCTGCGCGACGGCGAGGCTGATATGGCCGTTATTTTGACAGAAGGAATTGTAAAAGATATTACGGCAGGAAACCCAAGTAAAATTGTTCAGATTTATGTGCAGTCACCTTTAATTTGGGGTATTCACGTTGCAGCAAAATCAGATTTCGAAACTGTAAAAGATTTAGAAAACAAAAAAGTTGCGATTTCAAGAATTGGTTCAGGTTCACAATTAATGGCTTATGTAAATGCAAATGAGCAAGGCTGGAACAGCGATAATTTGCAATTTGAAATTATTAATACTATCGACGGCGCTGTGGAAGCTTTGACAAACGAAACTGCAGATTATTTTATGTGGGAACGTTTTATGACAAAACCGCTGGTTGATCAGGGAATTTTCAGGCGCGTGGGCGACTGTCCTACTCCATGGCCTTCATTTGTGATAACGGTTCGCGACGAATTCTTGAAAAAGAATCCAAAAATCGTTGAAAAAGTATTAGAAGTTATCAATAAAACGACGCATGATTTTGCGCAGATTCCTGATATTGACAAGACTTTAGCTGAATTATTCAATCAAAAAGTCGAAGATATTCAGGAATGGCTGAAACTAACACAATGGTCACAAAAACATTTAAGTGAAAAAGCATTTATCAAAATTCAAAATCAATTATTTGATCTGGGAATTATTGATAAAAAAAGTACTTTTGTTGAAACGGTGAAAGCGCTGTAAAACTGCTTTTGATTCTTATGATAAATTTTCCCAAAATTGACCTACCACAGTTAAAATCCAAATTACAGGTGAAATCGCCTTGGGATAGGATTATTATTTCTGTGTTGAGTCTTTTTATTACAATCCCGATATTTATCATTCTGCATCAAAACCTAATCGATCTGGAATGGGCTTTCAATCTGGATCGTGTTTTTATATTCATTTTTGTTTTTGCTGTTGTTTTCTTTCTGCTAATGTATCTGCGAACCATAATCATTTTATGTGTCGCAGTTTATTTATTGATTTTATTTTACGGATCAGTTATTGGGAATTATGGTTTCAGCGAGATTTCTGAAGATTATAATTCTATGATTTATACCATGTCAGACAATCCATATCCGCAGGATATAATTGTGGCAAAACTGCTGCCGTTTCCCAATAAATCAAAAATTATAAGCGCCATTGAATATCAAAATCCGAAAGTTCGAAATTTTGCTATTATGGCCACTTCAAAGCATTTTAAAGGAATAAAAGGCTATTCTGATTACAGAACTATAATTCAGTGTTTTGCTGTTTTTAAAGAAATAAACGGACGCTGGAATTATGTCAACGACCCAAAAGAAGGCGATTATATTGCTACTGCCAGTGAATCTTTAGAATATTTTTCAGGAGACTGCGATGATCATTCTATCTTAATGGCGGCGGCAATTCGCTCTATTGGCGGAACTCCAAGGCTTATACATACCAAAGGCCATATTTATCCCGAAATATTAATAGGCTCTATGATTGATTTGGAAAAGGTCAATTATTTAATTAAAAATGTACTTTTTCAAAGAGAAAGTTATGGTAAAAATCTACATTACCATATTGATGAACGCGGACAAGTCTGGATGAATCTGGATTATACGGCAACTTATCCCGGAGGCCCGTTTATGTATGAAGAAATTCTGGGAGCTTTGACTTTAAATTGATTTTTCAAGCTCTCCAAAAAGGCTGTTTTTGTATAAAATATTAGAAATCAGACAACTCAATCTCACTTTCTGTAGCTATAACGTTATAGATAATATTTTTTTTTGTACCTTTTCATTTCTAATCTTTAATCACAAAATCATGAAAAAATCTAAATTATTTATCTTCGCGCTTGCATTGGCTGCAGTATTAATGATTTCATGTTCTAAGAGAAATACACTGGTAAGCTCTTGGAAAATAACAGCGGTAGAACCGAAAATGCCCATTTCGGATTCTTTAAAAGCTGTAATTTTAACGGATGGAACTTTAACATTTACAAAAGATGGGCATGTTACCGGATTCTTGACAAGAGAAATTACAAATGGTACTTATGCATTGACAAAAGGTGGAAAAAGTTTAGTAATTAAAGATGAAGTTGGTACCCCATACCCTTGCGAAAGTACTATTACCAGTGACGAATTAATTCTGGACAGTAAAGAAATGAAACTTACGCTCAAAAAAATATAAGCTTTGCTATCCTGATATAACCACACAAGCATAAAAAAAACTCCTTAAGTAAATCATTTAAGGAGTTTTTTTATGCTATGAATTCTTTAAAATTTTAAAAACGTATTCTTTATAACTCGCTCCAATAGGAATTTCAATACTTCCAATTTCGACATCGTAAGGTGTAAATGCCGTGATGTTTTTTAAATTAATGATAAAAGAGCGGTGAATTCTCAGGAAGTTTTTATCCTGCAATTCTAATTCAATATCGCTTATTTTATATTTGGCATTTAGATTTACACCATCTTTTTGATGTATAATAATATAATCTTTCACACTTTCGATATATAAAATCGTGTCGACGTTTACTTTATTGAATTTTGGTCCGTTTTTGATGTAAATATAATCTTCCTGCGAAGGTGTAATTATCTTGCTGTTTACAGGCCCGCTAATTCTTAAATAACGATCTGCGGCTTTAAAAAAACGATCGAAAGTAACAGGCTTTAAAAGATAATCTACAATATCGAGCTCGTAACTTTCTAAGGCATATTCGCGGTAAGCGGTAGTAAAAATAACAGCCGGCGGATTCTTTAATGTTTTTAAAAAATCTATTCCCGTAATCTGCGGCATTTTAATATCTAAAAACATTAAATCGACAGCAGTTGTACGCAATACATCGGCGGCTTTTAAAGCGTTTGGGCAAGTTCCTACCACTTCAAAATAATCTAATTTACTGATATGATTCTGCAATAAGCTGATTGCTAAAGGCTCGTCGTCGACTAATAAACACTTTATTTTCATTTTAAGCTAAATTATATTCGGTTGCTAAATTAATCTGTAAATAAGCCGTAAAATCCTTTTCGGTTTTAGTAACATCAAAAGTATAATGTTCCGGATAAATTTTATCAAGCTGCTGGATAATATTATTTAATCCAATTTTTCCGTTTCCAGATTCGCTGTCAATTTTGTTTATGGAGTTTACAATCTTAAACTCAAAACGATCACCTTGCAGCTTCAAATCAATTTGAATGTTAGGAGAACTTCCCGTGTCCTCTCCTGCTCCATGTTTAAAAGCATTTTCGACCAACGAAAGCAAAATCAAAGGCGCAATAGATTTATTATGATCAATAGAATGATTGAATACAACGCTTAAATGCTCATCATATCTCAGTTTCTCAAGCGTAATATAATTTTCAAGTAAAGAAATTTCCTGAGAAATGGGAACATAAGTCGCACTGCATCGGTATAAAATACAATCTAAAATCTCAGACAAAACAGCAATTGATTTTGAAGTTATTGGAGAATTTGTAATTGAAAGTGAATAAATATTATTAAGCGTATTAAACAAAAAATGAGGGTTTAATTGTGCTTTCAGGATTTTTAATTCGGTTTCTGCTTTTTGCTTTTCGAGCAGTAAAGACCTTTTCTGAACGACATACTGATCTTTTATCAATTTTATAAAAATAAAAAATATAGATAACGAAAGAATATGCAAAAAATAAGCTCCAAATAAAGTAGGTAAATCAGTCAGGATTTCGGCAATAGGTTCCTGATTAAAAGGTCGTTTGCGTGTAAGAGTTTCCAAGCCGTACACCATTGCAATTCTGGCAATAACAGAGATAGCATAACTTCCCAGAACCAATTCTGCCCAAACCCAATTGTGCTTTTGTGTAATCATTAAGCGGGGTAAAATTCTATAAGACATAAAATAAGCCCCAATGATAGAAAACAACTCATAATATAATGTGTATGCTATATCAACCCATAATTCTTCTGGTTCAGAAGAAGTGTTTTTGCTGAAAAACATAATAAAAATAAATGTCCAAAAAATAATATGGGTACTTATTCTGTGCTCTTTAGAGAAATTTATAATTTTTTCGAATGGTGTCATGTTTTTTTAAGTTGCTGAGTTGCTAAGGTTCTTAGATCCTAAGATTTTTTCTAAAGGTTTATTATTCTTTTCTAAGTTGCTGATTTAAAAAAAACTTAGTATCTCAGAATCTCAGAACCTTAGCAACTAAAAATCTAAGTAAAATCAAAGTTAACATTTATTTAGAAAGACAAAATAGTTGTCGATGAACATACTAAAAAAAGATACGAACATATAAAAATTGGCTATAAACACGATTTATGGTTTCAATTTGATTGTTTATGCGTAATAATCGCCCTTATATCATGCGTGAAAATTTTGAGTGAAATTAAAAAGGAGTTTTGCTTAAAATTCTAAACCAATCAAAAAATGAAACAGTTAACATTATTAATCGTATTACTATTCAGCTTCACATCTGGAGCACAAACATCACAATTTACTATCAAAGGAAAAATAGTAGATTCTAAAACCAAACAGGCATTACCTTATGTAACGCTTTTATTATCATCTGCAGAAAATAAAAAAGAAGCCGTTACAGATGCTGATGGAAATTACATTTTGAAAAGCAATTCTGGAAATTACCAGTTAAAAGCTGTCTATATGTCGTACAAAACTTTTACGGCTGAAAACATTCAATTGAATAAAGATATTGTCATGAAAGACATTCTTTTAGAAGAAAGCATCAATCAATTAAACGAAGTGAACGTTATTGCCGAAAAATCAGCGGTAGAAATGAAAATCGATAAAAAAGTCTTTAACGTGGGTAAAGATATTTTGTCCAGCGGCGGATCTGCAAATGATATTTTAAACAATGTTCCTTCGGTAAACGTAGATATTGCAGGAGTTGTAAGCCTTAGAGGAAACAGCAGTGTTACGGTATTAATAAACGGAAAACCTTCTATGCTGACCACAAATAATGGATTATCGCAGATATCAGCAGCTAATATTGAAAAAGTAGAAGTTATTACCAATCCTTCTTCGGCATATGAGGCTCAGGGCGGCGCGGGAATCATTAATATTATTATGAAAAAGAACACGATGAAAGGTTTTAACGGTTCGCTTCAGGCCGGAATTGGAAATCCTGCGAGACATAACGTAAATGCCAATGTGAGTTATAAAACAGAAAAAGTGAATCTTTTTGGAAATTTAGGTTACCGTTATTTAGATATTTATGGTTACAACAAACAGTTTCAAACGAATACGGATAACGGTACAACGACTATTTTAAATCAGTATGATGATATGAAACGAAGTATTGGTGTGTATAATATGTATGTTGGCGGGGATTATTATATCAACTCAAAAAACACATTAACAGGAAGTTATTACCGAAGCAAAGACAACAATAACAACAAAATGCATTACAACTACAATTATGCTAATGCAAATAATGTTACAGATAGTATTATTTCAAGATCAGAAAAATATAAAGAACCTCAAATTTACAATGCATTAGAATTAAATTATGTAAAAACGTTTGACAGAAAGGATAAAAAATGGACGACAAGTTTGCAATATGATTTTTGGAACGATGATGAAAATCAATACATTACACAACAAAAAATATTTCCTTTTAATGCATCGGTTTCTAATTTATATTCAAGAGACATAGAAAGCAGTAATGATATTTTTATAAAATCAGATTTTGTAGATCCAATTTCTGAAAACTCTAAAATTGAAATGGGAATTAGAAGTGATCTGCGTGCGCTAAGAAGTGATTATCACACGATTCTGGACAATGTATTGCAGGAACAATTTACTAATAAATTAAAATACGATGAGAATTTATACAGTGCTTATTTTCAGTTTTCCAGCAAATATAAAAAGTTCAATTATCAGTTAGGGCTGCGTTCTGAACTATCAGATATAAAAATAGCCGATGCTAAAAATACGTTTAATAATGCTAAAAACTACATTAACCTCTTCCCTACGCTGCATTTTGTATACAATTTAACCGAAAAAACAGATTTACAATTGAGCTACAGTAAACGTATCAACAGACCAAGATTCTGGCAGTTAAATCCGTTTTCGGGAGTTTCAGATTTAAGAAATTTAACCGTAGGAAATCCAGATTTGAACCCAATGTTTACCAATTCTTTTGAGTTTACATTATTAACAAAACCGGGGAAATTCAGCATTAATCCATCTGTTTATTACAAACACACAACTAATTATTTTGAATATATAGTAAAACGTACCGATGAAAATTATTTTGTAAGCACGCCTGTAAACCTTGATACTGAAGACCGTTATGGTGCAGAAGTTTCGACAACGTATAACCCGACAAAATGGCTTAGACTGGCTTTAGATTTTAATTATTACAAATTTAAACAGCAGGGAACTTTTGAAAACGTAAATTATAATGCCGAAGATCAAACCTGGCTTTCAAACTTTAGATCTGTAGTGAAGTTTCCTAAAATTATTTCGGGAGAATTCAGCTTTAGATACCGAGGAAAAAATCAAGGCGTTCAATCGCTTACAGAAGCTCAGTATAGCGCTAATTTAGGTTTGAGCAAGGATTTTCTTGGAGATAAAATGTCGGTAACTTTAAACGTAAATAACTTATTCAATTCGCAGATTACAACAGAAAAAATTACAACTCAATATTATTATTTAGAATCGGAAGCCAGATCGCAAGGAAGATACATCAACCTTAATGTTATTTATCGCTTTAACAGAAGTAAAAATGATGCTGATAGATTGCCAGATAATATGTAAAAAAGGTTTAAATTCCAATTTTTAAAAATCCAAATTCCAAAACTTAATTTTAATTAGAAAGCCGTTTTAATTTACTAAAACGGCTTTTGCTTTTATTCTCTTAGGATTTTTTCCATTTTCTTTCCTTTCGCTAATTCATCTACTAATTTATCCATATAGCGAATCTTTTGCATTAACGGATCTTCGATATCTTCAATTCGGTAACCGCAGATTACGCCTGTAATTTTAGATGCATTTGGATTTAGGTTTGGTGCTTCTGCAAAAAAGGTCTGCAAATCTGCTTTCTTTTCGATTTGATCTCTAAATTGTTTATCGTTATAGCCTGTAAGCCAAAGTATAACGGTATCTACTTCTTCTGCCGTACGTCCCTTCTTCTCTACTTTTTCCTTATACAATCGATAAATACTCGCAAATGAATATTGAAATACTTTAGCATTATTATTCATGTTTTCTTCTTTTTTATTGAATTTAAAATTATAAAAATTTTGAATTCTATTGGTAAAATTAACTAATTCAATATCAATCGTTCCTACGGAACGTATAATTCATGTGGATTCATCTTCCAACGGATTAAAATCCGTGGCTACAATATGAATCGTTCCTTCGGAACTTTCTCCTTTGAATAAAGAGCCAGAGGCTCGATATATATTGTAAGGCTGAATTTTAATCCAGTTTAACGCATTATAATAAAAAACAAAAAAAATATTGCGCAGTCAAATGACTTCATTATATTTGCAGTCAAATAACTGCATAATGGAAATACGTAGAGATGTTTTTCAGGCAATTGCCGATCCAACGCGAAGAGCAATTTTAAATTTGGTAGCCATACAAGCGATGACGCCGGGAACTATAGCGGAAAATTTTGATTCTTCAAGACAAACTATTTCGAAACATATTAAAATATTAACGGAATGTGAACTGCTTGACCAAAAGCAAAACGGACGCGAGATTTATTATTATATAAATCCAAAAAAAATAAAAGAAGTTGCTGATTTTATTGAACCTTTCCGCCAAATGTGGGACGATCGTTTTAATAAATTAGAAAGTATAATGAAAAACTATAAACCCAAAAAAGATTAATTTATGGAACGCAAAACAAAAATTAATGTCGAAAATGGCCAGCAGGAAATTGTAATTACAAGAGAATTTGATCTTCCGGTTGATTTGCTTTTTAAAGCTTATGCAGAGCCTGAAATTGTTGAACAATGGATGGGAACAAAAGTGGTGAAATTAGAAAATAAACAGCATGGCGGCTGGCAGTTTGAAACCAAAGATCCAAACGGAAATGTTGTTTTTAGTGCCAATGGTGTCATTCATAATTTTGTTCCAAATGAAAGAATTACCAGAACTTTTGAAATGGACAATGCCAATTTTGCGCCTCAATTGGAGTTTTTAGAGTTTGAAGGACTTACAGAAGATACAAGCAGACTTACTATGCAGATTATCTACAAATCTGTAGAACACAGAGATCAACAATTGAAATTGCCTTTTGCGCAAGGTTTAAATTTCGCACACAATCGCTTACAGGAAATAGTAAACAAACTTAAATAAATCGTCATGAGCAAAAGAAACAAAATTATTTATTGGATTGCCACTCTTTGGCTGGCATTAGGAATGACTTCAACAGGAATTGTACAAATTATAAAAATGAAAGAAGAAGCCGATATGATGGCACATTTAGGCTATCCGCTTTACTTTTTGGTTATTCTTGGTGTTTGGAAAATATTAGGTGTTATCGCTATTTTAATTCCGAAGTTTCCGTTATTAAAAGAATGGGCTTACGCAGGATTCTTTTTTGCTATGAGCGGCGCTATTTTCTCTCATTTTGCCGTAGGTGATTCTGGAATAGCGTATTTTGGACCAACATTATTATTGGTTTTAACTGTTACTTCATGGTATTTTAGACCAGCTTCTAGAAAAACGGTTATTTAGTCTCAGTTTACAGTTGCAGTCACAGTTTTCAGTTTTGAAAACAGCTGTCACCCTGAGCGAAGTCGAAGGACTTTTACGACACGAGGGCTTCGACTTCGCTCAGCCTGACAATCTACAAACTGTGACTGAATACTGCGACTGTAAACTAAAAACTGCACTTAGTAAACTTGATTAAAAAAATCAGTTAAAAACTGTAAATTGCTTTCTACATGCATAGCGTCGGTCATTTTTAAAGTATCTTCTGTTATTTCTTCCATACGACTGCGCATCTTATTTTCAAATAGAGAAACAGCATCTTCTATAGTTTCATGATTACCAAAACAAAATATTTCATAAAAATCTAAAGCATCGGCCATAGCCTGGTTTGCCCCTTCTCCTGCATAAGGCGGAATGCGATGTGCGGCATCACCAATTATGGTAAGATTTGGCAACGGTTTCCAATATTGGTCAATCGGGAAATGATACATAGGTCTCGGAATAATGGAAATTTCATTAGTTTCAAAAATTTCCTGCCAGTCAGTATTCCACGTTCTGAATTCCTTTTTAAACCATTCTGCAACAGAGCTTTTATCCTTAAAATTAATTCCTGAATTGGTAACCCAATTATCTTCTGTTTTTATTCCAATTAAAATAGTTAATGTGCCATCAGCTTTTGAACTGCAAAAGAATGTTTTACCTTCTTCCAAAGCAAAAAGTTTTCCGTCGTTTACAAGCTTCCAAAGATTTGGCGAGTTTTTTTCCGCCTTATAAATATTAATCTCAACCGCTGTAACACCCGAAAATATAGGCTGAATATCTGTAATATATTTTCTCACACGCGAATTTGCTCCATCAGAAGCAATTACAAAATCGGCATAAACAGTTGTTCCATTTTCAAAAGAAATTTCCCAGCCAGTTCCGAAAGGTTTCATTTGGGTGAATTTAGAATTCCAAATCACATTTTCTTCTTTAAGTGAAGCGATAAGTAAATCACGCAAAGGCCCGCGGTCGATTTCCGGGCGAAAATGTTCATTTCCGAAATCTTCTTGAGGTTTTTCTTCCTGATCATCAAATACCACATTCATATCTTTATTGGCAATTCGCATTTTATCTGCTCCGGGACGATAGTATTTTTTAAATTCCTCCATTAATCCGGCTTCTTGCATGGCTTTTAAACCTGTATCTTCATGCAAATCAAGTGTTGAGCCCTGCTGACGGACATTTCGGTTTTCGTCTCTTTCATACACTTTTACATTTAAGCCTTTTTCCTGTAATAATCTGGCAAGAGTTAATCCACCTGGGCCTCCGCCAATAATGGCAATTTTTTTATTATCTAATAACATAATTATATCGTTTTTACTTTGTTTAAATTTTCATTACAAAATTATCTGTATCTTTATAGATAAAATATCCGTTTTTGATATTAAAATAGTCGTAAATGAAAATTGAAGTTGTAGATAAAAATGGTTCGGGAATCCTGCAGAAGTTCGCAGATGCAATTGGAGCTCGTGTACGCGGACGTTTTATTGATATTCCGCAACATTTGGGCGAAGGTTATATGACTGGTTTTACATGGGGAAATGACTTGCGAATGATGATCAGGAATTATTATTTAAAAGAAGAAATTGTCCTCGAACGTAAAAATGAAATTCCTGAAGGACAAGAAAATGTGATTTTTTTTCTCAGCGGTATTTTTGATTCTTCTAACCAAAAACAAGGCGCTATAATCACAGAACAGCCCAATGTTTTCATTGCCATGCAGTCTGTTTCTTCTGTAATGGCAATGCCTCAAAATACATTTTTTAGAAGTGTAACTATTTCTGCTTCAAGAGAATATTTATTGGAACGATTTGGAGAACTAAAACATCCCATAGTTTCAAGTATACTTTCTTCTAAAGATACTTTTGCTTACGAAATCGGAATTTCTCCCGCCATGATTACAACTGCGAGCGAAATGCTGCATCAATCTGTTCCCGAAAGTTTAGAGAATCATTATAATAAACTAAAATGTGAAGAACTGCTCTGCCATATTTTTGCTTTGTTATTGCAGCGTGAAGAAACACCGTCGAGCGGAATCCATATAAAAGATATTAAAGCCATTTATGCCATAAAATACCATTTACAATCTAATTTAGATAAAGCGCCGGAGATTAATTCACTGGCAAAAGAAGCCGGAATGAGCGAACCCAAACTTCGAAAATTGTTTAAGCAGACTTTTGGAAAAGGCGTTTTTGAATATTACCAATATATGAGAATACAGGAAGCGGCCAGACTTTTAAAAGAAAAACATTTATCAGTTTCAGAAGTTGGTTATCAATTGGGTTTTACCAATCTGAGCCATTTTTCAAGGGTTTTTGAACAGCAAATTGGATTGAAACCTAAAAAATACTCTGTACTATAATTTGAATATTTTTGTATAACCTTATTATTTAATAAATGAGCCTGCTAATTCAATCAGCTTTACCGGATAATTCGATTTCGCATTTTGTTCACAGCTTTTGGATGCTTGAAAACAATACGGGAAAAGATATTCCGTCGACTGTTTTACCAAATGCAATGGTTGATTTCGCGGTTATGAATATAAACGATGATAATTGGCAAAAAACGATTCGGGGTTTAGATACAATTCCAAGTCAGATTATAATTCCTATTGGAACAAAAATGTTTTCTATTGGCTTTAAATTGCTGGCTGTTGAATATTTATTTGGAGATTCTATTAAAGATGTTTTAAATGATGACAAAATTATTTCAGACGAAATATGGAAATTTGAAGCTGATGATTTGAATACTTTTGAGCACTTTTGCAGTAAAGCAACTCAGATAATAAACAGTATTACAACACCAGATATTGACAACCGAAAAAAGAAACTATTTGAACTTATTTATGCTTCAAAAGGATCTATAACGGTAAAGGAACTGTCTGAAAACGTGTTCTGGAGCAGCCGTCAAATTAATCGTTACTTTAATCAGCAATTTGGTATTTCGTTAAAAGCTTATTGCAATATTCTGCGTTTTGGTTCTTCGTTTAAACCCATCAGCGAAGGCATACTTTTTCCGGATCAAAACTTCACCGATCAAAATCATTTTATCAAAGAAATCAAGAAATACTCCGGCGTTACGCCAAAAGAATTGAGTAAAAACAAAGACAATCGTTTTATGGATATCGTGGCAATTAAAAAAATGAATACCAAAAACGACTGATTTTTACTATTTCATCTCCTACAGTCTTCTCAATTTTGTAACCTAATTAAACAATAAAAATTATGTTACTTACAAATAAAAAAATAGCCATCATTGGCGCAGGCCCGGTTGGTTTAACAATGGCGAGATTACTGCAGCAAAACGGAATTGATGTTACGGTTTATGAAAGAGATAAAGATCCAAAAGCAAGAATTTGGGGCGGAACGCTCGATTTGCATAAAGGTTCAGGTCAAGACGCGATGCAGAAAGCGGGATTACTTGAAACGTATTATAAAATGGCAATTCCGATGGGAAGAATTTTGACTGATTATAAAGGAAATGTATTATTTAGTAAAGAAACTACTGAAGAAGAACAATACGACGCTCCTGAAATAAACCGAAACGATTTAAGAACATTACTAATCGACTGCTTAAAAGAAAATACAGTTGTTTGGGATAGTAAACTAACTGATATTGAAGAACAAAACGAAAAATGGCTTTTGCATTTTGAAAATGGAAAAACGGCAACGGCTGATTTTATTATTGGTGCAAATGGCGGTATGACTTCTATTAGAAAATATATTACAGATGCCGAAGTTGAACTTACGGGAACGTATATGATTCAGGGTGAAGTAGCTCAATCACAAGCAAAATCTTTAGATTTTTATGATTTGTGCGGTGATAAAATTTTGATGGCTTCTAATAATGGTAATTTATTGGTTGCCAATCCTAAAAATAATAATGCTTTAAGTTATAATGTTATTTTTAAGATGCCTGAAACGTTAGAAATCGATTTTCAAAATATAGAAAACGTCAAAGCATTTCTTTTAGATAAATTTTCTGATTGGGGAGAATCGTATAAAGAATTATTTCGTGCCACTTCTTTCTTTACCGGATTGCCTACTAAAAAGATATCTGTAGAAAAGGCATGGAAAAATAACCGCCCCTTGCCTATTACACTTATTGGAGATGCTGCACATTTAATGCCTCCTTTTGCGGGACAAGGCGCTAATATTGGGCTTCTGGATGCATTAATTTTATCTGAAGATCTACTAAACGGAGAATTTCAAACTATTGAAAGTGCAATACATAATTACGAAGAAAGAATGCTTGTTTATGCCAAAGAAGCACAGCAACAAACCAGAGAAAATGAAATAGAAATGCTTAAAACTGATTTTACTTTTCTAAAATTTGTTGATTAATTTATCATTCATTTTAGAAAAAAAATCTGCAATTTGAAAAACCTTCAAGATTATATTTTGAAGGTTTTATTATTTTTTACGCTTTCGTAAAATATTCTTTTTAGGTAATTGAATTAATTCTATATTAGACTTGTTAAAATACTATAGATAAAATACAATTTTAAGAATTTGATTTTAGCAAAGCCTTTACAAATTATGAAAAGAACTTTAATATTTATAAGCGTAGTTTTAGTATCTATAACTGTCGGTTTTTTAATTGGTAAAGAAAATTTTGAGTATAAATCAGTTAATGAAGAAGAAACGAAAACAAAAACAGATACTTCCTGGACAAATGCTGAAATACGATTAGAGAATAGATTTCCCACTTATGCGGTTAGCGGCGGATTACCTGATGAAAAAGACAAATACAGATATATTGTAGATAATTGGTATAATTTCCGTTTTGTTGTAAGCGGTACATCCTGTACAGATATTAATAACCAAACTGTCGATATTAACCATAATAATAGAACAGATAGTATTTTAAAAAAGCGTATTGGTAAAAACTGGAAGGAAAAATTTGAAAAAAGCGTTGACAGTCTTTATAAAATCGATTCGCTGGCCATGTATATTGCTGAAAAAGATATTTCAGTAAAAAATGTCATAAAGCAAAAAACAATACAATCTGGTCCGCAATATACGCAGTATAAATGTTATCCAACAACTAATAGTAATTTAAAAATTGTAAGCGTTGAGTGGCGTGGTTTGATCTACAAAGATTCTACAAAAGTGAGTTTTTTAAGAGCAATCGTGGATCTTAAAGGAAGAAAAGTAAAAGAGATTGAGAAAACCGAAAAAGAGGCAGATTTTTTTAATTATTAACCTTTATGTGGAATATGAACAATCAACTTAATAGAATACACAAATGAAACACTTTATCTTAGCTTTAATTTTTAGTGGTTTATCTGCCTATTCTCAACAAAAATATATTATTGAAAAAGATTCAATAAGATTTAAAAATTGTAATGAAGGAGTTGTTGAAGCTCAAACCGATTTTAATAACGGAATCTATAATAGCTTTTCTTATGGACTTCTTATTCAGATTGATCCAAAATTTGATGAGTTTCTTGAAAATTACAGAAAGGAGAAATATGGAATTATTTCAAAAAATTTAGGATGTGTGATAACAGAATATTCCAAATGTTATTCTGAAAAAATGGATGAATTAATTTTTATAAAATTTGGAAAAGACATTTTTGAAAGAAGTAGAAAAGAAGCCAAAAAAATATACAAAAAATCGTAATCAATATTTTTAATTTAATCTTTTGTTTTAAATAATTTTATCTTAGTCAAAGAAAACGAACTTTATAACTAAAAGCTAAAAATATGTCAGACTCACAAAATCAACCAGACGATACAACTCCAAAAGTTACTGGAATTGGCGGTATTTTCTTTTTTCTTGAAAATCCGAAAGAAACTAAAGATTGGTATGCTAAAAATTTAGGATTAGAAATCAATGATTGGGGTTCGGCAAGTTTTGAATCCAGAAATCTTGATAAACCAGAACAGATAGAATCAACGCAATGGTGTCCTTTTAAGAAAGGTGATGAATATTTTTCTCCATCGAAAAAAGATTTTATGGTGAATTACCGTGTTCAAAACATCGAAGGTCTTGTAGAAAAACTGAAAGCAAATGGTGTGACAGTTCTTGATGAAATTGAAAGCTATGATTATGGCAAATTTGTGCACATAATGGATACAGAAGGTAATAAAATTGAGCTTTGGGAACCGGTTTATTAATATTTATGTATAAATAAACTCTTTAAGCCTAATCGATATTTAAATAAAAAATGACCAAACAGCATACCGAAAACAGCATTTCAAAAAACAAAAATATACTTCTTGTTTTACAAGATTCAATCGACACGTCATCAGAACTGGAATATTTAGTTTCTAATTTCTGCGGAAAAGTTATTAAAGACCTTTCGGAGATTAATACTTCTTTAAACAATAAAACAATTTATGCCTTTGGTGATATCAGCCAGCTTAAAAATGCTAGCGGTACTTATTTTATAATTAAAGAGTTTTCTGTTAATTATGAAGGCTCTGCAAGTTCAAATATCCAATTTGTAGAGCTTGGACAAGTTCCTGTTTTGGTGAGTAATGCCGGGGTTTATTTTAGGGAAATGTTCATTGGGAATGGTTATTTCGATAAAATCAAATCAGAACATTTGTTTCAAAATTTAACAGAGTCCAATAAAGGATCTAAAGCTTTAAGAACCGGAATTTATTTAAGTGAAATTTTAAAAGAAGAAACTGCAGATAAAGAAATACTGCATTTCAACCTTTTAAGATGTTCAAGCAATTTTACAGGCCCAACAGATAATTTTCGTGAAACAGATCATACGGTAATTAAAGCCTTAAACGATGCTGTTAAACAGACTTTTGAAGAAGAAACGAAAGTAAACCACGTCTTGGTTCAGATTTATGAAAATAAAGTAAAATCAGATGAAAATGCTAAGGAAGTAAAATCGAAAATAAAAGCGCATTCTGATAAAACTAAGGATATGCCAAAAGAAGGTATTATTGCTTTTTGTACTTTCTATGATACTACTAATTTTGATAAGCTTAAACCTTCTAAAAAAGACCGATATGATTGGTGTTACAAAGAAACAAGCGGATTGACGAGGCTTCATTTTAAACTAAAGAATATGGTTACTGATTCTTCTTTAGAAAAAGAATTCAGCGTTATTTTATATCCAAATTCAGCCTTTATAATTCCACTTTCAACAAACAGGTTGTACACGCACGAAATTAGGCCTTCGACATTAAACGTTGATCAAATCCCAATTAGAATGGGATATGTGGCGCGATGTTCGAATCTGGAAGCGGTTTATATGCAAAATCAAACTTATATTAAAGAAAACGGCGGTTTAATTAAACTGGAAGAAATGACGGAAGAAACAATGATCGCTTTGAGAGATTCTTATTATGAAGAAAATATGACCGTAAAAAACATTGAATACGGAAAAGTTCATTTTAGTATGAATGCTGGTGATTATGAAAAGCCTATATATTAATTGTAAATCTCAAAATGAAAGAATTTCAAAAGATTATCCTTCCATTCGAAAATAATTTATTTAATGAACTGCTGCATTCTGCTGATTTTGAAATTACAGGAAAAGGCAGACTCGGAAATCATTTAGTTGATGTTAAAGATAATGGTATTCCTATTGTGAGAACAACAACTATTTATAATATTCCTGCTAACCAATTTTCTGCTTTACATCAGTCAATAATAACTAATTTAAATGCCGAAATTGAAAAGAATGAGATTGATAATTTACCCAAAGTTGATTTTAATAATGCACTAATTGAAGTGTATGATTCAAATTATGCTACAATGAAATATCATTCAGATCAGGCTTTAGATCTGGAAGAAGGCTCTTATATCGGACTTTTTAGCTGTTATGAAAATCCTGAAAAATTGACTGAAATAAACTTAAGAAAGCTTAAAGTAAAAGATAAAGCTTCGGATGAAGAATTTGATATTGTTTTAAATCATAATTCGGTTGTATTATTTCCGTTGACAGCAAACATGGCATTTCTTCATAAAATTATATTAGAATCTGTGCCAAAACAAAAAACATCTGAATCGAATAAATGGCTGGGGATTACCTTTAGAAAATCAAAAACCTTTATTCAGTTTGAAGATAATAAACCTAGATTTTCTAACGGAACATTATTAGAATTGGCAAATGAGGATCAAAAAACGGAATTTTTCAAATTGAGAGGACAGGAAAATTTCACTATGGATTTTACCTATCCAGAATTATTGTATACGCTTAGTATTAGTGATACTATGCTGCCGAAGTAAGATGTTAGATTACTCAAAATACCACAGATTTTATGAAAGAAACAATAGTTAAGATTATTAGTAACGGATTTTTATATGGAGTGTATGCTTTCTTGCTTTGCTTTTGTTTAGGAATTATAATTGCTCATTTGCCATTAGGATTATTTTTGGAGATTTCCATACCAATCGCACTTTGTTCCATGATTTTAAATGGAGCAATCTATACACGATTTACAAAATCAGTAAAGGTTCTCGAAAAGATTCAAATAAATACAGAAGATTTTGAAAATGTGATGATAGAAGCGCCTGCAAATCATTTGATAGACAATGATATTGTTTCGGGAAAACTATGTTTGACAGATAACAGATTACTTTTTAAAAGTCATGAACAAAAAGAGTTTGTTTGGGACAAAGCTGAATTGCATACAATGGTTTTCTATCGTTCTTTTAAAAACAAAGGCGGAGAATTTACTCTAAAAAATAAAGAAGATCGAAGATTAATGTTTGAAGTTGATCAGCTTAAATCTTGGAAAACGGCATTATTAAAAGAACAAAAATAAGATTCAAATCAAAAAACAATCAAAATGGCAAATCAATTCGAAGATGTTATTGAAAAAGCATATTCTGCATTCAACGAAAGAAACATCAACAACGCATTATCGACAATGCAGGAAGATGTACAATGGTCAAAAGCCTGGGAAGGTGGTTACATAAGTGGACACGATGAAATCAAACAATATTGGACAAGACAATGGACAGAAATAAATCCGAAAGTTGAGCCAGTTGGCTTTACCGAAAGAGAAAACGGAAGTCTAGAAGTTAAAGTACACCAAAATGTAAAAGATTTGCAAGGCAATTTAATGTTCGACGGATTGGTAAAACATGTTTATACTTTTCAGGACGGACTTATAAAAACTATGGATATTGAATTGGTTGAGAATTAATTCAGTAAATAATTTAAAAAGCTCCATTATTTTTTAATGGAGCTTTTTCATTTCTGTTATAATCACATTCCCGGCCAATATAAAAAATTGAATTTATGACCATCAGGGTCGGCAAAACCAAAAGTATAACCAACTTCAAAATCTTCAGGTTCAGAGAAAATTGTGCCGCCAATTTTTTTAATTTTTTCGTACCAAAGGTCTACTTCTTCCCTGCTGTCTGCGGATAACGAAAAAATAGTTTCGTTTTCGATTTTAGTATTAGCTAAATTACCTCTTAGAGCATTTTCAAATCTTTTAGCTGTAAAAAAGTTTATTATAAAATGGTTTTCTGCAAAAATAAAACTTACCAGTTCATTTGTTTCTTTCCCGTTTTGCTTGAAACCTAATGCTGTATAAAATTGAATTGTTTTTTGTAAATCGTTAGTAACCAAGTTTCCCCAAATCATTCTAGTTTTCATAACTTCAGTTTTTTATAAATGTTTAATATAAAATAAAGTTAGGGAATTAAAATCAGCATTTGTAAAGCTTTTTATAAATAAACTCCAAAATCAAATGACTTTGGAGTTTTAAAATTCTGTGAAGTGTCTGAGACAGTAATCGAACACTTAATTCCAATCTTGACATTTTTTGATGATTAAAAACTTAAAAGTATTAGTTTTCAAGTCTGTTTAGTATCATCATTATAATCTACTATATCTTTTTTTTGATAAAATAAGTTGCCAAATCAGTGTTAGAAAAATTAGTAAAGCTTATTTGTCGCAACATTGTTATTAATTGTCCTCGATGATAGGTGGCATGATTATTTTGATGTAGTACAGTTTGAGCAAATTCCATGCTCCATTCTTCGTCTCTTACGCTGAAAGAAATTATTTGTGTGTAATTTTCTTCTGGATAACCCTCAATAAAATTGTCATAATCATCCATTGTTTTTTTCCAAATTTCAATCAATTCTTTTTTTGTCCCGGTGAAATTAGCTGAAAGAAAAACAGGATTAGGTGTGTTTTTCCAAAAATCGATCCAAACTTTTTTAGCACTAACAATGTGTGTTACTGTTTTTGCAACAGAATTAAAACTGCTTGTAATTTCTTTATCCCATTGTTCATCATTAATTTGTTCGAGCCATTTAATTATGCTGTTATCAACCCAATTACTATAGTTAGCAATTTCCATAAGATACCTTTTATTCATTTTTTTTGAGTTTAAATTTACTGCAAAAATAGAAGGCATTTATGTTGTAGAGTTATCGCTAATCATTCAAAAGCTGTTGAGTAACATTCAGATTTCTTTGCTGAAATTGTTTAGGACTAATGCCTTGAACTCGTTTAAAAGATTGTGAAAAACTTGAATGATTTTCATAGCCAACTTTGTAAAACACTTCGCTTGGATTTTCGTTTTGCAACAATAACAATTTTGCCATTTCTATTTTTTGTTGCAGAAAGTATTGGCTTGGTACAAGATTGTAGATTTTTACAAATTTCCGCTTAAAAGTAGAAACGCTTGTATGGCACAAGAAAGCCAATTCTTCTATTGTAAGATTGTTTGTTATATTTAGTTCAACGGCTCTTCGTATTTCAAAATTAGAATATTCTTCCAGATTTTTTGTGTGGAATGAAAGAATTTCATTCGGATATATTTCAAGAAGATGAAGCATTAGTTCTTCAAATTTCAATTCAAGCATTTTATTAGAAAATATTGCAGGTTTGGATTGGATAAGTTTAAGTGAAGTGATAAAATTTCTAATAAACTGGTCTTTTTCGAATATTGCAAATGGCTTAATTATTTTGTTGGGATTAGGTGAAATTTCGTTAATAATAGAAGCATATTTTACAAAAAAATTCTTTAAGGCTGTATTGCTAAAAAACAACATAGTGCTTCGATAATTATTGTTCACCGGAAGTTTTTCGGTCATTAAGCAATTTCCCGAAGAAAGTATCACAAATTGGTTGTTCGTAATAGATATTTTATTATCAGAATAATATACAACTTTCTCGCCTTGTTCTAAAAATGAAACAAGGTTTTGTGGAAGAAAGATTTTATTTCTGGGTGTTTTTTGATATGAAATATAGTCGAATGTTCTAAATGTGTCCATTTTAGATTTTCATGTCTGTTTGTGAATTTATCCTACTGTTGACTAACGTATTTCGACTTTGTATTCTGTCGCAATTTGAAGGTGAAACGTTTAGCTAATATACAAATTTCAACCGTAGAAAATATTTTTGAATTTTGAACTTCAACGCGCCTGATATTAAATATGAGGTTAGTACTATAGAGGAAACATAAATTAAAAATATAGACATAAAAAAACTACTTAAATTTCTTAAGGAGTTTTTTGGTGGGCGATGAGGGGTTCGAA
>NZ_DLHA01000049.1:11574-19169 GCF_002482975.1 Flavobacterium sp. UBA7680 | reverse complement strand
GCTATCATTTCGTGATTGCGAGTGCAAATATACAGCTAGAATTTGTATTTGCAAGTATATTTCAAAAAAAATCTAATATTTTTTTCAGGTGTTTATTTAGCTACCTATTTTTCAGCTTCTTAAAAAAGAAATAAAATTCCCGGTTTTCTTATAATTTAGTTAAAAAACGAAATCTGGATCTCTAATTCTTAATATTGCTTTGTAATCTTTTGCTATAGTCATACATTTGCATACCTAAAAACACTATATTCTAATGGCTAGATTTAAAGAAAACGATTTACCAAAATCAAAAATTACAGCTACTTCTCTTAACAAAGCAAAAACAATATTTACATACGCAGGAAATCACAAATGGAAATTTTTCATTGGATTAATTTTTCTGCTTTTAACAGGCGCTACTGCCCTCGCCTTTCCTAAATTAATGGGAATGCTTGTAGATTGTGTAAAAAACAAAAACAACGACGAAGCCAATAAAATAGCTTTAGGATTAATTGTAATTCTGTTTTTGCAATCCTTTTTCTCTTTCTTCAGATTATCATTGTTTGTGAATTTTACCGAAAATACGCTGGCAAATCTGCGTTTGGCTTTGTATACCAATTTGGTAAAACTGCCAATGACATTCTTCTCTCAAAAAAGAGTTGGAGAATTAAACAGCCGTATCAGCGCCGATATTACACAAATTCAGGATACTTTAACTACAACAATTGCTGAATTTTTACGTCAGTTTATATTAATTATTGGCGGTGTAATTTTATTGGCTACAGAAAGTTTAAAATTGACTTTGTTAATGCTTTCAGTAGTTCCTCTAGTTGCAATAGCTGCAGTAGTTTTTGGAAGATTTATTAGAAAATATTCTAAAAAAGTACAAGATCAGGTTGCAGAAAGTCAGGTAATTGTTGAAGAAACCATGCAGGGAATTAGTATTGTAAAAGCTTTTGCAAACGAATGGTACGAAATTGCACGTTATAAAGGAAAAATTAGTGATGTTGTAAAACTGGCTATAAAAGGCGGTAAATACCGTGGTTATTTTGCCTCATTTATTATTTTCTGTTTATTTGGAGCAATTGTAGCCGTAGTTTGGTTTGGTGTTCGATTGAGTATTGCCGGCGAAATGAGTGTTGGACAATTAATATCATTCGTTTTATATTCAACTTTTGTTGGTGCCTCTTTTGGAGGAATTGCCGAGTTATATGCACAAATCCAGAAAGCAATTGGAGCTACAGAACGTGTTTTTGAACTATTAGACGAAAGTCCTGAGAAAATAAATTCAGATTCAAATAAAACGCAGGAAAAAATTAAAGGAAACGTAACTTTCAATAATGTTGCTTTCAGCTATCCAACACGTCAGGAAATTCAGGTGTTGAAAAATGTAAATTTCTCTGCAGAATTTGGCCAGAAAATAGCAATCGTTGGCCCGAGTGGTGCCGGAAAATCTACTATTTCGTCTCTCCTATTGCGTTTTTACGATATAACTTCGGGAGAAATTACTGTTGACAGAAAAAACATTTATGATTATGATTTAGAAGCTCTTCGTGGAAATATGAGTATTGTTCCTCAGGATGTAATTCTTTTTGGTGGAACTATAAGAGAAAATATCGCTTACGGAAAACCAGATGCATCTGATGAAGAAATAATATTAGCTGCAAAACAAGCAAATGCATTCAATTTTGTGGACGGTTTTCCAGAGAAATTCGAAACACTGGTTGGAGAACGTGGTGTTAAATTATCTGGCGGACAACGTCAGCGTATTGCAATTGCGAGAGCTTTACTTAAAAACCCAAGTATATTAATATTAGACGAAGCAACTTCATCTTTAGACAGTGAAAGCGAAAAACTAGTTCAGGAAGCTTTAGAAGTATTAATGGAAGGAAGAACAAGTATTATCATTGCTCATCGCCTTTCAACGATTAGAAATGCAGATAAAATTTTAGTTCTGGACAATGGAGAAATCTCAGAAGAAGGAACACATCAGGAATTAATAAATTTAGAAAATGGAATTTATAAAAACTTAAGTAATTTACAGTTTAGTAATTCTTAAATAATTTTCAATTTTTAAATTCCAAATTATAATGCAAACCCGACACGTTTTTAAAACCTGTCGGGTTTGTTTTTCTAAATTTTTATTTATTAAACTGGACTAAAGTCCAGCCCTACAATATGGATCGAGCCAAAGGCTCTTTGATAGTTGCGAAGGAACAAATTATATTGTAGAGCTGGACTTTAGTCCAGTTTATATAAAGAATTAAGGCATAAAAAAGCTCCAATGAAAATTGGAGCTTTTTATATATAAAATGTAAACCGAGACTGGAAACTGAAAATATTATTTCCCTTTTCTACGTTTACGCTCTGCTTTAATCATAGATAATTCGCGGCTTGTCTGCCCTGCAACCGAAGTATTTTCTTCAGCACGACGAATTAAGTACGGCATAACATCTTTTACTGGTCCAAACGGAAGATATTTCGCTACATTATAACCGTTTTCAGCTAAGTTGTAACTAATATTATCGCTCATACCGTATAATTGTCCAAACCAGATTCTTTTATCGTTTTTGGCAATACCTTTTTCAGTCATCATTTCCATTAATTTATAAGAACTCAATTCGTTATGAGTTCCTGCAAAAATGGCCATTGTTTCTAAATGCTCTAACATATAATGAACAGCAGCATCGTAATTAATATCAGTCGCTTCTTTAGAAACACAAATTGGAGAAACATATCCTTTTTCTTCTGCTCTCTTGTTTTCTTTTTCCATGTAAGCACCACGAACCAATTTCATTCCAATAAAGAAACCTTCGGCCTTAGCAACTTCATGCAATTTTTTCAAATAATCCAAACGATCCCAACGGTACATTTGTAAAGTGTTAAACACAATCGCTTTTTCTTTATTGTATTTACGCATCATATCGGTAACTAATTCATCAGCAGCATCCTGCATCCAGCTTTCTTCACCATCAATCAATAATGCCACATCTTTTTTGTGAGCTTCACTGCAAACCTGATCAAAACGGTTTACCACTCTATTCCATTCTTCCTGCTCTGCCGGAGTCAAAGTTTGCTTTTCTCCTAATTTCTCATACAATTCAAAACGCCCTAAACCTGTTGGTTTAAATACTGCAAAGGGAATAGCCAAACGTTCTTTTGCAAATTCAATAGTTTTTAAGGTCATTTCTAAAGCAGCGTCAAACTGTGCTTCTTCTTCTTTTCCTTCAACTGAATAATCTAATACAGACGAAACGCCTTTGGTAAACATTTTATCTACTACAGTTAAACAGTCGTCTTCGTTTACTCCTCCGCAAAAATGATCAAAAACCGTTGCACGAATCAATCCTTCAACCGGAAGATGTGCTTTGATTGCAAAATTTGTAACAGCAGTTCCAATACGTACTAGAGGCTCACTATCAATCATTTTAAAAAGAAAATAAGCCCTGTCAAGTTCTGTATCACTTTTAAGTGAAAAAGCAACCTGAGTGTTATCGAATATTTTTTCCATTAAGTTTAGTTTTTGTGCAAAGATATAGACTGTTTTGAATATTATTTACTAAATCATATCATATTTTTTGATATCTTTAAACCTCTTAAAAATATTGCTTGTTAAAAAAGTAGGATTTTACTTTGATTTTTACGTAATTTTGCAAAAAAAAGAAAACGTATGAATACTCAACAAATTGATAGTATTATAAGTGAAGTAAAAGGAAAATACTCTATTCCTAATTTTATAGTTCTTCTTTTTATATCAGCATTATTAATAATTGACTTTCTACCCTATTTTAAAAGTGCAGAAATTATTAATCCACAGTTTTTATATCTTTCAGTACTAAACGTAATTATTGCTGCTTATTTTTATTGCAATCTTTCATTAATAGCCACAGATACTTTTTCTTCTATAAAGAGAAACTATATCTTTAAATTGTATTTAACATTCCTATTTTTTTGCGCTATATCCTATTTTGCAGCAAAAAATACTTCATTAGTATTTACAAGGTTTACAGAAATAGTAATTATATTTAGTTTATTTATAAACCTTTCAATTCTTTTAAAAAATAAATTACATCTCCTTTATAAAATTATATTGATTATAAGTATCAGTGCGTTAATTCAATCCTGGCAGCAGCTTTGTCATTTTATTATTATTCCGCGTCATGCCTCAATTATGGATTTATTAAACGGGATGAAGGGAAATACGGGAAATATAAATATTTTGGCAGCCAGTCTAACTATTAAAATCCCTTTTTTACTCTTGGGTATAACTCATTTTAAAACATACAAAAAGTGGTTTTTAGTTTTTATCCTATTCTCTGTAACTTCGGTTGTATTTTTAACAGGAGCAAGAACACCGTTTATTAACTTGTTTTTGATCTATTTAATATATATTATTTACCTTTTAAAAGAATATTCATTTAAAAGAGCATCAATTTCTAAAGTTTTATTTTTGATAATTCCGATTCTGGCCGCCATATTATTTGCCAATTCAATTTTTGAAAAATCAAAAGACAAAGGAAGATTTACCTCTTTAGAAAACAGGGTCAGTAAAATTAATAACGATGAATCTTCAAAACTAAGGTTGGCTTTTTGGGGTAACGCATTAAAGATCACCAAAAAAGCCCCACTCACAGGAATTGGTTTAGGAAATTATCAGGTTGAATCAATTCCATATGAAAGAACTACGTCAAATGATTCCATGGTTTCTTTACATACGCACAATGATTTTCTGGAGATTTTAGCAGAAACAGGAATAATAAATGGATTTATCTATCTTTCAATATTTATTTGTCTTTTCTTTATAAATTTGAAAAAAATAATAAAACCAAAAGATAAAGAATCCCAAATAATTGCTCTATTAACCCTATTACTTTTAATAGTATACGGAATCGATTCTTTCTTTAATTTCCCTATGTACAGGCCAACAATGGCAATATTTTTCAGTTTTATTTTGGCCTTGAGCTTAACAAATTCTGAAATAAATCAATTTGCTTTACCAAATAAAATATTTTCATTAAAAATTATTACTCCAATTATAATTGTAGTATCAATACTAACAAGTTATTCTGCTTTTGTAATTTATAAATCATCAAATTTAGAGTACTTAATTGCTCGTGACGATATAAATGTGAATCTAAAAGGATTTCTTACTGGAGATGAAGTTGTTAAAAAAATGCCTGCATATCCAAATACGCTTAGTAGCTCAGAATCATTTTACGAATACGCAGGAATCTACTATGTCCGTGAAAAACAATACGACAAAGCTTTAAAATGTTTTTCAAAAGCAAATAAAATTAATGGATATTCTGGGCGTATTGAGTTTTACAAACATGTGATATCTAAGCATAAAGGCAATATTGATAGTGCTTATGTTTATGCTAAACAGGCATTTTATCTGCGTCCAAGAAATTATGACATATTTAATACTGCACTTAAATATGCTATATCAAAAAGAGATACAACTGAAATAGTAAAACAACATAACCTGTTTTCGCAATACAGACCAATGCCTCAAACATGGGATCTTGCAGTCCGAGGGCTTAAATATTCGGGTTATAATGATCAAAATTTACTTAAGTTTATTGATCAGGGATTGAAAAAATTCCCTCAGGATAGTGCTTTAACTGTGCAAAGAAATCAACTCTTAATTACGAGTTACCTAACCGGAGGACAAAACTTTGAAAATAAATCTGATTTAAATAATGCTCTACAATCCTATGAAAAAGCTTTAAAGATTGATCCTAAAAATGTTTATATATCACAAAATATAGGATTCAATTATTTGAAGCAAGGCCAAAATAAAAAAGCAATAAACGCTTTACTTGAAGCGCTAAAATATCCCGGTTTAAAAGATGGTAAAACAGAGTTTTTCTTAGGTATTGCTTATTTAAGAGAAAATGATAAAACTAATGCCCTCAAATATTTTAATTTATCAAAAGATAAAAATTATCCTGCAGCAAAACAATTAATGTCAAAGATGCAAAATGCGGAAGCAGATGAAACAGCATTAAAAAAACGAAAAAACGATCTTTTGATTGCAGATATAATTACAGAAGGTCAAAATTTTGAAAAACAGAAAGAAATGGATAAAGCTCTGGATTCTTACCAAAAAGCATTAAAAATTGACCCAAAAAGCATTTACGCAGCACAAAATATTGGTTTCTATTATTTAAAAGTAGGACAGTCAAAAAAAGCAATTAATTATTTATTGAATGCTTTGAAGTATCCGGGATTAAATGATGGAAAGACAGAATATTTTCTGGCAATTTGTTATTTAAAAGAAGATGACAAAACTAATGCCTGTAAGTATATAAATATATCAAAAAACAAAAACTATTCTGATGCACAACAATTACTAAAGACCTGTAAATAGTTTCTGTACTTTTAAAACATTAATTTAGAATGATTCGTTTTTAAACAAATTAGGGCTAAAATTTGAATATATTTTAGTTAAAAATGCCTTATTTTGCGGTTTCAATTAACCGAAGAATTATGCAATCCATTCAAGCGAACAATTATCTCGTGCATTTTAACCAGTATGCATACGAAGCTTTAAATAAACATTTAAAAGAAAATAAATATTCAAATATCTTCATTATAGTTGATACAGAGACGAATGAGTATTGCCTGCCAAAACTTTTACCTGTAATTGAAACAGACTTAAATATTGAAATTATCGAGTTTGAAGCTGGAGAAGCCAATAAAAACATAGAGACTTGTATTGAAATCTGGCATGTTTTAACAGAACTTGGTGCAGACAGAAAATCACTTATAATTAATCTTGGAGGTGGTGTTGTAACAGATTTAGGCGGTTTTGTAGCTTCAACCTTTAAAAGAGGTGTTGATTTTATAAACATCCCTACTACTCTATTATCTATGGTTGATGCTTCTGTAGGAGGAAAAACCGGAGTTGACTTAGGGAATCTTAAAAACCAGATTGGAGTTATAAATGTCCCTCAAATGGTTTTGATTGACACAGAATACCTTGAAACTTTACCACAAAGCGAGATGCGTTCCGGGCTTGCAGAAATGCTAAAACACGGTTTAATTTATGATGCGGCTTACTGGAAAGAATTTCTTGATCTGGGCGCTATTGATTACAATGCATTAGATCAATTAATCTACCGTTCGGTTGAAATTAAAAACGAAATCGTAATTCAGGACCCAACAGAAAAAAATATCCGTAAAGCACTTAATTTCGGTCATACTCTTGGTCATGCCATCGAAAGTTACTTTTTAGAAAGTGAATCTAAAACAACTTTATTACACGGAGAAGCAATTGCTGTGGGAATGATCTTAGAAAGTTATATTTCTCTTCATAAAGATTTAATTACTTCCGCAGAATATTCTGAAATAAAAACGGCTATAAAAGCAATTTATGACGATATAAAATTTGAAGAAAATGACATCGATCCTATTCTGGAATTGCTTATTCATGACAAAAAAAATGAATACGGATTGATCCAATTTGCTTTAATTGAAGGAATCGGGAAGATAAAAATTAACCAATCCGTTGAAAATAAATTAATTCTAGCTGCGTTTCAAGATTATAAATCTTAAACTTTTTTTAATTAAAAGCATTGCTTTTGGTATATATTATTTTTTACATTTGCCAC
>NZ_DLHA01000049.1:0-11548 GCF_002482975.1 Flavobacterium sp. UBA7680 | reverse complement strand
TAAACAAAGACAATTCAGCTCTTACAGAAACCGTCTCAACAGTTCTTTACTTAGAATGTTGAATCGTTTTTATAATAGCAAAAGCCCATTTTGTTTTGATGTTTTTCAATGCTCAAAAGCAGAACACGAAAAACTGCAAATTATATTTGCTAATATTAGAGTATGAATTTTAAATTTAGAATAAAATCACTAAATTTAATAATTACTACTTAAAATATTGAAATATAAATGAATACAAAATATTCGGACCTAATAAATCAAACATATTACTTTCCACAAGAGGAATTTAAACTAAACAAAGACAACCTTCAGTTTCACAACATCGATTTGATGAAATTGGTTGAACAATATGGTACACCGTTAAAGTTTACTTACTTACCTCAAATTTCTGAAAACATTAATAAGGCAAAGACCTGGTTCAGAAATTCAATGGAAAAGAACAAATATGAGGCAAAATATTATTATTGTTATTGTACAAAAAGCTCTCATTTTGAGTATATTATGAATGAAGCTTTCAAGAATAATATTCATGTTGAAACATCATCTGCATTTGATATTAATATTGTTGAAAATTTATTAGAAAATGGTAAAATCAACAAAAGTACCTATGTAATTTGCAACGGTTTTAAAAGAGACGAATACATTAGCAATATTGCGAGATTGATCAATAACGGACATAAAAATACTATTCCGATTATTGACAATTATGAAGAACTTGATTTGCTTCAGGCAGAAATCAAAGGAAAATTCAAAATAGGAATTCGTATTGCGGCCGAAGAAGAACCTAAATTTGAGTTTTATACTTCAAGATTAGGAATTGGTTATAGAAATATCGTTTCATTTTACAAAAAACAAATTCAGGAAAATGATAAATTAGAGCTGAAAATGCTTCACTTTTTCATCAATACCGGAATAAATGATACATCATATTACTGGAACGAGCTTGTAAAATGTATTAAAGTATATATTGCACTTAAAAAGGAATGCCCTACTCTTGATGGTTTGAATATTGGAGGTGGTTTCCCAATTAAAAACTCGCTGGCTTTTGAATATGATTATCAATATATGATTGATGAAATTATCAATCAAATTAAAATAGCTTGTGAGGAAGCTGAAGTTGATGTTCCTAATATATTTACTGAATTTGGGTCGTTTACTGTAGGTGAAAGTGCTGGTGCAATCTATCAGATTTTGTATCAAAAACAACAAAACGATAGAGAAAAATGGAATATGATCGATTCATCTTTCATTACTACTCTTCCAGATACTTGGGCTATCAATAAACGTTTTATTATGCTGGCAATTAATCGCTGGAATGATACATACGAGCGGGTTCTGTTAGGAGGATTGACATGTGATAGTGATGATTATTACAATTCAGAACAGAATATGAACGCCATTTATCTGCCTAAATATAACAAGGAAAAGCCGTTATATATCGGTTTCTTTAATACTGGAGCATATCAGGAAACAATTGGAGGTTACGGAGGTTTACACCACTGTTTGATTCCGCAGCCAAAACATATTTTGATAGATCGTGATGAAAATGGAATTCTGGCAACAGAAGTTTTCTCTGAACAACAGACTTCAGACGACGTATTAAAAATATTAGGTTACAAGAAAAAATTGTAAAAAAAAACTGTAAAATAGTTAAGGTTAATAATTAGAAAATTATTAATTTGCATATATCCAAAAGGTTAAAAACTTTTAATTCAAAAAAAACAAAAAAACAAAAAACAAAATGAAAGGACCAATCAGTCAGTTTATTGAAAAACATTATTTACACTTTAATTCTGCTTCACTTGTAGATGCAGCCAAAGAATACGAACAACAATTAGCTAATGGATCTAAAATGTTGGTGAGTATGGCCGGTGCAATGAGTACAGCAGAAATTGGTAAAATTTTTGCGGAAATAATTAGACAAGATAAAGTACAAATTATTTCATGTACTGGAGCCAATCTAGAAGAAGATATCATGAATTTAGTAGCTCACTCTCACTACGAAAGAGTTCCTAATTACCGTGATTTGACACCAGAAGACGAATGGGCTTTACTGGAAAGAGGATTAAACCGTGTTACAGATACTTGTATTCCTGAGCATGAGGCTTTTAGACGTTTACAAAAACACATCTATAAAATCTGGAAAGATGCTGATGATAAAGGAGAACGTTATTTCCCACATGAATTCATGTACAAAATGTTATTATCAGGCGTTTTAGAAGAATACTACGAAATTGACTTAAAAGACAGCTGGATGTATGCTGCTGCTGAGAAAAATTTACCTATTATTGTTCCGGGATGGGAAGATAGTACAATGGGTAACATTTTTGCATCATACGTAATTAAAGGTGAATTGAAAGCATCTACAATGAAGTCTGGTATTGAATACATGACTTTCCTTGCTGATTGGTATTCAAAAAACAGCCAAAACGGTATTGGATTCTTCCAAATTGGTGGTGGTATCGCTGGAGATTTTCCTATTTGTGTTGTACCAATGTTGTACCAGGATATGGAAATGCATGATGTTCCATTCTGGAGCTATTTCTGCCAAATTTCTGATTCAACAACTAGTTATGGTTCTTATTCAGGAGCAGTTCCAAATGAAAAAATCACATGGGGTAAATTAGATATCAAAACCCCTAAATTTATTATTGAGTCGGATGCTACAATTGTTGCACCGTTAATTTTTGCATATTTATTAGATTTATAGGATATTTTTATGAAAAGAGTTATAGTAGACTACGCCAAACTGACAAATGAAATTTTAAACCTTTTGGTTGAAAAATTTCCTGATGGTTATGATGATTCGGATGTTATCCGTTTTAGAAACGCTAAAAACGAATTAGTAGAAGCTGTTGAAGTTCGTACTGAAGACACTATTTATTTAGTAAAAATCAGTACTAAACTTGCTGACAGAATCGAAAATTATGATGAAGATGATGATATCGATCTTGATGTTGATACAATCGAACCAGTTAAAGGTCTTGATCTTGATGATGATGCTGCAGATGATGACGATGACGATGATGACAATCTAGATAAACCAGACGTGGATGGTGGTGATGATGACGATGAAGACAGAGATCCAGACGATATTGCTGACGATGACGAAGATGAGGACGATGAAGATTAATCATTTACTTTTAAAATAAAGACAAAGGAACTCTATTTTGAGTTCCTTTTTTATTTATCATACAAACAAAATTATAAGAAAATTACTATATTTATATTTTGAAAGATATTTTTAAAGTATAAATTATTCGCCAATATGAAATCAGAATTACTACACGCCAAACTGAAAGAAAATTTCGGATTTGAAAAATTCAGGCCAAATCAAGAAACGATAATAAAAACTATTTTATCTGGACAAGATACATTAGCTATTATGCCTACTGGTGGTGGAAAATCGATATGTTTTCAGTTGCCGGCGCTTATATTACCTGGAATAACTATTGTTATTTCGCCTTTAATTGCCTTGATGAAAGATCAGGTTGATAGTTTAAAAACAAACGGAATTGCCGCATGTTATATCAACAGCAGTCAATCATCTGAAGAACAGCAATTTTATATCGATAATTTAAGGTCGAATAATTTCAAACTTGTTTATATTGCTCCGGAAAGTTTATCGTATTTAGATAATGTTTTTAACGAATTGACAATTAGTTTAATTGCCATTGACGAAGCGCATTGTATTTCGTCATGGGGTCATGATTTTAGACCTGCATATACCAATTTAGGATATTTAAAAAACCGCTTCCCTTCTACTCCAGTTTTAGCTTTAACTGCAACAGCCGATAAAGCAACACGTGTAGATATAACCAAACAATTAAATTTAAAAAGCCCAAAAACTTTTGTTGCCTCTTTTGATCGCGCAAATTTAAGCCTTGAAGTACGACCAGCTTTAGATCGTGTAAAACAAATCATTGATTTTGTCGAAAACAAACCCAATGAATCAGGAATTATTTATTGTTTAAGCCGAAAAACGACCGAAGAACTTGCGGAGAAATTATCTAAAAACGGAATTGTCGCAAAAGCTTATCATGCAGGTTTAGACAATACAACCCGAGCAAAAACTCAGGATCAGTTTATTAATGATGATTGTCAGGTTGTCTGTGCTACGATTGCATTTGGAATGGGAATCGACAAATCAAATGTTCGCTGGGTTATTCATTATAATTTGCCTAAAAATATTGAAGGTTATTATCAGGAAATTGGACGTGCTGGCCGCGACGGATTACCGGCTGAAACTGTTTTATTTGAAAGTTATGCCGATGTAATTCAGCTTCAAAAATTTGCTTCTGAAGGATTGAATTCTGATGTTCAGCTTGCGAAATTAGAACGAATGAAGCAATATGCAGACGCAGTAAGCTGCAGACGAAAAATTCTTCTTTCTTATTTTGGAGAACTGGTTACAGAAAATTGCGGTAATTGTGATATTTGCAAAAATCCGCCAACATTTTTCGATGGAACGATTCTCGCGCAAAAAGCCCTTTCTGCTATTACAAGATTACAAGAAACAGAACCTTTGGCCGTAATTGTTGACTTTTTAAGAGGCTCAAAAAACGCGTATATCTACGAAAAAAATTATCAAACGCTAAAAACGTACGGAATTGGTGCCGATATTTCCTGGTACGATTGGAATCAATACCTCATTCAGCTGATTAATCTAGGGTATTGTGAAATTGCGTTTCACCAGCATAATAAAATTTTATTAACACCTTTTGCTAAAAAAGTTTTGTTTGAAGGAGAAAAAGTAAAACTGACAACGGTTGTTAAGAAAGTAATTGACAAAAATGAAGTAAAACAAGAGAAAGCAAAAACAGCAGCGAAAAATTCACTTTTTGAAACACTTCGAAAATTACGCTATGAAATTGCTCAGGAAGAAGAAGTTCCGGCATACGTCATTTTTAGTGACGCTTCGTTAAGACATATGGAAATTTTGAGACCAATGAGTGACGAAGATTTCCTTGCTGTAGAAGGTGTTGGAAAAGCAAAACTCGAAAAATATGGAGCAGACTTTATTAAAGCAATTATTGAGTTTCAAAGAAATAAATCCGTCGTTAAAAAAGATAAAAAGGAAAGTACGTACGCTAAAACTCTAGAGTTATTTCAAAACGGACTTTCTATTGAAGAAATCGCCGGACAAAGAAATCTAGGAGAAACCACGATTGTTTCTCATTTAGCAAAATTATATGTGGACGGAAACGATTTTGATTTAAGCCAGTTTGTTTCTGATAAAGAAATTATTGAAATTGAAAAAGCTCAGTTAGAATTAGAAAATCCTAGCGCTTTACGACCTTATTTTGAACACTTTGAAGAAAAAATGTCTTATGATAAAATTAGATTTGGCTTGGCATTTTTGGAGAGAAAGCATTTAAGTGCTAAATAGAGATTGCACACGGATTTTACGGGTTCGCTATCGCGAAGGCGCGGATTAATACGGATTTTTTTGTCATTTCGAGGAACGAGAAATCGCACTAGAAACTCGACAAAGATTGACGATTCACTTTAAGGAAATACTTGTGTGATTTCTCGTTCCTCGAAATGACAAAACAAAAAAACCTGTGAAGTAAATTCACAGGTTTTTTGTTTTTTATAAATTTTAAGTCTTACAAATATCTTTCTTCAAAAACTTTTTGATGATGTTTTTGATGTCCAATCATCACAAAACCTAAAGCTCTAACCGAAATTTGATTGCCTGAAGCCGTTCCAATTCTTTTAAGCTGATCTTCAGATAAACTTTTGTAAAACAATAAAGTTGAATGTCTTAAAGCAGAAAGTTCCGTTAATAAATCCTGAATACTTCTTTTATTTGATTCTGTATTATTGGCATAATCATCTTCTTCAAAACTAGGCAAAGGTGTTTTGTCATTTCTTGAAAATCTCAAAGCACGATAAGCAAAAATACGCTCCGTATCTATGATATGCTGAATAATATCCTTAATTGTCCACTTCCCTTCTGCATAGCGATAATCAAATTTGTCCATTGGAATATTCTGAACAAATCGGATAAAATCGTGAAGAGAAATTTCTAATTCTTCAATTAATTTTCCATCGCCAGCTTCTCTGATATAAGTGGCAAAATGACCTGAATATTCATTTTCTAGTAACTGACTTGCAATCATTTTTATAATTTTAAAGTTTACAAATTACGATTAAGCTGAATTTCTACTTGCATTTGTGTTTCCGAAAAGAGATCTCGTTACGATTTTTTCGTAAACTTTGATAAGCTCTTCATTTGCAGAATTTTCTTTGTTCAATTCATTAATTTTTAACAATGCATATTGTTGTATTGTCAACAATGGCAGTACAATACGCTCTCTTATTTGAATTGATGCTATACCATCAGGATAATTTTCCATTAAGGTTTTATGACCCGCTATTTTCAATAAAAGACGTTTGGTTTCAGAGAATTCATCATAGATAATTTGCCAGAATTCACCAAACTCAGGATCTTTTCTCATGTATGCTGTTAACGGTAAAAATGATTTTGCCAATGACATCATACTGTTTTCAAGCAGGGTTTTAAAGAATAATGAATTGTGGTACAAATCGCTTACTTTATCCCATTGACCTGATTCTTCAAAATGTTTCAAAGCAGTTCCTACTCCAAAAAATCCTGGTACGTTTTGTTTTAACTGACTCCAAGATCCAACAAACGGAATCGCTCTTAAATCTGCAAAATCTAATGATTCAGATTTGCTTCTTTTTGAAGGTCGGCTTCCTATATTTGTTTTAGAATAATATTTCAACGTACTCATTTTTTCCAAATAAGGAATGAATTTCGGATGATTCTTAAAACTTAAATATTTGTCATAACCTAAATCAGCTAATTGCGTCAAGATTTGAGTTTCGTCTGGAGTTAGCTCATTTTTTTCTTTACCAAAAACCTGATTGGTTACACCGGCACTTAATAAGTTTTCAATATTAAAACGGCAAGAATCTAAAGTTCCAAAATTAGAACTAATTGTTTGTCCTTGAACCGTGATCTGAATTTCTTTATTTTCAATTTTTGGGCCTAAAGAAGCGTAAAATTTATGTGTTTTTCCACCACCACGTGCAGGAGGTCCGCCACGTCCGTCAAAGAAAATAGCTTTAATTCCGTATTTTCTTGAAATTTCAGTCAACGAAATTTTAGCCTGATAAATACTCCAGTTAGCCATTAAATAACCGCCGTCTTTTGTACCATCAGAGAAACCAAGCATAATTGTCTGTTCGTTCCCTCTTGATTTTAAATGCTTAGAATATTCAGGATTTGTATACAATTGCTCCATGATTTGATGTGCATTTTGCAAATCATCTACAGATTCAAAAAGCGGAATGATATCAACCGTTGGATTCTCCCAATTATTCAAACGAATCATTGCAAAAGTTTCCATTACGTTTAAGGCACTTTCGTTATTACTAATAATATAACGATTCGCTCCTTCTTCACCATTATTTTCCTGAATGGTTTTTATTGCCTGAACAGATTCTAAAGTCGATCTTGTAATTTCGTTTTCAAAATCAGCTGGATTTAAATCTCCTTTTATTTTTGATAAAACATCGATTTTTTGATCTTCTGTCAATTCGTAGTAATTTTTAGGAAAAGTATCTGAACCTGAATTCAAATAATAATTCACAACATCTTTAAATACAGCATTATGAATTTTACTATTCTGACGAATATCTAAAGTCGCAAAATGGAATCCGAATAAATTAATTTTTACTAAAAGAGCTTCTAAATCGTCTAAATATAAAGATTGATGTTTCTCAATAATTATAGTTCTAATTTTATTAAGCTGCGTCAATAATTCATCTAAAGTGATAAAAATTTCTCCTTTAGAATAAAATACAGAACGATAAAGTTTATGTTCAAGATCAGATACCAAAGTATCTACACCTGAGAAAGTTAGCTTTCTTTTTAAATTTCTCATTTCAACATAATAACACTTTAAAATTGAAGTTCGTAAACGATCTGCAACTTTCAATGTAATCTCTGTTGTAACGAATGGATTTCCGTCACGGTCACCACCCGGCCAGAATCCTAATTTTATCAATTGATTCTGAATTTGATTTCCGTCGTTAATATTTTTTTGCAAATAATGCACAATTTCTCCCGCTGTAGCGTAGAATACATTTTCAAGATACCAAATCAAACTAACGGCTTCATCGTAAGGATTTGGTTTTTCATGCTGAATAAAAGGTGTTTTTCCCAGCTGTGCCAATAATTGTTTAATCTGTAATAAATCGTTTTGACGAATTGCTTCAGTCAAATCGTTTATAATTCCTAAAACAGGACCAGGATAAAACTGAGTTGGATGCGCTGTTAAAACCGTACGAACATTGAAATTTTCTAAAAAATTAACTAATTCGTCGTCTTTTTCTTTTGCATCTGATTTTTCTTTGATATCACGCAAAGATCCTCGCCCTTCCATATTATTAACTTCCGGAAAAGCAGCATCTTCAATAGCGTCAAACAATACAATCTGGCGTTCTATATATTGAATAAAACGAAACATTAAGTCAATTTTTTCGGTTTCTGAAGCATTGTTCAGGAACTTATTGGAGAAAAAATCAAAGATTTCTTTTGGAGTTTCCTGTTTTTTAAATCCCGTTTCGCAGGTTTCTGTAAATAATGGCAGTAAAACACCTGTATTATCAATAGAATCAAATGGTAATGTTATGAAAACACTATTGTAAATGTGGTATTTAGAGAGAACGTCTTTGTTAAAACGTTCTATTTTTGGCAACGTGTACATAAATTCTTTTATAGTTGGTTGGTTAATTGGTCATAAAAAAACCCCAAGAATAAACTTGAGGTTATATTTTAATATAGCATTCAAGAGGAATTGTTACATATTTTTGAAAATAGTATGCATCAAACGCTTCTTATCGTTAATACTTTCCTCTAATGAAATCATAGTTTCAGTTCTGTAAACACCCTCGATATCATCAATCATGAAAATAACTTCTTTTGCGTGTTTTGTATCTTTTGCTCTAATTTTGCAAAAGATGTTGAATTTTCCTGTCGTTACAGAAGCAACTGTTACGAATGGAATTTGATTGATACGCTCTAATACAAATTTAGTTTGTGATGTATTATTAAGGAATACCCCAACATAAGCAATGAATGAATAACCTAATTTATCGTAATCTAAGGCTAATGAAGACCCCATGATGATACCGGCATCCTCCATCTTTTTTACTCTAACGTGTACTGTACCAGCAGAAATCAATAGTTTTTTTGCAATGTCAGTAAACGGAACTCTCGTATTGTCTATTAACATATCTAAAATCTGGTGATCTACTTCATCTAAACGAAATTTACTCATAATTCTTTAATTAATATTACTAATTGCTATTACAAAGTATAAAAATATATATAAAAAACAACAAATTCACATAAAAATTAACTTTTTATCAATCCGTTAACAAATTTAACATTTTTATTTAAATAAAAATCTGCTTTTTGATTCGATTTCGGAAAACCACTAAAGTCATCAGAATAAATTGCCCCTTTCGCATCGTATTCATAATGTCCAAAATAATTTTCCAATTCGCCCGCTTCAACTATGTAAGCGTTAAAATGAATCTTATTTTCAATCAATTCTTCTTTGTATTGTGCGACAAAATTCGTAATAATTTCGATACCATCATAATTTATTTTGATATTTTTATACATAAAATCATAAAAAACGACTTTATTTTGTGAAATATTCAAATAATCATTAATTCTGTTATCAACTAAATCGTTTTCGCCAATGAGTTCGAAACTTGAAAAAAGTGAGAAAAATAGGAACTTTCGCGTGATTTCACGCTCGTAATCATGAGGAAAATGACCAGCTTCGAACAAAATTGTTGGTACTCCTAAAAATTGAAAAGTATCTCCTATGCAGTTGATATTGAATGAATCATCAAAGCGTCCCACCTGTCCCGGAATATACTTCTGCAATACATCGTTAATACCTGCAATTACATTAATAGCTTTTAAACGATTCTCATTTATCTCTCTTTCTTCATTATAAGAAGGGGCTAAAAATGAAACAGTTGCAGGTTTACCAGTATCTCCTGCACCAAATATAGTACGTTGATCATGCAGGTTAAAACAATAATGAGGCTTGAAATTTTCAAAAACTTCTCTTAATACCTTACTTTCAGGTTGGGTCAGGTTTTGAGAATCTCTGTTTAAGTCAATTTTATTGGCATTTTCACGAGTATAAAGTCTTGCACCATCCGGATTTAAAATAGGAATACAATAAAACGTAAATGTTTTAAGCATTTTCTCGGCAATTTCAGATCCACTGTTTAATACATTAATAAAGTCAAACAATGCTTTTGTGGTAGTGCTTTCGTTTCCGTGCATTTGCGACCAAAGATAAATACGTGTTTCTCCGGTCCCAATTTGATAACTATAAATAGGTTCGTCTAAAACCGATCTGCCAATTATTTGTACCTGGTTATTGGTATTTAGTTTATCTAATAAAGGTTGAATATGATCTAAAGTCAGGTAACGACCTTGTATTGTTTTTTCTTTGTATTGGCTGAATAATTCTTCTAAATTCATTGTCTTTTGATTAGTTTACAAAAGTAAACATCTTTATATTTACAATTGTAAATAGTAAAAAAGAATAATAATTTATAATTGTAAACAGGTTTTTAACGTTTATTGTCCCTTAAGAAAGGATATGAGTTAACAAATGTTATCACTTAAAATAAATAAATATAAATATCAATATTTCAGTCATTTAAATACAATCATCTAAAGTTTAAATTAGTATTAAACAACCACTTATATACGATTTACAACTGTAAAATTGCTTTATTAGTTTCTTTTAGTTACATTTGTAAACAACGGTTTTAAAAACAATAATTTACAATGGTAAACATCGATGATTTTGTAAAACGTCTTGAAATTATACTGGATTATTATGCCTTAAATGCTTCTTCTTTTGCAGATAAAATTGGCGTACAGCGTTCTAGTATGTCTCACCTACTTTCTGGCAGAAACAAACCAAGCTTGGATTTTGTCATGAAAATTATGGAGGTTTTTCCGGATGTTGACTTGTATTGGATTTTGAACGGAAAAGGAAGTTTTCCTAAAAACAATGAAGAAGTTTTTGAAACTGCAAAAACTCCTGCTCCTATTATTTCAAATGAAAATTTAAATGGCGGAGATTTGTTTTCTGCGATTCATTATAAAGAAGCTGAAAAAACAGAAACAAGAATTTCTCCAGAAATTAAAAATCAAAATTTAATCTCTGAAGAAGGTAAAATTGAGAAAATAGTTATCTTTTATAAAAACGGAACTTTCAAGGCCTATAATCCGTAATTTGAAAAATCGCATATTTCAAAAAAATTAAAAATAATTTTCATTTAAGCGATTCTCACGTAACTTAAAAAAACGTCGAAAATTTACAACTGAAAACCATTTTGAGGAATTTTTCCGATAACTCCTTCATAATGCTTTTTCAAAATAGATAAATCTGCTTCGTAATCTCCTGTTGGGAAGAATGCTTTACCAAATTTTACTTCCTTTTTACCCCAGTCAAAAGCAACGGGAACAATT
>NZ_DLHA01000002.1 GCF_002482975.1 Flavobacterium sp. UBA7680 | reverse complement strand
TTCTTTGTACTCAAACTATTAATCTAACAAAAAAAGAAAAATGAGTACTTTAAAAATTGCAATTCAAAAATCGGGTCGTTTAAACGAAGACAGCATTCAAATCCTAAAAGACTGCGGTATTTCAATCAACAACGGAATCGATCAGTTAAAAGCCGAAGCTTCAAACTTTCCTCTTGAAGTTTTATACCTAAGAAATTCAGATATTCCGCAGTATTTAATCGACGGAGTAGTAGATTTAGCCATCGTTGGCGACAACCTTTTAGTAGAAAAAGGAAAAGAAATTGAAGTCGTGCAGCGATTAGGATTTTCAAAATGCAAAGTTTCGGTTGCCGTTCCTAAAACCTTCGAATATAACTCTATTCAGGATTTAGCAGGTTTAAGAATCGCAACTTCTTACCCAAATACAGTTAACGAATATTTCAATTCTTTCGGGTTAACAGTAGATATTCACCAAATTTCAGGTTCTGTAGAAATCGCACCAAACATTGGTCTTGCCGATGCCATTGTCGATATCGTTTCAAGCGGAAGCACTTTATTCAAAAATAACTTAAAAGAAGTTGAAGTGATACTGAAAAGTGAAGCAGTTTTAGCCGTTTCACCAAAAGTTTCTCCAGAAATTCAAAAACACATCGACACCTTAAAATTCAGAATACAATCAGTTTTAAGAGCGAGAAATTCAAAATACATCTTGATGAACATTCCAAACGAAAAAATCGACGCAGTTGGAAAAATCCTTCCGGTTTTAAGAAGTTTAACCGTTCTCCCATTAGCGCAGGAAGGCTGGAGCAGTGTACATTCTGTAATTGATAAAGACACTTTTTGGGACGTAATAGATCAATTAAAAGAAGTTGGAGCCGAAGGAATTTTAGTTTGCCCAATTGAGAAAATGGTTCTTTAAAAAATCCAATTAAAAAATTCCAAATTCCAATTCTCGATAACAGCTTTGCGAACTTAGCGTTTTCTAAGACAAAGAATAGAAAAAAACCTTGCGAACTTTGCGGTTAAATTTTTAAACATTAAGTTTTGGAGTTTGGAATTTTAAAAAATTGGAATTTAATATAAAATATTATGAATAAAATAGACAATCCAAAACCAGATACCTGGTCTAAAATATTAAAAAGACCAACCCAAACGATTGACGATATTGAAGTTACGGTAAAAGAAATCTTCAGAGAAATACAGAAAAAAGGAGATGAAGCCGTAGCAAAATACACTTCAATTTTTGACGGAATCACTTTAGAAAATTATGAAGTTTCTGCTGCAGAAGTAAATGAAGCAATTGCATTGATTCCAAATGAATTAAAAGAAGCAATTCAATTAGCAAAAGACAATATTTACAAGTTTCACAGCGCTCAAAAAACAGAAAGAATTGAAGTTGAAACTATCGAAGGCGTAAAATGCTGGCAGGAAAAAAGACCAATTCAAAAAATAGGACTATATATTCCGGGCGGAACAGCACCTTTGTTTTCAACCGTTTTAATGCTGGCAGTTCCTGCTGAAATTGCAGGCTGTAAAGAAATTGTATTATGTTCGCCTCCAGATAAAACAGGAAAAATAAATCCGGCGATTTTGTACGCTGCTAATTTATGCGGCGTAACAAAAATATTAAAAGTAGGTGGAATTCAGGCAATTGCAGGAATGACCTTCGGAACAAAATCAATTCCAAAAGTTTATAAAATTTTCGGCCCTGGAAATCAGTTTGTAACGGTAGCAAAACAATTAGCAACGCAATTTGGAGTTGCGATTGATATGCCGGCCGGCCCATCAGAATTATTAATTGTTGCCGATGATTCTGCCGTTCCAGCCTTTGTAGCTTCAGATTTATTATCGCAGGCAGAACACGGAACAGACAGTCAGGTAATTCTAGTTTCGACTTCAAAAAGATTAATCGACGAAGTAGAAAAAGAAATTCAATCGCAAATTGAAGTACTTCCAAGAAAAGCAATCGCCATAAAAGCAATCGAAAATTCAAAATTAATTTATGTCGAAAATGATCAAATCGCTTTAGATTTAATCAACGAATATGGTCCGGAACACTTTATTATCTGCTCAGAATATGATGATTTCTACTGTAATGGAATCGTAAACGCAGGTTCTGTTTTTATTGGGAATTATACTCCTGAAAGTGCCGGAGATTATGCTTCTGGAACGAATCACACTTTGCCGACAAACGGTTATGCAAAAAATTACAGTGGTGTAAATCTGGATAGTTTTATGAAATCAATGACTTTTCAAAAAATATCTGAAAAAGGGATTCAAAATATTGGAAAAGCGATTGAAATTATGGCTGAAGCCGAAGGTTTACAAGCGCATAAAAACGCAGTAACACTTCGTCTGAAGTCCTGCGAGGTTTCCAAAACCTCGTAGGTTTAAATAAATTTTCGATTTATAATCTTAATGAATAATACCTACAAGGTTTTGAAAACCTTGCAGGAGCAAAACTTAGAAAATGAATACTTTCGATATAAATACAATTACACGTGAAAACGTAAAATCTTTAAAACCATATTCTTCAGCAAGAGATGAGTTTGAAGATTTTGATACCGCCGAAATGATTTTTTTGGATGCCAATGAAAATCCGTTTCAAAATGGTGTAAACCGTTATCCGGATCCACAGCAGAATTCGGTTAAAGCAATTTTAGCTAAAAACAATAATACAAAACAAAGTCAGATTTTATTAGGAAACGGAAGTGATGAAGTTTTAGATTTGATTTTCAGAGCTTTCTGTGAACCAAAAATCGATAATATTATCACGCTTCCGCCAACATACGGAATGTACAGCGTTTTGGCGAACATAAATGCGATTGAAAACAGAGAAATTCTGCTGACAAATGATTTTCAGCCACAAGTTGAAAAGATTCTGGAAGCCGTTGATGAAAACACAAAAATCATCTTTTTATGTTCTCCAAATAACCCAACCGGAAATTCTTTTTCTGATGAAAGCGTGGTAAAACTGCTTCAAAATTTTAAAGGTTTGGTTGTGATTGATGAAGCCTATATTGACTTTTCGGAGAAAGAAAGCTGGCTTATCGAAATTGACGAATATCCAAATTTGATTATTACACAAACACTTTCAAAAGCCTATGGTTTGGCTGGAATTCGTTTAGGAATCTGTTATGCGTCAGAAGCTGTTATTTCGGTTTTAAATAAAATAAAACCACCATACAACGTAAACGAACTGACACAGCAAAGAGCGAAAGAACGTTTAAAAGATTCTGAAAAAATAAAACAAGAAATAGCTTCTATCATTGAGCAAAGAGAGGAATTGCTTAAAGTATTACTTGAAGTTGATTTTGTAGAAAAAGTGTACCCGACAGAAGCCAATTTTATTCTGGCAAAAGTAGATGATGCGAACAAAAGATACAATCAATTAATTGAAAAAGGAATCGTAATTCGAAACAGAACAACACAGCCTTTATGCGAAAACTGCCTTCGTTTTACAATTGGGACAAAAGAAGAAAATGCTGTTGTAATTAGAGAATTAAAGTTGTTGAATTAGAAAAGTTATAGGCCACAGATTACACAGATTAAACGGATTATTTTTTATTCTGTTTGTGTTTAGGTTTTTTGCCACAAATTACACGAATTTTCACTAATTCATTAGTGTAATTCGTGGCAAAAAAAAATAGAATATGAAGAAGGTATTGTTCCTACGGGACAAATATATATTGGGGTATTTTTTTTACCGATATCTAACTCCTAACGGAGTTTTTTGAAGAGATTAAATATTTCTAATTTTTTAAAGAATTATCTCGTAGAGATTAAATGTCGGTAGAAAAAAATAATACCATCAACAATTGTCCCGTAGGGACTAAACTAATACGGATGAAATTAAATTTAAAATTTGTGAAAATTAGTGCAATTCGTGGCAAAAGAAAAAAATCATTTTTATCTGTATAATCAGTGGCAGAAAAAAATAAAAATATATGAAAAAAGTACTTTTTATCGATCGTGACGGAACGATTGTTTTAGAACCTGAAAATTACCAATTAGACAGTTTAGATAAACTGGAGTTTTACCCAAAAGCATTCCAATATCTGGCTAAAATTGCCAATGAATTAGATTACGAACTGGCAATGGTAACCAATCAGGACGGATTAGGAACGGATAGTTTTCCTGAAAATACGTTTTGGCCAACTCAGAATTTTATCTTAAAAGCTTTTGAAAACGAAGGTGTTATATTTGATGAAATCTTTGTTGACAGAACTTTTCCAGAAGAAAATGCGCCAACTCGTAAACCAAGAACGGGATTGCTGACAAAATATTTAAACAATCCTGAGTATGATTTAGAAAATTCTTTTGTTTTAGGAGATCGTTTGACAGATGTTGAATTGGCGAAAAATCTTGGTGCAAAAGCGATTTTCATGAATATGACAGATGGAATTGGAAGTAATGAAATTTCATCAAAACGTGAAGAATTAAATGATACAATTATTCTGGAAACAACAGATTGGAAAAGGATTTATGAGTTTTTGAAATTAGAAGCACGTTCAGCATCAATTACGCGTAAAACAAACGAAACAGATATTTACATCAACTTAAATCTTGACGGAACAGGAAAAAGTAAAATCGAAACCGGAATCGCTTTTTTTGATCATATGTTAGATCAAATTTCGCGTCACGGTCAAATGGACTTAGAAATTCTGGTAAAAGGTGATTTAGAAGTTGATGAACACCACACTATCGAAGATACGGCAATTGCTTTAGGAGAAGTTTTCGCAAAAGCATTAGGAAATAAACTAGGAATCGAGCGTTACGGATTCTGTCTTCCAATGGATGATTGTTTAGCGCAGGTTGCCATCGATTTTGGCGGAAGAAACTGGTTAGTTTGGGAAACCGAATTTAAGCGCGAAATGGTTGGAAAAATGCCAACGGAAATGTTCTATCATTTCTTTAAATCATTCTCTGACGGAGCAAAAGCCAATTTAAATATCAAAGCAGAAGGAATTAACGAACATCATAAAATCGAAGCCATTTTTAAAGCTTTCGCAAAAGCCATAAAAGTAGCCGTAAAAAGAGATACCGAAAAAATGATTTTACCTTCGACGAAGGGGATGTTGTAATGAATTTGTTTCAAGTTTAAAGTTTCACGTTAAGTAGAGAACTTGAAACTTGAAACTTGAAACAAAACAAACAAAAAAATATGAACGCTGATAAATTTGCAAAAGGCTGGATAGAATCCTGGAATTCTCACGATTTAGACGATATCATGAAACATTATTCTGAAGATATTGAAATTACGACCCCAATGATAAAACTTGCCGCCGGAATCGAAAGTGGTTCGCTACACGGAAAAGAGCAAGTCAGAGCGTATTGGGAGAAAGCTTTACATAAAATTCCAGATTTGCATTTTGAATTGGTTGAAGTAACTTCAGGAGTTGATTCTGTTGCACTTTATTATAAATCAGTAATGAATAAAATGGCAATTGAAGTCATGTTTTTTAATGAAAACGGATTGGTAAACAAAATGATAGCTCATTATACGGATCTGTAAAATAAAATAATAGTATTAAATGATTGTAAGATTGAAGAGAAATCTAAAATCTAAAATCTAAAATCTAAAATAAATTGAGAATAGTAATTATAAATTACGGAGCAGGAAATATTCAGAGCATTATGTTTGCTATTGAAAGATTGGGTTTTAAAGCCGTTTTGAGCAATAATCCAGAAGAAATTCAGGCGGCAGATAAAGTGATTTTCCCTGGAGTTGGTGAAGCAAGTTCGGCAATGGCAAAACTTCGTGAAAGCGGTTTAGACAGTTTGATTCCAAATTTGAAACAGCCTGTTTTAGGAATTTGTCTTGGAATGCAATTGATGTGTAATTCATCTGAAGAAGGAAATACAAAAGGTTTAGGTATTTTTGATGTTGATGTGATCAAATTTTCAAATCAGGTAAAAGTGCCACAAATGGGCTGGAATCAGATTTATAACTTGAAATCGGATCTGTTTGAAGCCATTCCGGAAAATGAATTTATGTATTTGGTTCACAGTTTCTATGCTCCAAATTGTCCAGAAGCCATTGCAACAACGAATTATGATTTAGAATACGCATCGGCTTTGCAAAAAGATAATTTTTACGGAACTCAGTTTCATCCTGAAAAAAGCGGTGCGGTTGGGGAGAAGATTTTGGAAAACTTTTTAAAAATGTAAATTTTTAAATTTCAATTTCTTAAATCCCAAATTCCAATATCAAAAATCAATTTCAATCAAAATGTCAGTTTAGAAAATAATCTAAAATCTAAAATCTAAAATATCAAAAATGAGAATAATACCAGCCATAGATATCATTGACGGAAAATGTGTTCGTTTATCAAAAGGTGATTATGATACCAAAATAATTTACAATGAAAATCCGCTTGAAGTAGCGAAATCATTTGAAGCACACGGAATTGAATATCTGCATTTAGTAGATTTAGACGGTGCAAAATCAAGCAAAATTGTCAATTATAAGATTTTGGAACAAATAGCCAATCAAACTAGTTTAAAAATTGATTTTGGAGGTGGATTAAAATCGGATGATGATTTGAGAATTGCTTTTGAAAGTGGTGCAAATCAAATTACTGGCGGAAGTATTGCGGTAAAAAACAGAGCTATTTTTGAAAAATGGATTTCAGAATACGGTTCGGATAAAATTATTTTAGGAGCTGACGCAAAAGAGGAAAAAATTGCTGTTTCAGGCTGGTTAGAAGATTCAAATGAAGATTTGATTCCGTTTATTCAGGATTATCAAACTAAAGGAATTCAGTATGTTATTTGCACTGATATTGCAAAAGATGGAATGCTTGAAGGGCCGAGTTTTGATCTTTACGGTAAAATTTTAGAAGAAGCAAAAGGAGTCAAACTAATCGCTTCGGGCGGAATTTCAACTTTTGATGAATTACCTAAATTAGCTGAATTAGGGTGTGAAGGAACTATTATTGGAAAAGCGATTTACGAAGGACGAATTACATTAAAGCAACTTGAAAATTATATTTTAAATAAATAAGATTATTTCGCAAAGAAGCACGAAGTAAAACACAAAGATTTACTAAAAAAAATCTTTGCGAATCTCTGCGTTATCTTTGTGAATCTCTGTGAAACAACAAAAAAATGTTAGCAAAAAGAATCATACCCTGCTTAGATATAAAAAACGGAAGAACCGTAAAAGGCGTTAACTTTGTTGACTTGCGCGACGCGGGAGATCCGGTTGAATTGGCAGAAATATACTCGGCAGAAGGTGCAGACGAACTGGTTTTTCTGGATATTTCGGCAACAGAAGAACGACGTAAAACGCTGGTTAATATGGTGCGAAGTGTGGCGGAAAAAATCAATATTCCGTTTACAGTTGGCGGTGGGATTTCGTCTGTTGAAGATGTTGAAATTCTGCTGAATAATGGTGCAGACAAAGTTTCGATTAATTCATCGGCAGTAAAAAATCCGCAGTTAATTAATGATTTAGCACAGAAATTCGGAAGTCAATGCGTTGTCGTTGCAATTGATGCGAAACAAATTGACGGACAATGGATTGTGCATTTAGTAGGCGGAAAAGTACCAACAGAACTAAATCTATTCGATTGGGCTGTAGAAGTTGCAGAGCGCGGTGCGGGCGAAATATTATTTACCTCAATGGATAACGACGGGACGAAAAATGGTTTTGCAAACGAAGCTTTGGCTAAATTATCAACCTTAATTAATATTCCGATAATTGCTTCGGGCGGAGCCGGAAATATACAGCATTTCGTAGATTCTTTTAAAGAAGGAAAAGCTGATGCGGCTTTGGCAGCGAGTGTTTTTCACTTTAAAGAAATTGAAATAAAAGCTTTAAAACAAGAGCTTAGGAATAATGGTATTGAAGTTAGAATTTAATAAATAAAAAATTCCAATTTTTAAATTCCAAATTCCAAATTCCAAAAATCAGAAATCAAATAATCATACAATTCAGAAAAATCTAAAATCTGAACTCTAAAATCTAAAATAAAAATGAACATAGATATAAAAAGCTCACATGGATTAATTCCGGCGATAATTCAGGATTCAGAAACTAAAAATGTTTTGATGCTGGGTTACATGAACGAAGAATCGCTTCAAAAAACAATAGAAACGCAAAAAGTAACTTTTTTCAGTCGATCTAAACAAAGACTTTGGACAAAAGGCGAGGAGAGTGGTAACTTTTTAAATTTGGTAAGTATTAAAAACGACTGCGACGGCGATACGCTTTTAATTCAGGCAAAACCTGTCGGGCCAACATGTCACACGGGCGCAGATACTTGCTGGCAGGAAGAAAACAAAGAAAATTACGGTTTTATTTCTCAATTAGAAAATACAATCAAAACGCGTAGAGAAAATGCCGATTCTGAGAAAAGTTACGTAGCTTCTTTATTTGAAAAAGGAATCAATAAAATTGCTCAAAAAGTAGGTGAAGAAGCTGTAGAAGTGGTGATCGAAGCAAAAGACGATAATGATGATTTATTCCTTAGCGAAAGCGCTGATTTACTTTTTCATTATTTGATTTTATTGCAGGCAAAAGGTTTTCAGTTAAATGATGTTGTTGATGTTTTGAAAAAGCGCCAGAAGTAATATTAATATTATTTAATGGAAGAATGTCAGACTGAGCGAAGTCGAAGTCCTGCAAAGTGATTCAGCAAACGGACTTCGACTTCGCTCAGTCTGACAAAAAATGCGATTAACAAAAAAAGGAAAAAAAATCCGTATAAATCCGCGCTTTCGCATAGCGAATCCGTATCATCCGCGTACCATCTCGCAACACTTACTCCAAAAACTCAAAAACCGCAAATTCTTCAGGGTGATGAAACCCAAATTTCAAACTTTTATAATCCTGTAGAGCAAGATATTCGGTTGTATTACCGTAATCAATTCTAAAAGTATTGGCTTTCCATTTTGTACCAATTTTTGGTTTTGTAAAATTTCCGTTTTCAATTTTTTCTAAGCTTGAAAAAGGGATTTTAATTTCGGTATCAAAACCTTCAGGAGTTATTTTGCTAACAGCTTCTAATCCTTTAATATCAAATTTAATTGCTGTTTTCCAGCCTCCGCATTCAGGAGAAATACACTTTATAAGCATATCATAATTGGTAGAAAAAGCATTTACTCCAATTTCAAGATAGTTTTTTCCGTCACCATCCGGATCAATAAAAACTTCCACTAAATCATCAGCTTCATAAATTTTAGAATCTTTTTTCTGAGACTTTCCAACTATTTTAGAATCTGTTGAACGATAGGCGATATAAAGGTTTTCGTCATTCCACGAAAGTGAAACCATTGTGTTTTGTGTTGCTTTTTCGCCGGAATTATGAATTACAAACGGACCTAAAAAAGGTGTTTTCCAATCGGTTAAATCGCCGTCAATCGTTATTTTATCGTTTGTTTTATAAACAGGAAATGTCTGGGAATAATTATGTATTGAATACAGGAATGTCAAAAGGTATAAAAACGAGCTAAATTTCATAAAACTGGTAAATTTTAGCTAAAATAAAAAAAACAATACTGTTTATGAATACAAATCTGTAACATAAATTAAAAAAATATACTAATATTATAACTAATTCAAAAACTTAATTTATAATGAAAAAATACGTTGGAAGTGTTATAGCAGCTTTTCTAATTGGTTTTTCTGCCAATGCTCAAGGACTTATGAATAAGTCTGAAACCGTTTTTACACATCAGGATACTTTACGCGGAAGCATTACAAAAGAAAGAGCCTGGTGGGATTTAAAATATTATCATTTGGATATAAAAGTAAATCCTGCAGACAAAACAATAACAGGTTCAAATACCGTACGTTATACTGTTTTAACAGAAAATAACAGAATGCAAATTGATTTGCAGGAACCAATGAAGATTACGAAAGTAACGCAAAACGGAAAAGAATTAAAATTTGAAAGAGACGGGAATGCATTCTTCATCACTTTAACTGAAAGTCAAAAAGTTGGCGAAACTAAAGAAATTGTAATTTCTTTTGGCGGAGTGCCTAAAGAAGCTGTTAGACCACCGTGGGACGGAGGAATTACATGGCAAAAAGATAAAAACGGAAAAGATTTTATTGCTTCATCTTGTCAGGGTTTAGGCGCGAGCGTTTGGTGGCCTTGCAAAGATCATATGTACGATGAAGTCGAAAATATGTTAATCAGCGTGAATGTTCCGGGACATTTAACGGATGTTTCTAACGGAAGATTACAAAGCGTTAAAAAACAAAAAGACGGAACTAAAACCTTTAATTGGTATGTTTCGAACCCAATTAATAATTATGGCATAAATATCAATATTGGTGATTACGTTAATTTTTCTGAGAAATTCAAAGGAGAAAAAGGTGATTTAGATTGCAATTATTATGTTTTAAGAGATCATCTTGAAATTGCTAAAAAACACTTTCAGGATGCTCCAAAAATGCTGAAAGCTTTTGAAAGCTGGTTTGGACCTTATCCGTTTTACGAAGACAGCTATAAATTAGTTGAAGTTCCGTATTTAGGAATGGAACATCAAAGTTCTGTGACTTACGGAAATGACTTTCAAAATGGTTATAGAGGAAACGATATGAGCGGAACCGGCTGGGGATTAAAATTTGATTATATTATTATTCATGAGTCTGGACATGAGTGGTTTGCAAACAATATTACCTATAAAGACATTGCAGATATGTGGATTCACGAGAGTTTTACAACGTATTCTGAATCGCTTTTTATTGAATATTATTACGGAAAAGATGCCGCAAACGAATATATAAGAGGAATTAGAAAAGTGATTACTAATAAAAAACCAATTATTGGCTATTATGATGTAAATGTTGAAGGATCTGGCGACATGTATCCAAAAGGTGCGAATATAATTCACACGATTCGTCAGGTTATAAATGATGATGCTAAATTCAAATCGATTTTAAGAGGTTTAAACAGTACTTTTTATCATCAAACAGTTACTACAAAGCAAATTGAAGATTATATAAGTAAAGAGTCAGGAATTAATTTCAGTCCGGTTTTTGATCAATATTTAAGAACGGCGCAGGTTCCAACTTTTGAATATTATTTTCAAAATCAAAAATTGGTTTATCACTGGATCAATTGTGTAGAGAATTTTGATCTGCCTTTAAAAGTTACTATAAATGGTGTTGAAACATGGTTAAAACCAACAACAGACTGGAAAGCAGAAAATGTAAAGGATGATAAATCAACTTTAGTTGTTGACAAAAACTTTTACGTGACAGAATTTAATATCACCAATTAATCTTCGGAAATAATTAAAAATTGAAACCCAATAAAATTCTTATTTATTGGGTTTGTTTTTTGATGAAGAAATCATAAAATTTTAGAAATCTTAATTCGAATGTTTACATTTGTTACAGATTGATTTCAAAATAATACCATTTTACTAATGAAAAATTACTTCGGAAGCATTTTTACTGCTTTTTTAATTGGTTTTACTGCCAATGCCCAGGGACTTCTTAATAAAGGAGAAACAGTTTTTACACATCAGGATACTTTACGCGGAAGCATTACAAAAGAAAGAGCCTGGTGGGATTTAAAATACTATCATCTTGATGTAAAAGTTAATCCTAAAGAAAAAGCTATTTCGGGTTCTAACACAGTTCGTTATACTGTTTTAACAGAGAATAACAGAATGCAGATTGATTTGCAGGAACCAATGAAAATTACGAAAGTAACGCAGGATAAGAAAGAATTAAAATTTGAAAGAGACGGAAATGCGTTTTTCATTACTTTAACTGAAAAACAGAAAGTTGGCGATACAAAAGAAATCGTAGTTTATTTTGAAGGAAAACCTAAAGAAGCGGTAAGAGCGCCGTGGGACGGCGGTTTCTCTTGGAAAAAAGATAAAAACGGAAAAGATTTTATTGCTACATCTTGTCAAGGTTTAGGTGCCAGCGTTTGGTGGCCAAATAAAGACCATATGTATGATGAAGTAGAAAATATGTTAATAAGCGTGAATGTTCCGGGTGATTTAACAGATGTTTCTAACGGAAGATTACAAAGCGTTAAAAAAGAAAAAGACGGGACAAAAACATTCAATTGGTACGTTTCAAACCCAATTAATAATTACGGCGTAAACATCAATATTGGTGATTACGTTAATTTCTCTGAAGTATATAAAGGAGAAAAAGGCGATTTAGACTGTAATTATTATGTTTTAAGAGATAATCTAACTTTGGCAAAAGAGCAGTTTAAAGATGCTCCAAAAATGCTGAAAGCTTTTGAAAACTGGTTTGGACCTTATCCTTGGTACGAAGACAGTTATAAATTGGTAGAAGTTCCGTATTTAGGAATGGAACACCAAAGTTCTGTAACGTACGGAAATCAATATAAAAATGGTTATTTAGGACGTGATTTAAGTGGAACCGGTTGGGGATTAAAATTTGATTTTATCATTATTCACGAATCGGGTCACGAATGGTTTGCCAACAATATTACGTACAAAGATATCGCTGATATGTGGGTTCACGAGAGTTTCACAAATTACTCTGAAAGCCTTTTCATTGAATATTATTACGGAAAAGACGCTGCGGCGGAATATATTATTGGATGCAGAAAAAATATTAAAAACGATACTCCAATCATCGGACATTATGATGTAAATAATGAAGGTTCTGGAGATATGTATCCAAAAGGTGCTTCAATGCTGCATATGATTCGTCAGGTGATTAATGATGATGCAAAATGGAAATCGATTTTGAGAGGAATGAACAAGACTTTTTATCATCAAACGGTTACAGGAAAACAAATTCAGGATTATATCAACGAGCAGTCTGGAATTAACTTCAACAGAGTTTTTGCACAATATTTGACTACAACGCAAATTCCGGTTTTTGAATATATGTTTAAAAACGGAACTTTTGGATATCACTGGACAAATTGTGTTGCTAAATTTGATATGCCGGTTAGAGTAAAATTAAACGGTGTTGAAACCTGGTTAAAACCAACTACAGAATGGCAGTCTGAAAAAACGACTAATGAGGATAGAAAGGTGGAAGTTGATAAAGATTTTTATGTTACGACTTCTAATATAATCGAATAAACGATTTAAATTTCAATTTTTTGCGTTTAGTAAACCCGACAGGTTTTAAAAACCTGTCGGGTTTGTTGTTTGCGCAAAGTTTCTACGCACTTTTTGTCATTTCGACCGAAGGGAGAAATCGCACTAGTATTTCCGTAAAGAGAATCGCCAATCTTTGTAGAGTTTCGAGTGCGATTTCTCCCTTCGGTCGAAATGACAAATAGTGCGTCGTAATTGTGTGCACAAACCTTTGTCAAAGTTTTAAACTTTGACAAAGGTAGTACCGCAAATAGTTTGGAATTTGGAATTTTAAAAAATTGGAATTTTTATCTGCTATTAAGCTTGGCCTTTTCCTTAATAATATCCGCAATTTTTCGATTCTCAATTTTGCTTTCAAGCCATGAAATAATATCAAGATACAGGAAAGCTCTTTTCTCGTAAGTATTCTTTTCAAGCTCTACAAAACGAGCGTGCATTTTTTTGAATTCCTTTTTAATATCAGCAGGGTAGAAGTTGTTCAGGTTTCTTAAAAACTTAATGATTTCCTTTTGAACTTCATGTAAATCATTCATTTTCAATAAGAACTTATACGTGCTTTTCAGGTGATTTTCTAAATAGTAATCTTTTCCTAATTCATAATGCGTAATTAAAGACAAAAGTCTCGCGAAGCACATTAAATCCTCACGCATGGTTAAGTTCTTGTTGTTGATGATTTTATCTAAATAAAGAATACATTCATTGTACTTTTCATTTCCAAAATAAATCGAAGCAATTTTATAGAAAAACAACATTTCGTGATGTTCATCAAGATGTTCGCTGTGCAGTTTTATTTTTTCTAAAATCTCCGGAATCAAATATTCGCTTTCGGCAAAAGTACCTTCCAGAATGTGTAAATTCAACTTATTGTTGTAAACATATAGAAATGATAGTGATGCAATGTTATCGTTTACAGGAAATTTAGGATCTTCAATTGTTTCTTCTAAAAGTGAAAGATATCTTTTGAAATTCGATGTATATTTCAACATATACAGCGATTCCAGAAAATAGTGGTTTCCTTTTAAGAAAAACACTGGATTCAGGTAAATCATATTCGGATTATCGTAAAAAAGCTGAACCCATTTATAAGCAAACTTATAACTCGCTAAAAAGTCCTGAACTAAAAAGCTGCGCCATAAATTAGCGTTGTAAAACCAATACTTTTCACGGAAACCAAATTTAGTTTCGTCAAGCTTGGCAATATGTTTGTTGAAATAATCGTCAATATATTTATACTCTTCATCGCTTTTTACGTAACCTGTTTTCAGCATGATTCCGTATAATTGAAGCGAAAGATTCGATAATTTGCTTGAAATCGTATTTCGGTAATTTAATTCTTTGGCCTGAATAACAAGTTCGTCGGCGCGGCCCTGAATACTTCGGGTAATATATTGCGATTCTATCAGTTTTTCGAACTCGACGATTTCATACGCCATGTATTTTTCGTCATTTTCTAAAGCCTGCTGTTTTGTTTTGTCCAGAATTTTTAAACTCTGTTTATACAAACCTTTATTATATAGGATAACAGCAAAATCAATTTGTTCACGCAATTGATAACGTATGTTCTGGCTCGGAATATTCAAACGAATACTTACCAAAATTTGTTTGTATAAGTATGATTTTAAGTTAGATAACTGCACTTTTTTGATGATTCCGCTCTTCAAAATCAGCTTTTCATCATAGGTTTCAGACTTATCTAAAATATTGAATAATTCAATGAATTTAGTATTCGAACTTGTTTCTAATCGGCTTGCAAAAATTTTAAACTGCCTTTTTTCAGATTTGGAAAGTGATTTTATCAGAACAAATAAGAAATCTTTTTGATGGTTAGCCATTGTAAAAAATAATAATATAACTTATTGATTATTAAATATTTAAGTCGTTATAAATTGTGTTATGAACAGTATAATTTCATTAAAATGAATTTCGTACTGAAGAAGTACAATATATATTTGTTATCAAGATGTGAAATTACATTAAATAAATGAATATGAATAGAGAGAAAGTTCAAATTTTTGACACCACATTACGCGACGGTGAACAAGTTCCAGGATGTAAGTTAGATACTAAGCAAAAATTAGTTATCGCAGAACGACTAGACAAAATGGGAGTTGATATTATCGAAGCCGGTTTCCCTGTGTCAAGTCCGGGCGATTTTTTATCGGTCTCTGAGATTTGTAAAATTGTAGAAAATGCAACCGTCTGCGGATTGACAAGAGCCGTAAAAAACGACATTGATGTTGCGGCAGCTGCTTTAAAGCACGCTAAAAGACCTAGAATCCATACCGGAATCGGAACCTCACAATCTCATATACTCCACAAATTACAAACTACTCCGGAAGATATTATTGCAAGAGCAAAATTTGCAGTAGCTCACGCAAAATCATATGTAGAGGATGTTGAATTCTATGCAGAAGATGCTGGTAGAACAGACAATGCTTTTCTTGCAAAAGTTTGCGAAGAAGTAATTAAATCTGGCGCAACGGTATTAAATATTCCTGATACTACAGGATATTGTCTTCCAGAAGAATACGGAGCAAAAATTAAATATTTAAAAGAAAACGTAAAAGGAATCGAAAACGTAATCCTTTCATGTCACTGTCATAATGATTTAGGAATGGCAACTGCAAACTCAATAGCAGGAGCTATAAATGGCGCAAGACAAATCGAATGTACTATTAATGGTATTGGAGAAAGAGCAGGAAATACAGCACTTGAAGAAGTGGTAATGATTTTCAAACAACATCCATACTTAAACTTAGATACAAACATTAATACAAGAGAATTAAACGAAATAAGTCGTTTAGTTTCTGAAAGTATGGGAATGATTGTACAGCCAAATAAAGCGATTGTAGGAGCAAATGCTTTTGCACACAGTTCTGGAATTCATCAGGATGGTGTGATCAAAAACAGAGCGACTTATGAAATCATGGATCCACTTGATGTTGGTGTAAACGAATCTTCAATTATTTTGACTGCAAGAAGCGGAAGAGCTGCATTAGCTTACCGTGCTAAAAAAGTAGGTTACGAATTGACTAAAGTGCAATTAGACATTGTATATATTGAGTTCTTGAAATTTGCAGATATCAAAAAAGAAGTAGTAGATGCAGATATTCACCAGATTATTGAAGCTTCTAAAATCGAAGGTGATTTAATTAGAAGCTAGTTAAAAGAGAATAGAAGAAAGAAGATAGAATAAAGAAAAAATAAAGATTTAAATACATAAAGAACGAGACGTTATGAATTTGAAAATAGCAGTTTTACCAGGAGACGGAATTGGACCAGAGGTTATTGCGCAGGCCAAAAAAGCATTATACGCTATTGGCGAAGTGTACAATCATGAATTTGTTTTTGAAGAAGCGCTCATGGGTGCTATTGCTATTGACAAAACTGGAAACCCGCTGCCGGAACAAACTTTAAATCTTTGTTTAAATACTGATGCTGTTTTATTTGGCGCCATTGGTGATCCTAAATACGATAATAATCCAAATGCAAAAGTTCGTCCGGAGCAGGGATTATTGAAATTGCGTAAAGAATTAGGATTGTTTGCTAACATTCGCCCAATAAAACCTTATAAAGCATTAATCGATGCTTCTCCTTTAAAAAGAGAAATTATTGAAGGTGCAGATTTTACTATTTTCAGAGAATTAACAGGCGGTGCTTATTTTGGAGCTAAAACATTAAATGAAGAAGGAACACACGCTTCAGATTTATGTGAATATTCAGAAGAAGAAATTACAAGAATCGCACACTTAGCTTTTAAATCGGCACAAAACCGACGCAAAAAGCTGACTATAGTTGACAAAGCTAATGTTTTGGAAACTTCAAGATTATGGAGAAAAGTAGTTCAAAAAGTGGGCGAAAGTTATCCAGATGTTCTTTTAGACTTTTTATTTGTTGATAACGCAGCTATGCAGATTATCTTAAATCCGAAACAATTTGATGTGATTTTGACAGAAAATTTATTTGGAGATATTTTATCAGATGAAGCAAGCGTAATTACAGGTTCAATTGGTTTATTGGCTTCAGCATCTTTAGGAGAAAAAAATGCACTTTTCGAACCAATTCATGGATCTTATCCTCAGGCAAAAGGAAAAAATATTGCTAATCCAATTGCTTCCATTTTATCAGCAGCAATGTTGTTAGAACATTTCGGATTGTTTACAGAAGCAAATGTGATTTATAAAGCTATTGAAAAAGCAATTGAATATAAAGTGGTTACAGTTGATTTAAAACCAGATTCAAAATTCGGTACAAATGAAGTAGGGGAATTTGTTTCAAATGTTATTTTCAGCAAAGATGACCTGTTATATTTCAGAAATGACAATGTTCATATCGGACAGTCGACAATAGTTTAAAGTTTTTATTAAAATTATGAATTAAATAACAAGAAGTATTGAAAATGTTGAGATTTTATTTTTTTAGTTCTTAAAGTTTCCGTACTTTTGTAACACTAAAAAAATAAAGATGCAAATCTCAATTATTATTAC
>NZ_DLHA01000023.1:62071-88568 GCF_002482975.1 Flavobacterium sp. UBA7680 | reverse complement strand
AGTACTAAAAACTTCAATTGGCTTTGCTAATTGAAGTTTTTTTTTGCCATAAAACTAATTTTAATAGTAAATTTTATACTTTTACTTTAATGTTTTACCTTATAATTAAACTATGCAAAATATTTTTCAGACAGAAGATTGTGATCAATTTATAAACCGAATTAATGAGCTTAAAATAGATTCACAACCACTTTGGGGTAAAATGTCTGTTGATCAGATGCTAGCGCATTGTAATGTAACGTATGAAATGGTTTATGATAATATTCATGCCAAACCAAATGTTTTTATAAGATTGATGCTTAAATTACTAGCTAAAAATGCAATAGTAAGCGAAAAGCCTTATGCGAGAAATATTCATACAGCTCCACAATTTATTATTGCTGGAGATCGTGATTTTGAACTGGAAAAAAGTAGGTTGATCTCCTATATTCTAAAAACACAGGAATTAGGAGAAACTGAATTTCAGGGAAAAGAATCTCTTTCTTTAGGTAAATTAACTACAAAAGAATGGAATAATATGTTTGCGAAACATTTAGACCATCATTTATCTCAATTTGGCGTTTAATTTAAAATTATAATATGAGAGTTTATTTTATTCTATTTTTTCTGCTTTTAGGATTATCATCTAATGCACAGAAACAGGAAGTTCAAAAAGCTATTGAAATATTCTTTGAAGGATTCCATCAAAAAGACTCCGTAAAAATAAAAACCGTTTGCGCAGATAAAATGATTTTGCAATCTATTAGTGAGAGTTCAGTAAAGGGAAATAAATTATCGGATGAAAGTGCAGGTGAATTCTATAAATCTATTGCTACAATTCCGTCAAGTATGAAATTTCAGGAGAAAATTTTGAGTTATAATATTCAAATTGATGGTACTATGGCTCATGTTTGGGCACCGTATGAGTTTTATTTAAACGATAAATTGAGTCATACTGGCGTAAATACTTTCACATTGTTTAAAGAAAAAGATTCGTGGAAAATCATTTACCTAATTGATACACGTAGAAAATAATCTAATTCTTAAGAACTACAGTGTTGTAATACAAACAGATATCTGTTAAAATGCATTCTTCACATTTAGGCTTTGGTCTGCAGATTTCACGGCCTAAAAAGGAAATCGCCATTCCAATTTCTGACCATATAGTTTTTGGTAAAACTTCCATCAAGTCTTTTTCTGCTTTATTTCCGTCTTTGGCTTCTTTTATTATGCCAATTCTGGGAGCAACTCTTATTACGTGTAAATCGGCAATAATTCCTTCTGCAGGTTTATTGGTTTCTCTTAAAATTACATTTGCAGATTTTCTTCCAATGCCTTTCAAAGCAGTTAATTCAGACATTGTTAAAGGAATATCTTTATCATTTTGAATTGTTTTTGCAATTTCCAAGAGCCAGTTGGCTTTGGTTGCATGATTTCGTACCTTACTTATATAAGGAATAAAAGTTTCGAAATCAGTTTTTGATAAACTTGTAAGAGTTGGAAATTTTTCAAACAAAGCTGGAGCAATATTATTAATATTGGCATCAGAATCCTGAGCTGATAAAACAACCATAACCAAAAGTTGGTAAGTGTTTTGATAATCCAAAGGATGTTTTTTGCCTTTATACTTTTTTAAAATGGGCTTTAATTCAGTTTCCCAATCTATTGTTTCTCCAAATAAATCCATTTTACTTTTCTTTAGTATTTGATATTTAAATAGTTATATATAAAGTTAACTATTTTTAATGAATTCTAAAGTTTTTTTAATAACAGTTTGATTCCCAAGTATTTTTCGGTGGCCTAATCCATCGGTTAAAAATAAGGCTCCATTTTGAAGATTTTCATGAATATGAATTCCGGCTTTTACAGGAACTTCTGGATCATCATTATCATGAATTACTAATACAGGAATTTCGATTTTTTGAGCAGCTTTATAGGCTGAAAAATCATCCATTTTTAATTGATATTTATCTTCAAAAAATAGTCTTAAACGATCGCTAAATTCCTTTTTAAGTTTCAATTTAAAAGTAAAATCATCTAAAATATCCTGTACAATATCCCCGCTTCCAATTATTACAGCTTTGTTTACTTGTAAACCATCTTTAATTGCATTTAATGCCGACATTCCGCCTAATGAATGTCCAATTGCAAATTCAAAAGGACCAAATTCTTTTTCAATTTCCAGAATAGAAGCTATAAACTCAGACATTATGGTTGTTTTTCCTTCTGATTTTCCATGTGCAGGTGCATCAAAACTTATTGTAGAAAAACCATTTTGTAAAAGTTCATCGGCTATTTTAAATAACTGGGTTCCTCTACCTGACCAACCATGAACAAGTAAAACTTTACGCTCACTTTGGCCATATTGATAAGTCACAACATTTTTATTAATAGCAGAAACGTGAACAACTTTTTGAATGCTTTTGTTGTCCATTTCAAGTTCACGTTTGGGAACCTTATGTTTTATAGGCGTTGTAAATAACCTCGCTGCAAATTTAGTTGCTAACTTAGTGGATACAAATGCGCAAATTTTGGCAGATAGTATAATTATCTGTGGAATTTTTAATGATTTAGTAGGATTAATTGCCTTTTTTGCCATTTCAATAAATCTGATTTTGAAGCAGTACTTTGCCTATTTTTTTGCTAAATTTAAAAAAAAGATAAAAATAGCATATTAATGATTGTTTCTTGAAAAATAATCACAAATTAATTTCTGAAATGGAGATATTTCATATTAGTGCAGAATGTTATCCAATGGCAAAAGTCGGCGGTTTGGCTGATGTAGTTGGTGCTTTACCCAAGTACCAGGAAAACGCAGGGCATGACGTTATAGTTGTTGTTCCGGCTTATGATACAAAATTTAGAAATGAAAATAATTTTGACTGTGTGCATTGGGGAACAGTTAAATTAGGAAATTTCAATTTCCCTTTTAGTGTTTTAAAAGAGAGCACAGATAAATTAGGCTACGAATTATATCTCATTGAAATTAATGAATTATTTAATCGTCCGAATGTATATGGTTATGAAGATGATATTGAACGTTTCTTATCTTTTCAAATTGCGGTTTTAGACTGGATTATCGCCCGAAATAAAATTCCGGATATAATTAACTGTCACGATCATCATACAGGATTAATTCCGTTTCTGCTGCAATTTGCTTATAAATATGAAGTATTGAAAGATGTAAAAACAGTTATAACAATCCACAATGGTTTATATCAGGGCTGGTTTGGTTTTGATAAATTGTATTATCTGCCAGAATTTGATTTAAAACATGTTGGATTTTTGGAGTGGAGCAATTCAATTAATTCATTGGCAGTTGCTGTAAAATGTGCGAACGCCGTTACTACAGTTTCTCCGAGCTATTTAAATGAAATCAATTATAGTGCGAATGGTTTAGAATCTTTGTTTCAATCCGTTAGAAATAAATCTAAAGGAATTTTAAATGGAATTGACATCGAAGTCTGGAATCCATTAAAAGATCAAATGATTGCGGAGAATTATTCGATAGAAAACTTTGAAATTGGAAAACAGAAAAATAAAGAAAAATTGTGCGATCAATTTGATTTAGATCCTACAAAGCCATTGTTTAGTTTTATTGGGCGTTTGTTTGAAGAAAAAGGCGGTGATTTACTACCTCAGGCTTCTGCGCTTGCATTATCAGAACATTTTGAAGAAATCAATATTTTAATTCTAGGTTCAGGAAATGCTGAAATTGAATCGCAATTAACCCAATTGCGCAATGATTATAAAGGCAATTACAATGTTTTTATTGGTTATAATGAAGAATTAGCGCATTTAATTTACGCAGGTTCAGATTATATTTTAATGCCTTCAAGAGTAGAGCCCTGCGGTTTAAACCAAATGTATGCCATGCGTTACGGAACAATTCCAATTGTTAGGAGAACAGGAGGTTTGCGCGATACTGTTATTGATTTTGGTGATGAAGGAAACGGAATCTGTCACGATCAGGCTTCTGTTGGAGATATTTGTTATTCTATAAATCGTGCAGTTAAATTGTACGATGACAAAATAAATTTTAATACCATTTTACGAAGAGGAATGTCAGCAGACCATTCCTGGGAAAGTGTTTGCCAAGAATATATCGAGATATACAACCTAATAATTGAGAAAAATGAAATTTAAAAAGAAAAATGTAGTTGCTATTATTTTAGGAGGAGGACAAGGATCACGTTTGTTTCCATTAACAGAAACGAGATCAAAACCGGCTGTTCCGATTGGAGGAAAATATCGTTTGGTCGATATACCAATTTCTAATTGTATCAATTCAGATATTTTTAAAATATTTGTTTTGACACAGTTTAACTCCGCATCTTTAAATGCGCATATCAAAAACACTTTCAATTTTAGTATTTTCAGTCAGTCATTTGTTGATATTCTGGCGGCAGAACAAACTCCGGATAATCCAACTTGGTTTCAGGGTACGGCAGATGCTGTTAGACAATGTATGTCACATTTTTTGAAACACGATTTTGATCACGCTTTAATTCTTTCGGGCGATCAATTGTATCAAATGGATTTTAACGAAATGCTTGAAGCGCACATTGCTGCTGACGCCGAAATCTCGATTGCGACTTTGCCGGTAAATGCTAAAGATGCACCGGAATTCGGAATTCTTAAAACTGATCATGAAAATAATATTCATGCTTTTATCGAAAAGCCAAACGCTTCATTGTTACCTGAATGGGAATCTGAAGTAAGTGAACATATGCAGGAAAAAGGTAAAAAGTACCTTGCTTCAATGGGAATTTATATTTTTAATAAACCATTGTTAGAAGAATTAATGGCGAATCAGGAAACAAAAGATTTCGGGAAAGAAATTATTCCGCAAGCCGTTGGAAAACATAAAATTCTAAGCTATCAATACGAAGGATATTGGACAGATATCGGAAACATCGAATCATTTTTTGAAGCCAATATTGGTTTAACAGCTGATATTCCGGAGTTTAATTTGTTTGATAACGAAAACAAAATCTTTACAAGACCAAGATTATTACCACCATCAAAATTCAGAAATTCAATTATTAATCAATCTTTAATTTCTGAAGGCTGTATTATAAATGCTAAAGAAATTAAAAGTTCTGTAATTGGAATTCGTTCAAGAGTAGGTGTAGGAACCGTGTTGGAAAACTGTTATGTTATGGGGAACGATTTTTATCAGGATCTTGACGAAATGAATCATGAAAGCAGCATTAATAAAATTCACGTTGGAATTGGTGAAAATTGTTTTATAAAAAATGCCTTAGTTGATAAAAATGTTCGAATTGGAAATAATGTTCATATTAACGGCGGAAAACATTTAGACAATTTTACGAATGAATTGTACAGTATAAAAGACGGAATTGTTGTGATTAAAAAAGGAGTTACATTATCGGATAACTTTAGAATAGAATAAATTTGAAAAATTCCAATAAAAAAACTCCAAATTCCAATTTTAAATTATTGCCTTAAAAACCAAATATGACTAAAGTAATCACACATTCTCTATTTACTGATTTTGATATAGATTTATTCAAAGCGGGAAAACACTTCAAATTATATGAAAAATTAGGAGCGCATTTAATTGAAGTTGATGGAGTTAAAGGTGTGTATTTTGCCGTTTGGGCACCTACAGCACATTCTGTTTCGGTTGTTGGGGATTTTAATTATTGGAATCAGGGAGAACATCTTTTAAATGTTCGCTGGGATTCTTCGGGAATTTGGGAAGGATTTATTCCTGATGTTTCAAAAGGAGCTCTTTATAAATATAAAATTCAATCGAATATTGACGGGGTAATTACTGAAAAAGCAGACCCTTTTGCTTTATATTGTGAAAAACCTCCGCATACCGCTTCTGTAGTCTGGGATTTAGATTATAAATGGAAAGATGAAAACTGGATGGAGAATCGTAAGGAGAAAAACGCTTTAGATAAGCCTTATTCGGTTTACGAAGTGCATTTAGGTTCCTGGAAACGAGCAGATCATAACAGGTTTTTGAGTTATTTAGAATTGGCAGATGATTTGGTTAAATACGTTAAAGAAACCGGTTTTACGCACGTAGAATTTATGCCGATTATGGAATATCCTTATGATCCTTCTTGGGGATATCAATTAACGGGATATTTTGCACCGACTTCACGTTTTGGAAAACCTCAGGATTTTATGGTTTTGGTAGATAGACTGCATCAGGAAGGAATTGGTGTAATTTTAGACTGGGTTCCGTCACATTTTCCAGACGATGCACATGGTTTAGGTTATTTTGACGGATCGCATTTATACGAACATCCAGATCGCAGAAAAGGTTATCATCCAGATTGGAAAAGCTTGGTTTTTAATTACGGAAGAAATGAAGTCCGCGCTTTTTTAATTAGCAACGCTGTTTTTTGGCTTCAACATTATCATGTTGACGGATTAAGGGTTGACGCTGTAGCTTCGATGTTATATCTTGATTATTCCAGAAAAGAAGGCGAGTGGGAAGCCAATATTTTTGGCGGAAGAGAAAATTTAGACAGTATAAGTTTCCTTAAAGAATTTAATGAAGTTATCTATGCTAATTTTGATGGAGTCCAGACTATTGCAGAAGAAAGTACTTCATTCCCGATGGTTTCAAGACCAACATTTACCGGCGGATTAGGTTTCGGAATGAAATGGATGATGGGCTGGATGCACGATACTTTAAAGTATTTTCAAAAAGAAACGGTGTATCGAAAATACCATCAAAACGATTTGACTTTTTCGATGACGTATGCTTTTACAGAAAATTTCATGCTTCCGTTTTCTCATGACGAAGTGGTTTATGGCAAAAAATCTCTTATTTATAAAATGCCGGGCGACGAATGGCAGCGATTTGCTAATTTGAGACTATTATACGGTTATATGTTTACACATCCCGGAACAAAATTATTGTTTCAGGGAGCTGAATTTGGTCAAACTGGCGAATGGAATTTCGAACAGAGTTTAGACTGGCATTTATTAGAATTTGATTTTCATTCGGGAATAAAACGATTAATTACAGATTTAAATCATTTGTATAAATCACGTCCAGCATTGTATGAAAAGCAATTTACAGGCGAAGGTTTTGAATGGATAAATTATTCAGATCATCAAAATGCAGTTTTATCTTATATTCGAAAAGGAAATAATGCAGATGAAAATGTAATTGTAGTTTGCAATTTCACGCAAATGGTACGAGAAAATTACAGAATTGGAATTCCGAAGAAAGGTCAGTTAGAAGAGATTTTTAATAGCGATGCTGTAATTTATGGCGGCGGTGGTGTTGGAAACGGGAAATCATTAAAAATTGAATCAACGCCTTATGATGGAAGGGATTTTTCTGTTGAATTAATTTTACCGCCATTAAGCGTAACCGTTTATTCTTTCGTTTAAATAAAATCTGACAAATATTTTTAGCGGTATTATTTTGTCATTTTATCGTTTTTAAATTATCGAATTGTTGATTTTTCGAGCTGTAATTTAATTCTCAGACAGAAAAAACGTTTTCGTGAATAAACCTTTTATTCATAGCCCTTTACTAACTTTTTTTGTATGTTTGAAATAGAGATTATTGTTATAATTAATTCATTGGCGATATGATTACAAACACATCATTAGAATACAAAGGCGATTTATATCCATCAAAGATTGTTTCGTACGAGCATGAAGGAGATTCTATTTTTTTCAATACAGATAATAAAGTAATCTTAAAAGTTACTGTTCTTAGAGACAGTTTAATTCGATTTCGCTTTACTACAAAAGGATATTTCAGCAATGATTTTTCGTATGCAATAGACAAAAGCCAGCTTCACGGCTATAATTTTTTAGAACTTACAGAAGAAGAAACCTATTTCCAGATCAGAACCAGCAAAGTAAAATGTAAAATTCAAAAGGCAGATCTTCGTGTTTGGATTTACGATTTAAATGATTTCCTGATTTTGGAAGATGAACTTGGTTTTCATTGGGAAGAAAGCTACGAATATGGCGGAAATATTGTAAAAATGAGTAAATCTTCTAAAGACGGTGAATGTTTTTACGGTTTAGGAGACAAGGCAACTCAAATGAATTTAAAAGGCAAAAGAGTCGAAAATTTTGCTACAGATCAATACGCTTATCAAAAAGAACAAGATCCTCTTTATAAAGTAGTTCCGTTTTATATTGGTTTACATAACAAACAATCTTACGGTATTTTCTTCGATAATACCTTTAGAACTTTTTTTGATTTTTGTCAGGAAAGAAGAAACGTTACAAGTTATTGGGCAGAAGGAGGAGAAATGAATTATTATTTCATTTACGGCCCTCAAATGCAGGATGTTGTAACAACTTATACCGATTTAACCGGAAAACCGGAACTGCCGCCGCTTTGGGTTTTAGGATACCACCAATGTAAATGGAGTTATTATCCAGAAAGCAAAGTCAAAGAAATCACTTCAAAATTTAGAGAACTTAAAATTCCGTGCGACGCCATTTATCTGGACATTGATTATATGGAAGGATTTCGATGTTTTACCTGGAATAAAAACTATTTTCCAGACCCCAAAAGAATGGTTGCTGAATTAGCCGAAGATGGTTTTAAAACAGTCGTAATCATCGATCCGGGAATTAAAATTGATAAAGATTACTGGGTTTATAAAGAAGCTTTGGAAAAAGATTATTTCTGCAAAAGAGCCGATGGACCTTATATGAAAGGAAAAGTCTGGCCGGGAGAATGTAATTTTCCAGATTATACAAATCCCGCTGTTAGAGAATGGTGGGCTGGTTTATTTAAAGAATTAGTTTCAGAAATAGGTGTAAAAGGAGTTTGGAATGACATGAATGAACCTGCCGTAATGGAGGTTCCAAATAAAACTTTCCCGATGGATGTTCGTCACTTTTACGACGGAAATCCTTGCAGTCATAGAAAAGCGCATAATATTTACGGAACGCAAATGGCAAGAGCAACCTATCATGGTGTAAAACGATTTGCTTATCCAAAACGTCCTTTCGTTATTACAAGATCGGCTTATTCTGGTGCACAGCGTTATACATCGTCTTGGACAGGAGATAACGTAGCAACTTGGGAACATTTGTGGATTGCAAATATTCAGGTACAGAGAATGTCAATTTCAGGAATGGGATTTACAGGTTCTGATATTGGGGGATTTGCAGAACAGCCAACAGGCGAATTATACGCACGCTGGATTCAGTTAGGTGTTTTTCATCCGTTTTGCAGAACGCATTCTTCAGGAGATCATGGTAATCAGGAACCTTGGGCTTTTGACGAAGAAGTAATTAATATTACGAGAAAATTTGTCAGCCTTCGCTATCAATTATTACCTTATTTATATACTATGTTTTGGCAGTATATAGAAGAAGGACTTCCGATGTTGAAACCTTTGGTTTATTACGATCAGGAAGATACACAAACACATTATCGTAATGATGAATTCATCTTTGGAAATCAAATTTTAGTATGTCCAATCCTTGAACCTAATGCTGTAGGAAGACGTATGTATATTCCAAGAGGTGAGTGGTATAACTACTGGACAAATGAACTTCTTGTTGGAGGACGAGAAATCTGGGTTGATACTAAATTTGATGAAATTCCAGTTTTCGTAAAAGCGGGTGCGATCATTCCAAAATATCCGGTTCAGCAATATGTTGGTGAATTAGAATTTGATGAATTAACACTTGATGTTTACTATAAAAATGGTAAAGAACAATCTGGAGTTTATGAAGATGCTCAGGATGGTTACGATTATAAAAAAGGTCGTTATAGTCATTTATCATTAAGATCAATTGGAAAAGAAAAAGAACTCATAATTCAGCTTCATAAGGAAGGAAAATATGATACACCTTACAGCAAGTATAAAATTAATTTAATTGGACTTCCTTTTAAAGTTACTGAAATCGAAATCGACAATGAAAGAATCGAATTTGATAAAATTAGCTTTGAATCGAACAATTTCTTAATTGTTGATAAAGAGTTTAATGAGCTTCATATTGTAGGTGAATAAGTGAAATTGTGATAGCGATTGAAATAATTATGTAAGATTTTGAGTAATTTTAATTGTATTTTTGTGTGTGTTTAAATATTTAAGATCATGAAAAAACATTTAATTTCAAGCGTTTTTGCGGCTGTTTTAGTATGCAGCTGTGCAACGAATCCTATAACTGGAAAGCAAAATTTGAATTTTGTTTCAAATAGTGAATTATTTCCATCGTCTTTCCAGCAATACAATCAGTTTTTGACTGAAAATAAAGTAATAACAGGAACAGCCGATGCTAAACGTGTAGAAACGGTTGGATTTAAAATTAAAGCTGCGGCCGAAAAATATTTAGCCTATTTAGGACAATCACAATATCTAAAAGATTATCGCTGGGAATACAAACTTGTTGATAATAAAGAAGTCAATGCCTGGTGTTTACCTGGAGGAAAAATTGTTGTTTACTCTGGTATTTTACCTGTAACACAAAACGAATCTGGTTTAGCAACGGTAATGGGACACGAAGTTTCACACGCCTTAGCTAATCACGGAGCACAAAGAATGTCGGCTGCACAATTACAGCAAATTGGCGGCGCGGCTTTAGGAGCAGCAACAAGCGGAAAATCTGAAGCAACACAGCAAATATTTGCACAGGCTTACGGAATTGGATCTGAAGTAGGAGTAATGCTGCCATTTAGCAGAAGTAACGAAAGTGAAGCAGATAAAATAGGTTTAACTTTAATGGCTATTGCCGGATATAATCCAGATGATGCTGTTGCATTTTGGACTAGAATGTCAGCTAAATCAGGAGGTTCGGGAACACCGGAATTTATGAGTACGCACCCGTCTGATGCAACCAGAATTGCCAATATAAAAGCATTAATTCCCGAAGCTAAAGCGATTGCACTTAAAGTTGGTACTATCAAATAAAAAATATTTTAAAAATATTAAAAAGCTATTCTTTCGAGTAGCTTTTTTTATGCTTTAAATTGTTTATAATTTAATAATGCATGAATTAGATAATTTATATTTGATTATCATAAAAATTGGATAAATTCGTAGCGCAATAACAAAACCATTTCTATGAAAAACCTACAAAAAGGAGATAAGAAATTATTAAATGCCTGGGCATTTTATGATTGGGCAAATTCAGTTTATACACTTACAATTGCATCGGCAGTATTTCCAATTTTTTACGAAGCTTTATTTGCAGACAGAGATCATTATATTGATGTTTTCGGACTTCATTTAAAAAACTCTGCATTAATTAGTTTTATTACAGCGGCTGCCTTTTTAGTAGTTTCTTTTATTTCACCATTATTATCAGGAATCGCAGATTATGTGGGGAATAAAAAATCTTTCATGAAATTTTTCTGTTATTTAGGAGCGCTATCCTGTATGGGATTGTATTGGTTTGATCTTGCAAATATTTATGTTGGATTAGCTTTTTACTTTTTTGGATTATTAGGATATTGGGGAAGTTTAGTTTTTTACAATTCTTATCTTCCTGATATTGCTTTTGAAGAGCAACAGGACAGAATTAGTGCAAAAGGATATTCTTTGGGATACATAGGAAGTGTTCTTTTGTTGTGTATCAATTTAGCGATGATTATGAAACCAGATTGGTTTAATATTTCTGGTCCAGAACCTGCAATGAAAGCAATGCGTTATTCTTTTATAATGGTAGGAGTCTGGTGGATTTTATTTAGCCAATATACTTATTATTATTTACCAAAAGGAAGAAAAGAAACAACTCAAAAATTAACAAAAGATGTTTTCTTTAATGGTTTCAAAGAATTAAAAAAGGTTTGGGCTTTATTAAATGAAAATGTCCCTTTGCGTCGATATTTAGGTGGATTTTTTGTTTCAAGTATGGCTGTGCAGACTGTAATGTTAGTTGCAACTTATTTTGGAGCACAGGAAATTCAATGGTCGTCAAAAGAAGAAAGTACTATTGGTTTAATAATTTGTATTTTGTTAATTCAGATAGTGGCCGTTTTTGGTGCTATTTTAACTTCAATAGCTTCTGAAAAATTTGGAAATATACCAACATTGATTTTTATTAATGCAATTTGGGCAGTATTTTGTACTTTGGCTTATTTTATCACATTGCCAATGCATTTTTATGTAATGGCTACAGTTGCGGGATTTGTAATGGGTGGAATTCAGGCTTTGTCACGTTCAACCTATTCAAAATTATTACCTGAAACAGAAGATACAGCTTCGTTTTTCAGTTTTTATGATGTTGCAGAAAAAATAGGAATTGTAATAGGAATGTGTGTTTACGGAATTATCGATCAAATAACAGGAAGTCCGCGCGCGGCAATTGTTATTTTGGCAGTATTTTTCGTTACGTCTATTTTTCTATTAAGAAGAGTACCAAAAAAGGCGGTTTAAAAAACGCTTTAATTAGATATAAAAAAGCCGGACATTTGTCCGGCTTTTTTGTTTTATAAGATTAAGTCTAATTTTTGATGATAAATTAGAAATTGAAATAAAAGCTCAATAATAAAGAAGAAGCTGCTGTTCTGTTATTTGATAGATGATAAAAGGTAAATTTATTATTGAGCTTTTATATAAAAATTAGGCTTTAGAAATGTTTCCTGATCCAGAAACTTTTACATCGCGTTTTTCAGGATTTCCTGTATATTTAATATTTCCCGAACCCGAAACTCTTGCTGTTAGTTTTTCATTGCAGGTAACTTTACTATTTCCTGAACCCGAAACATTTACATCAACATTTTTAGATTTTAAACTTCCTGCATCAATATCTCCAGAACCTGAAAGTTTTGTTGTGAAATTGTCAGCAGTTCCTTTTAAATTTACATTTCCTGAACCACTTAAATTAAGTTCAAAATCATTTGAATCAATTGCTAAATTAAAGTTTCCTGAACCAGATAGTTTAGCCAAAAGTTTGTCGCTTTTAATAGCATCTTTAGACTGAATATTTCCTGATCCTGACAAAGCTATATTAGAGATTTTTTCAAACGGAACTGTGATTTGTATGTCTTTTCCGCTGCTTGGTCGAATATTTTTGAATGATTCAACATAAATTTTTAAAGTATTGTCATCCACTTCCACTTTAATTGACGACAGTAAGTTTTCTTCTCCTTTAACCGTAATTTTACCTTCTTTTCCGGCAACAAGATTTACATCAAAAAAGCCCGAAATTTTAATACCGTCATAATCTCCTGTAGTTCTGGTTTCGGTAACAACTTTTCCATTTCCTTTAATTTTATTTTGAGCGTTTGTATTGAAACTCAAAAGAAATACTGTACAAACTAATAATAGAATTGATTTTTTCATAGTCTTGATTTTTTAGATGATTAATTTTTTAATACAGACACGCTGCCGTAATTTGTATTGATGTTGATTTTATTTTGTCCTTTTTTCTTGTAAAAGCCGCTTATTCTTTTCGTATTGCTTTTAATTTCAGAAACCGAAATGTCTAAAGCACTGTCAGGTTTAATATTGCTGTATCGTCCAGTTATATCAAAATCAAAAGCGTAGTTGGGATCAAATCCAAGTGATACATCTGTATATCCTGAATTTATGCTGACATTTCCAGCTTTTTCACTAATGTTTTTCACACTAATTTTGCTGTAATTGGTATCGAAATTAAAACTGTTTGAAATTTCTCCAATCGAAATGGTTAAATAATTTCCGGAACCTGATAATGAATTGATCTTCTGAAATTTAAAAGTTCCGTAATTACAGCTGTATTTAATATTCTGACCATCATTTAAGGTAACATCAGTATAATTGGCATCAAGGGTAAGATTTCCAGAATCATTAATTTTTAAGCCCGAATATCTGGCATCAATATTTCCGTTTTTAATATATTCGATACTGGAATTTTGGCAGTATGCAATTTCAATTTTATTACTTGAACCGTTTAATCTCCCTAATATTGTTTTTCCGTATTTACAACTAATATCTGTCGTCGATTCTAAATTCAGCGTTGTAATGTTTCCATATTTGTTAACCAATTTTACAGAACCATTTTTAGGAATTTTAATAACATAATTAATTTCAAAACTGTTATTGCTTCCTTTACTTTTAAAAGTCGAGTTTCCAATATTAGTTATCGCAGTTACTAAGCTTTTCAGCGCTGTAATATCAACGTCAATACTGTTTAATTTTTCGTTTACCCAGTTTTCGTTTGTGCCATTAACTTTAATGGTAATGTCAAGATCAATTTTATCTTCATCCCAGGTAGATACTGTGATATTTCCATATTTGTTATCAATGTCAATTCCTGCATTAGAGTTGACGATATAGGTCTTTTTGATACTTTTTTCTTTGGTAATAAAAGTATCATCATTTGAAAATCCTAAAAAAGGAATCAAAAGCAATAAGATTAGTAAATTATAATGTTTTTTCATTAGATGTGTTTTTTAAATTTTCGTTTTCTTCAATTCGCTTTAAAACTGTCTGCAAAAAGGAAATTCTCGTTTGCAGGTTGCTTATCATAGCGTAAATAATTTGTTTGTTTTCCCCGTTTTTCTGAACCTCTTTAATGATTTTTTCATAATCAGCATCAAACACTTTCATTTGTTTTAATGCATCATTTATAATCTGTTCATTTTCCGGCGAATTCTTTTCTTTTAATTTAACTAGCTCATTCTCGATTAAAATATTAAAGATAGAATCGGTGCGTTTGGTTTCCTGCGATGCAAATTTGAGCTCCTTTGGTTTCTCATTATTATTGTAAAATAGTGATATACCCAAAAGCACAGCAATTGATGCAGCAATGGCCCAGCCGGCATAATTCTTTTTTCGTGGCTTTTTGTTATTCAATTTGTCTAAAAAATCAATTTGATGATCCGGATTCATTTCATGAATATCCCATTGATTTTCAAACTTGTTAAATAATTGATCTAAATCGTCATTTTCCTTTTTCATATCTCCTCTAATTTTTTTCGTAAACTTTCTTTGGCGCGGCTTAAAGTGGTTCTGCAGTTGGCGTAGCTGATATTCAATATTTCGCAAATTTCTTCCTGATCGTAGCCTTCAATATAAAAGAGCGTCAAAACCATTCTGTAATTATCTTTCAGGCCCGAAATGGTATCTAAAACCTGTTTCACTTTAAGTGAATTCAGATCAATACTTTCAGACAATATAGAATCGTTTTCTTCTATTTTAAAAAGCGTTTTATTCAGGTCTTCCATCTGGAAAGCATTGTTTTTCTTATAAAAATCAATACTATAATTAATGATGATTTTTTTAAGCCACGCACCAAACGCAACTTCCTGCTTATAATCGTTAATTTTTGTAAAAGCTTTCAAAAAACCTTCCTGCATGACGTCTTGTGCAAAATGCTCGTCTTTTACAATCCTGTAAGCCACGTTGTACATAGCTTTACAATAACGATTGTAAACTTCGAATTGAGCCTTTTGATTATTGTTTTTACAAAGCGCGATTAATTCTTCGATATTTTGATTTGTTATACTCAAGTAATGGTTGCTAGTTTTTTATAATGACTTTGCTTTTTTTAATATGTTACAGTTTTTATAAAATTAATTTTATTTTTTTTAGAAATAAATGAAATTAGGTACTAAAACGAAATTTCAGCCGTCACTATTTTGCATTTGGCATAATGATTGTCTATTTTTATGGCCTATCTTGTAAATGAAACACTTAATTGAAACAGCAGCTTTTAAGACTGTATTTACAAATAGTATTAAACTTTTAATGACAAAAAGACTTATATATTATTATGTCAAATCATAAAATACTCACTATTGACAATCTGTCACTTCAAGAATTTGATTCAGAAGCAGAATTAATTCCATTATTAACTCCAGAGGACGAAGAGGAAATGAACAATGAAGAACTTCCTGTTTCTCTGCCAATTTTACCTTTACGAAATACAGTTTTATTCCCGGGAGTTGTGATTCCAATTTCTGCAGGACGAGATAAATCAATCAAATTAATTAATGATGCCAATGCCGGCGGAAAAATTATTGGAGTTGTTTCTCAAATTAATGAAGAAGACGAAGATCCGTCAAAAGACGATATTCATAAAATAGGAACCGTTGCACGTATTTTACGTGTTTTAAAAATGCCCGACGGAAATGTAACCGTTATTTTACAAGGGAAAAAACGTTTTGAAATTGACGAAGTTGTTTCAGAAGATCCTTATATGACGGCTACAATTAAAGAAGTGTCAGAAGAACGTCCTGATGAAAATGACAGTGAATTTACGGCTATTTTAGATTCTGTAAAAGAACTTGCAATCCAAATCATTAAAGAAAGTCCAAATATTCCATCTGAAGCAACATTTGCTATTAAAAACATTGAAAGCCAATCGTTTTTAATCAATTTTGTTTCTTCAAACATGAATTTATCCGTAAAAGAAAAACAAGGTCTTTTGTCGATAAATGGTTTAAAAGACCGTGCTTTAGAGACTTTACGTTATATGAATGTAGAGCTTCAAAAATTAGAATTGAAGAATGACATTCAGTCAAAAGTTCGTTTTGATTTAGATCAGCAGCAACGTGAATATTTCCTTCATCAGCAAATGAAAACCATTCAGGAAGAATTGGGAGGCGTTTCGCAGGAAGAGGAAATGGACGAAATGGGAATAAAAGCGAAAACCAAAAAATGGGACGAAAAAACGCAGAAACATTTCGAAAAAGAATTATCTAAAATGCGTAGAATGAATCCGCAGTCACCAGATTTTGGAATTCAGCGTAATTATTTAGAGTTATTTTTAGAATTGCCTTGGGGCGAATATTCTAAAGATAAATTCGATTTAAAATTTGCTCAAAAAATATTAGACAAAGATCACTTTGGTCTTGATGAAGTTAAGAAAAGAATGATTGAACATTTGGCAGTTTTAAAATTGCGAAATGACATGAAATCACCTATTATATGTTTAACAGGGCCTCCGGGAGTTGGAAAAACTTCTATCGGCCGTTCTGTTGCCGAAGCTTTAGGTCGTGAATATGTACGTATTTCTTTAGGTGGGTTACGTGATGAAGCGGAGATTCGCGGACACAGAAAAACGTATATTGGAGCCATGCCGGGACGTATTATTCAAAGTTTGAAGAAAGCAGGAACTTCAAATCCGGTTTTTATTTTAGATGAGATTGATAAATTATCAAACGGAAACAGCGGCGATCCATCATCTGCATTATTAGAAGTTTTAGATCCGGAGCAAAACAGTGCTTTCTATGATAATTTCCTAGAAATGGGATTTGATTTATCTAAAGTAATGTTTATTGCGACTTCAAACAATATGGCTACAATTCAGCCAGCTTTGCGTGACAGGATGGAAGTAATCAAAATGTCAGGTTATACAATTGAAGAAAAAGTTGAAATTGCTAAAAGACACCTTTTCCCAAAACAATTAGAAGCGCACGGATTAACTGCCAAAGACTTGACTATTGGAAAAAAACAATTAGAAAAAATTGTTGAAGGATATACAAGAGAATCTGGAGTTCGTAATTTAGAAACTAAAATTGCTCAGGTTATTCGTAATGCTGCAAAAGCCGTTGCGATGGAAGAGGAGTACAACAAAAAAGTTACTGACGAAGATATCGTAAAAGTTTTAGGAGTTCCTAGATTAGAGCGTGATAAATACGAAAACAATGATGTTGCCGGAGTTGTTACAGGTTTAGCCTGGACAAGTGTTGGAGGAGATATTCTATTTATAGAATCATTAATTTCTGAAGGAAAAGGTTCTTTAACTATTACCGGAAACCTTGGAAATGTCATGAAAGAATCGGCTACAATTGCTTTAGAATACATTAAAGCAAATGCTAAAAAGCTAGGTTTAGGAATTGAATTGTTCCAAAAATATAACATTCACCTGCACGTTCCGGAAGGTGCAACGCCAAAAGACGGGCCAAGCGCAGGTATTGCAATGCTTACTTCTTTAGTTTCATTATTGACACAAAAGAAGGTGAAGAAAAGCCTTGCTATGACAGGAGAGATTACTTTACGTGGAAAAGTTTTGCCTGTTGGCGGAATTAAAGAAAAAATCCTTGCTGCAAAAAGAGCAGGAATTAAAGAAATCATTCTTTGTCATGAAAACAAAAGCGATATCGACGAAATTAAAGCTGAATATTTAGAAGGTCTTACTTTTCATTATGTAAAAGAAATGAGCGAAGTTCTGGCTTTAGCCTTAACAGATCAAAATGTAAAAAATGCTAAAACGTTGAAATAACTCTCAGTTAAATCTCAAATATTTAAAATTCCAAATTCCAATTTTTACTATTGGATTTTGGAATTTTTTTATTGGAATTTCTTGTCGAATTTATTTAGTGTTTAATTTTATTTTTGGCGTTATATAATTTTATATTTGTATTTGCGTTATTCCCATATAGGAACGCCACAAAAACAAATGCCAAAACACTATGTTTTATTTTTAATGTTACTACTTTGTTCGGTTTCGTTCGGGCAAGTTGGAGGGCGTTACACCTATCAATTTCTAAATTTAACAGCATCTCCGCGTCAGGCAGCGTTGGGTGGAAAAGTGATTACGATATATGACGAAGATGTTAACCAGGCTATGTCCAATCCAGCCGTTTTAAACGCAGATATGGACAACCATTTAGCCTTGAATTATGGAAATTATTACGGAGAAGCTTCTTATGGAAGTGCCTCTTATGCTTATACTTATGACCGCCACGTGCAGACTTTCTATGCCGGAATTAATTATATAAACTACGGATCTTTTGAAGGTTACGACGAAAACGGTCAGGCTACATCAGATTTTACAGGAAGTGAAGGTGCATTGTCATTTGGTTATGCTTATAATGTTCCTTTTACAGATCTTCATATTGGAGCTAATGCGAAGTTGATAACTTCAACATTAGAAAGTTATAATTCGATTGGAGGCGCAGTAGATGTCGGTTTACTATATATTGATGAAAAAAATGATTTAAATTATGCGCTGGTATTTCGTAATATAGGTACACAATTTAGAACATATTCCGGAATACAGGAAAATTTACCGTTTGAAATTACTGCCGGAATTTCGCAGGAATTAGAACATGTTCCTATTCGCTGGCATCTTACGTTAGAGAATTTACAGCAATGGAATATTTCTTTTTCGAATCCCGTTCGCGGAGAAACCAATATTGATGGTTCAACAAGTAGTGAAAAAGTTTCCTTTGTGAATAATGCTTTGAGGCATGTTCTTTTTGGTATTGAGCTCTTCCCTAAAAAAGCAGTAAACCTGCGTTTAGGTTATAATTTTAGAAGAGGTGAAGAATTACGTGTAGAGGAACAACGTAATTTTTCAGGAATTTCATTAGGTTTTGGATTAAAGATGAATAAGTTAAAGTTTAACTATTCATACTCTAGATATACATTGGCAGGAAATACAAGTCTTTTTGGTTTAATTCTAAATCTCCAATAATTTATATGAAATTATTCAGTTTATTTTTGTTTATGACTGTAGGTGTTTTTACGGGATCAAAACACTACTTCAAAGAAGAAGCTTCTATTACTAGTGTTGAAATCGAAAGAATTAACAACAGGGTAGATGAAATTAGAGACATGATGAAAATCGATCATAAGTACAATACTAAAATTGCATTTTTGGTTGATATGAAAGTACCTTCTGGAAAAAATCGTTTTTTTGTTTACGATTTAGAGAAAAATGAAATCATAGACCAAGGTCTTGTAGCACACGGTTCTGGCTCTGAAACCGGTATTAACGGAATGCTTAAGTTTAGTAATGAACCCAATTCAAATTGCACAGCGCTTGGCAGATATGCAATAGGTAAAAATTACAAAGGTATTTTCGGGAAAGCATATCGATTAATGGGTTTAGATGAATCTAATGATAATGCTTTAAAAAGAGCCATAGTATTACACTCTTATTCTGCGGTTCCTGCTGAAGAACAAAACTATTACATCAGCCGCAGTAAAGGCTGCCCAATGGTTAGCGAACAATTTTTTAAACGTATAGAAAAGATAATTGATAGTTCTAAGTCGAATATTCTTTTAGATATTTATTATTAAAATTCCATTTGATTAAATAGTAAGAAAATTTAAAGTTATATAACCTTTTATAATCGTAAACAAATTTATATTTACGGTCGTAAAAGGTTTTTTATTGATTTTTAATGAAAAAGATAGTCATAGTTTTGCTTTTCATTCTGATAGCTTTTGTAGGCTATAAACTTATTTGGAAAGAGAAAAATATTGAGCCTAATGTAATTAGCAGAATTGATTCTCATCTTGAGAAGGTAAAAAAGATTATTAAAAGTGATTCCAAGTACAATAAGGACATTGCTTTTTTGATTGATATGAAAATACCTTCTGAAAAAAATCGCTTTTTTGTTTATGATTTAAAGGCAGATAAAATTATTGATAAAGGTATAGTTGCACATGGTTCAGGTTCTGAAACTGGCATTAAAGGAAAACTTAAATTTAGTAATGTAGAGAATTCGCTTAGTACTTCATTAGGAACTTATTATATCGGGAATTATTATTACGGAAAATTTGGGAAAGCCTATAAACTGTATGGTTTAGACAAAACTAATAGTAATGCATTTAACAGAGATATTGTCTTTCATTATTATTACGATGTTCCATATAAAGAGAAAGATGGTTACATTTGCAATAGTTATGGCTGTCCTATGGTCAATAAAAAATATTTTGAAAGAATTGCTAAAAGAATAGATGCTTCACAATCTAATATTTTGTTGAGTATTTATTATTAAAGATTTAGAGAATAAAAATTAAAACATAAAAAATTGAAAAAAATTACAATTGCTATCGACGGGTTTTCATCAACAGGAAAAAGCACTTTGGCAAAACAATTAGCAAAACAACTTGAATATGTATATGTCGATACAGGAGCAATGTATCGTGCCGTGGCCTATTTTGCCATGCAGAATAAGTTTATTGGAGCTGATTTTTTTGATAAAGAAACTTTGATTCAGGCATTGCCAAACATTCAGTTAGAGTTTAGATTTAATGCTGATTTAGGTTTTGCCGAAATGTATTTGAATGGTGAAAATGTTGAAAAACAAATTAGAACAATTGAGGTTTCTAATTTTGTGAGCAAAGTAGCCGAGATTTCTGAAGTGCGTGCCAAATTAGTGGAACAGCAGCAGGAAATGGGCACAAACAAAGCAATTGTAATGGACGGCAGAGATATTGGAACTGTAGTTTTTCCAAATGCCGAACTTAAAATATTCATGACTGCCAGCGCCGAAACCCGCGCGCAAAGACGTTTTGATGAATTGCAGCAAAAAGGCGATAATGTCTCTTATGAAGATGTTTTAAAGAATGTCATGGAGAGAGATTATATAGATACACACCGCGAAGATTCTCCTCTTGTAATTGCAGATGATGCGATTGAGATCGATAATTCTTACTTAAATAAAGAAGAACAATTTGCAGCTGTTTTAGAATTAGTAAATGATGTTGTTAAAATAGATTAATTTTTTGTAGATATTATTTTAAATGGTAGTTTTACGACTTCATTTTTACTAAAAAGACAATTTCATTATATGGGAATTAAAAACAGGTTAATCTTAATGAGCTTTCTTCAATTTTTTGTTTGGGGAGCCTGGCTTATTACAATTGGAAATTATTGGTTTGGAACCAAAAATTGGGAAGGAACTCAATTTGGTTTAGTATTTGGAACCATGGGAATTGCTTCTTTATTCATGCCTACATTAACCGGAATTATTGCCGACAGATGGGTAAACGCTGAAAAACTTTATGGAATTTTACATATTGTTTATGCAGTCGTTTTATTTGGAATTGCACAGGTTACGACCCCAGATAATTTTATTTTGGTTATGCTTTTAGCAATGTGTTGTTATATGCCAACAATTGCGTTAAGTAACTCTATTTCTTATACTTCATTAAAATTAAATAATAAAAATATCGTAAAAGATTTTCCGCCAATTCGTGTTTGGGGAACTATCGGTTTTATTGTTGCGATGTGGATTACGAATTTAAGTGGAAGTAAAGCGACAGAATATCAGTTTTATATTGCTGGAATTGGTGCTTTAATTCTTGGAATTTATGCTTTTACACTGCCTAAATGTGAGCCGCAGCGTTTAATTAAAGAAAATGCTACCTGGACAGAAACTTTAGGTTTAGAGTCTTTTAAATTATTTGGAAACTATAAAATGGCTTTGTTCTTTGTTTTTTCTATGTTTTTAGGAGGAGCACTTCAGTTAACAAATGCTTATGGAGATGTATTTTTGGATGAGTTTAAACATTTTCCAAAATATGCGGATTCTTTCGTAATTAAATATTCGACTATTATTATGTCGATTTCTCAGGTTTCTGAAACGTTGTTTATTTTGGCGATTCCGTTTTTCTTAAGACGTTTCGGAATCAAACAAGTTATGCTTATTAGTATGCTGGCTTGGGTTTTACGTTTCGGATTATTTGCTTTTGGTGATCCTGTAAATGGTTTATGGATGATTATCCTTTCTTGTATTGTATACGGAATGGCATTTGATTTCTTTAATATTTCGGGTTCATTATTCGTAGAAAGCAATACTGATTCTAAAATTCGTTCGTCTGCACAAGGATTGTTCATGATGATGACTAACGGTGTAGGAGCAGTTTTAGGAAGTTTGACTTCTGGCTGGGCAATTGATCGTTTCTTTACTAAATCATTTAATACGACTACAGAATTAGCTGGATTTTTACAAACAGATGCATCAAATGAAAAAATGGCTGCATTTGTAAAAAGTCAAGGAAATTCTATTTCTGCAGAAGGCGCTTTTTCAAATCCAATTTTAATGAAAGACTGGCATACTATCTGGTTGTCTTTTGCTTTATATGCTTTGGTTATTGCAATTGCTTTTGCATTATTGTTTAAACATAAACATGATCCAAAGGAAATTGAGAATTTGAGTCATTAAATAAAATATTATATCAAACCCAGCAGATTTTGTTGGGTTTGTTTTTTTAACCAATGATTTAAAATTTATGAAATTTGAGTTAGAGTTTGATAAAGATATTTACAATAAACAAATGGATTTATTGTTTGATCTCAATTGGAAAAAGAAAAAAGATTATTATAAAAATTCACAATATCTTGGTTTAGTTTTAATCATTATTGGAATTGCCTTAATTTACAAGAGACCTAATATATTTGGAATTGGTTACGGTTTTGTGTTTTTTGGGCTGTCCAATCTCTTACCTTTTATCTATTATTACTTCAAAATAAGATCTTTTTATAAAAGAATGGAAGATGTTAAGGTAAAGGAAATTAATGATTTTCATTATTTAAAATACATGAATTTGGAATTTACAGAAAATGCATTAATAACAACTTCTGGAGATCATTTCAATCTTATTCAATGGTCAGAATTGATGCACTATATTGTCAGAGAAAATAATTTGATCCTGATAACTAAAAATTACCAACCTTTTATTTTAGGCGAAATAGAAGTTGGTTCAGAAAATTTTGAGAAAATAATATCTTTTGTGAAAGCAAAGTTTGAAACTAAAGAGAAAAACGATTAAACCTTTGACAAAGATGATTACGTACAGCAAACCCGACAGGTTTTAAAAACCTGTCGGGTTTCTTACTTTTAAAAGTATTGCTATTAAAATAAAAGCAATAACTTAGTAATTCATTTTTAAGACTTTAATGATGCTGAAACTAAAATTATTTATTTTGCTTTTAATTGGCACTTTTGGATTTTCTCAAACAAAAGCATTGTATGAGAAAAGTGTAGAAGCTTATAAAAGCAAAGATTATGTTCAGTTTTTAAAATTGGCTAAACAATTGGATAGTATTAGGCCGGCACATCCTACTTTTACTTATAATTTGGCATCGGCTTATACTTTAAATGGCAAAAAAGAAGAAGCTTTATTAGTTTTAAAAAGAATGGTTCTGGCCAATAATACAGTTGCTTTTGAAGATGATTCTGATTTTGAATCTATTAAAAATGATAATGGTTTTAAGGAATTATTACAGTTGAAAGTTTCTCAATCTAAAACAATTAAAAATTCTGTAGAGAAACTTCGCCTTTCAGAGAAGGATCTTCATCCGGAAGGACTATTTTATTTAGAGAAACAAAAACTTTGGCTGTCATCAAGTATTCGAAATAAAAAGATCGTTTCTTTTGATTCGTCGGGTAAATGCTCCGATTGGTTTACTGATTGTTTGTATTCGGTTTTTGCTTTAAAAGCAGATCATGATCAAAAATATCTTTGGGTCGTTTGTTCTGCAATTCCTGAAATGAATGGTTTTGCAAAAGAACTGGATGGAAAAAGTGAAATTTTAAAAATCGAAATTTCCTCTAAAAAACTGATTAAGCGATATACTATTGAAGGAAATCATGTTTTTGGAGATATTGCTGTAGCAAAAAATAATGATGTTTTTATTTCAGATAGTGCTGAACCGATTATTTATAAAATTGAAAATGATAATTTGATTTTATGGAAGGATTTAAGAAATAAAGCTTTTAATTTGCAGGGAATTACATTCAATAAAAACGAATCGAAATTGTTTATCGCCGATTATTTAAAAGGAATTTGTGTAGTTGACATAAAAAGTAAAAAAGAACATTGGCTGGAATTTCCGAATGAGGTTTCTAAAAAAGGAATTGATGGATTGGTTTATTATAAAAATTCATTAATTGCAATTGAAAATGGAGTAGTGCCCATTAGAATTATGCGTTACAAACTAAATGATTCTGAAACTAAAATAATCGATTTTACAATTTTAGATAATAATAGGGAAGAGTTCAATGAGCCCGCTTTAGCGGCTTTAGTTCATGATAAATTGTATTTTTTTGCAAATTCACCCTGGAAATTTTATGATAAGAATTTTCAACTCGATGAAGGTAAGTTCGAAAATCCGAAGTTGTTTGAACTTGATTTAGAGAAACCTTTATCAAAGTTTTAAACTTTTAGGAAGATAATTGCGTATAGTAAACCCGACAGGTTTTAAAAACCTGTCGGGTTTGTTGTTGTGAAAACGATTGTCAGGCTGAGCGAAGTCGAAGCCCATTGTTATCGATAAAGGCTTCGACTTCGCTCAGCTTGACAAAAAGATCTTAAAAGTTGCTAAACGTCTCATTTAGCCCCGATAGAGCGGTTATCCTTTTTCTGGCTCCTTTAGACAGAAAAAGATAAGAGCGAAAGCGGGACTTTTGGTCTTGAAAAGCTTAAAATGTTCTGCTCCTGAACAATTGACTGATAATCATCTGGAATTATTTTGTAAGTACAAATATTTGTAGTAATTTTGCAGTCCTTTTGGCGAAGAAGAGTTTCCTTTAGGTATCAACCATTTATGTAAAACAACTTCTGTATTTTCTACTGCTTTATGAAACTCGAGAAAAACAGAATACAAATTTTTTTATCAGCATGTCTGAACAAACAAAAACACAAGAAGAGTTTTTAGCGAATTTTAACTGGCATAACTTCCAAGAAGGAATTGATGCTGTTGACGAGAAAAACTTACAAGAATTCGAAGAACTAGTATCTAAAACTTTCATCGCTACAGATCAAGAAGAAGTAGTTGAAGGTGTAGTTGTAAGAATTACAGATAGAGACGTTATCGTTGATATCAACGCAAAATCGGAAGGTGTTATTTCTTTAAACGAATTCCGTTACAACCCAAACTTAAAAGTGGGTGACAAAGTAGAAGTATTAATCGACATCCGTGAGGATAAAACAGGTCAATTAGTATTATCTCACAGAAAAGCTCGTACTATTAAATCATGGGATAGAGTTATCGCAGCAAACGAAACAGGTGAAATCGTTAATGGTTTTGTAAAATGCAGAACTAAAGGTGGTATGATCGTTGACGTTTTTGGTATCGAAGCTTTCTTACCTGGTTCTCAAATTGACGTTAAGCCAATTAGAGACTACGATGTATATGTAAACAAAATGATGGAATTCAAAGTGGTAAAAATTAACCACGAATTCAAAAACGTTGTTGTATCTCATAAAGCGCTTATCGAAGCTGATATCGAAGTACAGAAAAAAGAAATCATCGGTCAATTACAAAAAGGACAAGTATTAGAAGGTGTTGTTAAAAACATTACTTCTTATGGTGTGTTCATTGATTTAGGTGGTGTTGACGGATTAATTCACATTACTGACCTTTCTTGGAGTAGAATCAACCACCCAAGTGAAGTTCTTGAATTAGACCAAAAATTAAACGTTGTAATCCTTGATTTCGATGATGAGAAAACAAGAATTCAATTAGGATTGAAACAATTAAACGCTCACCCATGGGATGCTTTAGATGCTAATTTAACAATTGGTGATAAAGTAAAAGGTAAAGTAGTTGTAATCGCTGATTACGGTGCATTTATTGAAGTTGCTGAAGGTGTTGAAGGTTTAATCCACGTTTCTGAAATGTCATGGTCAACTCACTTACGTTCTGCTCAGGACTTCGTGAAAGTTGGAGATGTTGTTGAAGCTGTTATCTTAACTTTAGATAGAGATGACCGTAAAATGTCATTAGGTATCAAACAATTGACTCAAGATCCATGGACTGACATTACTTCTAAATACCCAGTAGGTTCTAAACATACAGGTATCGTTAGAAACTTTACAAACTTTGGTATTTTCGTAGAATTAGAAGAAGGAATTGATGGATTAAT
>NZ_DLHA01000023.1:0-61990 GCF_002482975.1 Flavobacterium sp. UBA7680 | reverse complement strand
AAACTTGATGTAGTTGTATTAGAATTAGATGTTGAAGGACGTAAATTATCTTTAGGTCACAAACAAACTACTGCTAATCCTTGGGATCAATACGAAGATTCTTTCGCTGTAGGAACTATCCACAATGGTGAAATTTCTGAAATCGTTGACAAAGGAGCTACTGTAGAATTCGGAGATGATATCGTTGCTTTCATTCCTACTCGTCACCTTGAAAAAGAAGACGGAAAGAAATTGAAAAAAGGTGATACTGCTGATTTCAAAGTAATCGAATTCAACAAAGAATTCAAAAGAGTAGTTGCTTCTCACACTGCTATCTTCCGTGAAGAAGAAGAGAAAAACGTGAAAGCTGCTGTTGAAAATACTGCATCTGCATCTACAAACGCACCAGCTGCGACTTTAGGTGATAACAATGACGTATTAGCTGCTCTTAAAGCTAAAATGGAAAAAACTGAGAAAAAATAATTCTTAGTTTTCTTTAAATAGAAAGTCCCACAGAAATGTGGGACTTTTTTATTTTAATACTGTTTTCTTGCGTTATTTTGATGCAAGTAAATTTGTTTCTTCTGGAGTATAATCATCTATAATAGAATAGGAATTTATACCAGTAATTTTCATTTCACCTAAAATATCAACCAAATTACCATAGTTAGATTTTTTACTAGGTTTGATAATAACTGTAATCCCTCTTCCGGGTTTTCCTCGTTGTGCTGAATATTCTAAAACTTTTCTATTTCGTTCTAATAACTCTTTTCTAATTCCGCTTTTACCATATTGGACTTCTTTGGGAGCTTCTATTGGGACAAATATTAATCCTGAATAAGTAATTATTCTGTTATTATCATCTAAGAGTATTGTATAAGTGCGGTTTTCATCTGGCATGTTACAGCCTAAAAAGAGATTTTCATCAATGCAGCCGGGTATGTTATAATCCATAACTTTTGGCTTAGATAATTCACCAACAAGCATAAAAAATATAATCAGTAAGAATGAAACACTGACCATTGCGGTTAAATCAACTCTTGAACTCAATTTTTTACTTCTAATTTTTTGAGGCAGATTTTTCATAGATTTAGATTTAAGTCAATAAGGAATTAATTTGAAGCCAATAATTTTGATTCTTCCAGAGTAAAATCATTGACAATAGCATAAGTGTCAATTTTAGCAATTGCCATTTCATCTAAAATATCAACTAAATTACCATAGTTTGATTTTTTACTTGGTTTTATAATTACTATTGGGCCATTTTTTGGTTTTCCCATTGATGTTGAGTATTCTAAAATCATTTTCTTTCTATTGAAAAGTTCCTGACGAATTCCTTTTTTTCCAAATTCAATTTTTTTTGGTGAGCCAAGAGGTGATTGTAATAAACCTGAATAAGTAATTATTTTGTCATTTTTGTCTAATATAATGGTGTAAATTCTTGTTACGTCAACACAGCCAGGAAGACAATCATCACAATCATTGTCAGGCAGGCTTAAATCCAATACTCTTGGCTTAGACAATTCTCCAACAAGCATAAAAAATATAATCAGCAAAAAAGAAACACTAACCATTGCGGTTAAATCAACTCTTGAACTTAACTTTTTACTTCTAACTTTTTGAGGCAGATTTTTCATAGATTTAGATTTAAGTTAAAAGAATTAATTTGAAGCTAATAATTTTGATTCTTCTGGAGAATATTCATTTACAATTGCATAAGTTTCGATTTTAGCAATTGCCATTTCATCTAAAATATCAACCAAATTCTTGAAATTACATTTTTTGCTTGGCTTTATAATTACAATGGGGCCATATTTAGGTTTTCCAATTGCAGCCGAATATTCTCGAATTGTATTACTTTTTTCAAGTAGTATTTTACGAATTCCGTTATTACCATAACTTACTTTTTTTGGATTTTCTAAAGGATTAAATAAAAGACCTGAATAAGTAATTATTTTATTATTATCATCTAACAAAACGGTTATAATACGTTGTGGATTGACGCCACAAGTTATAACACAGCTGAATTCTTCATCACAGTGCCTTTCTGGTATACTTAAATCCAATACTCTTGGCTTAGACAATTCACCAACAAGCATAAAAAATATAATTAGTAAAAACGAAACACTTACCATTGCAGTTAAATCAACTCTTGAACTTAACTTTTTACTTCTTACTCTTTGAGGCAGATTTTTCATAGATTTAGATTTAAGTTAAAAGGAATTATTTTGAAGCTAATAATTCAGATTCTTGTGGCGTAAATTCAGGTATGATTGCATAAGTTTTAATATTAGCAATTGCCATTTCATCTAAAATATCAATCAAATTTTTGAAGTTAGATTTTTTACTTGGTTTTATAATTACAGTAATTCCTCTTCCAGGTTTTCGTAAAGCGGCTGAATATTCAAGCATGCTTTTATTTCTTTTTAGCAATTCCTGACGAATTCCTTCTTTACCGTATTTGATTTCTTTTGGAGAAACTATCGGAGAACTCAAAAGTCCCATGTAATATATCAATTTATTATTTTCACCTAACATTACGGTTATTGACCTGTTTTCTCCATAATGAGGAGGAGGACAGTCGCAACAAGCTCTATCTCTATCAGGTAAACCTAAGGAAATTGCTTTTGGTTTAGACAATTCACCTACAAGCATAAAAAAGATAATCAGCAAAAACGAAACGCTGACCATTGCAGTTAAATCTACTCTTGAGTTCAATTTTTTACTTCTTACTTTTTTGGGTAAATTTTGCATAATGAATTGTTTTATTCTTAAAAATAATAATTAAATGTTAATAAAATTAATTTTTTATTGAATATTTTTTATAGGCTATAACCTAATGCTTTACAGGCTTCAGCAATAAGTTTTGTATCTATTTCAATTTGAATTTTGATGAAATAAATTTTTAATCAAAACCAAAAGGTATATATCCCCGTAAATGAACATATAACTTAAAATAATAATTATGAAAACTAGAAATTTTTTAGCCGCAGCAATTTTAACATTATCATTCGGATTTACATCTTTTGCTCAGAAAACAGTAATGGTTGGCGGAGCAGCAATGTATTCTAACAAAAATATTATCGAGAATGCCGTTAATTCAAAAGATCACACAACACTTGTAGCTGCAGTAAAAGCTGCCGATTTAGTTGAAACTTTACAAGGCAAAGGACCGTTCACTGTTTTTGCTCCAACAAATGCAGCATTTGATAAATTACCAGCAGGAACTGTTGAAACATTATTGAAACCAGAAAATAAAAAAATGCTGCAAACGATCTTGACCTATCATGTTGCTGCAGGAAAATGGAATGCATCTGATATTGCAAAAGCTATAAAGGCAGGTAAAGGAAAAGCTACTATTAAAACAGTTAGCGGTGGAACTCTTACGGCTTGGATGAAAGGAAAAGATTTATATATCAGCGATGAAAATGGTGGTGAAGCAAAAGTAACAATTGCAGATGTTAACCAGTCAAATGGTGTAATTCATGTGGTTGATGCAGTATTACTGCCTAAAAAATAATTAAGACCTCCAAAAATAGAATGCCTACAATGAAGAAGCCTTGCAGTTATATGCAGGGCTTTTTTTATTTCTTTGCGGTCAAAGTACTTCCCGCAGAAGCAATTACAACACACAATACGGCCAAAATCTCATAAAAGCTTAAGTTTTCCTGTAAAAAGATAAAACCGCAAATAGAAGCAGCCGCAGGCTCTAAACTCATTAAAATACTAAATGTACGCGGAGGAAGCTGACCTAAAGCTTTCATTTCTAAAGTAAACGGAATCGCACTGGATAAAAGTGCAAGAGCAACACCCATTCCGAAGAGTTTTGGAGTAAGATTAGCTAATCCGTTTTCTAGAAATCCGAAAGGTAAAATCAAGATTGCGGCAAATAACATTCCGGTAGAAACAGCCTGACCGCCATTCATTATTTTTGAAATTTTTCCACCTAAAACGATATAAGCCGCCCAAAGCGCACCAGCCAAAAGAGCGAATACAACTCCTAGAATATCCAAGCGATCATTTGTCCACGGCGCAATTAAAACAATTCCCATTGCGGCGAGTAAAACCCAGCAATAATCTATCAAACGTTTTGAGCCTATAATAGCAACTAATAATGGCCCCATAAACTCTAAAGTTACAGCCAGACCAATTGGAATTCTTTCTATTGCAAAATAAAAAATCAAATTCATTGCACCTAATGACAAGCCATACGGAATTACAATTTTCCATTGTGCAGGCGTAATTGCTTTTAAATTTGGTCGGTAAGCCAATAATAAAATTAATGCCGAAACACCTATACGTATCGATGCCGTTCCCGCTGCACCAATCGCAGGGAAAAGCGTTTTTGCAATCGCAGCGCCACATTGTACACTTATAATTGCCAATAAGACTGCCGGAACAGGAGGAAGGTTGAATTCTTTATTTTTCATAAATATAAAAGTGCAGAAAATAAAATCAATTATTTCTGCTGTCTAAAACAAAAGTATTTTTAATTGATTATCCTAAAGCTCGTTTAGTTACGTAAGCGCGATACCCAATGATCGCCATTTGCCATTTTTTTGCTTTTGAAATATCCAGACCTTGCTTTGTAAAACTAGGCAGTAGCATTTTATTTAGTTTGGCTAAAATTTTATACATGGCAGATTTGTTTTTTCAAAGATATAAAAAAAGACTTTGTTACTCACAAAGTCTTTTTTAGCTTCAAAATAAATTGATTTTTTATCGATTGAAATAATGGTTAGGATTTTTTACTGTTTTCCTTTTCCCATTTTTTCAATTCCTTTTCACGTTGTTTCATGTCTTTCTCAAACTGCTTCATATCTTTTTCATGTTGTTTCATGTCAAGCTGATGCTGTTTCATATCGTTTTCATACTGTTTAATGCTTTTTTGATACTCTTGAGAATCTCTGCCGTATTTGATTTCAACATCCTGACTGAATTTATCCATGTCAAAATTGAATTTTTCCATAGCAATTTCATACTTCTCCATTTGTTTTTCAAAAATAGCTTCTCTCTGAGACATAATAGCTTCAACTTGTTTTTCGTAAGCAGATAAATCTGGTTCAAAAGCTTCCATTTTTTTCTCAAACTCAGCCATTTCTTTTTCAAATTTAGCCCAAGCCACTTTATCTTTTGGACTTGCCGGTGCAACTGGCGGTTTTGGCATTTTAGACATGTCAATAACTGGTGCAGGAGGCATTGGTCCAATAGGGAAAACCGGAGCAATTGGCGCAACAGGCGGAGCAGGAGGAACTGGTGAAGAACGATCTTCCGGAGTAACATCATTTTCGAAGTTTCTTACTACAACATCACGATTTTGAGTTAGTGCAGGATTGCCTATTTCATCATCAGTAACTAAGGTTACATTTTTAGTACCGTCTTCATCTTTATCGATTACAATACTGCAGTCTTTTAAGGCTTTAGTACTATTCATATCAATAACATGAACTTTACCGCTTTCCTTAACAACTCTAATTTTAATAGCAATTAGTTCATTATCACTGTTTCTTTTAACATTCGAAATTTCTAAATCAACATTATGTTCTGATTTTAGTTTTGCAGTTAAATCTTTTAATTCCTGATCTGTAGTCGATTTCGTGATTTTATAAACTTCACCATCTTGAATTATAGAAGCCAAAGCAGCTTTTTCGGTTTTTTCTTTAAGTTCTTTTTTCTCCTGTGCAATTGTTTTAATTTGGAACAAGAGAACAAACGCTCCAAGTGCCGGAATTATGGCGTAATATTTCCAGTAATTCCATTTTTTTGATTGATTTTTGTTTAACATAACAATTCGTTTTTTGATTAATGATTGGTAAAAATGATTGGTGATGGCAACACACGTTTCATGTGTTGTGATTTTTAAAAGCGTGTATTGATACGCTTTTTTGTCTGATATTTTTTTAGTGGCTTCATTATCTGCAATGAATTCTAAATTTTGAAGAATTGCTTTTTTATAAAGCCAGATAATTGGGTTGAACCAAAACAGGATACAGAAAATCCTCGAAATGATTACATCAAAGGTATGATGTTGGTCGCTGTGCACTTTTTCGTGCTCCAGAATACTTTCTAATTCAGATTCGCTGTACATTGATGAGTTGTAAACGATATAATCAAAATAAGAAAATGGTGCAATGTTTTCGTCAACATCTACAAATTTGAAATCGGCCTGCTGTTCTATTTTTTTTCCTTTTAAAACAGAATTCAAACTGTAGAAATCAATTCCGAATTTTATCATAAAAGCAGCAAAACCAAGCGTGTAAATACCTAGTGAAACCAAATTCCAGTTTATTTCAAAAGATTCTTCTTCAGCAATCTGCGGATGATAATTAGGAGTGTAGTGATAGTTCACAGCTGACGCATAATCAACTGGAACCGGAACCGGATCAATCCAAACCACTTTTGTGTAAACAACAAACGGTAAAACAATTGATGTTATTAAACCGGCTAGTAAAAACCATCTGCTGCTATTGAAGAAGGTTTCTTTTCGCAGTAAAAAAAAGTATGCAAAATAAAACAAAGCGATTAAACCACTTGATTTGACGATAAAAATGAAAAGTGCTTCCATAATGATTTATTTTTCTTCGTTTACTTTTTTTCGTTTGGATTTTCAATCATAGCCAGGATTTCGCGTAATTCATCTGCCGAAATTTTTTCTTCTTTGGCAAAAAACGAAACCATATTTTTATACGAGCTGTTGAAATAATTATCAATGGCCGTATTCATATACTTTTTGCTGTATGCTTCCAAAGTTACGGCCGGATAATATTGATGTGTGTTTCCAAAAGCATTATGCGCCACAAAACCTTTTTCCTCCAGATTTCGAACTATAGTCGAAAGTGTATTATAATGCGGCTGATCTTCTGTAATTTCTGCCTGAATCTCTTTTACGAATGCTTTTTTAAGCTTCCATAAAATGTGCATTATTTCTTCTTCTTTGTTGGTTAGTTTTTGCATTTTCAGATTTTTAAAATTATCAGCGTCTTAATGCTTCGTTTCTATCTCAATTACACCATTTGAGCCTTTATCTCCATATTTAGTTACTGCATTTATTCCTTTGTAAACATTTACAGATTTAATATTTTTTGCATCAATATCTTCAACATCAAAACCAGCTGGCATTTCTTTTCCGTCAACAATTACAAGACTTTCTAATACTTTGCCGTTGGCTTTTGTATCATTCGAAATGGCAATAACAGAACCATTTGTAGTCGTAATTACTTTAGTATTAGTCTTGTTATCTGTATCAATAGTTACAGTAGTGCTAATATTTGTGTTAGTATTACTATTAGTTTTTGTACTAGTATTAGTATTATCGTTAGCATTGGTATCAATTTTAGTGATTAGTGTTTTGCTGGCTGCAGTTTTAGTATTATCAGGTTCAGAGGCATCTATAAAGCTGACTTTTTTACTAACAGCAACTTTAGTTTTTGCTTCGTCATCAGTTTGGATACCAACGCTTTTTTGGCCTTTTTCATCTGTCGTAACAAATACTCCAAAATCTTTAATCGCTTTATCGCCATTAACCTGAATAGATTGAGCTTGCTGCTTCCCGTTTTTAATAGCAACTTTAAGTGAAGTTAAATAGTTCTCGCTATTTCTTTTTACATCAGAAACTTCAAAATCAACATTGTGAAGTTTTTTTAAATTCTCTTTAATTTTTTCCAAGTCTGCATCTGTAGAGCTTTTCTTGATTTTGTACACATCTACAGATTTAATTTCGCCCGAAACTTCTTTTACAATTTGTTGTTTTTCTTTTGCAATTACTTCAACCTGAAATAGTAAAACAAAAGCTGCAAGAGCAGGAATTACAACATAATACTTCCAAGAATTTCTTTTTTTTGATTGATTTTTGTTTAACATGACAATTCGTTTTTTGATTAATGATTGATAAAAATGATTGGTAATGGCAACACAGCTTTCGTGTGTTGTTATTTTTAAAAGCGTGTATTGATACGCTTTTTTATCGGATAATTTTTTAGCAGCTTCTTTATCGGCAATAAATTCTAAATTTTGGGTAATTGCCTTTTTATAAAGCCATATAATAGGGTTGAACCAAAAAAGCATGCAGAAAGCTCGTGAAATCAATACATCAATAGTATGATTTTGATCACTGTGCACTTTTTCATGCTCAATAATATTTTCTAATTCTGTAGGTGTATACATTGATGAGTTGTATACGATATATTCGAAATAAGAAAAAGGAGCAATATCTTCGTTTGTATCAATAAATTTAAAATCAGCTTGTTGATGTATTTTTTTTCCTTTTAAAATAGAATTCAAACTGTAAAAATCCATTGCAAATTTTATCAGAAAAACTAAAAGGCCAATACAATAAATGGATAACATAACATAGATCCAATTTATTTCAAAAGATTTGTTTTCAGTATTTTGAATAAGATTTGTGTTAGAGAAATTTAAGTTTGGAATAGGAGTAGGGTTTACCCAAACAACTTTAGTATAAACTACTAATGGAAGTACAACTGAAGTAATTAAACCCGTTAGTAAAAACCATCTGTTGCTAGTAAAGAAAGTTTCTTTTCGAAGTAAAAAATAATAAGCACAGTAAAATATTGCCACTAAGCCAGCCGATTTTGCGATATAAACAAATATTGATTCCATAACTATTATTTTTCCTCGTTTATTTTTACTGTTATTTATTGTCTTTTGGATTTTCGATCATGGCCAGAATTTCGCGCAATTCATCTGCAGAAATTTTTTCTTCTTTGGCAAAAAACGAAACCATATTTTTATACGAACTGTTGAAATAATTATCAATAGCCGTTTTCATATATTTTTTGCTGTACGCTTCAAGAGTAATTGCTGGATAATATTGATGCGTATTTCCAAAAGCATTATGTGCTACAAAACCTTTTTCTTCCAGATTTCTAACAATTGTAGAAAGTGTATTATAATGCGGCTGGTCTTCCGTAATCTCTGCCTGAATTTCTTTTACGAATGCTTTTTTAAGCTTCCATAAAATCTGCATTATTTCTTCTTCTTTGTTGGTTAACTTTTGCATGTTTTCTAATTTTAATTCAAACCTACAACTATTTTTTTAGTTACGCAACTATAAATATAGTTATTTAACTAAAAATTTCGTTTCAAGGTGAATTAAAAGCATAGAAAAGCTATTCAGAATCAAAGTTAATGATTTGAATTGTAATGATTTATGTGAAAAAGAAGATTTATTTTATTTTCTCCTGAACTAAAGCTTTTTTAATCCAGAGACAGCAAAGTGTAGCCAGAACTCCAATACAAGCCATAAATAACCAGTTACTTTGGTAACCAAAATGATCAGCAATTCCAAAACCTAGCATAGTGCTAAAAATATGTGCTAAACTAAAACTCATGGTATACAAAGCCATATAACGCCCTTCCTGACCACGAGGCGCACGGCTTAAAGCAAATGCATTCGAAAAAGGGAAGGTTAGGATTTCTCCAATTGAAATACAAATCATACTGATAACCAGGATTCCGGCCCAAACATTAATCAGCAACAAAAAGAAACTCAATGCCATTACAAATGATCCTATAATGATGATTTTGATTTTCGGAAATCCTTTTCTTTCCATAAAACCAACCGTTGGCATTTCTAAGGCAAAAATCAGAAGTCCGTTTAGAGTCATTAAAAGTCCTGTTTGAAACTCATTTAAGCCATATTGTTTATGATGATATAAAGGTAAAGTGGTGAAAAGCTGAAAGAAAATAATAGCCGTAATAAAACTCACAAATAAGAAAACCCAAAATATTTTATCGTGAAATACTGATTTTACATTTGTTACACTTTCGGTTTTATCACCATGATCGACTTTCTTCTTTTCTTTAACTAATAATGCAAAAATCGATATAGAAACTATACATGAAGCCCCATCAACCCAAAATAAACCTGAATACCCCATTCCTATAATGATTAAACCTCCAAGTGCCGGTCCTGCAGCAAAACCTAAGTTTACGGCAAGACGAACAAGGGTTAAGGCACGTGTTCTGTTTTCTGGTTTTGCATAAGCACCAAGCGAAACAAACATTGCAGGGCGAAACATATCGGCAATAGTCATTAATACAAACATTGCAATACAAAGTCCCCAGAAAGAGGTAATATATTGAATAAAGAAAAGTGATACTCCGCTGGTAAACAGACTGAAAACCATGATTTTGTAAAACCCAATTTTATCAGAAAGTTTCCCTCCAAGCCAGGAACCAAGCATAGAACCCAAACCAAAAGAGACCATAATCCAGGTTACCTGATCTAAAGAAAACTTTAAATCCTCATTTAAATATTTTGATAAAAAAGGCAGCACCATTGTACCCGCACGATTTATGAAAGTAACTAATGTAAGTATCCAAATTTCTCTTGAAAATCCCCTAAAATTGTTGAAGTAATGGTTTGCGGCAGTTTTGAGCATTATAATTATTGTATTTGCCACAAAGTTAGGAAACTTTGTCACGTACAACGGTTGTTGCTTTGTTACTTTTAAACTATTTTTGCATAAAATTTCCAAAGATGAAAAATTCTATTGCCCTTATTTTGCTTCTGGCTTTTAGTTTTGGCTTTAGCCAAAGTAAATTTAGCAAGACTGAAGCTGAAAAATTCCAAAAGCAAATAAACTCAGAATATGCTGATGCTAAGACAAGTCCGTTAATGGAAGAAGATTTAAAGACCTTTAAAACTTTAGATTTTTACCCAATTGATGGAAAGTATTTTGTGAATGCAAAATTTGAAAAAGCTACAAATGAAAAAGTTTTCGAAATGAAAACTACCGGAACAAGAACACCGCAATATATAAAATACGGTACTTTATCCTTTACTATAAATGGTGTTGCAATGAAGTTGAACGTTTACAGAAATATTGAACTTTCTAAACAAAAAGAATATAAAGATCATTTATTCCTTCCTTTTTCTGATTTAACCTGTGGTAAAGAAAGTTACATTGGTGGAAGATATATCGACTTAAAAATTCCGAAAGGAAAAACAATTGCAGTCGATTTCAATCAGGCATACAACCCGTATTGTGCTTACAATCATAAATATTCATGTCCGCTTGTTCCGTTGGAAAATGATTTAAAAGTAGAAATCAAAGCCGGAGTGAAAACATTTCATTAATGGAATTTTTTAATTTTCATACCCATCAATTTACAAATCAATCTAATATAGTAGAATTGGTCAATCAATATCCGCAGGAATTTGATTCGGCTATTCCGTTTTATTCCATCGGAATTCATCCGTGGCATATTAAGGAAAGTGAAATTGATTTGGAATTGAAAATTATTGAAGAAAAACTGCAAACCGAAAATTGTTTAGCAATAGGCGAATGCGGTTTAGACAAACGAATCGAAATTCCGTTAGAACTGCAGATTGTAGTTTTTGAAAAACAATTGGCTTTAGCCGAAAAATACAATAAACCAGTCGTAATTCATTGCGTTGCCGCTTTTCAGGAAGTAACAGCAATTAAAAAGAAATTAAAGATTTCTGTTCCGATGATTATTCACGGTTTTTCAAAAAACAAACAGTTGGCAGAACAATTAATTAAAGACGGATTTTATATTTCTTTCGGAAAATATCTATTAAGAAATCCCGATTTAAAAACCGTTTTTCAAAATATTCCAAACGATCGTTTTTTTCTGGAAACCGATACAATTGAAGAGGATATTAAACAGGTTTATGATTTAGCATCAGAATATAAAAATATTACAATCAAAGAATTACAAGGTATTATCTCAAGTAATTTTGCGGAAGTATTTGGGAGAAAGTAAAATAAGTTTGTCACCCTGAGCGAAGTCGAAGGGCGCTCCAATTGGACGTGGGGCTTCGACTTCGCTCAGCCTGACAAACATGAAACCTGAAACTTTAAACTTGAAACAAAAATAAAAAACAAAAAAATATAATATGGCAGAGTGGACAGAAAGAGCCGAGCTTTTATTTACAAAGGAAGGATTAGAAAATTTGCGTAATGCAAATGTATTAGTAGTAGGTTTAGGCGGTGTTGGATCGTTTACAGCTGAATTTTTAGCAAGAGCAGGAGTAGGAAGCATGACCATTGTTGATGGTGACGTTGTAGATATTACAAACATTAACAGACAATTACCAGCTTTGCATTCTACAGTGGGAGAGGCAAAAATTAAAATTGTCGGAGATCGTTTAATGGATATTAATCCAGAATTGAAGCTTACCCGCGTTCAGGAATTTTTATCTCCGGAAAGAGCCTTTGAAATCGTTTCTCCAGAATTTGATTATGTTTTAGACTGTATTGATAGTATTACACCAAAACTGAATTTAATTATTGCAGCAAAACGCAAAAGAGTAAAAATCATCAGCAGTATGGGAGCAGGAGGAAAGATGCTGGCTTCTAAAGTAAAAGTGGGTGATATCTCTAAAACTATAAACTGTTATTTCTCAAAAGCAATTCGTAAGAGATTAAAAGCGGTAAATATCAACAAATTAAAAGTTGTTTTTTCATCTGAAATCCAAAACGAAAACAGCTTAAAATTAACCGACGGAAAAAACTTCAAAAAATCTTTCTACGGAACAAACAGCTACATGCCGGGATTATTCGGCCTTCACGCTGCGGAAACTGTAATTCGCTACTTATTAAAGAAAGAGTAGAAAGTTTTGTTTCAAGTTTAAAGTTTCAGGTTTCACGTTCTAAACGGAGTAAACTTTGTCAAAGTTACCCAATCCAGTAACTTGAAACATGAAACAAAGAAAACCTGAAACAAAAACTTAGAATCTTAGCAACTCAGAAACTTAAAAAAAAAATGATTAAAACAGTAATTTTTGATATGGACGGAGTAATTGTCGACACAGAACCCGTTCATCGTTATGCCTACTACAAGCAGTTTTCAGAATTAAATATTGAAGTTCCTGAGGAAATGTATACTTCGTTTACCGGATTTTCGACTAAAAATACTTTTCAGAGTTTAAAAGGTTTTTTTCCGACAATTGAGCACGAAGTGGAAGATTTGATTCAACGAAAAAGAAATATTTTTAATGATGCTTTTGATACTAAAGAAGATTTATATCTTTTAGAAGGAGTTGAAGATTTAATTAAAGATATATACGCAAACGGAATTCAGCTGATTTTAGCTTCATCGGCTTCAAAAGTTACAATTGAGCGCGTATTTACAAGATTTAATCTGCATCAGTATTTTTCTCATATAGTTAGTGGCGAAGATTTTCCGCAGTCTAAACCAAATCCGGCTATTTTTAATCATGCAGCTTCATTGTCAATTGCGCCAAAAGAAGAATGTATTATTATTGAAGACAGCACAAATGGTGTAAAGGCCGCAAAAGCTGCCGGAATATACTGTGTAGGTTATAATAGCGATCATTCACACATGCAGGATTTATCAGAAGCTGATATTGTTATCAATCATTTTAACGAACTGAATGCGCAAAAAATATCACAGCTTACGGCTTGAATTATGTAAAATTTAACATTTGTTAGGTAATTGAATTCGTAAATTTGAACAAAAACAAACAAAAACTTATAATGAAAAAAATACTTATTGCATTAGCCATCATTTTGGCGCCTTTTGCAGCTGAAGCACAAGTGAGAACGCCGCAAGCGAGTCCAAAAGCTTATATCAAACAAACAGTGGGTTTAACGGATGTTGAAGTTACGTATTCAAGACCGGGAGCCAGAGGTAGAGCTGTTTTTGGAAACTTAGTTCCGTTTGGTAAACTTTGGAGAACCGGAGCAAATGAAAATACCGTTATTAATTTTAGTGACGATGTTGTAATTGACGGTAAAACTTTGAAAAAAGGAAAATATGCAATTTATACCATTCCTAAAATCGAAAGCTGGGAAGTTATTTTTTATCTTTCTACAGACAACTGGGGATTACCTGAAAACTGGAACGATGCTTATGTGGTTTTAAAAACTACAGTTAAAGAAAATGCATTACCAACTCCGGTTGAAACTTTTACAATTGGAATTAATGGTTTAGATCAAAACTTTGCTTATTTAGAAATGGCTTGGGAAAACTCTCACGTTGCTTTAAAATTTGAAGTTCCAACTGCTAAAAATGCAATTGCAAGTATCGAAAAAACATTGGCTGGACCAACTTGGAATGATTATTATGCAGCATCACAATATTTATTTTCTTCAAACGGAAATTTAGATACTGCAAAAATCTATGTGGATAAAGCATTAGATATGAGCACTGATAAACCTTATTATGTTTCAAGATTAAAATCATTAATCCAGGCAAAACAAGGTGATAAAAAAGGTGCTGTTGAAACGGCTAAACTTTCATTGGCTGCTGCAGAAGCTGCAAACAATCAAGATTACGTAAAAATGAATAAAGACAGTATCACTGAATGGAGCAGATAATTTCTTGAAAATTTCAATATAAAAATTCTAAAATCCAAAGCTTTATAAGTTTTGGATTTTTTTTTGAAATTAAAACAGACAGACTTGTCTGTATATTTAAATAATATTTATATTTGTATATCCAATTTATTGAAGATGCAGCCCAGAGAACGAATTTTAGAAAAGACTTTTATTTTATTCCATAAGCAAGGTTATAATGCTACGGGAATCAATCAGATTATTGAAGAATCTAAAGTAGCAAAAGCCAGTTTTTATCAACATTTTAAATCTAAAGAAGATTTATGTGTGGCATTTTTAGAGCAGCGTCATTCCTTTTGGTTTAACGAATTACTAAAGTTTACAAGCAATGCAGAAGACTCAAATTCTAAAGTTTTAGCTTCTTTTGAGTTCTTGGTTTATATGAATGAAAAAGAAAACTTTAGAGGCTGTAGTTTCCTAAATATACTTTCAGAGATTCCGTCAGATAATGTTAAGATTCTCAACGTAATTCAAAGCCATAAAAGTAACTTGCGTAATTTTTTCAGGGATATTTTGAAAGATGAACTAATATCAGATCATGTTTATTTATTATTTGAAAGCTGTATAATTGAAAGCCAAATGTTTAAATCAAACGAGTTAATAGAACAATCAAAAAAAATAATTCAAACTTTAATTTTAAAATAATGGAACAGAAATTACCGCTGCCTCCTTTCACTTTAGAAACGGCAAAAGAAAAAATTCAGTTGGCAGAAGACGCATGGAATAGCCAGGATCCGGAAAGAGTTTCAAAAGCGTATACAATAGACAGCGAATGGAGAAACAGAGATAAATTCGTTAACGGACGCGAGGAAATCGTTGCTTTTTTAACTGAAAAATGGAAGAAAGAGAGAAATTACAAATTGAAAAAAGAATACTGGGCACATACCGAAAATAGAATTGCAGTACGTTTTGAGTATGAATATCAGGATCTTAATGGAAATTGGTTTAGAGCGTATGGAAATGAAAACTGGGAATTTGACGCTAATGGTTTAATGCAGAAAAGATATGCCAGTATAAATGATCTTCAAATAAAGGAAGAAGACAGGAAGTTTAAATAAAACTAATTCATACTAGGCGGTTCCGGAATTTTGATTTTTCTTTTGATTTTCTTTACAATTAAAAGGTAAAACGTAATTCCGCCTAAAATTATAAGTAAAGCAATTTGAAGCTGGCCTAAACTATTGTTTTTGCTGTACATTGCATTTGCATTTGCCAGCTTTGCTTTTCCTTCTTTAATTTGAATTTGAGATAAAGATTCTAAAGTTTTTAAAGCTTGTGCGCTCGAATAAGCGATTTTATTCCAGTTTTTGTTTTCAACTTGTTTGTTGATTTCTTTACAAGAACCCAGAAAAGCATCAAAATGTCTTTTTTCGTTATTGGTTAAAACCGTTTTAGCGTACAAATCATCAATATCGTGAATGATGTCTAAAGTATGAATGATTTCATTTTTTTTGATATTATCGCTTAAATCCAGTTTTTCAGCTTCGGATTTTATAAAATGAAGTTGTTTCGAATATTGAAAAATATAATGTGCCACAACTAATCGGTCATTATAAATGGCGTTGATATTGTCATTTACATTTTTAGAATTTCGAAGTGTATTGAAATTTCCCAATAAAATTATCAGCATTACAATCAGCAGGATAAAAGCTGCTTTGGTTTTATTGCTGTATTTTTTATGGTCTTTCATAACGCTCTATTTAAGAAGTGGGTTACTCAAAGATAGAGATTTTTACATTAAGTTTGTCATTCCGAGGAACGAGGAATCGCACTCGTAACTCGACAAAGATTAGGGCTTTTCCGTGCGTAATTTCTAGTGCGATTCCTCGTTCCTCGGAATGACAAGATTATGTTTTTTTAGATCTAAAAGAAAGATTTATTTGGAAGTAGATTGCTTAATTAGCGAAAGAGTTTGTCTATTTATAATTTCAGCGGCATCTGATAAAAATCTTGGATTTGTACACTCACCGTAATTAATATAAATAAGATGATCATCATCTTCAAGATTTTTATTTTTTTCTGTAGCATATAAATAACTATCCATTCCCATAGTTAAATAAACAGGAGTTCCTGCGTTGTATAATTGAGTAGCGATACCTATTAATCTTTTTTCGGCTGCAAATTTTATATCTTCTTCTTTATAAGAATATAAAAACATACATTCAATAAGAGAACAAAATTTCCTGCTTTTTAAAGGAGGGTATTTTTCAAAAATTTCAATCCCTTGATTTAAATTTTCAAAGCATTTTGTATAAAGTTGATCAGCAATAGAATAATCTTCAACTATTTCAGTATCATTAGTATCTTGGCTTTTGACAGAAAGGCTCAAAAGAAGTAATATCATTAAAACAATTTTTTGAAGCATAATTATCTTTTATAAAGATTATAAATTTATTTCAATCTAAATTTTTCGCCTTCTTTATAACCAATAGGAAACGTTGGACTTTTTACTCCAAATGGTCCTGAACCATTGTCATTATAATAATATTCTTCTTTATTATCAGTATATCTTCCGGCACATAAAAGATTGAAAGTAGTGCTTTTTCTGCTTGATTTAAGAACATTTATATCAATCCAAACAGGTATTTTGTTTTTTCGATAAAGGAGTTCTACCACTTCATTATCTGTCAAATTCAGTCTTATAATTCCTTCATCTTCTGGATAAATATCAAATTGATCCATATTTCCGATGACATTTGGCGGGGTAAAAATTATATTATACTTGAAATCAGTAGTCAATTTATCCTTGACATAATTTTCGGCAAATTTCAGAGCCACAAAACTTGCACCGTTTAGATGAAATAAAAACTCCTCTTTTGTCATTTTAATACCCTATTATTTTTTAATTCTTAGGTTTTATTATCTAGAATCCATAGAATTCAACTCGATTTTTAAATTTCTTTTTATCAATAATCCACATTATGTCATAACCGCCAGCACCATCACTATTTGAAGATTGAATATATAAAATATCATTTAATTCGTCATAATTTGCTTTTGTATTTTGCAAATTTGGTTCATATAAATTTTGCAGTGCAGTTTTTGGTATTTCAACTTTGATATTATTTATTTTTATTTCAATAGATTTATATTCTCTTTTAGGAATTCCTCCGTCAGTTCCTAAAAAAGCCGAACCATCAATTTTATTTAATACACTTGAATTTTTGAGATAATTTAATTTGTGTTTTTCTTTCACAAAATTAGTTTCTTTTACTTCAATTTTTAGGGTGTTATTTTCTAGAATTACCTGCCCATTTGTGTTAGATTTTAAAGGAATACTTTTATAATCATATATGTATTTGACTTTATCTTTATAAATAAAACCGTTTAATTCTTTACCATTTTTTTTGTAATAAATACTTAACCAATTGTTTTTTTGCTTAAAATAATAGATTATAAAACCATTATTTAGTTTGTCAGAAATGTTATTTGCCTTCTTTGGAGTGTTGCGAACATTCACAAATCCATCAGTATCCTTAATAATTGCAAATTGAGAAAAGCAAAAATTGAAGTTTAAAAGCAAAAAAAAGTATAAGAGTTTATTCATTTATTTTCTTTGTTTTTGATTTTACAAACAATAAAAACATTGCAAATGCAATATTCAAAACAGGAATAAAATTAAAAATAATAAAAGTGGGATTTGCATTTAAATCTCGTAATCTTCTTGTTGCAGCAGCTTGCATAGGAACTAAAACCAGTAAAATAATTAAGCAATCATAAAACAGGTAAAGTATTTTCTCATTATCTAAATCAACTTTACTATTTAAATAAAGTGCAAACCATCCGCATAAAATGCTAAATAATAAATAGAATCCATATTCAATTCTTCCAGCTTTTCCTGAAAAAGAAGCAGAGAAGAAGAAGATATTTTTTAAATATCTCATTAATTATTCTTCTAAGATTAGATCACTATTATCCTTTTTATCTCCTTTAAAGAACAAAAACTGCAAAATCAAAGCCAAACCGATAGTCAAAATTGCTCCAATAAAATTCAGCCATAAATAACCCAGTTTTTCTTGTTTGTAAACCATAAAGTAATAAATGATTATAATTACAAACTGGCTTATACAGGCACTAATAAACATCGATTTTGCCTGAACACGTTTTATGTAAAAACCAACAAGGAAAATTCCCAAGACAGTTCCGTAAAAAATCGAACCAATAATATTTACAAGCTGAATTAAGTTTTCAAACAAAGTTCCTACGCAGGCAAAAAGGATTGCTATAATTCCCCAAAACAGTGTAAAAAATTTAGTGGCATTAAGATAATGTTTCTCTGATTTTTCGGTTTTGATATTTCTTTTATAAATATCAATTGCTGTTGTTGAAGCTAAAGCATTCAACCCTGAAGCCGTTGATGACATTGCTGCCGAAAGAATAACTGCAAGCAATAAACCAATTAAACCTTTTGGTAAATAATGAAGAATAAAGTGGAAAAAGACATAATCTTTATCGTTGGTTTCGCTGTTGCTGTCGGCTCTTGAAATTATTTCTTTGGCGCGATCACGCAAATCTTTTTCCTTATTCGATAAATTGACTAATTCTTTACGAAGAATCGGATTATCGTAATCCTGATTCAACTGATCGATATATAATAAGTTAATTACTTTTTTATCTTCAGATAATTTGTCCAGCTTTTTTTCAAGAACATGATATTCTTCTTTATAAGCCGATTTTTCAATTACAATTTTATTATTCGGATTAAAATTTAAAGGAACGGGATTGAATTGAAAAAACACAAAAACCATAACTCCGGTTAACAGAATAAAAAACTGCATCGGTACTTTTAAAAGTCCGTTCATGATTAATCCCATTTGGCTTTCCTTTACCGATTTTCCGGATAAATATCTTCCAACCTGAGATTGATCTGTACCAAAATAGGCGAGTGCTAAAAAGAATCCGCCCGTAATTCCGCTCCAAAAAGTATATTTTTCTTCGGGATCAAAAGAAAAATCTACAATATTCATTTTATCATTTGCTCCGGCAATATGCAGTGCGCTTGTAAAAGTCATATCATTTGGAAGGTAATGTAAAATCAGGAAAAACGTGATAAACATTCCCGACATAATTACAAACATTTGCTGCTTCTGCGTAACGTTTACGGCCTTAGTTCCTCCAGAAAAAGTATAAATAATAACCAGAACTCCAATTATAATATTCATACCCGTTAAGTTCCAGCCTAAAAGTGCCGATAAAATAATCGCAGGAGCATAAATCGTTAATCCTGTTCCTAAACCTCTTTGAATTAAAAATAAAATAGCGGCAAGAGAACGGGTTTGTACATCAAATCGTTTTTCAAGAAATTCGTAAGCGGTAAAAACCTTATTTTTATGATAAAGCGGAATAAAGGTCAAACAAATAACAACCATTGCGATTGGCAGTCCAAAATAGAACTGCACAAAACCCATTCCGTCATGATAAGCCTGTCCGGGAGTAGATAAAAATGTAATTGCGCTGGCCTGAGTTGCCATTACTGAAAGTCCAACGGTATACCAAGGCGTTTCGTTGTTTCCTAAAATAAAATCTTCAACGTTTTTACTTCCTTTGGTTTTCCAGGAACCGTAACCAACAATGAATAAAAGAGTTACAATAAGTACGATCCAGTCAAATAGCTGCATAGGTTATGAATAAAATTGCATGATTAAGAAAAAAATCACAATGTAAATGAGGTTAGCAACTAAAACATAGGTGTAACTTTTTTTCCATTTTTTTGTTTTTTTTGCTTCCATATTTTTGAAATTATTGCTTTAAATCCTGTTTAGGAGCTTCAAGAGGCTGTTTTAGCGAAATTATATTTGATAATAATCTGTAAGCTCCCGCAACGCCTTCCGGCAGTTCTCTAAAAAAGCTTAGACCAGTGTAAATGTAATATCCTTTTCCATACGGAGCGACTAATAAAGCGCCATTTTTAGCAGATTCTCCTTTGTCGTGTGAAGAAATAATAGGAGTGAAGGCAGGATCATATTCATCTGGATAATATAAACCTTGTTCTTGTGTCCAGCCTTCAAAATCTTTTGAAGTGATTTTATTTGGCGTATTTAAAACCGGGTGATTTGGCGCAAGAAAAGTCACTTTTGCGTTTTCCTCGGTCACACGGTCGTTTGATAATTTTAATGGATAAGGTGCAATTTTATCGGTTACTAATCTGCTGCCGTATGTATTGTACTGCACAATCATATTTTTACCGCTTTTTACAAAATTAAATAAGATATTTTGTTTGTTTGCCAAAGCGTTTACGGTATTATAAGCACGAATTCCTGTAATAACGGTACTAAAAGAATCCAGTTTCTCAGGAGTAATTTCTTCGGGTTTTAAAATAGAAACTTTGTATCCCATTTGAGTTAAACTTTCCGGAACTTCGTCGCCGGCACCCATAATGTAAGCGATAGCATCGCCAGAAGTTTTCAAATCAATTCTAATACATTTTGATTCAGCCGGTTTTAAAACCATTTGTTTGGTAATATGGTTGAAATCGATAATAGTTTCGTCTCTGTCAAAACGTTTATTGTCAACAATTGCAATACTTTTTGCTACAACTTCTTCAGGATTTACGGGTGGAGTAACTTCAAAATAGAAGATTTGTTCTGTCCCTTTTTTATCTAAAGTAAAGGCGATTTGTTTTGGAGAAACATTCCAGCTTTTTGGTAAATCCAGCTGCAGGTTTCCTTTTACATCATCTTTTCCGGCGCGAACTTTTACCGGAACCATTTTGCTTTTTGTATCTCTAAAAATCAAAACTTTTTCTAAAATAGAAGTCGTAACTTCTGGAACTATATCCAGGAAATTATACATTTCGCCTTTTACTCCGTCATTGTATTTGTAAACAACGGTGCGTTCAAACGGAATTTCTACATTGTTGATTTTTATATTGAAAATTACTTTTACTTCTCTAATAATATCCGGAATACCAATATTTTCCTGATTAGAAACGGTATACATTCCAACCGTTGCTTTTTCTTTTAACCAATACGGCTGTGTGTATTCGATATTATTTGGAAGCTGTAATTGCAGACTGATTTTTTGATCGTTATTATCTTTTAAAATGCTGTTTTGAGCCGTTGATTTATTATCTGGCAATGTTGTAACGCTTGTCAATTGCATTTCAACAGAACATCTGTTAATGGCTTCTAAGCTCAAACGAATGCTGCTTCCCGGAGTTGCTTCCTGCTCATTTGAAACGGCTTCAAGATATAAACCGGAACATGAAGCAATAATGTTTTTTATCGCTGTCGATTTTAGATTTTTCCAATGTGTATCGTCTAAAGCCTGAATCATAGTGTAGGCTTTTACTAAATCTGGAATACTTGCGGATGGATTGCTGAAATTGTATTTCTCAATAATTGAAGCAACTAAATCTCCAACTGGTTTTCCGTTTTTAACGCGGTTCCAGCTTGTATCAATTCCGTCAAATAAATTGTCGCGGTCTTTTGGAGTTTCTCCATTAATAAGTTCAAGATATTCAGTTTCTAAACCACGAACTCCAGTACTTCCAAAACCTTGTGACTGGTGACGGCTTCGGCTTAAAGCTGCAATTTCCTGATTCGATTTTCCAATTCCGGTATAATATACACCTGTTTCTAACTTGGTGAATTTTGATTTATTTGCGGCATCAAATTTTTCCTGACTTCCGTAAAACCACCAAGACGGATTAAAAAACTGGCGTTTTACCTGCCAAGGCGAAACAAATTTCAATTGCTCCGGATAAATTTTCGGATCGTTTGTCAGCTTAAAACTCTCCACACTCAACATAGCAGACGATGTATGATGCCCGTGTGTAGTTCCCGGCGAACGGTGATCAAAACGGTTAATGATAATATCCGGTTGAAAATTTCTAATCGTCCACACCACATCAGCAAGGACTTTATCTTTATCCCAAATTTCTAAAGTTTCGTTTGGATTTTTTGAGAAACCAAAATCATTTGCTCTCGAAAAAAATTGTTCTCCACCGTCAATTTTTCGGGCTTCAATTAATTCCTGAGTTCTAATTACACCAAGTAATTCACGCAATTGCGGGCCTATTAAATTTTGACCGCCATCACCGCGGGTTAATGATAAATAACCGGTTCTCGCATTTACTTCATTTGCCAGATACGAAATCATTCGGGTATTTTCATCATCAGGATGTGCGGCTACGTACAATACAGATCCTAAAAAGTTTAGCTTTTTAATTTGATTGTAAATTTCGACTGCGTTAGGTTTTTGCGGCTGTTGTGCAAATAAGGTTTGAAAACTTATAAAAAATAAAAGAAGTATTTGAACTTGTATTTTTCGCATGGCGTAGTTAAATGGTTTTGAAATGTGTCCCAAAAATACTAATTAAATCTTGGAACAATATTTAAATGAAATGTTAATGCTGATTTTTAAGGGCTATTTACCTGATTTATAAAATAGAAAAAGAGCGTATTATAATTAATACGCTCTTAAATATTTAGATATTATCTTCTTCCGTGACCATGCCCGCGATCATCATCATCATGTCTATCATGCCCGTGGTGTTTGTCATGCTTATCGTGTTTATCATAATGTCTGTGATCTCTGTGCTCATAACGACGCTCATTGTAACCATAAACAGGTCTTGAAACTGGTCTCGGTCTGTAGCATGTTTGCGGTGCACCGTGATATCCTTTATAATATTTTACTCTGTGACGATCGAAGTAAGTGTAAGGAGTTCTTCCGTGGTAATCATTTAAAACTACTTTGTAACCTCCGTATAAATCATAATTTCTGTATTGTCTTGGTAAGTAAGTTGTTCTAACCCATCTTCCTCCTCCAAAATAGATGAACTGTGATGCACGAACATCATAATAAGCTTCAATGTCTGGAAGATAGTAATATTCCATTTCAGCATATCCTGCAGGTCCCCAAGCTGGAGGTGTTCCTATGTTAACGTTAATTGATACCTGAGCTTGTGTGGCATTTGCAACCAAAAGAAATAATCCGGCGATTGCTATTTTAATTGTTTTCATCTTTTCTAAAGTTTAATGTTAATCTTTGTTTAAGGATTTTCATATACCGTGCCAAAAATAAAATGCAATTGTATTTCATCGGATAAAATATACTTTTTAACGATTGAAGAGAAGTTAAATATTGTGTAAAATATTGATTTCTAAAGTGTTTTGAAGAATATAAAATTTCTAAAAATTTTCTAAATTTTTTCAGATTATCGATAATCAACAACTCTTGGTTTTGCAAGCTCAAAACTCTGCAAACCATAATCGGTTGTTTCAAAAGTATTGGTTTTGAAAACATTATCACCCTGAAAAGGAATGCTTGGGTAATATGACAGTGACAGTTGGAAATTACTAAAAACCAAATAGTCATTGCTGATTAATAATCCCAAAGTAATTTTTGAATACGGTTTGCTGTCGAACATCGCATTTTTTGGACTTCCTAAAAATGCAATCGTATAATTAAAAAATGGATTTAAACGAAATCCCCAAAGTGCATAAGGAGAATACGTTTGCGTTTGCAAGGATAAAACCGTTTTACTAGTTCCATACAAAGCGCTGTTAAACCCTGCAAGACCATTTCGTTCGTTTATATTCAGCTCATCTCCAATTATTTCCTCCCGATTTGCACCAATAACAACTCTTGGGTTTACGAATTGTCGTAATTTCCAGGTTCCGAGATTAAAGAGTTTGGTGAAATAATTCGATTCAAATAAATAAGCGGTTTGATAGGTTTTAGATTGATGAAAATAAGTTCCGGCTTCAAAATTCATACTCAAAAAACCTAATCGGTAATAATTTCCAAATGAAAACTGCGCACCGGCATAAGGTCTCCAAATTTGATTTTTATATTGATATCCAAAAGTGATTCCGTAAATACGCCCAATTGGAACGTCTTCTGTCTGACCATTTCTAAAAATATAATTGTCTTTTATAAATTTTCGTCTGTTTAATCCAACGCCCATTAAAAGCAGTTTTTCATCCGAATAAAAATTTGTTGGATCATATAAGGAATCAGGAGATTCGCTGTAATTCACGTTTAAAAAGCGGGCAGAAGTAATTAAATTCGTAATCGCTTCATTATCGTCTTCATAAACTTTCGTGGCTTTTCCTGCCCAAACATCCTGAAAATTATTTTTAAAAGTTTGAAATGCATAACTCATATCTGGAGCCTGCAAACTATCTTTTCTGAAATTCTGCCCAACAAAAACACCTCCGGCCCATTTGGTTAAAGGCGAGTAGAAATCTCTTTCTATATCAATACTTTTAGTATAATTATTGTCCAAATCCATGTTGTAATGCAGCGTAGTTCCTATATAAGTGTTCTTTATATTTGGAACCGTATAGGTAATATCATTACCATTTGCACCATCATCAAATCGGTTGGTAAAACGATATTCGAGCTGCTGTCCGGTGCCAAAAAAATCTTTTTCTTTAAATCCTACGCCAACTCTGCTGCTCGAAATTGAAAACCTCGGGATGGTACTCCAGGAATCTAAAACCCTAATGGTAACATCAACAGAATCTGATGCCGGACTGGCTAATTCGTTAGAAATCCTAACTGCCGTAACATATCTCTGAGCACGAATTAAACGCTCCGTTTCCTGTACTTTATAAGAATCGTAAGGAGTATTTCTTTTAAACAAAAGAAGATTATGAATCGCTATTTTTTTTGTTTTTAAATGCAGTTTGTTTCCGGTTCGTTCACCCCAGTTTTTTGGCTGAACCGTAGAATCTACAATGGAATGTCCAAAAGGATCAAGCGTTACAATATTGATTTTTCGAATGATTTTGCCATCAAAACTTGTATTGTCACTTGGTTCGATAACTTCTCTTTTTTTAGCTTTTTTTGATCTAAATAGAAGTTTGTGTAAGGTTTGGGTAAATTTATTTTTCTTAGAATAGTTTTTTATTTTAGTGTAAATCTCTGTACTGTCCTTTTTTGAAGGATTCTCTTTCTTAGTTTTATCTGTCTGTGCACAAATGCTTTGAAAACAAAAGCATAAGAAAATAAAAATAACTATTTTTTTACTTGATAACATTCAGATGGATTTAAACTTATTTTAAAGGCTATTATTCTATGAATTTAAGATAAATAACACGATTATTTTTAAAATCGGCAGATTATTTTACTCTTCTACTTTGGTTCTGCGAACTCTCCACGCAAATTTTCTCGGAATATGATTTCCCATTAAATAGCCCCAGGGTTCCAGCGATTCTATTCGGTCAAATATAATTTTCAAAATGGCTAAAAGCGGAATTGCGAGAAACATTCCCGAAATACCAGCCGCCGCACCGCCCACTATAATTCCCATAATGGATACAAAAGCGTTTATTTCTACTTTTGAATTGATAATTAAAGGCACAAGAAGATTATTGTCAATTAGCTGAACAATTACATTGACAACTAAAATCCCGACAATTACAGATGTTTCTCCGGATCCGGTCAGCGAAGCCAAAACGGTAATAATACCTGCAACTAAAATTCCGATATAAGGAACCAGATTTAAAATTCCGGTTATCAATCCTAATAAAATGAAATATTTAATACCAATAATCCAAAGTCCTAAACTGGTTAATACCGAAACTATAATCATTTCCAGTATCAAACTCACAATATAATTGTTGATCGAAACTTTGATTTGTGATAAAATATCTTTTAAAACAGCATGATTTTCTTTGCTTATTAATTTGGCTAAAAACAGTTTGAAATGTTCTTTATATATCAGAAACAGAAACGTATAAATTACAATAATAGTACTGTCTAACAGCAGATCGCTGATTGATATTATGGCGGAACCTAAAGTTGCATTTCCATTTTTTACAGAGTCTTTTGTAACGGTGTCCAGATATTTTTTTTGTTCGCCAATACTTATCTGGAAATTTTCTCTGATAAACTTATGAATTTCAATTATAAAGGAGTTTGCATTTTTTTTAATTGTATCAAAATCACTTGCCATATTAGTAACCTGATAGGAGATAAAAACAAGAATTCCCCCAATGAATGCCAGAAAAATTAAAACACAAATTATCGCCGCAAGATGTCTGGGGAACTTAAATTTTGTGTTTAAAAAGGTGAAAATGGGTAATAGTAAAACCGCAAACAAAAAGGCTAACAAAACTGGAGTCAGAATATCTTTTGTAATGCAAAAAATATAAGCAAAAGAAATTAAGCTTACTAAGATACAAGCAAGTTTTGCATAAAACGGCAATTTTATGGGTTGAATCATTTTGAGTGAAATTTTTAGATAATGTATAATTGGTTAAGCAAATATTATAATTTCTTCAAATTATAGCGTTTTAGCTTTTTAGTTATACGTTATAAAATTCCCATTCAAAAATTAATCAAAAAATTCTTTCTCTTCGTAGTGTGCCGGCATAATCGAAATTCCCTTTTGCAAAAGCAGGTTATTTGGGAAAATAATCTTTTCGCCTTCTTTTGTTCTCAGACTGATATGAAAGGTATTAATATCTTCTATTTCAGCTTCAATTGGGAAATCTTTATCGTGAATTTTTATGGTATCGCCAATTCTAAAAGGAAATGAAAAAAACAAAATCATTCCCGAAGTAATATTGCTCAAAATAGACCATTGTGCAAACATCGCAACACCAATAACGGTTGCAATAGAGGAAACAGTTAAAAAAATATCTTCGGTATTAACGCCCCAAATCACAATTAAACTAATCGCGACTAAAATATTCATCAAAATATGAATGTATTTGATAACCAAATTAGTACGATGTTCTAGTAACTGACTTGAAGAAGCAAAGCGTCGGATTAATTTGGCAACAATCATTCTTAAAGCGATTAAAGCAATAATAAGAATAAAGGTTGCAAATAATTCCTGAGTATATTCTTTAAAAGAAAACATAAATAAATTTTTACACTAAAGTACTCAAATATTCGTAAACTTTAGCCGTTGGAAGTCCCATAACATTGGTATAAGAACCTTCTACTTTTGTAACTGCCATAAAACCAAACCATTCCTGAATACCGTATGCTCCGGCTTTATCATAAGGTTTGTAATTTTCGATATAATACAAAATTGCTTCATCAGATAAATCTTTGAAAGTCACTTTTGTAATATCATGCAAAAGAGTAGAAGCGGTATTGGTTTGAAAACAAACAGACGTAATAACTTCGTGCGTTGTACCCGACATTGATTTTATCATTTGAAAAGCATCTTCGGCACTTTTTGGTTTCCCTAAAGCTTTATTCTGATGCCAGACAATCGTGTCGCTTGTTACTAATATTTCGTTTTCTTTTAATTCGTTTTTTAAAGCATCCGCTTTTAATTGTGCCAGAAAATCAGTAATTTCAACTGCTTTTAATTCTGGCGGATAAATTTCTTCCACGTCTTTTAAGCGAATTTCAAAATCAAGATCTAAATCCTTAAAAAACTGTTGTCTGCGCGGCGATCCCGAAGCCAGGATAATTTTATATTTTTTGAGTTTTTCTTTAAGCATGGTTTTGAAGGTATTGATGGTTTAAGCTGATGATTAAGATTGATAAAATTCCGAAGAATAAAATCAATTTTAAAACGGTACTTAAATGGTGAAAATCCTTTTGGGTTTTGGCACTGAATATTTTCACAATAAAATATAATAAAGGTGCTAAAACAAAAACAAACGTATAAAACGTGACTATCAAAAGATTATTTTCAAAGAAGTATTTATTGATATAAAGCAGACATAAAATAAACGGAATTATAGCAAATCCCAATGCAATTTTTGCTGCACGGTTTTTTCCAATGGCAATTGGTAAAGTATTCATTCCTTGGTTATAATCTCCGTCCATATCTTCAATATCTTTAACTATTTCGCGTATAAAATTGATCATAAAAGCAAAAAGCGCATAATCTGTCAAAATAGAAAAGAAACTCGCCATTTGTGCTTTATTCTCCAAAGTTGTTGCCGGAAAAAGATCAAAAACACCAATGATTAAAACGCTTATAGCAAGTAAAGCGGCCACTACAAAATTTCCTAAAATCATAATCGATTTTAAAGTTGTGGAATAAAAATAAAGCAGTGAAGCAATTAGAATAAAAAGCGAAGCAAATGTTGGTCTTAAAATAATATTGGCTAAAACAAAGCCAATTGCTACACCAGTAACATTTAGTCCGATATAAATATTAAACGCTGCCGTTTCAGAAATTCCTTTGCCAATTACAACATCCTGAGGTTTGTTAATTGTATCTGTTGCAACATCATAAATATTATTAATGACATAACCCGCCGCAGCCAGTAAAACGGTGCTTAAAACTAAAAGTCCGTATTGCCAGTCTGCTAAAGCCAGAGGAATATCCTGCTGTTTTAAAAAAGCATAACGAAATAAAACCTGCATAAAAGCAAGCATAAGTAGATTTTTATATCGAATTAGTTTTAGGTATTTCATTTTTTTTAGGTTCTAAGTTGCTGAGATGCTAAGATTCTAAGTTTTTTTTAAAAGGTTCAAAGGGACAAAGAGACAGAGGTGCAAAGGTTTTTCTTTTGAAATTTTAAAGACTTAGAAAATAATCTAAAATCTAAAATCACAAATCTAAAATTACCTAATCATGCTGTCCATTAAAATGTTCCATCCATTTTCCCTGTACTTTCATTACTTGCTCGATAACGTCGCGTGCTGCGCCTTTTCCGCCTTTTACGTGTGAAATATAACGGCAGATATTTTTGATTTCAGGAACTGCGTCTTGCGGACAAGTTGGTAAACTTACTAATTTCATTACGTGATAATCCGGAATATCGTCTCCCATATATAAAACCTGTTCTGGTTTAATATTATAAGTTTCAGTGTATTCTTTAAATGTTTTCACTTTATCCGGAGTTCCTAAATGAATATCGGTGATTCCTAAATTTTTAAGTCTTACGCGAACGCCTTCGTTGCTTCCGCCAGAAATAATGCAGACATGGTAACCGCTTTCTACAGCCGCTTTCATGGCATAACCGTCACGAATATTCATCGTACGAAGAATTTCTCCTTCTGTGGTTACAAAAACCGAACTGTCTGTAAGTACGCCATCAACATCAAAAATAAATGTTGTAATGTCGTTCATCATTTCTTTATAACTTTTTGCCATTATGCTGTATAGATTGTGTTAGTATTTTATAAATGTTTTTTTGATTTTCGTTGGTGATAAAATTCAAATGCGCATCGGTTGTGACAGAATCATGGCGTTTTGCCGGACCAGTTTGAGCGTCAATTGGATCTAAGGTTTTTATTTTTTCGGCAGTTTCCTGAATCAAAGGTTTTAAAACTTCAAAAGGAACTTGATGTTCTTCGCAGATTTCCTGCCCAATTTGGTATAAATGATTCGTGAAATTATTGACAAAAACGGCTGCAACATGTAAAGCTTTTCGCTGTTCTGAACTTATGGCGAAAACTGCATTTGAAATGCTTTTAGCAGTATCTTCTAAAACTTTATAATCATTCTGATTTTCAGTTTCTAAACAAATCGGAATTACTGAAAAATCAACATCTTTAGTTTTAGAAAATGTTTGTAACGGATAGAAAACGCCTTTTCTGTTTTTTGAATCTAAAACATCAATTGAAGTCGTTCCAGAAGTATGAACAACTAATTGGTTTTCAAAAGGTAATTTGCTTGAAACTTCAGCAATAGCGTTATCAGAAACCGAAATAATATATAAATCGGCGGCTTTTAAAGCTGAAAATTCTGTTACAATTTTATTTGAATCTAAAAGATGATTCAAAGCTTCTTTTTTTCTCGAAAAAGCCTGCACAATTTCAACAAGCGAACTTGCAGAAAAAGCTTTTATTAAATGCTGTGCGACGTTTCCGGAACCAATAATCGTTATTCGAATCATAATCGCAAAATTAACATTATTTTTTCTAAAGAAAATATGATGGAGGAAAGTTTGCCCACAGATTACACTGATTAAACTGATTTATACGGATTTATGCTTTATTTATCATGAAAAATAAAAAAGATTAAAAAAATAATCCGTTTAATCAGTGTAATCTGTGGCCCAAAACTCAATCCTATTATTTGGTTTTTATTAACAAATAACAGTTACCTCAAATCAACATTTTTAAGTATTTTTGTGCCACTTTTATACAATGTAATTCCTTAAAAATGGATAAAAAAATATTCTCTTTTTTGTTTTCTACACGATTAATGGCCGTTCTTTTTTTGACATTCGCAATTGCAATGGGTGTTGGAACTTTTATCGAAAGTAAATACAATACCGATACAGCCAGAATTTTAATATACAATACCTGGTGGTTTGAAGCCATAATGTTCATTTTCATGATTAATTTCTTCGGAAATATCAAACGTTATCAATTATTGAAAAAAGAAAAATGGGCAACTTTTTTACTGCACATTGCCTTTGTTTTTATCATTTTAGGAGCTTTTATTACACGTTATATCAGTTATGAAGGAATGATGCCAATTCGCGAAGGCGCATCAGAAAATCAGATTTATTCAGATAAAACATTTATTACCATTTTTGTTGATGGTGAATATAAAGGAGAAATGAAACGCAGGGTTTTCGAAAAAAGCCTTTTACTTTCTCCGGTTACCAATAATGATTTCTCTGTTTCAGGAAAATTTGACGAAACTCCTTTTGAAGTTTCGTATTCAAAATATATAATGGGAGCGAAGGAAGTGGTTAAACCAGATCCTAAAGGAACTTTATATCTTAAATTAGTTGAAGCGGGTGCGGGCGGACGTGAAGAACATTTCCTGAAAGAGGGTGAAGTTCAAAACATTCACAATGTTTTATTTGCTTTAAATAAACCAACGCAAGGTGCTATAAATATTAATACAACTGGTGAAAAATACACGATTCAGACTCCTTTTGAAGGTGAATTTATGCGAATGGCAGATCAGTTGAAAGGAAAAGTTACTAAAGATAATGTTCAGCCTTTAATGATGCGTTCGTTATATAGTATTGGAGATATTAGAATTGTTTTCCCAGATCCTGCAATGAAAGGAAAAGTAGATTATGAATCTAATAATGATTTCAAAGCAAAATCTCATACGGATGCTTTAGTTTTAAAAGTAAAAGCAGAAGGACAGGAAAAAGAAGTAATGGTGATGGGTTCTAAAGGAAGTGTTGGAGAACCAAAAACAGTAAAAATTGGTAAAATCGAATATTCAATATTTTACGGAAGTAAAGCGTATGTTTTACCTTTTAGAGTGAAATTGAATGACTTTATTGCAACAAAATATCCGGGAACAGAAAAAAGTTATTCTGCTTTTGAAAGTAAAGTTACCGTTCAGGATTCTACAGAAACTTTTGATGCCGATATTTATATGAACCACGTTTTAGACCATAAAGGATATCGTTTCTTTCAATCTTCATTTGATCCAGACGAAAAAGGAACAGTTTTATCTGTAAACCACGATTTCTGGGGAACTTCTATCACGTATTTAGGATATTTTATGTTATTCTTTGGTTTAATGGCAATCATGTTCACCAAACATTCTCGTTTTGCTGACTTAAAACGCAAACTGGAAAATGTGAAAAAGAAAAAAGAAAAACTAATTACCATTTTAGTTTTAATGATTAGTTTGAGCGGCTTCGCACAGCAAAATCCTCATGTACATTCGCATGAACATGACCACAATCATACTGCAGATCCAAACGATCACGCTAATCACGTAGTTGCACCACCGAGTCAAAAACAATTAGATTCATTATTGACAATTTATAAAGCTCCAGAAGCGCATGCGGCAAAATTTGGTCGTTTGATTATTCAGGATGCAGGAGGACGTATGAAACCGATTAATACATTCTCTTCTGAATTACTTCGAAAAGTTAGCCACAGCGATAAATATAACGGAATGAATTCTGATCAGGTATTTTTGTCTATGACGCAATACGCTCAGGTTTGGATACAGATTCCGATTATTTATATTAAGATGGGAAATGATAGTATTCGTAAAATCATCGGAATTGATTCAAAAGATCAATATGCGCCATTTGTAAAATTCTTCGATGAAAACGGAAATTATAAATTGTCACCTTATTTAGATGCTGCTTATAAAGCAGGAAATCCAAATCAATTTGAGAAAGATTATATTGAAACAGATAAAAAAGTAAACTTGATGGAATCTGCTTTAAGCGGCAGTATTTTGAGAATTTTTCCTGTTCCAAATGATTCAAACCACAAATGGGTTTCGTATTTAGAACGTAATAACAATGGTTTTAAAGGAATGGATTCTACTTATGTAAATCAAATTCTTCCATTATATTTTAGTGCCTTAAATAATGGTTCTATTTCTAAAAACTGGGATACAGCTGATCAATTGGTCGAAAGTATTAATGGTTTCCAAAAGAAATTTGGCGCAAAAGTTCGTCCAAGCGAACAAAAAATTGATGCTGAGATTGCTTATAATAAATATGATGTTCTTCAAAAACTACCGTATTGGTATATCACAGCAGCATTATTTATGTTTGTTTTTGTGATTGTCAATATTTTCTTTGAGAAAAAATGGCTTCGTATTACAGTAAATGCTTTTCATATTATAGTTGGATTGTTATTTGCACTTCACACATTAGCATTAATAGCACGCTGGTATATTTCTGGTCACGCTCCATGGAGTAATGCGTACGAAGCAATTGTATATGTGGCTTGGTCAACAATGTTCTTTGGATTGGCTTTTGATAGAAAATCAAAATTAACGGTAGCTTCATCTGCTTTCGTTACGGCTATGATTTTAATGGCAGCATACATGAACTGGATCGATCCGGAAATTGCAAACTTACAGCCAGTTCTTAATTCATATTGGCTAATGATTCACGTTGCAGTTATTGTAGCAAGTTATGGCCCAACTGCATTAGGAATGATTTTAGGTTTTGTGGCTTTGCTATTGATTTTGTTTACAACTGAGAAAAACAAAGCTAAAATGGAGTTGAATATTAAAGAGATAACTTATATCAACGAAATGGCGGTAACGATTGGTTTGATCATGCTGACTATTGGTAACTTCTTAGGCGGTCAATGGGCAAACGAAAGCTGGGGGCGTTACTGGGGATGGGATCCAAAAGAAACTTGGGCTTTAATCTCGATTATGATTTATGCTTTTGTAATTCACGCTCGTTTTGTTCCTGCTTTACGCGGAAAATGGTTCTTTAATTTAATGACTATGTTTGCCTTTATTTCGATTTTATTTACGTATTACGGAGTAAATTTCCATTTAGTTGGTTTACACTCTTATGCGAGCGGAGAAGCGCATTCTTTAAACTGGGTTTACTATTCAATAGCAACAATTGCAGTAATTGGTGCTGTAACTTATCCGAAATATAGAAAATATTATAAAAGCAAAAAAAAGTAGTTTTTTGATATAAAAGAAAAGGTTCAACAATTAAGTTGAACCTTTTTTATTTATAAATATTTCGTTTTTTAAAATTTGGTTATAATTAAAAATACGATCGCGACAATTAGATAAAAAATAGTCAAAAAAATAAGATGGCTTAGAATCGAAAGCAATAATGCTTTCATTTTAGAAATTTTATTGAAAAATTGAATATTAGTCCAGAAAATCAAAAGAACATCAATTACATAAAAAATTTTGACAAGCAGAGGAATTTCAGCAGTTCCGTTGAAATAATACAAAAGCGGAAATGTTATAATATGGGCAAATAAACGCTGCGAAGCTTTAAAAGTATTAAGGACGAAAAACTCAACAAAATTATACCCTTGCTTTTTAAAACAAATATAAGTTCCAATGGTATAAATAGGAATCGTAGCTATTGTAATCCATGAAAAATGCGTTGACGTCCATTCGTTAAACTCCGCATAATCTATTCCTTTAACATCGCTCGTATAAGGATATAGATTGATATGAAAATAATGATACATAAAACCATACAGCGTTGCCAAAACAGCAACGAGTGAAAGCGGTTTAAAATGTCGGGCACGTTTTCCGTCAATAAATTCACGAATAGAATGTCCCGGTCTGGTAAATAACTGCTTTAAAGAATATAATATTCCCTTGTCAAAATGTAATAATCCGTGTTGAATATCGTGCCACAAAAAATGCGCGTTTATTTTATGAGTTTCGGCACTTTGTCCGCAATTATTACAGTAATGACCTGTATAAACCTGATGACAGTTTTTGCAAGTTATTTCCATATTGATACATTATTTAGAATTTAACTTAAGCCCGTTTGGGTACATTATCGCCAATAAAACGCAAATCAATAAAAAATTATATTCAACACCATTTCTTCCGCCGCCTACAACAAACCAACCTTCCTGAAAATGAACCAAAACAATTCCCATAATTAGGATGAAAATCGTTACAAATCCTGCTGGTTTTACATATTTATTAAACAGTAAAAGCAAGGCCGCAATTATATGTGATAATTTAATAGACCAGGCCAGAAAAACACCAAAAGGAGCAAAGCCAATCTGGTTTAAATACAAATTTCCAAAATCATTAATTCCGTTATTAAAAATTCCGAAAACCGAATGTGTCAGCAGAATTATTGCAGTAGCAATTCTTAAAAGTAAAGTTCCGTTCATAGTTTAGGTTAGCTTTGTTTTTGGTTAAATAAAAAAGCACATATTAAAAGTAATTAATATGTGCTTTAAATTTATAAATATTTTAGGTTTTAAACTTTTCCTAAAGTATATAGTTGTTCCATTGTAGGCGTTAGGCTTCCGCCGGCCGGCTCTAAAGTGATTCCAAAAGCTTCTGCCGAATCTGTCTGGCTTATAGCAAAGATTTTTTGTGAATTTCCTTCAAAATTATCCAGTAAACCAATACTTGTAGGTGTTAATACCGGACTTAATTTTAAAGACCAAACCTGATAAACCATTCCTTTTGGAGGCGTTGGTAAACCTGCAGCATCAATATAAGTTGTTTTTGTCTGCTGGTTCCAGTACACTTTTGCAAAAGATGTTGGAGAAACTGCCTGACCGCCAAGCGTTACACCAGTATTTTTAATATCTCTTACAATAGTTAAGTTTTTCTCCGTTTGTTTATTCTGCTGATCTAAAAAAGCATAATTTCTTTCGATTTTATTTTTCTCAGTTCCAACTTTAGAGATTGTTTCTTTAGATTTAGTTAATTCTAAAGTTTGATATCCAAAACCTAACAATAATAAAACTGCTGCTGCCCAGCCCACATACTGAGTCCAGTTTGATGCAGGTTTTAATTCAACAACTTTACCATGTTTAAGTTCTAAACGAGCTTTAATTTTTTCGAAATTCTCAACAGAGTGGAAAGGAGCGAAACTTGATGACAGCGCCACAATAGCTCTTTCAATCGCAATTATTTCGTCGTCTACTTCCTTGTTGTTTTTTGCCAGTTCGGCGATTTCCAGATTTTCCTTTTCGGTTAATAAACCGTAAACATAAAGTTCTAGAGTTCCTGATTCAATATATTCTTGTGCTTCCATTATATTTTTAAATAATTTCTTAAATCGTTAATACAGTTTCTGTTTTGTGTTTTGATAGTTCCCAGTGGCAGTGCCAATTCTTCTGAAGCTTCTTGCTGGGTATATCCTTTGAAAAATAATAAATCAATAATTTCTATACATTTTGGTTTCAGTTTTTTTACGAATTCCTGAATTCCAATTGTATCAATTCTATTAATTAATTTATTACTGTCATCTAACAGATTTACGAAATTATCCGAGGAAAGGTTTTTTTGGCTGTTATTAAAATTTTTGGATCTCAGCTTGTCAATCGACGTATTCCTAGCTATATTAAGGATCCAGGTGTAAAATCGGCCTTTACTTTCGTTATAAGAATCGATGTTTTTCCAGATTTTTACAAAAACTTCCTGCAAAACGTCTTCGGCTTCTTCACGATTTTTGATTAAAACATTAATGACTGCAAACAAACTTTTAGAGTACATATCGTACAAGTGGGTAAAAGCTCTTTCGTCTTTCTTGTAAATTAAAACTAACAATTCTTCTTGACTCATAGATTTGGATTTTAAAGCTTAAACATATTTTATCGAAATTTTCTTATAACCTGAGATAAAGATAATTTATTTTTTTGTGAAAAAAATATTTTTTTTTGTAGTCAAAACCTTAGATAAATAAAGGCTTCAGATAAAATTTAGAAAAAAAGTGCAATTTTTTTTACTTTTTTTAAATCCAAAATTAATCTCCTTACGTATATAACATTATAAGAGAAAAAATGAGAATTGAAAAATTTAGCAATTAATAAAATTGATTTTTTTTAAGAGTAGAAAATTATGAGAAGGATAGAAAAATTTAAAATATTAATTGTGGGTTTAACAACTGTTTTATCGCTGATAAATTTTAGCAATAAAGATTTTAAAAATGAAATCGTTCAAAATGAACTTAATAAAAATATTGAATAGTTGATGTCCTCGGACTTCCAACTGAAAATTAAAACAATAATATTAATCACGCATGCTAAACGAACTGAAATTTCCACTATAAACGCCATAGATAATTGAATTAGTGAGATTAAGATTAAAGATTTTCATTATAACCGGGGCATCAACTATAATTTAAAATATAAAAGAGACAAATAATTAATTCATGGTTTGATTTGTTTGTATGGGGGGAAGCCCGGCGTCTGATTAACGCCGGGCTTCATTTTTTATTTAACTTATTATTAATAAAAATAAAAGCGGTAAAAATATTCAGCAATACAGATTTTAATTAATTTTATAAAAAATTATACAATGAAAAAAATACTATTTATAGCATGCAGTGCCTTACTTTTATTAAGCGCACCAACTCAGGCTCAAACAAGCACAAACAAATTATCTAAATCAGATAAAGCTATGGCAAAAGAAAACATTTATCAGTTTAAAGTTGAAGATTTATCAGGTAATACTTTTGATTTTGCTTCTTTAAAAGGCAAAAAAGTCCTAATCGTAAACACAGCATCAAAATGCGGGTTAACTCCTCAATATAAAGATCTTGAAGCGGTTTACAAACAATACAAAGACAAAGGTTTTGTAATTGTAGGTTTCCCGGCAAATAATTTTGCATCTCAGGAACCTGGAACAAACAAAGAAATCGAAACTTTCTGTCAGCAAAATTACGGTGTAACTTTCCCTATGATGGATAAAGTTTCTGTAAAAGGCGACGATATGTGTGAGGTTTATAAATTCTTAACTCAAAAATCTAAAAACGGATTACAGGATTCTGAAGTAGAGTGGAATTTCCAAAAATACCTAATCAACGAAAAAGGAGAATTGGTAAAAGTAATTAAACCAAAAACTTTAGTTACAGATCCAGAAGTTATTAATTGGATCAAGAGTTAATTTAGAACTTCTATATTAAAAAAATCCCCAAATTTGAATTTATCAAATTTGGGGATTTTTTTTTAAAGGTTCAAAGTGGCAAAGTTACAAAGGGACAAAGGTTTTCTCAAAAGACAAAAAAGCGAAAGAAAAAAATCCGTGCTAATCCGCGCCTTCGCGATAGCGAACCCGTAAAATCCGCGTGCCATCTACGCCAATATTCGTAAACAATTCTCTCAGAGGCTCCAGAATAGAAAGAAAAAAAATCCGTAAAATCCGGCGCCTTCGCGAAAGCGAACCCGTAAAATCCGCGTGCAATCTACGTCAATATAAGCTGCATAAAAACCAAATCAAGCCAATGATCAAACTTATACCCAACTTCACGAATCGTCCCAGTCGCTACAAATCCAAATTTTTCATGAAAAGCAATACTTCCCGCATTATCAGCATCGATAGCACCAATCATAACATGAAAACCCTGTTCTTTAGCCAAACGAATTAATTCAGTCAATAATTTAGAGCCAATTCCTTTTCCAATAACATTATCAACCACATAAACAGAATGCTCAACAGTATATTGATACCCAATTTTTTCACGAAACTGACCATAACTTCCAAAACCAACAACTTCGTCATCTAAATCAGCTACAACAATAGGAAGGTTTTTAGCTTTTTTATCTTCAAACCATTTTGTTTGTACTTCAAGAGTTTGAATATCATAACTATAATTTGCCGTTGTATGCAGGATAGAATGATTTACAATATCAAGAATTTTCGTTAAATCGTTTGTGGTTGCAGGTCTAAGGATAAGGCTCATGGTTTTAATCTTTTAAAATTTCACATCAAAAAGAACTAGTCTTAATTCATGAAATTCGTGGTTGTTATTTTAAGTTTATTTAGAATTTAATTCAGCCAGTAAAGTATCGATATCCTTGGTATTCCATCCCATTTCTTTACCAATAGCTTTGGCATCTTTAGCATACTTTAATGCCTGTTTTTTATCTTTAATTTTATTATAAAGTCGGGCGATGAGTAAATTTCCATCGTAAGAATCCGTTAATTCTAAAGAATGTTTTACCCACGAAATTGATTTTTTCAAACTTTCCGTATCATTAATATGTTTTAGATAAGTCTGTCCAATATCTTTTAAAAAACTAGCATCGTTCCAAACCAATTTTTCAGTATCTTCCAGAGTCACTTTTTTATAGAAATCCCACTTTTCAGTACGTTCAGCCAGCGTCAAATCAAATTTAAAAACAAGAGAATCCGTTTTTTGCAATCGAATTGATTTGGCAACTTCTCTTTGTTTGTAATAATTTATAGTATCTAAATTATCCACAAGCGGACGAAGTAATTCGTTTACAATACTTTCGACTTTACGGTCTACACGATTTTGCGAAGCCACAGCGGCAAACTCTTTTTGATGTTTTAAAACATATTGAAATTCTCTCGAATTAATATCAGTAACACCATTGGCAATTACGCGCCAATTGGTTTCGCTAACCAATTGAGCATCTGATTGTGTCTGCAGATAAATATGAGTAGGAATCGATAATTCTGTTCTGTCTTTTCCTTTTTTCAATGTATTCAAATAAGTAAAGAATTTTGTTGAATTACTAGGATCAGCCAGAAAATCTTTTTCTAAATAAGGAAGCTGTAATTTAGGATTTAAAGCATAATTGGCTTCTGCCAAAAATTCTTCTTTTTTCATTTCGCCTTTTAAAGCATATAAAAGAGTTTCATTAGCATCTAAAAACAAAAATGCTGGAAGTGAAGTCGTTTTAAACTTATTTTTAAGCGCAATTCCTTCTTCTTTTTCGATATTCTTCCAAACGCAGATATAATTTTTATTTAAAAAATCCATCACATTTTGATCGCTGAAAACATCCTTTTTCATTTGGTTACAATGCGGACACCAATCTGCATACAACATTACAAAAACTGGTTTGCTTTGTGTTTTAGCATTTTCAAGAGCCGTTTTGTACGTTATTCCGTCAACCACAAATTGATTTTGAGAGGTTACGGTTTGCAGCGAAACGAAAAGAAAAAGTAAATTTAAAAAACGCATAAAGGGTTAATTTTAATAAAGAAATTCTGTTTTACAAATATATTCCCTTTTTATAAAACCAATCTTAATATCTTCCTAATATATAAGTTAAATAAAGCGCGAAGTTTGTAACTTTGTATTCGTAAAAGAAAATTTTAAGCAATATATTTTCTTTAAAAATTATACACCATTTTAGAATGATTTACCCCAAAATAGCGCTTGCACAAAGCATTATCGAGATTTGTTCAGCAAAAGGAATTCATAATATTATAATTTCTCCAGGTTCGCGAAATGCGCCTTTGACGATTGGTTTCGCACAAAATCCAAATTTTAAATGTTACAGTATTGCCGATGAGCGCTGCGCTGCATTCTTTGCTTTAGGAATCGCAATGCAGACAAAAAAGCCTACGGCAGTTGTATGTACGTCAGGATCAGCATTATTGAATTATTATCCGGCTGTAGCCGAAGCATTTTACAGTCAGATTCCTTTAATTGTAATTTCTGCAGATCGTCCGCAGAGTAAAATTGATATTGGCGACGGGCAAACCATTCGTCAGGAAAATGTTTACTTAAATCATTCTGTTTTTAATGCCAATTTAACTGAAGATGCTTCGGTAGAAAACGACTTAAAAATAAATAAAGCTATAGAAACAGCCATTCTTCAAAAAGGTCCGGTTCATATTAATGCACCATTTGAAGAACCATTATACGAAACCGTTTCAGAACTTTCTGTTGAGCCAAAAATCACAACGCTGGAAGAAGAAATTCCAACCAAAATTATTGATAACAGCGAAGAAATTGTTTCCATTTGGAATTCGGCAAAAAGAAAACTAATTCTTATTGGAGGAATAAATGAAGTAAATTCCATAGATGAGGAAATTCTGGAAAACTTTGCCAATGATCCATCGATTGTTGTGCTTACAGAAACGACTTCAAACATACATCATCCGAGTTTTATTAATAGTATTGATACTTTAATTACTCCATTTGACGATTCTGATTTTAAAGAATTGGAAGCCCCGGTTTTAATCACTTTTGGGGGCATGATTGTATCAAAACGTATTAAAGCTTTTTTACGAAAATATAAACCTGCACATCACTGGCACATAGATACTTTACGTGCTTATGATACATTCAATGCTTTAAGTAAACATTTTGTAATGGAACCAAATGATTTTTTTAAAGATCTGCTTCCAAAAACAGAATTTAAAGCAAGCAATTACTTTTCGAAAATCGATAAAATTTACAGTCTAAGAAATAAAAGAAAAGAAGAATATTTAAAGAAAATTCCATTTTCAGATTTTAAAGTTTTCGAAAAAGTAATAGAATCACTTCCTAAAAATATTCAATTACAAATTAGTAACAGTTCTGCAATTCGTTATGCTCAATTAATTGAAATTGATCCTTCAATTGAAGTATTTTGCAATAGAGGAACAAGCGGAATTGACGGAAGTACTTCAACAGCAGTTGGATCAGCCGTTGGAAGTGGAAAACAAACTGTTTTTATAACAGGCGATATCAGCTTTTTATACGACAGTAACGCTTTATGGAATTCTTATATTCCTAAAAACTTCAAAATTATTATTATCAATAATGGAGGAGGAGGAATTTTCAGGATTTTACCCGGACACGAAGAAAAGCCTGTTTTTAATACTTATTTTGAAACTTCTCATCAATTAACAGCAGAACATTTAGCCAAAATGTACGGCTGTAATTATTACAAAGCCAGCAATGTAGAAGATCTGAATGAGAATTTAAATAAACTTTATAATGGGAATGAAGCACCGGGAATATTGGAAGTATTTACTCCAACTGCAGAAAACGATGTAATTTTAAAACAATACTTTAAAGAGCTTGTCTAATATTTTGTAAGTTAAATTGTGTTAAATATTTGTTTTAACTCGTAATAATATTTAGATTTGGTTGCATAATTAGTAACCAATATTAAATTTATTATGAGCAAAAGAGAAGAATTAATTAAGAAGTATGCAGCAGATTTAAAAGACAAATGCGGAGTAACTCCAAACATGGATTTATTAACAAAAGTGACAATTGGCTGCGGACCAGCGATATACAATGACGATGCTTCAGTTGTAGCTGGAACTCAAGAGTCAGAATTAGAAACCGTTAAGAAAAACTTTTTGGTAAAAAAACTTGGTTTACCAGATAGTCCGGAATTGTTTGGAGCAATTCATGCAGTTTTAGAAAAATACGGAAAATCTAATAAACACAAATACAGAGCTGTTGTATACTATCTATTAACAGTTCACTTTAAAAAAGAAAGTGTTTATAAATAACAAAAGTAAAAGCGTCAAAATTGGCGCTTTTTTCTTTTTATATACCTTAATACAAAACATTTTTCATTTACGATTTCAAACTTCGTACATTTGCACCTTAGAAGCTTAGATGCTTTTCAACTTAGAATCTTAAGAAAAATGCTTGAAATAGGAAAATACAATACACTAACTATATTACGTGATACAAAAGTTGGTCTTTTTTTAGGGAATCCTGAAAAAGATCCAGACGGAATTCACGATGTTTTATTACCAAATAAATATGTTCCAAATGAATTTGAAATAGGCGAAGAACTTGTTGTTTTTGTTTATTTAGATCATGAACAACGCCCTGTGGCGACTACGCTTGAACCTTATATTTTACTGAATGAGTTTGCGCTTTTAAGAGTAAACTACATCAATAATGTTGGTGCTTTTATGGATTGGGGAATGGAAAAAGATATTCTGGTTCCGTTTAAAGAACAGGCGCGCCCTATGGAAAAAGGAAAACGCTACCTAGTTTATCTGTATAAAGATGAGAAAACCAATCGTTTAGTAGCTTCGAGTAAATTAAATCAATTTTTAAATAACGACCAGCTTACGGTTGAAAAAGGAGAAGAAGTTGATTTGATCGTTTCCCACATTACAGAATTGGGAATAAATGTCATTATCAACGAACAGCATAAAGGGCTTTTATATAAAGATGAAGTTTATGATGATGCGATAAGAACCGGTGACAGAATGCGCGGTTATATTAAAACCATTCGTCCTGATAATAAAATAGATGTTGCTTTGCAAATTCAAGGTTATCAAAGTATTGAACCAAATGCAGAAAAGATTTTAGATGAATTAAGAGCCAACCGTGGTTTTTTACGTTTAAATGACAATTCGCATCCGGAAGACATAAAAACGGTTTTAAAAATGAGTAAAAAAACTTTTAAAAAGGCTGTAGGAGCTTTATACAAAGAGAAACTTATTGAAATTAAAGAAGATGGAATTTATCTGGTAAAAGAATAAAATTAAATTTCTCTAAAATTCCAATATTTTAAATTCCAAATTCCAATGCATCACGAATATATTGGAATTTGGAATTTTATTTTTTGGAATTTATTAAACATTATAACAAGAAAGGCTGCTCATTACAAGCAGCCTTTCCCTTTTTATTCTAGTTTTAAAAAAAATTGTAATTAAAAAAAAACAGAAATAAAATAATTCGAATTCATCTTGAAAGTAAGCACTTTACGAATTTTAGAAACTTCTTTCTTGATGGTATGTCTTTAAACAATTATTGCGTTTATCTTAAAAGCAAAAAATTAATTTCACGGCTAATCCATTTGGTTTAATAAAATAACTTATAGAAAGTTTTAGTTAGCATTTTTTCCTCTTTTCGTAATCAATTTGATACTAATTACAAAACAATTCTAGCGTTTAACCTTAGGTGTTACTATCTCCTTTTTGAAGTTTTGACAAACGAGTAAATCATTTGCTCATTCCTAACAGGTTTACTATTTAAAACCATAAAAAAATGAGCGACAAATTTTTTAAATTTTCTCAAAAAAATCATTTTTTAGGTTAATAAATCAGTGAAAGAAAATCAATCTTATGTCAACAAAATAAATTGTATCTTGTTGATTTCTAGGCTGTAAAATTACTCATTATTTTTTAATACTAATGTTAAAAAGTGTTATTTTTTGTACAAGAATAGTAATTGTTAACATTGAATGAAAAAATAGCTGTGACTTAAACAAAATTGAATAGGAAAAAATGTAAAAAATGGTTTATTTTTACACTATAATTTTTAAATAAAACAAACAGAAATGGATTGGATTACAGCCAGAGAATTTGAAGATATAACCTATAAAAAATGTAATGGAGTTGCCAGAATCGCCTTTAACAGACCCAATGTTAGAAATGCTTTCAGACCTAAAACGACTTCAGAATTATACCAGGCTTTTTATGACGCGCAAGAAGACACTTCAATTGGAGTAGTTTTGCTTTCTGCAGAAGGACCATCGACAAAAGATGGCGTTTACTCGTTTTGCAGCGGCGGTGATCAAAATGCGCGTGGACATCAGGGATATGTTGGAGAAGATGGACAGCATCGTTTAAATATTCTTGAAGTACAGCGTTTAATTCGTTTTATGCCAAAAGTAGTTATTGCAGTTGTTCCAGGCTGGGCTGTAGGCGGCGGGCATAGTTTGCACGTAGTTTGCGATATGACGCTGGCAAGTAAAGAACACGCCATTTTTAAGCAGACAGATGCAGATGTTACCAGCTTTGACGGTGGTTACGGATCTGCTTATTTAGCTAAAATGGTGGGGCAGAAAAAAGCGCGTGAAATTTTCTTTTTAGGAAGAAATTATTCAGCTCAGGAAGCTATGGATATGGGAATGGTAAATGCCGTAATTCCACATGATGAATTAGAAGCTACCGCATACGAATGGGCACAGGAAATTCTTCAAAAATCTCCAACTTCAATCAAAATGCTAAAATTCGCCATGAACCTAACAGACGACGGAATGGTTGGACAACAGGTTTTTGCAGGTGAAGCAACACGTTTAGCCTACATGACCGAAGAAGCAAAAGAAGGAAGAAATGCCTTTTTAGAAAAAAGAAAACCAAACTTTGGCGAAAATAAATGGTTGCCATAAATATTTTAGATTTTAGATTGCAGATTTTAGATTTTTTGAATCTGAAAATGACATCTAAACTCTAGATTAAAAAAACAATATTATTTAGATTACAGATTTTAGATTTTTTAAATTATAAAGAATCCAACGATCTAAAATCTAAACTCTAAAAATCTAAAATTAAAATATGAAACACTGGATTGAAGCCGCTAGACTGCGCACATTGCCTTTATCAGTTTCCGGAATTATAGTTGGAAGTATATATGCACTTTCAAACCCAACAGAAACGATTAATACGCCAACAGAAGTTTTTAGTTGGAAAATTTTTGGTTTCGCACTTTTAACAACACTTGGACTTCAGGTACTTTCTAATTTTGCAAATGATTACGGAGACGGAGTAAAAGGTACAGACAATGCTGATCGTGTAGGTCCGCAGCGTGCCATTCAAAGTGGTGCAATTACGCCGCAAGCCATGAAAAAAGCCATAATAATTACTTCTTTGCTAACTTTATTATCAGCAATTATTTTAATTTATTTCGCTTTTGGTCAGGACAATTTTGGTTATTCTATCTTTTTCCTTTTACTGGGAATCGCTGCAATTGTTTCGGCAATTCGTTATACAGTCGGAAATTCAGCTTACGGATATAGAGGATTTGGCGATTTATTTGTTTTCATTTTCTTCGGATTGGTAAGCACATTAGGCGTTAACTTTTTATATTCAAAGGAAGTAGATCCGCTTTTAATTCTTCCGGCAGTTGCAATTGGATTATTAAGCGTTGGGGTTTTAAACCTTAACAATATGCGCGACGAAGAATCAGACAGAAAATCCGGTAAAAATACAATCGTAGTGCAAATGGGCGGTGCAAAAGCTAAAATTTATCACTTTTCAATCATTATTACAGCGATGCTTTTGGTTATAATTTTTGCGATTTTAAGCGATTATAATTTCGATCAATATTTGTTTTTACTGGCTTACATTCCTTTAACTAAACATTTAATTACCGTTTATAAAAATCAAAACCCTAAGCTTTTAGATCCGGAATTAAAAAAAGTGGCACTAAGCACATTTTTGCTTTCCATATTATTGACAATTTGTATGATTTCGTTGATTTCAGACATCATTGTTAATCTTTTCCTTGGAGGAAGATAATTTTAAGTTCAACTTTAAAACTTTTTAAAAATGAAAATTACATTTTACGGACACGCATCTTTAGGGATCGAAGTAGGAGGAAAACACATTCTTGTTGACCCGTTTATTTCTGGAAATCCACAAGCTGCAGCCATCGACATAAACACATTAAAAGCCGATTATATCTTATTAACTCACGCGCACAGCGATCACGTTTTAGATGTAGATACTATTGCAAAAAATACCAATGCAGTAATTGTTTCAAATGCTGAAATTACAAGTTACTACGCAAAAAAAGGTTTTAACGCACACCCAATGAATCACGGCGGAAGCTGGAAATTTGATTTTGGAAGAGTAAAATATGTAAACGCAATTCACTCAAGTTCTTTCACTGATGGAACTTACGGAGGAAATCCAGGCGGATTTGTAATCGAAGGTGAACACAAAAACATTTACATTGCCGGAGATACAGCACTTACATTTGATATGAAATTGATTCCGCTGCGTACGAAATTAGATTTAGCCATTCTTCCAATCGGAAATAATTTTACAATGGATGTTGAAGATGCCATAATTGCGTCTGACTTTGTAGAATGCGACAAAATTCTAGGTTATCACTTTGATACTTTTGGTTATATCGAAATCAACCATGAAGAATCAATCCGCAAATTCTTTGATAAAGGAAAAGATTTGATGCTTTTAAATATTGGAGAATCTATAGAATTATAATAGTTATCCTGAGTATAGTAAGGAGCTAATCCCGCTATCCGCTATATCTTTTATGGTCTCGTGAAAAAACGAGACCACAAAAGGATGTCGCTTCTATCGGGGCTAGGACATTCGGTTTCATAAAAAATATTTGGCACAATATATGTCAGATAATGAATTATTGAATCACTTTAATCTGTGCAATCTGTGGCAAATAAAAAATTAGTGAAAATTTGTGCAATTCGTGGCAAAAGATTTAAACCAAATATGACTTTCAAAAGAATATTTTTAATCCTTTTAATAACTTCAACCTACAGCGCATTTGCTCAAAAAGACGGTTATTGGGACAAAGAACGTGCAACTACAAAAGAAGTTCTGGTTTCAGCAGGTGACCGACTTGTAGTAAAAACAGAAGATTTACCAGTAGGAACAACTGAAATTGTGTACAGAATTACACTTCTCGACAAAAATCAGCAAATGGCCAATAGTTTGGTTTCGCTTTTAAAAGCAATTCCAGATCCATACGGAATAGGACAAGGTTCTGCCGGAGCTGTTTTTTTAATGTCTAAAATTTCTGGAGACGACCAATGCACATATTCATTATTTACTTCAAATGAAACTGCAAAGAAATACGTTTCCGACGGAAAAATAGATTCAGCATGTTATTCTCAGTCAGAACCAGTTAGTAAAGACGCAAAAAGAATTTCATTAGATAAAAATTCCTGTTTAAAAGAAAATACAAAAACAATTTGGTTTGGTTTTGAAAGCAAAAATTGGTTTTTGACTCAAAAAATAGTTTTAGAAGTCGTGCCTTGGGTTGATACTAAACTAAACCGCGGCTGGAATCAGGATAACAAAAATGAAATTATCAGTTTGTGCAAAACATCAACAATGGCTCAGAAAATGGCCAATTCTGATGATTTTTGTGTTTGTATTTTAGATAAAATCATGAAAGAATATCGTTATGCTGAATTTCAAAAATTATTGGCAGTAGAAAAAACAAAAGTTTACAAAGACTTTGGAAATGCTTGTTATAAAGATGCCGATATTTCTAAAAACGTTTATAACGATTTAAGAAATCAGATTGCAACTTTAATAAAACAACAAAAGTATAACGAAGCAATCCAGAAATTAAATATAATTATTAATGACGGAAAAGCTACAGCATTAGACTATAGTTCAATTGGTTATTGCTATATCCTGACAAAACAATATGCAAAAGCATTAAAGTTTTTACAAGAAGGCGAAAAATTAGACGATACAGAGTTATTGGTAAAACTAAATTTAGCACACGTTTATTTAGTAAGCAATAATTACAGTGACGCAAAAACAATCTATAAAAAATATCAAGATCAAAACGTTACAGACAGTCTAAGCTGGAAAGACAAAACAAAATCTGATTTTGTCCTTTTCGAAAAAGCAGGTTTACCCTCAAAAGACTTCGAAAAAATCCTAAAATTATTCAATTAAAAATATTTCACCATATAAGTTATATAAGTTCATTTAAACTTTTGGCAACGAAAAACTTAAATTTACTTATATAACTTATATGGTTTAAAAACAGCACAGTGAAAGCGACTTACCACAAATACATGCTCGAGTTTAAACGTCCGTCCGGGACGTCTCGCGGTGTTATGACCGAAAAAGAAACCTGGTTTATTGTTCTTGAAGAAAACGGTAAAAAGGGAATAGGTGAGTGCGGTATACTTCGTGGCTTAAGTGCTGATGATCGCGATGATTACGAAGAAAAACTAAAGTGGGCTTGCGAGAATATTCATTTAGGAGAAAAAGCGTTATGGGAATCTTTACTGGAATTCCCTTCAATTCAATTCGGAATTGAAATGGCTTTTTTATCACTAAAAAGCGAAAATCCATATTTATTGTTTCCTTCTGATTTTACTAATAATACGCAGTCAATTGAGATAAATGGTTTGGTTTGGATGGGCGAGCCGGCTTTCATGAAACAGCAGATTGAAGAAAAATTAGCAGACGGATTCAGCTGTATCAAACTTAAAATTGGAGCGATAGATTTTCAAAAAGAATTAGAATTATTAGAATTTATCCGCAGTCATTTTTCAGCAGAAGAAATAGAAATTAGAGTTGATGCAAATGGTGCTTTTGCTTTAAATGAAGCTTTAGATAAACTCAACCAATTAAATAAATTTCAATTACATAGTATCGAACAGCCTATTAAAAAAGGAAATATTCAGGCTATGGCTGATTTGTGTAAAATAACTCCTTTTTCAATTGCTTTAGATGAAGAACTAATTGGTGTATTTTTATTAGAAGAAAAAGAAAAATTACTGCAAGAAATCAAACCACAATATATTATTTTAAAACCAAGTTTTATTGGCGGTTTTAGAGGAACACAGGAATGGATAAAATTAGCAGATAAATACAATATTGGCTGGTGGATAACCTCTGCATTAGAAAGCAATATCGGATTAAATGCAATCGCACAATGGACATTTCTTCAAAATTCAAAAATGCCTCAAGGATTAGGAACAGGAGCGCTTTACACCAATAATTTTGATTCTCCATTAGAAGTCGTAAAAGGAAAATTGTGGTACAATACATCAATAGACTGGAATTCGCTAATTTTGGAAAAGGTACAAAGTAACAAAGATTCATAGGGTTAAAAAGCACGATATAAAACCTCTGAACCTTTGCAACTCTGCACCTTTGAACCTATTTTTTACTCTTTCCCGCCAAGTAAATTATCCTGCCATTCTTTTAGTTCCTGCCATTTGCCTTGATAAGCAAATAAAGCTTGTCTAGCCCAGGTACTTGGATTATGCATAGCAAAATTTTCTCCTCCGGCATCCAGAATGGATTGTAGTTTTTCTGTCGATGCTTCTGAAAGTTCACGCCAGGTATTAATTCCGGCAGCGTTAAATAAAGCTTCTATTTTAGGGCCAATTCCTTCGACAATTTTCAAATCGTCTTGTTTTATTTTTTTGCCTAATACATTTGCGGCCAGTGCACTATCAAACAAAGCAGATGGAGCTTCTGCAACAAATGATTTAGGTACAGATGCAGAAGCTTTGGTATGTGCAGCCGCCAAATCTGCTTCCAGAGAAGCTATTTTTGTATTTAAATTTTTCGTATTTGCTTTACACGCATCAAGATCTGCTTGTAATGATGCAGCTAAAGAATCATCTTCTTTTGAGTTCAATTTTCCTAGTAAGTAACCTAAAATTCCACAGATTATACCCACTAAAATCGGTATTAAGATACATGGTAAATTCATAATAAGTATATTTTTGATTATTTGATCGTAATTACGGTTCTTCTGTTGCTTGCTTTTCCTTCGGCGGTTGTGTTATCGCCAATTGGTTCATCCGGACCTTTTGATTCAGTTTCGATTCTGGAGGCTTCAATGCCATTTTTGATTAAATAATTTTTAGAAAAATCGGCTCTTTTTTGTGCCAATTCTATATTTAAATCCCGATTTCCGACATTATCACTATGCCCCACAACTAAGACAGAAGTGTTTTTTACATTTTTTAAATATTTACTAATATCAGCCACTTTTTGCTGTTCTTCTTCATTTAAATTAAAGCTCGATTTATTGGTGTTAAAATGAAGAATCAACGGATTGGCATTAATTTTTTCTTTTAATGCAGACCATTCATCTGTAGAAGTTGTATCAGCAGAAGCAGCGTCAATAGTCCCAAATTCGTATTCAACAGGGCCAATAAGTGTATCTGCATTCGTTTTCCAGCTGTTGATAATTTCTCCTTTTGTATCCAATTGAGAAGAAGCTAAACCTTTTGAAATAAAATAATTTTTAACATCATTTGCTCGTGCTAATCCAAGATTTTCAAATTTTGTTGTGTTGGTTTCATCAGAAGTTGCATAACCTGTAATGGTAACTTTTTGTTTAGGATTTGAAAGCAAAAAAGTTTTAAGTTTTTCAATTCCAATTGAAATTGAATCACTTATGGGTTGAATTGCAGCAGGATTATTTTTTAGAAATTTAAAATTATCATTCGTCTGAAATTCAAATCCGGAACCGTTTATGATAAAAGGAACAAAATTATCATTTTTAATTGCCGTAGGAGGTGCTTTTTCGACAGCAGCATTTGGCTGGGCCGCATCGCAATTGCAGCAAAATTTTATATACAAAATTGTACCTAAAATTATGACTAGAGCGATCCCTAATAGATAAAATATTTTTTTAGACATGATTTGATGAATTAAGGTTCTATCAAAATTAAGGAAAATTAAGACATGTAACATATTAACTATCAGTGAAATTGGTTTCATTTTAGACCAGATAAATTAAAACTTGAAACGAATTTTATAACTGGATTTTTAAAAATGAAATTCCACGGCTGAATTAAAATGAGTAAATTGCAGTAAAATAAATTAAGATTCAAAATGCTCGAGATAGAAAGAAAGTTTCTTGTAAAATCAGACGATTTTAAAGAACAGGCATTTGCAAAAAATCAAATTGCACAAGGTTATTTAAGTTCAATTGCCGAGAGAACGGTTCGTGTTAGAATTAAGGGAGATAAAGCTTTTTTAACCATAAAAGGAATTGGCCATCAGGGAGGAATGTCCCGTTTTGAATGGGAAAATCAAATTCCGCTTGACGAAGCTGCAGAACTGTTGAAATTATGCGAAAAAGGTAAAATTGAGAAAACACGTTATGAAATTAAATTCGGAAACCATATTTATGAAGTGGATGAATTTTATGGAGAAAATGAAGGTTTAACAATGGCAGAAATTGAACTGCAGTCTGAAGATGAAAGTTTCGAAAAACCAGATTGGCTGGGAGAAGAAGTAACAAATGACGAAAGATATTATAACGCTTATTTGAGCAAAAATCCTTTTAAAAACTGGGGAAAAGAATAATTTATGGCAGACCAATATGATTTAATTATTGTAGGAGGCGGGCCAATAGGTCTGGCTTGTGCAATAGAAGCTCAAAAGAAAAACTTGCGTTATTTAATTATAGAAAAAGGTGCGATTGTAAATAGTATTTTCAATTATCCGTTGTACATGACTTTTTTCTCTACTGCCGAAAGACTTGAAATTGGAGATATTCCGTTTAACTGTTTAGCACCAAAACCGGGTCGTCAGGAAGCTTTAGAATATTATCGAAATATCCATCGTTATTTTAATTTAAATATTAATCTATTTGAAAAAGTAACTAAGATTAAAAAAACTGGAAATTCTGTTTTCGAAATTGCTACCGACAAAAGTTCATACAAATCGAAAAACGTTGTGATTGCTACCGGTTTTTATGATATTCCAATTCACATGAATCTAAAAGGCGAAGAATTACCAAAAGTTCGCCATTACTATAAAGAAGCGCATGAATATGCTTTTAGAAATGTTATAGTTGTTGGTGCAAACAATTCATCTGTTGATGCAGCTTTAGAATGCTGGCGAAAAGGCGCCAACGTAACTATGGTAATTCGTAAAAATGAAATCAATAATCGAGTAAAATATTGGGTTAAACCCGATATCGAAAACCGAATCGCAGAAGGAAGTATCAAAGCTTATTTTGAATCGAATATTACGGAAATCCGTGATAATGAAGTTGAAATTGAAACTCCAGTTGGTAAAGTGACAATAGAAAATGATTTTGTTTTGGCTTTAACAGGTTATAAACCAGACTTGAATTTTCTGGAAAATATAGGAATTGAACTTTCAAATGACGATTTGAAAATTCCAACGTATAATCCTGAAACTATGGAAACCAATGTTGAAGGCCTATTCCTTGCAGGCGTTGTCTGCGGAGGAATGCAGACACATAAATGGTTTATCGAAAACTCAAGAATTCACGCTAATATGATTGTGGATTATATTACTTCTAAATAAGGTTTTGCCACGAATTACACAAATTTTCACGAATTTTTTTTGAACTGTCACATCGAGCGGAGTCGAGATGCGTGTGTGTTCTCGACTTCGCTCGAACTGACAAAAATATTAATTCGTGAAAATTTGTGTAATTCGTGGCAACCTAAAAAAAAAATTAAGAACTACAAGAAAGCATAGAACAACCAACTTTAGTTCGTGCCCAATCCGGGCGTTTTGCGAACCATTTTTCATTTTCAGGTTGTTCATCGTATGGCTTTTGTAAAAGTTTATACAATTCATCGACCAGCGAATAATCTTCTTTATCAGCTGCATCAATGGCTAATTGAGCCATATAATTTCGAAGCACATATTTCGGATTAATTAAGTTCATTTTTTGAGAACGTTCTTCATCAGATAATTCTTCAGCGTTCAATCTATCCAAATAAACTGCCAACCATTTTTTCCAGGCATCTAAAATATCTCCCGAAACTTCTTCAATTTTATAAAACGAGAATTGAATTTTTTCAATCGCTTTTTCAACAGAATCCGATTTTTTAACGGAACTTAAATTTCTAAAAAAGATCGTCATATCCGTTTCTGTCAATTGTAAAGTCGCTTCAAGATTATCTGTTAAATCATTATCAATTTGAGCAGAAGTTGAAATAAACAATCCTAATTTATTTAGAATCATTTCTTTATAATCTAAAATAAAATCATCCATAAATGATTCTAAGATTTTTTCTAACTCCTCGGTTTCGTTAATCAATGGATAAATAGCATTTGCCAATTGATATAAATTCCAATGGGCCACTTGCGGCTGATTCCCGAATCGGTATCTTTTATTTTGACTGTCTGTAGTATTTGGTGTCCAATTCGGGTCATAATTTTCAAGCCATCCGTAAGGCCCGTAATCAATTGTGATTCCGTGAATCGACATATTATCTGTATTCATTACGCCGTGAACAAAACCAACTCGCTGCCAGTGCAAAATCATTTCGCGTGTTGTATCGGCTACTTTTTTAAAGAACTGCAAATATTGCTCTTTTGGTTCGCCAGTAATTTCAGTGAAATAATGTTTGATATTGTATTCTACAAATTGCTTTAAATTTTTAAGTTCATTTCTGGCAGTCAGCATTTCAAAACTTCCAAAACGAATAAAAGAAGGCGCAACACGACATACAATTGCACCATTTTCGTAAGCAGGATTTCCATTGTATAAAACGTCGCGCAAAACCTGATCTCCAGAAAGAATCAACGAAAGCGATCGGGTAGTGGGAACACCTAAATGATACATGGCTTCGGCGCATAAATATTCTCTTATTGAGGAACGTAAAACTGCCAAACCATCAGCAGTTCTGGAATATGGAGTTTTTCCGGCACCTTTTAATTGAAGGGTAAAAAACTGATTGTTATTTTCAACCTCCGTTAAATTAATTGCGCGGCCGTCGCCTAATTGTCCAGCCCAGTTTCCGAATTGATGTCCGGCATAACACATCGCATAAGGCTTTGTTTCAGAAAGAATTTCTTTTCCTGAAAAAACATTCAAAAATTCCTCAGATTGAATTTCGTCTTTTGAAATCCCGACCAATTCGGCTACTTCTTCAGAAGCGTGAATCAATTTTGGATTTGAAGGTTTTGTTGGATTTACATACGAAAAAGCAGTGTTTCTAACTTGACGAATTTCATTTGTTAAATCAGTATCCGCAGGCAATTCAGCAGTAAATCGATTATTTATTTTTAAGTTTTTCATTTGAGTTTTTATATATTGGGCCACAGATTACACAGATTAAACGGATTTTTTTAAATCTGTGTAAATTCATATTCACAGAGAATACACAAAAATCATTTTAATCCGTGAAATCTGTGGCCTATTTTTTTTAGCTAATCAATTTATCAGCATACATTTTTTTAAGTTTTTGAACTTTTGGGTCGATTACAAGCTGGCAATATCTTGCTTCTTGATTATTGTTGTAATAATCCTGATGATAATCTTCGGCTTCATAAAACACTTCAAAAGGTTTTAACTGCGTAACAATCGGATCTGCATAAACAGGCTGAACTTCTTCAAAAACCTTTTCTGCGATTTCCTTTTGAGATTCGTCATGATACAAAACTATCGAACGATATTGTGTTCCGTTGTCGCCACCCTGGCGATTTAAAGTTGTAGGATCATGGCTTGTCATGAAAACGGTTAGTAAATCATGATATGAAATTATGTCAGAATCAAAAGTAACCTGAATAACTTCTGCATGACCAGTTCGTCCTGTACATACTTCCCGATAAGCAGGATTCTTTATAAAACCATCTGAAAATCCAGATTTGATTGTCTCAACTCCTTTTAAACGCTGAATTACAGCTTCTACACACCAAAAACATCCACCACCAAAAGTGGCTGTTGATAAATTTTCCATAAATGTAAAAATAGCTTAAAGTTTACATGCCCTATTAACCTGATAGAATATTATGATAATTTATCTAAAAAAGAGGTATTTAACTAAAGATATTAAAAGGTTTCTTAAAGTTTAAAGTTTAGAATTGATAAATTCTCAATTTTAGAAAAAAGCGATATATTTGCAGTTAAACACAGGCACAACAAATGAATACCAAAAATAGTACCATCAGTCTAGAAACTTATTTTCAGGATTTTAGACAGCATATTGTTGGCATAGATCAGGAATTTATGTCACCTTTTGGCAAAAAAAATATTGTTTACACCGATTGGACTGCCAGCGGAAGGCTGTACAGACCAATTGAGGAGAAACTTTTGAATCAATTTGGACCTTTTGTTGCCAATACACATACTGAAACTACGGTGTCTGGTACTGCCATGACAAAGGCATATCACCACGCAAGACATATAATTAAGCGTCATACCAATGCAAGTGAAGATGATGTTTTAATTACGGATGGAACCGGAATGACTGGGGTTATTAATAAATTTCAGCGGATTTTAGGTTTGAAAATCCCTGAAAACCTTAAAAATTTCACCACAGTTCCAGCAGAAAAAAAGCCTATTGTTTTTATTTCTCATATGGAACATCATTCTAATCAAACCTCATGGTTAGAAACTATTGCTGATGTTGAGATTATTCCATCTTGTGAAAAAGGGTTGTTTTGTCTGGATAATTTAGAATTGTTATTACAGAAATACAGCGACAGAACTATAAAAATTGCATCAATTACTTCTTGCTCAAATGTTACAGGTATAAAAACGCCTTTTCATGAAGCGGCAAAATTAATGCACCAGTATAACGGGGTTTGTTTTGTAGATTTTGCCTGCTCTGGCCCTTATGTAGAAATTGATATGCATCCTGCAGATTCGGAATCTTATCTTGATGCGATTTTCTTTTCTCCACATAAATTTCTTGGCGGCCCTGGAACTTCGGGAGTTTTGATTTTCAATAAGAAATTATACAATAATATGATTCCGGATTGTCCGGGTGGAGGAACGGTTAGCTGGACAAATCCGTGGGGCGAACATAAATATATTGATAATATCGAGGATCGTGAAGATGGTGGTACTCCGGGGTTTCTTCAGGTTATTAAAACCGCTTTGGCAATTGAGCTGAAGGAAGAAATGGGAATTCAAAACATTTTGCAACGCGAATACGAAATTGTTGATTTTGTTTTTAGTCAGTTAGATCCTGTTGAAAATATTAAGATTTTAGCGGGACAGCATAAAAACCGTTTGGGTGTAATCTCCTTTTTTATTGAGGATCTTCATTTTAATTTGGGTGTAAAATTATTGAATGACAAATTTGGGGTTCAAACTCGCGGCGGATGCAGCTGTGCGGGAACTTACGGCCATTATTTACTGCACGTTGATCAGGAAACTTCTAATAAACTGGTGAATGAAATTACTATTGGTGATTTAATCAAAAAACCGGGATGGATTAGAATGTCGATTCACCCAACTACAACTGACGAAGAAATTGCTTTTGTTTGTAATAGTATTATAGACTTAGCTAAAAACCATAAAACGTGGGCTTTAGATTATTCTTATAATAAAGAGACTAATGAATTTGTTCATAAAAATGCTACTTCATTCGAAGATGAATTGGTGAAGAGCTGGTTTAAATTGTAGTGTTTTTTGCTGTGACTTTTAATTTTAACGCAAAGAGCGCTAAGGAATTTTCGCAAAGTGCACAAAGATTTCTAGTATAAAATAAGTTTTTTAAGTTCGCAAAGCTGGTTTTTAAAATATATGCATAATAAAGTAAAAGCCCGAAAGTTTTAAAAACTCTCGGGCTTACTTTTATACTTGATATTCTCAAACGAAACTTTGAGACCTTGAAAAACTTTTACAAAACAAAACCTTCGCACACTTTGCGAAAAAAACTTAGCGTACTTTGCGTTAAAAAAAGCTTTTCTACATTACTTAGATTCCTGGAATTTTTTAAGGGAAAGTAAGGCTTGTTCTTGGATCTTTTTATGAAAAAAACCTGTCCAGCCTAATAAATATCCGGTTGGACCAAATGCTTGTTTTGACCATTTCCAAACATCAAAATTATCAGTGTGTTTGATGATTAAGCCATCTTGAAAAACAAATTCTGCTGAAATTCTATTGATTACGTTACGATTTGTTTTGCTGAAATTATAAGCCGCGACCCATTTTGCTGAACCCGTAAATTCATCGGCTTTTACATCAAAGAATTCAATTTTAAGATTTCCTTTGCTTCGTATAATCAGCATTTCCCACATTTTCGAAACTTGTTCTTCTTTTAATAAACCAAAGGCCGGATCAATAAAATGTATTTTTGGATGATAACATTCAGCCATTGTTTTAAAATCAGAATTGGCAAAAGCAGTATAGAACTTTGTAATTAAAGCTTCGTTGGGAGTCATAAATTTGGAAATTAGAATATAATTATAAATATAAGATTTATTATATAAAATATTGTATTTATAAAACACTAATTTCTTTTGCGGTATCGTAACTCTTTTTAGATTTATCGTAAGCCGTTGAAAAATAATTCTTTTTGTTGTGCGCCGTAAAATATCCGGTTTCGTTTCCAAAAGTATTGGAACCTCCGTTTATGATAAATCGAACAGCGTAAATATCATTTTTTTTAAGTTTGGCAAACTCAGCAGGAGTAAAGTAATAGTACGCTGTTGTTTTTCCTTCGGATGATTCTTTTACGTTTTTGTCTGTGCAGGCAATAACATCGGCATTAGCCAAATCTACATAAAGACCTCCGGCAATTTTCGCTTTATCATTTGAAGTTGCAATTGTGATTTTTAAAATGCCGCCTTTATCTGTTTTTGCAATCTGAATGTTGGCTTCGCCCGTAAAAGCATATTTTTCGCAGATAAAAGTATATTCCTGCGTTGCCGGAAAAGGCTGAGATCCTTTTACACTCATGGTTTGCTGCGCATTTGCAAAGATTGAAATAAACAGTAATAAAAGAAGAGGCAATTTTAATTTCATATATAGTTACTTTATTGTTCGGCTACTTTTGCGTCAAACTTTTCATCCCAATCCATTGATTTAATGGCAGATATTAAGTTCTCTTCATTTACAAAAATACGAAGTTCTTTGTTTGCCACTTTTTTACTGTATATAGCATGATAGCGGTAAATTACTTCTTGTTTGGTTTTGTAAACGCCATCTAATTTTAAATCAATAAAACTTCCATAATATTGTCTAAATCTGGTACAGGTTTTAGTCAATCGCTCTTCGGTCGTATTTTCTCTAACAGACTGAGTAACTTCGGTTTCATTAAAAGGTTTAAACTTTGATGTATTACAGGTTTCTAAAACTCTTTTGCCTAATTCATACGCTTTTCGCTGCTGTTCTGAACTAATATCGGCGTTAGAAACTTTTTTAATTTTTAAATCTTCCGTATCTCTACTTACAGTTTTCGATTTACATCCAATTAATAACAACAAACATATAATCAATCCCGCTTTCTTCATAATCATTTAAGTTATTTTTAATAATAAGTTTGGGTCGGGGCAATTTTCTATATAAAAATTTAAATCATTTGTATTGCAGACACCGGGATAATCGCCCCATTTGTCTTCTAAGTTTTTTATAATCTGAAAGTGAACATGAGGAGCATAATCTCCGTTAACAGTTGAATTTCCTAAAGCTGCAATTTGTTCGCCTTTCTTAAAAATTGTCCCAACGGTAAGGTTTTCTATACTTTCTAACGATAAATGTCCGTATAAAGTATAAAATTTCTCGTTTTCTACTTCATGCTCTAATATTATGGTTGGCCCGTAATCTCCTAAACCTTGGTTATTTTGAAAACTGTGAACCTTTCCGTCAAGCGGAGCTAAAACTGCAGTATCAACTTTTGCCCATAAATCAAGGCCAATGTGAATATTTCTTTCCGGAACAGAATCATTTTTAAAAATGGTGCTCCTTTTATATAAGTTACGGCCTTCGATATAACCGCCATAGGCAACTTCTGCATTATTATCGGCCAGATAATCAAAAATAAAACGTTCAAATTCTGTAGACGTTTCGGGTTTACTTTCGACTAAATCGGTATTGGTTACGGATAAATCTAAAGGAAGATATTTTGAAAAATCAATAGAGGCATCAATGACTTTAGTAGGTGGTAAGGCTTTTAATATAGATACAAGGGATTTCATAAAAATTAAATTTAAGCTACTTTTTCGATTATTATTAATTCATTATGAACTTCTATGCGGGGCAGCATTTTTGAAGTAAATAATTGTGCGTTTATTTCTGTAATGTATTTTCTGTTGCGAATATTATGCGCTTCATCTAGAATCATGGTATTAAATAAAATGAAGCCCTGATCTTTGAGAAGAAAACAAACCCGTTCGCTAAAAAACTTTTCGAACAAAAAGTTTGGCATATTAGTATCTTCAAAAATATCAATAATTATTAAATCGTAGCGATCTTTTGTTTTTAAAACAAATTCAAAAGCATCATCAATAATAATTTCAAGCTGTTTGATCTCGTTTAAGTTAAAATACTGATTGGCAATTTGAATCATTTCAGGATCGATTTCAACTCCGGTAATTTTACCTTTATAGTTAATTTCGTCAACAAGAGTTTTAATTACGCTTCCGCCGGCAACGCCCAGAACGAGAATATGTTCCATTTCTAATACCTTTTCATAACCAATATTTCGAAGGCCGTACCTTAATATACGCTGTAAACTTCCGTAAGAGTAATTTGTGTTTTCAGAATCTAAAACCAGCTCTCCATTTGCCCAGGTAACTTCGATTACTTTACTTCGGGCCGATTTTTTTTTGAAGATTTTAATTGGATAGAGATAACTGAATAATTTTTGGATCATTTTGTAATGCTTTTACTCAAAAATACCATTTTAAATCTTTTATTTTGCAAGAAATATCAAATTTTAATGAAGAAAAGACTATACAAATTTATCTTTTTTAAGCTAATGGGCTGGAAGATAGTAGGAATAGAAAATGCCGAAGTGAAAAAATGTATATTAATGGTTATGCCGCATACCAGTAATCATGATTTTTATATTGGTCTTTTTACCCGCGGAATTTCCGGCTTGCAGATGAACTGGGTTGGAAAGAAAGAATTATTCAAGTTTCCGTTTGGTTATTATTTCAGAAATGTGGGCGGCGAACCGCTTGATCGTACTGGCGGATTAAATAAAGTAGATTCTATTGCTGCTATTTTTGATCGTAAAGAAGTTTTCCGTTTGGCTGTTGCGCCTGAGGGAACACGAAAAGGAGTAACCGAAATTAAAACCGGATTTTATTATATAGCGCTTAAAGCAAATGTGCCAATTGTTCCTGTTGCTTTTGATTGGGGCAAAAAAGAAGTGAATCTAGGAAAGCCATTTTATCCGACAGGAAATTATGAAGCTGATTGGGAAATTTTAAAACAACATTATAAAGGTGTTTTAGGAAAAATTCCTGAAAATGGAATTCAAGTCTAAAATTTTGATGTTTTTTGAGATTCGTGAGAATCCCTTAAATGAAAATTATTTTAAAAAAATTTCAAATACGCGAAATTTTCGAGCTATGGTACATAAGCTTTAAAAGTTCCATTTTTGTAGAAAATTACAATTTTCTCAATTTCGTCTTCTTCAAAACTCAAATTTGATTTTTTGGTCTCTATCAAATTTTTAATAGGAGATTTATTTTCTTCGTTAATTATCGGAGTAAATAAATCTTCTCCGGAATAATTTTCGGTTGATGAAGAAGGGGAGTCTGAATTTGTATTTTGAAAATTTGAGACAGTTTCATTTTCTGATTTTGGAAAATTTCCTTTTCCAACTAGAATCCAATATAAATCTACTTCGGGAAAAACATCCAAAATTTTCATTACAAAATCAAGACTTGGTTTGTTTCTTCCAGAGAGTAGGTGAGACATACTGGAACGTTGCACACCAATTTTGTCTGCAAAAGAAGAAGCGTTTAATCCGTAATAATCCAGTATAATTTCCAGTCTTTTTACAAAATCATCGATGTTTACCATTGTAAATTCTAATTTAAATTAGACATGTTTACAAATGTAACTAAAAAGATTTGATAATACAATTTTACAGTTGTAAATTGTTCAAATTAAGTGTTTATTGTTTAATTTTAACTTCATATAATAGTGTGTAACTTATTGAAATATAATGCATTCATATTTTTTACTTAAAGTAATAACAATTGTTAACTGTATTTCACGGGAATCATTAATATAAGCTAATAAATCTGTTTACATTTCTAAATTCTCTTTATTTTTTATTGTTTACAATTGTAAAAATAAAGATGTTTACTTTTGTAAACTAATCAAAACACAATGAATTTAGAAGAATTATTTAACCAATACAAAGAGCAGTCAATAGAAGGAAGATACCTGACTTTAGATCATATTCAACCTTTATTAGACAAACTAAATACTAATAATCAAGTTAAGGTTATTGGAAAATCTGTTTTAGGAGAACCTATATATAGTTACGAAATTGGAACCGGAAAGACACGTATCTATTTATGGTCTCAAATGCATGGAAATGAAAGTACCACAACTAAAGCGCTTTTTGACTTTATTAATGTATTAAACAGCAAATCTGATTTTGCTGAAAAAATGCTATCTACATTTACATTTTATGCCATTCCTATTTTAAATCCTGACGGCGCAAGGCTTTATACACGCGAAAATGCAAATAAAATTGACTTAAATCGCGATTCTCAAAACCTGACACAACCTGAAAGTAACGTTTTAAGAGAAGTTTTTGAAACTTTTAAGCCTCACTACTGCTTTAATCTGCACGATCAGCGCACTATTTTTGGTGCTGGCGATACTGGTAAGCCTGCAACTGTCTCTTTTTTAGCTCCGTCCTATAATGAAGAAAGAGAAGTGAATGAAAACAGACAAAAAGCGATCAATTTAATTGCCGGAATTAACGATGAATTGCAAAAATATATTCCTGGACAAGTAGGAAGATTTGACGATTCATTCAATATAAACTGTATAGGAGATACTTTTCAGTTTTTAGGAGTACCTACTATATTGTTTGAAGCTGGGCATTTTCCTAACGATTACGAAAGGGAAATTACTAGAAAATACATATTTTTCTCACTAATTTCGGGCTTTAAACTCATAAACGAAAACGATTTAGTTGTCAATAGAATTTCTGATTATTTGAATATTTCACAAAATAAAGTCGTTTTTTATGATTTTATGTATAAAAATATCAAAATAAATTATGATGGTATCGAAATTATTACGAATTTTGTCGCACAATACAAAGAAGAATTGATTGAAAATAAGATTCATTTTAATGCTTATATAGTAGAAGCAGGCGAATTGGAAAATTATTTTGGTCATTATGAATACGACGGAAATGAAGCTGTTTATTCTGATGATTATCTTAATATTCCGAAAATGAACCAAAAAGCAGATTTTTATTTAAATAAAAATACTAAATTTGTTAACGGGTTGATAAAAAGTTAATTTTTATGT
>NZ_DLHA01000003.1 GCF_002482975.1 Flavobacterium sp. UBA7680 | reverse complement strand
CTACCGACTGAGCTATCGAGTCATATTCGTTTCTTGAATGCGGGTGCAAATATAAGGAGTTTATTTTATTAATTGCAAGCAATTTTATTATAAATTTGTCTTTTTTTAAACAAAATTTACAATCCCCTAATTTATAGTGTTTTATTAGAATGAAAAAAATCGTCTTATTAGGTTATATGGGCTGCGGAAAGTCAACAATTGCACAAAACCTTTCAAAAATTACAAATATTCCCTTTCTCGATTTAGATAATTGTATCGAAAAAAAAACAAATTTGTCCATAAAAGAGATTTTCGAGAAGCATGGTGAGATCTATTTTAGAAAATTAGAGCACGAAATGTTTCTTGAGTTACTTCAATCTTCAGAAAATAGTATTATTGGTTTAGGCGGAGGAACTCCATGTTATGCAAATAATCATTTATTATTGCAAAGAGAGGATATTACATCTATATATTTAAAAGCTTCAATAGAGACTTTATATAATAGATTAGTTTACAATAAAAGTAAAAGGCCTCTTATTGCAGATATGAATGAAGACGAAATGAAAGAATTTATCGCAAAACATTTATTCGACAGAAGTTTTTATTATAATCACGCACAGCATAAAGTTGTGGTAGATAATAAAACGGTCGATGAAACAGTTGAGGATATTTTAGAAATCTTAGCTTAGAAAGGCGTAATTGTCTCCGTTTTCATCAAAAACAACCTGAACGTGCTCTAATAAAGACGTAGATAAAGAAATTCCTTTAAAATCGGCTTTTACAGGGTACTTTTTGTGATTTCGGTCTACAAGCACCGCAGTTTTGAATTTTTTAAGCGGAACGTCCAGAAAATGACGAACAGCGTATATTAATGTTGTGCCTGAGTTTAAGACATCATCAACAAGAACTAATCCTTTATTGGAGTATTCTTCTGCTGATAAAGAAGTCTGAATAGGAAGCTGCGGATTTTGTTTGTCAACTCGTACTTCGCAAAGAGAAATTTTTAGAGTAGATATATCGCTTAATACATTAGCGATTTTTTGAGCAAAAACAGAACCGCTGGAAGCAATTCCGGCAATTACAACTTCTTCTTCGTCAACAAACGTCTCGTAAATTTGATAAGCGATACGTTTTATTTTGTGTTCGATTTCCTGATTGGTTAAGATGATATTTTTGCTCATGATTTATTTTTTTTGCTAAAATACAATTAGAATTTTAGATTTTAGATTTTAGATTTCAGATTTTTGATGAAATTCCAAATAAATAAAACCCAAATTCCAATTTGATGTTGAGGTTTGGGGTAGTCAATTGTTTGGAATAATTTTAGGTTTGCTGAGTTTTGGAATTTGGAATTTTAAAATTGAAATTTACTCCGTTTCTTCCTCATCAATAAAATCACTTCCATAATCGTCAATATCTCTTCGGTCTTTTTTAGTCGGTCTTCCAGTTCCGGTTTTACGATAATGCTCTTTAGAAAGTTTTAATAACTCTAAATGTTCGTAAGCTTCTGCAGGTGTTTCGTTTTTGCGGTATATATCTACGAGTTTGGCTCCTACACGATTTTCAGGAATGTCGAGTACGGTAATAATTTGTGTAATTTGATCTTTTCTAAAAGTAATTCTATCAGTAGGAAAAACTTCTTTAGATGGTTTTGCAACTTGTCCATTTACAGTAACGTGGTTCTTTTTACAAGCCTCAGTTACCATGTTTCTGGTCTTATAATAACGCACGCACCATAAGTATTTATCTATTCTCATAATTTTTCTAAAATCCAAGTTAAATTCTTTACAAAAATAAATCAATATTGTATCTTGCGCACCTAAAAAATTAACAATAATGAATAAATTTAAATATTATTTTATTTTATTACTTGCGGGTATAGCTATAGTTTCCTGTAGTAAAGACCATGATGATCCGGAAACAGTTCCTTTAAGAGATTATAAAGAACAATATAAAGCTGACAATGACTCTATTGTTAAATATTTAAATACTCATTATATAAAAGAAGTAACGGCTAATTTTGATATAACGATTGAAAAAATTCCGGCAGGAGGAACACAAACTTCAATCATGAATCAAACAGTATATCCTTTGCTATCCAGAGATGTTTACAATCACGACGTTACTTATAAAGTATATTACTTATCTTTAAATAAAGGTAGTGGAGAATCTCCTACAAATACGGATAAGGTTTATGCTTCATATGCAGGAAGTTTATTAAATGGGACTGTATTTGATTCTTCTTATGGTGTAGGAAGAAGCTTTGAATTATATTTGTATGCAGCACAATCTGTAATTGATGGATGGGGCGAAATTTTCCCTCAGTTTAAAACAGGTACGCCTAGCGCTCCGGGGCCTGATGGTGCAATAACGTATACAGATTTTGGTGCAGGAGTAATGTTTTTGCCTTCTGGATTAGGATATTATGGTTCAGGACAAGATGCTATTCCCGCTTATTCACCTTTAGTGTTTAGTTTTAAATTGTTCAGCCTTCAAAGGCTAGATCATGATTTTGATGGTGTTTTTGATTATCAGGAAGATCTAAATGGAGATGGATATATTTATGATTTTAGAGATACTGCAAGATATCCAACTCCGCCAGCAACAATGGTGGCAGATGATACAGACAAAGATGGTGTTCCGGATTGTGTAGATACTGATGATGATGGAGATGGCTATTCTACTTATTATGAAATTACAAAACCAGCAAATCATATTGGCTGGATAGATGGAGTATTTAATGGGGCAAGTACCTATTATCCTTGGGATCCTGTTGTAGACAATCCAAGTACGCCAAATACAGATGAAACGGAGCCAAGAGGAATTCCTAGAAGACCAACTGGTCCTCTTAAAACTGAAGGGCAGCCAGAATCAATTGATAATCCTAAAAGTTTTTTACCAGCCGATTATACAGCTGCAGGAAGAATAAGAATTCATTTGGATAAATCGTATCCTTATCAAAAGAAATAATAAAATAGAAGACATAAAAAAACCTCGAAATCACTTTCGAGGTTTTTTGTTTTTATAAAGTAAGAAAACTAAAAATTATTTTCTTTTAATAACTCTTTCTATAGCTTCAACAATTGCTTGATTGTTTAGTTTGTATTTTTCCATTAATTGTTCTGGAGTTCCAGATTCTCCAAAACTATCTTGTACTGCTACAAATTCTTGTGGAGTTGGATTGTTCAAAGCTAGTACTCCTGAAACGCTTTCTCCTAAACCTCCAAGGTAGTTGTGCTCTTCAGCAGTAACTACACATCTTGTTTTAGCAACCGATTTAAGGATAGCTTCTTCGTCAAGTGGTTTAATAGTGTGGATATTGATTACTTCAGCAGAAATTCCTTTTGCTTCAAGAGCTTCAGCAGCAATAAGAGCTTCCCAAACTAAGTGTCCTGTTGCAATAATTGTTACATCAGTTCCTTCGTTTAATAAAATTGCTTTTCCAATTACGAATGGCTCGTCAGCAGGAGTGAAGTTAGGCACAACCGGACGACCGAAACGTAAATAAGCTGGACCATGATGATCTGCTAATGCTAATGTTGCAGCTTTAGTTTGATTGTAATCGCAAGTATTGATTACAGTCATTCCCGGTAACATTTTCATTAATCCGATATCTTCTAAAATTTGGTGAGTTGCACCGTCTTCTCCTAATGTTAAACCAGCGTGAGAAGCACAGATTTTTACGTTTTTATCTGAATAAGCAACAGATTGACGAATTTGATCGTAAACTCTTCCTGTTGAGAAGTTAGCGAAAGTTCCTGTAAATGGAATTTTTCCTCCAATAGTTAAACCTGCAGCAATACCAATCATGTTAGCTTCTGCAATACCAATTTGGAAAAAACGCTCTGGGTGATTTTTCTTGAAATCATCAAATTTTAATGATCCAATTAAATCTGCACAAAGTGCTACTACATTTTCATTTTTTTGACCTAGTTCAGTCATTCCCGCTCCAAAACCCGAACGAGTATCTTTACTTCCTGTATTTTCGTATTTTTTCATTTTATATTTTGCTGTACGCAATAGGCTGTAGGCAATAGGCATAAAGCTTACTGCTTAAAGCTTAAAGCTGGTTTTTAATAGTCTGCTAAAGTTGAGATGTTTTGAGCTAAAGCACTTGCCAACTGGTCGTTGTTTGGTGCTTTACCATGCCAAGCATGAGTATGCATCATAAAATCTACTCCATTACCCATTTCAGTATGTAGTAAAATGCAAACTGGTTTACCTTTTCCTGTTCTTGATTTTGCATCATTTAAACCTGCAAGAATAGCGTCAATGTCGTTTCCTTTTTCGATATCGAGAACATCCCAGCCAAAAGCTTCAAATTTAGCACGGATACTTCCCATTGGTAAAACTTCGTCAGTTGTACCGTCAATTTGTTTTCCGTTAAGGTCAATTGTCGAAATTATGTTGTCTACTTTTTTTGCAGAAGCATACATGATAGCTTCCCAGTTTTGACCTTCTTGTAATTCTCCATCTCCGTGTAAAGAATAAATTAAATGATTGTCTCCATTTAATTTTTTAGCTTGAGCTGCACCAAGAGCTACAGATAAACCTTGTCCTAACGAACCAGAAGCTATACGAACTCCAGGTAACCCTTCATGGGTTGTAGGGTGTCCTTGTAAACGGGAGTTTAATAATCTGAAAGATGCAAGTTCTGAAACAGGGAAATAACCGCTACGTGCTAATACGCTATAAAAAACTGGAGAAATATGCCCATTAGAAAGGAAGAAAAGATCTTCTCCAATTCCGTTCATATCAAAACCTTCTTTGCGGTCCATAATATTTTGGTATAGTGTAACCAAAAATTCAGTACAACCTAGTGATCCACCTGGGTGGCCAGAGTTTACAGCATGTACCATTCTAAGAATATCTCTTCTTACTTGGATCGTTAAATCGCTTAATTGTTGTGTGTTAGGCTTCATTTTATATGTAAAAGTTAAACTGTTGCAAAAGTAATCGTTATTTTGCGGGCTGACAAATGATTTTCTGCTTTAGTTTATCACAATTGTTAAATTCTGTTTCTTTTTTTATTAATCTTAAAAAAAAAGCCGATTTGGTTTAGATTTTCTAAATTCCACATTTTAGTCGCTATGTTTTTAAGTAAATTCCTAAACAAAAAAAGCCCCTTGAAGGGCTTTTAAATATATAGAGCAATATAAATCTAATTATTATCGCCCTCGCTGTAGAAATTATTTTCTTCATCTTCTGAACCTATTTCTTCCTGATCATCATCAAGTTCAGAACCCGGAACATCCAAATCATTTCCAATTTTATCACTGTTTTGTTTCCATTCGTGATTGTCCTGATTGATGATTCTTTCTCCAGAAATACCTTCCGGATCTATATCTTCTAGTTTATCTTCCTGATTGTAAATGTCTTCATTTGCTGGATAATCTAAGTTTTCCAAATTTCTTTCAATTTGTTCGTCTTTGATTTGATCTAATTTATCTTCTGAATTTATCATGATTCCTATAATTTAAGTGTCTTATAAAATTACGAAATCAATGTTTTTTGTTTGTTACATTTTTGGAATCAGGATATTTCAGTATTCACATAAAAAAAGAAAAATTATCTAAATTATCTAATTTGCCCAATCTCTCTCCATGTAATTAATTGAATTTCATTTTCTTTTAACTTTGCTTTGCATTCATCGCTTGTAAAATAATCAAAATCAATTTGACGCCAGGCTGAACCAAAATTGGGATGATTTATAGTAATGCCCTGCATTTCAAATTCATCAAAAGCAGGATGAAGCAAGAAAACATAAATCCTGAAGTAATATTATCTAAAGCTTTTTCATATGATTTTTTAAGTTCTCCTTTTTCGAAATCATTATAATATCCAATTAAAAGATTATCTGCTAAAAGAGTATTTTCAAAATCATATTTTTCATCAGATAAGCTAATGGATTCGACAAAATCCTTATTGATGAAAACGGGTAAATTGTATGTTTTTCCGAGTTCTTTATAAATCTCTAAAATTTCCGGAGTTACGCCAACACTGCACATATGCGAGTCAAGATGCGTAGGCTGAATGCCAAATTGCAACGCTTTTTCGATTTGAGCAGTTAGTTCTTTTTTAATTTCAGAAGGTTTTGCATTGTCTTTAAAATCTTTTCTTGTTTTATAAAAATAACCGTTTTGATCGACTAAACTTGAAACTTCAGAAGTCGGAAGAACAGGCCCGAATTTATAATTTTCCCATTCGCAAGTCAATGTTAAATGTATTCCGCAATCATAATTTGGATTGTTTTTAGCAAATACTGCCATTTCATAAAACCATGGACACGGCACCATTATACTGTAGGAGTTTATAGATCCGTTTTGAAGCGCTTTTATAGTAGCCTGATTTTCTGAATGTGATAATCCGGCATCATCTGCATGAATGATTAATAGTTTTGTGTTTTCAGGATATCCAAGTTTTTGAGCTAAGTTCATTTTATATTTTTTTGGTTAATGACATGCAGATTTTCGCTGGTTTAAACGGGTTTTATTTTTTATCTTCATTGTGAAAGGCTTCGACTTCGCTCAGCCTGACAATATTGCGTATCATATTTTATTGATTTTATTCAAATTTAAAAATTTCTGGAGTTTAGGTTTTATATTGTTTTTGAATTAACTCAATTTTATAATTGACAAATGATCTAATTGATTAAATTTCCCTGAAATTAGCTTATCTTTGCCGACTGAAAAAAGAAACACATGAAGTTTGATTTATTACAAAAAGATCCGCAGTCAAAAGCAAGAGCGGGAAGTATAACTACTGATCACGGCGTAATCGAAACGCCTATTTTTATGCCTGTTGGAACTGTGGCTTCGGTAAAAGGAGTGCATCAGCGTGAATTAAAAGATGATATTAATCCGGATATTATTCTTGGAAATACATACCATTTATACTTACGTCCGCAGACAGAAATTCTTGAAAAAGCAGGAGGATTGCATAAATTCATGAATTGGGATCGTAATATTTTGACTGATTCTGGTGGATATCAGGTTTATTCTCTTTCTTCAAACAGAAAAATTAAAGAAGAAGGAGTGAAGTTTAAATCACATATTGACGGTTCTTACCACTTTTTTACTCCAGAAAATGTAATGGAAATTCAGCGTACCATTGGAGCCGATATTATTATGGCTTTTGATGAATGTACACCTTATCCTTGCGATTACAGATACGCACAAAGATCAATGCACATGACTCACCGCTGGTTGGATCGTTGCATTAATCATTTAGATAAATTACCTTATAAATACGGTTACGAGCAGACTTTTTTCCCAATTGTTCAGGGAAGTACCTATAAAGATTTGCGTCGTCAGTCGGCAGAATATATTGCGAATTCTGGGCAGCAAGGAAATGCAATTGGCGGATTATCAGTAGGAGAGCCAGCAGAAGAAATGTATGCAATGACTGAAGTTGTATGCGAAATTCTTCCGGAAGACAAACCTCGTTATTTAATGGGAGTTGGAACTCCTATAAATATATTAGAAAATATCGCATTAGGAATTGATATGTTTGACTGTGTTATGCCAACGCGTAATGCAAGAAACGGAATGTTGTTTACAGCAAACGGAACGATCAACATCAAAAATAAAAAGTGGGAAGCTGATTTTTCTCCTATTGATGAAATGGGACATACTTTTGTAGATACAGAATATACAAAAGCATATTTGCGTCACTTATTTGCTGCTAACGAATATTTAGGAAAACAAATTGCTACAATTCATAATCTTGGTTTCTACATGTGGTTGGTTCGTGAAGCTAGAAAACATATCTTAGCAGGCGATTTTAGACCATGGAAAGAAATGATGGTTAAAAATATGAGTCAAAGACTTTAAAAAAAGAGTTTCAAGTTTCAGGTTTCAAGTTTCACGTTCTGTAGAGAACTTGAAACTTGAAACCTGAAACAACAAAAACAAAAACTATATGCTGTCAATAATAGATAAATACATCTTAAAAAGATATCTCGGAACTTTTTCTGTGATGCTGCTTTTGTTTGCGCCAATCGGAATCGTAATTGACGTTTCTGAAAAAGTAAATAAGATGCTCGAAAACAAGATTCCGTTTATGGATATTGCGTTCTATTATTACAATTTTACAATCTATTTTATCAACTCTTTATTTCCGATATTTTTGTTTTTATCGGTAATATGGTTTACTTCAAAACTGGCTAATAATACAGAGATTATTGCGATTTTAAGTTCAGGAATTTCATTTACGCGTTTCCTGCGTCCTTATATTATAGGTGCAACAATTGTTTCGATTTTTGTTTTGCTGATGGGATTTTTTATTGTTCCTGCGGCAAGTGAGGGTTATAACAATTTTAGGTACACTTATTTGAAAGGAAACGGAAAGGAACTCATGCGGGGCGAAAACACTAATGTTTACAGACAAATTAATGATCATGATTTTATTTTTGTAAATAGTTTTAATGAAGAGTCTAAAACAGCATTTAATTTTACGTTAGAACATTTTGAAAAAGATAAACTAACCTATAAAATTACCGCAAGCCGTATTAAATGGGACCCGAAATTAAAGACTTATATTTTGTATGATTATACAAAAAGGACTCTTGCTGATTTGAATGATGTAATTGAAAGAGAACCTGAAAAAAAGGTAAAATTTAAGTTTGAACTTGCTGATTTAACGCCTGTTGTTTATATAGCAGAAACATTGACTTTAGGCAAATTGATTGATTTTATAGAAAAAGAAAGAAAAAGAGGTTCAGGAAATATCAATACCTATTTAGTAGTTCTTTATAAAAAATACAGCATACCCGTTTCTGCTTTTATCCTGACTATTATTGCAGTTTCAGTTTCTTCAATGAAACGACGTGGCGGTATGGGAATGAACCTGGCGATTGGAATTGCGATTGCGTTTTCATTTGTATTCTTTGATAAAATATTTGGTACTCTTGCCGAAAAATCTACTTTTTCACCTTTAATAGCTGTTTGGTTTCCAAATTTTGTTTTTGGAATTCTGGCAGTTTACTTATTACGTAATGCGAAACGATAATTTAAAAAGTTATTTAAACCTTCATTTAATTGTTTTTATCTGGGGATTTACGGCTATTCTTGGAGCTTTAATTACAATTGATGCCGAAAATTTAGTTTGGTTTAGAATGTTGATTGCCGGAATTTTTCTTGGCGGATTTATTCTTTATAAAAAGCAGTCTTTTGTTATATCGGCTAAATCTTTTGCTAAATTAATTTTCGTTGGATTATTAATTGCACTGCATTGGATTTTCTTTTTTAAAGCCATTCACGTATCAAATGTTTCTATAACATTGTCGATTTTTTCGCTTGGTGCTTTTTTTGCATCTTTATTAGAACCTCTTTTTTACGGAAGAAAGATTTTGTGGTACGAAGTTTTCTTTGGATTAATTATCATTGCCGGATTAGGATTGATATTACAAGTTGAAATTAAATATCTTACCGGAGTTTATTATGCCTTAATTTCGATAATTCTTGGGGTTTTATTTACCCTGATGAATGGGAAACTAATCTCAGATCACGAGCCTTCGGTTATTACATTTTATGAATTTGGTGCAGGGGTTTTCTTTATCTCGCTTTATTTTTTAGTGATAGGAAAATTCAATGCAGACTTTTTTGTAATGTCAATAAATAACTGGATTTTGCTGTTGATTTTGGCTTCTGTTTGTACGGCTTATGCCTTTACTGCTTCGGTAAAAGTAATGCAGCGCTTAACTCCTTATACGGTAATGTTAACCACTAATTTAGAGCCGGTTTACGGTATTCTTTTAGCTTATTTTATCTTGGGCGGAAAGGAAAAAATGAGTACCGAATTTTACATAGGGGCTGTAATAATTGTTATTACAGTTATCTTAAATGGTGTTTTTAAACATTATAAGAATAAAGAAAAAGTGTAGTATTTGCCTTATTTTTAAATTACATTTTTACATTTTAAACACGAAATAATCACACGAATAGTATAATATTTTTATATTTGCGGTTCGATTTAAAAACAAAATTCAAAAATCCATGGAATATTTAGATTTTGAGCTTCCAATAAAAGAACTTGAAGAACAGTTAGAAAAGTGTGTTATAATTGGAAAAGAATCTGACGTTGATGTTACGCCAACTTGTAAAGAAATCAACAAGAAATTAGTAGAGACTAAAAAAGAAATATACAAAAATCTTACGGCTTGGCAGCGTGTACAATTGTCAAGGCACCCAAATAGACCTTATACTTTAGACTATATCAGAGCAATTTGCGGTGATACTTTCTTAGAACTTCATGGAGACAGAGGTTTTAAAGATGATAAAGCAATGGTTGGTGGTCTTGGTAAAGTAAACGGACAATCGTTTATGATCGTTGGTCAGCAAAAAGGTTTTAATACAAAAACACGTCAATACCGTAATTTTGGTATGGCAAATCCAGAAGGATACCGTAAAGCTTTGCGTTTGATGAAAATGGCAGAGAAATTCGGAATCCCGGTTTTAACTTTAGTAGATACTCCGGGTGCATATCCAGGACTTGAAGCGGAAGAAAGAGGACAAGGAGAAGCTATTGCAAGAAACATTTTCGAAATGGTTCGTTTACAAGTACCAATCATTACTATTATTGTAGGTGAAGGTGCTTCTGGAGGAGCATTAGGAATAGGTGTTGGAGATAAAGTTTATATGTTAGAGAATACTTGGTATTCTGTAATTTCTCCAGAATCATGTTCTTCAATTTTATGGAAAAGCTGGGAGTACAAAGAACGTGCTGCAGATGCTTTAAAATTGACTTCGTCTGACATGAAAAAACAAAAATTAGTTGATGATGTAATTCCTGAACCACTTGGCGGAGCACACTACGACCGTGAAACTACTTTTAAAACAGTAGCAGAATACATTACCAAAGGATATAACGAATTGAAAGACTTATCAACAGCCGAGCTAATTGCCCAAAGAATGGGCAAATATAGCAATATGGGTGAGTATAAAGAGTAAATTCATATAATATGATTAAAAATCCGAAGCCCTGCGGTTTCGGATTTTTTTTTGGTTATCAACAAAAGCAAAATATTTATAAACATTTAATAGTTATAACTAGATAGCAGATTTTTTTTAAATTTTGCTACTTTCGCTATATGGAAAATTTCAAGAATGTAAATCCTGTAAAGGTAGATAAAACCACTATTATTAATCTCGAGAAAGGAAAATTGCCACCGCAAGCACTTGATCTGGAGGAAGCTGTATTGGGGGCAATGATGATTGATAAAAAGGGGGTTGACGATGTAATTGATATTTTGCAGCCCGATGCTTTTTACAAAGACGCACACAGACATATTTTTGAAGCGATTTTACAGCTTTTTACTGAAACTCAGCCAATCGATATCTTAACAGTTTCAACTCAGTTAAAGAAAAACGGAAAGTTGGATTTAGCGGGTGGAGATTTTTATTTGATTCAGCTTACTCAGAAAATTGCTTCTTCGGCGCATATCGAATTTCACTCGCGTATCATTCTTCAAAAATTTATTCAAAGAAGTTTGATTAGAATTTCTTCAGAAATTATTGAAGAATCGTATGATGAAAGTGCAGACGTTTTTGATTTATTGGATAAAGCGGAATCTAAATTATATGAAGTAACACAAGGAAATATAAAGCGTAGTTCTGAAACCGCACAAAGTTTAGTTTTACAAGCCAAAAAGAAAATCGAAGAAATTTCTAAAAAAGAAGGATTAAGTGGTGTAGAAACTGGTTTTCATAATCTGGATAAGCTAACGTCTGGATGGCAGCCGAGTGATTTAATTATTATCGCGGCCAGACCGGCGATGGGAAAGACGGCATTTGTACTTTCTATGGCCAGAAATATTGCTATCCAATATGGGCATGCAGTAGCTTTATTCTCTCTTGAGATGGCATCTGTTCAGTTAATTACAAGGCTTATTTCTTCTGAAACAGGATTGTCATCAGAAAAATTACGTACAGGTAAATTAGAGGCTCATGAATGGACAATGTTGAGTACTAAAGTGAAAGATTTAGAGAAAGCGCCTTTATTTATTGATGATACTCCCTCACTTTCTATTTTCGATTTAAGAGCAAAATGCCGTCGTTTAGCGTCGCAGCATGGTATTAAAATTATCATTATAGATTATTTGCAGTTGATGACTGCGGGAGGAAATAATAAAGGAGGAGGAAATCGTGAGCAGGAAATTTCTACAATTTCCCGAAACTTAAAAGCTTTGGCAAAAGAACTTAACGTTCCCGTTATTGCACTTTCTCAGCTGTCGCGTGCCGTTGAAACGCGTGGATCGAGTAAACGTCCGCTTCTTTCGGATCTTCGTGAATCTGGAGCAATTGAGCAGGATGCCGATATCGTTTCGTTTTTGTACCGACCAGAATATTACAAAATTGAAGAATGGGATGATGAAGAGGCTTCGCCAACTGCTGGTCAGGCTGAAATTATGATAGCCAAACACCGTAATGGTGGTATTGAAAACATCCGTTTGAAATTTTTAGGACACTTAGGGAAATTTGATAATCTTGATGAATTTTCGGGCAGCTATGATGATTTGCCGTCAAAAATGAATCATGATGATAATCCGTTTGTTACTCATAATCTGCCTTCAGCTAATGAAGCTTTTGGAAGCAATTTAAATGATGACGATGATGACAGTGATGTTCCATTTTAATTTAAATAAAAACCTAAATAAAAAAATCTTTATGAGCCCTCTGCTTGTAAAGATTTTTTTTTATTCTGCAATTAAGCACTCCTGTCTATAATTTCACAAAATAATATTTCTACATAAAAATTAATTCGGTAGCTTAGCAAAACCATAAACAATTTTAAAACTATTAACTAATTAAAATTCAAAAACTATGAGCGAAAAAAACTTTCCAGGGCCAATTCAAATCCCGTTGGCCACTGCTGAAGTATGGGAAAAAAGGTACGAGGATGATACCACGATCGAAACCCGAGAAAACAAAGTAAAATCTTTTTTAATACCTCGAGAAAGTTTAGAAAAAGTATTGGCACTGGATACAGATGCAGTTCGTGCTTATCTTGGTATTAATGACCAAAAAGAAAGAACCCTGCTTTTTGTTGGAGCCCAATATGACAAGGAAACAGGTAAATATGTAGATGTTTACGGAAAATCATCATCAGAACAAAACAAAGCAGAGGCTGCTGAAGATATTGTGTATGATGGAATACGTCCTAGCCCACCATATTAATAATGAAGTATATAAAAAATGAATGAATTATTAATATACTCAACCTATTTAGTTTTATTAATAAACCTGATAGTCTATTCATATAGCTTTTTCCGAAAGGGAAAAGCTAATGTTTTTTTTGTCTCCTATTTAGCTTTTTGTTTTGCTATGCAATTTAGTATGGAGCTATGGTATCAACTAGGTATGGCCAATTTAGTTTTTGTTAATATATTCTTTATAGGTCAAATGATAATACTTGGAATTTTCTATAATTCATTGACACAGGTAAAGAGCCAAAAAATATTCATAAAAATTAGTCTGGCTATAGCATTATTGGTTTTAGCGATACAATTTTGTATAGATTCAAGTGAGTTTTTAAAGTTTAATTTATTTGAAATTACTTTAACAAATCTGCTTATCGTAATTTATGCCTTGTTTCATTTTTATAATATGCTTACGGAAAGTAAAAAATATTATTATACTACAATAGGCCTAGTATTTTACTTATTAGCAAGTACCGTTTTATATTTAATTGGAAATTTTTCTGTAGGGCTTAGTGAAGATCTTAAATATCTAACCTGGATATTAAACACTTTTTTACTTTTAGTCAATCAGTTTTTTATTTTATACGATTGGAAAATCAATTTTTACAAAGAGATTACAACTAAAAACTAAAAATTAACTTAATCAAAAATCAAATTTAATTATGAAGAAAAGAAATTTTTGCATTGCTTTAATGACATTACTTGTCACGTTTTCATGCCAAAAAGATGCATCACAAGATGATGGTTCTTTAAATACATTTTCAAATAAAAAAGAAAATTGGTTAAAAGCTGATTTAAATACTCAATTTGCAAGTTCTCAAAAGCAGGTTACAGCGTATTTATTTCCAGCAGAAGAACTGGATAAATTGGTAAATACTCCTAAGGTAGAAGAAGTTCGCTTTGTTCTTGGATATGAAAGGAACACCATACAAATCGAAGCTGCTGGAGTTGATAAAAGCGGTAAAAAGTTAGGATTAGTTGAGTCAACAGTTTTGAAAGATATTAGTGTTCAAAATAACCTTGTTGAGCTTAAGAAGCTGACTGTAAACACTACAAAAAAAAGAAGCTTATTATTAAACGAACATATTTTGGTGCCTTCTTATGCTTTTGCATGGATAGACGCCTGGCAGGAAAAACTTAGTTCTGTTTCTGATTTAGATGAAGTGCTTTCATATGAAGGAACACGTTTTCGTTACTATAGTCTGGAGGCTGGTGTGGTAAAAGAAATGACATCTAAAAAAAGTGCAAATGTCGGTTTGTTTTTAGGACTTAACCCAAAAGGGAAAGTGACAACAATACTTATCAATCTGGATAAAAATAATGGAATTAAAAAAGCATCTCAAACTTCAAAAGATGATACCGATGATGTGTACGATGGTGCTCGTCCAGTTCCGCCTTACGGAGATCCTGAAACGCCATAATAGAATTTGTCTGTTTTTTTAGAGTTTAAATATTTTCTAATATAATACTAACAAAATTAATGCGTAAGCCAAAATCAACGATTAACTATGAAGAAAATAATTTCATTAGCTGTAGTAATGCTTCTTATGGTTGCATGTCAAAAAGATAATTCACAAGAAGAAGTAAATGCAATAAATAAAACACAAAAAGAAAATTGGTTAAAAGCCGATTTAAATACGGAGTTTGCAAGTTCTCAAAAGCAAGTTACAGCCTATTTATTTCCAACAGAAGAACTAGATAAATTAGTAAATACTCCTGATGTAGAAGAAGTTCGCTTTGTTCTGGGATATGCAGATAACACCATACAAATAGAAGTTACTGGAGTTGATAAAAATGGTAAAAAGTTAGGATCAGTTGAGTCAACAGTTTTAAAAGATATTAGTGTTCAAAATAACCTTGTTGAACTTAAAAAACTGACTGTAAACACTACAAAAAAAAGAAGTTTACTATTAAACGAACATATTTTGGTGCCTTTTTATGCTTTTGCATGGATAGATGCCTGGCAGGAAAAACTTAGTTCTGTTTCTGATTTAGATGAAGTACTTTCATACGAAGGCACACGTTTTCGTTACTATAGTCTGGAGGCTGGTGTGGTAAAAGAAATGACATCTAAAAAAAGTACAAATGTCGGTTTGTTTTTAGGGCTTAACCCAAAAGGGAAAGTGACAACAATACTTATCAATCTTGATAAAAATAATGGAATAAAGAAGGCATCCTTAACCTCAAAAAATGATGTTGATGATGTTTACGACGGTACTCGTCCAGTTCCTCCTTTTGGAGATCCTAAAGAACCACAATAAAATTCATTGATGTTTTAAAGTTAAAATGTTTTCTAAAATAAATTATTTAAAAATTAATACTAAACCAACATCAACTATGAAGAAAATAATTTTAGGAGCTGCAGTAATGTTTCTTATGGTTTCATGCCAAAAAGATAATTCGCAGGAAGAAGTAAATGCAATAAGTAAAACAGAAAAAGAAAATTGGTTAAAAGCCGATTTAAATACGGAGTTTGCAAGTTCTCAAAAACAGGTTACAGCCTATTTATTTCCAACACAAGAACTGGATAAATTAGTAAATACTCCTAATGTCGAAGAAGTTCGTTTTGTTTTGGGATATGCCGACAACACAATACAAATAGAAGTTGTTGGAATTGATGAAAGCGGAAAAAAGTTAGGAATAGTAAAATCAGTAGTTTTGAAAGACATTAGTGTACAAAATAACCTTGTTGAGCTTAAGAAGCTGACTGTAAATACTGCGAAAAAAAGAAGTTTATTATTAAATGAACATATTTTACTTCCTAATTATGCTTTTACATGGATAGACGCCTGGCAGGAAAAACTTAATACTGTTTCTGATTTAGATGAAGCACTTTCATACGAAGGTACACGTTTTCGTTACTATAGTCTGGAAGCTGCTGTAGTAAAGGAAATGACATCTAAAAAAAGTGCAAATGTCGGTCTGTTTTTAGGACTTAACCAAAAAGGAAAAGTAACAACAATACTTGTCAATCTGGATAAAAATAATGGGATTAAAAAAACATCCCTAACTTCAAAAGATACTGAAGACGTTTACGATGCGACAAGACCTTGTCCTCCAAACGGAGATCCTGATAAACCATAGTACTTATTTTTTAAATTTAATCTCTATTAGACACATTCTGATAGAGATTTTTTTATCTATTAAAGTAGGATCTTTTAGGAATTTAAAAATTAAAATATTTAGCTTATTTATTAACTGTAAACAAATAATATGAAAAAAGTAAATTTTTACATCGCTGTTATTGGCATATTCCTTATGTTTTCTTGTCAAAAAGGAACATCTCAGGATGAAATAAATACAACAACGGCATCACAAAAGAATAATTGGTTAAATGCTAATTTAGATGATAAATTTGCCAGTTCGCAAAAAGAAGTTAAAAGCTATTTATTTTCATCTCAAGATTTTTCTAAATTGACATCAACTCCAGATTTACACCATTTACGATTTGTTTTAGGATATGAAAATGGAGTTATAAAAATTGATGCAGCAGGAGTAAACTCTGCTGGAAAAGAAATCAACAGAATAAATTCAAAAGTATTATTTGCATCTTCAAATCAGGATAAGTTAACAGATCTTAATGAGGTAACAATTGATTTAACTAGTAAAAGAACAGCAGTATTAAATAAACATTTACTATCACCAAAAACAGCTTTTACCGGTATTGAAGCCTGGCAGAAAAAACTAGAAAAAGTACAGGATTTAAATGAAGTAACATCATACGATGGCTTAAGAATTCGAAGTTATGCTATGGAAACAGAGGTAATTACATCTATACTAAATAAAGCAGGGATTGAAAAAGTCGGATTGTTTCTAGGATTGAATAGTGAAGGAAAAATGACTACTATTTTAGTAGGTTTAGATAAAGATAATAATATTAAAAAAGCATCAGCAACATCAAAAATAGTAGATGGCGTTTATGATTTTAGTGAACCAAGCCCTCCATGTACAAGTGATGACGACTAAAAGATAATTTTTGTACAATTATAAAAAATCTCTATTGAGTATATACTTGATAGAGATTTTTTATTTAATAATTATTTTCAAGAAATAATCACATTCAAATTAAATAAGATATATTTGATTTCAACTTCAATAAGCATTTTTTGTAAACCTAATAAGATATGAATACCCATTCAATCCCTGAAAAAGAACTTGTTGCCATTATATTATATATCTCACTTTTCTTTATAATCGTTGCAGTTGTATTGATAATATTTTTCTATTTCTCCAGAAAAAAAATAATTCAAAAAGAATTGGAGAAAAAAGACTTGGTATTGCAATATCAAAAAGAACAGCTTCACGCCATTATAATTACACAAGAAGAAGAGCGTAAACGTATTGCGCAAGACTTGCACGATGATATAAGTTCAAAACTTAATATTGTTTCCTTAAATACGCATTTACTTTCTGCGCCTAATTTAACCGAAGCAGAAACCATTGAGATTACAGATAATATTATTAACCTGACAGCAAAGGCTTTGGAAAACTCCAGAAAAATTGCTCACAATTTATTGCCGCCAGTTTTTGAAAAATTTGGATTAAATGCCGGTGTTGAAGAATTATGCGAAGAATTTGAAAGCAGTAAATCAGTTAAAACGTATTATAAAAATGAAATTGACTTTGATGATAATATCGATCGTCATTTGCACATTTTTAGAATTTTGCAGGAATTAATGAATAATTCGCTCCGTCATGGTAAAGCAACAGAAATTTGGATTGCGTTTAAAGATAATAATGGAACAAATACTTGTTATTATGAAGATAACGGAATTGGTTTTGACAGCAAAAACAGCGAAAATCAAAAAGGACTTGGAATGAAAAATATTGACAGTAGAATTTCCTTTTTAAACGGAACTATAAAAATAGATTCAGAAATAAATAAAGGTATTGCTGTGATTTTTACCTTTTAATTTAAATTTTAGTAAATAATCGCCCTTTAGCATCAATAAAATAGGGTTCTGTAGCTATTATTAATTCATATTTTGTAATTTCGGGAAACCAAATGACCAAAAACAAACAAAATGAATGCCGTAATTAAAATCGCCTTAGTCGATGACGAAGTATTGTTTCGGAAAGGAATAGCTTTTTTATTGCAAAGAGAAGACAATATTGAAATTATTTTTGAAGCTTCCAACGGTGAAGAGCTGGTTAACAAATTACAGAATAATGATGTCAAGCCAGATATTATTATCATGGATTTGAAAATGCCGGTTTTAAATGGCGTCGAAGCAACAAAAATTATTCGAAAATCTTTTCCCGACATTAAAATTATAGCCCTGACCAGTTATGATTCAAAATCATTTATTGCAAATATGATTCAGGTTGGAGCAGTAGCATATCTCATTAAGAATACAACTCCAAAAGATCTAATCAAAACGATTAATGAAGTTAACAGAAAAGGTTTTTTTTACAATGAAAATGTATTAAAAACGATTCAGGAAACTATCGTATCTTCTAAAAACTCAAAAGGAAACCTTGAAACAAGTTTTCTTTCTCCACGCGAAATAGAAATTTTGCAGCTTATCTGCCAGCAAAAAACAACTACAGAGATAGCAGAACATCTTTTTTTAAGCCCGCGAACGGTAGAAGGACATCGTAATAATTTATTGCTAAAAACAGAATCACGAAATATTGCCGGTTTGGTTGTTTATGCTATTCAAAATGAAATTGCAGTTTTGACATTGTAATTTTAGCTTGTTAAAAATTGAATAGATAAAACATAATAAACGATTATTGTAAAAACGAGTACACAAATACCTATTTTTTGCATTATGCTAAATTCTTTTGGTTGATTATTTTGGTTGTAATTCATTGGTTTGATTTTTAATCGATTAATTTGGTCGATTTTAAGATTCCAAATTTAGGCAGAAAAAGTTGTCATAGTTTACGTATTTTTACCTGTTTTTTACAAAATTTCAATCTTTGAACTTTTTTGTATTCTTGTTAATTAACAGTTTTGTACTATTATAAAACTAGTCTTCTATTGTGATTTTATAAGCTTCCTTTATATCTTTACTTAAAATATTTTTTGATGAAAAAAAGTTTAGTTTATATTTTCATTTTATTGCTTTCCCTTACAGCAAAAGCTTCGTTTATTTTACTTCCGATGGATGAAACAACGCAGCAAAATCACTTAAAAGCTTACGGAATTACATATTGGTGTTTGAGCAGAGATTACAAAGCCAGTTGGTTACTTAATTATCGTGGAGGTTCATTTTTATTACCGGATGCTGATGAAATTCGTAAAGAATGTAAAATTCGAGGAGTTAGCTTTGAGATACTTTCTGATAGTGAAGAAGCCTCCATTTTAAATGATATTTCGAGTCCATCGCAAAATATGGAATCGGTTGTTCTTGAAAAAGCGCCAAAAATTGCCGTCTACACTCCAAAAGGAAAACAGCCTTGGGACGATGCAGTAACATTAGTATTGACTTATGCCGAAATTCCATTTACACCAATATATGATGAAGAAGTTTTAAGTGACCAATTATTACTGTATGATTGGCTGCACTTACATCATGAAGACTTTACCGGACAATATGGAAAATTTTATGCCGCTTATAAAAATACACCTTGGTATATTGAACAGAAAAAAGATGCTGAAGCTTTAGCTACTAAATTGGGTTATTCTAAAGTTTCTCAGGAAAAAGGTGCTGTAGCAAAAAAGATAAGAGATTTTGTTATTGGCGGCGGTTTTATGTTTGCCATGTGTTCAGCAACTGACAGTTTTGATATTGCACTTGCGGCAGATGGTGTTGATATTTGCGAAACCATGTTTGATGGGGATCCAAGTGAATCTAATTATCAGTCAAAATTAAATTATGCAAATTCTTTCGCGTTCAAAGACTTTATTTTAGAGCGAAGACCAGAAGTTTATGAGTTTTCAGATATTGATATGACTGGTAAAAGAAGAGTTCCAATGGAAAAAGATTACTTTACTTTAATGGAATTTTCTGCAAAATGGGATCCAATTCCAAGTATGCTATGCCAAAATCATACTCAATTAGTAAAAGGATTTATGGGACAGACAACTTCTTTTAATGAAACATTAGTAAAATCAAATGTATTAGTAATGGGAACTTGCGAACTAAATGGTGAAGCAAGATACATTCACGGAGAAAAAGGCAAAGGAATGTTTACCTTTTTTGGAGGCCACGATCCTGAAGATTTTCAACATCAGGTTGGAGATCCGCCAACTGTTTTAGATTTGCATCCTAATTCTCCGGGTTACCGCTTGATCTTAAATAACGTTTTATTCCCTGCAGCAAAAAAGAAAAAGCTCAAAACATAATTTAATTCAGCGAAAATTCAAGCCAAATAGGAATATGATCGGATATTTTTCGGGCATCCTGGAGCGTATTGAATTTTTTATAGAATAAAATTACACCAGAATCAATGTGATTTAATCTATTTGGATTATAAAAAGTATTGTCAAATTCAGAAGCAAGACAAACCTCTCCATTACATTTTTGTTTTAAAGTAGTTTTTTGCTTCTGCAGCATTGAAGTATATCCCATTTTCTTTAACGGATTAAAAACAGTATGGGATTCCGGACAATTAAAATCGCCAGTAAATACTAAATTAAGTTCGGGATATTGCTGAGGCAGAAATTTAAAATATTTAATTTCAGTTTCCGGCTGTTTGCTTTTTGTGATTGCATGAAAATTGACCAGAGTAAATATTTTTCTGTTTACCTCAAAAGTTGCAAAATAAGGTTCGCGATCAATTTCTAAATTGTACTTTTTTTCAAGCCATGGCTCTCCTTTTAATTTGGCTTTATTTGTTTTCCAAAGAAAAGCATAGCGCTCTTTTTTATAACTGCTTCCACTTGTAGGATCACTAACAATATAATCCCATTTTGCCCCTTTTTCATTTAGTAGTGTAGCAAGTTTCGCAACACTTTGCGAACCGCCATATCCGGCAACAACTTCCTGGACAGCAACAATGTCATAATCGCGTACCGTATTAGCTATAAAATTTAAGGTAGATTGTGATTTAGATTTTCCAAAGTTTTCCAAATTCCAGGAAATAATCTTAGTCTGCGCAAAAGATTGAAAAGAAATGAATAGTAAGAGAACGTAATTTATAAGAATTTTCATAAGGCTTTAAAAAATCAAATATAAGCATTTCGATATTTTAATATCAAAATCTTTACAGCTTTTTATACCTATTTTGTAAAGCTTTTCCAATAATTATTATTTGCAGCACAAGAAGCGCAGGAATAAAAATAATCTTCCAGTCTATTTCTAACCAGCCGGTTTTTTCAGAAACATAAGCAAAACATATGGACAAGAAAAGACAAAGCAGTATTGTTTTTAGGACAATTTTATTGCTGGCTGTGTTGATCTTCGATACCAGATTAAATTTATATTTAGGTTTCATAAGTTTAATAGAATTTAAATTAAGCCGAAATCTTTGGCTATAGCAATTAAGTGCACATTGTTATTAGCTTTAAAATATATCTTTAATTTATTAATTCGTTTCTCAATACTGCTGGTTCCGTTTGGAGTTATCGATTTAGCCTTAAATTCATTTGAAATACTCCCCAAAATATAACCTCTTGCCATAAGAGTTAAAATAGAAATATCATAAGATTCAATTTCAATTAAAGATTTGTCATTAAAACTAAAGCTTAAATCTGAAGAAAGTATTTTCTCTTCATTTTTAAAAGCCTTTTGCATAGCAATTTTTAACTCCTCAATACTGTTTCTCCCCTTAGAAACATAAGCAGTAATCTTTAATTCATTAAAAAGCTTTTTTATTCTATATGATTTATCTTCTGATGAAAATACAATCTTCTTTAATTGAGGCTGTATCTTATTTACAGAATTAATAAGCTCTTCACCATTCAAAATGTTAGTATTTCGATGGTCTATTTTAAAAGATAAATCGGTAATTAACAAATCATACGGTTCATTGTCAAGAAGGCTCTTTCTTATTTTTAATAAACCATCATCATAATATTTTACATGGTGAATTACAGGAATTTCTAATTCTTCAAGAACTTTTATAATCGTTGCACTAATACTGTCTATGTCCTCTGCAATTAAAACCTTTTTGAACATACAAATTTTATTTTATAGTAAATTGAAACCTATTGTTTTTTCAAAATTAATCCTCTTAGTTATTGTATTCGTACGGATTTCCGTATTTCACCATACTTATAAACAACTAATGAAAAATCCGATGAAGATCTATACTTGTTATATATTTTAGTTGTGAGTTTTTTAAATTAGAATATTGGTAATACTCCTTCTGGCATGCAAAAAAGACAAAAGAAACTGTCATAGAGTATGAATTTATTGTAGTGTATTTTGAAATCATAAATCAAAAATAGAAAACCTAAATTCCTATGAAAGAGTATAAATACCTGTTTTTGTAAAATGATTGAATTTTTATTTAACTGAGTCTCATTTACAGGTAAATACAAAGAAACCCTCTGGTGGGAGGGGTTAGAATTTTAAAAATGTTGTAAAATTTATCCTTATAAAGAATTACACAGCTCTTAATCCTGTTGTAATTGCCAATCTGTTCCAAGAGTTAATTGTAATGATTGCAAGGATAATTTCTGCTAAATATTTTTCATCAAATAAGTTTGCTGCATTTTGATAAACTTCGTCAGTAACATGATTGTTAATTAAAGTTACCTGCTCTGTTAAAGCTAAAATAGCTTTTTCTTCTTCAGTATAAACATCAGCTTCACGCCATGCACTTGTTAAGTATATTCTTTGTTCAGAAATACCATGTTTTCTTGCATCAGCAGTGTGCATGTTAATACAATATGCACAACCATTAATTTGAGAGGCGCGTATTTTAATTAATTCTTTATGGACTGGAGTTAATGAAGTAGTAGAAATATATTTTTCTAAGTTAATTAAAGCCTGATAAGCTTGTGGGGCAGCTTCTGGGATAAGAATTCTTGATTTCATTTTTAAGTGTTTTAAAAGTTCATTACAAAGGTCAGTAATGTATTCTTTTAAAAACTTGAACTACTTCAAGAAATTGAAATCATACTTTTCCAGCCCTGATTTTACTCATAAATTCTGCTGAAAAATCTAAATAGGAGGCAAGCATGTATTGCGGTACACGCTGCACAAACTCCGGATTTTGATTATTAAAATGATGATATCTTTCTTCGGCAGACATTGTAAATAAAAATTTAATACGCATTTGAGCCGCACCAAATGATTTTTGAGAAACAATTCTAAAGTATCTTTCCAACTTTGGAATTTCAATTAACAGAGACTCTAAAGTGCTTTTTTCAATTGCTATTAATTCACAGTTTTCAACTGTCTGAATATAGAAGTGAGATGGAGTAGTGTTGTGATAACTTAAATAATCAGTTATCCACCAATTTTCAACAGCAAACTGCAGAGTTTGCTCTGTACCTTTTGAATTGATGATGTATTGTCTGGTACAGCCTTTTAATACAAAATATAAAGTATTACAAACTTGTCCTTCCTGTAATAGATGTTCTTTCTTTTTTACTTTCGAAATAGTAAGACATTTTTCTAGTATATCAATTTCTGAAGGCTCTAGAGGTATAAATTTCTGTATATGATCAAATAGTGCCGTAAACATTTTATAATTGTTTTATGAGAGGATTAAAGGTAAAGCAGATTATTGTAAAAACAAAAAACCATCCGAATTAACGAATGGTTTCTTTATGATAAGTAAGTAATCTAAATTGAGTTTATAAAACGTTTATTTTACTTTATTAAGTATTGCTTTGAAAGCTTCTGGGTGGTTCATAGCTAAATCTGCAAGAACTTTACGGTTCAATTCGATTCCGTTAGCTTTAACTTTCCCCATGAATTGAGAATAAGACATTCCTTCTAATCTAGCTCCAGCGTTAATACGTTGAATCCATAATGAACGGAAATTTCTTTTATTCTGTTTTCTGTCACGGTAAGCGTAGCTCATTGCTTTCTCTACCGCGTTCTTAGCAACTGTCCAAACGTTTTTACGTCTACCAAAGAAACCTTTGGCTTGCTTCATTATTTTTTTTCTTCTTGCTCTTTTAGCAACTGAATTTACCGATCTTGGCATAATTTTAATGTGTTTTTGTAGCAGGCGTCCTGAATTGAATCAAAGGAACTTGAAAGCCATACTCCAAGGTTATATAAATAATTTTTTAACCTAAAGAATTATTAGATAATTCTTAATTGTTGTTTGATGCTTTTCATATCTGTTGAGTGAACTAGCGCTGAGTGTGTCAAAGCTAATTTACGTTTTTTAGATTTTTTAGTCAAGATGTGACTTTTAAAAGCATGCTTTCTTTTAATCTTTCCAGAACCAGTAACTTTNNNNGTTTTCATTTTAGGCATTTTTCCTAGTGTTTTAATTTATTCTTACTTACTTATATTGTTTGTTTCAGGTTTATAGTTTCAGGTTTCAAGTTTATAACTGAATACTGAAACTGTAAACTGAGACTATTTCTTCTTTTTCGGAGCAATGAACATAATCATTCTCTTCCCTTCAAGAACCGGCATAGCTTCAACCTTACCGTGCTCTTCTAAATCTGTTGCCAAACGTAAAAGTAAAATTTGTCCTTGATCTTTATAGATGATCGAACGTCCTTTAAAGAAAACAAATGCTTTTAATTTAGAACCCTCTTTTAAGAACTTCTCAGCATTTTTTCTTTTAAATTCATAATCATGCTCATCTGTTTGAGGACCAAAACGAATCTCTTTTACTACAACCTGCGATGATTTAGCTTTTAATGCCTTATCACGTTTCTTTTGTTCGTAAACAAATTTCTTGTAATCCATGATTTTACAAACCGGCGGCTCAGCATTTGGCGAAATTTCAACCAAGTCTAATTCAAACTGATCTGCTAGACGTAAAGCTTCTGCAAGCTTAAATACACCTGGTTCGATGTTCTCGCCTACTAACCTTACTTCCTGTACACCACGAATATTGTTATTTATTCTGTGTGCATCTTTTTTTTCTACTCGAGGTTGAAAACCTCTGTTACTTTTTATTGCTATGACTTTCTAATTTAAGTTAAACTGTAAATACTTTTAATGTCTTTTTTATTTCTTCGTTCACAATCGAAGCAAATTCTTCGATAGAAACTGTAATATTACCTTTTCCTTCTTGGCCGTGGCGACGAATAGAAATTGTACCGTTTTTCTCTTCCTCCTCACCAACGATAAGCATAAATGGAATTTTTTGCATTTCTGCATCTCTAATTTTCTTACCGATAGTTTCATTTCGGTTGTCAATTAGGGCGCGAATTTCGTGATTTTCTAGCAAATCTAAAACTTTTTTAGCATAATTTTCGTATTTCTCGCTCAAAGACAATATAATAGCTTGCTCAGGCATTAGCCAAAGTGGGAAATTTCCCGCAGTGTGCTCTAGTAAAATTGCTATAAAACGTTCCATAGATCCAAAAGGAGCTCTGTGAATCATAACCGGGCGATGTAATTCATTATCAGCACCTTTGTATGTCAAGTCAAAACGCTCAGGAAGGTTATAATCCACCTGAATTGTTCCTAACTGCCATTGTCTTCCCAAAGCATCCTTAACCATAAAGTCAAGCTTAGGTCCGTAAAATGCAGCTTCACCATATTCTACAACAGTATTCAAACCTTTGTCAGCCGCAGCATTGATAATTGCGTTTTCAGCCTTCTCCCAGTTTTCATCTGTACCAATATATTTCTCTCTGTTCTCCTGATCTCTCAATGAAATCTGAGCAGTAAAGTTTTCAAAACCTAACGAACCAAATACATATAATACCAAGTCAATTACTTTTTTGAACTCTTCATCCAATTGTTCCGGAGTACAAAAAATATGCGCATCATCCTGAGTAAAACCTCTAACACGAGTTAAACCATGTAATTCACCAGATTGCTCATATCTATATACAGTACCAAATTCAGCATAACGCTTAGGTAAATCTTTATACGACCAAGGTCTTACATTGTAAATCTCACAGTGGTGAGGACAGTTCATTGGTTTCAATAAAAACTCTTCACCTTCAGCGGGAGTATGTATCGGCTGAAAACTATCAGCACCATATTTTGCATAATGGCCAGAAGTTACATAAAGTTCTTTTTGTCCAATATGCGGACTCACAACTTGCTCGTAACCTGCTTTCTTTTGAGCTTTCTTTAAAAATTGCTCTAAACGCTCTCTAAGTGCAGCACCTTTCGGTAACCATAAAGGTAAACCTTGGCCTACTTTCTGAGAGAAAGCAAACAATTCAAGTTCCTTTCCTAATTTACGGTGATCACGACGTTTTGCTTCTTCAAGAAGTTCAAGATACTCAGTCAAATCTTTTTGTTTAGGGAAAGAAGTTCCGTAAACACGAGTTAACTGCTTGTTTTTTTCATCACCTCTCCAATAAGCACCAGCAACGCTCATGATTTTAAAAGCCTTGATGATTCCAGTATTCGGAATATGACCTCCACGACATAAATCAGTAAAAGTAGCGTGATCGCAAAAAGTAATAGTACCGTCTTCAAGATTAGAAATCAATTCAGTCTTGTAGACATTATCCTTGTACATTGCTAAAGCATCAGCTTTACTAACCGGACGCATTTTAAATTCGTGTTTCTCTCTTGAAATTTCAAGAACACGATCTTCGATCTTTTTAAAATCAGCTTCAACAATTTTTTGATCTTCAAAATCCACATCATAATAAAACCCATTAGCAATTGCAGGCCCAAGAGTTAATTTAATTCCAGGGTACAATTCCTCAAGAGCTTGCGCCATTACGTGTGAAGTCGAATGCCAGAAAGCTTTTTTACCTTCAGCATCATTCCAAGTATATAAAATAAGATTACCATCGGTCGTTAACGGAGTCTCGGTTTCAATAGTTGTACCATTAAAAGATGCAGAAATCACGTTTCGTGCAAAACCTTCGCTAATGTTTTTAGCGACCTCCATTGGAGTTACGCCTGAAGCGAACTCTCTAATTGACCCATCGGGTAAAGTAATCTTGATCATTGTTTATAATTTTGTGAATGCAAATATAAGTGATTACAAAAATACATACAATATATATATGTAGAAGATTGCTTTATTATGTAAGAAGCTAGGGATACTAATACTAAGAGTAGCTATTATTTCTATAATCCGCCAGGGTTTTAAAACCTGCGGGGTTTATTTGTATACATATATAAGTAGAAAACTCTACTATAATATATATAAGAGTAAAAGGCTATAAGGCTTGAATGAAACTGTTGTTAGGTTTTGAATGCTGATTGTCCGGCTGAGGGAAGTCGAAGCCTTTAAGTTTGGAATTTGTTTTGAAGGAGCTTAATCCCGCTATCCGTTCCAATCTTTTGTGCCGAACCCCGGCACAAAAGGATTTCCACTTCTATCGGGGCTAGGGCAAGAGTTTTCAGAAGAAAAAACATCCAAAAAGAGAAACTTAGCGCCTCTACGACTCTGCGAGATTAAAAACACACAGAAAAACCAGTCTTTGCGTCTTAGTGCCTTTGCGGCAAAACCAGCCAAAACAACTGTAAAACATAAAAACTCCTTAAAAACGGGATAGGGAAAAGGGCTTAAAATAAGGAAAAAGCAAAGGGCTGTAGAAAAACCTGACAATGTTTCAAAAAATAATGCATTGTAAAAGTTGTGTTATCAGAGAGTTAAGGAATAATTGAAAAAAAGATTAAAAATAGTTTGAGAAAAGGCTTGCGTAACTGGAATTG
>NZ_DLHA01000014.1 GCF_002482975.1 Flavobacterium sp. UBA7680 | reverse complement strand
ATGTCCCTTTCAATTTCTAATTCTTTTATCTGTTTCCGCAGCTTCAGCAGCTCGTTTTTATGGTATATTTCAGCTGAGGTCTTCTTTGTGGTAAATCTGCTTTCCTGATAGAGCTTCTTCCAGTGCTGCAGGGTACTTGTGCTGATATTGAGTTCTCTTGCCACGTCACAGACTCTTCCGCAGTGGATGCTCATGGAAGCGGCCAGAATCTTAAAGCCTAAAGTAAAGGTTCTCCTCGTATTTTTCATGCTGTTAAAATTAGCAGGAATAAAATTAGCTGCCAGTCAGAAATTTTAGGCAATATATCCTCATTTTTTACTGCCTCAGATAAACACTGCCTAAGCGTTTAGTCGCAAATAAGGTATCAACTCCACTTTGAATCGGGAAGAATAATGCTCCACAGAATCAATGAATTATTGGCAAATGATGAAGTTTTCGCCTTTGAAACGACTTTGGCCACAAAAAGCTATAAAGAGAAAGTGATTTCGGCTCAGGAAAAAGGATATAAAGTGGTTCTTTTATTTTTTTGGCTCGATAGTGTTGACCTGGCAATTGAAAGGGTCAAGACGAGGGTTCAGGAAGGAGGACACAATATTGAAACCGATGTTATTAAACGCAGATATAAAAACGGAATAACTAATTTGTTTGCTATATATTTGCCTATAGTTAATGAGGCATTGATTTTTGACAATACAGCTGTAAAAGCTGAATTGATAGCACAAAAAACTTTAGGCAATGATATTGAAGTTATAAATGAAATCAAGTTCGATAAACTCACAAAGAACCAATCATGAGAGAATACAAATCAACAACGACACCGACTCAGAAGAAGATTATAGAGGCAATGGATAAAGTTTCTGAAAAATTAATTGAGTTTAAAAAGAAATATAACAGCGATCTAGTTGTTATGCAGGATGGCAAGATTGTAAGGATAAAAGCCAGTTCTTTATAAAAAGTATAGCTCTAAGCATCGACAGCTCTCAGAAATGAGGGCTGTTTTATCTTTCTATCTTTAGTAACTTAGTGTTTTTTCTTTTTCGTATCTAAAGTTTCGAACCTAAATTCGTCAGGCTTTGATATAGCTGATTTTTCATTTTTCCAAATTCCGATGTGCCACGATTCTGCCACAAAACTTAGACGGGTGAAATATATTAAAAAAATGCCTTAACTTTTTGTGGCAGAAAAGGTATCAAGTCCAAATTCTGCCACAAAACTTCCACTTTCAAATATTTCCGAAAAACCGCCTTAACTTTTTGTGGCATAAAAGGTATTCATTCCAAAAATACTGCGCCACGATTCTGCCACGGAATTTTTAGTGTTTTTGAAAACGTTGAACGTTTAACTAGTTTAAAATGAGTGTCATAATTCGTTATTGTTTGAAAAGCAAAAAAATAGTTTATATTAAATAATCGAAAAAAACTGTATCATTAAAAAGAATTGAAGAAAAATATAAACTAAATTTTTATGGTAAAAAAAGGTCTTAAAATATTTATTAGATTAGTTACAAATTTTCTAAATTAATTGCATGTTGGTCCTTAGGTTATTTTACAAAGTATTTCTTCTTCAACCAGAAAGCAACGTTAACCAGTGCAATAAGCGCCGGTACTTCTACCAATGGCCCGATAACTCCTGCAAATGCCTGACCGCTGTTTATTCCAAACACACCAATTGCCACTGCAATGGCAAGTTCGAAATTGTTTCCTGTGGCGGTAAAAGCTATTGCAGTTGCTTTTGAATAGTCAGCACCGAAATATTTTCCAACAAAGAAGCTGATGATAAACATGATGGTAAAGTATATTACCAATGGAACTGCGATACGAACAACATCCATAGGAATCTGGACAATAAGCTCCCCTTTAAGGCTGAACATCACTATGATGGTAAAAAGCAACGATATAAGGGTAATAGGAGAAATAAATGGTACATATTTAGTTTCAAACCATTCGGTTCCTTTAATTGCAATTAGAGCATAACGGCTTATGATTCCAAGAGCAAAAGAAATTCCTAAATAGATACCGACGCTCTCGGCAATCTGTGAAATGCTGATATTGACTTCGAAGCCATCATATCCAAAATAGGGAGGTAGAATGGTTATAAAAATGTATGCATATACGCTATAAAGCAGCACCTGAAAAATACTGTTAAGTGCGATAAGTCCTGCTGCATACTCACGGTTTCCGTCTGCCAGATCGTTCCATACCACAACCATTGCGATACAGCGTGCCAGACCGATCAGGATCACTCCAATCATGTATTCAGGATATCCGTTCAAAAACAGGAGCGCCAATAAAAACATTAAGACAGGGCCTACGATCCAGTTCAGGAATAAAGAAGCACCTAAGACTTTAGTGTTTTTGAAAACCTGACCCATCTGCTCGTATTTTACTTTTGCCAGAGGCGGATACATCATCAGGATAAGTCCTATTGCCAATGGAATGTTTGTTGTTCCGCTGGAGAATGAATTGATGAAACCTCCGCTTGAAGGAATAAAGTATCCTATTGCCACGCCTATAGCCATAGCAAGGAAAATCCAAAGGGTTAAGAAGCGGTCAAGGAAGCTTAACTTTTTGCGTCCGACGGCTGGTGCACAATTATTTGCTGACATTTTATTTTTTTATTTGTGAGAATACGTAAAACATTTCAGTTCCTATCTGCAGGCTTCGCTCCAGATAAGTTTCCTTCTGCTGAGGCGTTCCGTCAGAAATTTTTGGATCATCAAAAGTGATCGGGATTCTTTTCTCTGCGCCTGCTATAAACGGGCATCCTCCGTCAGCCTGCGAGCAGGTCATTATTGCTGCGAATCCGCTTTCAGGATTGAAATCATCATCATAGGTTTTGGAAAAACCGATGACAGGAAGTTCATCAGCTGAATATTTTATGGAATAAACCGGGTTTGATCCCTCTGAAAGCGTTTTAATCTTAAATCCTGAATCCTTCAAAGTCTCCGCTGCCATCGGGAAAAGGGCAGTAGCCTCTGTTCCCCCTGAATAGCATGAAACGTTTTTGATGCTGTAATAGGCAGCCGCAGTCTGCGCCCAAACCTGCGAGAGATGGCTTCTTCTTGAATTATGCGTGCAGATCAGGTTTAGCCTGGTTTCCAGCTTACTGTGCACTTTAGTCTGAATGAAGTCGATTAATGGCTGCAGGACTGCTTTGCGATCTTCGGAGATCTGCTTAAAATCAAATGATTTAACGGTATTCTCAATTTGTGGATATAACATAGTTTTTTGGCTGTAAAGGTTTATTAATTATCTGTTTAATGATTAGCAGCATCCTGCCCCCGGGGTGCATGAAGAAGCATTATCAGTATTTAGCTGAGATAATTTTACGTCAGGCTTATCAGATGGAATACCGCACTGCTCCTGAGCAAGGCAGGCTGTCTGCTTATTTAGTAAAGTGAAATTTTTGCCGTTAAAATCCAAATCGTATTTACCGATAGTAGTGTTCTGATACTCCACTTCAATTTCACTGTCTTTAATTCCCAATACTTTTTCTGAAAGCTCAATGATGTGGATCAGTTTCTGAGGTTTAAGCCTGTGCTCGTAGTCGTTGGCATCCCAAAGCTGAAAGTTTACAACCGTTTCTTTTCTAACTGTTCCTCCGCAGTCGATGAAGTTTTTGGTAACCAGACCTACTTCAGTTACATGAAAATATTCAGGTACAAATGTGCCGTCCGGCAGTTCAAAATTTACAGCTTCCACTGTTTTAAGCACTTCTTTAATTTCTGAAAGTTTCATAATTTTTTATATTTAGTTAAACTATATTTTTTATTAATTAATAACGGAGCTTCTTCTTTCAAGAAGCGCAGTATCTCTCCAAATACCATTTTGTTTTCCGATCTTCTCCCTTATGCCTAGTATCCTGAAGCTCGCTTTTTCGTGGATGCGGAGGCTTGCTGTATTCTCAGGAAAAATCCCTGCCTGAAGCGTCCAGATTCCTTCTGCTTCGCTCTGTCTGACAAGTTCATTTAAAAGGGTCAGCCCGACTGCTTTTCCCCAGTGTGCAGGATCCACGTATACGCTCACTTCTGCAACCCCTGCATAAACGCAGCGTGAAGAAACAGGGGTAAGGGCAGCCCATCCAATCACTTTCCCATCTTCCTGCATAGTAATTCTGCAGGATTTAAGATGTGAATTGTCCCAGTACTCCCATGAAGGAGCGCTGGTTTGAAAAGTAGCGTTGCCGGTATCTATCCCTTTTTGGTAGATTAATTCTACCTGCTGCCAGTCTTCAGCTGTAAGTTTTCTAATTTCCATATCTTGTAGATTAACAGCATTCATTTCTCTTTTTAGCAAGATGATTTGATATATGCTCAAAGAACCCTTTTATCTTTTGCAGTCCAGGTTCATTGATACAGTAGCAGATAGAATTTCCTTCAATACTTCCTTTGATTAAGCCGGCATTTTTTAATTCTTTAAGATGCTGTGAAACCGTAGGCTGTGAAAGAGGAAGTTCATTTACAATATCTCCGCAGATGCACGCATCTACTTTTAATAAATATTCCATAATAGCAATACGCGCAGGATGCCCTAGTGCCTTGGCTAAAACTGCCAGTTCATTCTGGCTGTCGGTAAAGTGATCTGTTTTTGTTGCTCCCATTGTTTTATATTTATATTGCAATATTACGATAATGTATTTGATTAGCAAAATGATATCGGTTATATTTATTTTTTTAAGAAATATTTCAATAAATTATAACCTTATAATAAAATCAAAACCCCCTAAATCAAAAAGCTTTAGGGGGTGTATCAGTTGGAATTATTTGTAAATATTAGTAATTATTTATACTTAATATTAATACTAATAATATCCGAAGTCATATTTGTAGTTCTAGTATAATGACCATAACGAAGTTCTAAAGTATTCCAGTGTTTAAGTCCAAAGACTCCATTTAACGGCGTAAACTTCATGCCCATTCCAAAGAAACTACTGTCAAACTTTGACAAATCATAATTACTGGTGTAGTATTCATCGGCTGGGGTATGTTCACCATATGGTTTGAAATACTTCGTTCCGGTTTGAGTATAATATCTATAAAACGGACTCAGTGAGAATGCCTGCGTTAGTTTTATCGGAATTTCAAGATCAGCGGTATGAGCTTTTAAACTCCAGTCATCAGTATAATACCTGTAGTAAGCGCGGATAATTATATTGTCCCCTACGAAATAACTGGCACGGATTCCTAGTGGAATTTTCAGTCTGGTATCCGGCATTTTTTCCTGATGAACAGAACCATCTTCAAAATAAACTCTGTGAAATGGAAGACTCAAATAACCATTTTGACTGATAACATCTCCTACAAGCATTATCTGCAGGTCTTTGTTTATAACCTGCGAGTAACTCAAAGTTCCTGCAAAAGTATTTCGGTTGGCACTGCCATAACCTTCTTGGCCTGGTGGACGCAGTTCAACCGGTTCAATTAGTTTTAACTGATCGATAAAGGTTTGAAACTTAGCTGTAAATTCTCCGTTTTTGTCTTTTGTTTTTTGTGAAAAACTAATGTTTCCTCCAAAAGACTGGTAATCAAATTCGGTCGATGATGAAACGCCAATTCCCAGTGTTCTTCCTTTTTCTTCGTTTTCTCTCAGATAAGTTAGAGAAGGGTAGAAGCGGTTGTCTGAAGAGGATGCAGATGAATTGTCACTCAAATCAATCATATCTGATGAGGCAGAGGTATAGTGGTCAATACCGGCTTCAATATCAAAAGTATGTTTAATTCCGGTTTCTCCGTATTTTACCAGTTTAACATCTATGGTATTGGCAATATCGGTAAGATGTTCAGAACCAATTCCTCCTGTAACAGCAGAATTGTTTCCGTCTTGTTTATAATAACTGGAAACCAGATTTACCTCTTCCAATTTTAATTTTCTGCTTTTGTAAGCTGTGGAATCTGTAGGTACATTTTGCGCTCTTACCTGAAATAATGCCAGTAAGGCAAATCCTGTAATGAATATTCTTTTCATTTTTAATTTTATGAAAATTAGTTACAACCGCAGCCGCCGCCGCTTTTTCCTGAATTTGCTCCGGAAGCTCCTTCACGGTAGGATTGAAAGCTGAGTTCTGTCTTTTCGATTTTCCTGTTAGAAAGTACCATTTCAGAATCGTTGATTTTTCCTTTTTGATATTCTTTTACCGAAGTACAGGAGGTGAGTAGAATGCCTGTAAAAGCAATACTGCAGAATAATACGAGCGCTTTTTGTTTTGGCTTTTTCATTTCAGGTTGATGTTTTTTGAAGTGTAAATTTTATTGTTGTCGTCGATAATAATACAATATAGATCCGGAATCTGGTCAATTAGAAACAATCCTGCCTTAATTCCCATAACAGCTATTGGAGTGGCCATTGCATCAGCAAATTCAGCATTTGAAGCGATAATGGTAACACTTTTTATTCCGGTTATTGGCAGTCCTGTTTTAGGGTCAATAGTATGAGAATATTTTTTTCCGTTGATGGTTACGAATTTTTCATAATTTCCAGAAGTGGCAACTGCCTTGTTGGATATTTCCATATAAGAAAAAGCAGCATTTGGCGCGTCAGGATTGGCAACACCAATGGTCCATTTTTGCCCGTTTGGCTGTAGTCCCCAAGCACAAAGATCTCCACTGGCATTTATAATACCACTATGAACATTATTTTTAAGCAGTACTTGTTTAGCCATTTCTGCGGCATAACCTTTTCCAATACCACCAAAACCAATCCGCATTCCTTTTTCTTTTAAAAACACAGTAGCATTTTCTCTGTCCAGAATAATGTTTCTATAATCAATTAGATGTACCATTTTTTTTGCTGTCAGTGCATCAGGAAGACTGGTCATTGTTTTGTCAAAATTCCAAAGACTTTTGTCAAGACTTCCATAAGATATGTCAAAGGCTCCCTGAGTTATTTTTGAAATTCCAATGCATCTTTCGATGAGATTAAAAACTTCCTGATCTACTTTTACAGCTTTAACTCCAGCATTTTTATTAATTAGATTTGTCTGGCTGTCATCCTTATAAGTAGTAAGTAGTTTTTCGATTCTTCTAATTTCGTCAATGGCAAGATTAATATTTTCATTTCCCGCTTTCTCATTTGCGGCAACAACTGTAATAGTAAAATTGTTCCCCATAAGTTTTAGGGATTGTGAATATTTTTGATTTTTCAGTATGTTACTTTTTGCTATCACAGATCGCTTTTATTTCGGCAGTCCACTCATCAGGTGTAGTTTCAGGTTTGCCGTGCCAGGTTTTGATTACTTTTCCATCGCCATCCAAAAGTAGAGTAAGAGGGAAACTTCCTTCTTTGTTATAAATTTCGGCTAAATCTTCGTTACGTTTTACCTGTTCCGGTGTACCAATATTTTTCTTCTTTCTAGGAAAATCAGCATTTACCAATACTAAATTTGAGTTCGCCATATCAGTAAATACCTGGCTCTCTAAATAATCCCTGCGAAGAACAATACATGGACCACACCAATCTGATCCGGAAAAATTGAGCAGAATCAGTTCGTGTTTTTCCTTTGCAATTTTTTTTGCATTATTAAAGTCAGGTTCCCAATTTATAGGAATTACTGTCAATAAAAGGAATAAGGTAATTAGTTTCATTTTAAAGTCTTGTTTTTAGGTCTTTACGAAATAACGAATTGTTGTATATCTTATTTTTTTTATTTGCTTAAGATTAGATTAATTTTTTACTGGACGAGAAAATAACTCTTTTTTAGGTGTTCAATTCATTTTAATATCGTCTTACTTCTTCGGATAAATGTATTAAATCTCTTAATTACGGATAATGATTTACATCACTTTTGAGATTGATGGGGATCATTTGTTTTCCAATCTGCTTTTTTGAATTTTACCTAACTATAAAAAAGGATAATGCTTTGTTTATTATCATTCAAAGCTATAATTTTTAAATTTTTTTGCCATGAAAAAAAATAATGATGTTTTACTTAAAGAAGTAAAAGAAGCGATCAAATGGGAGCCTATTTTAAATTCTAACGACATAGATGTTAGCGTTAATGATGGTATTGTAACCCTTGGAGGTACGGTAGATAATTATACGCAGAAAAAAGAGGCGGAGCAAACTGTTAAAAATATTGCTGGTGTAAAAGCAGTTGTCGACGATGTAAAAGTTGATCTATATTTTTCAGCAATTAAAAGTGATACCGATATAGCTGCATCAGTTGTTAAGGTATTGCGTGAAAACTGGGCCGTTCCTGACCATCTGCTCAAAGTAACAGTAGAGAATGGATGGGTAACACTTGAAGGGATTTTGCACTGGAATTTTCAAAGAAAAGCAGCAGAGAATGCTATTCGTTATTTAGAAGGTGTTAGGGGAGTAATTGATAAAATAAAAATTGAGGCCGAAATAAAAAATGAACTAGAAAAGGAGTTCGTTGAAAAAGCGCTTCGTCGCAGCTGGTTGCTTGATATTGATAATATACGGGTTAGAGTCGATAATAAGACTATTACTCTCAGTGGTATTGTGAGTTCACTATTTCAGAAAGAGGAAGCAGAAAGAATTGCATGGAATACACCTGGTGTATGGTATGTAGATAATGAGCTTTTAGTCGAATTTGATTGATTTATGCAAACCTTAAATAAAAAAATATGAAAAGTAATGATATTTTGCAAAGAGAAATTCAAGAGGCGCTCAAATTCGAGCCTTTGCTGCATGCAGCCGAGATTGGAGTTATTGTAAAAGAAGGTGTAGTTACCTTAACAGGAAATGTTGACATGCTTGTTAAAAAAACAGAAGCCCTGCATGCTGCAAAAAAAATTAAAGGTGTGGCAGCAATTGTAGATGAAATTCAGGTTATACTTGAAAAAACTTCCTATACCACTGATCAGGAAATTGCAACTCAAATTGTCACAAAATTGAAAGAGAATCAGGTCGTTCCGCAAAATACGGTTGGTATCATTGTAGAAAAAGGCCGTGTAACTGCAGAAGGTATTTTACCATGGAATTTTCAAAGAGAGCTCGCTCTGGAATTAATTAGAAACCAGAAGGGAGTAAGGGAAGTTACCAATAACATTAAACTTAAAAGAGAAGTATACGATCAGGTAGAGAAAGAATTACTAGAAAAGGCATTACAAAGACATTGGGCGTTTGATACAGATGAGATCGATGTTGAGGTTGCTGGTGCAACTGTACAATTATCTGGAATCGTTGGGTCAATTTTTCAAAAAGAAGAAGCTGAAAGGATTGCGTATAAAACGCCGGGAGTAATCAAAGTTATCAATCATTTAAAAGTGAACCTTGAACAGCCTTATTTGTGTTAAATAATTAATCGATTGAAATTATGACAGAGCAAGAAACTCAAAGTGATAAGTCAGAAATTAAGTTTTTAGAAGGGCCACAGTCGAGATTTGCTGAACTGAAATTTATAATTATTATTTTATGGGAACTGATAAAATCCTTTCGTAAACTCTATTACATTGGTCCTTGTATCACTTTTTTTGGATCTTCCCGTTTTAAGGAAGATCACGTTTATTATGAATTTACCAAAAGGGCTGCAGGTGAATTTGCCAAACTTGGTTTTACAATAATGACAGGCGGAGGACCAGGTCTTATGGAAGCCGCTAATCGCGGAGCAAAAGAAGTGGGTGGGAAGACTGTTGGTTGTAATATTAAACTGCCGGTTGATCAAATACCTAATTCTTATCTCGATAAATGGGTAGAGACAAAACATTTTTTTATTCGTAAAATACTTTTGGTAAAATATTCTTTTGCCTTTGTAGTTATGCCCGGAGGTTTTGGAACATTAGATGAATATTTTGAAGCGCTTACACTTATACAGACAGGCAAGATTAAAAACTTTCCAATAATAATTTTCAATACACAATACCATAAAGCGCTTATTGAGCATATTAATCTCATGAAAAGTGAGGGAACCATTAATGATGCTGATTCGAAATTATTCATGATTACAGATGATATTGAACAGGCAAGGCTTTTTATAATTGAGCATAGCATTAAAAATTATGGATTAAAACCAAAATTTCACCGTACGCCCATTCAATGGATTTAAGGTTTTTAGCTTTTCATTTTACATTTGTAATTTAAAATTTTAGTCTTTTGAAATCTTTTTTAAGCCGAATGATTCTATTCTTTCTGTTTATGACTATTATGAATTATATTATTGCTAAGCATATCCTGTATAATTAGTTTTCCATATGCATGTGCAAGACTATTGGTGTTTAAGGGATTAAAGGATTGTGTCTGTACGGAATATTCTAATTTTTGATCTGGCATTGTAAATAGATTACTTTCCCAAAAATAATAGGTATCATTGACATAATATCCTTCCTGGTAGATTTTAGTGTAAATAGCGTTATAGTAAATAGAGAAGTCATTATCATTATATGGGTCTATCAAATCATACATACTTTTTGGAGCATAGTACTTTTCTTTTTGTTTATTGAGCAATACAATCGTTAAAACGGCAGCTATATCATCTTGCTGTAATTGTTTTATGATCTCTTTTTCATCTTTTCCTTTAAATGCTTCAATGCCATAAAGTTCAATAGATGGAATGGCATCATAACCAAGGTTGCACAGATCGTCAGCAAGGTGATTTTCCATTTGCCACTGAAGCGATTGGTCTGATTCTTTTATCAATCCAACTACGACAATACGACCAGTTTTTACATTTAGCTTCTCCGAGGCCTGCCATGAACTAATTATACTTGAGCTAGAGCATTGAACTAAAAAAACAGATAATACTATAATGAACCATATACTTCTTTTCATTGTAATTGTTTTTTGATTACCCAAATTCTATTATAGCATAAGATTATGATTTCAATCTTGGTTGAAAATGAAGAGGATTTTTAAAAGTAATGCTCAAAGATAGTGAACCATTAAAGATACTACTGCTATTACGAAAAAGCAGGGTTTTTTAAGATATAAAATATTGGCAGATTAAATCGTATATCTGATTTTCCTGCCAATTATTATTTTTTAAATACCAGCATCGGGGTTCTGGTATTAAAACCTTTTTCAGAAGTTTTAAGCGGTTGAAATAATTGCTCCAACCAGTTTCGGTTTTCTTTGGCAAACATGGTTATGATAGATGGTTTTATTGTCATAATATCAATCTGTAAGTGTCGTAATAGAGATACTTCCGGATCTAACTTTTTGAAATGAAAAGATACTTTGTCAGACTTAAATTTATGCTCTATTTTATTGAGTTTTTTGTGGACTTCTTCTTCCTGTGTAAAATAATCATAATGGTATACAGCGATCGAAGCATCAAACGAGGATGCAAAATTTTTAATCAACGGCAGTTCAGTTTCTATTTTTTCTAAATCTGACGGGTATAAAATAGTACTTATTTTTTTTATTCTGTAATATCTTGGAACAACCAGAAGTGGGATCGGAGAGTCATGTAAGATTCTGGTCGTATGACTTCCCAATAGCTTATTTACAAGACCACCTCCTCTTGTACTCATACAGATATAATCGGCTTTAATTCTTTTGGCACAATTTAGAATGGCTTCGCTTACATCAAGTTTATTTTCCGCAATATAAGTTGTTTTACCTGGCTGTTTGTTGGTTTGTCTGTAGAGCGTATGTACAAATTTTATAAGAGCTTGCTCCTGTTTTTTGTTATCTGGCTCCGGAAGACCTACAAAAGTAACAGCTGAAAAAGGATCAATAATAAATGACGTATTTACATATAGAAATGTAAGTTCATAACCTATTTGAGATGCCAGCTGAATAGCAAAACGTACAGCTACTTTGGAGCTATGAGATAAGTCGGTTGTAACAAGTATTTTTTTCATGCTTTCTAGATTTTTGATCGGGTACGAAGCCCTAATTGTTTTAATTAATGACGAATTCGGTTTATTATTATTTTGAAGCAAACTTCATTTCATTAACATAAAGATTCATTTTTTTCCAGTGCTTGTGATCGATTGTCGCGGTATCAATATCAGTAGTCCAGTCAAATCCGGGAAATAATTTTAACCTGTTTACAACGCGTTTTTTATATCCGAATGAAAAGCGATCCCCCCGCATTTGAAACTCTATATTCTTATTATCATTCGTCACGTTCTTGTATAAAATTGTTTGTGTTTTCCAGTCACCACCCCAAGTAAGGAAGGATTTAATAAAACATAAAACTCCAACAATAATGAATGCCAGTAACTGTGATCTTGATCTTTTTAATTTTCCAAATAACTGGCTTGCTATAAGTACAAAAGTTAAAGCTGCAATAAAAAGGATGATAAAATGAAGTATTGAATTATTGATATATAATGTAGTATAACGATTCACTAGCGTAAGTGTAGCAGCTATGAGAAACAGAGTATACAGTATTGTAGTTTTCATATTTTCATATTGTTAATAGGATAAAAAAATTAAAATTTATCTAAGTCATTTACTTCAGATTCTTCTTCATACAGATTTGAAGGTGTGTTTAAATCTTTTTCATATTGTTTGCGATCTTTATTGTTTTGTATAAAGATGTAAATCATCACAATTAAAATGACGATGCTCATAAATGTTAATATGATCCAGCTTGGTTCCATGATATTGCTATTTAAGAGTTAGTTTTTTTTTGGTTTTGTCTTATGTTACTAATCAGAATTACAGCAGTGATTGCTGTAATTGTCATTAAGGTTATTATTGTTTTCATAATTTTTAATTTTAAAAATAATTTTTTTAGGAAAAACTATCAAAATGAACCTCTTTATGCATTTTAAAAAACTGGGATAAAAGGGAGAACTTCATCTCCCTTTTAAAGTTATTCTGATATGGCATACTTATGTTCCACAACAAGCTGATTATTGACGGACCAGATTCCCGGGGTTTTCCAAACTATTTTTTCTGCAAGATCTTTTTGAAAAAGTGAAGAAACAGCTCCTGTCAATGTCACGGTTGTACCATCGACTTTAATGAATATGTTCTCAGAGTGCAGTGTCCAATTGCTTTCTAAGGCTTTTACAATATTTTTTTTCTCAATTTCATCCTGTATTTCAGATTTTATTTTGATACGGTTGGTTACGCCTTTCACACCTGTAAGATGGCCGACGGATTTATTGGCGGCTTCTTTTTGATAATTCCAGGTTACCTGACCCTCAAGCGTAACCCAGCCTTTTTCAACTTTAATCTGAATCTTTTCCTGAGGTACATTCCAGTTATCTGTTAGAGCCTTTAAGACATCGTTGGCAATATCTTCATCAGACTTGGTATTGCTGGAATATTTGATTTCAATTTCTTCAACAACTGCTTTGACGCCATCAACATTTTTGGCGGCATTTTCAGCTTCAATTTTTTTGTAATAGGCGTCTACAGTTCCCATTAGGGTTACTACACCATCTTTTGCAGTTACACCAATTTCTGCGGCATGCAGCTGTGGTTCCCATTTAATGGCGTCTTGAACATCTCTTTGCAATTCTTCATTAGTTTTCATATCGTTTTTATTTAGATAGTTGCTTAATTTGAGTTTATAGTGTTTTATTTGTTAGAGGTGAAAAGCTTCGTTCTCTAATAGAGCGCGGTTCTCTTTTTCTTCTATTGAATTTTCTTTAGGAATATGAGTATTAAGTGTGGTTCTCATAATTTCAATGTTGGCATTTGTTTCCTGAGCAAGCAGCACATATTTACGGGCTTTTACTTCGGTTTTATATTTTATGGTTTTGTCTTTTGAAAATCCCATACCTATTAATGGCAACGTAGCTCCTAGAAGTACGGCGACACAGGCATATATAATGGGTATTCTAAAGTAGGGAAGATTGGCAGTGAGGTTGAAAATAAATAGTAATCCAAACAATAACCCGCATAGCCCTATGGCAAATAGTCCGGTAGTACTCCATTTTTCCATTTTATCGTAAATGTTAAAGTATCCAAGAACATTTTGCTCCGTATAGCAATCTTTACCAATTATTGAAAGTTTTGTAATGTCGTATCCACTTTTTTTTAATTTTTTGATTGCATCCTCTGCCTGCTGCAGTGATTTATAATTTGCTACGAATAATTGTTGATTTTCCATGGCTATCTTTTTTTGGGTTAGTATAAGATTTTATTAGGTTTTTAGAAATTAGAAGCTTGTGCAACTCTTAAATCTAAAATTTACCGTTAATTCCTTTTGCTATGTAAAATTGCATTAAAGCACAAAGAATAAAAATGATCTGAATCATTTGTAATAATGACTTTTAGCACTTCTGTTTTTAGTTTTTAATTTAGTGCCAGATAAAAGATATGTTGGATATCATTTATTACTAATGAAGAACTAACTAATTTAGTTATTATGAAAACTTCACAGGAATATCAGGTAGATTTGGAATGTCAGCTAAATGGAACTGCAAAAGTAAGTGCCGTTATCTTTAATAATGATATAGAAGTATCATCTTATTCCTGTTTAAAAAATCTCGATGAAAATGCGTGGTCAGCAGAACATCTATTTCTCGCCGCCGTAGAAAGTTCTTATATGACTGCATTTTTTAATACAGCCAGACATAAAGGATTAAAATTTAAAAGATTCAAAAGTAGCGCCCGTGCGTCTATACTACTATCAGATGAATTTTCAGAGATAACTGATATTGTACTAAGGCCTATGGCCGTTATTGAGGAAAGTAAAATGATCAACAAAACATTGAAGATTTTCTCAATTTGTAAAAGAACATTGTTTGGTTTTAAAGGCCTTAAAAGTACGACTGCACATCTTTCCATCGGTTAGTCTGGAATAAAAAAGCTATACTTTTCAATACTTGAAGCCGCTCTTTAAAGCAAAACTTATTTTGTATCTTTAAGATAGTATACGGCGATGCTAATTTATGTACAAGCTATGAATAATAAGGAACAAGAATTACAGGGACTAAATATTGAAGAAGTACTTGACTTTAGAGCAAAATATGGAATCAATAAGTATAATTACAAAAAAGAGAACAGGTTCGTAGCTTTTCTAAAAAGCATTTTTGCAGAACCCATGATTCTTTTATTACTCGTTGCGGCCGCAATTTACTTTGTCAATAAGCAATATAGCGACGCAGTATTTCTTACCGCTTCAATTTTGTTAATTGCAGCAATATCGCTTTATCAGGAAAAGAGAAGCCAAAATGCTTTGGCAAAATTACAGGAATTCATAGAACCTTTGTGCAAAGTTATTCGTGAGGGTAAACAGCAAAATATTAAAACACAAGATATTGTTGTTGGTGATCTGGTAATGGTGGAAGAAGGAGGATTGGTTCCTGCTGATGGTGTTATCCTGCGTTCAAATGATTTTTCGGTAAACGAATCGATACTTACCGGTGAATCGATGAGTGTTTTTAAAGATAAAGATAAAGAAGATAATAAAGTGTTTTCGGGAACTACCATTGTCAGTGGACTGGCTATTATTAAAGTAACAGAAATTGGCAACGAAACAAGGTTAGGTAAAATAGGAAGCAGCCTGGAAGCTATTGCTGAAGAAAAGACGCCTTTAGAACTTCAAATCGGGAATTTTATAAAAAAAATGGTTTTTGTCGGAGTCGTAGTTTTTATTCTGGTTTGGGCTATCAATTATGCCAGATTGGGTAATGTTTTGGGAAGTCTTTTGGTAGCGCTTACTTTGGCCATGAGTATATTACCAGAAGAGATTCCGGTTGCGTTTACAACATTTATGGCATTGGGAGCGCGCCGGTTAATGAAAATGGGCATCGTAGTCAAACAAATGAAAACAGTTGAAACACTGGGCAGTGCCACCATTATCTGTACAGATAAAACGGGAACTATAACGCAGAATAAAATGGAATTGGCAAGCCTTTATCTCCCATCAGGGCTTGAGGCAGACATTACTACTTTTGAAGAAATAAAAGAAACTGAGGACCTTATAACAACGGCGATGTGGGCTAGTGAACCCATACCTTTTGATCCGATGGAAATTGCTCTGCATAACACGTATAAAAAGTTTACAGCTAAAGATTTGACTGCCAACTTTAAAATGATTCATGAATATCCGTTATCAGGTAGGCCGCCCATGATGACTCATATTTTTGAAGATGATGGAGGAAATCGAATTATTGCTGCAAAAGGAGCACCTGAAGCAATTTTTGAAGTTTGCCATCTTACAAACGAAACCAGAGAAATTGTCCTATTGGCTATGGATAAACTAACCGGAAAAGGATACAGGGTTCTTGGAGTTGCTCAAGGCTCTTTGGAAGGAAATAATTATCCTGAAAAACAGCAGGAAATTCCATTTATATTTAAAGGCTTAGTTGCTTTTTATGATCCGCCTAAGGATAATATTTCAGAGGTATTACAGTCTTTTTATAAAGCAGGAATTGGGGTGAAGATTATTACAGGAGATAATGCCCGTACAACAAACGCAATTGCTCAGCAGATCGGTTTTAAGGGATTTGATAAAGCCATTACAGGCGATGAGCTAATGAAGTTGAGTGATTCAGAATTACAAAGTAAAGTAACGGATATCAATTTGTTTAGCCGAATGTTTCCCGAAGCCAAACTAAGAATTGTAAGCGCTCTCAAAGCAAATGGACAAATTGTAGCCATGACCGGTGACGGTGTAAATGACGGACCTTCACTTAAAGCAGCTCACATAGGTATTGCCATGGGAAAAAAAGGAACAGCTATAGCGAAAGATGCTGCTTCGTTGATTCTGGTGGAAGATGATCTTTCTAAAATGGTAGATGCAGTAGCAATGGGAAGAAGAATTTATACGAATCTGAAAAAGGCAATTCAATATATTATATCAATACATATACCTATAATTCTGATCGTTTTTATTCCACTTGCTTTAGGATGGATTTATCCCAATATTTTCAGTCCGCTCCATGTAATTCTGCTAGAACTAATTATGGGACCAACCTGTTCAATACTCTATGAGAATGAACCTACTGAAGCCGATACCATGCAAAGAGGACCAAGAGCATTAACGTCTACTTTTTTTAAGGTAAAAGAATTGATAACAAGTATTTTGCAGGGAGTTGTTATTACCATAGGAGTATTAGGAATATATCAGTGGTCAGTGTATAATCAATGGAATGAAGACAGCACGCGAAGTTTGGTTTTTTTGACTTTGATTTCGGCTAATGTTCTACTCACACTGGTAAACCGATCTTTTTATTATTCATTATGGGTAACAGTTCACTATAAAAATTTTATGGTTTCGCTTTTAATAGGCATTACGGTGCTTTTGGTTATACTATTATTTGCAGTACCTTTTTTACGTTCTTTATTTAATTTTGAAATGCCTACAGTTTTTCAGCTTATTGTATGTGTATTGGCAGGATCAGTATCCGTATTATGGTTTGAGGTTCCAAAATATTTTAGAAGGAAATGAAAAATCTTCTAGATTTCTATTTCGCTTCCTATGATCGGAACACTACACTTAAAACCATATCTATCCTGAATTTTAATTCGAAGTTCATCTGCCGGAAGATTTTCTCCATGTACTAAGTAAATGCATTTGGGAACATTTTTAAGAGCTGAAAGCCAGTTTACAAGATCTTCCTGATCTCCGTGAGCAGAGAGTCCTTCAATCTGAACTATTTTAGCTTCAACGTTGTAGTAGTTTCCATATATTTTAATTTCATCGGCACCTTCAAGAAGTCTTCTTCCACGAGTGCCCTCTGCCTGATAGCCTACCATTACAACAGTAGTTTTCTCCAGGCCTATATAATGCTCGAAATAGGATAATACTCGACCTCCTGTGGCCATTCCGCTAGCAGCAATGATTACCTTCGGCTGAGGATCTTCAATGATTCGCATAGTCTGTTCGTATTCAGAAACTATTTTAAACATTTTGCACATTTCATGACAGTCATTAGCAGAGAGTTTGTGCCATTGCATATTCTGTAAAAAAATATCCAGGACACTGGCACCCATCGGTGTATCCAGAATATAAGGAACATTTGGAATTCTGCCCTCTGTTTTAAGTTGCCATATCAAATACATTATGGATTGTGCTCTTTCAACGGCAAATCCTGGAATAATAACAGTTCCTTTTTGTTCTATAGTGGTGTTGATATAGTTTTCAAGCTCTTTTTTTGCATCCAGATCAGGATGAAGGCGGTTACCATAAGTACTTTCTAAAAAGAGATAATCTGCCAGTATGGGTTTTGTTGGCGGAAACATCAATACATCATCGTCACGTCCTATATCACCTGAGAAAACCAAAGTTTTGCCTTCGAGATGCAGCGTAATAGTACAGGCACCAATGATATGTCCTGCACCAGTATAAGCAGCAGTAATATCTGGAGCAATATCTGTTGCAATGTCGGGCTGCACGATTTTAAAATGGGGAAAAACAGCTTCAGCCTGCTCTAAAGTATAAAGAGGTTCTGCTTTTTCATGTTTGGAATAATGCTCTTTGTTGGCCTTATTGGCTTCTTCTTCCTGAATTTTAGCACTGTCTAAAAGAACAAGTTTTGCCACATCTTTAGTAGGAGAGGTGCAATATATTTTGCCCGTGAATCCTTGTGCAACCAGCCTTGGAAGCCATCCGCAATGATCCAGGTGACCGTGTGTAAGTAACACATAATCTATTGTAGAAGGCAAAACTGGCAACGGTTCCCAGTTAAGTTCTCTGAGCGCTTTTAGGCCTTGAAAAAGTCCACAATCAATCAATATTCTAATACCATTACTTTCTATGAGTGTCTTTGAGCCTGTTACGGTTCCGGCGCCTCCAATAAATTTTATTTTCATCTTAAATAAGTTTACAAATTTGTGAAGCTTCTTTTAATACATTTCTGATCCGATTTTCACTAATTCCTATTTTATGAAGACTTTTCGAATCATTAATTAGATCTTTTACAAGTATTTGATCGAGAATAAGCAATTTTTCTTTTTCGACCATTGACAGCGTTGTGAGACATGTAATCGGGTAAAGTCCTCCTTTATCTATTTTATTTTTAATGCTGTTATTTTTAGGATAATCCCAGCTTAAAAGAGTTATTCCACTGCAAATGGCAAAAGTTTCAGCATCTTTAGTAAATCGGTTGTTTGTTACTATTATACAGGAATCTATGTTTTCGCTTCCGCTAAAAATAGTATGCTGTTTAGCTTTGAGATCATTAAATCGGGACAGAATATACATTGGTACTTTTACATCTGAAGCTCCTTCTCTGCTGCTATGAAATTTACATTCAACCATCGACAGCTTGTTTTCTTTTTTCAGTGCCACATCTACTTCATGCGATACACATTTTCCCTGCAGGGTTAGATTTGTTCTTGTTTTGTAACCTTCGGCGGCATAAAGTCTGGATATAAATTTTTCAAAGAAAAAACCTGCCGGACCAAGCATTTGCAATGCGTAGCGCAGGTTATATCGCGCGGCATGTCCGTTTGACGCTTTTTTTAAGATCGCAAATGCCATCTTATATATTTGCTTGGTAGTTATGCCTTCATACATTTGATTTTGTATCTGTACAAGGCATTCCCCGATAAGATCAGCATCAGCTCCAGATTTTTGAAGAGAAAGTTTTAATTTTTCGATGTCGAACGGGACAACATGACCTGAGTGTTTAATTACTTTCATTATTCAACTTTTTTACTAGAAATTTTAGACTAGTTCGAAAAAACAGATCAGATAGATTTTGTTTTATGAAATAGTGCAACCAAAATTACAGTAGATTATGTTGCGGCCAGATGATGAAAATCATTTGCGAAAATGATCTTCATCATAAATTGAGTTTTTAGTTTTTTATTCTGCTTAGTTTTTCTAAATTAAGGATATGTATCGTACTGGAAGTCTTTTCGATTAACCCTTCTTCTTTAAAATCGCTTAAAGTACGGCTTACAGTTTCAGGTGAAGTTCCGGAAAAAGCTGCCAGATCATCTCTAGAAAATTTAATACTGGTTCCATTAGAGCTGTGTTGCTTTAGCAGGTGTACAATACCTTGGGCAATTCTTTTTCGCACTGACATATAAGCAATCTGGAGTAATCGTTCTTCTTTTTCCCGCATATCATTTGCGAGAATTTTAATGAATTTGGCACCTACATCAGGATACAGAAAAAGAAGTTTATCAAGCTGTTCTGTTGGCAAAAAACTTAAAACCGTTTCTTCGAGTGCGATAGTCGTATCGTTATACGTATCATTCGAAAACAATATACTAATATCCAGATAATCATTTTCTTTATAAACACCTGTAATAAGTTCACGTCCTTCCTGAGTAAGTTTTACCGTCTTAACTTTTCCGCTTATGATATAATAGATTCCTAGTACATGATCGCCTTCGTAATGAATATATTGATTTTTTTTATAATGTCGGGTGCTGCGATCAAGCATGATTTCTTTTAGTTTTACGAGTCCGTCTTCTTTAGAAATAACTGCGTTGAGGTTTTCAGCACTCTGTCCATAAAAAAGTTGTTGCAGTTCTTTTTTCTTCAATCTGGCTTCTATTGCCTTAAGGAGCTCAATATCATCAAATGGCTTGGTAAGATAATCATCAACTCCCAGTTCCATTCCTTTACGAATATCGGCTCTTTCCGCTTTGGCAGTCAAAAATATAATAGGTGTTGCTTGTGTTTCAGGATGTTTATGAAGAATATGTAAAACGCCATATCCGTCAAGTTCAGGCATCATAATATCACATAGTATAAGATCAGGTAACATTTTTAACGCCGTTTCAACTCCTGTTTTTCCATTAGCTGACGCAAAGACCTCATATCCAGAAAGTTCAAGTATTTCAACAATATTTTCTCTAATATTGTCATTGTCTTCAATAATAAGTATTTTAGTCATAACGAGGCAGTTCAATGGTAAATAAAGTTCCTTTATCAACGGTGCTTTTAAATGAAATAGTACCGTTCATCAATGATACATAGCGTGAAACAATGTGGAGTCCCAAACCGGTTCCAGGGATAGTTCCTGTATTATGGGCCCTGAAAAAAGCTTCAAACAAATGTTTATGATCTTCCTCGGGAATACCAATGCCGTTATCTTTTACATTGATGATTACTATTGTATCAGTTATAGAAGTTGATAGTTCGATTTCGGTTTCTTCTCCAGAATATTTTATGGCATTGGATACGAGATTAATAATACAATTTTTGAGTAGGTTTTTGTCTAGTTTTACCAATGTAATTTCAGTATTTGGCAGGTTAATTATCTTTTGTTTCTTTTTTGTAAGGAGTTTTAGTTCTCCTATAATTTCTTTGAGAAAATCCTGCAGATTAAAAGTTGATATTTCCAAAGTGATTTTATTCGATTCTGCTTTTTCAAGAAGTAAAAAATCATTCAAAATTGCAGTAAGATTTGCAATGGCGCTTTTGATTTTTCGAATATGGGTTTCAATTTTTGGATTATCTATATTTTCTACATAACGCTGCAGTAGGGCAGTGGAGAGTTGAATGGTGCTCAACGGTGTTCTAAATTCGTGAGATGCCATAGATAATAGTCGGCTTTTAATTTTGTTGAGTTCTTTTTCTTTTTCGAGGGTGTTACTCACTTCTTCTTGTGTGGCGGTTAGGGCTTCAATGGTTTCGTTTAACGTCTGCGTACGGTCTTTTACTAGTTCTTCTAAATGCTGAGTGTATTGCATTAAACGGTTTTCTGCTTCTTTTTGGTGACTCATATCATGAATGAAACCTGCAAAAATTCTTTCTCCCTCAAATTTAACTTCACTTACTCCAAGCCTAAAAGGAAATATGTTTCCGTCTTTTTTCCTCCCAAGCACATCCCTGTCATGTCCAATAATATGCGGAATTCCAGAAGATTTATAGTTTTGTATATAAGAATCGTGTTTTTCTCTATCTGGAGAAGGCATTAAAAGTGAAATGTTTTTGCCAATAACTTCATCAGGATTATACAGAAAAAGACGGCATGCAGAAGGATTAATAGATTCAACAATTCCTCTTTCGTTAATTGTGATTATGCCATCGATTGCATTTTCAATAATTGCATTTAAAAGTGCCTGGTTTTTCATTTTGCAATCGATTTTTTTTAAACAAATTTCGGTAAATGTTTTTGATAATCAATGTTTTGTCTTGTTGATTTTATCTACTGGTTTCATTCTTTAATTTATGATTCAAAAAGTTCTCTTAATGTATAGAAGCACCTCTTTTGAACTTTAGAGAAAGTGTTGATGTATTGATATTTTTAATACCATTTATTAGAGCATCAGCATTAAAAGAAATACTATCGATTCCTGCCATAACTAAAAATTTTGTAAAATCTGCTGAATCACTTGGCGCCTGTCCGCAAAGGCCAATTTTCTTACCCATTTTCACAGCGGTATTTATCATTTGGAGTATGAATTGTTTTGAAGCTGGATTTTGTTCATCAAAAAGATCTGCAATTAATTCAGAATCTCTGTCGATGCCTAAAGTAAGCTGTGTTAGATCATTGGAACCGATAGAAAAACCATCAAAAATTTCAGCAAACTCTTGAGCCAGTAATATGTTTGATGGAAGCTCTGCCATGACATATATTTCAAGGCCATTATTACGCTGTTTTAAACCGTATTCTTCCATTAGAGCGATCACTTTTTTTCCTTCTTCGGGCGTACGACAAAATGGAATCATGAGTTTTACATTGGTAAGTCCCATTTCATCCCGAACTATTTTCATCGCTTCACATTCAAGTCGGAATCCTTCGCGATATTTTTCATGATAATAACGGCAAGCGCCACGAAAACCAAGCATTGGATTTTCTTCGTGAGGCTCAAAAAAAGAGCCTCCGAGAAGTTGAGAATATTCATTGCTTTTAAAATCACTCATTCTGACGATGACTTCTTTGGGATAAAAGGCTGCCGCTATTGTGGCTACACCTTGTGAGAGTTTTTCGATGAGGTAATTTGGCTTACTACTATAATTTTGTGTGAGTGCTGCTATCGCTAAACTTTGATCAGCATCAAGTACTTTTTCCGGATGAATGAGCGCCATGGGATGTATCTTCACGTTGTGGCTTATAATAAATTCAAGTCTGAGTAAGCCTACGCCATCATTTGGATAAAATGATAAATCAAATGCTTTCTCGGGTTCAGAAACTATCAGCTGTACTTTTGGTTTTTGAGGGAGCTTTATTTTGTTGAGTGGCACAGTTGTTTGCAGGTATTTTAATTTGCCTTTATAGACATAACCGGTTTTTCCTTCTGCACAGCTCAGGGTAATAAGATCCCCATCTTTAATAATTTCAGTGGCATTACCGGTTCCCACAATGGCTGGTGTTTCCATTTCTCTGGCTACTATAGAGGCATGACTTGTTCGTCCGCCTTTATTGGTAATGATTCCAGCCACTTTTTTTAGGATAGGATCCCAATCCGGGCTGGTAAAATTAGTAACCAGAATTTCTCCACTTTGGAGTTTTGAAGCGTCTTTTGGCGATACAAGAATTCTTGCAGTACCACAAATTATACGGTTTCCAACAGCCTCGCCCTGAACAAGTGCTACTCCTTTTTTTTCTAATTTATAAGTAGTAATTGATAGTGGTTTTACGAGGGAATGTACCGTTTCTGGTCTGGCCTGAATAATATAAAGCTCTCCATTTAAGCCATCCTTCGCCCATTCAAAATCCATTGGTTTATTATAATGTTCTTCTATAATAAGGGCCCATCTGGCGAGTTTTTCAATTTCGGAGTCGTCAAGGACAAATTTGTTGCACCATTTTCGGGGCGTAATTTTTAGAACAGTTGAATTAATACCGGAAGAATTATCATTGTAAATGAGCATCTTATTTTTTGCTCCGAGATTTTTCTGCAAAATAGCCTTTTTATTGTTTTTAATGGATCTTTTAAATACAAGAAATTCATCAGGAGTTACGATACCTTGTACGATTGTTTCACCTAGACCCCAGGTCCCTGCAATATGAATCACATCAAGGAATCCCGATTCGGGTTCCAGTGTAAATCCGATACCGGAACAAGCTAAATCAGAGCGGACCATTTGCTGAATACCAACAGAAAGAAATATTTTGTCGTGATCAAAACCTTTGTCAAATCTGTATTTAATGGCTCTGTCTGTATAGAGTGATGCAAAACAGCATTTTACGGCATAAATCAGCGGCATTGTACCTTTAATATTTAGAAATGAATCGTGTTGTCCAGCAAAGCTTGCATTGACAAGATCTTCTGCAGTGGCACTGCTTCTAACGGCAACTGCCAGATCTTTGTCTTCACATAAACAGGAGTAGGCGTCTGAAATTTCGGTTTGAAGATCTAAGGGAAATTTTGCATCAAGTAGCAGCTTTCTCGCTTTCTCACCAATTTCAGTTAAGTTGATAAAGTCTTTCTTATCCAAAAGTTGCATTAATTCGTTTAGAGCAAAACTTAAATGATTGTATTCTATAAAATCTTTGTAGGCAGTTGTTGTTATGGCAAAACCATTGGAAACTCTAATACCATGAGGACTAAGATTATTGTACATCTCTCCCAGAGAAGCATTTTTGCCACCTACTTTATTAATATCGTTAATTCCGATCTCACTAAACTTTAAAATATATTTTTCCATTTTCATTTCTTTTAAATCTCTCTTTTTATGGCTTTTAATTTATTTTAAAGATAGTTGGACACGTAAAAATTAAAAATGATTGTGATCATCTTTTGATATTTATAGTTTTTTTATAAGGTGATACAAATCATTTTTCTGCTTAAAATATTAAATGATATTTGCTGTCTTAGAGTCTAGCTAAGATGATTTAAAATAAGTTTAGAAAATAATCTCAGATTTTAAATAAAAAGTACAATGAAAGCAAATAAATCACAAAGCAAAAGCATATCGATATTTGAGAAACTCAAAAAAACAGATAAGGCTGGCAATGAGTATTGGAGTGCCAAGGATCTTGCAAAATTGCTAGGGTATTCCAGGTATAGTTCATTTATTGAAGTGCTGGATAAGGCAAAGGCTTCCTGTATTAATACAGGTCAGGAGACAGCATTACATTTTAAAGATTTTAGTGCAATAAAATCAGTTGAGAGTGATTTACAAAGGAATGGGGGTGATGCAAAATTATCACGATATGGCTGTTATCTTATAATTCAAAATGCAGATCCTGCTTTAAAACCGGTAGCGCTTGGACAAGCCTATTTTGCAACACAAGCTCGTCTGCAGGAATTGAACCAACAGCAAAAAAGTAAAAATTTTAAAATAGTAAAAGAGCGAAGATATTTTCTTCGTAAAGAACTAGCTAAGAGAAATCTTCAGCTAGCAGGAGCCGCACGAAAAGCTGGTATTGTTACTCCTGCAGATTATGCCTTTTTTCAAAACCATGGATATAGAGGACTTTATGGAGGTCTGGATGTAAAAGCCATACGCGAGATTAGAGGTCTTAATCCTGATGAAAACATTCTCGACCATATGGAAAATACAGAATTGGCAGTGAATTTATTTCGTGTTACTCAAACCACAGAAAAGCTCAAAAACGACAAAGTCAATGATATTGTTGAAGCCAATAGTATTCATTTTGCTGTTGGATTAAAAACTCGTAAAGTAATTGAAGAAACAATTTCGATTTTACCAGAAAATTTCCCTGTTGCTAGTACTATCAAATTGGCAAACAACAAAGACAAAGAATTGAAAACCAGAAAAAGCAGTAAGAATAAAACTGTTTTGTAATTGAAAATATCACAAGAGAAATTAAATAAGAAATTATATGAAAACAAAGTTTTACATACTGGCTGGTATTGCTATACTGTTATATTGCTGCCAGCAAAAAGATTGGACGAGTTCAAATGAAAATGGCTTAGAGACAGATTTAGATGAGGTCTCTGGTATTAATGATAATCTTCTGAGAAAGTGGTTTGCATTGAACAAAGAATCAGACAGTATCATTAAATCGTCACAACAGATTATTGATCAGCAGAGAGAGCAAGTAGAATTGCACCCTCAAGACGAGCGGGAATACATGAATACGTGCATAGAAGACGCTCAGAAGCAACTTAACCTATTAAAGGAAAAAGTAAAATTTACTAAACAATTTGCAGGGGATATTAAGCACTATGATCCATCTTTACAACAGACTATTGACTCATTAGAGGAAGATTATGTTCGAGAAAAATATAAACTGGAAGATGCATTAAAAGAGTTGAAATAATGTGAATTATCAAAAATATTTTAAATTAGAAATTAATAGAAGGGAACTTCCTCGTCTTAACAAATTATTATATTTCTTCAATTTCTCCGGGTTTCCAAGTCTTATCAAACCATGACTGCTGCGGACCGTAAAGACGCAGGATAATGCTCCATCCTTTATCTGGTATTGTTTGTACCCAGTTATTTTCTTTTCCTGCAGGTGATTTAGGTCCAAAGTACAAATCTACAGAACCGTCAGCATTCACCTGAGTTTCTTTTTTCTGACTGCTGATACTCGGAAACTGCTGATCGGTCTGAAGCATAGATCGAGTCTGATTGTCATACAAAACTACTGACCAAAACTGTTTTGCCGGAATATTAGGAGGTAAATGCAGGTGATAAGTCTTACCGCCGTCAAAGGGTTTCTTTTGGGCATCGACAAATGCGGCAGCATATGCTGAACCGGCACCCACTTTTTGGATAGCCATAGCAGGGGTGATTCCTGTGGCATAGAAAAACATATAAGAGCGAGCATCGAGCATACGGACCCCTTCATGTTCAAAAAGATAACTGCCTCCTATAAAACAGGTACCCCAGGCACTGTTTGGGAAAAAGAAAGAATCTGTCAGGCGCGAACGGTAAGCATTGGCTCTTGCCGTGGCATTACCTACCGAAGCCGCTTCAGTGAGTATTTTTTTCATTCTTTCATCAGGGTTAAAAGGTTTTCCTTTTTCAATACCGATCGAAGCCAGCAGTCCCAAGGTTTCGGAATCCATGGCGTCGTTTGACTCTTCCTGAACTACTTCGTTAATTTCTTTGAAGAAATTATAATCCATAGAGTGGATGGTGCTGAAAGATTTTCCCGATACATTGACAAAATTCGTTTTGGACGGATTGACAGCTTTTGAAAGTGGATATATGCGCAAGTTTTTCTTAATGTTCTCTGCAGTTGATTTTGTATCACCATTGACTACAAATCCTCTGGTTCCAAATAAAAGATTATAGGTCTTGGGTTTAAATACAAAATAACCTGTTGGAATTTTACCTTTGTAACCTGGCGGTACAAAAATAAATTTCCCGCCTTTTCCCTTATCTGGTCCCGCAAGTCCAAGATCTGTTACATAATGAAACCAAAAATCATCCACTAGTCCAAGGGTATTGGGAGGAGATTCTACCACAACAGGTCCGTCTTTTAAGTTTAGCCAGCCAAGGGCGTACATGCTCTCTGTATTTGCTGTTAAAAAAAGCGATCTTGAATCCATTAAGTTTTCAAAAATAATAACGGTACCATTATCAGGTCCAAATTCACGAATACCTTTACGTTGTGCTACCTGCGAGGCTCCGGGCATGGTATTCATAAAAGCGATAAGAGCCCTGCTAAAATCGAGGTTATCATAGACTTTTTCAACGGTTTTATCATCAGGAAAACCATCTTTAAAGTTCAATGTTCCAATACGAGATTCTATCTTGTTAGGAATCACTAGTGATGCAGGTACATCTGTTTTGTATTTCTGGGCAAACAAAGGAGAAATTGTCAGAAAAAAAAATAAGGATTTGATTAAGGTTCGTTTGATTATCATGACATAAAAACTTAAATTAATACCATACAATTGTAGTTACTGTATATCTTCAAATTTGATAAGGATAAAATTATAAAATTGCAAAATTTTAATATTTGAAAAACATTCTAAAGTGGTTTCAAATTATAAGATGAAACCAAAAAAGATTTCAATACTTGGAATTTACATTCTATACAATTATAAGAGTTACTAATTGTATTGTAAATTGAAATGCAAAATTATAATGATTGAAAAGTAATATATAAATTATCCCTGCTAAGTATCCGGTCAATTTGTTGAAATATTTGAACTCTAAAAGTTTCGAACCTAAGCTTCTTAGACCTTTATTTAGCTGGCTTTTCATTTTTCCAAATACCGATGTGCCACGATTCTGCCACAAAACTTTATACTTGTGAATATCGTTAAAAACCGTCTTAAATTTTGTAGCAAAAAAGGTATCAAGTCCAAATATTCAGTTATGCTTTTTTACCATTATAATTCAAATCAAGATATAAATATTTTTGAAAACCGCCTTATCCTTTTTGCAGAAAAGATATGAAGTTCAATGTAAATTATAAAGCGTATTTTCTTTCCATTTTATACGACAGATGTGACAGGACAAAGATGAGAAATAATTACTCAAATGCCTATTTAGATTCAATTTTTAGAGGATTTATATCTTTAAAATATAATGAATATTTTTATAAGAAACCATTGTTTATTTTGCTAATTTTCGCTTTAACTGATTAATTTCTTTATTTTTATTATTAATCTCATTTTTTAAGAAACTATTTTGCTCTCTTAATAATTCTGATTGTGTCTCTAAAGATTTTATCAATTTGAAAACATTTACATCCTTTTCTATATCATTTTTCCTGATTTCATCAATCTTTGCTTCTTTCTCTTCTCCAATTAATGTAGTTAAGTCAGTAGATAAAATACTAGATATTTCTTTTAAAGTTTTGATATCAATTTTATACTTATTGTTTTCAATTTTTGAATAGGTAGATTGGCTTATTCCTAACTTTTCATAAATAACTACAGCTTTAATGTCCTTTGTTAGTCGTAATTTTCTAATTAACTCACCTATATTCATAAAATTTTAAAGAATTTTAATTTAGATCTAATTTTTGTAAATGTATTAAAAATCTTAATCTTCTTTTATTTCAAGGAAAAGTATTTTATAATTTTCGTAAAATGCTCGTAAGAAATATAATATATACTAAAAGGAGTATTTTATATTCTTATTTGTAATATTTTATTTAGTTTAGGAATTTTATATTTAACTAATGAATAGATAGACGCGCTTTTAGTTTTTACTTTACGCTCATTATTAATCTAAATTTTTAAAATTATGAAAAAACTAGAATTAAAAAATCTGACAGTAAAAAAACTAAGTAAAAGTGAATTAGAAAAAACAAGGGGGGGAGATCAAGGGAAATCTCAAACTTCTGGAGTATGTAATCAAGCTTCAACTTGGCCAGTAAAGTGTACTTCAAAGGCTTGGAACTGTACAACCAATTAAACAAGTAACACAATTATAAAGAGTGATTTTCATAATTTATGAAGATTACTCTTTATAATTACTATAAATCATTGCTTTTGGATTAATAAAAAGTTTTTATAATATGGATGAAGTGATACTTAAAATAGAGAGTAATATATGGCAATTAGTACCTGATGAAAATAAAATTGGTATTATGGATGGGTTGTCAGGTATAGCTCTATTTTATTATAATCTTTATGAAGTTTTTAAAAATGAAGATTATAAAAATAAATTATTAATAATTATTGATAAAATTAATACGTTAATACATGAAGAGCATACGTCAGCGACTCTTTGTAGCGGAATTGCAGGATATGGATTAATGCTTTTAAGAATAAAAAATAATTTTATTGATGTTAATGAAGAGTATTTTACAAATATTGATTTATTTCTGCAATGTGAACTTGATGAGTTAGCATCTGAAAATAAATATGATTATTTACATGGCGCAATGGGTATTGCTAAATATTTTTTAGAGCGTTACAAAACAAAAAAGAACGATTTAGTAATTGAAATTCTATATAAATTTTCGCATGAGTTTATTGAAAAAATTAATGCAAAGTTTGAAGATGTTGTAAGAGAACCTGTGTTTACTGATCAGCACTGTTATTATTTAGGTTTAGCTCATGGGGCTGCTGGATATATAAATTTTTTAATTGATTTAAAAAGAAATTTTAAGGAATTGAAACTAGATATCAAAAAACCATTGTATATAATTTCAGATTTCTTAATGAATTATAAAAGGGTACATAGCAGTTCAAAACAATTTTATCCTAATTTGATTATTTTAGAAACGGATCTTCAAATAGAGCCTATCGTAAGTTGGTGTCAAGGAGATTTAGGGATATCTAACGCATTATTTAACTTAGGTCTCTATTTTAACGACAATTCGATAAGGTATGAAGCTGTTGAATTAGTTAACAATGTAACTCGTATATTATCTGATGATTCAGGAGTAAAAGATTATACGTTTTGTCATGGTTCTATAGGCATAATTCTTCAGTATGATTTGGCTTCATCTAATATGAGTATAAATTTTAGTGATTCGATTAATGAGTGGAGTGGAATTTTAGATCAACAAACTAAAAAATTTAATGAATTTTTAACGTATTATGATGGATCATATATGAAAGAGGTTAACCTTTTAAATGGTTTAGCAGGTTTGGGTATGGGAGTGCTGACTTTAAAGAAACAGAGTTCATTCCAATGGCTGGACATATTTAATTTGCATTAATAGTTTATTAACCATAAATAAAACAAATAGAGTAATCCAATACAGCATATGATTTTTTTTGATAATATAGTAAAACGAGTTGCAAATTTTTCGATTCAATCATACGAAGAGAATAGAAAGGACAAAATCAATTTTTTTAAAACTAATGAGTTATTTAGACTCTCCATTTTAATCTCATCCAGAACATTATATGAAGATGTTACTAAAAGCAAGGATGATAAAATTAAAAAATCGCTGTCTAAATATTTTATCAGGGCACATTTTAATCCTACGCCATTTGGTGTTTTCAATAGTGTTGGAACTGTTAAGTGGGGAAATTCAACCGTAATAAAAAATGAAAAGGTACTTGCATTAAATGTGAAGTATGACAGCTTGTTTTTGTCAAATCATTTAAATTCGATTTCTGGAAATGAGTGGTTAGAAAAATTGTATTGCATTAATCCCTCAATACATTTTTTAAACAAGTCAAAAATAAGTTTTTTCAAATCAGATATACATAATGGTGATAAGGTGGAGCAGCAGCATGTTGAAATTGATTATGATAGTGATTTAGAGTGGTTAGTAAATAGATTTAAAAAACTTACAGTTCTTCAAGATGTTTTAAATGAGATAATTTTAGAGGGTTTTGAAATAGATGAGGTGAAATCTTACTTGAAAAATGTAGTAGACTGCGGATTGATTATTGAATATTTTCTTTTTTATCCTTATGCGGAAAAATTATCAAAAGAAAATATATACTTACATTCTAAATTGGTGAGAAAAGATTTTTTTATACTAGAAGGATCAAATGAAATTAAAAAATTTTCTCAGCAATACTTAGGTGAACAAGACAGCTTTTTTAAATTTGAAAATAATGAGGGTAGGTACTCGCACGCAGTCAATACATACGATAAAGAAGGGGGGACTTTAGATTTTGATTTTAAAGAAAAAATAGGACGCTATATTGATTTTACTATTCAATATAACTCCCATACTTCTTATAGAAATGACACTTTAAAAAAATTTATTGGCAAAATAGGTGAGCGTTATAATGACGGATTTATACCAATAAGTAAAATTTTTAATCCATATTCAGGATTAACATATACATCACTGGTAGAATCTTATGATTTAGAATTAGATAAAGAAGTCCTGCAAAAGATTTTAGCAGAGTCAGAAGATGATATTTATTTGAATTTGCCCATAAATTCGAATAAAGAAAAAAAGACAAATAAGCTGCCTGCTTCATTCAGTGTTATGGCTGAAGGATTAATTTGTAAAAAAACAAATGCAAAAATATTATATATAAAATCATTAGGTTCTAGTTCAGCTTTGAATTTAATTGCACGGTTTAGTGATATTACAGATAGTATTTGCCAAGAAATTGTTGATTTCGAGAAAGAAATGAATTGTGAAAAAATTTTAGCGGACATTAACTGTATTGGTACCTTTAGAAGTATAAACGTAACTGCTAAAAAACAATTCTATGACTTCTCTATTCCAATCAATACATCATTTGATGACGAAAACGCCATATTGCTTTCCGATATATTTGTCCATTTAAATGGAGGAGAAATAAGACTTGTATCTCAAAAGCATAAAAAGGAAATTTTGCCTAAAATAACTTCTGCATTAAATCCTATTCTTTCTGATTCAGAGATATATAGATTTTTATGTGATTTTGAATACTACAATCAGGAAATATATGGGGTTATTTTTAATTTTAATTCATATAGTTATTTCAAGCCTTATGTTCCTAGAATTTACATGGAAGAGAATGTGCTACTTTCTCCCGCACAAATATTGCTGGTAGATAAAGATTATACATTTGCCGAGTTTATAAAGTATGTATTAGGAAAGATCAAACAACATAATTTCTCAATATTGATTAATATTGTGGAAAGACAAGGGATTCTTGTACTTGATACAGAAGATGAAGATGATCTAAAGGTTCTCTATGAAAAGATCAAAGCAATTAAGCTCGTCTATATATCCGAGTCATTATATGAATTTTTTAATCCTATTGTTAATGATAAAGGCAATTCCAATTACTCGCATGAACTGGCAGTGGGTGTAAAAAATACTAGCTACTTCAGACAAATAGTTCCTTATGGAGATATTGAGGAAATTGCAAATAATAATTTAAATATTCCTATAGTTTCTGATTGGTTATATGTAGAAGCGTTTACAAATTCATACTCAAATAAAGATATTTTAAAATATGTCCATAATGAGATTCTTGCAAATCTAAAAGTTGATCAATTCTTTTTTGTAAATTATTACAATCCCGATAAATGCCTTAGGTTACGATTTAAGACTAATTCCCAAAAAAATAAAGAAGATATAATCGGTAAAATACATGAGTTGAAAAATATAAATCTTATCAGTAATTATCATATATCGCTTTACGACCAGGAAATACATAGGTATGGAGGCATCAGGTTAATGGAAGCAGCAGAAGATATATTTAATCTAGATAGTTTAAATGTTTTAATGACTATAATTAACGGAGAATTAAATGATGATTTAATTAAAATGATGGCGATATTAAAAATAAAAAGTTATCTCGAAATCTTTGATTTTTCGTTGGATGAAATGATTGACTATTGCGAAGATTCAATTAATATGTTTCAAAATGAATTTGATCTGACTTCAGATTTAAGAAAGTCATTTAATAAAGAATTCCTAACCATTAAATTTCTTATTAATGAATTTCACTTCTTCAATTACCTAAATAATGAAAAGATAAAAAAGAGTATTGAAAGAGAGCTAGACGATAAATCTGCAAAGAAAAATTATGTGTCAATTTTGATTCATATGAGTATGAATAGACATTTTGAAGATAATCAAAGGTTTAATGAATTTAGGACCTATTATTTGACAAAGTCTTTTTTAAATCAAATAAAATTTACAAAAAAAGGATGATGAGAAAGTTAAAATTACTTTTATTTATCCTGTTTCTGCAGATAGGATATTCTCAAAACAATGTAAGTGAAATTAAAAAGTTAGTGGTGACAGCTAAAGTTTGGGGCTTTTTAAAGTATTACCATCCAAATGTGGCCGATGGAAGCAAACAATGGGATAATGAGCTTGTAGAAATTTTACCTCAGATAGATAAGGCGAAAACCGCACCTGAATTCTCAAAAATTATTGAAAACTGGATAGATTCATTAGGAATGGTTAAGGAAATGAATATTGTTCCTTCGAAGGATGTTATTTATTATGATCGTAATTTTGATTTATCTTGGATAGTTCAAAATGAACTATTCTCTAAAGATCTTTCTCAAAAGCTTAAATTCATAGAAGTTAATAGATATCAAGGGGTGCCATATTATGTTGGAAACACTGAAGCGGGAAATATATTTTTAATGAATGAAAACTCTATTGATTTTCAGTGGAATAATAAGAATCTGCGTTTATTAGCTCTTTTTCGATATTGGAATATTATTGAATATTTCTACCCCTATAAATATTTGATGGATAACAATTGGGGCAAAACTCTTGAAGACATATTGCCTAATTTTTTAAATGTTAAGAATGAAGACGATTTTAAATTAGCAATGCTAAAATTAGTTGTCCGTATAAATGATACTCATTCATCATTTTATTATACAATGTCTAAAAATATTGGGAAAATGAGAAAATTTCTTCCCATGAAATGTGTTATTCTGGATCAAAAAATGGTGGTGACAGAAATTTTAAGTGATACATTAGCCGAACATTATGATATTAAGATTGGTGATTTGATTAACAAAGTTGATGGAAAAACTATTGCTAAAATTATTAGAAACGAAAGGCCATATATAAGTGCTTCAAATGAATCAGCATATCTTCTAAATCTGGTTTCTGAAATTTCTTCTGGTTATAATGATTTTATAGATGTAGAGGTCACGCGCAACAAAATTACCAGCAGCAAAAGAATTGAATGTTTTGACTATAATATATCACATAGTAATGAATTTAAAAAATCGAAAAAGGAAAAATACTATGTGCTAGAAGATAATATAGGTTATGTAAATATGGGCAAACTCAAAATATCTGAAGTTTCTCTAATGATCGATAAGTTACGTGACACACAAGCCATAATTTTAGATTCCAGGAACTATCCTAAGGGGGCTAATTTTGAAATTTCTAAATTTCTAAATTCAAGCCCAAAACCTTTTGCTAAATACACAATCCCTGATCTCAGTTATCCAGGTAAATTTTATTGGATGAAAGAATTAGATATTTGCGGTACAGAAAATAAAAACAATTACAAAGGTAAAGTAATTATATTAGTAGATGAGAATTCATTAAGTCAGTCTGAATGGGCAACAATGTGTTTTCAAACAGCAGATGATGCTAAAGTAATTGGCAGTCAAACAGCGGGAGCAGATGGCAACACCAGTCATATCGATTTTATTAAAGATTACGATGCGCCTTTTTCAGGAATAGGTGTTTACTACCCCGACGGTAAAGAAACTCAAAGAATTGGAATCGTTCCTGATATAGTTGTAAAACGTACTGTTTTAGGTATACAACAAGGAAAAGATGAAGTGCTGGATCGAGCAATTCTCTACATTAAAGATAATAAGTAAAATTTTGAATATGCAAACGAGAATTGGAAATACGATAAGAGTGCAAAAATGAACCCTTAATTATGGTAAAAATGGACTTTAAAGTAGCGGATAGATAATGCAACTTTAAACACAATGAGTATCATTAAAATTAAGATTTTGATTTTATGGCAGTTCGCTAAAACTTATAATCAAGAGATTCGCAAAATCTGAAAATGTATATAATTTTTTAAGTTCTCTAAAAAAGACAACATCCAATACAGCGGTTGAAGAGAAAAAGAGTTGTATGTGCAACGGTCCTTCAAGGTAATTAATGTATATGATGATAATTTGGAGGGAATAAACATTTGTGAAAGCCAAGATAAATTCCACAAAACTTGAAGTGATAATTTTTAAAGCATTTTTCTCTTATCATGTGGAGCTTATAGGTACTGAATTTATGTTTTAAATCCTTTATTGTAGAGCTATTGTGTACTTCTCAAAAAAAGGTATTCATTCAGTGTACTTCAGAAAATTGATGTAGTAATATTTCGAACTTGAGCCTTCAAATTGTTTTAATACAGTATTATCAGTTCTTGTTAAGTCTAAATGCATCGATTGTGCACCCAGTTTAACTCTAGCATACTAAGAAAAGCTATTATTTAATTGCCTGCTGATTCTGAAACTCTTCGATGGTTAAGTTTCCGAGTGCAGAATGTCTTCTGCAGGTGTTGTAAAAGTTCTCGATATAATCGGTTATTGATTTTTCTGCTTTCTCTTTAGTCTTATATTTATTTTGGTATACCAGTTCTACCTTTAATGTCTTGAAGAAGCTTTCTGCTATCGCGTTATCATAGCAGTTTGCTTTTCGGCTCATGCTATGCTTTGGGTTATTTTATTTTTTCTCAGTTTTTTTTGTTAGTTTTTTCTTTTGAAAAAAATCGCTTAAAGCTTTTACTTCAGCTAATGTTAGAGAACTTAGTCCACCAATACTGTCTATATCTAAATCTAATTTTTTAGTTTTCATAATTATTTATTTTGAAAATATTTATTGATTAATTTCAAAGCTGATTTTGTTTCAATTATCATAATTCTACCACCGAAATGGAATTCTCCAAGTGTTTTTTCATAATGATCAGCTAATTGCGATTTTGAAAGAAAAGAAACATTTCCATCGTGACCCCGCTGAAAAGATAATTTACAAGCATAAGCAGCTAGATTACCAGCTACATCAGCATAAACCTTTGTTTGTCCTTTATTGAATGGAGCACTTTCAACAAGATGCATATAGACATGATCTGACTTAACTTCTAAGCTTGAAGACCTTGAATTATTTTTGAATTTCCAAAAATTGTAAGTTTATAAACATCTCTAATTGGATTTTTAAATTCTTCATTCCAATTAGAAAGCCAGCCATTTTTCTTTGTTAAAGACTTTAAATCAGAATTTTGAGAATAGAAATTTTAGTCTGAAAACTATCTCCGGTAATCACGTTTTCTATTGAGTTTGTTAATTTGTCAATTATAAAATCGAGTCCTAATTCTGCTTCTTTATCCATACTGCTAATTTAATGAATATAATCTAATTTTGAAAACATTTGAATATGGAAAATAAATTCTGCCGACCCTGTCGACAGAATTGTTGGACTTTAGTAATGTTTCGAACTTAAGGCTTCAAGTGGTTGTTTAACAGTTTTTTATAATATTTATGAAACTAGTTGCACCGATTCTGCACCTAAATTGAAATTATAACTAATTCGATATTTTATCTTCCTAGAAAAAGTTTTAATAAACATTAAGAACTAAATTGGCTTGAATTTATAAATGGTCAAATGGTAATTACTTGAAGTAGCTTTTGAGGTAATTGGGATGCGAAACTTAAAATCGTATTTATGTAATAATTTTAAGGTCAAAAGGAGGGAATTAAAGTAAGTGGCGTAGAAACTTGCTGCTGATTATGAATCAAAATTCTCAAAACTGTATAATTTTGTATTGTAACAATCTAAAAATTATATAATTATGTTAATCGATCTTATCACCCGTGAAGACTTAAATGAATTCAGAAATCTTCTTTTGAATGATTTAAAGCAATTCATTCAGCCTCAGTCCCAGCAGAAAAATGAATGGCTAAAATCTTCTGAAGTCCGAAAATTATTAAATATTTCCGCAGGAACTTTGCAGAACCTCCGAATAAATGGTACACTGGCATATACAAAGATTGGAGGACTTATGTATTATAAATATTCGGATATCGAAAAGATTTTGAATGATAAATAATTTTAAAATGACCTTATAGTCTTTTAAGATATTGTGTAATAAAAATGGTTTTGAAAGAAATTATTTCAAGTAACTTAAAAAACTTCAACTTTCCGTTATTCTGTGAAAACTTTTATGACTGACTATTAAAACATTAAATTGAATTTTGGGACCTAAAGATAAAAAAAGAAAAGGGGTAGCCGAATAGGTCCCATTTTCTTTGATATAACTTGAATATTTTGGAGTTGAATAAAAAGAAAAACCCCTTAAATCATACGATTTAAGGGGTTTTGACTGCCTTTGGAAGGCTCTTTAGTCGGGGTGGCAGGACGACCTACCTATTCCTTAATTCGTTGGTTTTATTGGTGTTTCCAGGTACTCGCCCAAAAAGGGTCGCCGAATAGGTCTCATTTATAATGACTTACCTTGCAGTCCTTTGTTTCCTTGATCAATTTAATCGCAATCAGTCAATGTACTTTAATAACTGTAAATGTATAAAAAATGTCATTGATTATCAAAATTATGTCATCTTTACAGAGAGTTTCTTCATTGTTAGGCTTGTCTATAACTAATCTATATTAAATTAAAGTCTCAATATCTTATAAAATATTATACTTCAGCACAATTCAAATTGGTTTCTATTTAATCAAGGGTGGGGATTAAAGATTATTCTGGGAGCACTATGTTCAGAAATTATTATTGTTTTACATAGATTATGGTAAAAAACATATAAGGTGAGAGAAATTAACTGGAACAACTATATTGCCATATGGAAATCTAAAGAGTTAACTATATTTTTTTAAATTAATATTAAAAAGGTGCTGGATTAATTTAACCGAACACCTTTTTATGAATATTATAATCAATACTAAAATTTCATTTTCTGAATTCTAACTGCATTTAAAATTGCCAATAACGCTACTCCGACATCGGCAAAAACAGCTTCCCACATGGTGGCTAAACCACCTGCGCCGAGTATTAAAACAATAGCTTTTACTGTAAATGCTAAACCTATATTTTGCCAAACTATTTTCTTGGTCTGTTTACCAATATTAATTGCCATTGCAATTTTACTTGGTTTGTCATCTTGTATAACCACATCAGCAGTTTCTATGGTAGCATCGCTTCCTAAGCCTCCCATTGCAATACCAACATTGCTTAATGCGACCACTGGTGCATCGTTTACACCATCACCAATAAAGGCCACAGTCTCATTTTTTGCAATTATTTCTTTTACTTTATTTACTTTACCTTCGGGTAATAAATCCCCAAAAGCATTTGCAATTCCTAGTGATTTAGCTACAAATTGTACAACGGTGGTTTTATCGCCACTTAGCATCGTGGTTTTTACTCCTAATGATTTTAACCTATCGATTGCGATTTGTGAATCTTCTTTAATACTATCGGCGATGGTTAAATATCCAACGAACTCTTGATTATAAGCAATTGCAATTAACGTATAAACAATACTTGTTGGGTCTATATCATAAGCTATGGAAAATCTGTCCATCATTTTAAAATTACCGATTAACAGTTCATTTCCGTTTACAGTGGCTTTTAATCCCTGACCTGCTATTTCTTCTACGTTCTGTAAAATTATTGAAGTGTCAATTTTACCAACGTATTGATGAATGGCTGTAGCCACCGGATGAGTGCTTTGATTCTCCACTGCATTAACCATTTGCAGGACTTCGTTTTTATTGAATTTTGGCTTAAAAACCACTTCCTGTACTTTAAATACTCCTTCTGTCATTGTTCCGGTTTTGTCCATCACTACATTTTGAATTGTTGCCATAACATCGAGAAAATTACTTCCTTTGAAAAGAATTCCGTTCTTAGAAGCAGCTCCAATTCCTCCAAAATAACCTAAAGGAATACTAATTACTAAAGCGCAAGGACACGAAATAACCAAAAATACTAGGGCTTTATATAACCAATCACTAAAAACATAATTAGTAACAAATAACATGGGTCCAACGCAAATTAAAAAGGCTAATAAGACTACTATTGGTGTGTAGATTTTAGCAAATTTTCTGATGAATAACTCTGTTGGTGCTTTTTGAGCTGTGGCATTTTGAACTAACTCTAAAATTTTAGATAATTTACTATCCGTATAAGATGTTGTTGCCTTTACCTGTGATACAGTAGTCAGATTAATCATTCCTGCTAAAACTGTTTCTCCCTTTGATTTGGTATCAGGTTTGCTTTCACCTGTTAAGGCAGCTGTGTTAAATGATGCATAATCTGATAATAGTTCACCATCTAAACCAAGTTTTTCACCAGGTTTTAATTGTATAATATCTCCAATATTTGCGTTTTCCGCTTTAATTGTTTTAGTTACATTGTTCACCAGGACAGTTACCTCATCTGGTCGTTGGTCAAGAAGATTTTTAATATTGAATTTGGCCCTTTTTACTGCCAATGCTTGAAATATTTCACCTACAGCGTAAAACAGCATTACCGCTACACCTTCGGGATATTCACCAATTGCAAATGCTCCTAGTGTCGCAATAGCCATTAAAAGAAACTCAGAAAATATATCGCCTTTACGAATACTTTCAAATGCTTCTTTAATAACAGGGAAACCTACGGGAATATAAGCAATGCCATACCATATTATACGTATCCATCCTGTAAACCAAGATTGTGGAAAAAAATTATCCAATACAATAGCAATCAGCAACATTATAAAACCTATAATTGCAGGAATAAACATTTTAAAAACATTTTCTTTTTTATGGACTTGGTCATTACCACCTTCATTTGAAAACTCTTTTGCCTTTTTATTAATTTTATTTTCTAATTTGCAACACAGTTGTTTGCCACTTGCGTCGTACTTATGTTGATGTTCCATATTTTCATAAATTAGTATTGTTTATTTTCTTTTGGCTCTATTGATTCAACGTCTTATCTTTTTTAATTAGTCATTGTCATCCTTTTCTTCACTTGTTTTACTTTTTGAGAGTAGAAAAAATGCGCCTTTAGTAACCACAATTGCATCTGCTGGAATATCATCAGTAAACGATACTTCTGTATAGCCTAAATCAGTGACCCCTTTCTTTACTTCTATCATCGTGAAATAATAGGCATCAGGCTTATCCATTGTCTTGCATTTTTCATGTATCTCACAATCGGGATGTTTCGTGCAAGATTTGCTACGAGGGCAGTGTTCGTGTTGCTCGCATTTTGGATGCTCTGCACAATTTTCTGAAGGCTTGCAAAATTCATGAGCAGCACAATCTTTATGTTCCTTACAGCCAGTTATTTTATTTCTGATGAAAATAAATTGTTTCCCGCCTGTTTCAAATACTGCGTCACTCAGAACCACAGTTGTTTTTCGGTTTCCGACATCAATTAAAGCATCTACGTACATTCCAGGAATAAGTTCATGACTTTCGTTTTTAATCTTGGCATGTACACTGATTGCTTTTGAATTCCCTTCAAAAGATTTGTTGATTCCGAAAACTTCTCCTTCAATGGTTTTTCCTCCTTTTTTATTTTGATAATCGGGAACATTGGTAATTGAAAATAAGATTTTTTGGCCAACTTTGATCTTAAAAATATCTTTTTCATAAACCATCAGATCACAATGAATCTGACTGTTGTCAATAATCTCGAAAAGTGCAGTGTTAGGTTCTGCATATCCTCCTGTACTAGCATTAACCTTGGCGATATATCCTGTTATAGGTGCCTTTAGTATTATTGAAGATGTAATTTTGCCATTAGCTAGCTGGGTCATATTAACTGAATAAACACGTAATTGACCTGCAAGCGCATTTACCCTTGATTTAGCTCCATTGTACTCAGATTCAGAACGTTGAAATATTTTTCCCGTTCCTGCATCATTATCCGCCAGTTCTTTTTGTCTTTGATATTCTTTTTCCAAAAAAGACAAACTATTCCGAGCATCAATGTAGTCTTGTTGCAGTTTAATAAAATCCGGATGCTCTAAAATTGCGATTGTTTGGCCTTTCTGTACCTTGCTACCTTCTATTACTAAAATTGATTTTACTATTGCACCAACGTAGGAAGAAACTTCTGCCTTGTTTTGTGGAAGTACTCCAAGATGGCCACTGGCTTTTATAGTAGTGGAAAGGTTTTGTTGCTCAACTTTGCCAAACTCAATATCAATAGTCTCGAATTGCTCTTTTGTCAGTTCTACAAATGTAGTTAGTTCATCTTCATTTGGAGTTTCAGCTGTTTTGGATTCTTCTTTTTTCTCGTTGCAACCTATTATTAGTAAACAACAAAGCATTGCCAGGAGGGCTTTCATACCCATTATATTATTTTTAAGTTCCATATCAGTAGGGTGAATTTTAATTTCCACCAATTAAAAAGTTAATATTGATTATCGTCTTAGTGTGTTCATTTAAAGTGTCGAGATAATGAGACTTGATAGAAAGAGCCTGAGTCAGGTTTTGAATATACTCAACATAACCAATTTCGCCCTTTTTGTATGAAAATTGACTGATTCGTAAAATTTGATTTGCTTGTTCAAGTCCGGAGGATTCATAATAATTAAGGAGGTCTGTTAGTTTCTGGTACTCTTGTAATTGCTTATTAAAATATGAATTAAGACCGTTTTGGTAATTCTTAAGATCACTCCTTGCTATCTCTGCTTCAATTTTTGCTGATTGAACACGACCGCGCTGACTGGAAAAGAATATTGGAATACCAACACCAAACTGAATTCCTTGAAAACCGTTAACACCATCAAGAGATTGGTTAAAATAACCTAGTGAAAGATCAGGAAGAAATTTATTTTTCTCCAAACTCAATTGAGACTGTGCAACTGAAATCTTTTGATTGTAGTAAGCAAGCATTGGATTTTGTTTTATTGCAGTTGTGCCGGTGCTAGCTGAAAGTGTTTGTCTTGTAAGTTTCTCATCCAAAATCATTATTTCATCATTAGTTCCAAGTAGTTTTTTCAGTTCTTGTTGATAAATTAGTATGTCAGCCTGGGCCTGACTTTTTTGCAACTGCACTTCTTGGTAAATATTCATTGCAGATAGTTTTTCCAAATTTGATGTTTCTCCAGTTTTATATTTAAGTTGTGCTACATCAGAAAATTTCCGATAGATACTATCCTGCGTATTTACCAATTTCAATTTTTCCTTGCTTGCTACAAGTTGATAGAAAGCAGTTTTAACATCGCGTATTAACTCATTTTTTGTCAGAGTATGTACTTTTTCACTTAATGCAATATTTTGTTTTTGCGCTCTTCCTTGAGCAATATATACGGTTGGAAAGCTAAAGTCCTGAGTAACGCCAAAATTATTATCTCTGTAGCTACCATTGTATTGTCCATGCAATAATGAGATGCTAGTTTTTGGAATGTCGAAAGAGGTTTTCTTTAATACCTCTTGTTGCTGGACCTGCAATGTTGCTGACTTCAATTGAGGATTTTTTTCAATTGCAATTTTAACTATTTCGTCTAATGTTAATGGTTTACCCGATGTTTGTGCAAATGAAAATGAAGTGAAAAGAAATAATGCAATCACAACAGGAGTAGTTCCAATTTTTATATGTTTAGTATTAGAAAAAAGTATGTAAAGTGCTGGAAGGATAACTAATGTAAGTAGGGTTGCAGAAATCAGTCCTCCAATAACAACCGATGCCAATGGTTTTTGAACTTCTGCCCCTGCACTTGTGGAAAATGCCATTGGCAAAAAACCAAGAGCAGCCACTGAGGCAGTCATGATTACAGGGCGTAACCGGTGTTTAGTACCGAGGCGAACTCGTTCATAAATATCTGAAACTCCTTCTTTTTCAAGTGAGTTGAATTCACCAATAAGGACAATCCCATTTAAAACTGCAACTCCAAACAAAGCAATAAAACCAACACCTGCAGAAATACTAAAAGGCATGTCTCGTATCCACAAAGCGAATATTCCTCCAATAGCTGACAGCGGAATAGCAGTAAAAATGAGCATCGTCTGTTTTAATGAACCAAAGGTGAAATACAGCAAGATTAAAATTAAACCTAAAGCAATAGGTAAAGATACTGCCAAGCGGTTATTGGCGTCCTTTAAGTTTTGAAATTGTCCACCATAAGTAATGTAATAACCCGGAGGCAGTTTAAGATTCTTATCCAATTTTGCCTGAATCTCCTCAACAAGACTTTCAACATCGCGACCGCGTACATTAAAACCTACATACACTCTTCTCTTTCCGTTTTCTCTTGATACCTGAGCGGGTGCATCTACAATTTTAATATCTGCCAACTGGTTTAGTGGAATCTTACTCCCTGAAGGCAAAGGAACGTAGAGGTTTTCAATATTGTGTATATCTGTACGCAAATTACTCTTTAGACGCACCACCATATCGAAGCGCATTTCTTTTTCAAAAACAACACCAGCAACATTTCCTGCAAAGGCAGTATTTAAAACCATATTGACATCAGAAATGGATAAGCCATATTGTGCAATTTTGTCGCGATCGTACTCGACAACTATTTGTGGTAAACCAGTTACCTTTTCAATGGTCGGTTCGGTCACACCTTCTATAGGTGCTATTAATGTACCGACAATTTTTGCCTGTTTTGCTAACTCGTCAAGATCGTCTCCAAATATTTTTATAGCGACATCTTGTCGTATTCCTGTCATCAATTCATTAAATCGCATTTGCATTGGCTGGGTTACTTCAACTTTGACGCCAGGCAATACAGACAAAACTTCTTCAATTTTCTCTTGTATTTCCTCACGTGAATCAGCACTAGTCCATTCTTTCTTGTCCTTCATTTGCAGCATCATATCGCCTTTTTCAATAGGCATTGGATCTGTAGGGATTTCGGCACTACCTATACGCGTTACAATTTGTCTAATTTCAGGAAATTTCTTTTTCAGCATTCCTTCTGCTACAGTGAAAGTTTCAACTGTTTGCGATAGCGAGGCTCCCTGCATCATTGATATTTCCACTGTTAAATCGCCTTCCTCAAGGGTTGGGATAAATTCACCTCCAATAGTATTGAAAATCCATATACTAACTAAAAATAAAAGTGCAAATATAGCTATCAAAGATTTTTTAAACCTCAATGCAAGTTCAAGCACAGGGGAATAAACACGCTGTAAGAAATCCATAATCTTATCTGAAATATTTCTTTTATGCTCTGTTTTTTTACTGAGGCATAACGCTGACATCATTGGAACATAAGTCAGCGAAAGAATAAATGCTCCAAGAATTGCAAATGCAACTGTTTGTGCCATTGGAATAAACATTTTTCCTTCAATACCTGCAAGGGCTAAAATCGGTAGGTAAACAATCATGATAATGATTTCTCCAAACGCTGCGCTATTTCTTATTTTGGAAGCAGCACCATAAACCTCAGAGTCCATCTGTTCTTGGGTTAGTTTTTCTAAACCTTGATGGTGCTTACGACTCAATGTTATTCGATGTACAATGGCTTCAACTATAATTACTGCACCGTCAACAATTAACCCAAAATCAATCGCACCTAAACTCATAAGATTTCCTGAAACCCCGAAAAGCCTCATCATGCATAATGCAAAAAGCATGGCAAGAGGTATTACGGAAGCGACAACTAATCCAGCTCGAAGATTTCCTAGAAGTAAAACTAAAATCAAAATGACAATCAAACCTCCTTCAATCAGGTTTTTCTCAACAGTACCAATAGCTCTGCCCACTAATTCAGAGCGGTCTATAAAAGGCTCAATGATCACTCCTTCAGGAAGTGTTTTTTGAATCTGTGCCATGCGTTCCTTTACATTTTTGCTAACTTGGTTAAAATTTTCACCTTTGAGCATTAGCGTCACACCAGCTACTACTTCGCCCTTACCATTTCGGGTAACTGCCCCGTATCGGGTAGCCTTTCCAAACTGCACTAATGCCACATCACGAATAAGGACAGGAGTGCCATTAATATTTTTAATGACTATTTTTTCAATATCATCCAAAGTTTTAACCTGGCCTAAACCCCGAATAAAATAAGCATTGCTTTGTTGTTCTATATATGACCCGCCAGTATTTGCATTATTTTTTTCAAGAGCTTCATATATTTCAGAAATTGTAATATTCATAGCATTAAGCCTATCATTGTCTAATGCAATTTCATACTGTTTTATATAGCCTCCCCAACCACTTACTTCTGCCAGGCCCACAACACCTGCCATTTGTCGTTTTACAATCCAATCCTGAATGGTACGTAAATCTGTAGCGGAATACTTTTTTTCATACCCTGGTTTCGTATGAATAACATAGTGATATATTTCTCCAAGACCTGTTGTAATAGGTGCAAGCATTGGTTCACCCATATCTTTGGTTATTTGCCCTTCTACTTCCTTAAGTTGTGCCCCTACTTGTTGACGAGCCCAATATACATCAGTTTCATCTTTGAAAACCAAAGTTACAACTGACAACCCCGATCTTGATATTGACCTTTTTTCAGTAACATTGGGAATGTTACCTGTTGCTAACTCAATAGGAGCAGTAATATATTGCTCTACTTCCTGAGCGCCCATAGAGGGAGCTAATGTAATAACCTGTACTTGGTTGTTACTAATATCAGGAATCACATCAATGGGCAATTTTACAGCACTGTAAATACCTGCAATTACAAGTGCCAGTGTCATCATTGCTATGATGATTTTGTTTTTTATGCTGAACGCAATTATCTTGTCTAACATTTTTTATTGTATAATGAATGATATTCTCAGGACATAATCCTGAAATTTCGTGGAAGTCCACAACTTGTTAACCCGAAATTACTCGGGCATCATTATACTATTTGAGGTGGTTGCCAAATACTTCCAAAGAAATAGGAAACAAAAACTGGCTTGTAAACTGGTTCTTTGGTTTTTATAACCGTAGAGATTAAAGTAAAATTATAATTAATAACAGGAAAATAACTCAAAATCTGTGCTCCACAACGATTACAATTACAAAATGGGTTACACAAATCTTTTTTCTTATTGTGTGAATGATTAACACATTGATATTGCTGCGCTTCCGAAGACTGTCCGGCATTACTTACTTCCATATCAGCACAGGGCATAAATGCCAAGACTACTATATAAACTGACAATATGATGTTAAACCATTTCACGGATGTAAAAATAGTAATAAAATTTATATTATTTAAAAATAATTTTTATTGACTATCGGCAACTTTATACGAAACTAGAATTCATTTATAAATAGTTATAATGCAAATTTGATTACATTGCAAAAATAAAAATTAATGGTTCTACCATTTTAATCATGGCAGGAATTATCCGTGGAGATTACAAAAGATATTTGAAATTAACAACTTTAACATTTAATTTATTTTAACTTATATTTATATTATTACCTTTGTAATACTATATTTACTTCTCATGAAAAGATTTTACATCATATTAATTGTTACCCTTGGCCTCTTCCTAGTGCCAACGGCAACTTTTGCATGTGGAAATCTTTCAAAGAAAGCTTCCTGTACTAAGGAAACTTCTAAAACCCATAATGAGGATTGCTGCTCAGAAGAAGGCGGTCATTCCAAAAAGGAAAAGCATGATGGCTGCGGTCATAAATGTGGACATGCTTCATGCGGGTGTGCTTCAGTATGCAATGGAGGTATCTCCTTTTTAAGCGAACTGGAATTCAAAAACAATACTTTGAGTCTTTTTTCTCAAAAACAAAAATTCTACAATTCAGAAACCTCAATTTTAACAGGTTTCTATTCTATCTGGCTTATACCTAAAATAAGCTAAAAACCTTTTTTGATAGCCATACGTGTGCCAAAGAAGGAAGCCATTTGTTTTTCATTATTTTAATTTTTCGCTTATATAGAATAATAGTCTATACACCTCGTATATACAATTATTTCTCATAAGACTACATTCACTTCTAATACATTTTAAAATGAAATTAATTCAAAAAGGATTGATGGCAATTACAATATTGCTATCAGTCGTAGTGTATGGCGCACCTATAAAAAATGCCAAAACCGTAAACACAAAAATTTATGGTAATTGTCTAATGTGCAAAACTGCTATTGAAAAAGCAGCAAACATCAAAAATATCGCTTCGGCAAACTGGGATGAGAACACCAAAATTGCGGCCATTACCTACGACCAGAAGAAAACAAATCAGGAGGAGATCCTAAAACGAATTGCCTTAGCGGGATATGACAGTGAGCAATTCTTATCTCCTGCCGAAGCATATGTAAAACTTCCACAATGCTGCCAATATGAAAGAACAAATAAGATGGCTGTCACAATGAAAGAATCAAAAATGGATATGGAGAAAATGGATCATTCCCAGCATACAACCGCAGTTCTTCCAGATGCACAACAAGACAGTCCATTTAAAACAATTTTCGACAACTACTTTGAGCTAAAAGATGCTTTAGTGAAAACAGATGCCAAGACTACTGCAATCAAATCTAAAGAACTTCTTACTGCAATCAATGCTGTCAAAATGGACAACCTAAAACCTAAAGAACATACTGCATGGATGAATGTAATGAAAAGTTTAGCTACAGATGCAAAAAACATTTCTGAAACCCAGGATATTAAGAAACAAAGAGAATCCTTTAAAGGCTTATCTAAAAACACTTACGATCTTATAAAAACTACCAATCAGCCACAACCGGTTTATTATAATCATTGCCCAATGGTTGATGCGAATTGGCTGAGCAAAGAAAGTGGTATCAAGAATCCGTATTACGGTTCCCAGATGCTAAGCTGTGGATCAACTATAGAAACAATCAAATAATCCCAAATCAAAAATGAAAAATATAATTACAGGTACTTCAATCCTTGGAGCATTAATCTTAGGAACCCTATGGCTGTCTTCTTGCAGTAAATCAGATGATATGAATATGTCCGATCCAAAATTGAACATAAACTATCCTGCTGCATATGTGGTCAATGGTCAGGACGGCACAATTTCAGTAATCAAATTGGCAACTAATGAAGTTACAGAGACCGTCAGCCTTATGGGGACCGGAACTGATATGATCATGTGGCCTCACCACATTTCTTTACATTCTAATCACCTGGCCATTGGCGTGCCCGGAATGGACTTCTCTGCCGGTCATACTGCCGGCATGGAAGGAATGACAGGTAAACTCCTAGTAATTGATGCCGTCAATGGAACAACTGTAAAAAACATTAACCTGCCAATGATGAACCATAACACGATCTACAGTCCAAATGGTTTAGAAATTTGGGTACCTCAAATGGACATGAATGGAAAAGTTCTGGTTTATGATGCATTAACATACACATTGAAAAATACCATTGCAGTGGGCATGATGCCTGCTGAGCTTACCTTTTCTTCTGACGGCACTAAGGCTTATGTCGCTAATGGAGATGATAATACTGTGTCAGTTATAAATACGACAACCAAACAAGTTACAGCCACTGTTGCTGTAGGGAACAACCCTGTGGGTGCTTGGACAGGAAGTGACGCCAGAATGTATGTTGATAATGAAGACGGGCAATCTATCTCGGTAATCAATGTGGCAACGGATGCTGTAGATCAAACCATTGATTTAGGATTTATGCCTGGAATAGCGTCTCACAATGGCAATAAGAAGGAACTTTGGGTAAGCGATCCTGTTAATGCAAAAGTACATTATTGGACTTGGGACCAGACTATGATGATGTGGATGCATGGAGGTGTATTTACTACTGGCTCGGGTGCACATGCAATAACATTTACAGCAGATGGCAATACAGCATATGTGACCAATCAGACAGCCAATACAGTCTCTGTAGTTAACGTATCAAATCACACTGTCTCTAAAACTATTAATGTAGGCAGAAAACCCAATGGTTTGGTGCTAAAAATGTAAATCCTATCCTAAAAGGTATTCAAAATGCCAACCGGAAATTGAATTTGCACAATCAAAAAAAGAATTATTCGTATAACACTCAAATAAAAGAATGTTGGACAAAACAACATTTATAAGAGATCTAAAACTAAAAAAAATGAAAAAATTAATTTTCTCGACCCTTATAATGGCAATTGTACTTACAGCCTGTAATTCAAAAAACAAGGAAACTACAGCTCCTGAAGCTGCTTCCGGGACAGCTCAGAGTGATTCACAATTGTATGCCTGTTCCATGCATCCTGAAGTTACAGGAAAAAAAGGAGACAAATGTTCCAAATGCGGAATGGAATTAACCGAGCCAGTAAAGGAAACTACTGAAAAAAGTGCAGAGGTAAAAACAACTCAAGGTGCTCAAACAACATTTTCTATAAACGAAATTGTGAGCAATTATCTGACTTTAAAAAATGCATTAACCAAAGATGATACAAAAGGAGCTGCAAATGCCGGACAAGCATTGTATGCAATTTTTAATAATGTAAATCCCAATTCAATAGATGCGAAATTAAAGACAGAATATCTTGATATTGCTGATGATGCTAAAGAACACGCAGAACATATTGGAGCTAACGGTGGAAATATCGAACACCAAAGAGAGCATTTTGCCATGTTAAGTAAAGACATGAATGATTTGATAAAATCTTTCAAATCAGAGCAAAAATTGTATCAAGATTTTTGCCCTATGTATGATGGTGGTAAAGGAGCTATTTGGATAAGCGAAACCAAGGAAATCAAAAATCCATATCAAGGTAAAAAAATGTTAACCTGTGGTTCTATGAAAAAAGAACTGTAAAGCAGTTAACTACTTCTAAATATATCGGGTTATTTACATAATGACCACTCAATGTTACGGTGACTATTGATGTTCCGAATTTATTGAAATGGAAAAAATGCATCTAATTTTTTAGACTGCCCTTTGATCCGTTCTTTAACCAAATAGTCACTTATGATATGTCTTTTCATGTAAGTAAGTTGATAGACATATTTTCAGAAACATCAATAGTACCCTTTTTTTTAACAATTAAAATTTAATAAAAATGAAAAATGTAATTCTTTCAGCCATAGTTATGGTATTTGTAATGGTTTCAGGTAATGCACAAAGCAAAAAAACAGAAACTAAATTTTCAACTGAACAAATTGTAGCAAATTATTTAGCATTAAAAAATGCACTTGCAAAAGATGACACCAACGGAGCTGCTAAAGCTGGAAAAGCATTGTATGCGACTTTCAAAAGCGTAAATGTAAAATCGATAGATCCAAAATCCAAAGCAGCATATCTTGATATAGCTGACGACGCCAAAGAGCATGCAGAACATATTGGGGCTAATGGTGGCAATATTGAGCATCAAAGAGAGCATTTTGCCCTACTGAGTAAAGACGTAAATGATTTGATCAAGACTTTTGGAGCTCCAAAAACACTATACCAGGATTCTTGTCCTATGTATGATGGAGGAAAAGGAGCTATCTGGATTAGTGAAACAAAAGAGATAAAAAACCCTTACTATGGTTCCAAAATGCTTACCTGCGGTTCAATGAAAAAACAATTGTAAAATGAAACGATTCATCAGAAAGATTCTTTTTATTGGGTTAATTATTTTTCTACTGATGCAATTGTATCAGCCTGCCCGAAATTCCGATTACGGGCAGGTTTTACCAATTCACATTTCGAGAGTCTATCCCATTCCCAAAAATGTACAAACGATTCTTCAGACTTCCTGTTATGATTGTCACAGCAGCAACACGCAATATCCATGGTACTCCTACATACAGCCGGCACGTACTTTCATGGAGGGGCATATTACTAAGGGTAAAGAAAATTTGAATTTTAGCCAATGGGGAAGTTATTCCAAACGAAAACAGGAAAATAAATTAGACCGAATTGCCAAGCAGATAAAAGCTAACGAAATGCCTTTGGCTTCCTATACGCTGATCCATAAAAATGCAGTGCTGAATACTGTTCAGAAAGAACAACTGCTCAATTGGATTGAAAAAGTAAGCGATAGTCTTGCACAAATAAATTAAATCTATGGTACACAAATTAATAGAATGGTCGCTGCGCAACCGTTATATCGTTTTACTATTATCAGCAGGAATATTTGTATGGGGTATCATCTCTATTCAAAAAAATCCTATTGATGCTATTCCCGATTTATCTGAAAATCAGGTAATCGTTTTTACAGAATGGATGGGACGTGCTCCACAGCTCGTTGAAGACCAGATCACCTATCCCTTGGTTACCAACCTTCAGGGATTGCC
>NZ_DLHA01000035.1 GCF_002482975.1 Flavobacterium sp. UBA7680 | reverse complement strand
CATAGATTCGGTGATGCTTTCCCAGTTTTGGGAAGCCATTTTTGATTGTATAGCTTGCATAAATGATTAAATAAAGATTGAGTTTTTAACAAAGCATATCCGTAGAGACGTACAGCAGTGCGTCTAACATCATGTATTGATGACACCTGTTAAGTAAACGCGCTGCTGTGCGTCTCTACGGATATGCTTTGACGTAAATTAAACTTTAGAATTTATTGGAGTTATTTCGTTTTTGATAATCCCCCATCCACAGTAATTTCTATACCATGAATATAAGAAGCATCATCTGAGGCTAAGAAAAGAACAGTTTTTGCTATTTCAGAAGGTTCTCCAAAACGTTTAAATGGCAGAGTAGGAGTAACAGCATCAATTGTTCCTTCTATTTGTTCTGAACTCATACCGGTATTGTTGAAAATATTTGTTTTAATGTATCCTGGGCTAATACCATTTACACGAATGTTTTTTGAAGTGCATTCAGCAGCAAACGTTTTGATAAACGATTGAACAGCTGCTTTTGCAGCAGTATAGACAGACATGTTTGGATGGCCTACTTCTGTCAAAAATGTAGTATTTAGAATTATCGAACTACCTTTTTGCATTATAGGCAGTAATTGCTGAACAGTAAAAAAAGTTCCTTTTACCAACATATCGAATATTTCATCAAAATCTACAATACTTACCATTTCAATAGGGCCGAATTTTCCATATCCCGCATTGACAAATAAAACATCTACTTTATCTGTGTGTGCCTTTATTTGGGTTTGTAATTCTAAAATATCAGATAATTTTCCGGCATTTGATACAATTCCAATTGCATTAGAACCTAAATTTTCTATAGCTTTATCTACTGTTTCCTGACTGCGTCCTGTTATAATAACTTTAGCACCATTACTGATAAATTCCTGCGCTGTCGCAAACCCCATTCCATTCGTTCCGCCTGTAATAAATACGACTTTGTTTTTAAATCTTTGCATTTTTATTGTTTTTAATTATGATGCAAAGATTTTAAAAATAGAAAAGGGAAAAAATCCGAAACTTGCGGTTTTGTATTAAATTTCTGAATTTGTAACTGCGCCTTCCCAGCCAATTATTGCCGTTTTTCGGGTATTTCCCCACATATAACCGCCAAAGATTCCCGAAGACTGAATTACGCGATGACATGGAATTAAAAATGCGACAGGATTACTCCCAATTGCAGTTCCAACAGCACGGGAAGCATTTGGTTTTTGAATTTGATGCGCAATAGTTCCATAAGTAGAAAGCTGCCCCATTGGAATTTTTAATAAAGTTTCCCAAACCTTCAGTTGAAAATCGGTTCCTTTTAAATGCAGTTTTATTTCAGATAATTTACTCCAGTCATTTTGGAAAATAAAAAGAGCATTTTGCTGTGCTAAATCAAGTTTTCGGGAAAAAGCAGCATTCGGAAATTTGTATTTTAAATCATTAAATCCGATAGCTTCATCTTCGGCGAAAGCCATAAAACAAACACCTTTTTGAGTTGAAGCCACAATAATATTCCCAAACGGACTTTCGGCAAAACTGTAATTTATTTCCAGATTTTTTCCGCCGTTTTTATATTCGGCAGGCGTCATTCCTTCAATATTTACAAATAAATCATGAAGTCGGCTAGTGCCTGAAAGTCCCGTTTCGTATGCAGTTTCAGAAATAGTTGCCTGATTTTCTTTGAGTAATTTTTTCGCGTGTTCCAAACTGGTATACTGCAAAAACTTCTTCGGACTTGTTCCCGCCCAATCGCTGAAAAGCCTCTGAAAGTGAAACGGACTCAAATGCACTTTCTCTGCAACTTCATCAAGATTGGGCTGGTCTTTAAAATTTGCTTTGATATAATCGATAGCATCTGCGATACGATTATAATTGATGTTTTCCTGTGTGTTCATTTTCATTCAATTTTATAAGGCAAAGATCGATTGGTTTTTGCAGGTATAAAATCCGAAACTTGCTTTGTTTTTTGCCGCAAAGACACAAAGTCGCTAAGTTTTTCTTTACAATATTGTCATCCTGAGCGAAGTCGAAGGAACGCAAAGTAAATCGGCAAAGATTGATATAAACTTAAAAAATAAAAACTTTGTGTCTTAGCGACTTCGTGGCATTATGTCTCAATGTGCCGTAGTTTTCGAAAAAACATTAATAACCACAACACCAATTATAATTAAACTCAATCCAATTATCGCAGGTAAATCTGGGATTTCTTTAAAGAAAACAGCACCAATGATTGTAATTAAAACAATTCCAACTCCAGACCAAATCGCATAGGCAAAACCAACCGGAATTGTTCTGATGGCAAAACTCAAAAAATAAAACGCAGCAAAATAGCCAACAACGGTTATAATACTTGGTAAAAGTTGTGTAAACTGTTCAGACTTTTTTAATGCCGATGTTGCAATGATTTCGAAGATAATGGCAATAAATAAAAATAAAAAATTCTTCATGGTTCCGGTTTTTTACAAAGTTAAGCTTTGTATGAAAGGAGAAAGAATTATTTAAGATTATCTTTTCTTGCAGAAACGCTGATTAATTTATATCCATTTTTAGTTCTTAAAAATTCAAGATGATCTTGTCCGTGATCAGTTTTATTTTTTGGATTGATCACGATATTTTTAACTGGATATATCCAATCTTTAGATTCATTGCAATTGTTGAAGTATATTTCGTATTCGCTTGATTCAAAAATAAACTGATTTAACCCGTCAGTAGAAACAAAGTAATCCGTTTTTGGATTTTTGAGTTCCTGAAGTTTTGATTTTAAATAGATATAATTTTGATTGATAAATTTAGTTTTGGATGAATTTATCCAGCCGTTTGGTTCTTTCCAATACGAGATTTTATCAAAAGAATGTTTTTCTAAATTGGTTTTAGATAGATCTGAAAGCAGTGTGTTCTGCAACCAATATTTAAATTCTTTATCAAAATTTACAAACGAATAATATTGTCCGTCAACCCCAAGGAAATTTTCTCTTATCGGATTTTTGCTTGGCTCTTTTGATTTTTCCAAAGAGTAAAAATTTAAATCATCGTTGTAAGCAAAATTTTCAATTAAGATTTTATTGTTAGTGTCGATTAAGAATTCTTTTCCTCCTTTCCAGAAAAAATGTTCTCCATCCATTTCTTTTTTAGCGTCTTTTAATCCTATGAACATTTCGTTTTTGGCTTTAGTTAAATTGCTGTATTCTGCAGGAATTACAATTTTTCCCTCGCCATTAAACATTCCCATTTTATCGGTTTTGCGGTCTGTAAATCGTATTAAACCTTCATTTTCACAATCTGGGCCATTGTCAAAACTATATAAACTGTCACGACCAACTATTCTTCCTGTTTTGGTTAAATAATAGCTTTCCCATTTCCCATCTTTTTCTTCACTAGCGGCAATAATATTTTCAAATTTACGGGCAGTTGTAAAACCAGTAGTAAATTTTGGTTCTATTTTGACAATGCAGTTTTTATCTTTAAATCCAATAAGCGTAGTGTCTTTGTTCCAAAAAGAAACCCAGATATCGTTATTTTGAGCGAATGCTGTAAAATTTAGAACGAGAAATATATAAAGTACTATACTCTTTTTCATGAAATTTATTTATCGAAGATGAATTTCTGCTTCATTATTTTTTGCTTCATCAAAGCAATCAATACACAACATTTTAAAATCGGCTTTAGCTTGAAAAACTTCTGTCCATTCTTCGTCATTATCTAAAAGATATTGTTCGCATTCTTCGCACCATGCAATTTGGGGAAGATCTTTTTCGGCTTCTGAATAGAAGAAACCTACTTTTTCTTTGGAGTCTATTGCCATTGCAATGTGAATACAGCTGAAAGACATTTCTTTTGAACCATGTATATCACATAAAACTTTTTCGATCATATTTTTAAAGAATTTTATTTTGGAGAGTTCTTTAATTTCAAATTTAAACTTAAAATTTCGGATTCTGAAATTTGGGTTCTAAACAGAAAACCCGACAGCTTTTAAAAACTGTCGGGTTTGAAATGATTTTTAAGAACCGTATTTCGTAAGTCTAGCGTCTTTTAAAGCTACTTCATAATCATTCAGTGTTTTAGTGCTTAATTCTACTTCAGCTTTAGCCTTATTTAATTTCTCCTGTGATTTAGCTATCCGTATTTTTGCTTTTTCAATATCTTTCTGATGATCAGGATCATTGCTTTTTTCCGGAGAATTTTCAAGTTGCTTTAAATTTTCAAGTTGCGCTTTCAAATCCAATTCTATTTTCCATTCTTCTTGTCCAAGTTTTATAAGTTTTTGTTCTTCTCGCGCAATTCTGTTTTTCGCTCTTTGTACTTTACCTTTAGAAAGATTTTTTGTGCTTTCCATTTTTGAAAGCTTTGGCTCCATCCATGGATACATTGTCTTCTGCAATTCAGGTTTTGAAGGATCAGAATTTTGTGCGGCTACAAAAAGCGGAAATATTATGATTATTAACGCAATTAGGGATGTTCTCATAATTTGGTTTTGGTCTTCAAAAATATACTTATATTTTGAAATCGTAGTATAGCCAAATATAAAATTACTTATTTTTATTTTACGCTTTTTAAAAGAGCTTGATTTATTTCTTCTTGCTTTTTCTTTCTTTCTGCTTCTTCTTTTTCCTTTTTTTCGAGATCTGCTTTTTTTGTTAGAGAAATTTCCATTTCTTTTTTTAAACTTTCAACTTTCTTTGAACTTGTTTCCAGTTCAGTTTTGGCTTTGTTTAGCTTTTCTTCAGATTTTGCTATTTGCTCTTTAGTTTTCTGTATGTTTTTTTGAACATCACTATTTGCATTATTAGGAGAATTTTCAAGTGTTGTTAATTGGTCTTGCTGTTTTTTCAGATCGGCATTTAGTTTTGTGGTTTTTTCTTCTAACTTCTCTTTGTTTTTTTCTTCATTGTCCAGTGCTTTTTGAGTTTTTGAGTTCTTATTTTGCAATCGATTGAACATTGCTTGCTGACTCCATTGACGGTCAGCTCTATCGCGTTCACTAGCCCATTTTTGATTTTGTGCATTCATTTGTTGATTCATTTGCATTCGTTGGTTGTAAACTTGTGCGGAAGCAAAAAATGGCAATATTATTAGCAGAGTTGTAATAAAATGTAATTTCATGATTTTGTTTTTGGCTGATTTTGGAATCCAAATATATTCAAAAATTATCTGATTAATTTTAAGGTCTTGTTCTGAGATATAAAAAGTAAAAGATTTTCTGAAAACTGAATAAAAAACAAAACCCGACAAGTTTTTAAAACCTGTCGGGTTTGGACTATGCATTAGATAAATCTAAAATCTAAGATCAGAAATCTTAAATTTTTAGTATCTGTAGTATTCTGGTTTGAATGGACCTTCAACAGGAACACCAATATAAGCAGCTTGATCGTCACGTAAAACTTCAAGTTCAACGCCTAATTTAGCTAAGTGTAAAGCAGCAACTTTTTCATCTAAATGTTTTGGTAACATATAAACGTCATTGTTGTAAGCAGCACTATTTTTCCATAATTCGATTTGAGCTAAAGTTTGATTTGTAAATGAGTTACTCATTACAAAACTTGGGTGACCTGTAGCACAACCAAGGTTAACTAAACGACCTTCAGCAAGAATGATGATATCTTTTCCAGCGATAGTATATTTGTCAACCTGAGGTTTGATTTCGATTTTTGATGCACCGTGGTTTTTGTTTAACCAAGCCATATCAATTTCGTTATCAAAGTGCCCAATGTTACAAACAACAGTTTTGTCTTTCATTTGCTCGAAATGACTTCCAAGAACGATATCTTTATTTCCAGTAGTTGTAATGATGATATCAGCATTAGCAATTACAGTGTTTAATTTTTTAACTTCATAACCGTCCATTGCAGCTTGTAAAGCACAAATTGGATCGATTTCAGTAACAGTTACAATAGAACCTGCACCTCTGAAAGAAGCAGCAGTTCCTTTTCCAACATCACCGTATCCACAAACGATAACTCTTTTTCCAGCTAACATTAAGTCAGTTGCACGACGTACAGCATCTACAGCAGATTCTTTACATCCGTATTTGTTATCAAATTTAGATTTAGTAACAGAGTCATTAATGTTGATTGCAGGCATTGGTAAAGTTCCAGCTTTTACTCTTTCGTAAAGTCTGTGAACACCAGTTGTAGTTTCTTCAGAAAGACCTTTAATTCCAGGAACTAATTCAGGAAAACGATCAATAACCATGTTAGTTAAATCTCCACCATCATCAAGAATCATGTTCAATGGTTTTCTGTCTTCACCAAAGAATAAAGTTTGCTCAATACACCAGTCAAATGATTGCTCATCAAGACCTTTCCAAGCATAAACCTGAATTCCAGCAGCAGCAATAGCAGCAGCAGCCTGATCCTGAGTAGAGAAAATGTTACAAGAAGACCAAGTAACTTCAGCACCAAGAGCAATTAAAGTTTCGATCAAAACTGCAGTTTGAATCGTCATGTGTAAACATCCAGCAATACGAGCACCTGCAAGAGGTTGTTCGTCTTTGTATTCAGCACGAAGCGCCATTAAACCTGGCATTTCAGCCTCAGCCAGTTCAATTTCTTTTCTTCCCCAAGCCGCTAGAGAAATGTCTTTTACTTTGAAAGCCACAAAAGGCGTAGTTGTAGTACTCATTTATAGTATATTTGTATAATTGTAAAATTTTTGCAAATTTACGGAATACCTTTTTATTTTTACTACTTTCTGTAAGATTTGTGAAATCTTTAAATTCTTAATCTCTAGAACATTAGTTTATGAATCGTTTTTAACCATATAAGTGATATAAGTTCATTTAAAAAAGATTCCTAAACTATTACCTTTGCTGCGAATTGCTTATATTTACTTAATACATTTTTTGACCTAATAGTTGTATTTTCTTACATAACTTATATGGTTAAAAATAATAACCGTAACGAACAACACGAATGCCTTTATTTCAAACCATACAGTTTAACGAAACGACTAAAATCTTAATTTGGGAAATAACCGAGTCCTTAGAGGAGTTATTGAGCAAAGTTGTGTTGAAAGAAAAAACACAAAAAAGACTGGACGGAATGAAATCGCAAATGCATCAGCGTGCTTTTTTAAGTGTTCGCATGTTGATTCAGGAAATGGGTTTTACAGATAAAGATTTGCATTATGACGAATTTGGGAAACCTTATTTCGATTGTCATAATTATATTTCAATAACACATTCGTATCATTTTGCGGCCATAATTATAAGCCACGAAACAGTAGGAATTGACATGGAATTGCAACGCGAAAAAATCCTTCGCATTGCTGATAAATTTGTCGATACAGAATTCGAATATTTAAATCCAAATATTTTAGGAGAATACGTTAAAAAACTCACAGTAATCTGGGGTGCAAAAGAAGCAATCTTTAAAATTAGAAATGAAAAAGGAATTAGTTTTAAAGATCATATCAAAGTTGATGATTTCTCTTTAAATGAATCTCAAGCACAGGCAAGCCTTCATTTTGACGATTTAATAAAAGATTTTGACGTGCATTACAAAGAAATCAAATCAGATAATTTTGAAGGGAATTTTACTTTGGTATATGCCTTTGAGAAATAGTTTTAATATTAATGGTCTGTAATAAAATGAAAAAACTATTTGTTATAATCTGGTTTTTACAATCATTGCAATTGATTTATGGACAAAAAATTAAATCAGAATTTGAAGCTAAAGCTGATGAAATTAATTATCAAGTTAGATTTATTGACAGTATTGGGAAGCAAAAAACCGAAGGAATAATTGAAGGGATAGTTAAATATTCGCATGGACCAAATAAAAATTATGGATGGGAAGCGTATTTTTTTAATGATGAAGAAAAGAAAAAGCCATTAAGAATTAAATACAGCGAAACTACACCAAAGGGGATTGAGCACTTAAATCTATACTATAAAGATGGAGAGTTAATATATTCAGAATTGATGAAAATTGAATACAATCGAAAGTTAAAACCTATAAATCAGGTTGTTAAAAAATTTATTTTCGAAAACAACAATGTTTTAAATCCTAAAGATGTATTAGATGAAGATTCATTTTATATTATTGAAAAATCAAAATTACTTGTAAAAGAAATTTATAATTTATAAAGTTTCTTACTGTAGAATGTAAGTTCAGTTTTTAAAATTCGCTTTCTTTTTTTCGATGCTCAAACATACTCACATATAAAAAAGTGCTCATTTTACGAGCGCGTCTTTTTAGTGTTTCCACATTTTCGCCTTCAAAATGCTCGTCTAATGTCTGAGCCCAATGATTAAGCCATATTCCGAATTCATTAGCGGTTATTTTACTATCAAAATGTGCGTCAACTTCATTGTGGACAGCATGCGGATTTCCTTTGTATTTTTTTACGGCAAACAAATTAGTTTCCCAAAAATCAGTCAGTTTTTCCAAATGTGCGTCCCAATCTTTTATAATCATATTAAAATAAAAGCCGATTTCTTTATCGGCTCTTATTTTAGCATAGAAATGATGTACTAAGAAAGAAATATCGGCTCTATTTTCTATTTGCTTTTTCACAGAATAAAGGTATTTAAAAGAATAAACAATACACTTAAAAATGTACTAAGAATTAAAAGGTTAAAAACAATTCTATGTTTCATTTGTGCCAAAATTGAAGTGTTCACAAAGATACAAGCCAATACAATAATGGCCAATTGAATCATTTGACCAATAGAAGTTCCGTGAGAAAGAATATACATTGCTGCAGCTGCACCTAAACAGCTTTGACCAATTACAGCCATTGTTGCAGAACCAATATAATTTTTATTGAAATTTTCGAATGTTGTTTGATATAGTGTCATGATATTGAGATTTTTATACTACAAAGGTACATGCACTTTACTGCTGCGTTTTATGATTAAAATCATAAAACAGGAATTATTTTATCGGTATACTTTTCGGTTAATAATCTTCAATTCGCCTTTTTTTTCCAAAGCTTTAATAGCTCGAATAACGGTTTCAACGCGTAAACCGGTTAAGTCGCCAATTTGCTGTCTGGTAAAATTGATTAAATAACCGTTTACATCTTTTTTAAAATTGAAATAAGCAATTCCGTGATCAATTAGTTTTAATACTCTATGTTCAGGTTCATGCGTAGAAATTTCAGCAGCCATAACCGATTTGTAATACAAACGCTGCGCAAGATTTTCGATTATTTTAATGCTGATTGCAGGATTTTCTTCCAGCAGTTTCAAAAAAGTTGCTTTAGGGAGCAGCAAAATCTCACTGTCTTCAACTGCAATAGAATTGGCAGGATATTTTTGGTTTAAAAATAAAGGAGGTTCTCCAAAAGACTGCCCTTTATAAAAGATACCCTGAATAAATTCGCGCCCGTCATCATTGTAATTACTCATTTTAATTTCGCCCGAAATTATCTGATAATAATGCGTTGGCAGATTTCCTTCTTCAAAAATGATTTCACTTTTTTCAAAAGACTTTTTCAAGGCGCCATATTTTTCTAATAATTCAGTCGCGATCATATTTGTTTTCTTTGGATGTTAACAGAGAGTTTACAAATATAATTCATTCAAAATAGTTCTTCTACGTTAAAAACTTTTTACTTTTACTGCCGTTATGAAGCAAAAAATATTAACAATTCACCAGCAAATTTTGGATGCTAAGAAAAACGGACAAAAACTATTGGCCATTCTTCTGGATCCGGATAAAATTGTTTGGGAAAATTTGGATCATTTATTACTTAAAATAAACCAATCTCCTGCAACACATATTTTTGTGGGTGGAAGTATTGTTCAAAGTACCATTTTAGAAGATTTAATTACGCAGTTAAAACAAAAAACAAATCTGCCTGTTATAATTTTTCCGGGCGATCCGTCGCAGATTTCCCCACAAGCAGATGCTATATTGTTCTTGTCTCTATTATCTGGCCGAAATCCGGATTATTTAATTGAATATCAGGTTCAGGCTGCACCAATTCTCAAAAAAACAAAGCTAGAAGTTATTTCAACAGGATATATTTTAATCGAAAGCGGCAATGAAACCGCAGTAGCTCGCGTTAGTAAAACAGAACCGCTTAATCGTGAAAATTTTGATTTAGCTTTAGCAACAGCTCAGGCAGGCGAAATGCTCGGAAACAAATTAATTTATTTAGAAGCAGGAAGCGGTGCAAAAAAAGCGGTGCCGCTGGAAATGATCTCATTGATTGCTCAAAACATAGAAATTCCTGTAATTGTTGGAGGAGGAATTGTAGATTTGCACGGAATTAAAAATGCCTATAATGCAGGTGCTGATTTAGTAGTTATTGGAACTGCTTTTGAAAACGACAGTCATTTTTTTGATTCATAAATAAAATTTAACAGCCACAAATACCACAAAAATGATTGACTTTTTTCTTGATAGTTATAAAAACACTCCATTATGGCATATCGCTTTGGAGTTTTTGGTCTTTGTTTTTGGAATTTTAAGTGTTTGGTTTGCTAAAAAAGAAAACATCTGGGTTTATCCAACAGGATTAATTGCCACCGTAATTTCAGTATATCTTTTATATGTTGCCGGTTATATTGGTGATATGATTATCAACGCCTATTTCTCGATTATGAGCATTTATGGCTGGTATGTTTGGGCAAAAGGCGGAACGGTTGAAGATAACCTGCCAATTACAAGAACAAATTTTAATGAAAAAATAATTGGGGTTTTATTGTTTTTCGTGACCATTTTCGTAGTTTTCGGGATTTATAAATATTTCGATTACGAAATACACAATGACAATTATGTCGATATGATATCGTCTGGAATCTTTTTTGCAGGAATGTGGTACATGGCAAGAAAAAAAATCGAAAACTGGACATTGTGGATTATCGGTGATATTATTGTAGTGCCTCTTTATGCTTATCGCGGCTTAGGGATGCTGTCACTTCAATATTTAATTTTTACAATTTTGGCTATTTCAGCTTATTTAGAATGGAAAAAGATCTTAGACAGCAAAAAACAACAATAATAAAAATTGCTTTATTTGGCCCTGAAAGTACAGGTAAAACAACTTTAGCAAAACAGCTTGCAGATTATTATGAAACCGAATGGGTTCCAGAATTTGCACGTGATTATCTGCAGGAAAAATGGGAAGAAAATCAGCATATTTGTACCGCTGATGACATGATGCCTATTGCTTACGGGCAAACAGCACTGGAAAATGAAAAACTTGCTGCAGCAAATAAATACTTGTTTTGCGATACTAATTTAATGGTTACCAAAGTTTTTTCTGAAGTATATTATGGTTTTTGTGATCCTCTTTTAAACGAAGCGGCACTAGAACATGATTACGATTTATTTTTCCTGACGGATATTGATGTTCCTTGGGAGAAAGATGATATTAGAGATACTCCGGAAGGAAGAGAAACCGTATTCTCTGTCTTTAAACAAGCTTTAATAAATACTAAAAAACCTTTTATAACACTTTCGGGCGATAAAGAAAGCCGTTTAGCAAAAGCAAAAGCGATTGTTGATTCTTTGAGAGCTTTAAAAGAAAAAGGATTGTCATCTGAGGATTTCGTTGATATTTATAATCATGGTATTCCATTCGAAAATATTTTAAAACAATTAAAAATATTTAAAAACGGAATTGCTAAAAGCAACTTAATAAGTCCAGCAACTATCAATAATGGAATTCTAAGCTTGTCAGAAGCTGATTTTGAAAAAAAGGCTTCTTTTTTTGATGATCAGAAAGAAAAATTAAAAATTAAAAAATTTGTTCCCGCATCTGGTGCGGCAACCAGAATGTTCAAATTTTTAAGTGCTTTTCTGAATGATTTTGATATTGAAAAAGAAACAATAAACGCCTATATAAATAGAAAGAAAGACAAAGAACTTGCCATTTTTATTATCGGGATGGATAAGTTTCCTTTTTTTGAAGAAGTTCATGAAAAGCTAAAAGAAATTTATCCTGATTTTGAAAATTTAGAAAGAGATTATAAAAATTATTATTTTATAAAATTACTCTTGTCTCCTGATTATTATAATTCAGCGAACAAGCCAAAAGCAGTGTTGCCATTTCATTTATATAAAACGCACATTGCAAACCCAATTGAAGAACATTTGAATGAATGTGTGCATTATGCTACATCAAAAAGTGTTTCAAATTTGCATTTTACAGTTTCAGAAATCCATCAGGATTTGTTTGAAAAAGCGATTGATGAGGTTAAAGAAAAGATTGAAACTGAATCTGGAACTAAAATCAATATTGGTTATTCTTATCAAAATAAAAGCACAGATTCTATTAATGTTAACTCAAAAAATAAGATTGTTAGAAGTGCAAACGGTAATTTGGTTTTTAGACCAGGCGGACATGGTGCTTTAATTGAAAACTTGAATAATCTGGATTCAGATATCATTTTTATTAAAAACATTGATAATGTAATTCAGAATCATATTGACAAAATTACATTGTATAAAAAGGCTTTAGGCGGAATTTTAATTGGAGTACAGCAAAAAGTATTTGGATATTTAAAAGCAATTGAAAAAGGAGAAGTGACTGAAAATGATCTTGCTGAAATTGTTGATATTTTAATGCAAAAGCTAAACATTCAAATGACTAAAGATTTTAATAAATTCACTTTTGAAAATAAAATTGCAAAAATTAAAGACCTATTAGACAGACCAATTAGAGTTTGCGGAATGGTTCGTAATGAAGGAGAACCGGGCGGCGGGCCGTTTTGGGTAATGAATGAAAAAGGAGAAACTTCTTTGCAAATTGTAGAAACTTCTCAAGTTGATTTGGCAAATAAAAAACAGCTTGAAATTTTAGAAGAAGCAACCCATTTTAATCCAGTTGATTTAGTTTGCGGAATTAAAAACTATAAAGGTGAAAAATTTGATCTGAAACAATTTGTAGATCAAAAATCAGGATTTATTGTTGAGAAAAGTGTTGAAGGAAAACCGGTAAAAAGTTATGAACTTCCGGGATTATGGAATGGATCAATGGCAAATTGGTTAACCGTTTTTGTCGCAGTTCCGTTAATTACTTTTAATCCGGTGAAAACCGTAAATGATTTATTAAAGCCAGCGCATCAGCCACAATAATGGATAGCGATAAAATAATATCAGAATTAAATTTCAAAGCCGTTAGAAGCAGTGGCGCGGGTGGACAAAATGTAAATAAAGTTTCATCAAAAGTGGTTTTGTCTTTTGATTTAAATGCATCACAAGCTTTATCTGAAGATGAAAAGCTGCTTTTACAAACTAATATTCCTGCTCGTTTAACAACCGAAAATATCTTAATTTTAAATTGCGACGAAGACAGAAGTCAGCTTAAAAATAAAGAAATAGTTATAAAACGTTTTTTAGAAATTATCAAAAAAGGTTTGTTTGTGCCCAAAGTTAGAAAAGCTACAAAGATTCCGAAATCGGTAATCAAAAAAAGAATCAAGGATAAAAAGAATATTTCTGAAAGAAAACAATCGAGGAGAAAACCTAACTTGGAATAATACTTTTTTCTTTAAGATTTAATTACAGGCCATCTAAAAACAAGATTAAAAGTCAAATTGCAAATGCGTAGAATCTTTAATTTTTTTCTAATAGTTTTTGTTTCAACTGTGATAGCAGGTTTCTATGGAATTTTTCACGACCAAATTACCTATACTATTTCGCAAGAATATTACACTTTATTTAAATTTGATCAATTTGGAGTGAATCAATGGGGAATTACATCTGAAAGAGTAAAAGTAGGAATCATTGGTTTTTTGGCGACTTGGTGGGTCGGGTTTATCATAGGAATTGTATACGCTCTGATTTCATTATTTTTTAATTCTAAAAAAGTTTTAAAATTTACCATACAATCTATTTTGTTAAATATTGGTTTCGCTGTATTCTTAGGTTTTATAGGCTTTATATACGGAGTTTTCTTTTTAAGAGAAAAAAATATAGATTGGTATATCCCTAAAGAAACAATTCATATTCAAGACTTTATTAACGTTGGTTCAATTCACAATTTTGGATATATTGGCGGTTTAATTGGTTTGTTTTTTGGGATCTATTATCAAATAAAAAAATTAAAGAAAAACGTTGCAAATTCAAATTTGTAATTGACTTTGATTTTTGCCATTGCTTTTTGATTTTTGAAATTTTTAACATTACATTTGCACTGTCTCAAAGGGGTGCTCTAAATAACGAGCTGAGATCATACCCAAAGAACCTGAGCGAGTAATGTTGCTAAGGGAAAAAACGACAATTT
>NZ_DLHA01000045.1:79896-82846 GCF_002482975.1 Flavobacterium sp. UBA7680 | reverse complement strand
AAAAAACTCCTTAATTTCTTAAGGAGTTTCTTGGTGGGCGATGAGGGGTTCGAACCCCCGACCCCCTCGGTGTAAACGAGGTGCTCTGAACCAGCTGAGCTAATCGCCCTATTTTACTAGGTTGCTATCGTTTGTGATTGCGAGTGCAAATATACGCTAGTTTTTGAGTTCTGCAAAGAAAATCGAATAAAAAATAAAACTTTTTTAAAAATAAACTATATCTCGCTGTTTATGAATTTGTTATTAAATCGGTTTTTTTAAAGTTTTTTAAAGGATTTTGATTTTGCTTGTTATAAAGGCAATTCGGCAACGACAAAAGTGCTTCCGCCAACGTAAATAAAATCATTTTTTGAAGCGTTTTGTTTGGCTTTCGCGAAAGCGCTTTCAACAGAATCGTATTTTTCTCCAATTAAATTAAATTTTTCAGCCGCATTTTGCAAAGTTTCAGTTGGTAAACCTCTTGCCGAATTCGGACTGCAGAAATAATATTGCGCTTCTGTTGGGAAAAGGGGTAAAATAGAATCCAGATCTTTATCATTTACAACACCCAAAACAATATGCAGTTTTTCATATTTTTCATTTTGAAGCTGATTCATTACAACAGCTAATCCGTGTTTGTTGTGCGCCGTGTCACAAATGATTTTTGGGTTTTCGCCCAATTGCTGCCATCTTCCTTGTAAACCAGTATTTTTTACAACATTCAGTAAACCTTCTTTTAATTGTTCCGTTGAAACTTTAAAATTGGTTTGATTGTTCAGAATTGAAATTGTCTGCTGAACCGTCTTCTTATTATGAAACTGATAATCTCCAATTAAGTCAGACAAATAAATTTGGTCAATTAAATCTGAAGCGAAAGAAATCGGTGCATTATTTTCTTCGGCTTTAGCCAAAAATACAGGCTGTGTTTCCGGAGTATATTCACCAATAACAACTGGAACATTTGGTTTAATAATTCCGGCTTTTTCGCCAGCAATGGCTTCGAGCGTATTTCCTAAAAATTGCGTGTGATCTAAACCAATATTGGTAATAACCGAAACTAAAGGCGTAATAATATTCGTTGCGTCCAGTCTTCCGCCCAAACCAACTTCAATAATCGCAATATCTGTTTTTTCAAAAACGAAATAATCAAACGCCAAACCAACCGACATTTCGAAGAAACTCATATCATTGGCTTCAAAAAAATCTTTGTGTTTGGAAATGAACTCACAAACAAAATCTTCTGAAATTTCCTGTCCGTTTACTTTAATCCTTTCCCTGAAATCTTTTAAGTGCGGCGAAGTATACAAACCCACTTTATAACCCGCTTCCTGCAAAACCGAAGCCAGCATGTGCGAAGTAGATCCTTTTCCGTTTGTTCCCGCAACGTGAATCGTTTGTAATTTCTTTTCGGGATTACCAAGATGTTCTGCCAGTAACTTGATGTTTGTCAGGTCTTCTTTGTATGCCGAAGCACCCTGAAGCTGATACATTGGTAATTGATTAAACATCCAGTTTGTTGTTTCCTGATAGTTCATTTTATTCGGATAAAATAGTTGCTGATTGAAATAATTTCCAGTTTTTTTAGTTTAATATAACAATGAAAATTATCTTTATTGCAAAATTGAAATATTTTTTAGAATTAATTATTAAAAACCAGAATTAAAATATGTTTAGCTCCATTCAACTACAAGCTGATACTCTCGCAAACGCCTCAAACGTAGTGATCGAAAAAATTGCTCATCCAGAAACTGAAATTTCTGTTTTAGGATTTATCTTAAAAGGAGGTTTCTTCCTAATACCAATCGCACTTTTATTGTTTTACACAATTTACGTAATTTTTGAACGCTACTTATATATCCAAAAAGCTTCAAGAATTGATGCCAGATTAATGCAGGATGTTGGGGATAAATTACATGCCGGAAACATTGAATTAGCCAGAACAATTGTAGAAAGAAACGATACAGCTGTTGGGAATATTTTAAAAGAAGGCGTTTTAGTAATTGGAAGACCAATTGCTGAAATCGAATCAAATATGGACCGTGCTGCCGATATCGAAATTGGCGAAATGGAAAGACGTTTAGGTCATTTAGGACTTATTGCGGGTATTGCGCCAACTCTTGGTTTTATTGGAACTATTTCTGGGGTAATTAAAATTTTCTACAGCATTTCAGTTACAGAAAATATCAGTATCGGAAATATTTCCGGAGGTTTATACGAGAAAATGATCAGTTCAGGATCTGGATTAATCGTGGGAATTATTGCCTATAGTGCTTACCACTTACTTAACGGAAAAATTGATGATTTTGCTTTAAAAATTCAGAAACAGATATTAGAATTTGTAAACATAATTCAAAGATCATAAGGTATGTCGATTAAGAGAAAAAGAAGATTTCACGCTGAGGTTGCGACTTCATCCTTAAGTGACATTATGTTTTTCCTGTTGTTGTTTTTCCTAATTATCTCAACACTGGCAAACCCAAATGTTATTAAGATGACGCTTCCAAAAGCGAAATCAAATGAAAAAACCAATAAACAATTAATAAGTTTATCCGTTACAGAAGACAAGCAGTTCTATATCGACAAACAGCCCGTTGCTTTTGAAGAATTAGAAACTACTTTAATGAATAAAATTGGCGCGGATAAAAGTCAGACTGTCGTAGTTAGAATTCCGTTTAATTTGCAGGTTCAGGATTTAGTTGATGTTTTGCAGATAGGAGTGAAGAACAATTTGAAGTTTGTAATTGCAACGAGTCCAAAGTAAAATAATCATTAGGGCGTGACCACAATAAAAAAATGGGCAAATCAGCATAACGTTGATTCGCCCATTTTTTTATTGCGGTCGGGCTATACGCGCTACTTCGGTAGCCAGCTTCTATCCCTCACGCGAAACAACACAATCTTAGTCATTGCGAGGAACGAAGCAATCTCACTTCTATAAGTAAGCGCAATTTTGTCATTTCGACCGAAGGGA
>NZ_DLHA01000045.1:0-79820 GCF_002482975.1 Flavobacterium sp. UBA7680 | reverse complement strand
TCCCTTCGGTCGAAATGACAAACTGGACGAAAAAAGGCTTTCTGAAAATCATCAGAAAGCCTTTTTGTATAATAATAGATTTCTTGAAAATCCGTGAAATTCGTGTTTTAATTCAAACTGAAATTATAAATAATCTTTCCAACTTGTTTAGAGGGAGCATCATTGTCAGATTCCCATTTCGTATTCATAGCTGCAATTCTAGCTTGGTCTAATAAACATTTTGCAGTATTTGTTGTTCCTTTAATTCCAGGTGTTGCGCTAATCGTTTTTCCGTTTTGATCTACGCTAATTTCAACAACAACTTTTCCTTCTTCATTACAAGTATATTTCGGTGCGGGTTTAGAAAGTGCTTTTCTTGTTCCTAGAGAATATCCAGTTCCCCCACCAGAACCTCCGCCGCTTCCGGCTCCGTATCCGCTTCCTGTGCCAATACCATTTCCGGTTCCGTTACCGCCTCCAGTTCCTCCGCCAGAACCGCCAGATCCGTAATAACCTTTAGAGTTTAAATCTCCTCCCGGTTTTCCTTTATTTCCAGCTGCTTTATCATCGCCATCACCGCCTTTGTTTGAACCTTTTAAAATGCTAGATAAAGCATCGTTTGTAGAGTTTGAAACTTTTGGTTTTTCGGGAACAGGTTTTTGTATTGGTTTCTCAACCGGAACAGGTTTTTTAGGTTTTTCTTTTACAGGAATCACAACATCCGTTTCATCGGCTTTTGTATTTTCCTGAGAAATAATAGCTTCTTCTTCAACAGCTTTTGCCGGAGCTTGTTTTACTTCATTTTTCACCTCCAGAACTTCACTTTTATAATTGGCTCCCGAACCTAAATCGCTGTCGCCAAAATTTACCGTTACGCCGCCACCGCCACCGCCGCCATCTGCAAGTGCGACGTTATTTTCGGGATTGTATGGAGGCCAAAAACGTATAAAAAACATCAACAAAATTATCAGACCACATATAATACTGGACATTATCAAAGATTTCTTCTTATCAGAAAGAGAGGAATTTAAGATAAATCCAAAAAGGAATCCAAAGAAAATGAATCCAATACGGCTAATAATTCTTGATGAAGAGCTCATTAATATTCTTTATTTGTTATTTGTTTTTTAAACGTTTAAAAGTACTAAAAATTGTTTAGACTGAAAGAGCTGTGCGTAATTTAACCGCAAAGTTCGCTAAGGTTTTACGCAAAGAACGCAAAGTTTTATCTGTTTAGATTTGTGTAAATCTGTGGGCTGAATAGGAGGCAAAGTTCTCAAAGCTGGATTTTGATTTTAACCGCAAAGTTCGCTAAGGTTTTACGCAAAGGAACGCAAAGTTTTTATCTGTTTTAATTTGTGTAAATCTGTGGGCTAAATTGAAGGCAAAGTTCACAAAGCAGGAATCCAAATAATCCTTTTAATCTGTGGCAAAACCAAAAAAAACGAGCCAAATAGAAATCTGGCTCGTTTATATATAAAGTATAAAGTAGATTATACTAATTGTTTCAATGCAATTTCGAATGCTGTTGCGCTGATATTTGTTTTTGATGAATTTAAAGCGTGCGCTTTTACAATTGCATTTTTTATAATTTCAGATGTATCGTTGAAAATAGCCTCATCTGTCATTTGAACTTTTTTCTCCATGAAATAAGCAAAAACTCTTGCCATTCCGCAGTTTGAAATAAAATCCGGGATTAAACTAACTTTATGATCTACTTCTTCCATAATTGAACCAAAGAAAATTTCTTTATCAGCAAAAGGAACATTCGCGCCGCAAGAAATAACCTCTAATCCGTTTGCGATTAAGCTGTCGATTTGGTTTTGAGTAACCAGCCTTGAAGCAGCGCAAGGCGTGAAAATTTCAGCACCAATTGTCCAGATTTTAGAATTGATTTCTTCAAACGGAATCATATTATCGGCAACTAATTTATTTCCGTCTTTATTTAAAAACAACGTTCTGATTTCTTCAAAAGAAAAACCATCTTCTTTAATTAATCCGCCATCGCGATCAATAATTCCGATCACTTTTGCGCCCATTTCAGCTAAATAAAAAGCCGCTGCAGAACCAACGTTTCCAAATCCTTGTACGATAGCTTTTTTACCTTTTATGTCTCCGCCGTAAGTTGCGTAGAAATGACGAACCGCTTCGGCAACGCCATAACCCGTAATCATATCAGCAACAGTATATTTTCTTGTAACGTCTGGTGAGAATTTTGGGTTTTCGATAACCTTAATTACACCCTGACGTAATTGACCAATTCTATTAATTTTATCCGCTTCCGTAGGTTTAAAATGTCCGTTGAAAACACCTTCCTGCGGGTGCCAAACACCACATTCCTCCGTCATTGGAATTACTTCGTGAATTTCATCAACATTTAAATCTCCTCCAGTTCCGTAGTAACTTTTTAATAATGGAGAAACCGCTTTGTACCAACGCTGTAAAACTCCTTTTTTGCGAGGGTCATTTGGGTCAAAATTTATTCCAGATTTAGCGCCGCCAATTGCCGGGCCCGAAACAGAAAATTTAACTTCCATTGTTTTGGCAAGCGACAAAACTTCGTTCATGTCTAAGCCTTTTCTCATTCTTGTTCCTCCGCCGGCAGCTCCTCCGCGCAGCGAATTAATTACAGTCCATCCTTCAGCTTCTGTTTCAGAATCTTTCCAGTTAAAAACAATTTCAGGTGCTTTATTTTCAAATTGTTGTAATAAATCTTTCATTTTGTTGTGATATGTTTATTTTGTGTAAATGTATGAAATAGAATAATGCGAATAATGTATTTTGCATCAAATTTATTAAACAAAAAAGAAAAGCCGAAAACTATTCGGTTTTCGGCTTTCTGAATATGTAAAATTTTAAGGATTATATTCCTAATAAGTGTTTTTTCAAAGTTTCGTCAACTGGTTTATCAGAAAGCCAGATTCCGAATAATGCTTTTTTGAAATCAAATCCCTGAACTTTTCCTTTCAAAACTTCATTTTTAAACACATTGATAGTTTGATCAAGTGGATTGTAAGCTAAAACGAATACATCTTTTTCTGTAATTGCGTCGCTTAAATACGTTTTGAATTGCTCGATTCTTGGTCGTAATTGCTCCAGATTGCTTCCTGCAGATTTTTCGAAACCAACATTCATCGCTTTGGTTAATTTATTTGAAGAAACCATAGATGAGGTAATTTCAATTCGAATTGCCATTTCGGTATCGCTGTCAATAATAAACTTTGGATCCTGACTTAATTGCGATAAATACAAGGCCTGCACATAAACTTCTAACCACATTTTAGATCTGCCGCCGGCTCCGTTAAGCTGCAAAGTTTTGTTTTGATAATCTATTTTTCTAGGAACAGTAACGCCATTTACCTCTAAATGAGTCTGGGCAGAAACTGCTGAAAATTGTAAAGTTAAAAGGAGTGTAAGTACTAGTAAAATCTTTTTCATGCTCTATCAATTATTTAATTTTAAGGCAAAAATAATGTTAATTTATCAATATTATTGCCTTTTTTTGGAAGTTTTTTTTTAGTTGTTTTTGATTTTTTTTACTCTATCGGTTTAGTAATCAAATTAGTAAGACTAGTTTTACGTAGATTTACGCGCTTTAGCAATTGTTTAATCTTTTCTACGGAGAAAATGGCTTAAAATTTACTTTTTTGAGGTTTTTAAATCGCATTTTTTAATATTGTATTTTACAAAAAACGCTGCAAAATTATAGTCTGTTTGAAGTAAATGATAAATTATTACGAAAACGTTATCGTTATCCTTGTTAATCTATTAAATTTATATGCATGCATTGTAAAATCCGCATTTAAAAATTATCTTTGGAAGCCTTTTAACCATAAATTGGCTTTTCAAAAAAAACAAATAAAAAACCACGAAAACTGAATTCTAAAATTTGGTTTAGAAAAACAATAAAATAAAACTATGGATTTTAATCTTACCGAAGAACATTTAATGATTCAGCAAGCTGCAAGAGATTTTGCTCAAAATGAATTATTACCCGGAGTTATTGAACGCGATGAGAAACAAATTTTTCCAACCGAGCAGGTTAAAAAAATGGGTGAACTTGGGTTCATGGGAATGATGGTTGATCCAAAATACGGCGGAAGCGGACTTGATGCAATCTCTTATGTTATTGCAATGGAAGAAATTTCTAAAGTTGATGCTTCGGCTTCTGTAGTAATGTCTGTAAATAATTCTTTGGTTTGCTGGGGATTACAAGAGTTTGGAACAGAAGAACAAAAACAAAAATATTTACCGGGATTGGCTTCAGGTCAAATTCACGGAGCGTTCTGTTTAAGTGAGCCGGAAGCAGGAAGTGATGCAACTTCGCAAAAAACAACTGCGATTGATATGGGCGACCATTATTTGGTAAACGGAACAAAAAACTGGATCACAAACGGAAACACAGCATCTGTATATTTAGTAATTGCGCAAACGCATCCTGAATTGAAACATAAAGGAATCAATGCTTTGATCATGACGAAAGATATGCCAGGTTTTTCTATTGGTCCAAAAGAACAAAAAATGGGAATTCGCGGTTCTGATACACACTCTTTAATGTTTAGTGATGTAAAAGTTCCAAAAGAAAATAGAATTGGTGAAGACGGTTTCGGATTTAAATTTGCTATGAAAACGCTTGCCGGAGGTAGAATTGGTATTGCTTCTCAGGCATTAGGAATTGCTTCTGGAGCTTATGAACTGGCTTTAAAATATTCTAAAGAGCGTAAAGCTTTTGGAACAGAAATCTGCAACCACCAAGCAATTGCTTTTAAATTGGCAGATATGGCAGTTAATATCGAAGCGGCTCGTCATTTATGTATGAAAGCGGCTTGGGATAAAGACCAGCATAAAAATTATGACGTGAGTGGTGCAATGGCAAAACTATTTGCTTCGCAAGTTGCAATGGATACTGCGGTTGAAGCTGTACAGATTCACGGAGGAAATGGTTATGTAAAAGAGTACCATGTAGAACGTTTTATGCGTGATGCAAAAATCACTCAGATTTACGAAGGAACTTCAGAGATTCAAAAAATCGTTATTTCAAGATCTGTTATCGCTGGATAATTTTTCTTTTAAATATATTCAAACCCTTTCAGGCTTTCTGCTTTGAAAGGGTTTTTTGTTGTCCAGCTAAACTATAATTTGAACGCTGATGACGCGGATTCGCTACCGCGATGACACAGATTGACGCGGATTTTTTATTTTCAAAAATAATAGAAATCCGTTTTATCAGCGTTTTCGCGGCAGCGAATCTGTATAATCCGCGTGCTTAAAACTTATCAAAAAGATAATCACGCAATTGTTAAATTAATTACATTTACACCAACAGATTTAATTTTTATGTACGAAGATTTAAAATACTGGTACTTGCGGGATCATAAATTGTTTAGAACGCTGAGCTATTCACAAATCAAACAATTGTGTATTATTACCGGTTTTAAAAAAGCATCAAAAGGAGAAATTATTTATTTTTCTTCTTCAGATGTGCCACGTATCTTTTTACTTAAAAAAGGGAATATAAAAATTGTTGCCATTGATGATGATGGCAATGAAACGATAAAAGACATTATTCAAAAAGGAGATTTATTTGGCGAATTGACTTTAGAAACTGATAATAAAGTCGAAGAATATGCAAAAGTACTTTCTGATGATGTTGTAATCTGTAGTTTTTTAATGTCTGATTTTGAAGATTTATTACTCCGAAATCCAACCTTGGCCATTTCATATACCAAATTTGTTGGTTTAAAAATGAAGCGCGTTAAAAATAGTTATGCCAATTTAATTTCTAAAGATGCCAAAACCAGATTGTACCAATTCCTAAAAGACTGGGCAGAACAAGAAGGTGTTAGAAACGGAAACACGGTAGCAATTGAAAATTATTTAACCCAAAATGATATCGCGCAAATCATCTGTACTTCAAGACAGACTGCTACGCAATTACTAAATGAAATGGAAACAAACCATCTGTTAAGTTATAACAGAAAAGAAATTATCATTCAGGATATCACCAAATTATAATTATTTTAAGCGAAGTGTAAATTAGCCGACATTTTGCTTTTTCATAGTACAATAATTTTACATCATCAAAAAGATGTAAAACCACTACACTATGAAAAAAATGCTTTTAATTTTTGTGGCAGCGCTAACCTCGGCTGCTCACGCGCAAAGCGAGATTCCTAAATCGGCGCTTGATATTGCTCCTTTATTAATAGGAGAAAAAATCCCGGAGTTTACTTTAAAAACTGTTGAAAATGCAGATGTAAGCCTTTCAGAATTACTTAAAAAGAAAAAAACAGTTCTAGTTTTTTATCGCGGCGGCTGGTGCCCGTATTGCAATTTACATTTGCAGGCATTGGCTGGAGCCGAAAAACAAATCATCGACCTAGGTTATCAAATTATAGCCGTAAGTCCAGATTCTCCAGAAAATTTAAAAATCACAGAAGAAAATGACAAAGTAAAATACACCTTACTTTCTGATTCAAAAGGAGAATTGATAAAAGCTGTAGGAATTGCTTATCAGGTTCCGGAAAACTACAAATCAGTAATTAACGTACATTCTAAAGGAATCAATACCAGTTTACTGCCTGTTCCTTCTGTTTTTGTTGTTAATACTGAGGCCGATATACTTTTTGAATATATCTCGCCAGATATTAAACAGCGCATTTCCACAGAATTATTAGTGTCAGTATTAAAAAACCTTAAATAAAACAAAGATGAAAAAGATAGTATTATTGTTATTGATTTTAGTTTCAGGCAGTTCGTTTGCTCAAAATGATGCCAAAAGAGTAAGCCAGTATAATTTAGAAAATAAAGTAGGGATTCAGGGTTATGATCCGGTTGGCTATTTTAATCAGGGAAAAGCAGTTAAAGGGAAAAAAGAAATTTCGACTTCGTATCAGGGAGTGACTTATAATTTTTCTTCAATTGAAAATAAAAATGCATTCTTAAAAAATCCATCAAAATATGAACCTCAATATGGCGGATGGTGCGCGTATGCAATGGGAAGTGCAGGCAAAAAAGTAGAAATTAATCCGGAGACTTTTAAAATTAGTGATGGAAAACTTTATCTGTTCTACAATGCTTATTTTAATAATACGCTGAAAAGCTGGAATCCAGACGAAGCAGAGTTAAAAGTTAAGGCCGATAACAACTGGAAAAAAATATACAAATAACCCGAAGCCATGAAAAAGGAAATTTTAATATGGATTTTGAGAATAACGGCTTCAGTAATTTTATTGCAAACCTTGTTTTTTAAATTCAGCGGGGCAGAAGAAAGTGTTTATATTTTCTCGACTTTAGGCGTAGAACCTTACGGAAGAATTGGTTCTGCAATTGCCGAATTAATTGCTGCAATTTTGATTTTAATACCGAGAACAACCTGGCTTGGTGCTTTTGGCGCAGCCGGAATTATGATTGGAGCTATTTTGTCACACTTATTTGTTTTAGGAATTGAGGTTCAAAACGACGGCGGATTACTTTTTGCTTTGGCCGTTATTACATTATTATGCAGTTTAGGTTTGCTTTATTTCAATAAAAACAAATTGTTTAATCTTCTAAATTAAAAGTTATGTTACTAAAATCAATACGCCGCAGTTTAGATGAGTTAACGGATTTATTAAATCAATTATCGGATAAAGATTATTCAAAATCCTGTCAGGCTTTAAGCAATGCCACTATTGGCGAACACACAAGACATATTCTCGAAATGTTTCAATGTCTTCAAAATGGCTATGAATCGGGAATTATAAATTATGATAACCGCGAAAGAAATATCAGAATTCAAACCGAAACCGAGTTTGCAAAACAATGCATTACCGAAATTAAAGAAAGTTTGAAAAGCGAGAATAAAATAATGTTTCTGGAGCAGTTTATTGACGGACTTGACATGAGAATTCAAAGTAATTATTACAGAGAATTGCTTTATAATCTGGAACATTGCGTGCATCATCAGGCTTTAATAAAAGTGGCAGTACTGCAATTTGAAAATATTTTAGTAGATGAAAATTTTGGCGTAGCGCGCTCGACTATCGAATATAGAAAACAATGTGTACAGTAAGTTTTATAAACAATAAAGGAGTTGTCATTATTACTTCAAACCGGGACGAAAAAGTAATTCGTCCCGGTGCTGTTGTGCCCAGAAATTACTGTCACAACGGCAAAAATATAATGTATCCAAAAGATTCAAAAGCGGGAGGAACCTGGTTTGCAATGGATGAAAACGGAACTGTGTTGGTTTTATTAAATGGAGGTATTACAAAACACATTCCCGTACTTCCCTATAGAAAAAGCCGCGGATTAATTGTTCTGGATATTATCGAAAAGGATTCGCCAAAGGATTTTTGGAAACAAATTGATCTCGATAATATTGAACCCTTTACGCTGGTTTTGTATCAGGAAAAAGTTTTGTATGAATTGATTTGGGATGGTTTCAGTAAAAGAACAACAAAGCTAGATGAAACTCAAAACTATATTTGGTCATCGGTTACTTTATATCCTGAAGAAGTTAGAAAAGAAAGAGCTAATTGGTTCTTCGATTTTGTAAAAGATAAAAATGAAATCTCGGCTTCAGATATGCTCGATTTTCATAAAAATACACACAGCGATGATGCGCAAAACGGTTTAATCATTAACAGAGAAAATATGATGAAAACCTTAAGTGTAACGCAAGTGGTGACAGAACAAAATAAAGGTGCAATGAAATATTACGATTTAATAAAAACAGAAGATTTTTCAACCTCTTTTATTCGAATTTAAAATGTAAACCTATGAAACTATTTTTTCACAAAGTAACCAATTGGGAATATTGGCCCTTTCAGGTTTTGTACTTTCCTATTTATTTTCTTTGGGCGTATTATGCTGTCAAAGCAAGATCTATTTTCTTCTTTAATGCCTCCAATCCTAAAATTAAAAATGGCGGTTTTATTATGGAAAGCAAAAAACAGATTTATGATTTACTGCCTAAAAATCATTATCCCAAAACAGTTTTAATTCGGGAGAAATCTGATTTAAAAGACATTGTCAATCTATTGGTCGAAAAACAAATCTATTTTCCATTAATCGCAAAACCAGATATTGGTTTGCGCGGTTCTGGAGTAAAAAAAATAAAAACTGTTTCTGAATTGACTGATTATGCGAGTAAAGCAAATTTTGATTTTTTACTGCAGGATCTTATTCCGTTTGAAAAAGAAGTCGGCATTTTTTACGTACGCCGTCCGCTTCAAAAAAACGGAAAAATTACAGGAATTGTTTCTAAAGAATTTTTGATTGTAACCGGAGACGGAAAATCTACAATTGAAGATTTAATCAAACAAACGCCCAGATTTGAACTGCAGTTTGAGGTTTTAAAAGAAGAATATGGAGAAGAACTGCAGCGAATTTTGCCTAAAGACGAAACATTAAATTTAGTTCCGTTTGGCAATCATGCCCGAGGCGCAAAATTTCTTGACGGCAGCGATTGGATTACACCAAAATTGACAAAGACAATTGATGAAATTGCAACTCAAATTCCGGGATTTTATTTCGGACGTTTTGATATCATGTACAACACTTTTGAGGAATTAGAACGAGGAGAAAATTTTCAAATTGTAGAACTTAATGGAGCCGCGAGCGAGCCTACACATATTTACGATCCTAAACATTCCGTATGGTTTGCCTGGAAAGAACTGGCAAGACATATTACGTATATGTATGAAATAAGTGTTGAAAACCATAAAATGGGAGTTCCGTATTTAGATTACAAAGTGGGAATGCGCGAGTACAAATTGCATTTGGCGCAAAACAATAAAATCATGAATTTTTAAAAATGAAAAGTTTAAAAAATACCTTAGTTGGATTTCTCGTGAGTTTTCTGGGATCAATTCCGTTAGGATATTTAAATCTTGTTGGATTAGAAATTTATACCAAATCAGGACTTCATGATTTAGTTTTCTTTTTATTCGGAGTTATTGTAGTTGAAACTTTTGTCATTTATTTCACGCTGCTTTTTGCTAAACAACTCATGAACAATAAAAAATTAATGAAGATCATTGATTTTTTTGCAGTAGGATTCATGTTTGTTCTGGCCTTTGCTTTTTATTTCAATTTTAATCAGGAAACAAAATCAAACGGAATTTTACAGAACTATTTAATCTATTCTCCGTTTGTAATTGGGATTATTTTAAACTGTTTTAATTTTTTACAGCTTCCTTTTTGGGCGAGCTGGAATCTATATTTGCTTAACGGAAAGTACATTACCATCGAAAGAAAGTTAAAATATTATTATATTGCAGGAACTTTGATTGGTGTTTTTTTAGGGATGTTTAGTTTGATTGTAATTTTGCAGACTTTTTTTCAAAAAACAAATCAGTTTTCAAAGTACATAATGCCGGTTTTTATTCCAGTATTTTTCATAATTCTGGGAAGTATTCAGGTATTTAAAGTGTATAAAAAATATTTTAAATCAGCAGCTTTAGAAGTTTAAAAGCTAAAGTGCATCAAACTTTCGTTTATGAAAAAACTATACTTTCTTCTTCCATTTGTTTTTATTGCCTGTAAAACGAGCTCACCAGTTGTAAGTGAAAAAGAATCCAAATCAGAATCAACTGAAATAACTTATAAAGTAGAAGAATCTGATGTTTCGGATTTTTTAAAATACCTTTCTTCGGATGAATTAGAAGGACGTGAAACGGGAACAAAAGGAATAGAAAAAGCAGCAGTTTTTTTAGAAGATTTTTTTAAAAAGAATAATGTAAAACCATATTTCGCTTCTTATCGAGATACGTTGACTAATTTTAAATCTCCGGCTTTTAATATTGTTGGTGTTTTAGAAGGAACAGATCCGGCTCTTAAAAACGAATATGTTGTTTTAAGTGCACACTACGATCATATCGGAATTGAAAAAAAGAAACAAGCTGACCAAATTTTTAATGGTGCCAATGATGATGCTTCGGGCGTAACTGCTGTGGCGCAATTGGCAAAATATTTCAGTAAAACCCATTCCAATAAAAGAAGTATTCTTTTTGTGTTTTTTGCCGGAGAAGAAAAAGGTCTTTTGGGATCAAAAAGTATGGCTCCAAAACTGAAAGCAAAAAACTTTAATTTATATACTCAATTAAATATCGAAATGATTGGCGTTCCCATGAAACGTGATTATCTGGCCTACATTACAGGTTTTGATAAATCGAATATGGCTGAAAAAATAAATGAATATACCGGAAAAAAGACAATTGGTTTTTTACCAAAAGAAGCTGAATATAAATTGTTTTACAGATCTGATAATTATTCGTTTTTTGAAGCTTTCGGGAAACCGTGCCAATCAATAAGTACTTTTGATTTTGAAAATTTCGATTTTTATCACCACGTTTCAGATGAATTCAAAGTAATGGATATTCCGCACATGACGGCTTTTATTCAGGAGTTTTTACCAGCAGTAACTAAAATTGCAACAACTCCAACTGAAGAAATTACAATGAATAAATAACAGTTCATTATTTTGGTTTTGCTTATTTTTGCTGCATGAAAAATATTATTGTTACCGGAACGAGTAGAGGAATTGGATATGAATTAGCATTGCAGTTTGCCAATGCCGGAAATCAGGTTTTAGCGATTTCAAGAAAAATTCCAAAAACACTTTTAGAACATCAAAACGTAACCTGCTTATCAATTGATTTAGCCAATGAAACAGCTTTGCAGGAAGTAGAAAGTTTTCTTTCTTCAACCTGGAAAAAAGTCGATGCTGTAGTTCATAATGCTGGAGCTTTACTATTAAAGCCTTTTGCAGAAACCACACAAGCTGATTTTGAAAGTATTTATAAAGTAAATGTTTTTGCTGTAGCGAATCTTACCAGAGTTTGTTTGCCATTTTTACAAAAAGGAAGCCACGTTGTAACCATAAGCTCAATTGGCGGCGTACGTGGAAGTTTAAAATTTGCAGGATTAGCAGCTTACAGTTCAAGTAAAGGCGCAGTAATTACTTTAACCGAATTATTGGCAGAAGAATATAAAGAGAAAGGTATTTCGTTTAATGTTTTAGCTTTGGGTTCGGTTCAAACCGAAATGCTGAATGAAGCTTTCCCGGGTTATCAGGCTCCAATTTCTGCAGAAGGAATGGCGAATTATATTTATGATTTTACTCTTAACGGAAATAAATATTTTAATGGAAAAGTACTCGAAGTTTCATCTACAAATCCGTAATTCAAATTCCAATTTTCAAATTCCAAATTCCAAATTCCAATCGAAGGAAACTTATAATTCATAACTAATAATTAATAATTAACTTGAGCGATACATTAGCTAAATATATTCCGGAGCACGCAGTAAAGCCTGTTTTTGATTTGATTGTAGCCAATCAGGTTCATCTTAAAATCGTAAATGAGCGTCAGACGCGTCATGGCGATTATAGGAGAGGGCCGAGCGGTAAACATGAAATTACGGTTAATGCGAGTTTAAATAAGTACCGATTTTTAATTACGCTTATTCATGAGATTTCCCATTTAGTTGCTTTCGAAAAATTTGGAAGAAATATTAAACCTCACGGAAATGAATGGAAATATTCTTTTCAGCGTTTAATGATTCCGTTTATTCGACCAGAAATATTTCCAAGTCATTTGCTGCCTTTATTGGCACGTCATTTTAAAAATCCTTCGGCAAGTAGCGATACAGATACCACTTTATCTTTGGCATTAAAACAATACGATAAAGAGAGTGATAAGAACTATGTTTTTGAAATTCCATATGGAAGTGTCTTCCGAATCAAAAACGGCAAAATATTCAAGAAAATAGCGGTTAGAACCAAACGTTTTGAATGTCTCGAAATAAGTTCAGGAAAGACCTATCTTTTTAATCCAAATGCTGAAGTTGAACTTCTGCCGGGTAATCATTAGAATATAAAAATTCCAACATATTAAATTCCAAATTCCAATTTTACTAAGATTGGGATTTGGAATTTGTTTTTATTGAGATTTTCTGTTTGATTGAAATTTGGATTTTTTTTATTGAAGATTTCTTATTTTGCTAAAATCTCTTAAACGGTATGTTATTTGCTTTATATTTAGAAAATTATTTCATTTTTATAAAAAGATATTCAACTAATTATGGTAAAAAAACTACTTAAGATTGTTTTTGTTCTACTATTTGTATGTTCGGCAAAGGCACAACAAACTAATGATTCGGAATTAAGATCATCAAATCCAATAATTTATTTTGAAGGTTTTGGAGGGCCTACAATTGGTCAGAGTGTCGGTATTTCTGGTGGTTTGGAATTGAATTATCAAACCGGAAAAAATCTTTTTACTTTTAGATTTACAAATGCAGTAGGATATTCTGAAAGATCAGATAATTATATTATAATGCCGAGATATTATAAGTCAGAAGATAATAAAGAATATGCTTTTTTATATGGAAAACGCTGGCTGAGTTCAAATCATTCTTATAGCGTTTCGGTTGGTGTGAGCCGTAATAATTTAGAAATGAAAAAACTAATAGAATCGGTTGATCCTGAAGAATTTGAATCTGAAAAGGTTTTTTCTGCTAAATCGATAAGTTATTATGGTGTACCTTTTGAAGCTAATTACAAATGGTTTTATTCAAAAAAGAAATCTAGACTAATCTATAATGCCATAATTCCAAGTGTTGGTGTTAAGCTTTTTGGAAATTTTGGAAAATATACTTTTATTGGCGCAGGAGTAACAGTTGGTTTTGGCTTAAGCAAAAAATATTAGAAACAGGAAATACCAATAAATAAAGAATTCCAAATTCCAGTTTTACAAAGATTGGAATTTGGAATTTTTGTATTGAGATTTCTCGTTTGATTGGAATTTGGAATTTTTTATTGAAAATTTCTTATTTTGTTGAAATTTCTTAAATGGTATATTATTTGTTTAATATTTAGAAAATTATTTCATCTTTATAAATTAGATATTCAATTGATTATGGTAAAAAAACTACTTAAGATTATTTTTGTTCTAATACTTTCCAATTCAATTTATGCGCAAGAAACCAATGATTCAGAATTAAAACCCAAATCAAATCCCATTATTTACGGTGAGGCTTTTGGAGGTTTTGTCGGAATGAAACATTTTGGTCTTGCTGGCGGAGGCGAATTAAATTATCAATATAAGAAACATCTTTTTACTTTACGGTATTCGCATGAATCGGGATATGTAAAACAAGATAGTGTTTTTGCTTTCTCAAGTGTAGAAGACAATGATGAATATGCCATTTTATATGGAAAAAGATGGCTGACCAGAAATCATTCTTATAGTGTTTCTGCCGGAATAAGTTCTAATAATTTAAAGCTGTCTTTCAAAGATTCTGATGATAATTATTATTATCAATATAAAAGATTTGTCGGTGTGCCATTCGAAGCTAACTTTAAGTGGTTTGCACCTAAGAAAAGATCTAGTTTAATATTTAATGCATTAACTCCCAGCATTGGACTTAAGCTGTTTGGCAGCATATCTAAGAATAGTTTTGTGGGAGCAGGACTGGTAATTGGATTTGGATTGCCAAAAGAATATTAAATCACATCAGAACTAAAATCTCAATAAAAAAATTCCAAATTCCAATCTTAATAAAATTGGAATTTGGAATTTAATATATTGGAATTTAAAAAACTTCTAGCCTTTCAAATAAGCTTCACGTACTTTTTTAAATAAGTTTGAAGAGTATACAAATTTTACAATGTCTTTATTATCTGTTACAAATATTTCTTCCTTAGTTCCCTGCCACGCTTTTACACCTTTTTTAAGGAAAACGATATTCTCTCCAATTTCCATTACAGAGTTCATATCGTGCGTATTAATTACAGTTGTGATATTGTATTCTTTTGTAATTTCCTGAATCAAATTATCAATCAAAGTTGAGGTATTTGGGTCAAGACCAGAGTTTGGTTCATCACAAAACAAATATTTTGGATTATTTACAATCGCACGGGCAATCGCCACACGTTTTTGCATACCTCCAGAGATCTCAGAAGGAAGTTTTTTATGTGCCTCAACCAAGTTTACTCTTTCTAAAACAAAATCAACACGTTCTTTGATTTTTGCTTTATTATCGTTTGTGAACATTTTTAAAGGAAAAGCAACATTTTCTTCAACAGTCATTGAGTCAAACAATGCGCTGCCTTGAAATACCATTCCAATTTCAGTTCTTAATTCTCTTTTTTCGTCTGGTTCTAATTCAGAATAAACTCTTCCGTCAAATTCAATAGTTCCTGAATCTGGAGTATGAATTCCTAGTAAAGTTTTTAATAAAACAGTTTTTCCAGATCCACTTTGTCCAATGATCAAGTTGGTTTTTCCAGTTTCAAAAACTGTCGAAACACCTTTTAAAACTCGGCTGTCCCCAAATGATTTTTCTATGTTTTTTACTTCGATCATTATCCTAATAATAATTGAGTTAATATATAATTAAAAAGAATAATACAAACAGATGTCCAAACAAATGACACCGTACTTGCTTTACCCACTTCTAATGCTCCACCTTTCATGTAATATCCGTGAAAAGATGGAATTGTAGCTAATAACATTGCAAAAATTAAAGTTTTAATGAAGGCATATGTAATGTGAAACGGAATAAATTCCATTTGAGCACCCTGAATAAAATCCTGACTAGTCGAAAATCCGCCGTATGCACAAGCAAGCCATCCGCCAAAAATTCCCAAAAACATACTAATCCCAATTACAAAAGGGTACATTAATAAAGCTACTATTTTAGGGAAAACAAGATAGTTTAAGGAATTAACCCCCATAACTTCTAAAGCATCAATTTGCTCTGTAACACGCATTGTCCCGATACTTGAGGTAATGTAAGATCCCATTTTCCCGGCCATAATTACCGAAATAAAAGTAGGGGCAAACTCCAGAATTACAGATTGACGTGTAGCAAAACCAATTAAATATTTTGGGATTAAAGGATTAGTTAAGTTTAAAGCCGTTTGAATGGCAACAACTCCTCCAATAAAAAAAGATATAAAGCAAACGATTCCAAGAGAGTCAATAATTAAATCATCAATTTCTTTAAAAATCAAATTTTTCATAACAGGCCATTTGGTCTGTTTATTGAAAATTTCTTTAAGCATTAAAAAATATCTTCCTATTTGGGATAAATAACGAATTAGCATCATAAGTTTTACAAATATTGGCTAAATTAAGGATTAGTTTACAGTTTACCGTTTCACTTTACAGTTTTTTAAGTTTTAAAAAACTAGAAAAGCTTTTGTTTCATTTTTTGTAAACGGTAATTTCTAATAAATTTAGCTTGTTCAGAGGTAACTAATAAAGGAGTTTTAGCTTTTTTAGCTTTCAAAAATCCTTTTATATAATCTAAAAAGAGGAAAGGTTTTTTCTTCATCATCGCCAATTTTGCCGAAGCAATTGCCGTGATCCAAAAACCATAACCTAAAGTATAAAAAGCTTCGCCTTGTTTATAACGAGCTGTTTTGTTGTAATTAGCGCCTGTTGGCTTTAAATGCTTTACATGTAAAGATTCGTCGGTAACAATTTTCCAATCGTAATATTTACAAAGTAATTCATCTACAGTATCCCAGCCCATAGCAGGTTTTAAACCGCCAATTTGCTGAAAAGTTGCCGCACGATATGCTTTTAAAGCACCGCGAATATGATCTTTATCGGTTAGGTTTTCAAGAACCCATTCGCCGTTTTTGTCGATATAACAAAATCCGCCCACCATTCCGATTTTAGGATCGGATTCGAAATGTTTAATTATAGTTTCGAAATAATTAGAAGGAAAAATTAAATCGCCGTCTATCTTTACAATAATATCGTAATCAGAATCCAAAGTTTCAAAACCTTTTTGAAAAGCCTGAATTACTTTACTTCCTGGAAGGTGAATCGCATCTGAAGTTTTGTTTACTACAGAAATAAACGGATTTTCCTTTGCAAAACTCAAAACAACTTCTTCTGTTTTATCAGTAGAATTGTCATTTACAACCACAACTTTTGATGGTAAAACAGTCTGAGAAACCAATGATTGTAAAGTCAGGCCAATTAAATCTTGCTCGTTGTGCGCGGGAATGACGATGTAATATTTCATTAAAAAAAAGTTTAGATTTTTGATTTTAGATTTTAGATTTTTCACTTTATCTAAAATCAGAAATCCAAAATCGTTAATCTGCAATCTTAGTTCTTAACTTTCTCCGCAACAACAAGATAATATCTTGGAGTGAAATATCTTAATAAGGGTCTCAATCCAAACTTTTTTACCGGATGTGTAAATTGCAAACGATCTGTTATTTTCCATCCCGTTTTTTCTAAAAGCCAGTCTAACTGCCAATCTTCAAATTCGTGATAATGTCTGTCCCACATATCAGTTTTTGAGCGATATGCCGGAGAAAACCATAAACGTAACGGAATTGAAATTAGCAATTTATCGCATTTTACATTTTCTAAAATCGTGTATGGATTTAGTAAATGTTCGAAAATTTCAAATGCTGTAAAAACAGTATAATCTTCTGTTTGTAAAGCGGTTTGATCGTTGTCTAAATCTTCGCCTTTTGTATTTTTTACAGTATATCCATTTTCTTCCATTATTTTAGAAAACGGATTTGGAACGCCAAAATCAAAAATGGTTTCTGATGTGCTAACGTGCTTTTGTAAAAACTCTAAAGTAAGTTTGAATCTTTTATTCGGAAACGTTTTTTCGTACATAGTTATTGCGAGGAACGAAACAAGCTATCGTTCTTGATTTTAATTAGGTCGCAAATATACAAAGTTATCTTCTTTTTTGTGTTTTTTAATTGGAAGGAAATCAATTTATAAAGTATTATAAAAAATGAAACGAATCTCTCGCAAAGACGCGGAGTCGCAAAGTTTTGATCAAAAAAATAACCATATAAGTGATATAAGATATTTTAAGTTTTCACTTAATTGAACTTATATCACTTATATGGTTTAATAAACTTTGCGACTTCGCGTCTTTGCGAGATTATATGCTTCAGCTTAAAATAAAACTTAATTTATTTAGCTTTAAATTTAATGTCTATAAACAAAAGCATTGATATTCATTCCGGCTCCTACAGAAGCAAAAATGATAACATCACCTTTGTTGATTTCTTGATTTTCAATTTTTCCTTGTAGAATTAAATCGTATAAAGTTGGAACGGTTGCAACACTGCTGTTTCCTAAATCATGAATACTCATTGGCATAATATCTTTAGGAGCAGTTTTGTCGTATAATTTGTAGAAACGTTCGATAATCGCTTCGTCCATTTTTTCATTTGCCTGATGAATCAGGATTTTTTTCACATCGTCGATGGCAATTCCACTTTGATCCAAACAGCTTTTCATTGCTAATGGAACATTGCTTAAAGCAAATTCGTAGATTTTACGACCGTACATTTTGATGTATTTAATATCCGGATCTAAATCTGGATTATATGATTTTCCGAAGAAAAGATAATTTGCTTCATCATTAGCATAAGTAGCACTTTCATAAGATAAAAGACCAGATTCATCAGTAGAAGCTTCTAAAATAGAAACTCCGGCTCCATCAGAATAAATCATCGAATCACGATCGTGATCGTCAACAACTCTTGAAAGTGTTTCTGCACCAATTACCATAACTCTTTTTGCCATTCCAGATTTGATAAAAGCGTTTGCTTGAAGAACACCTTCAATCCAGCCCGGACATCCAAAAAGAATATCGTAAGCCACACATTTAGGATTTTTAATGCCTAATTTGTTTTTAACACGAGTCGCTAAACTTGGTAAAATATCAGTTTGATGCGTTCCGGTTTTTACATCGCCAAAGTTATGGGCAAAAATAATGTAGTCTAAAGTTTCGGCATCGATTTTTGCATTTGCAATTGCTTTTTCAGCAGCAAAAAAAGCTAAATCTGATGCGGTATATTGAGGTTCGGCATAACGGCGGTTTTCAATTCCGGTAATACCTTTAAATTTTTTTATTACGACTTCATTCGGGTAACCAAAAGGGGTTCCATCTTCATTCAAAAAAATATGCTTGTCAAAATCTGTGTTTTTTACTTCTAAATTAGGAATGTAACTCCCAATGCCAATAATTTTTATTTTCATTTTTTCCCTTAATTATCCGATAAATTTCCTGCTAAAGTATAAATAAAAACATGATAACTATCATAAAAAATACTATGCATGCATATAATTATGAAATAACTATTTTTTGAATGATATAATGGTTATTTTCTAATGATTTTTTAATTTTTCCGAGATTTCAAACGATTGAAGTCAAAGTGTGGTGAAAAGTTTTTTTTGTTTCAAGTTTGAGGTTTCAGGTTTTTGTTTAGACTTGAAACCTCAAACTTGAAACAAAAACAAAACCCGACAGGTTTTAAAAACTTGTCGGGTTTGAATATTTATAAGAAAAATAATTTCTTAGTTTTCCATGTAAGCTTCGATAGGAGCACAGCTGCAAACTAAGTTTCTGTCACCGTATGCATCATCTACACGACGAACAGATGGCCAGAATTTATTGTCAGCGATATAATCCAACGGATAAGCTGCTTTTTCTCTAGTATAAGGGAAATCCCAAGAATCTGTAGTTAACATTGCCAATGTATGCGGTGCATTTTTCAATACGTTGTTTTTATCATCGGCAGTTGCAGCTTCAATCTCTTTTCTGATTGAGATAAGCGCATCACAAAAACGATCTAATTCTGCTAAATCTTCAGATTCTGTTGGTTCGATCATTAAAGTTCCAGCTACAGGGAAAGAAACCGTAGGAGCGTGGAAACCATAATCCATTAAACGTTTTGCGATATCACCAACTTCAATTCCGTTTTCTTTAAATGAACGACAATCTAAAATCATTTCGTGCGCCGCTCTTCCACATTCTCCAGTATAAAGAATTGGATAGTGACCTTCGAAACGAGATTTCATGTAGTTTGCATTCAAAATAGCGTGTTCTGTAGCGCTTTTTAATCCTTCAGCTCCCATCATAGTGATGTAACCGTAAGAAATTAAACATACTAAAGCAGATCCGTAAGGTGCAGATGAAATAGCTGTAATAGCTTGTTCGCCTCCTACTTTTAAGATTGGGTTTGTTGGCAAGAATGGAACTAATTTTTCGTTCACACAAATTGGTCCAACTCCAGGTCCACCACCACCGTGAGGAATAGCGAATGTTTTGTGTAAGTTCAAGTGACAAACGTCAGCGCCAATTGTAGCGGGATTTGTTAATCCAACTTGCGCGTTCATATTTGCACCATCCATATATACTAATCCGCCGTTATCGTGGATTAATTTTGTGATTTCAATAATTGAAGATTCGAAAACTCCATGAGTAGATGGATACGTTACCATTAAACAAGATAAATCATCTTTATGTTCAATCGCTTTTTCTCTTAAATCTTCTACGTCAATGTTTCCTTCCGGAGTAGTTTTAGTAACGATAATTTTCATTCCAGCCATCGCTGCAGAAGCAGGATTTGTTCCGTGAGCCGATGATGGAATTAAACATACATTACGGTGACTTTCGTTTCTTGATAAATGGTAAGCACGAATCGCCATTAAACCAGCATATTCTCCTTGTGCTCCAGAGTTTGGTTGTAATGTTGTTCCAGCAAAACCAGTAATTACATTTAATTGTTGCTCTAATTTTTTAAGCATTGTAATATAACCTTCAGCTTGCTCTACTGGTGCAAACGGGTGAATGCTGTTCCAGTTTGGCATTGACAAAGGCAACATTTCTGAAGCTGCGTTTAATTTCATCGTACAAGAACCTAATGAAATCATCGAGTGATTCAATGATAAATCTTTACGCTCTAATTTTTTGATGTAACGCATTATCTGACTTTCTGAATGATGATTGTTGAATACATCATGCGTTAAGAAAGAAGATGTTCTTTCTAATGAAGCTGGTAATTGGCTAGCTTCAGTTAATTCAGAAACAGTGAAAGTTTCTTTTCCTAAAGCCTCAGCAAAAATCGCAACGATTTGGTTGATGTCAGCAATTGAAGTTGTTTCGTTTAATGAAATCGAAACAGAGTCAGCATCAGGATAGAAGAAGTTTACTTCGTTTTTCTCTGCAACAGTTTTTACTTTTTGAGCGTCTGCTTTTACTAAAATAGTGTCAAAGTAAGCTGTGTTAGTTTGGAAAACTCCTAATTTATTTAAAGCTTCAGCTGTAGTAACCGCCGATGCGTGCACTTTGTTTGCAATATATTGTAATCCTTTTGGTCCGTGGTAAACCGCGTACATTCCTGCCATAACCGCAAGTAAAACCTGAGCTGTACAGATGTTAGAAGTCGCTTTTTCACGTTTAATGTGCTGCTCACGAGTTCCTAAAGCCATACGTAAAGCACGGTTTCCATTTACATCAATAGAAACTCCAATAATACGACCTGGCATTGAACGTTTGTATTCGTCTTTAGTTGCAAAAAATGCAGCGTGAGGTCCGCCATAACCCATTGGTACACCAAAACGTTGTGAAGTTCCAACCACAACCGCAGCTCCCATTTCTCCCGGAGAAGTTAAAGCAGCTAATGATAAAATATCAGCAGCAAAGGCAACTTTGATTTCATTTTCTTTTGCTTTAGCAACAAAAGCGCTATAATCGTTTACCTGACCATATTTTCCTGGGTATTGTAAAATAGCTCCAAAAAATTCAGTTGAAAAATCAAATGTTTCATGGTTTCCAACTACTAATTCAATTCCAATTGGAGTTGAACGTGTTTGAAGTACAGATAAAGTTTGAGGTAAAATTTCTTCAGAAACGAAGAATTTATGTGTGTTGTTTTTCTTTTGATCTCTTGTACGAACATCAAATAATAAAGCCATAGCTTCTGCAGCAGCAGTTCCTTCATCCAATAAAGAAGCGTTTGCAATTTCCATTCCTGTTAATTCGATAACAGTAGTTTGGAAATTTAAGATAGCTTCCAAACGACCTTGAGCAATTTCTGCTTGATAAGGCGTATAAGCTGTATACCATCCCGGGTTTTCGAAGATATTTCTTTGAATTGGAGCCGGAACGATGGTTGGATGATAACCCAAACCAATATATGATTTGAATACTTTATTTTTCTTTCCTAATTCCTGAATATGATTTGCAAATGCGTATTCCGTCATTGCAGGATCTAAATTCAAAGGCGCTTTTAAACGAATATCGTCCGGAAGGGTTTCGTAAACAAGTTGTTCGATCGAGTCAACACCAATGGTTTGTAACATGTGTTGAAGATCTGTTTCTCTTGGACCAATGTGTCTTAAAGCAAAAGCATCTGTTTTCATCTGTAGCAGTCTATTTTTTAAAGATCAAAAGTAATTTGCCGAGTGTTTTTATACGATTTCACAAGGTTTATTACATTTTATAGTAAATGTGTTGTTTTTTTGTGGCGCAAAATTAAGTATTATTAATAATTTAATGGGTATTTTTAACTTCAATTTTTATCAAATTTATAACTAAAGAGTTGATTTGTTACCAATTGATTAGATTTGAGGCATGAAACTTCTAAAACAAATATTAGATTTTTATTTAAACAGCAGTATTCACGTGGCTTTATCGTGTTATGCTTTGGTTCGTATTACTTTTCATTTCTTTCATATTCAGTATGATGAACCCATGGCATTGTTTGTTTTTTTTGGAACAATTGTAGGATATAATTTTGTAAAATATGATGCTTTAGTTCGGGTGAAAAGAAAACCGGTTGGCATTCAATTAAAAATTATCGCTGTTTTAAGTTTCATTTCGGTGATTTTAGTCGGCTACTATTTTTTCCATTTAAAGCGAATCACCCAAATTATTTCCGTAGTAATTTTTGCCATAACGGCGCTTTATACTTTACCGTTTTTCCCAAACAGAAAAAATGCCCGAAACTGGGCAGGAGTAAAAATTTATATTGTAGCACTTTGCTGGGTAGGAGCGACTTTGGTTTTACCCTATATAAATGCCGAAATTCAGTTTACAGCCAACTTTTTTGTAAAATGTATCCAGCGTTTTGTATTGGTTTTTGTTCTGATTTTAGTTTTCGAAATTCTGGATTTAGCTAATGATGATCCGCATTTGCAAACCGTTCCGCAGACGATTGGCGTAAAAAGAACAAAGATTTTAGGGTTTTTACTTTTGGTTCCGTTTTGGGTTTTAGGAATTTTAACTTTTACAGTTCACGATCTTATCATTAATCTCATTATGGTTGTGACTTTAATGTTTTTTATCTTTTTTGCTAATACAAACCGATCTCGATATTATACTTCTTTTTGGGTCGAAAGTGTACCGATATTTTGGTGGTTAATGATTGCGTTTTTATAATTTCTTATTAATTCTGTCTACTGTAATAATTCTGTAAGTGTTTGAATTTACAGTAATTTTAATATTGTGTTCTGTATTGGAAACATAAAAGTTTTTCCCAATTTTCGGATAATACTTTACATCCGTTTTTTCTAAAACTGCAAAAATCATTTCTTCAATCTCAGATTTCGTGAAGTTTGTTTTTAGCTTTTTATTTATTCTGCCATAAACAAGTTCAGTATAGCAGATATTTTCCAGTATTTTAATTTTGAAAAGATTCATTTATCAGATGTATTTTCTTGTTTATTTAAATCGCAAATATAATTAAATAAGATATTCTCCAGTATAAATGAATTTCAGCATTTGGGCGTGTCCCTCCGGGTCGGGCTATCCGCTCCAAGTCCTCGCACTTCCTTCGTCAGGCTGTGGGCTATCCGCTTCTATCCCTCACGCAAACTGTAAAACGAGAAAATTCATTTTAAAATATTTAGGAATATAATGCTTTAGGAATATTGCCAATCGTTTCAACCATTGGGGCGCTTTCTTTACATAACGTTTCCCGCGGTTGAAACTGCGGGCTATGTTTGAATTGTAGAGTTTGAAAAATAGATTTTGATTTAATTCATTTTTCAATTGCCTCCAGCTTTAGCTGGAGGTGAGATATGCTCAAATATTGGAGGCTTTAGCCAAATTTTATCATTTGGCTAAAGCCCAGATTGGATGCTCATTTTTACCCCTAGCTAAAGCTGGAGGCAATTGAAATTATCTTTTTAGTCTGCTCAAATCTGCGAAATCTGCGTGAAATAATTCTAGAGTAATCTATTTCGCTTTTTGTTCTGCCAAAGCTTTATTCAAATCAGCTTTAGCTTCATCAAGTTTTTTTCTTTTTTTGTCGATTTTTTCTTTGCTTTCTTTGTCTTTAATAGCTTCGTTCAAATCGGCAGTTCTTTCGTTGACTTTTTGCTGTTTCTTTTTTACCTTTTTGTCCAGATCTTTATTGACTGTTTTTGTGGTACAGTTTTTCTTGGTCTGCGCGATAGCATCTTCAACTCCTTTAATCTGGTTTTGATTTCCAGCTTTTTTAGCAGCAGTTAATTTTGTATTTAACTCACATAATTTACGTTCGCAGCCTTTTAAAGTTTTACAATTGCTTTGCGAAAAACCAATAAAAGAAATAGTAAAAAGAAGTACAGTTAATATTGTTTTTAATTTCATAAGTATGTTTTTGATTAATTTATCTGAATCATTCAGAAATGAATTACTTATAAAAGTAAGAAAATTATATTAACTAAGTTTTTCAGATACTTCTTTTAAAACCTTATTTCTTTCCAAAAGAAAATTAGTAAGATGCTTTTCTAAAAATAGAATATCGAAAAGTTCTCCAAATATCCCGAACGGAGTTTCATATTGTAATACATCTTTCATGATTGTTACGCCATTTTGTTCCTCAAAAATATGTTCATGCCTGAAAGATTTAAATTTTCCTTCTTCCATTTCATCCACAAAATAATCGTAGAAATCCATTACAGGAATTCGGGTTTTGTGTGTGAGATAAACCCCGAAGTGTTTGCCTCGCCAAGTTACTGTTTCGTTTAAATTTATTAATCCAGATGTCACTCCGGCAATTGCTTTTTCTTTTGTAGGACTTGCAGATTGCTGATGAATATCGATATTTCTTGAGGCGTCAAAAACGATTTGTTTTGACGCTTTTATTTTTGTTGTGAGGTGTATTGTTGTCATGATTCTTCGTGATCTTTAAAATATTGTGTAAAAAATAACCCTGTTATAATTGATGAGATTGAATAAGATATGGCAAGGTCAAGCCATACAGTCCCATTTATAAGTGATGTTGTTATAAAAATTCCAATTATTACAATGATAATTAGAGCTGCTTTTTCATTAATCGTTTTTATCTTTTTGTTTTTAAAAAAGGTAAAAAGAACGATATAAAAAGAATAAGTTGGCAGGGAAAAGAGAAGTCCGATGAATATTGTAAATGGATATAATTGAAAAAAATCAAGATAATTGTTTGGACTCCAATTGGTATTAAAACCATTTATTAATGCAAAAATAAATGGTCCGCATAGTAGTGTGAAAGTCCAATGTCTACCTGTAAAGGTCCAATTCATTTCTTTAATAAAGTTTTAAAAGCATTATCAATATCTCCAAACTTAAATTGAAATCCATTTTGCAAAAGCTTTTTCGGAATCACATTTCGACTTTTCAAAACCAGTTCTGTTTCTGTTCGAATAAAAAATGCTCCAATTTCTAGAAAGAATTTGTTAAGCGGAATTCCAAAAGGAAAACCAACAGCTTTTCGAAGTTTCTGCATAAAATCAGCATTACGAATAGGTTCTGGAGAAACCACATTTATAACTCCGGTAATTTCTTTTTCAATAATAAAATCAACCGCATTTGCAAAATCTTCTTCGTGAATCCAGCTTATAAACTGATTTCCGTTTCCTTGTTTTCCTCCAAAACCAATTTTAGCCAAAGTCTTCAACGGAATTAAAGCGCCTCCATTTTTTCCTAAAACAATAGAAGTCCGCAAAGCCGTTTTTAACGTATTTGAAGTTTCGGTTTTAAAAAATGCTTTTTCCCATGAAAGTGCCACATTTATAGAAAAATCATTTCCAATTTCACCGTTAACTTCATCCATTTGTTTGTCTAAAGAAAAACGATAAATAGTTGCCGTTGATGAATTCAGCCAATGTTTCGGTGGATTTTTACAATTCAAAACCGCTTTGTTTAAAATCTTGGTACTTTCAATTCTAGACCAAAGAATTTCTTTTTTATTCTCTTTGGTATAACGACAATCAACAGATTTTCCAGCGAGATTAATTAAAACCGTCGCACTCTCCAATTCCTTTTCCCAGCCAGAAAAAGTTCTGGCATTCCAGTTTACATATTTAATTCCGTTAATTGTTTGAGATTTTCCTCGGGTTAGAATTACAATTTCTTCAAATTTATCTTTGAAATGATTGATTAAAACTTGTCCGAGAAAACCTGTTCCGGCTGCGATTATGAGTTTTTTCATTGGGTGTAGATTTTTTGCCACGAATTGCACGAATTTTCACGAATTCATTTTTGCAATTGATTTAGAAAATAAAAATTAGTGGAAATTAGTGTAATTCGTGGCAACCTAATATTTTACAACTAAAAAGTGTTCTTTTTCTCAATTTCTGGAAATACATCATCAATTCTTCTTGCCAGTTCTGGTAATTTAATTGTTGGAACAGCCGGAAATAAATGATGTTCTAAATGATAAAACATGCTAAAAGTAATTTTGTTTTTCCAGTCTTCTCGCTGTGTTCTGGCAAATTCCGGAGAATCTTCGGTATCATGATGTACAGTCCAAACCGCAAAGAAAGCCATTAAAAATTCGGCGAAGACCATTATGATAAAATGATAGATCAGAAAATGAATCTGAAAATAGAAAATTATAAAAGTTACTACTGCAATAGAAAAAAGCTCTAAGATTACATTTTTGACATAATTTCTATTTCCTTTTTGCAAAGTCACTTTATGGATCAAAAACATATGAATTGGTCCATAAAGAATAGCTCCGTACCAAGTCATTTTTGCTGATTTTCCTTCGTAATCTTCATCAGACAAACAATATTTATGATGTCGAATATGATTGAATTTAACGGCATGAATTGAAACCATCAATAAAATACTGTTTGAATAAAGTGTAAACCAAGTCAAGAATTTGTTTGTTCCCAATGAATTATGAAAACCATTATGCACTTGTCTTAATCCGGCTAGAAAGAAAAAAGCTGAAAAAGGAATCGCTAATAAATAATAGCCAAAATAAGAAAGTGTCATAGAAACTAGAAACCACGGAATTGTCAAGTTGTTTTCAATTAGCATTTCTTTAAAGCTAAGTGTTTTCAAATCTTTCCATTGCACTTTTTTGAGTATTTCCTGATGTGTCATTTTATCTAAATTTAGGTTTTATCAAACCCGACAGGTTTTTAAAACCTGTCGGGTTTAGAACGGATAGTTATGCTTTAAAAACCAATCTTTCTTCTCTTTGAGCTTCTTTGGCTTTTCGTTTTCCTCTAAAAAAGAAATACAAGTTGAAGAATAACATGATACCAAGATAAATAGAAAAACCGCCAATTTTATAACTTAAATTTTCAATTAATTCCTGATATGTATCGTTGCTTAATTGCAATTCTAAGATCATTAAGGCAAAACCAATATTTAAAAGATAAAATCCGGTTTCAAAAAGTTTGTTGGTTGCTTCTGCAATTTCTTCACGGCCTTTAAAGATGTCAAGCATAAAGATTTTTCCGTTTTTAAAAAGTGTTTTAGAAACGTAATAAGTTAGAAATAAAGCGACTGGTAAATAAATACTGTAACCGATTAAGATTTTTGTAGTTTCCATAATATTTAGTTTTTGTTGTTATGAATTAGTTTTTGAATGTATTTAGTTATAATTAAAATGTTGAGGTAATGCAGAATTGAAATAATAAAAATTATGACAGCTGTTTTTATACAGATCATTTCAATCAATTGTGTTGATGAAATAATTTTCTGCCAGGAAATTAATGTCATGGCACAATAACCAATATTTAAAAGGTAATAAGCTAAAAGCAAAACCTGATTGATTTTTTGGCAAAGATCAGCGTGATTAGGGATTAGATCTGCAACATAAATATTTCCGTTTTTGTAGCAGATTTTTCCAACTTTTAAAATGATGAAAGTCGTAATGCTGAGATATATTAAATATCCGATGATGTTGAAATTCATGACTGGTTTTATTTATGGGTTAATACATTTCTTCTAAAACTGGAATTGCCTGTAGTTTTCTTTTATTTTTAACTGTAATTCTTGAGCCTTTAGCCATGAAAACTGAAGTTGGCTGTGTGTGCTGAAGAAATCCAAAATCCTTTCCATAAGTTTTTTCAAAATCAATGTCAATTGTATGATTTAAAACTTCCAGTTGTTCCCATCTTGGATGTTGTACTTCATATTCAAAAGTTGTTTCTTCATCAATTTTTGTATATCCGAAATAATGTTCTGTAATAAAATCAGCTTCAGAATCAACTTCAATTTGAGTTAAAACATTTTTGGTTTCCAGTTTAATTGTATTCCACTTTTTCTCATTTTTCCATTGATAAATAAAAGTATTGGTATTCTCATTCTCAATAATTTGATGTCTCATTTTTTGAGTTTCATAATGTTCCTGATATAAAGCATTAGCGATAAAAGTTATGGCGCTTTTAGGAACAATTTCTTTAATGAAAACTACACCGCGTTTCCATTCACCACTTTCAAAACGTTTTACGTAGAATCTTAAATTAACCTCTTCAAAATCTACATGAAACGGAACTTTTAAGCCTAATACTTTTGTGTTTTTAAACATAAACCCAACAAGACTTACGTAACATTTGTTATTCCAGATATCTATTTCAGTTCCTGCGGGAAGGTATTTTTCCAATAATTTAGCATCAACTTCATAATTGAAAAGTGCTAAGTTTTTCCATTCTGCTTTTAAGAAGTTCATTTGTGTGCTTTTTTATAAATTATTATTGAAAGGTATAAGGCGAGGACAGCTGGCATTCCAAATATGAAATGTTTTTTAAAAAAGTAATCTGGTAAAAAAGGGTTGATAATAAATAAGGTTATAAAAGAAAATAACTCCGTATATATATAATTGAAGATTTCTATCTCTTGGCTCATCTGCAAGCATACTTCCTCCAATTGCAACCTGAAATAATCCTGTCAAAATGCTGAAAAGCAATCCATATACAAAGAGGCCAGAAAGAGGGGAATTGTCTAAAAGACCAATCAAGATTAAAATAGCTGGAACTCCGGTAAAAAAAGTAATTTAGGTAATTAAGATTTTTCATGATTATGGATAATTTTAATTTTTTGAAAAAAGAATTTTGGATAATTTTAGATCACAAATCCTGAGTTTTCACATTTAATTAGTATTCTATAAAAATAAATGGCAGTAACATTCGGTATTAGAGTTACAAAAACGACTTGTAAAAAATCATTCCACATTATGAAATTAAAAAATGAGAAAAGAATGATCGCATTTAGAATCGTAACTGTCCAATATGTTTTTATTTGTTTTTTTATTTTATAATTATTTGGTTTTGAAAATATTTCAATACTTAAAAAAAATGCCGAAATCAATTGTACTATTAATAAAAATGCTTGTCCGGCAAAACGTAAATAACATGTTAAATAGAAAAGGAAACAGATTATTAAGGCAAATTTGTTTATACTTTTTGTTGGTATCATAGTTATTGATTGTTTTAAACTTTCAGAAAAAAATGAAAGTTTTAATTAAATTTTTTTACTTCATCATTTTTATAACCAATTTCCCTAACCAGTTTTCATTGAATTCAGTCACTTTGTCCAGCATATTATCTGCCTTTAAAACGAAATCGTATAATTTGGAAGTTTGATCCACAAAGTGTTTTTCTTCTGCAGAATCTTTTGCTTCAATTGTCGAAACTTCTTTTAAGATTTTAAGAGCAGGTTTGATTTCTCTTTTGCTTCTTTCTCTGGAAATTTTTGCAGCTAATTCGTCTAAATCTTTTTCGGCAGTAAAAAATTCTCTTCTTTCGCCGGCTTTAAATTCTTTATAAACAATTCCCCAATCCATTAATCCTCTCAGATTCATGCTTGCATTTCCGCGTGAAATCTGCAATTCTTCCATAATGTCTTCCATAGAAACAGCCTCGTTTGAGATCATTAATAAAGCGTGGATCTGTGCCATCGTTTTATTAATTCCCCATTGAGAACCTAAAGCTCCCCAGGTTTGTACAAACTTATTTTTTGCTTCTTTGAATTCCATAGATCAAAAGTAATTAAAAGTTTTTAAACTTTCAAAAATAATTGAAAGTTTGTTTGAAATATTTTTATATTTTTTTTTAATTCAATTAAATCATTGCTCTCCAATCATTTGTTTTTGCTTTAAACACGTGTTTTTACGTATAAAATTATCTTGTGCCATTCTTTATTCGATTCATACCAAAGAATCTCCCTTTCATATCATTTTTTTAATTAAGTCTACTTATCTGATATAGTTTTGAAGTAGAAATAAACCAAAGTATTACTATTTAAAACACTTGATAAAAGTATTTAAATAAGAATATAAAAATAAAATATCAAAAATAGGTGGAGCAGAACCCACCTAAAAAAACGAGGCGGTTCCGAAAAGCCTTATGAGTAGGAAAACCAAAAAATATAAAAGTTATGGCAGATTTATTAGCAGGTGCTTATTTAGCAAGTGGCACAATCGGAAATGTAGGAACACCAGGTGCTCCAATTGCATCATTTAGTTTAGTTGTTGTACCATCACAACATTCTGTTTCTGGTACAGTAGTAATTACTCAGGCAATACCTGGTCCTGATAGTCATATTGTTGTTTCTGTAACTGGAAAAATATATGCAGCAGGAATTGAACCATATACACAATTAGTTAGTTTAAAAGGACAATATGTTCAAACTTTTCCAGCTCCGGCAATTGGTGCTTTTTTAGCTGATTTTGACGCTCATTTAGCTGTTAATGCAGATTGGAACGGACTTGGAGGTTTTTCATACTACCAACATCATATTGAAAACGTACCTGTAAAAGCAGCAACAAATTTACAAGCAGAGTTGGCATAATAAGAGACCCCAAATATTAACAACTCGAATTACGAAACATATTAGGATTTAATTACGCCTGATTTGGTTACAGTTTTGATTGAAAGGGTCGTCTTTTTAGACGACCTTTTTTATTGTCAAAAAAAAATAAATTACAAAAACATGAAAAGAAAACCTATTATTATAATTGTATTAGTTGTGTTTATTGCTACAGCTGTTACAATATTCTTTTTGAATAAAGAAAAATTATTCGGAAAAGCCGGAGTTTCGGGATATGCTAAAACCGAAGCAGCAGCCGCACCTTGCGAATGCGAAGCAAGCTGGTTCCCGCACGAACAGACACCGCCGCCTGCAGAAGGAGACGGAAGTCCTTTTGATACTTCAAGTACAACAAATTGTATTTTCCATCAATGGTCATGGCAAAAATTCCTTTGGGTCACAAAACCACTGCCATCTGGAAATCCGTTGTTTTTAGATTCTTTGGATGTAGTTAGTCCTGAGATGGCACCAGTTGCTCCGCAATTAGGATTAAAATTAGTTTTAAGCTCCATTAATCAGGCAGGTCCAGAAGGAGTATTAGTTTCTAATCCGAAATTTGTTTCTGGGAAAACGGCTGGTGATACGGTATATTATTCCATACACGTAAATAAGACATTACATGATAAAGCCATTATTGCGGCTTCTGAAATTAATAGCGGGAAAGTTCCTTATTCTAATTTAGAAACATTTCCTGTTGGTTCATTAGAGTTAAAAGTTTCATGGATAAGTACAGATGCAATTCCGAAAGAAAAAATTGGAGAGTATTTCGTTACTAAGGCGGCATTCAAAAATAAGCAAGGACAATATGTAGCAAAATCTGTTGCTTTATTAGGAATGCACGTTGTGGGAGTTGTAAAAAATCATCCTGAATTTATCTGGGCAACTTTTGAGCATAAAGAAATGGCTCCGATTTATGACTGGAAAAACAATTCTGTGACTTCAGCAACTGAAATGCTGCTTTATGAAAGCGGAACAACTTCTGGCTTAAAAGGAATAAAATGGGATAAAGTAAACAAGAAACCACTAGAGCCGTATAAAGCTTTTGTTCTTTATGAATATGGAGTTCCAAAAGTAATAACTACAAATGCTTACATGAAAACAAGCCAATCTGAGCCTGCTAATTTTGACAACATCGATACGATCAATAAATGTGTAGCTTCAAAATTAACAGACGTTTTCAAGAATTACTTCTACAACGGATCAATTTGGTTAAATACAGACGGATTAACTCCGGCGCAACAAGCACAAACTATTGTAAAAAGTAAAATTTCAAGCGTTCTTCCAGATTCATTGGCAAGAGGTTCTGCTAATTTAGCAAACATTACAATGGAAACTTACACGCAGACTTTTAAAGATAGTATACATAAAATTAATGTTGGTAATTTAGCGAATTGCTTTAGTTGTCATCAATCTCAAAATTTTGACACTATAAGAGGAATTGGAAAATCTCCTTTGTATTTAAGCCATGTATTTGAGTCTTATTTGTATACTACAAAACCTCAACCCGCAACTGCTAAAAACGTTAACTTGAAATCTAAACGCATCGAAGAAACAAGAACACTTAAACTTAAACAGTTTGAAGAAGTGTTTGTTCGTCGAAATAAATAGTTCATTTTTTGGAAAACAAAAAGTGTCTTATTTTAATTTTGCTCCAAATGAAAAGCCGAAGTATTACTTCGGCTTTTCTATTTTATCTTCTTTTAAAATGATTAGAAGAATCATTAATTGGATTTCCCAGAAAATGAGTTTTCCAATTTCTTAAAATATAAAACGATATTCCAATCCTGAAAAAACGGAGTTTCTATTGTAACTGATTGTTACAATAGAAACTCTGTTTTTTTATATCTCCATTTATTTTTAAACCTCACTGTAAATCCCTGTCTTTAAAATTTTTATAACGTTATAAAAATGTAAATAAAAACTTATCTAATGTGTTTATGTTTTTTAAGAATAATCTTATGTATTGTTTTTTCTGTTTCATGACAAAAAATATTCTTCTCATAACATTTTTGTAGTAAATGTCTGTATATCAAGATTAATTTTAAAGTATAGAATAAAAGCAGCCGGCAGAATTTATTTTATTAATTATTTCTATTTGATTTTTAAGAACAGCTCTTTTTATGTCATAGGCAAGCATGGTTTCTTAAAATATTCATTGTGAAATTATAGTAGTAGTGGAGCAGAACTCACTTTAAAAAACGAACTGTTTCGCACAGGAAAAAGCGAAGGCGGAGCCGAAAAGCCTTATGAGTAAGACCCAAAAAATTAGAATTATGCAACCTATACCTCAAAAAGTTAAAAATGTAAATGTGTATCCTTATATAGACTGGAAAGGCGGCGGCGTTGGCCCTGTTATTCTTCCTGTTGTCGAAGGAGCCAGCGGAACGTATGCTGTTGGTACACTTATAACATCTGTATTTTACAATCTTGATCTTACTTCAGTTACTCAAAAAACTAAACTGGTAGTACACCAAAGATATGTAGCAATTGGAGAAACAGAAGACGGAACTTCTTTCACAACTCCATGGATGTACTGCACAAATGCAGGTGATAATCCAGAATTTGGAAGAACTATCAACCTTCTTAAACCAGAGTTAGACGCTATTAACACAGAAATTTTACCAGATTATATCATACTGGGACCACTTACTGATATTACCGTAACGCAGTCATTTCCTCCTCCGGCAATTGGAGAGATTCTTCTAATCGAAAATGGAAAAGGAAATATTATCGCAACAAGAACAGGTACTCCTCACGAAATGGGAATTGAAGTAACTGGCGGAAATCGTGTTGGACAATTAAGAACAGGATTGAAAAATATCATGATTTCAGGAAAAAACAAAGATGGAAAAACGGTTACTATGGGGAATTTAACTTGTTTAAACCCAAATGATCCAGCCATTTTTCTACATCAATTTGGAGGTTAATAATCTATAAAAACAAAATAACTATGGGAATAATGATGCCTTACGGTGTTGCAGTCAGAGAAGCGATAGCTTCTAACGATTTAGCAAAAATGGAAGCTATTGCAGAACAAGCAAAACAAGTAATAAAAGATCAAGGGGACTTAAGTGCCGCTTTGTTAGAATTACTGGAAGCAATAGAAGCTCTAAAGAACAAAAAATAAAAACAAACAAAAAAAGCTGACTTGTTCAGGATAACAAGGGTGAATCCGAAAAACCTCAAGAGTAGGAATAACTAAAAAACAAAAATGTTATGGGAGTAGTAATGCTTTACGCAGCAGGAATCAGAGAAGCGATAGCTTCAAATGATTTAGAAAAAATGAGAGCAGTAGCTGAACAAGCGAAACAAACAGTTAGAGAGCAGGGAGACCTGAGCGCTGCTTTGGTAGAATTGCTGGAGGCTATTGAAAAGCTTAGAAAGTAATCTAAAAAGAACGGTTTATTAAGCCTTGCTTTTTAAACCGTTCTTTAAAAAAATCAACAAAACCCTAAATCAATTAAAATGGATAAGACTTCTATACGATACAGAGTACGAGATGATTATAAAACAGCAACCCCGGTTCATGTTGTTTGGGAAATAACTCTTGCCTGTAATTTGAAATGCTCGCACTGCGGTTCCAGAGCCGGAAAAGTGAGACCTGGTGAACTAACTACCGAACAATGTTTTGACGTTATTGATAGTCTTAAACGTCTGGGTACAAGAGAAATCACAATTATTGGCGGCGAAGCTTTTTTAAGAAAAGACTGGCTTGACATAATTGCAAAAATTCACGAAAGCGGAATTGAATGTTCAATGCAGTCTGGAGCATATAATTTAAATGAAGAGCGAATTAGTGATGCAAAAAAAGCAGGAATACGAAACATTGGTGTTTCTATTGATGGACTACCGGAGACTCACAATAAAATAAGAGGAAGAAGAGATTCTTTTGATCATGTAATCCATTGTCTCCAATTACTAAAAAAGTACGATATACCATCTAGTGTAAATACCGTAATCACAAAATTAAATCAAAATGAGCTGAGCGAACTTCTAGATGTTTTGATCGAAAATGGCGTAAGAAACTGGCAGATACAACTGGCAGTTGCTATGGGAAATGCCGTTGATCATTCTGAAGAATTGATTCTTCAGCCTTATGAATTAATCGACTTTTACGAAAAACTTATTGTTATATACAGAAAAGCACTGGCAAATAATGTTTTAATACAAGCCGGAAACAACATTGGTTACTTTGGGCCTTATGAACATATATGGCGACAAGGAAACGAAAAATATTATACAGGATGTTCTGCGGGACATACCGGAATTGGCATTGAAGCCGATGGAAAAATAAAAGGCTGTCCGTCATTACCCACAACCGAATATACAGGAGGTAATGTAAAAGACATGAAACTGGAAGACATTTGGAGATACAGTGAAGAAATGGTTTTTTCCAGATATAGAAATAAAGAAGAATTATGGGGAGGATGTAAAGGCTGTTATTACGAATCTTCTTGCCTGGCTGGCTGCACCTGGACGAGCCATGTATTATTTGGAAAAAGAGGCAATAACCCTTTTTGCCATTATCGCGCCTTAGAATTAAAAAAGAAAGGACTTCACGAAAGAATAAGAAAAATAAAAGAAGCACCCGGACTCTCTTTTGATATTGGTTTATTTGAAATCATAGTAGAAAATGAAAAAGGAGAAGTAGTCGAAGTGCAGTCACCACATAATGCGCCTCTGGTTCCGGTAGCAAATACAGACAGAGTTCCAAGAATTCCAAAAGCACTTAAACTTTGTAATGGCTGTGATAATTATGTTTATGAAGAAGAAACGACATGTACTTTTTGCAATGCCGACATTCAAAAAGTAAACGATGAATATGCCGCTAAAATGGAAATAGCCAAACGTTCACTGGAAAAATTAGAATTACTAATGATGAAATAATATGGAACTGCTAAAAAAGATTCAATCAGAAATTGACCAATATTCAAATACAATTGAAGGAACTTTAAGTCTTCCTGAAATTACAATTAAATATGGTCTTAATTCTTATCGATATGGTTCTTCCAGTTTTTTATCTGATCTTTTTGATCCTATCGAAATAACAAACGAAACCGTATTTTACGATTTAGGTTCCGGTTATGGAAACATCATTTTATATGGAGCTGTAAAATATCCAAATGCGAAGTTTAAAGGAATTGAAATTCTAAAAGAACGACATGAAGTTTGTGCCGGTTTAATCGAAAAAGAACAAATAATAAATGTCGCTGCAATTTGCGGGGATATTTTAAAAACTAATATTTCTGATGGGACTATTTTCTATCTGTACAATCCTCTTTATGATTTTCAATATGCCGAATTATTGGATAAACTACATCAGATTTCATTGCATAAACCGATCATCGTAATTGCAGAATCCAGATGTAATTTTTTTGATGAAGCCGAATGGTTAGAACAATATCACCTTAAAGATATTGATGTGGTTAGAAAAATTAAATACTATCGCTCAGTTAAGATTTTTTAAAACCATCAAAACCAAGATTCCTAATTATTTTTCATTACAGAGATTAACCAACTCATGCCTGATATTAATGTGTTTGTGGCATTTTTTAAAATCAGTAAATACTTAAAGAATAAGTTTACAAACACAAACCAAACACAAACCAAACACAAATTCAAAACTAATCAAAAATAAACCCTAAAACCCCAAGAATCATGACAAATCTAAGTTCAATTATTCTTCCGGTTCTTCAAGATATGGAAGAATCTTATTTAAAAGATCAACTATTAAAGTTCCTTCCTAATCAAGAGGAATCATTTTCAAAAATCGAAAAAAGCTTCAAACAATTAACATCAAAAGTTCAGGACAAAGAACGTTTACAGTTATTTTTTCACAGTTGGAGCCAAACGAATAACAGCGCCATGACAGTTGCAGGAATCAGCAACCGTATGACAATGCTGGTTCATAAAAACCAACCTATTGCAGACAAAGAAGCTCTTTTGCAGTCTATTACAAGTTTAAATAGAATTGTAGACGAAGACTTGGCAGTTGTGGGCAGAGTTTTACATTCTCAGTTATTTTATACTATGGCAACCAATATTTGTACAGACGATGACTGGCTTTCACGTAAATATTTAAACCTGAGTGCTTACGATTTTAAAGCGTGGAAAGACCAAAATTCTTTGCGAAATAAAGACATCATGATCGCTTTATTGACCACTTTAATCCATGAAATTTATACGCATGGAGAAGTAGAATATATTCTTCCAAAATTTGAATCATGGCTTACAAACGATTACGGTTTTTCAGAAGAAGATCGTGACAAAACATTAGCGTGGATAAGCGTTCACTGCGGTCCAACAGAGAAAAATCATTTCTTTTTTGCCGTAAGCTCTATTTTCCATTATGCCAAAGCCATGAATGTTGATCTGGAAACGTACGATATGGAACCTATCATTAAAGATTATTTGGCTAAAAAATCTGCAGTAATGCAAGATGTTATGGAAGTTGAAGAACTTAGTTTATAATTCATATTTCAATACATGATTACAAAGAAAGAACCAAAAGCGCAGCTCAATGCCCCTAAAATAAGTCTGCAGCAAAATCAGCCTGAAAAACAGAAAAAATGGAAGGAATTATTTTCTGAATATTTTGAAAAAAATACAGGATTGGGAAGTCATTTTTTTGCTAATTCTTCGGTAAAACTACCTTTAGGATATGATAACGAAATGAATCGTTTGTGTTCTATTTTAAATTACGCTTGTAAAGCAATTGTCCAGAATTATTTTGAAGACGAGAGAATTCGAAATTATTATCAGCTGGACAAAGACCTTGAAGCTTTATTGAAAAAAAGCTACAGCGCAACATACAATCAGGGCTTTTATCGCCCTGATTTTTTATATGATATAAACAATCAGGCAAAAATTTGCGAGATAGGCGCACGTTATCCGCTAAACGGCTGGATGATTAGTTATTATTTAAAATTGATAAACGACGAAATAAGTGAAACCAAAGATGGACTAACTTTTAAAGATCCCGATTTAAAAAACCTGATCGACGGTTTATACTATCAATTTGCTCCAAATAAAAAACTGGCTCTCGTTCATGACGACGAAAAAGGAACCGAGATTTTTTATCTTCAAAAAGAATTAGTAAAATTAGGAGTTGAATTAATTTCGGTAAAACCTCAGGATTTAATCGTTTCAAACGATTCTATTTATGTAAATGGAGAACCCGTTTCGCAGTTTATCTTAGAAATGGATCGGAAAGAACTAAAAAAAATAAAACCGGATGTACTCGATAAACTGATTGAGCAAAACTGTTATTTTAATGATATCAGAACCTTAATCTTAATTCATGACAAAAGAGTTTTAGCCGTAATGTACGATGCCGAAATAATGTATGATTATCTAAGCGAAGAAGATTACGATTTTTTAAAACAATACCTAATTCCAAGTTATGTAATTGTTGATCCCGCCGACTGCGATGCTTTTATTAAAAATGATCAGAACCTGATTTTAAAATTAAATAGCGGCGGAAGAGGGATTGGAGCTTACGTAAAAAGTGATTGTACAGCTCAGGAATGGGACACTATTATTAGAGAAAACTGGAGTAAATATTTAATTCAGCATTTTGTCGAACAAAAAGAATTTAAAGATCTAGAAAACAATCGTCAGATTCATTTAGTAGGAATGTTGTTGTGTAAAGACGACAAAAACTATGGCCCCGGTTTGTTTCGCGGTTCAGATGAATCGGTTGTAAACGTACATCAGGGCAGAGCTTTAATTTATCAATTAGCAGAGTGAAAAATTATGAAACATACAGTTGTAATTCCTCTTTATAATAAAGAAGCGTTCATATACGATACGATTCGGTCGCTGGCTTTTCAGGAAAAAAAAGCCTCACAAATTATTATTGTTGATGATTTTAGTACAGATCAAAGTATGTTTTTGCTAAAAGATGCTCTGGCATTTTTTGCACCACAGTTTTTACTAACAGAAGTTGAGATTATTGAATTAAAAGAAAATAAAGGCCCCGGTCATGCAAGAAATATTGGAATGGGACTCGCAACAGGAGATCTGATCAGTTTTTTGGATGCCGACGATTGTTATACTTCTTCCTGTTTAAAAGAAGTCGGCTTAATTATGGAACAGGAAAACATAGATGTTCTGGTACTCGGACTTTTATTAATACCATCAAACTATTATCTGCCCAACATTTCATCCTTCAAAAAAGAAATGACTTCACTCTCAAATGAATTGTTTTTGATTCCAAATATATTACATACCATCAGTTCTCCAGATTTTATTATGGGCGTTGGCAGTAATGTGGTAATCAGAAAAAAGCATTTAGAAAATATTCGTTATGAAACCGATGTATCCTTAAACGAAGGAATTGACTTTTGGTATCGTGTCGTGAAAAGTTTAAAAGATAAACCAAAAGTAGCCTTACTAAACAAAGTCTGCATAGAAGTAAGAGAAGTTGAAGGCAGTTTGTCGAGAATTAAATATTCTAATTGGAAAGAATTAAAAATTCCCGTTACTATAGAACGATACCATAAAAGTACTGACAAATACGACCAACAGCTCATGGGAATGTTATCACAAAGATGGCTCGAACATGCCATGGAACGATTACCATCCTGGCGACAAAAAATGTTATTTCTGATTAACCATTCTAAAAGCTTAATTAGGAATTGGTATTATTTCAAAAAAAGACCGAATTAAAATAAAAACTATGTCCCCAGATATTCCAAAAACAGAAAAAAGAGAATTGCAGGATTATTTTGAATTGGCAAAAAAGAATCCCTTATACATTGAGTTCTATAAAGAACATAATTGTGCAGAGAAAGCTCCCGTTCTTAGTAAAAAAGAATTGATGCCCATTTTAAAAAACAATTTTAAACTGCATGAAGAAAAGACAGGAGTATATTTAGTACGCTCAGGCGGAAGTACTCAAAATCCTTTAGTTTTTCCAGTAGATATACAAGAAAATCAAAATCAGCGTTTTGCGATGGCGAGGGAATTAACCAAGAATAATTTTTTTACTCCGAAAACAATAGCTTTAAATATTTTTGGATATTCAGATATGTACCGAACGGCTGCTATAATGGATGATATTTTAGAAAAATGTCAATCAACAACATTAGCGCTGAGTGCACACGCCAGTTATAAAGATATGGAACAAGCCACGACTTATTTTAAGCCGGACTTTATAATGGGAACGCCTTCAAAATTATTATGTTTTGCACAATTTTTACAAGAGAATAATCAAAAACTGCAAATCAAAAACTTGTTATATGCAGGAGAGTTTTTAAGACCCGAAGTTCAAAAACTTTTAGAAAAAGTATTTGGGCTTCAGCAAATTTATTCCATGTATGGCTCTGCCGAAACAGGGATTTGGGCGTGGTCAGATTTTACTCAAAACCCTTCTTTGTTTTCAGTTATTGAAGGAATTATAATCGAAATCATTAATCCGGATAGTGATGGATATGGCACAATTGCCGTTACGAATACTTTCCGAAAAAGATTTCCTGTTTTTCGATATGCGATTGGCGATTTAGGAAGATGGGTTAATTTAGACGGAAAAGCTTTTCTGGAATTAAAATCAAGAGAAACCAAATCTTTTATACTTTCTGAACAACACTATGATTTAGATGAATTTAATTTTCTTACGAGTTCTGCAACAGCTTTTCAGATTCAATTATCCAGTAAAGATTTTAAAGAAGTTGTAAAAATGCTGCTTGTACAAAACGTTCCCCAAAACCAAAAAGCAGAGTTTATTGCAGAAAAATCCAAAGCATTAAAAAAACGCTTAGATTACAACGAACGTTTTATGGAAGTTGAGGTTTTACTAGTTGCGGCCTCTGATTTATATACAGATCCCAATACGACCAAAACCCCTCAATTGTTAGATTTGAGATGATAAAAGTATTTTAAAGAATTAAAAAGTATGTTTACCTTTTATCTTCTTTAGAATAATTAGAAGAATCATTAATGTTAATTGGAGTTCCCAGAAAACGAGGCTCGCGATCTCTTAAAACATCAAAAAAGGATTTAAAAATCGAACCATATTCTCTAAAACAAACATATTTATATCCGTGATATTCTCCATTGTTTGCAGAATATCCAGCCGATTTTATTCCAAGTTTTTGCCCGATATAAATCGCTCGGTTCAAATGATATTCTTGAGAAATTAATGTCGCTTTTTTAATCTTGAAAATATGTTTCGCACGATACATAGTAGAGTAGGTGTCGAACCCAGCATAATCAACAAAGATTTTTGTAGTGTCAACTCCGTGATTGTAACAATAATTTTTCATTACAGTAAGTTCATCATATTCATCGCGGCCGTTATCTCCCGAAAGTAAAATTTTATTGATACGTTTCATCTTGTACAATAAAATTCCCGCATCCAAACGATCCTTTAAATATTTACTTGGCTGATTTCCATTAATTCCTGCACCAAAAATAATTCCCACATCATTTTTCGGAAACTTTTTAACCGTATAATAAATCTTGTTTTTAGTAGAAGATCTTACATAATAATTCACAGAAACAATGGTAATTAATCCGATAATTACAAGGTAAAGGAAGATTCTAAAATATTTTTTCACGGCTTATTTTGTAAGATTAAGATTCAAAAACACGAAGATAGTTAAAGTATAATCAAATAAAAAACCGATGTAGAAGTACATCGGTTTTAATCTAAAATCTAAGATCTGAAATCTAAAATTATAACAAACCTGCTCTTTTCAATAAAGCTTCAGGTTTTGGTTCTTGTCCTCTAAAACGTTTGTATAAAGTCATAGGATGTTCTGTTCCACCTTTAGAAAGAACATTATCTTTAAATTTCTTCGCTATTTCTTCATTGAAAATTCCGTTTTCGTGAAAATATTCAAAAGCGTCAGCATCTAAAACCTCTGCCCATTTGTAGCTGTAATATCCGGAAGAATATCCACCTTGAAAAATATGAGAAAAAGCAGTACTCATTGCATTTTCTTTTACATCAGGATACAATTGTGTGTTGGCAAATTGTTCCGTTTCGAAAGCTTTTAAATCTGTAATTGAAGTTGGATCTTGTCCATGCCAAGCCATATCTAATAATCCAAAACTCAACTGACGCAATGTTGCCAAACCTTCCTGGAAACTCGCGCTTTCTTTAATTTTCTGAACATATTCAATCGGAATAATTTCTCCCGTTTCGTAATGATTCGCAAACAAAGCCAAAGCTTCCGGCTCATAACACCAGTTTTCCATAATCTGACTTGGTAATTCTACGAAATCCCAGTAAACAGAAGTTCCAGATAAACTTGGGTAAACTGTATCAGCCAACATTCCGTGTAAACCGTGCCCGAACTCGTGGAATAAAGTCGTTACCTCATTAAAAGTCAATAATGATGGTTTTGTTTCTGTTGGTTTTGTAAAATTACAAACGTTCGAAATGTGTGGTCTTTCATTTACGCCGTCTTTTACATATTGCGATTTGAATGAAGTCATCCACGCGCCATTTCTTTTTCCTTTTCTTGGAAAAAAATCAGCATAGAAAATCGAAACCAAATTATTCTCAGCATCTTTTACCTCATAAGTTGTAACTTCTTCGTGGTATTTATCGATATCAAAAACCTCGGTAAAAGTTAAACCATATAATTTTTTGGCAACTGTAAAAGCACCGTCTAAAACTTTCTCTAATTGAAAATAAGGTTTCAGTTTTTCATCATCTAAATTAAAAAGCTGTTGTTTTAATTTTTCAGAATAATAGGCACCGTCCCATTTTTCTAACTGTTCGATTCCGTCCAATTCTTTCGCGAAAGCAGTTAATTCTGCAAATTCTTTTTGAGCCGCAGGTTTTGCTTTTGCCAATAAATCATTCAGGAAAGAAAAAACTTTCTCCGGACTTTCGGCCATTCTTTCTTCCAAAACAAAATGCGCGTGCGTTTTGTAGCCTAATAAATTAGCTCTTTCAAAACGCAGTTTAGCAATTTTTAAAACATTTTCCTGATTGTCAAATTCGTTATTTTGAAATGCTTTTGCACCAAATGCAATTGCCATTTTTTTACGCAATTCGCGATTATCAGCATAAGTCAAAAACGGAACATAACTTGGATGATCTAAAGTGAAAATCCAGCCTTCTTTTTCTTGGTTTTTAGCTAATAATCTTGCCGCTTCGATTGTACCTTCTGGCAATCCTGAAAGATCTTTTTCATCAGTCAAATGCAATTCGAAATTGTTGGTTTCTGCCAAAACATTTTCGCCAAACTGTAAACTCAATTTCGATAATTCTTTGTCAATTTCTCTTAATTGATTTTTCTTGTCTTCTGGCAAATTAGCTCCGTTTCTTGAAAAGCTTTTGTATTTTTTATCTAATAAAGTCGTTTGTTCAGGATTTAAACCTAAACTTTCTTTTTGATCGTAAACGGCTTTTACTTTCGCAAATAAATTAGCATTTAAACGAATGTCATTCCCAAATTCTGAAAGCAAAGGCGAAACTTCCTGAGCTATTTTCTGCATTTCGTCATTCGTTTCTGCCGAATTCAAATTGAAGAAAATACTAGAAAGACGATCTAAAATATCACCCGAAAAATCCATCGCTACAATGGTGTTTTCAAAAGTCGGCGCATCTGGATTATTTACTATTGCATCAATTTCGGCTTTAGCCAAAACAATTCCTTCGTTGAAAGCGGGAACATAATCTTCGATTTTAATTTGCGAAAAAGGTGCGGTGTTATGTTTGGTTATAAATTTTGAAAGTAAAACACTCATTATGATATTATATTTTTTATTAATAGAAGGCAATTTTTTGAATTCCAAAGATAGCAATTTATAAAAACCTAATCATCTAAACAAGATCGATTCTCGGCATAAAATCCTCTTAAATTGTGTTATAGATATGTTATTTATTTCTGTAGGCGTTTTTAAAAGCGTAAATTGAAAAAATAGATTTAGCATTATAAAATGCTAATCATAACTAAAAATAAAATAGGATGAATTATCAAGTTGTTATAAAGAATATTGATACGGTTAATGAAGTTGAAGGGTATTGGTCAGACGAAGATTTTATTGCGTTATTAGAAAAATTCAATTATCCCGATGGAGCAGCGGCAGAGAAAAGCAGTTTACCGGAATTATTAGAAATGGCGATTTCAGATTATGAGCCTAACGAAGCTGCCGAAATAGTTTTGCAATATAAATTAGGAGATCAATTAAGCGAAGGACAAATAGAGCAAATATCGAACAATATGTTAATCGATAAGGTTTGTGAGGAATATCCCGAAATACACATGCAAGGCACTTTGTTTCATGTAAATCAATTGCTTTTTAAAGCCTATAATGGAAAATTTCCAAATGCAAAAGCTTCTATTGTCCATTTTTCACTAACGCCAACAGATGGAGAAGTACAAAAGCTGACAGCCGAAAACGTACTAAAATTATTGAATAACGGTTTGTCTGATAGAAATCTGATCAAAAGATTATTCGAAAATCAAATATCTCAAAATATTCCGTTTCCGGAAGCTGAAAGTATTATTTGGGAATTGAAGACAGAAGACAATATAAATTACGATTTGGTGACTTCAGAAAATTGGATAAATAAGGAAGATATAAAAGAATCTGAATTTGAATCTATTTTAGAAGAAGTTGAAGATATCGCTTAATTTAAAAGAGGTAAAATCTTAAATTTAGTTTCTCAAAGATTCTCAAAGAAAAAACACAGAGATTCACAAAAATTTTGTGCACCTCTGTGTCTTCTTTGTGTATCTCTGTGAAATTACTTATTTAAACCTTCAGCAGCTTTATTAACCGCAGTTTTTAATTCTTCTTTATAAGAAATAATCGTATCTAAAACTTTTTTATCGTGGCTTCCGATGATTTGTGCTGCTAAAATTCCGGCATTTTTTGCTCCGTTTAAAGCTACAGTTGCAACAGGAACTCCGCCCGGCATTTGCAGAATCGATAATACCGAATCCCAGCCATCAATTGAATTACTTGATTTTACAGGAACTCCAATTACAGGAAGCGGAGACATCGAAGCCACCATTCCAGGTAAATGTGCCGCACCGCCCGCACCGGCAATAATTACCGAGATTCCTCGAGTATGTGCATTTTTACTGAAATCAAATAATTTCTCCGGCGTTCTGTGTGCCGAAACGATATCTACTTCAACTTCTACATTAAATTGTTTTAATATGTCGATTGCATCCTGCATAACTGGCATGTCTGAAATGCTTCCCATTATAATGGCTACTTTGCTCATGTGTGTTTTTGTTTGTTTTGTTTCAAGTTTCAGGTTTCAAGTTGTTGGAAACTGAAAACCGAGACTATAAAATGTTTATTTAGACTGTGACTGCGACTGTAAACTGCGAACTAATTACTAAGCGCTAATCACTTTAATAGTATTTTTAACTTCCTGAGCAATTCGTCTTGCTTCCTGCATATTCTCATTTACGATTGTAACGTGACCCATTTTTCTGAACGGACGTGTTTGCTTTTTACCGTAAATATGGGGAGTAACGCCGTCCCATCCTAAAATGGTTTCGATATTTTCATAAACAACGTCTCCAGAATAACCTTCAGCACCCACTAAATTTACCATAATTCCGGCAACTTTACTGTCTGTGTTTCCTAACGGAAGATCTAAAATAGCTCGTAAATGATTTTCGAATTGTGAAGTATAACTTGCCTCAATTGAATAATGACCTGAATTATGCGGACGCGGAGCAACTTCATTCACTAAAATTTCATCTTCATTGGTTTGGAACATTTCAACAGCCAAAAGTCCAACGTGATTGAATTTTTCAGAAACATTTAAAGCAATTGCTCTGGCTTTTTCGGCAACTTTTTCATCGATTCTTGCAGGGCAAATTACGTATTCAACTTGGTTTGCTTCTGGATGAAATTCCATTTCTACAACTGGATATGTTTTAATTTCTCCCGATGGATTTCTTACCACAATTACCGCCAATTCGTTTTTAAACGGAACCATAGTTTCAGCAATACATTCTACATTTGGTAAATCATCCATATCAGAAATCTGGCGAATAACTTTTACGCCATTTCCGTCGTAACCAAATTCGGTACATTTCCATACAAACGGAATGGTGATTTCATTATTTCCAACTGATTTTTGTAAATGTGCCGGACTTTCAAAACGTAAATAGGATGCAGTTGGAATATTACTTTGGGTATAAAAATCTTTTTGAGTTCCTTTATTCTGAATTCCTTTTAAAGTTTTTGGAGATGGATATACTTTTAAGCCTTCGTTTTCTAATTGTGTTAAAGCTTCAAGGTTTACCAATTCGATTTCAAAAGTTAGAACATCGACTTGTTTCCCGAAGTTGTAAACCGTTTCATAATCCATTAAATCGCCTTGAAAGAATTTATTACAGGCAATTTTACTTGGTGCTTCATCACTCGGATCTAAAACATAAGTTTGTATGTCAAATTTTCTGGTGTCGGACAAAAGCATTTTACCTAATTGTCCGCCGCCTAATATTCCTAATTTAAAATCAGAAGAAAAATAATTCATTTTGTGTTGTGTTTTTGCAAAGATACCTTTTAATCTTTTTTTAGCCAAAATTTAGTTTTTCAGCCACGAATTCACGAATTATATTTTTAAAGCTTTGCCACGAATTACACTAATTTCCACGAATTATATTTTAAAGTTTTGCCACAGATTAAAAGGATTAAAATGATTTATCTCTGTGCGGGTTTTTGGTTGCCACTAATTTTTCAGGTTCAATCTAAAAAATAATTCGTGGAAATTAGTGTAATTCGTGGCAAACAAAAAAAATCTATATAATCCTTTTAATCTGTGGCAAAAAAAATTACTCAATTTTCTTCAAAACTTCGCGCGCAACGGCTTTGTAAGCTGCAGAATGATCTCCGTAATCTTTGTTTAAAATAACTCGAAGTTCAGGATGAATCCAGTCGTAATAATTTCCCAAAACATATAAAGTTCTTATAGAATAAGCTTTTGTTGCGACTTTTACATCATTTATAAGCCAGTCAAAACTCGCTTCAATGCAATCCTGAAGATTTTCTTCGGATAAAGAAATACTGTTTTCGTTTTTTTTATAATGTGATTTTACTAAAAGCTGAACCACTTTTGCAATTGGTCTGAGCGAACTTTCGTCTTTCAGAACTTTCAAATTAGAACAGAAAAAATCAAGGTGAGGCTGGAGCCAGATTAATTCTTCGTACGATACAAATTCAAGGATCCAGCAGGCTTTATGATTGTTTTTATTGTCGGGCGAAAAGCAAATCGAAACTAATTCTTCAAATAAAGATGGGTTTTCGAGAATGTCTTGCGCGCACTTTAACCGGTTTTCCCGATAAGCACTTACATAATCCAGTTTTTCTTGTAATACAGAAAGCATTTTTTTAGGTTTGGGGGTGATTTCAAGCATCTAAAATAAATAATTTAATGAGATAGTTCCGTAATAATTTATAGGAAGTCCGGGATAATAATAGCGGGGTGCCGCGTTTCCAACCGCAACGGCATTTGGCAGTATTAGAGACGCATATTTTGTATTTGTAACATTATTTATTCCGGCAGAAAAATTTGTAGTTAGCTGCGGAAGAATTTCAAAGCGATAACCGCTTTTTAAATTGATAAGATTATAAGAATCTGAAAAAGCAGTATTGGCATCGTTCATCGGAATTTCATCTACAAATTGATAATCGGCATTAAAATAAATTCCGAGATTGGTGTTTAAAGTAATTCCGGCGTTGATTTTGTTAGCTGCAACTCCGGTCAATTTATTTCCGGAATAATCATTTCCGTTATCAACAAATTCTTTAAACTCATAATTTCCTAAAGATCCGGCTAAATAAGAATTCAGAGAAAAGAAATTATTAATTGGCCAATTATGATTTAAAGTAATTTCGATTCCTTCATGAAATGTTTTCCCAGCGTTTAAACCCACATATTGATCATCGCCAACTCTTTTTGCAACCAATAAATCTTTAATTTCCATTCGGTAAACCGCAATTTCTGTGTAAAGTTTTTTATTGAAGAAATAGAACTTTCCGCCCACTTCAAAATTATAACCATTTTCAGGTTTTATATTCGTATTGATTGTGCCTTCGCTTGTAAGAGTTTCTTCTGTTGCGGGCAATGAAAATCCTCGGCTAACCGAAAAATAAACCGTCTGCTGCAAATTCGGCTTAAATAATAAAGATAATTGCGGTGAAAAAATGCCGTCATAACTATATTCCTGATTCGAGTTTTCATTATAATTGTCGAGACTGAATTTAGTTTTGTTATAATTTAAACCTGCCTGAATTTCAAATTGATCAGAAAGTAAAGTTCTCAATTGAGAAAAGATATTATAAAAATGTCTTTTTTGTCCGGTTTCTGTAAGCTGATCGCCTTGCAGACTTCCCAAACCATTATTTTGCTGATACAGATTTTCGAACGTATTACCTTTATAAGTATCCGTAAAATATTCAATTCCGGTAATGAAGTTATTTTCTATTTTCCCAATTTTAAAATTTCCGGAGAATTGCGTTCTCGCGCCCGTTGCAAAAGTATATTGACGTAAAATGTCAAAAGGTCTTGGTTCGTTGCTGTCTTTATAATTGATAAAAACAGAAGTTGAATTCTTCAAATTTTCATTAATCGAAAAATCATAAGCCAATCCGCCCAAAGTCGATTTATACTCTTTATAACCTTTTGAAGCAACCCAGGTTGGCGCACCAGATTCCGGATTGTTTTCAAAAGCATTTTTATTTATCGAACTCGGAATAAAAGCTTTTAAATAAGTATAATTTGAAAAGTAAGTTAGTTTGCTGTTTTTCTTTCTAAATAATTCTCCCGCAAGCGTAATTCCTTCGCGTTTGTACGCACTGTTTTCGCGCCAGCCATCGGTTTTTAAATTGTGATAACTAATGTTTAAACTTCCGTTTTTTTCATCTAAACCAAAATTCACACTGCTTTTCAATAATCCAAAAGAACCAAAAACAGAACTTATTCCGGCACTTTGATTTCCGTTTTTAGAAAGCTGGGGTGAAATTAAAATTGCACCGCCCAATCCAGCGCCGTAAACACTCGAAAGCGGCCCTTTTATAATTTCAATTTGGTTGAGGTTTTCAAGATCAATATCGTCAATAACCGTTTCGCTGTTTCCGGAAGTCAGAGGAATACTGCCATAAAATGCTCTGATTTTATTGGTTCCGTAAGTAGTTCGCGCGCCAATGCCCCGAATCGAAATTCGGGTTGTGGTAAAATTAGAAGACTGCATAAAAACACCCGGAATTGTATTGATTACCGTTGTAATATCTGTAGTATTATTTTGCAGTAAATCTTTTTTAGAAAGAACACCAATCGAAGCCGGCGTGTTTAATAAATTGTTATCAATATGAAGCGAACTGATTACAACTTCTTTCAGTTTTTCGGTTTTTAGAGAGTCAATATTTTTGCCTTCTCTTTTCTGCGCTTCAATGTTTTGGAAAACAAAAACCACAAAAAGAAAAAAGCAATATTTTTTTAAGATCATAAATGATTCGAATTAAAAATGTAGTTTTTTAAAACACATAGAAACATAGGATTCATGGAGGCAAAAAAGGTGTTTCGCTTTTTAATAAAATATAAAATCTATGTTTCTATATGTTTAAATTATTGAACAATTGGAATTTGGCATTTCAAAAATTGGAATTTATTTATTCGCCGTAACCTTCCAAATCGTATTACTACTATCATCATTTACTAAAAGCGATCCGTCGTTCATAACGGTCACAGCAACCGGACGTCCGTAAACTTCAGCTTTATTTTCATCCGAAACAAAACCAGTTAAAAAATCTTCCGGTTTTCCAGATGGTTTTCCATCTTTAAAAGGAACAAACAGCACTTTATAACCTGAAATTTTAGAACGGTTCCAAGAGCCATGCTGCCCAACAAAAGCACCATTTTTATATTTTGCCGGGAATGCATCTTTAGTATAAAATGCCAATCCAAGCGAAGCTGTATGGGCACCAACAGAAACATCTGGAACAATTGCTTTTTCGACCAAATCTTTTCTTTCGCCTTTCATTCTCGGATCAGGAATACTTCCAAAATAAGAATAAGGCCATCCATAAAAACCATCTTTTTTTACACTCGTAATATAATCAGGAACCAAATCATCACCCAGATCATCACGCTCATTTACGGCTGTCCAAAGCTCTTTATTAACAGGATTCCAATCCATTCCAACAGGATTTCTAAGACCCGAAGCATAGATTTTTTCACCTGTTCCGTCAGGATTAATTTCAAGAATTCCGGCACGACGCACTTCCTTGTCAACGCCATGTTCAGCATTGTTACTTCCTGAACCTACGGAAACATAAATTTTGCTTCCGTCAGGACTTGCTAATAAATTTCGTGTCCAGTGATTGTTGTAACCTCCGGCAGGAAGTTCAAGAATTTTTTCGCCTTTTGTTTCCAGTTTCAGCGGATTGTTTTTATAAGGATAACGGTATAATCCGTCAGTATTTGCAATGTAGAAAAAGTCCTTTAAAACCAGCATTCCAAAAGGTCTGTTTAAGCCGGTAATAAAAACTTGACGGATTTCAAATTTTCCATCTTTGTCTTTGTCCCGAAAAACTGTGATTTGATTTTTGCTCGATCTAGTTCCGCTTTCTACCACAAAAATATCCTGATTTGGTGCGATATAAGTCCAGCGTGGGTTTTCAAAACCATCAGCAAATTTCGTAACCGTAAAACCTTCAGGAGCTTTTGGAGTAACTCCGTTTGGCCAGCCAATAACTTTGCTGTTATTCGTTTTAGATTCAGTAGCATATGGAGGAGGAAGCGTAATGTCGCCAACAGCAGTTTTTACAACATTTCCGGGTTGTTTTGCCAGCGCTTCTTTTTCCTCTTTTTTAACTTGTCCGTTGCAGGAAGTCATTAAAATTAATAATGATATAGAAAATAGTGGTAAGTAATTCTTCATTGGTATTTTGGAGTTAAATGATTATTCAACAACAATTTAGTAAATTAAAAAGTAGATGCAAGAACGATTTTGTAATTATTAACTGATATTTAACATTCGCAAAAAAGTCATCTTTCGATTCTATTTTCATGTGGGCAGATTGGTTGTAATTCTGTATCTTTGTCCATTATTTTAAATTTAAAAATAATGATACAACTTCACGATAAACAATTTGTTCCGTTTATTTCGGCTAAGGAAATTGATTTTGCTTTAACCAAATTAGTTGCACAGGTAGAAGATGATTTTGGAGATGATACTCCAATTTTTATTGGAGTTTTGAATGGCGCCTTTATGGTGGTTGCCGATTTCCTGAAAAAATATAAAAGTCCTTGCGAGGTTTCATTTATCAAAATGGCTTCTTATGAAGGAACTGAAACAACAAATTCAGTTAAAGAATTGATTGGAATCAATCAGGATTTGTCTGGAAGAAGCGTTGTTATTATCGAAGATATTATCGATACAGGAAATACGCTTGAAGAATTGAAACATTTATTTAAAGCACAAAATGTAAAACACTTTAAAGTGGCTACTTTGTTCTTTAAACCAGAAGCTTATAAAAAAGACATTAAGATAGATTATATCGGAATCAGAATCCCGAATAAATTTATCGTTGGCTACGGATTAGACTATGATGGTTTAGGAAGAAACCTGACCGAAGTATATAAATTAGCTGAATAATATTAAACAAAACACAACTATATATTCATTTTAAACTTCTTCAAAAAATAAGAAGTCACACAACTCAAACGTACTATGATTAACATTGTTTTATTTGGAAAGCCTGGAGCAGGAAAAGGAACTCAGGCAGAATTTTTAAAAGAAAAATACAATTTAACACATCTTTCTACAGGAGATATTTTTCGTTTTAATTTAAAAAATGATACTGAACTAGGTAAAAAAGCAAGAGTTTTTATGGATAACGGAGAATTAGTTCCGTGCGAAGTAACAACTGCAATGTTAATTGATGAAGTAAATAAACACCCGGAAAGCGCAGGATTTTTGTTCGACGGATATCCAAGAACTTTAGATCAGGCTGAGGCATTAGATAAATTTTTACCAACAATTGGTTCAAGCGTAACAGCAACAATTGCATTAGAGGCTGATGACGAAATTTTAGTAGCACGTTTACTGGAAAGAGGAAAAACAAGCGGAAGACCAGATGATCAGGACGAAGAAAAAATTCGTGTAAGATATCAGGAATACAATGAAAAAACAGCTCCATTAATTGGATATTATAAAGAGCAGAATAAGTTTCACGCCGTAAACGGAATTGGAACCATCGAAGAAATTACAGAACGCTTAACGTCAGTTATAGATAATTTGTAGAAGCTAATCCAGCTGTACGTTACGAGTCCTCACTAAAAAAACTATTTTTCCAAACCATAAAACGAGCTTCCGCTGGTCGCTGTTTTCTGGCAGGAAAAATTAGTTTTTTTAGCTCCGAGCTCTTCACTTCCATCTGGGCTAAAAAAGAACAATAAGAATTTATACCAAACAACGAACCAAACAAATAACGAATCTACTAAACATTGGAAATACTAATAATATTTTTTCTAATACTATTAAACGGAGTTTTCTCAATGTCAGAAATTGCATTGATTTCGGCACGAAAAAATAGACTGGAAACAGCAGCAAAAAAAGGGAACAAAAGTGCCAAAACAGCGCTGGATCTGGCAAATTCTCCAAACAAATTTTTATCAACGGTACAAATCGGAATTACCTTAATCGGAATTTTGACAGGTATTTATTCTGGTGATAAAATCACATTAGATGTAGAAACATTTGTGAGCGGTTTTGCAATTTTAAAACCATACGCTCATTCCGTTGCGGTTGGAATTGTGGTTGTAGTTTTAACGTTCTTCTCTTTAGTTTTAGGAGAATTACTTCCAAAACGTATCGGATTAAATTATCCGGAATCGATTGCCAAAATGGTAGCAATGCCAATGAAAGTAATTTCTATTATCACGGCACCGTTCATTTGGTTACTAACGTCTTCAACAGATTTTTTATTGAATGTTTTGCAGATAAAACCAACTGCTGACGGAAAAGTAACGGAGGAAGAAATTAAAGCCATCATTAAGGAAGGAACAGAAGTAGGAGAAGTTCAGGAAATTGAACAAGATATTGTGGAGCGTGTTTTCCACATTGGAGACAGAAAAGTAAGTTCGTTAATGACGCACCGAAAATCAGTTGATATGCTTCCGCTAAATGCTGATAAATCCAAAATAAAAGAATTAGTTGTTCAGGATTTGCATACGGTTTATCCGGTTTTTAACGAAAATTATGATGACATTGTTGGGGTTGTAACGCTGAAAAATATATTCGCGAATATCGAAAATGATAATTTTGATTTTGCAGCTATAATTTCTGATGCACCTTATTTAATGGAGCAGACAACAGCTTATAAAGCATTAGAAAATTTCAAAAAAACAGGCGTTCATTACGCTTTGGTTTCAGATGAATATGGCGTTTTTCAAGGTTTAATTACATTGAATGATATTCTTGAAGCTTTAGTTGGAGACGCATCTGAATTTTATAAAGATGAATTCCAGCTTATAGAAAGAGAAGACGGATCATGGCTGGTTGACGGACATTATTCATTACACGATTTCTTAACGTATTTCGAATTAGATGAACTAACAAACGATTACGAAGTAAACACCGTAAGCGGAATGATTATGACCGAACTTTCACATATTCCAAAAGAAGGTGAAAAACTAATTTGGCAAAAATTCATCTTAGAAGTTGTCGACATGGACGGCGTAAAGATTGATAAAGTGCTTGTAAAAGCGCTTAAAGAATAAAAAGAAAATAGTATTCAGTCGCAGTATTCAGTCGCAGGTTGTACTGAAAAATGGGATTGAGACTGAAAAGTAAATAAAATAGAGTTTAGATGTAGAATTTAGAGCAATCTAAAATCTAAAATCTAAAATCTGAAATTCAGAAAAATGACAGAAGGAAATTTTGTAGATTACGTTAAGATATATGTTTCGTCCGGAAAAGGAGGAAAAGGATCTACGCATTTACATAGAGAGAAATTTATTGAAAAAGGCGGCCCGGACGGTGGTGATGGTGGTCGAGGCGGACATGTGTATTTAGTGGGGAATAAAGGACTCTGGACATTATTTCATTTAAAGTTTGCGCGTCATATTAAAGCCGGATACGGTGGTGACGGTGGAGGAGACCGCAGCACGGGAGCAGATGGAGATGATAAATTTATTGAAGTGCCGTTGGGAACTGTTGTAAAAGACAAGGAAACAGGTGAAGTACTTTTTGAAATTACAGAAGACGGCGAAAAAAGAATTCTTGCAAAAGGAGGAAAGGGAGGTTTAGGAAACTGGCATTTTAGAAGTTCGACAAACCAAACACCGCGTTATGCGCAGCCAGGTTTGCCAGGTATAGAAATGGATGTAATTCTGGAGCTTAAAGTTCTGGCAGATGTTGGATTGGTTGGATTTCCTAATGCAGGAAAATCTACTTTACTATCTGTATTGACTTCAGCAAAACCAAAAATTGCCGATTATCCTTTTACTACTTTAAAACCAAACTTAGGAATTGTAGCTTACAGAGATTATCAATCTTTTGTAATTGCTGATATTCCGGGTATTATTGAAGGTGCTGCAGAAGGAAAAGGTTTAGGACATTATTTCCTTCGCCATATTGAGCGTAATTCGACTTTACTATTTTTAGTTCCGGTTGATACGCCAGATATTAAAGCAGAATATGATATTTTGGTAAATGAATTAACAAAATATAATCCTGAAATGCTGGATAAAGAACGTCTTTTAGTTATCTCAAAATGTGATATGCTGGATGACGAACTTAAAGCTGAATTGAAAACAGAATTAGACGTTTCGTTTAAAGATATTCCGTATATGTTTATTTCATCTGTTGCACAACAAGGTTTGACAGATTTGAAGGATAAACTTTGGAAAATGCTTAACGAATAAAATCGTTTTTATTATAAAACATAAAAACCCGACAGTTTCCATTGTCGGGTTTTTTACTTTCTGCGCGAAAAAACAAAAAGTATAAAGGATTTTACTTTCTAACTTAAATCCTGTGAAATTATAGTCCAAAGTTTTTAGAGATTCCAATGTTTAAAGTTTTTCCAAAATCAAAACCTAAACGATGCTCTCTCGCAGTTCCTTTTCCGCTAAGATTATCGTAGCCAACTCCTCCAATAGAAAAATTTAAACCAAAACCTCTTTTCATATTAATAAATAAGGCTGGTGTTAAACTAGTATAAACACCTTTTGTTTTATCAATACTTCTTTCTTGGTACCCAACTCCTAAATCAGTGTAGAAAGAGAATAAATCAGAAAGAGGCACTGAGTAACGAGTAAAAGCACCAACTCTGTATGCTTCTTCTCTTTTAGAACCAGATTCTTTATAGTTCAAGATTGAACCTTCAACTCCTAAAGTCCACTTGTCTGTAAATTGATATCCTACTTTTGGAGAAAATTCAAAATTTTCATATTTATCATCTCCAATTTTTTCTGAACCAAATCCAACATTTCCACCAAGTAAAACTGATCCTTTTTGCGCACTCATCATTGTTGTCACTAATAGAACAACTGCTACTAATAATTTTTTCATTTTTATTTTTTTAATTAGAAAGGCAAATTAAAGGAATAATTATTTGTAAGAAATAGATTAAATTAAATATTTTTAATTGAAAGTTAATTTTTACAATTTTTATTAAGATTTAAAAACTTGATTTCATTAAATCTAGAATTTTATAAGTTTAATTAGTTTTTATCTTTTTATAGTCTAATAATTTTCCTTTTTTATCAAATTATGAATTTCGCAAAATCATCTTGATATTTATTTATTATGTTTTGTTTTTAGATCGAATGTTTATTTTTTTTGCGAAAATGAGTTATATTCGCAGTACTTAAACAAAATAACATGAAAAAAATAGTTTTATTCTTGACCATGTGCCTTATGGCTTTTCCTGTAAGAGCTGATGAGGGAATGTGGTTCTTGATGTTTATCGAAAGATTGAACCATAGAGATATGGAGAAAATGGGCTTGCAATTAACAGCCGAAGAAATTTACAGTATCAATCATCATAGTTTAAAAGATGCAATTGTGCAGTTTAATGGTGGATGTACTGCTGAAATCGTTTCTAAAAGCGGATTGGTTTTAACAAACCACCATTGCGGATATAATGCGATTGCAGAACTTTCTACTGCAGAACAAAACTATTTGAAAGATGGTTTTTGGGCAAAAGAAAAAAGTGCCGAAATGAAACCTAAATCTTTATACGTTCGTTTCTTTGTTCGTATGGACGACGTTTCAAAAAGAATTTTATCAAAAGTAAATGATACTATGACCGAGACTGAAAGAAACAAAATCATTCAGCAAGAGATTAGTTTAATTGAAAAAGAAAATAGTGAAAACGGGAAGTATACAGTTTCTGTTCGTCCTTTCTTTCAAGGAAATGAATATTACTATTTCGTTTACCAAGATTACACAGATGTTCGTTTAGTGGGAACACCACCGGAAAGTGTTGGTAAATTTGGAGGTGATACTGACAACTGGGAGTGGCCTCGTCAAACTGGAGATTTCTCTATGTTTAGAGTGTACGCTGATAAAGATGGAAATCCTGCAGCTTACTCGAAAGATAATGTGCCTTTACAGCCAAAACATTATTTGCCTGTAAGTATTAAAGGTGTAAAAGAAAATGATTTTGCCATGATTCTAGGTTATCCTGGAAGAACAAATCGCTGGATGCCGGCGGGAGGAATTGAGCAGAATATAAAATACGCTTATCCTGCGTGGGTTGAAGGTGCTAAAACTGGAATGGACGTAATGAAAAAGTATATGGATACAGATGCAACTGTTCGTTTGAAATATGCATCTAAATATGCTTCAACAGCAAACTACTGGAAAAACCGTCAAGGTATGATCGATGCTTTAACAAAAGCAGGAACGGTAGATGCTAAATCAGAACAAGAAGATAAATTTTATGAGTGGGCGAGCAAACCTGCAAATAAAGATAAGTATGAAAATGTAATTCCTACTATTAACGATTATTACAGAGAAACAAATTTAAAAGCGCGTCACGATAATTACTTAACGCAGCTTTTGCGTACTTCTGCTTATGCGACAGGTCCTGCAAATTTAGGAAATGAGTTGATTGCTTACTATAAAGAAAATGAAGCAAAAAGAGCAGAGATGTTACCGAAGATCAACACAATGATTGACAATATCTACGGCAATTTTTATGCTCCGCTTGAAAAAGATGTATTGACAGCGCAATTGAATTTATATGCTTCTAAAGCGGCTGAATATGGCCTTGCTTCAGAAGTTGCTAAAATGAAAACGGCTAATAATGGTGACTTTACTGCTGACGTAGCAAAAGCAACTGAAATTAGTTATTTTACAACTAAAGAAAAAGTATTGGCATTTATGGCTGATCCTAAACCATTAGCAATTGTACACGATCCTTTGTATATTATCTCAAATGATTTACTGACAAAATACCGTGCTAAAACAGATGATCAGGCAAAAGCTGATGATGGTTTTGCAACTGCTTACCGTGAACTTGTTGAGGGTTTAAGAGAATCAAAATTAAACGCAATTAAATATCCTGATGCTAACTCTACTTTGAGATTGACTTATGGAAAAGTTCGTGCGTTGCCTGCTGATCCTCGTAACGATGCGGCAATCAACAATTATACTACTATGGAAAGCATGGTGAAAAAGTATAAAGCAGGAGATCAGGAATTTGATTTACCAGCTCGTTTGTTAGAATTAAACAAAGCAAAAGATTTTGGTCAATATGCTGATAAAGCGGGTTACATGCCAGTAAACTTCTTGACTGATAACGATATTACTGGAGGAAACTCAGGTTCACCGGTTTTAAACGGAAAAGGAGAATTAATTGGAATTGCTTTTGACGGAAATATCGAAGCGATGGCTGGGGACGTAATTTTTGATCCTAAATTACAAAGAACGATCAACGTTGATATTCGTTATGTGCTTTGGATTATTGACAAATACGCTGGAGCTAAAAATATTATTGACGAATTGACGATTACAAAATAATCTCAATTTCATGATAAAAGTAAACCCGACAGATTTTAAATCTGTCGGGTTTTTTGTTGTTTTAATTTTGAAAAAGAATGTCATCCTGAGCGAAGTCGAAGGCTCGTGTGCCAGGAAGAGCTTCGACTTCGCTCAGCCTGACATAACGTAATTATGAAAATTTATTGTCACCCTGAGCGAAGTCGAAGGCTTGTGTGCTGAGAAAGGCTTCGACTTCGCTCAGCCTGACAAAAGGGTAGAATTTTTATTGAACCTTTACCCGAATTCCTTTTGTATGACTCGCAAATTCCGGAGCATACATGCTTTGAATTGTTGTAATTCCGTTTGAGAATTCGCCGCTGTTATTTACTCTAATATCATATTCTAAAACATAAGTTCCTTTATTGATTCGGTCAAAAAAGAAATGTGTTGCCGCATCTTTTGTACTCATATAATATCCTAAACGATCTGAATATTGATATTGTGAAAGAACATTAACTGGTTCAAAACAAGAAGCGCGCATATCTTTTAAATGGATATATTCTGTATCTTCTTTAGAAGTTATAATTAATCTTACGGTTACTAAATCACCTATTTTCAATTCGTTTGCCGCAGTTATTTTTTGAAGCTGATCGCCATTTAAAGTACTTTTCTTTATATACAATTCCTTCGAAACAGATAAAACGGCTCCCGAATTATTTTTGATTTTATCTAAATCTTCAAAATACTGCCAGTAAATACCACCAAACCCCGGAACTTTTGATTTATTTTGAATACTGATAGAAGCCATTTCTTTTTTAACTTCTTCACCTTTCCAGTTTAGTTTGATGTAACCGGTTTCAGCTTCTTTTTGATTTTCAGACAGTTTTTTAGTCATGATTTTTTCATCACCCAATTTTATAATTGTATTGTCTTTTACAGAAAGCCAATCTGTACCTTGCATTAATAAAGCATAAATTGCTTCGGTTGTTGATTTTGTTGTGGGCCAGTTTTTGGTTTGTTTGTTTTTTAATAACCAGACTTTCATTGCATCCACAGATTTGGTGTCTTGTGTTACTTCGGCGAAAGCCTCAATCAATAAGGCCTGAGTTTCAATTGGCGCCTGATACCAATACCAGCCAGATTTATTGGCAATCCAGTACATTCCCCAATCTTCATTGTTTGAAGAAGTTTCTTTTAAACTTTCGATTATTTTTTTAGCACTTTCTTTTTCTCCAAAACGATTCAAAGTCAAAGCAGTTAATCCTTTTTCGTAAAGAGAATAATTAAGCCAGTCTTTTTTGGTTGTTTCTAAGTATAATTTAGTCGCTTTTTTCAAAGTATCTGATAACGGATATTTATCCAGATAAAAACTTCTTGTGTACAAATAATGAAGATCAGAATACGGATTGATCCAGATTAGTTTGTCAGTTGTTTTTGAGTCTTTGGTTCTTGCTTTATGATACTCTAAAAATTTACTGTCTAAGAATGGAATTCCAGTTTGAGCAATTTGATCAATTTTAGAATTATTGTTTTTACTTAGTTTTTCTAAATGTCCTAAACCGGCCAGAATATGTCTTGTGATGTATTCGCTTTCATAACCGCCATCAAACCACGAAAAGCCTCCAGATGATTTTTGTTTTTGTTTTAATTTGTCGAAAGCCGCTTCCTGAGACGTTTTCATTTTCTCTAAATTGAACAAAAGCGCAAGATTCTTTTTCTTTTCATCTTCATTTTGAGCATCATTTAACCAAGGAGTTTCGGCCAAAATAAGCGATTTTAATTCCTCGTTTTTTTCCAGTTTTGAATTTGGTTTTCCATTTTTTCTCCAATCTTCAAAAACAGTTGCAATTTTCGGATTGCTTGAAATAATCTCGGAGGCTAAAGCATTAGCATAAAATCGAGCAAAAGTCTGCTCAGCACATTCGTGTTCATATTCCATTAAATACGGTAAAGATTGAATCGCAATCCAAGTTGGATTTGAAGTGTATTCAAACGTAAACTGATGATTTTTTAATGTTGTAGAATTATTGTTTTTTAAATTTTCAAAAGTGTATTCTTTCGTTGAATTTTCACGAACCCAAATAGGAATACTTTCAGTAACCAGCATATTATTTGTTAGAACTGGAATAATATTTTCTTCTCCATCAGAGAAATTACCAGCTTTTGCGACGATTCGATATTGTATACCTTGTAAACCTTCGGGAATTGTAATGATCCAGTTTGCTGTTGTATTCCCGTATGTCGAAATGGTAAAGTTTTTAATGTTTTTTGCGTTTAGCATTTTAGCATCAATTGGTTGCATGGTTACGGCGTCAAAAAACTGTAAACTTGCGATTCCGGTTTTCGCTTCAGCGGTAACATTTGAAATTTTTGCACTGATTACAATTGCATCCTTTTCTCTAAAGAATCTTGGGAAATTTGGTATTACCATTAATTCTTTTTGAGTAATAACACTTTTTTCTAAATAACCGGAAATTGCATCTTTATTATGAGCTAAAAGGCGAAGTTTCCAAGCTGTTAATGCTTCTGGAGAAGTAAAATTAAAACTCACTTTTCCGGTTGAATCTGTTTTTAAATTTGGAAAAAAGAAAGCGGTTTCAGAAAGGTTTTTTCTGGCTTTTACCTGAGTTAGAGCTTCGAGAGCACTTTTTGTTGTAATAATTATTACTCCATTTTTAGCCTTGCTTCCGTATAATGCAATAGCTTTTTCTGCCGTTAAGAAATCTATAGTAAGAAGATTGTCAGGATTTATTTTTTTAAAATTGCTTTCAGAAGAAATTTCTCCATCGATAATATACAATGTTTCCTCACTAACAACCATTGAGGTCATGCCACTTACGATTTTTTTTCCAGGAACAAATTTGATTTTATTGGTACTGAAATAATATTCCGGACTGTTTATAGAATCTTTTGATGCTTTAATAAAAGCGGGTTTTACAAATCTTACCATATCTACTCCAGAATCTTCCGGAACCATTGCAGGAGCATTTCCAACAGCTTCGGAAAGTGTTAAAACGGCATCTGGATCTCCTTTAATGGTTATTGCTCCCACTTTTCCATCTTTAATTTCTAGTATAGTCATACCAAGATCACCAAAATGACTGTAATCGAAATTAAAGCCAAACCAGTTTAATTGTGTTTCTTCATCCTCAAAATAAGTTGGACCAAAATAGTCGTTTAGATTATTTACTTCTATATTGGTTTTGGCAAAACCTAAATCAGTTTTAAACCTAATATTGTTGTAACTGTTACGGTAAATATTCAAGTTCTGCCAGTTTTTGATACTGAATTGGTCTAACGTGCTGTCATACATTGAAGCTAAAACTTCAGCTTCAGTTTTTGTATTAAGGCCGTTTAATTTAAAAGACCAGTTTTGCGGACTTCCGGGTTCAATCTTACTTCTAAAACTTTCAACAGTCCATTCTAATGTTGCTTCAGGATCTTTAAGTGCTACATCAAGTGTCTGCGTATAACTGGAATTTTCAAAAACACTTTCAAAACCTAGTTTTATTTGGTTTTCAAATTCATCCTTTAAAGGAATTTTAATTACAGTTTCATTGTTTTCTAAATGAAAAATATCTTCAAAGAAATTACCACTTTGGTAATTGCCACTCACAACAATATAAAGATCAGGAATAGGAGAGGTTACTTTTACTAGTACAAATCCATCTTTTCTTGGGTCGTCATTGACTTTTTTTACTGTTAGTAAACTTCCTGCATAAAATTTTTCGGCACTTTGTTTAATTTGAAATATAGACGAAGTTTCGATAGGATTATTGAAACTGTCTTTGGCAGAAAAGACCATTTTATAAGTGCCCGATTTATAGTTGGAAATAAAATCCAGGACAATTTTTTTGTCTTTTTGCGTGTCTACCTTTTTAGAGAATACTAAAACTTCTGCAATTTTATTTTCGTCTTCATCTTTATTGATTTCATAAGGAAATAGTTTTTCAAAATCTTCATCTGAGATACCTTTTATATCTGGCTGTTGAAAAATTCTGCGTTTAAATTTATTGGCAAACGGACGCGCGAAATACAATTTTACTTCGCCTTTGGCAGCCAAAAATTCTCCGTTAAGATTGGTACTCGATAGTGTTATTTCGTTTTTGTCTTTAGTTTCAATAGTTGAAGGAACAGAGGCATTAAGAATCAAATCATGATAGCCGACTTTTACATCTGTTTGCGCAGTATGTGTTTCTCCATTTAGATCTGTAACCGTTGCTTCTATTTGATAATTGAAAATTGGCAGTTCCTCTTTTCTATTGTTTTTTGAAGGAAGTGCTGTAAAGTCTATTGAAAATTTTCCTAAGGCATCAGTTTTTGTTTCTCCAACAGCGAGGGTTTCTTTTTCTTCACTACCGTAATAATTTCTATAATAGCTTGTATATCGGGTTACAGTGTATTTTACTATAGCATCAGAAATAGTACTTCCAGCAAATGCCTTGGCGTTTCCCCTAATTTTAACTGCCTGATTGAGTTTAAAAGATTCTTTTTTAGGTTCAAATGTTACTTCAAATTTTGGGCGTTTGTATTCTTCTACTTTAAAATAAGTTCTAGAGTTAGAAAAATCCACCTTATACCATGGCAGAAGTTTAGATTCTTCGTGTGAAGAAATGTGAGCTTTTTGAGCGGAAATACTGAAATTACCAGTCAGGCCATTTTTAGGAAGTACAAATTCTCCTGAAAACGAACCAAACTCGTTAGCAGTAACTTCCATTTTTTGTAGGACTTGATTATTGTCATCATAAACAGAGACTTCAAACCTTGCATCGGGCACAATAATGGTTTTGTTTTTGTTTTTCTGAAAAGCAATACCTTTATAAAAAACAGTCTGACCAGGTCTGTAAATAGCACGATCTAGATAAAATTCTATTTTGCCATTTGTTCTGTTATCAGGATTATATTCTGATACATGTTGTATGTAATAATTTCTCTGAACCATTAAGGAATCACCATCTTTTGAAAACTCAACAAACAAATCGTCGTCATCATTTGAAATTTTTGTAAAAGAAGCAATGCCTTTTGCATTTGTCTCTGTTGTAGCATTTTTAAATTTTACAACCGCATCTTCAACAGGTTTACCAGTTTTTCGGTCGAGAACCTGATAAGTTTCTGTGTTTTTTTGTTCAGAAGCAAGTGCCATAAAATTTGAAATTGTAATGATATCGCTTGCATAGGCTTTTTTATCTTTTGAATCGGAATCGCTTTCTACATAAATTAAATAATTTCCAATCGATAATTTTGGCAGTAAAACTTCTGTCGTATAATCAAAATAGTCTTTTTTGTTTAGGAGATTATAATTTTGAGAAATTACCGGAGGTTTTTTGGCAGTAATTAATTTAAATAAGCTGTCTTGTCTCTCGCCTCTTTTGAATTCCTTTAATTCCGCAAGACTAATTTTAAAGAAAGAAATTTTGCAACGCTCTATATTTTGGTAGCGTATAAATGCTCTGGAGTTTTCATTTGGATAATTAAATTCTTCAAGTTCTAATGACAATGATTTGGAGAGGATTCCTGATTTTTTTTCTAAAGCATTGCTCGCAGGATATGAATTTTCGTTAATTTTTACAATTTCATCAATCAGAACAAGGGCTTTAATATTGTTTTCCGGATAAGTTGTCTTGGATGCATTGCTCACGAGGATTGAAACCTGTTCCAGTTTAATTTTTTGGATCAGGGATTTTTCTTTGGCTTCTTTTTCAATGAGGGCGAGGTAAGTATCGAAACGATCATTTAAGTTTAAAAATGTTTCCTGACAGAATTTAGCTCGTTCAAACTGATTTTCTAAAGAAGGATCGTTAATTTCTTTTTGTTGATATAAGAATAGAGTATTTTTTAGGTTTGTTTCAGTTACAAAATCAAGATTAAGTTTTATGAAAGCTTCAGAATTACCAAAAAACGCTTCTGTATAAGGGAGGAATTCATTTTCTGAAATTTCCCAACGTTCTATTTTAGAGGAAAAAAAAGCAATATTCTCATCTAATAAATAGTCAAATAAACTCTGTTTTTTGAATTTTGAATTTTCATGAAAATAAAATAGTGTTTCGTAATTGCTTAAAGGTGTATTTTTTAAGATAGATGCATTTTCTAAGGTTTTTTTATAAAGCTCAATAATTTTATCTTCTGAATAAAAATCAACTTCATTAGAATCTGAATCTTGTGACTTTTTTGTCTGCGTATCTGGATCCAAAGCCGTCGTGTCAGCCGAAGTCGTTTCGTAATCAACCACTGACGCTGCACTATCTACCATTACTTCTGTATCGCCATAATCGTGGTGATGAATCAAGCATTTTGCATAAACCAGATTTAAAAGTGCTTTTGATGGAACAGAAACTCGATCAATATCTCTTTTTAAATTAGCCAATGTTTTGGTTTTAGCATTTTCATCCAAAGTATAAAGGTACTTTGACGTGTAGAAAAAGCATTTTATCATTTGTACTTCATCCTTTTGAGTAACTGCTTTTTTATAAATACGATCTACGATTCTATTGGCAGATTTGATTCTGCCGACATTTTCAAGGGCATTGACTTTTTTCCATTCTTTCTCAAACTGCTGAGCAAAAACGGTTGTAGAAATCAATAAAAATAACAGTAAAATCTTTTTCATAAAGTTGATTTTTTATATAAGAGAGTGTTTTGTGGCGTAAAGGTTGGATAACATTAAAAATAATTTTCGTACAAAGTACTAATTTATCTATAAAAGGAAATAACACATTTTATATTTCCTTATTTTTGAAAAATAATTATTTGAGTTTTATTAGTTATTGGCTTTTTCGATTAACCAATTAAACAGTTTAACGATTAAACATTTTAAATGAAAACACATTTCATCGCTATAGGCGGAAGCGCTATGCACAACTTAGCATTAGCATTGCATAATAAAGGATATCAGGTTACAGGAAGTGATGATGCTATTTTTGAGCCTTCAAAATCGAGATTAGACAAAAAAGGAATTCTTCCTGCTGAACTGGGCTGGTTTCCTGAAAAAATCACGGCTGATATTGATGCTATAATTCTTGGAATGCATGCAAAAGCTGATAATCCGGAATTGTTGAAAGCGCAGGAATTGGGACTTAAAATTTATTCTTATCCAGAATTTTTATACGAACAATCTAAAAATAAAACGCGTGTTGTAATTGGCGGTTCGCACGGAAAAACAACCATTACTTCTATGATTTTGCACGTAATGCATTATCATAATATTGAAGTTGATTATATGGTTGGTGCACAGTTAGAAGGTTTTGATACGATGGTGCATCTTACTGAAGAAAATGATTTTATGGTTTTAGAAGGTGATGAATATTTATCTTCACCAATAGATCGTCGTCCGAAGTTTCATTTATACCAGCCAAATATTGCTTTGATTTCGGGAATTGCCTGGGATCATATCAACGTTTTTCCAACGTATGAAAATTATGTAGAACAATTTGAAATCTTTATTTCGAAAATTACAAATGGTGGAATTTTAGTTTATAACGAAAATGATCCAGAGGTAAAACGAGTTTCTGAGGCTGCGACAAATCCTATTCGTAAATTAGCTTATCATACTCCAGAATATTCGGTTAGCGATGGTGTAACATTATTAAAAACACCAGAAGGGGATATGCCAATTGAAGTTTTTGGAGCGCATAACTTAAACAATCTTGCTGGAGCAAAATGGATCTGCCAAAACATGGGTGTTGATGAAGCAGATTTTTATGAAGCTATTGCCAGTTTTAAAGGAGCTTCTAAACGTTTAGAAAAAATTGCAGAAGGAAAAGGAAAAGTTGCCTATAAAGATTTTGCGCATTCGCCAAGTAAAGTTGCTGCAACAACTAAAGCGGTAAAAGAACAATATCCAAACAGAACTTTGGTGGCGTGTTTAGAATTGCATACATATAGCAGTTTAAATGCCGAATTTTTGAAAGAATATGAAGGTGCATTAGAATATGCTGATGTTGCAGTTGTTTTCTATTCGCCAGATGCTGTAAAAATTAAGCAGTTAGAAGAAGTTACATACGAACAAATTGCTTCTGCTTTTAATAGAGAAGATTTAATCATTTATACAAATCCAGCCGAATTTAAAGAATATTTATTCAATTTGAATTTAGATAATTCTGCACTTTTATTAATGAGTTCAGGAAATTACGGAGGTTTGAATTTTGATGAAGTAAAACAATTGATTAATTAGAAATTAGTCATTTTAAGAATTAGAAAATGTGCCAATTGCTTTTTGCAGCTGGCACATTTTTTTATTATTAGAAATCTGAATTTTATTTACGAGAGATTTTTCTTATTTTTTAATATATTCGCCGTGGAGATTAAGAAAAGAGTTTCCTTCAAATAATTAAATTTTACTTTAGATGGAAACTACAAATTTTCCCATTACAAATTGGTCAGAAGATGATAAACCAAGGGAGAAATTAATGCTTAAAGGAAAAGATGCCTTAAGCGACGCTGAGTTAATGGCTATTTTAATTGGTTCTGGCAGTCGTAACGAATCGGCAGTTGCATTAAGTCAACGGATTTTAGCCAGTGCAGGAAATCTAAATTCTTTGGGAAAAGTATCTATTTCTCAATTAATGCAATTTAAAGGCATTGGAGAAGCAAAAGCAATTACCATTATAGCTGCTTTAGAATTAGGTCGTCGAAGAAGGGCAGAAGATATAGTACAATTGGACAAAATTATTTCAAGTAAAAATGCTTTCGAAATTATGCAGCCCATCATAGGTGAACTATCGCATGAAGAATTTTGGGTGCTTTTTCTGAATAATTCTAATAAGGTAATTTCTAAATCACAATTGAGCAAAGGAGGAATTGCCGGAACGATTGTAGATATACGATTGGTTTTTAAACTAGCTTTAGAAAATGGCGCTACAGGTTTGATTTTGTGTCATAATCATCCGTCCGGGAATTTAAATCCAAGTGATGCCGATAAACATATTACAAAGAAAATAAAAACAGCAGGAGAGATTCTAGATGTTAAAATTTTAGATCATTTGATTATTACTGAGACAAAATATTATAGTTTTGTAGATGAAGGAATTTTTTAATCTATGAATACCAACATTACAGACATTTTTTTTGATTTAGATCACACGCTTTGGGATTTTGATAAAAATTCAGAAATGGCCTTTGATCGCATTTTTAAAAATAATTTCGGAGAGATAAAAATTGAAGATTTTATTCAAAAATACGTTCCCATAAATCAGGAATGCTGGAGGTTGTATCAAAATGATGAAATTACGCATCAGGAATTACGTTATAACCGATTAAAATTTTCTTTTGATGCTTTAAATTATTCCATTTCAGATGAAAACATAGATCAAATTGCTAACGATTATATTGAGTTTTTGACCGATAATAATTATCTTTTTGATGGCGCAATCGAAGTTTTAGAATATTTAAAACCAAAGTATAAATTACATATTATTACAAATGGTTTTGCGCACGTTCAAACCAAGAAAATTAACAATGCTTCGTTAGGAGGTTATTTCAGTACCATTACAAATTCTGAATTAGCCGGGGTTAAAAAACCAAATAGTATTATCTTTGATTATGCTGTCAATTTGGCTCAGGCTTCAAAAGAAAACAGTATCATGATTGGAGACGATTTTGATGCAGATGTTAATGGTGCTTTAAACGCTGGTCTGGATGCCATTTTCTTTAACATCAGAAATATTGATGTTCCTAAAAATTTAAAACAAATTAATCATTTACTAGAACTAAAAAAATACCTATAATTATGAAAATAAAAGTTTTACTGGCTTTACTATTTTGTTCGGCTATTGGATTTTCGCAATCTGTTAACGATTATAAAGCAGTTATAATTCCTCTTAAATATGATTTTATTAAAACAGATAATCAATATAGATTAGCTACGTTAACTAAATCAAATTTACTTAAAGCCGGTTTTGAGGCTTATTATACTAATGAGCAAATACCTGCAGGAATTGATAGATGTGAGCTTTTGTATATCGATGTTAAAAGAGACAATGCTTTTTTAGTAACAAAACTTTTTATTCAGTTTAAAGACTGCTACGGAAAAGTAATTTATACTTCTGAAACTGGTAAGAGTAGGGAGAAGGATTACGAAGTGGCATACAAAGAAAGTCTTGAGGGCGCATTTGTATCTGTTATTGCATTGCATTATAAATATAATGGAAAAACTGTTTCTTCAACTTCTCCTGCAGTAGTAGCGCAAGCTGTAACTCCAGTTGCTGCTGTTGCAAGTACTCATGTTGAAGAGAAGCCTGTAGTTAATCTTTCAGATCCAAATTTATTATATGCGCAGCCAACAGAAAATGGTTTTCAGTTAATTGATAAAACACCAAAAGTGGTAATGAAATTATTGAAAACTTCACGTGCAGATTCTTTTATTGCCATTAAAGATGGAATTCAGGGATCTTTAAACGCAAAAGACAATCAATGGTATTTTGAGTATTATCAAAATGATAAATTGATTTCAGAAAAAGTTTCTGTAAAATTCTAAAATATACGATGGTTTAATAACCATATTTATCTTTCCAACGGTTCTTTAAAAATTCGCGGTTGCTGTTCTCTCTAGAATTGCTTCCCGGATTGTAAAGAACCGTTTCTTTTATAGCATCAGGAAGAAATTCCTGCTCGGCAAAATTATTAGCGTAATCATGAGAATATTTATAATCTTCGCCATAACCTAATTCTTTCATCAATTTTGTTGGAGCATTTCGCAAATGAATAGGAACAGGTAAATCTCCAGTTTGTTTTACTAATTGCTGCGCATTTCCAATAGCCATATAAGATGCATTGCTTTTTGGCGAAGTTGCCAAATAAATAGCACATTGGCTCAATATAATTCGGCTTTCCGGATAACCTATCGTTGAGACCGCCTGAAAAGTATTATTAGCCATAATAAATGCCGTTGGGTTTGCATTTCCAATATCTTCACTAGATAAAATCAGCATTCTGCGCGCAATAAATTTTACATCTTCACCGCCTTCAATCATTCTTGCCAGCCAGTAAACTGCACCATTTGGATCGCTTCCTCTTATTGATTTTATAAAAGCAGAGACAATATCATAATGCTGTTCACCAGTTTTGTCATACAAAACAGTATTTTGCTGAACCAGTTCAAAAACACGATCATTGGTAATAATTACATTATCGCTTGGAGAAGCATTAACTACAAGCTCAAAAATATTAAGCAGTTTTCTGCCATCTCCGCCAGAAAGTCGGAGTAATGCTTCCGTTTCTTTTAAAGTGATTTTTTTAGATGCTAATTCTACATCAATTTTCATTGCACGATGTAATAAAGCCTCTAAATCATCTTTTGTAAAAGCATTTAGTATATAAACCTGACAACGGGATAATAATGCGGGAATAACTTCAAAACTTGGGTTTTCTGTTGTTGCGCCAATAAGTGTAATCCATCCTTTTTCAACAGCAGCTAAAAGTGAGTCTTGCTGCGACTTACTAAACCGGTGAATCTCATCAATAAACAAAATAGGATTTTTGGCAGTAAATAGGCCTCCGCTTTGTTTTGCTTTTTCAATTACATCGCGAATATCCTTAACACCAGAGTTAATGGCGCTTAAAATATAAAACGGACGTTTAGATTCCTGTGCAATAATTTGTGCCAAAGTTGTTTTTCCTGTTCCGGGCGGTCCCCAAAAAATAAGTGAAGGAATTATTCCTTTTGAAATTTGCTGCGTCAATGAACCATTTGGTCCAACCAAATGACTTTGACTAACATAATCTTCTAATTTCTGTGGGCGAATACGCTCGGCTAACGGTGCTTCCATTTTGTAAAATTACTATTTTCAAAATTAATTTTGTTACATGAGATAGTATATACCATTTCAAATTTTAAACATTTAACATATAATAGAATAGCTGACAAATTATCAGTAATTTTTATTTGGATAGTTTTTTGATGTCAAAACATGAGTTAGAATCGAGACCATATGAATGATAATCAATTTAAATTTTCAACTGCAGTTATTGGAGTTCCAGTGTTTTTTGTGCTTTTTCTTTGGGTTATATACTGGATTCAGATTCGATTCGATTTTGACTTTTATCAAAACGGAATTTATCCCAGAGATTTTTCTGGATTGCAAGGCGTGTTGTTTAGCCCATTTATCCACGAAAATTTAGAGCATCTATATAATAATTCAATTCCGCTTTTCGTTTTGCTGACAGCTTTGCAGTTTTTTTATCCAAAGCAATCATTAGGGATTATTTGTTATGGAATTTTATTTTCCGGATTAATAACCTGGATTATTGGCCGGCCAAACTTTCATATTGGTGCCAGCGGATTAATTTATGTTTTGGTAAGTTTTATTTTTTTTAAAGGAATACAAACTAAATATTATCGCCTGGTGGCGCTTTCGTTATCCGTTATTTTACTTTATGGCGGAATGATTTGGTATGTTTTTCCAGATGTAGATGCCGCAATTTCCTGGGAAGGTCATTTAGGTGGATTTATTACAGGATTTGGTCTTTCTTTATATTATAAGACTTCTGAATATACAAAACCTATAATTTACGATTGGCAGAAACCAGATTTTGATCCTTCACAAGATGCTTTTATGAGACATTTTGATGAAGATGGAAATTTCGTAAATACTGAAATTCCTGAAGAAGAAGATGACAGTTCTGATGCGTATTTTAATTCAAATGTTATTGTGAATTATATTATAACTAAATCAAAACCAGTTGATAAAGGTTCTGAAGGATGGTTTTTATGAATTAAAATGATTAATTTTGTTAAGGACCATTTTAATTTGATTAATCCAACTCATGAAAAATACTTTTTTTTTAGTTTTAATTTTATTGATTTTTGGAAGTACTGAATCTTTTGCTCAATGTGATGTAAAGAATAGGGTACTTGCAGACGGTTCGATGGTGTATTATTTTGACCCGGCGGTTTTTTATACTACAAAATCTAAATCTCTAAAAATAAATATTGTTACTGATAAAGAAAATTATTTTGTTGCTCTTCAGCCAATACCTTTTCCGGAAAAGAAAGTTGGTAAAGAAATTAAAGATGATTTGATTATACATTTAGCAGATAATAATGCTTATAAATTGACGCATTATGATACCCAGTATATAAAAAATGATTCTGTTATGCAGGTTTTGTATCTAATGGACAAAAAAGATTTAAAAGCATTTTCTGAATTCGAAGCCGTTGTAGCTTCTATAAATATGAAAGGAACTGAGTTTATTCGTGATTACAATTTCAAATTGCATAAAGATGAAATTGTAAAACAGCTTGCTTGTTTTTTAAAAGAAGAAGAAAAGTAGACTTAATCATCACTTGTAGTTTCTGATTTGTGCAATAACTTTTTATTTAGATTCTCAAAAAAATTATTAAAAGTAAGTGTAAACGATGCGGCGTTTATGATTTGATTTCCGTTATCTCTCGGTAGATATTCGTTTCCATAAGTTAGCTCAATTTGTATGTTATCTGTAAACAAATAACCAGCGCCAATATTGAATCTGTTCCTGTCAAAAAAACTAAGACCAGTAACTTTTGTCCCGGATTTAATAAATACTTCGTCAGATGCAATAGCGTAGACAACTCCTTCCCGTAAAACTTTGCTGTTAATAGGTTTTATGAATTTAATTTGCTGGCGATATCGAACTACGGTTTCATAAGAGTCATCTTCATTTTTCATATGACGAAGCTCCGTTCGCATTCTTGTACTTAAAGTATATCCGGTTTTGTGGAAATAATAAATACCTTGCAGGGCAAATCGCCATTCTGGAGATTCAAACTGACCAATTTCAGGGACATCTTTGTTGTTAAAGTATCCTATAAATGAAGATAGTTTCCATCGAGGAGTTAAATAATAATGCCCCCAGGCTCTAAATGATCTTTGTGTATTTTGCTCAAAAATGTTTGGGGATGATTCAGTACTGCTATAACTTGTTCCCAAATTAAGTTCGGCTGACCATTTTTTGGTGATGGTTTTGGTAAATTGAACTTCACCCCAAAATTGATTATACTTTGTTGTTTGTCCATAACTCATGGTTGTAATTAGAAAAATTACAATTACAAAACAGATTTTTCTAAGTACTATATTTTGAGCAAGTTTTGAAGACATTTAATAGTTATTAAGTTGTCATTCTACTTCTGGATGCTTTATTAACTTCTCTGACGAACTGTTTCGTATAAAAACGCACCGCATGCAACAGATACGTTAAGCGATCCTATGGAACCAAACATTGGCAATTTTGCTTTTTCATCTACAATTTTCAAAACAGAAGGATTTATACCTCTATCTTCAGATCCCATTATAATAGCTAAAGGTTCATTTAAGGATAAATCATAAATGTTTTGATCTGTTTTTTCAGTGGCAGCTACAGTTTTTATTCCAGATCCCTGAAGGTAGAATATAGCATCTTTGATATGTTCAACTTTGCAAATAGGCACATTGAATACTGCTCCTGCAGATGTTTTAACTGTGTCACCATTTACTGGTGCAGAACCTGCTTTTTGGACGATAATTCCATTTACTCCTGTGCATTCGGCAGTTCGGATAATAGCACCAAAATTTCTCGCATCAGAGATTTGGTCTAATATTAAAAATAAAGGTTTTGAACCCGAAGCAATTGTTGACTCTACTAAATGTTCTATATCAATAAATCCAATAGGGGAGATTGTTGCAACAGCACCTTGATGATTATTTGGTGTTAATCTATTTAGTTTTTCAACTGGAACATAAGAAAAATTAATGTTGGCACGTTTCATTACCTTCATTAAATCTTTCATTAATTCTCCAGAAATTTCTTTTTGTATAAATACTTTGTCAACTTCCTGACCAGCTTGTATCGCTTCTATAATGGCTCTAATACCAAATATTTGATGTTCTTTTTCCATGAGGCAAATATAGGTATAATGTTTATATAAAAAAAAACCACCCCGAATGAACGGGATGGCTTTTAGTATTTGATTTAGAATAAAATTAGAATTTATCCCAGAAAATACGTTTTGAAGTACCGTTACTTCCAAGTTTAGCTGCTGCTGCTGCGTAATTGTCAGCATTAAGTGTTTGCTCGTTACCTGGATAAGAATAACGTCTCGGAACAATAGTAGTTGGACCATCAGCATCATCAAATGTAACTGGAGGTGCTACTAATACAGGGAAGTCTAATCTTCTGTATGAAGTCCATGCTTCAAAACCTCTGTTGTATAATGCAATCCAAGATTGCTCACCAATTTTTTGTTTCCAAGTTCCTGTTGCAGTTGTATAAGCTACAGTTGGTTTAACTAAGTAAGCTGTAATATCTGCTGCTGCTACACCCCAATCCTGCATAGATAATGTAATTGCAGAGTTGTAGTGAGATTCTGCAGTACCACCTACGGCAATACCTCTTTCTACAGCTTCAGCTAGTAAAAATTGAACTTCAGATGCAGTTAACAAAACTCCAGGATATTCAGGATCTTTAAGTGTTCCTGCAATATGTGAATAATTAGTATAAACATTAAGAACACCATATACACCACCTGCATAATTTCCTGATCCTACTGGGTAGTCTGTGAAAAATTTAGGACGTCTTGGGTCAGCAAGAGTATTCATTTTATTTACTAAAGTATTTGCAGGAACAAAGTCATCACGATTAGAAGCTACTAAATCAACATACAAAGGGTTAGCGTTTGGCTGAACGGCAGCATAGTTCAAATAAGCACTATCTGCATTGTTTATAATAACACCATCAGCAAGAGCAGCTAAGGCTTGTGTGCTTGCATAAGCATGATCCACATCATCGATATTAATAGCCATTCTTAAACGAAGAGTGTTCGCAAATTTAGCCCATTTCGCAGTGTCTCCGCCATATACAAGATCTGCATCACCATAACTGTCGCTGCTTTGATCTAAACCATGAGATGCAGCTGTTAATTTCGATATAAGATCTTTGTAGATAGTCTGAGCGTCATCATATTTAGGCTGTGGATTACCAAGGATATCTAAAGCTTCTGTATAAGGAATGTCACCAAAAGTATCAACTAAAACCCCATAAGAATAGGCAGTTAAAATATCAACTATGTATATCTTGTTTTCAAGAACCTTTAAATCAGCTGGGCTTCCTGTAAAATTAGCTTTTTGGTCTTGTAAGATACTTTTAGCTTCTTTGAAATCTTTTAATACATCACGATAGTATGTAGCCCAATGTCTGTCTGGGATACTACGACCAGTTAGATCATATTGAGATTCTTGTGGATATGATGTCTCAGTCCACTGTTGAGCATATAATCTAAATACATTGAAGTTTACACTTGTACTTGTTACTTGATCCATCATTGCATGTTCAGCACTAGTGAACAAGAACTCTGGTTTTGTAGTGGTAGGACGTTTAACATCCTGGTTTAGTCCTGTAATGTCATCAGTACATGATGCAAACAAAGCTAAAAGGGGGATAAATATAAGCAGTCTATTTTTCATAGCTTAGAATTTTATTGTTAAGTTACAACCAATATTTCTGGTTGTTGGTAAAGATCCGATAGATAGTCCCATAGAACCAGTATTTGAACCAAGTCCACTTTCAGGGTCTGCATCTGGAAGGTTTTTATGGATGATCCATAAGTTAGATCCAACAAGAGATATTTTAGCATCAACTAAATGGATTTTTTGAACTAAAGAAGTTGGTACATTATAAGTAATATTTACCTCTCTTAATTTCACAAAACTTGCATCATAAACATATCCTTTAGTAGCACCACCAGAGTAAGAGTTTGTGATTGCTCCTGCCTCAGGTCTGAAATAAGCAGTTCTACGTGTATTAACTGCTCCATCAGGAGTAACTCCGTCAAAAATTACACCACCACCATTTGCTACAGTATTTCTAATAGGGTTGCCTAAGTCATTGTTTCCAGCAGTTTGTACACCTAAACCAGTTCCTACACCGTACCATTGGTCAGTTGAGAAAATATCTCCACCTTTTTTCATGTCAATTAAGAAACTTAAAGATAGGTTTTTATAAGCAAATTTGTTACGGATACCACCAATCCAATCTGGATTAACATTTCCAACAATATTGTTTGTAGAAGTATTGATTACGTATCTTCCAGTTGTAGCACTAACAACTCTTGGTCCATTTTTATTAACTTCTCCTGGGTAGCTAGGAACGAAATTTGGATCATAGTATGTATAATCTGTACCTTTTATTACTCCAAAAGGTTGTCCAACTACTGCATTTAAAGTTCCAGAACCTGGGTAAGTAGTGATAAGTAAGTTTGAGATTCCTGGAGCCAATGCTGTTACCATGTTGTCATTTTTAGACCAGTTTACATTGATATCCCAAGAAAAATCATTTGTTTTAATAGGGGTCAAATTAAATTGAACCTCAATACCTTTATTTTCTACAGTTGCAGCATTGATATAACGAGAAGTATATCCAGTTGCAGTAGAGTAAGGAACGTTTACAGCTTCACCATTGTTTACGTTTTTGTAAACACTTACATCAAATCCAACTCTTCTTTTTAAGAACTGCATTTCAAGACCAAGCTCTTGAGTTTTAGTTTTAATTGGCTCTAAGTTCGGATTGTTTTTGATGTTGTTAACAGAATATTGTTGCTGTTCATTAAAAGCATCAATTTTAGTATAAGTATCTACTAATGCTAATCCAGGAGTTCCAAGCGGGCTTTCAGAATAACCAGCTCTAACTTTACCAAAAGTTAACCAATCAGCTTTTAAATTGTTTGAGAATACCCAGCTGCCAGAGATAGAGTTACTCCATAAGTAATTGTTGTCTACAGGAAGATTTGAGAATGCATCTCTTCTTGTAGTACCGTCAACATATAAGAAATCTTTGTAGCCTAACGATGCTGAAGCATAGTAGCTATTTACACCAAGTTTTTGAGCTCTTTCATATGGGAAAGGGCTTGTTTGAAGTGAGTTTGATAAAGCATATAATCCAGGAACAATTAATCCTCCTTGTGTTGATGCTGTAATTGATGTGAATTCATTTCTTTTTACAGTACCTCCAATAATTCCAGTTAAACTAAAGTCTTCACCAAAATTCTTCTTAAAGTTAAGAAGTAAATCATAGTTTTGTTCAGAGAAATTACCATTATATCTTTGGTAACCAGATGATTCATCTAATAAGTTAATACCAAATGTTTTAGTTACAGATCCAACTGCTACTCTTTCTTCACGAAGCTCGGCATATGTATCTGTTGAAATTTTTCCAGTTACAGATAACCATTCTGCAACTTTGTATGTTAAGTTAGCATATCCAACAAAACGATTTCTGCTGTCATTTTGGTAATTTTGGTAACGTTCAAAATATGGGTTATTCCAATAGTTTGGAGCTCCATTAGCGGATGTTTTTCTATTCCAAGTAATGTTTTGGTGTCCAGAATTGTTGTAAGCATCTTCTAATTGTTTGATGTCAACATTCGTCTGCCACCATTGACGGAATCCAGTAACAAAGTTATCACTGTATCCAGTAATGTTTCTACCTATAGTTGCTTGGTTAGAAAAGTTAGCAAATGTTGCAAGAGATAATCTGTCAGTAAATTGGTGATTCAATTTTAAACTGAAGTTGTTTTTGTTTAATTCACTATTTGGCAGTATACCAGTTTGTTTAGTGTTTGTGTAGTTGAAAACTACATTTGTTTTGTCATTTGCATCTTCAAAAGAGATTCCATTAACTAAAGAAAGAGAATTTTTGAAGAATTTTGTTGGATCATTTTTAGCAGCTACCCATGGAGTCGCTTTTCCATAATTGTTGTTACCTGGGTAAGCAGAAAAAGCATCCCATTGGTATACATTTAATGATGGATCAAAAGCATCACCTGCAGAAGCATCATCTCCCATTGCAACAACTTGATCAGGAATACCATCACCATTAACGTCTTCACTTCCAAAAGAAGCACCATATCCAGCTCCGTATTGTTTTTGGTATTTTACAAAAGTATCTTTGTCAATAGTTCCTGTTACAACTTCAGATGAAACTGTAATTCCAAGACCTTTTTTAGCTTTACCTTTTTTAGTAGTAATCATCAATACTCCATTTCCAGCTAAGTATCCGTATAATGCAGATGCAGCAGCACCTTTAAGTACGTTAACGCTTTCTATGTCGTCAGGGTTGATGTCCATACCATTGTTACCATAATCATAACCAGTAGCTCCTCTTTGTTGATTTGTTGTTCCATCAACAGAAGTATTACTGTTGTTAATTGGCATACCATCTATTACGATAAGCATCTCATTACTTTGTCCGATAGCTTTAATACCACGAGAAACTGCACTTGTAGAACCTCCAAAGTTTTGGTTTCTTGTGATGTTAACACCGGCAACTTTTCCAGAAAGTTCATTTAAGAAGTTTCCACTTGAAGTTCCTGCTTTCAGGTCTCCGCCTTTTACCTCTTGTGTTGCATAACCAAGAGATTTTTTCTCTCTTTTAACACCTAAAGCTGTTGTTACAACAACGCTTTCAAGTTCTTGCGCATCTCCAGCTAATTTTACGTTAACTGTTGATGAAGTTGCAGCTATTTCCTGGGTTTTCATCCCAATGTAGCTAAATACCAAAATTTGGCTTGATGAAGCTTTGATAGAATATTTACCATCAAAATCGGTTTGCGTTCCAGATTTCGTTCCTTTGACGATTACACTAACACCTGGTAAAGGCATTCCTGCATTGTCAGAAACTGTTCCCGAAACAGCTCTTTCTTGCGCAAAAGAAAGTTGCGCAACTAGTACTAATAAAAGCACTAAGAATCCATTGAACTTTAGTTTCATTTTTAAATATTTTGAATTAGTATCGCAAAACTCTTAATAATTTGTTAACTTTCCTAGTAAAATATTTTTTTTTTTCGTTAAAGGTCAAAATTTAACATTATAACATATGTTTATGATAGTGTTATATAATTGTAATTCCTGTGTTTTGTTTCCTCCGTTTGTGAGATTAATATTTATTAATCCGTTTGGAGTTTGTATTGAGGTTCCAATTCCAATTCCTATTAATTTTTTTATTTTGTTTGGATCTGAAACGCTTGTCAAGTCTTGGTATATTCCATAATCCAAGATTGAATTAATGTAAAGGTTTGGTGAAACGATATATCGATACTCTGTAAGAATGGACGCTGTGAAATTTGCCTGAAGGCTATTTTCTAAAAATCCTCTTATTGACCTGATTCCGCCAAATCTGAATAATTCGTTCGAAATGTAGTTTTTGCTTTGCAGATAAAAATTTTGTGAATTTATGTTAATATAGTTTTTGTCATTGAGTTCAAAATTATAGCCGGCATTTAAATTTATATAGAATTGTTTGCTTGATCCTGCTGTTTCCAAATCATTATTTGTGTTTCTTTTTCCATAGCCGCCAGCTAAATTCAAGAATGCTTTTTTGGGCATAAGGTTATTGTTGTAGTCAGCTTTTTTATATTCAAAAGTTGATGTAAAATACGAATTGTCAAAATCGCTAATAGTCGAGTTATTTGTGTTTTGAATGTCGCTTGATTCTGTAGATTGGTATCCTAGATATACTTTAGAATTGTAGTTTATGTAATAACCTAAATCAATTGCTGTTTTTGTGTTTTGAAAAGTACTGTCTTGTTTGAATATGTTTAATTGGGCCTTTATTCCGAGTGGTGATTTGAATATATATGGAATTTCGAGTTTGGTGCTAAAAGTCTTTTGTTGGTTTCCATCGCTTTTCCAGTATAATGAAAATTGTTCCCCAGCGTGAAGTGTATTGATTAATAGAACGTCAAGATATCCATTAAGAGTTACTTTTTTGTTTTCGTCATTTGAAAATCCAATAAAACCGTCAAAAGTGTTTGCTTTTCTTTTTTCTACGTAAGTATAAATTTTGGTAGAATCATTGGTAAAAAGTATTTCAGGGTATTTGGTTTGAGAAACAAACTCGAAACTATTAATGTCTTCGTAAAGTTGTTTTGTTATTTCCTGATTAAATGTTTTGTTTAGGTATTTTTTATTAAGTTGTTTTAAATGACCTTTAGGGAAAAAGTCGCCAGAATTACTATTTACATAATTTAGGATAATTGAATTTACGTTACGTTTTTTTTCGGATTTAAAATTTAAGTCGGCATAAATTATCAAATTCTTTCTTCGAATATTTTCGAGTTTAATTTTACTTAGTGCAAAACCTTCTTTTTCGGTTTGAATTATTTTGGTGTTTAAATAATTTTCAATTTCAGAATAAGGGATGATTATGGAATCATTTTGGTTTTTATGGGAATCAAAAAAATGATTATTTATACCTATATATATATGTATACTTTTTATTCTGTTTTTTAGACTAAAAATAGCGGTATAAGTACTGTCATTTATTTTGTTGTTTTCTAGTGTTTTATTGTCTAGAAAGCCCTTTTTTGAAAGTTTTCCGGAAGTGTTTTTTATTTCGTCAAATAGCGATTTGATATTTGGGTGAATTGTATTATAGTTTAAGGAGTCGATAATTTTGTTTTCAACATCATTTAATCCATTTATTTTTAGATGAAATGTTTGAGTATAAGCAGAAAAGCTTATAAGCAAAAAAAACAATGTATTAAAAAACTGTTTCAAGTGAAAATGTTTTGTTTAATTAAAGTGTATGCAAATATCTATTGTTTGTTTGTAAAAACATACTAATAAATAATGTTGTTGAAAATTAATAGATTAACGTTTGTATAGTGAAAATTATTTTATACATTTGCAACCCCGTAAAAAGCGGGAATTTAATAAACATAATAATTTTTAGTATTAATTATGCCAACAATTCAACAATTAGTAAGAACAGGAAGAACTCAGATAACTAAGAAGAGTAAATCGGTTGCTTTAGATTCTTGTCCTCAAAGAAGAGGGGTTTGTACGCGTGTTTACACTACTACACCAAAAAAACCAAACTCTGCAATGCGTAAAGTTGCGCGTGTGCGTTTGACAAATGGTAATGAAGTGAATGCTTACATTCCTGGAGAAGGACACAATCTACAAGAGCACTCGATAGTATTAGTTAGAGGCGGAAGGGTAAAAGATTTACCAGGTGTTAGATATCATATCGTTCGTGGAGCGCTTGACACGTCAGGAGTTGCAGGAAGAACGCAAAGAAGATCTAAGTACGGTGCTAAACGCCCAAAAGAAGCAAAAAAGTAATTTAAAA
>NZ_DLHA01000024.1:920-81821 GCF_002482975.1 Flavobacterium sp. UBA7680 | reverse complement strand
GCAAAAGTTGGAAAAGAAGGAGTTATTACTGTTGAAGAAGCTAAAGGAACTGATACTTTCGTTGACGTTGTTGAAGGAATGCAGTTTGACAGAGGATATCTTTCTCCTTATTTCGTAACAAATCCAGAGAAAATGGAAGTTGAATTAGACTCTCCATACATCTTATTATACGACAAAAAAGTTTCTTCTTTAAAAGAACTTTTACCAGTTTTAGAGCCAGTTGCTCAATCAGGAAAACCATTATTGATTATCGCTGAAGATGTTGACGGAGAAGCTTTATCTACTTTAGTAGTAAACAAATTAAGAGGTGCTCTTAAAATTGCTGCTGTAAAAGCTCCAGGTTTTGGAGACAGAAGAAAAGCAATGTTAGAAGATATCGCAATCTTAACTGGTGGAACTGTAATTTCTGAAGAAAGAGGTTATACACTTGAAAATACAACTATCGAAATGTTAGGAAACGCAAAAAGAGTTTCTATCGATAAAGACAATACAACTATCGTAAGTGGTGCTGGTGAAGCAGATATCATCAAAAACCGTGTAAACCAAATTAAAGGTCAGATGGAAACTACAACATCTGATTATGATAAAGAAAAATTACAAGAGCGTTTGGCTAAATTAGCTGGCGGTGTTGCAGTTCTTTATGTTGGTGCAGCTTCTGAAGTTGAAATGAAAGAGAAAAAAGACAGAGTTGATGATGCTTTACACGCAACTCGTGCTGCTGTTGAAGAAGGAATTGTTGCTGGTGGTGGTGTTGCTTTATTAAGAGCAAAAGCTGCGTTAGCAAATCTTAAAGCTGATAACGCTGACGAAGCAACCGGAATCCAGATTGTTTCTCGTGCAGTTGAGTCTCCATTAAGAACTATTGTTGAAAATGCAGGTCTTGAAGGTTCTGTAGTTGTTGCTAAAGTTTCTGAAGGTTCAGGTGATTTTGGATACAATGCTAAAACTGACGAATATGTAGATATGCTTACAGCTGGAATTATCGATCCTAAAAAAGTAACTCGTGTAGCTCTTGAAAATGCTGCATCTGTTTCTGGAATGATCTTAACTACAGAATGTGCATTAATTGATATTAAAGAAGAAAGCGCTGGCGGAATGCCAATGGGCGGCGGTATGCCAGGAATGATGTAATCGTTCTTTTCTTAAAACTTAAAACGCCAGATGAATGTCTGGCGTTTTTTTGTTTTTGTTTGCCACGAATTACACGAATTTTCACGAATTATTTTTTTTAGCCACAGATTAAAAGAATTAAAAAGATTATAATCTGTGAAAATCCTTTTAATCTGTGGCAAACTTTTTTTACACAAAGCATTCGTGAAAATTCGTGTAATTCGTGGCAAACCTTTTTATTTTAAGATTGTTTAACATTCTGTTTTTGCTGTTAAAAACTGTTATAAGTAAATTTGTGAATTCAATAAAATTCAATAATGAAAAAGCATTTTACCTCACTCCTATCTTTAGTTTTTCTTTCGCTTTCTTTTGTTTTACAAGCACAATCTAATAAAGACGCTTATGTAGTTTTAGTCTCTATGGATGGATTCCGCTGGGATTATCAAAAGCAATTTAATCTTCAAAATTTAAAGCAAATTGCAAAAGAAGGCGTTCATGCAAAATCAATGAAACCTTCTTATCCAAGTAAAACTTTCCCCAATCATTATTCTATTGTAACGGGACTTTATCCAGATCATCATGGCATCATTAATAATGTTTTTTATGATGCATCACTAAATGAATCGTTTTCATTATCATCAAAAGCAAAAAATGATTCTCGTTTTTATGGAGGAAACCCTATTTGGAATGTAGCTGAGCAGCAAGGTGTAAAAGCTGCGTCATTCTTTTGGCCGGGATCTGATATTGACAAAAGAAATCCAAGTTATTTTAAAAATTACGATAATAAAATTCCGTATGGAGCGAGAATCGATACCGTTTTAAAATGGTTACAGCTTCCAGAAAAACAACGTCCGCATTTGGTGACTTTATATTTTGATGAACCAGATCATACAGGACATAATTTTGGTCCGCTTTCTCCCGAAAACAAAAAAATGGTCATTAAAATGGATTCTATTATGGGAGAATTGTCTAAAAAATTAGATCAATTAGCCATCGGAAAACAAATCAATTTAATTATTGTTTCAGATCACGGAATGGCCGATATCAGCAATGATAAAAAAGTAGCTGTTTTAGATTATATAAAACCGGAATGGCTGGGTTATAAAGACGTAATTAATCCAATTATGAGTCTTCAGGCAAAATCAGGTTTTCAGGATTCAATCGCAAAAGCTCTAAAAAAAGTACCGCATATTAAGTTTTGGAAATCAACCGAAGTTCCGAAGAGATTACATTATGGAACAAATCCGCGAGTTCATGATTTTGTTATTGAAGCAGATAAAGGATGGAGTTTAGTTGGTAAAGAAAGTACACATATAAATGGCGGTACGCATGGTTATGACAATGATGACAAAGATATGCATGCTATTTTTTATGCGAAAGGGCCAGCTTTTAAAGTAGATAAATCAGTAAAAACATTTCAAAATGTTTCCGTTTATCCTTTAATCGCTCATATTTTAGGCTTGCAGATTGATCAGGTTGATGGGAAATTGAGTGATGTGAAATCGATGCTAATTAGATAATGTGCCAATTTGAAAATTAGATAATTTTTGAATTAATTTAATACGACCCAATTTTCTGTAGAGACGCATAGCAGTGCGTCTAACGCAACGTAATCACAATATTTGATATACGAAACGTAGACGCACTGCTGTGCGTCTCTACGGAAAATTGGAATCTATTTATTTTTCCCAATCATTAAAAATCAATTGCCTCCAGTTTTAACTGGAGGTTTATTTTATAAAATACACAAAAGGCTTTAGCCGAACTTTAAAGTTTTGGCTAAAGCCTTTTGCTTTGCTTTATTTATCCCTCCAGATAAATCTGGAGGCAATTGAAATTAGAAATCATTACAACAATCTAACTTCAGAATTAACTAATTCAAAAATTATCTAATTTTCAAATTGGCAGATTCTCTCATTGTCAAATTAAAATCCAGTTGATACCGAAACTGATTTCCATTGTTCCAATTCACTTTGAACACTTGCTATTTTTTGATTCGCCATATTGTAGGCATCCTCTCCTAAAAACAAATGTAACGGTGGATTTTGATCCTGACTTGCTTTAATTAAAGCTTCTGCTAATTTTACAGGATCTCCAGGCTGATTTCCGTTGATATCATCTTTGTGAGCGCTTTCAGATTCTCTTACGTTTTTGTATTCAGCTATTGGATTTTCTGGCAATAATAAAGAACTATCTTTTAAGAAATCTGTTCTAAAATAACCCGGATAAACGATAGTAGCGTGAACTCCAAAAGGCTTAATTTCTGCAGATAAAGATTCTGTTAAACCTGCAACAGCAAATTTTGTAGAGCAGTAAATTCCCCATCCCGGAAATTCTCCGTAATAACCACCAACAGAAGAAATATTAAAAATGTGTCCAGATCTCGCAGCACGCATATACGGCATTGTATTTCTGATCACATTCAGTAATCCGAAAACATTTACTTCGTAATTTTTTCTTGATTCTGCATCAGTTAATTCTTCTAATGTTCCTAATAAACCATAACCTGCATTGTTTACTAAAACATCAATTGTTTTAAAATGGCTTACAGCTAATTCAATTGCATTTTTAACGCTTTTCTCATTAACTAAATCCATTTCAAGAGGAAGAAAATTTTCTGATGGATTTCCTAATACTTTTACTAAAGATTCCTGACTTCTTGATGTTGCTGCTACTTTGAAACCTTCTGCCAATAATTTTTTAGCTAATTCTAATCCAAGTCCTTTTGAAGCACCTGTGATAAACCAAACTTTGTTATGTCCCATGATTTTAAATTTTTACGTTTTAATTACAGGACAAAGGTATAAGCGAAGTGCTTCTGGAAAATTAAAGTAATCAAGCAAGAAGTTACAAAAATCAAACAATTTCAGTTAAACGATAGTTTTTAGGTGAAACCTGAACATTTTTTTTGAAGAAATTGATAAAATGTGACAATTCTTCGAAGCCTAAGCACCATGCAATTTCATTAATATTCCAATTGGTTTGTTTGAGCAGAATCATCGCTTCCTGAACAATTCTTTCAGAAATTATCTGAGAAGTTGTTTTTCCTGTGGTTTCTTTTAATGCTTTATTCAAATGATTCACATGCACATTTAACTGACTTGCATATTCTGAAGGTGAACGAAAATTAACTTGCTGCGTAATCGATTCAATCGGAAACTGGCGTTCCAGTAATTCTAAAAACAATGAAGAAATTCGGATTGTCGCGTTTGATTTACTGTATAATGAAGTAGTTACAGTTTGAGTTTTGAGTGCAAGATGAATAATTTCGAAAACCAAATTTCGGAGTACGTCATATTTAAAAGCGTAATCAGAATTGATTTCGTCAAACATTCTTAAATAAACTATTTTTAAAGATTCGGCCAATTCCATAGAAATCGGAACTATCGGATTTCCGCCGGGCTGGAATAATGGATATTCTTTTAAATTGCCATATTGACTAAAAAAAGCATCAGTAAAAATGCAGAAAAATCCGGTTTGGTTTTCATCAACTTGTTCCCAATTATACGGAATCTGCGGATTGGCAAAAAACAAAGCTTGATCTTCAATAACCGATATCTTATCGGCATAATGCACTTTGTTTTTTCCGATGATCAAACTGATTTTATAAAAGTCTTTTCGAGTATACGGAAATGGTTTACAGATGCTTCCAACAAAATCATCCAATTTAAAAACATTAAAATGTCCGATTTCTTTTTTAAGATTCTCGGGCATTCCGTTTACTTTGATTGTGTAAAAATCTTCTAAGGTTTCTGTTAGTTTCATTTTACAAAGTTACGAAAATCAAACAAATTAGATAATTTGAGAATTAGAAAATTGAGGTAATCGTTTAACGCAATGCATATCCGTAGAGACGCACAGCAGTGCGTCTACGTCGCGTATATCAAATATTGTGGTATACGTTGCGTGAGCACTGCTGTGCGCCTCTACAGAAAATTGGAATGTTTAAATTGTCAATTTCTTAATCAATCATATAATGAATCGAGTGTCACCCTGAGCGAAGTCGAAGGGCGTTCCAATTAGCACGTGGGCTTCGACTTCGCTCAGCCTGACAATCTTTAGGCAATTTTTGATAATTAAAAATAAGATAATGATACCCGCAACGCATATCCATAGAGGCGCACAGCAGTGCGTCTACGTTTCGTATATCAAATATTGTGGTTACGTTGCGTGAGACGCACTGCTGTGCGTCTCTACAGAAAATTGGGACGGGAAAATTAATTCCACAATTAATAATTCACAATTCACCATTATTAAGACACTACTTTGTACGTAGGATCTTCAATTACATTGACATTAATAACAGCATCGGCATTTTTAAGTAATTGTCTGCAGTCTGGGCTTAAATGCTGTAATTCGATGGTTTTATTTTCCTGATTGTATTTTTTGGTGAGATTGTTTAAAGCTTCAATTGCCGACATATCAGAAACGCGGCTTTCTTTAAAATCAATAATTACATGATTTGGATCGTTTTGTGCATCAAATTTTTCTAAAAAAGCAGTTATAGAACCGAAGAATAACGGGCCGTAAATTTCATAATGTTTTACTCCGTTTTCATCGATAAAATGTCTCGCACGAATTCTTTTGGCACTTTCCCAGGCAAAAACCAAAGCCGAAATGATTACGCCAATTAAAACCGCCAAAGCCAAATTGTGCAATACAATTGTTATTAAGGCGACCAGAATTCCGACGAAAATATCGTGTTTTGGCATCTTGTTAATAATCCTGAAACTTGCCCATTCAAAAGTGGTAATCGCCACCATCATCATAACGCCGACTAAAGCTGACATTGGCAATTTTCCAATTACAGGCGCTCCAAAAAGTATAATCATTAAAATCGTCAAAGACGCAATAATTCCAGAAAGTCTTGCTCTTGAACCTGCACCAAGATTCACTAAAGTCTGTGCAATCATTGGACAGCCTCCCATTCCGTAGAAAAAACCGTTTAAAATATTCGAACTTCCCTGTGCAATACATTCTCGATTGCTATTGCCACGCGTTCCGGTAATTTCGTCGACTAAATTCAGCGTAAGCAAACCTTCAGTCAAACCAACAGCCGCAACAATAACAGAATAGGGAAATATTATTTTTAAAGTTTCAAAAGAAATTGGAATATTCGGAATATGAAATGGAGGAAATCCGCCTTGAACTGAAGCAATATCTTCGACTGTTTTGGTTTCGATATTAAACACAATTACCAAAGCAAAAACAATCATAATAGCAACCAAAGATGCTGGAACTGCTTTTGTGATTTTAGGAAAAACCAAAACAATCGCAACCGTAAGTGCAACTAAACCCAGCATAATATACAAAGGCGTTCCCTGAAGCCAGGAAACCTGACCGTTTACCATAGTTTTAAACTGCTCTAACTGCGACATAAAAATGACAACAGCCAAACCGTTTACAAAACCAAACATTACGGGCTGCGGCACTAAACGAATAAATTTTCCGAGTTTGAAAAGTCCTATACATATTTGCACGACACCGCCAAGTGCGACGGCCGCAAAAACATATTCAATTCCGTGCGATTTCATTAAGGCAATCAAAACGATTACCGTTGCTCCTGCTCCACCCGAAATCATTCCGGGTCTTCCGCCAAAAACTGCCGTAACTAATCCGGCAATAAAAGCAGCGTATAATCCAACTAAAGGTGGAAAACCGGCCAAAATTGCAAACGACAAAGATTCTGGAATCATCGTCATGGCGACAGTAAATCCGGCTAAAATTTCATTTTTATAATTGACCTTTTGGGTAAAATCGAAGAGTTGGAAAGCTTTTTTCATAAGGCACAAATGTAGAAAATAATGCCCAAATAGAATTAACCTTCTCTAGTGGAAAAAGTATTTACAAGAAATCGAACAGTATGCTAACAAAACTGTTTTAAAAGAAAAACGAAAACCGAAAGTATGAAACTTATCATTTTATTTGTTTAATTTTTAGAATGAATTATTACACAAAACTATTTATAAACTGATATATTCAGCTGCGTATTTCTACCTGTTTTGTTTAATAAAATGTTAATCTAAACGAATACAGGTATAACCAAGACAATTAACATAATCGATAATATTATCGCAATGCAATTCAACGCCTTCTACACGCAGTATTTTGTCGCAGTCTTCGAGGTCAAAATTGATTTTATAATCCGGAAACTGAGTCTGGATAACGGCGGTGACATAATTTTTGTCTGATTCTTTGCAGACGTTTGTTTTAAAAATTTCAACAACCATAATTATTAATTTAATTTTTAAACTGTGGGATTAATTTCGTTGAAAAAGATATAAGATGTTCTAATTCTGGCGTAAAGCAATAATCGTAGGTAGCGGCGGATTTAAATTCCGGCTGATTCAGCTCATAAACGCCTTTTAAATTTGAGGTGTTTAAATTTAAGTAAAAACTTTCAGTATTTGATTTTGTTTCTGCGGAAATTCCACTGTTTTGAAATTCGTTTTGAAATAAAAAATACTGCGACAAAATAAAATCCATGTCTTTTTTGGTTTTAGAGGATAATTAAATTCGAAGTCAAAAATACTTTAGAGTTACCTATTATAATAGGATATTTATACCAACGGCGTATCATTTATACGAATGGCGTTTGTATAAAATATTATCCTCAAATAGCTATGAACTATAATATTAAACTATTTTTGCCTTCATGAAAATCCTCAAAATTTACCAAAACTTTTTTCTAAGAAACCTCATCGTGCATACCTTCATACTTATGGTAATTTTTGCCTGTGTATATGATGAACTTCGTTTAGCTGGTCATGACTTTTGTTATATGATCACTAAAATTGCAATAGGATATTTTCCTTGTATTCTCTGGATTACTGTTTTTAATCTTTTTATAATCAAACGATTATTATTCAAAAAAAAGGTCAAAATATTCTTTCTGCTGTTTTTAACGTATTGGACTTCTTTTTACTTTTTCATTAATTGGTTTTTTCCTTTAGTTGGTTTCGGAAATTTTAAAACCCTGCAGATATTATCGCTGCTTATCAACGGAATGTTTTTCTATTTTATTCATGTTGTGATTACGAAAAAGATCATGGATGCTGATAAAGACATTATGAATTTCAAGTCTGAACTTTCATTTTTAAAGCAACAACTCAATCCGCATTTTTTATTGAATGCTATGAATAATCTTTACGGAGAAGCATTGTCTGAACCGGATAAAGTTCCAGACAGAATACTGAATCTTTCAGATTTACTGCGTTACCAAATTGAAGCTACTAAAAAGGATTATGTTTTAGTTGCAGAAGAAATTGCTTTCGTTAAAAAATACATTGAATATTACTCTTTTAGAAATGATCGTTTGAATATTACCCAGAATTTTGAAGGTGATTTTGATGAAATCGAGATTCCGCCTTTATTCTTTTTACCTTTGGTAGAAAATGCGGTTAAATTTTCTGCCGAAACTCCAATGCCTTTTATTGAATTAGATTTAAAAGTAAAATCACGAAATTTGACTTTTATTATTAAAAACAATTATCTCGAATCCGGATCACGGCTTTCGGGCACCAGAATTGGAATTGAAAATCTAAAAAGACGCTTAGAGGTTTATCGCTTAAGACATGATTTAAGCTGCGAAAAAGAGAAAAATATGTTTGTTGTAAAATTAAGTATATGGCACTTACCTACCGCTGTCTTATAGTCGACGACGAATCGCCGGCGCACAAAGCGCTTGCCTCACATATTTCAAAGTTTGACGAACTGGAACATTCCGGAAGTGCTTTTAGTGGTATGGAAGCCCTAAAACTGCTTAACGCCAACCAATATGATATTATTTTTCTGGACATTAATATGCCTGTAATTTCGGGTGTCGAATTAATGGAACTTCAGCCTAATAGACCGCTCACGATTGTCACAACAGCTTATTCTGATTTTGCACTTTCGGCTTATCAAAACGATGCGATCGATTATTTACTAAAACCTATTTCACCCGATAAATTTGCTAAAGCAATCGAAAAAGCTAAAACCTATTTTTCCGGCAACAGTCTGAAAAAAGAAAATAATACCAGCGCAAAAAACCTTTCTTACCGCCTAAACGGACAAACGATCGACATGCCGCTTTGCGATATTATTTATATCGAAAGTCTTGGCAACTACATGAAACTTTACTGCACAAAACTTAATTTACCACATATTGTTTATGGTTCGCTGTCGAGCATTGCCTCAGAAATTGATAGCACGAGTTTTGTTCAAGTGCATCGCTCTTTTATTGTAAACGTAAACAAAATCTCTGCTGTTACGTTTAAAAATCTTACTATGTCTAACGGGGAAATTATTCCTGTTGGAAGGAAATACCAGATTTTACTGGATGGTTTTTTGAAGTAGTCTTTTTTTTGTTTAACGAATTATGTAAAAACCTCAACTAAAATTAGTTGAGGTTTTTTTTTATTTTTTTTTAATAATAAAAAACCGTATAAATACGCAGCGTCGTTTTGTGGAATTTTGGTAATCTTGCTTAAACAAATGTTAAATAAAAAAGTCATACATCAAATCATATTTTAAAAAGCTTTAGTCCTAAGCGTTAAAGAATTTTTAGATAATTTCAATTACGAACCAAATCAACTTTAATGATTATGAAAACCAAGATATTCCTCCTAACAATTATATTTATGAATATCCTAATAGCTCATTCACAGGATGATGGTAGCCTAAAAAGGTTTGCAAAAAGAAATAAGGAGATTTTATCTTTAAATGCGATTGTTGCTGATAAAACCTACTATTCACAAGCTATTTTAGAATATCAAGTTATTAAAAAGATAATTGAAAAACATAGCCAATTAGATACAATCTCTCTTAAGGATATCAATGATAATAAGCATAAAAAAAATGAATACATACAAGTTTCATTATTACCATTTTTAACTCAAAAACAGTCCGATTCCATTGGATTAAGACCATGTAAATATATACTCCCTAAAAAGGTAAAGGATTTAAAAAGTGGGTTCCAATTTAGACATTATTTATTCCGGGGTGAAAATAAAACAGCTTTGCAGGCTTTTGGAATCATAAATAACGAATTCAATAAAAATGATTTATATGTTGTTATCGATTATATACAATATCAGGACTGCAGTTGCTCCGAGCTACCCAAAATTAGATATGCCGTAGGAGTTCGTTCTGAATTTAAAATATCGGGAATGAGCCTTAATAAAGGTAAAGATCCTAAAATAAACAATCTTAATATTGAAAAATTAGCCGCAAATGTTGAATTTGACAAATTAAAAGTAGACATTTCAATGAAAACTATAGGGGTTACAGGAAAACTTGCTAGATTAAATATCCCAAATAATACTTCATTTAATGTGCAGGCCTATGGAGAATATGTAAAGACAATTGATTTTATAAGAAACTCAATTGACAATGATAGTGTTACAGTACAACCCGAAATTATTCCTGTTATGGATGAATATAGAACTTCAATCTCAGATATTAATACATCCGCATTTGATGAAATTTTTGAAATTCAAAATCGCTATAAAAAATACTTAAAAAAATTAGAAAAAGACAGCAATGATCCAATCATTGATTCAATTAATAAAGTATTAAAAACTTCTTTACTAAAAGAAGTAGCAGAAAAAAACGACAAAAGGGAACAGTTAACTTCAATTGAGAAAGATCTTAGAAGTTTATCGAGATATCAAAGTATACTTAGATTTATTTCACCTAGAGAACCCATTACTAAAACCATAATTAAACCTATTCCTAATGATACTAACAAGACAAATAGCGAGGTAAAGTTTGACTACAATTCATTAAAAAAAGATTACAACGATGCGATAAATCTTATACCAAAAAATAAAAAAGAAGCAAGAGTAAGTTTAATGAGAATTTACAATATCAAAGACAATTATGGAAATGCTTTTGAGATATTAAATTTACTTGGCAATGATGAGTTAACAACTGAGAAGATTGTTGATATAATTCTTCGAAGTTATAGATGGCTACTTAATCCTGATACAATTAATAATTTAAAAAATAGTCAAACAAAAAGAAATAGTCAGTGGAATATAATACCTTAAAATTCTTTATTTATAAAACATTTGTAATAAAATGCGAATTGCTCATGCCTTCTTTTTTTACTTTCAATTACTAAAACTTTATAATTGACAGACCATACAACTTCCCAGTAAATTACAGAACAACAACAAAAATATAAAGAAGAACAAATAGAAAGGATGAGAAGTTTTGTCAAAGGTTCTAAAGATATATCCGGAGACCTTATAACAAGAATTTTCTCTCTCTCAGATGAGTATGTTATATATGAAATAAAAACACCTCATATTTCAGATAGTATAAAAATACAGATTGACACAATCATTGAAGAAGATAAAATTTTAATTGAGAGATTCGACAAGATTAGATTAAAATACAATCAAGTAAAAGGTTTATTATATAAAGTCAATGATGACACCTCTTTAAAAACAAGGATTGCACATATTCTTTCACAAGGATTAACTGCTGATACAGACTCATGCAATACAGAATTTGATAATCTTATTTATGAAATAAATATAAATTATCGTGATCAGTTTAATCATCGTTTGAGTTATATTGTAACAATAATGATATTAACCTTAATAAGCATATCAGTATCGGTTGTAATACATTGTAATAATTATTCAAATCATTTATCGATAATTAACGAGATGATTTATTTAATATCAGCTGGATGTTTAGGTGGATTTATATCTGTTTCGAGAAGATTGAATGCGATGATATTTGAAAAAGACGTGCATCGTGCTATCTATGTCATATATGGCATTGAACGGATCTTCATATCGGTTGTAGGTTCAATTATAATATACTTCAGTATTAAATCAAATCTGATATTTGGTTTAGTAAACGAGCTTGATAAACCGATCTACGGCTTTATTGTGTTTGGAGTTTTAGCTGGCTTTAGTGAAACTTTAATTCCAAATCTTTTAATAAAATTAGAAAACGATCAATAAAATAAAACTCTTAATTAGGAGAATATTGTAATGAAAAATATGATATGCTAAAATCAATATTTGCAGACAGCAATATTAAATACGGCATTTCTATTGTTGAATAATTTCTTTTCTAAAATACCCAATCGCCCCAGTCGACCACAAAGCCAGGAAAATCAAAACAGGCTGAAAAAACAATCTTATTAAACGCGCTTGATCTGTGTCGAGTCCGAAGGCGGGAGTTTGGTTTAAATATTGGGCGATATTACCCGGAAAAACCAACACATAAAATACAGCCAGTGCAATGCCTGCAAATACTTTATATTTTGTTAGAAACAGCATACTAAGTCCTAAAGCTATTTCAACAACTCCGGAAAGAATTACAACAAGATCCTTGTCAAGCGGAACCCAATTTGGAACCTGTGCCTGAAAATCGGCTCTTTGAAAAGTAAAATGTCCTATCGCTGCCGTAATCATAAAAAGCCCTAATAGAACTCTAAAGAAATTTTGGATTTTAGTTGTGTGTATATTTTTCATCTGTATTGTATACTTTATGTTATAGTCTCTATAAAAATGTTTATTCAAATTTATAACATTAAGCCCAAAACCGTTTTCTACATTTTTAACTTATGGGTTATCTAATATCCATGTTTAAAATTCAATTTTGCATACAAAGCAGTTATTTCAAAAGTTCAAAAAGTATGAATTCATTCAGGAAATCATATTCTTCAAAAAAAATACACATTCAAAATAATTTTCTTACATAAATAATTACCTTAGCGTACTAAGAAATGTTAATATAATTTGTTAGAAAATGTCCATTTTTAATTTCCTTTTTAAAAAATCAGATTTACAATGTCCCAGATGTCTTGGGAAAGGTTTTGTTGATTGGGATGATATCAGGCGTTTAAACAAACTATTAAAATGGGTTCCGGCTCCTTGCGCTTACTGCAATGGTTCGGGAAAAACTACTCCCGAAATGCTTTCAAAAGTTCCTGTAGATATAACGTACCTCACTATTGACTTACCAGAATCGGAAATTGAAAAAATAAAAAATGGAGACGAAGAAACGTTGGAAAAAGGAAGACAAAAAGAACTTTTTTTAGAAAATCTTATACAATATGCGCAGGATCATTATCTAAACAAAAACATGGATGCTGAAACTATTGCAGATTTATACCTTCGTACCGAAAGTGAAAATGCTCAATTTTCGATAGAAAAAGAAAACTTAATACAATACATTCAGCAGATAATCGAGTTAAAAAAATCCGAACTCAATTAGAGAAACCTTTGTTTCTTTGCCTCTCTGCCTCTTTGAACCTAAAAAAAACCTAAAAACAGGTATAAATACGCATTGCCAGAATTTTAATAAGTAGTAAAATTGCAAGGAATAATTTTTTCTTTTAGAATATAGTCTTCCGCAAGGAAACTTGTAAATTTTGTCAATTTTTTTGGAACAAGAAAGTGAGATTTCGTATCGCTGGTAACGATTAGAAATCTCACTTTTTCTTTTATTAGTGCTTTTTACTATTGATTGTTTTGTTTAAAAGCAGCAATCTGTTCATCCTGATGCTGAATAATCTTTTTCAGACTTTCAATTGTTTCCTTTCTGGCTTCAGCCAGATCTTTGTAGTTAATTTCGTGTTCCGCAGCCCTTTCCGTCTTTTTATAAACTTCACCTTTTTCGCGCAAAACATTCAGTTTAATCATGTCTCCCTCGCCGGTTAAAAGCCATTCTATGTCAATATCCGTATATTTTTTTAAGATATTCTCTAATTTGTCTACACCTATCGTTTTATTATGTTTTAACTGGCTCGCAAAAGAACCGTTAGACATACCCACCACTTTTTCAAAGGCACCCACTCTAATACCTCTGTAATCTAAATACTGTTTGATCCTGTTTATAGTATTTTCTGCCATAATGCGTCATTTTTATTTATAGAAATAATCTAATTTATACTCATTCTTAAGAAATATCTTACTATATTTGTCTTACTTTTAATACAAATTAAGCAATGAGCAAAAATATAAAATCTAAGCCAAGTTACAATCAAGATGTGTTAAAGATTATTAAAGAAAAACATGGTTATTCTTACGATTATATTCGTAAATCGATTCGAGGGGATCGTGTAGGCATTATTTGTGATCTAATAAAGGCAGAATATAAGAGGCTTGACAACGAATATAAGATCTTGAGAGAGAGTCAGTCCAATAGATTAAAAAAAGAAATAAACAGTAATAAATAAAGAGTATAAAGTATAAAATAATTTGGATCAAGATTTACCAAAAAGACGACCCAGCTTTTTTCTCCGGAAGCAAACAAAAACTTGAAATAGAAGAACCATAACTCTCACTCTCTGTATTTAAGTTATGTAATGGGCCAACAAGCATCTATTTATGCAATAGATACAATATTAGTTATGCAGCTGATCCTGGCATAATCTAATGTATTCCCCTAAGAAACTAAGCCGTAAAGAAATATCTTTGCGGCTTTTGTTTTTATCAAAATAAGCAAACCTGCAAAGCGTCTGAAAATCTGCATGCCAAAGCATTCTAATTTTATAAATCTTTTAGTAATAATCAATCGTTGAATTATTTACAACCTTTGTACCTTTGCGCTTCCACGCCAAAAAACAAATTAAAGCCCTGGATCGATATGACTCGAGAACATTATATTCCGTTTAATAAAGAATTTTTACTCGAACAGCAAATTGCAGCTTTCGCCGATGACAAACAAAAGGTTGATGATTTTAAAAAGTTATTCGATATTATCGAGCATTATTATCATTATGAATCTTTTAATCTTAACCGAAACTTAAAGCAAAACTACGCACTTTACGATCCGGATTTGAGCGAAAAAGAACGTGAAGATTTTATTGGTAAAAGTGATTTTTCTGTTTTTAAAGAAACACTGCTTACTGTTTTAGAACGTGGCAATTATTACAGAATCGATCAGGAAACTTTAAAAGAAGCTTTTACAGAATCTGATTTAATAGGCTTAAATCTGGCAATTGATTTTCATGCTTTTAAGGATTACGAATTGTACGTTCGCGGTCACCATAAAGCAAAAGAAACAGTCAAGAAATATTATTTCTGGAAGAAAGAAGTTGAAATCGAATATTATGATCGTGTTCTTATTTACCTCAATTACAGCGACGCCGATTATTTGACTCAGAAAAAAGTCAAGTTGGGAAAAATGCCAATTGATCCGGGATCTATTGCTTTAAAGATTTTTAAGCGCGTTCCTAAAAACGATCTCGAAACGATTTTTCCAAATGCAATTCCAAAAATGTCTTTAAAAGACAAACTGTTACTTTGGGTTCCGGGAGTTTTTGGAGGTATTTCATTATTAAGTGCCAAAGTAATTCCTGCCTTAATAAACATGTACAATGCTTATGAAACTGGAGAAACTATCGATTTACTGAACAGTAAAACTTCCTTAAATCAAGGTTTAATTGCTTTAGGAATTTTATCTGCTTACTGCTTTCGCCAATACAATAATTTCATAAACAAGAAAATCAGATATTCTAAAATGCTTTCAGACAGTTTGTATTTTAAAAATGTCGGAAACAACAGCGGTGCCTTTTATTCTCTTTTAAATTCATCTGAAGAAGAAGCTTTAAAAGAAACTATTTTAGCTTATACTTTTTTAAATAAAAGCCAAAATCCATTAACGGCCCAAGAACTTGATTCTCAAATTGAGTCCTGGTTTGCCTCTCAATTAAATACTGAATTAGATTTTGATGTAAACGATGCTTTACTAAAATTAAAAACCATTGGTTTAGGAATAGAAACTAACGGAAAATGGGGAGTTATTCCGTTAAATGAAGCGCTTGTTACAATCGATGAATTATGGGATAACGTTTTTGAGTATAATGTGACCAAATAATATAAATGAATAAATTAAAGCCTTTTTCCATTTCTATAATATTGCTTTTTGTATCTGCTTTTATAATGTCTAAAAGTACACAGCAATTTAGATATGTTGATAAATGGAGATGGCTTTATCATGTTGGGTGGATTTCATGTTATACTTTTCAAATTATTTCTTTGGTTTTATCTTTTATGTTTCTAATTTTTGTTTTGAAAAAAGATTTCAATTTAAACATAAAATATAAATTCATTTGGATTGCTCTCGGCTTATTCCCCATTTTATTTTGGTTACTAATTACGGTTTTTATTGTTGGTTTTAAGATGTAATAAAAGCTTCGGTTTTTTTTACTAGATTTACGTTAACTAACCTTAAAACCACAAAAATGAGAACTCTAGATCAATGGTTTGCAGAATATGCCGTAAGTCATCAAAACCCAAAAAACAAAGCCATACATTATATTTGTGTTCCGGCAATTTACTTTTCTATTGTTGGATTATTAATGAGTATTCCCAGCGGTATTATTGCCAATACTTTAAAACTAAATGCGCCAATTATCGAAAATTGGGCTTTTGTGGTTTTACTTTTTGTTCTTGTTTTCTACATTAGACTTTCCATTTCAATGGCCTTAAAAATTGCCATTCTTTCAGGAATTTGTTTAGTTGTTAATTATTATATCGGGCAGATTTTTCCGTTATGGATATTCTCTATTGGCGTATTTGTAATCGCTTGGATCGGGCAGTTTTACGGACATAATATCGAAGGCAAAAAACCATCATTCCTAAAAGATCTTCAGTTTTTATTAATTGGCCCGGCTTGGGTTGTTGAAAATTTGTTTTCAAGAAAATAATTTTATCATGAAAGCAGAAAAAACAAGCAGAACGGCACAATACATGGCCTTCTTTAGAGCTTTAGAAACAGCGCGCAATATAAACGACAGATTATTTTCAGATCCCTATGCGATACATTTTTTGGATTCTAAATTGAGACTGGCCGTTTGTTTATCTAAATATTCGATTGTTTCAAAATACATCAGTAATACAATTAACAAAAAGATTCCCGGTGCTTTTTCTTCGGGAATTGCCAGAACAAAATATATTGATGAATTACTTCAAACTGCCATTTCAAATGGTGCAGAACAAGTCATTATATTAGGAGCTGGTTTTGATACCAGAGCGGTGCGTCTTGATTTTTTAAAAACAATTCCGGTAATTGAAATCGATCACCCCAATACTTCTAATTTTAAAGCAGAAATCTATAAAAGCCGTATTGGTCAAATTCCTGAAAATGTACGTTTTCTCCAAATTGATTTTAATAAACAAAGCCTAGATGAATTAGCAATAGAACACAATTTAGATTTTTCTAAACCTACCGCCGTAATATGGGAAGGCGTAACAAATTATTTAACCGAAGAAGCTGTAAAAAGTACCTTTTCTTTCATTTCTAAATTTGCAAAAAACAGTTATGTCATATTTACTTATGTACATAAAGATATACTTAGCAAACCTGAATCTTTTTTAGGCGGCAAAAAACTTTTAGAAGATCTTGAAAAATTAGAAGAGCATTGGACTTTTGGTTTTATTCCCGATGAATTACCGGCGTATTTAAATCAGTTTGACATGCAGCTTTTAGAAGATTTAGGAGCGAATGAATATCGTCAAAAATTTCTTCCTGAGCGGGCTGAAAAAGGATATGAGTTTTACAGAACTGTTTTTGCATCAAAATAAATTCAAACTATTGCTTATTAAACATTTTACTCTTAAAAAACAAAATCATTTTTTTCTTCTCACAGATAATTTCTGCTAATATTTTCTTAATAAAAAATCAATACAAGGAGCAATATATACATTTGTAATTCGTTAACTATTTAAGAAATAAACTAACCAAAAACCACAAACGAATGAAAAAAATCACCATTTTGTTATTCTTTGCTCTAATTAGCAATGCATTTTCTCAAAACGGAAAAATCTATTTAAAAAACTCCAAATATACAGCAGGTGCCCCAAACACTTATGTGTACGAACCACCAACAGGTTTAGTAATAGAAACTAGCTCTAAAGCTAATATTCTATATGCTTCTGATGATGATTCTGGTGTAGATATAAGTCCATTAAAGAAAAGTGAAAAGGGCTATGAATTTACTGCAAAAGTTCCAGATGCTACCAGAACAATTTTAGTCGTAATAAGCGATTTACAAAAAATTGCAGACAACAATAATAAAAAAGGATATACATTATATTTTAAAACACAAAATGAGTCTGAATTAGGCAAAACGCTGGCGAAAGAAATCTTCCTGCGCTATTATGGCATTTCCTTATTAAAACTAGATCTGGATGAAAAATCAGAAAATCTAGTTCTTGAATATGAAGCTTTATTCAAAAAATATCCTGATTTAAAAAATGATAATGTTTACATGAATTATCTGTACCTGCTGGAAAGCGTTAACAAAGAACAGGCTAAGACTGAAACATTAGCTTTTGCTGAAAGATGCCTAAAGAAAAATACTGAAACTAGTTTAGTTAATGCCTATTATATATATGAAAGACAGGGTATGACAGCAGAAGCAGAAAAAATTAAAAAGGATATATTTAGCAGATACCCAAATGGAGAAATGCAAAAAAACACCTTTATTCGAGATTTTATGAATCATCCTGATAAGAATGAAGCTTATGTTTTAAAATCAATAAATACTTTTAAAACAAGATTTAAAGATAATTCTAAAAGATCTATAAGTTATTTATATCAAAGTTTAGCACGCATATATCTGGATAAAAAAGATCTTGAAAAAGCAAAATCAATCGAGCCTTATTTAATTAATCCCTCAAGCCTTTATAACGACATGGCCTGGGATTTATCCGGAGGATCCTTTAAAGCTCCCGGTAAAGATCTTGACTTTGCTGCAAAGCTTTCTCAAAGATCATTAGCCCTTTTGGAAAAAAACAAAAAAGAAAATTTTTATACTGAATATCAAGGTTTATATAATATGTATGCAGATACATACGCTCATATACTTTATAAAAAAGGTAAATATGAAGAAGCATTTACTTATCAGGACAGTTTAAGAAAAGTTGACGGATTAGATTCTAACGGTAAAGAATGCTACTTAGCCATTCTTGAAAAAGTTAAAAGCCAAGGAGAAGTTAAAGAATATATTGAAAATGAAATCAACAGAAATACAGTTCCTCCTGCAATATTCATTTCTAAATTAAAAGAAATATATGTTGCACAAAATCTTCCTCTTGACGGATATGAGAAATTTAAAGAAAAGGCAGATCAAAACCTTAAAGCGGCCAGAGCGAAAAATATACTGGAGACTTTTGGTACTACCACAGCAACTGATTTTGCACTGAAAAACATGGACGGAAAAGAAGTCAAGCTTTCAGATTACAGAGGCAAAGTTGTAGTACTTGATTTTTGGGCAACTTGGTGCGGTCCTTGTAAAGCTTCTTTCCCTAAAATGCAGGACTTAGTTACACAATACAAAGACAAGGATGTTGCTTTTTTATTTATAAATACTTGGGAAAATAAAAAAGAAGATGAAGTTTTAAAAAACGTTACAAATTATATAACGGAAAAAAAATACGATTTTAATGTTGTTTTTGATTCTAAATCTGAAGTGGTGGCTAATTACAAAATAAAGGGAATACCAACTTCTATTCTTATTGGAAAAGATGGAAATATTCTATTTTCAGGTCATGCTAACGGTGGTTTAGGAGAAATGATCGATGAGGAATTAAAATAGATTTACTCTAAATATTAAAGGCTAAAATGCGTAGTAAAACAACTACGCATTTTTTATTGGTATCTTTATTGAACTAAAAATCAATTGATTATTAATTCTAAAAAACATATATTATGAAACTAACGTATTACGGTCATTCTTGTTTTTCTGTTTTTGCGAATGAAAAACATCTCCTCTTCGATCCTTTTATTACGCCAAACGAATTAGCAAAACACATTAACGTTGACGAAATAAAGGCTGATTATATTTTTATTTCGCATGCGCATTACGACCATATTCTGGATGTGGAAAGAATTGCAAAAAACACCGGAGCGAAGGTTTTGGGAAATTTTGAAATTTACAACTGGCTCTTAAAAAACGGAATCGAAAACGCACATCCAATTAATCCGGGCGGGAAATTCAGTTTTGATTTTGGAACTGTAAAATGTGTGATTGCACAGCATCCAAGCAGTTTTATGGATGGAACTTATGGCGGAATTGCAACTGGTTTTGTACTCACAACCGTTGATGGAAATTTCTATTACAGCGGCGACACGGCGTTGACTTTAGACATGAAACTGATTCCGAAATTTACTAAACTTGATTTTGCCGTTTTCCCAATTGGCGACGGATTAACAATGGGAATTGAAGAAGCAATTGAAGCTTCAAAACTGGTTGAAGTTGATAAAATTTTAGGCGTCCATTATGACACTTTTGGTTTCATCAAAATGGATCATGAAAAAGCTTTAAGCGATTTTAAAAATGCAAATCTCCATCTTTATTTACCTAAAATTGGCGACACAATTGAGATATAATATTTTCTATATTTCGTAAAAACATCATTTTTTAGCGAAATAAAAATAGAAAGATAATGGCTCAAATCCTGTAAAGGTTTGATTTGTAAATAAAATTTTCAAAGGCATTAAAATTGTTTAGTAATTCATTATTAACCAAAAACTTAAAGCAATGAGCACAAAAATAAACGCTTCAAATTCAGAAACTCAGTTTGCCGAACTTTCAGGCCGAACAATCGCTTACAGATCAATTGGCGAGGGAAATCCAATTATTTTAATTAACCGCTTTAGAGGAATACTTGATACCTGGGATCCGTTATTTTTGGATCTTCTTGCAGAAAAACATCAGGTTATTACTTTTGATTATTCGGGAATTGGGTATTCAACAGGAACACTTCCAACAGATATTAAAGAAGTGACCAAAGATGTAAAAGATCTTGCCGACTTCTTAAAAATCAAAAGCGCCATTTTAATGGGCTGGTCGTATGGCGGATTGGTCACACAAGCCGCAACACACCAATATCCCGAATTGGCAACCCATACAATTTTATTAGGAACTGGCCCAATAGGGAAAAGAGTTGTACCGCTTGAACAATCTTTTCTGGACCATGCTTTAAAACCAATAAATGATTTTGAAGATGAAGTTATACTTTTCTTCGAACCAGAGTCTGAAGAAAGCAGAAAAGCCGCAAAAGCTTCTCACGACCGAATTGCTAAAAGAATTGATGTTTCTAAAATTCCTTCGACAATGGAGACTTTTCAATTGTATTTTGCCGGAGGTGAAGGCGCCGCCGAAGACAAAGATAATTTTAGAGATAAATTAAAAACGACAAAAACACCAATTTTAATAATTTCCGGAGATCACGATACTAGTTTTGCTGTAGAAAATTGGTATCCGCTGACCAAACAGCTTCCAACATCACAGTTAATTGTTCTGCCGCAAACAGGGCATGCTCCTCAGCATCAAAATATTCCACTGGTAGTAAATTACATCGATAATTTTTTACAGAATACGAAATAGATTTCCGGAAATTTCTTTTGAAAACAGGTGTCCTAGCCCAGACAGAAACGGCATCCTTTTGTGGCGGGGTTCGCCGCAAAAGATATAGTGTATGGCTGGATTAGCTCCTAAAAATTAAGCAGACGTTTAAGCTTCTTCTTTAAAGTTAATCATAGCTTTTACATGTTCATATAACTTCGGAAATTCTTTTTTAAAGATTTCCGGAGTTTCAAAAAAATGTTCCAGAATCACAGCAAGAAATTCAAATTTATTGGTGTAGGCATAATCTCTAAAATAGTGCTTTTCCTTAAGCTGATTGGTTAAATTTTCATCGTCAAAATACTTTCCGATTTCAGTAAATTCATCATAGAAAATAACGGCTCCCGGATCTGAACTTTTTCTGGAATAAAAATGCAGCACATGTCCAAACTCATGAAGTCCAAGGTTGATATTGTCTTTTGTTTGATGTCCGCTCAAAAAATCTTCCCACGAAAAAACGACTGCTTTCATCCTTGGGTTATATTCTCCTTTATGATATTCATCATTTATAGTTGAATAATATGCAGACGGATAAACGATAATGTTTTCAAATAATTCGAGGAGATAATTTCGCATTCCAAAAGTCAGCATTATGTAAGTTCCGGCAATGATTAATTTCATTTCCTGAGTAACGTCTGTATCTTTTCCGATGAAATTATAGCGTTTAATAAAACTTTTTACACGGTGTTCAAAATAGCTTTTCTTTTTATCAGAAAGGTTTAAATAATATGAAAATTCACGACGCAGGATTGCTTTGTCCTGAGGTTCTAATTTATTTAAAACCGGATACCAAAATAAAAATAAGGGTTTGTTGAACATTAATAAATAAGCCGGTTCAATAATCCTGAAAACAATTATTAAAATAAATGCTCCACCAAATAAAATTGCTATAAAAAGTAGAAAAAGCATTGTTTTAATTTCAGTTTTGAAACAGAAAACTTTGTTGATCTCTGCGTTGCTAAAATAGAAATTAAAAATTGAGAATTCGTGTTTTTTTCTTTTCTAAAAAACACGAATAGCTATATTAAATAATTTTCTTAACTCCGGGAATTAATAAAATAAGTGATCCAAATATAAAACTTACTATAACTATTAATGGCGCTGCAGCCAAAAGTTTTATTGCAGGTTCAACTGCCCAGTTTCTTAACGCGAGCGTAAAACCAACAATTACTAATGGATGAAAAATATAGACCGCAAAACTGCTGCGTGATAATTTAGTAAGCATTACAGAAGATTCATTCCATCTTTTTTTTCCTTTAATTAATAATGTTGTTAGTATAGAAATACCAATACATTGTTCCCAAACTGCATACAATAATGCCTCCCAATGAAAACCTCCGGAAAACCAGGAAGAAGGTGTATTAAGATTAAATTTGATGATAAAAAATATCGGAAAAAGCAGTAAACATGCTTTTTTTAGATCTCTGCCGGCTTTATCAGAAAGTTTATCCAACCAATTGTTTTTGGCAGCCAGTAATCCAACAATAAATAAGGCGATATACTGCGGAAAATGTCCTAATTGAAATCCGACCGGTTCAAGAACCCATCCGACGGGAAAAATAATTCTAACTAAAAAACTGATGATTCCCAGTATTACTGCAAACCATAATATGGTACAGGTTTTTGGCACTTCTACAGATTTTTCGAAACTAACTTTAAATATTTTTTTTGCTCCTGCATAAATCAATGTAAAAAGCAATAATGCCGCTACAAACCATGTAACACCTAAATCGATCCAGCTGTCAAATCCGCTTAAATATTGAAAATAAGTAATATGATGTTCTTTTGCAAAATAATATACCAAATAGCTGATAAATGGAGAAAGTATAAAGGAGTAGAATAATATTGGAATTCCTAACCTTACAAGACGATCTTTAATAAATTTTGATGCTCCTTTTCTATCATAAGAAGAACCTGTAAAGTACGCTGCCAGCAGGAAAAAAAATCCCATAAAAAAAGACTGATTGAGGCTTACAAACATTGTCATAGGAATACGTGCTCCCATAAGAGCAGTTTGTTCTGTATAATACCAGCCTTCTGAAGAACTATAGGCAATAACTGTGTGATGAAGCACAACTAATATTGTCAATAAAATTTTAATATTGTCGATGTATACTAATTTGTTTGACGAACCAGAATCCTGATTCAAAGCGATTGATGCAGATGACATAATAAATAGATTTAGTGTTACTGATGGCAAACCTACAACAAGAAAAAACAGTTGTATGAGCACATGTTATCAGTAACTAGCTTTTGTGATGAGCAACAAGCTTAGGCAGTATATTTGCTTCTGAGTTGTTCGTAACAGCTGTTAAAACTATCGATTTGTTTTCTGGAAACCGGCACTTTTGCATTCGTTTCATTAAACGACAATAAGTATCCTTGAGAATTTCCTGCTATTTTTTCGATCTTAAACATATTAACTAAATAGGTTCTGTGGCATCTAAAAAAATGAGGATAAGCAGTTATTTGGGTTTCAAATTGAGTTAGAGAAATTCGTTTTAATTCTGTCGAAATTTGAGACCCGTTTGATTTTGTTAATTCGATATAATTCCCATCCGCTTTTACAAATAATAATTCGTCTATGTCCAGACTGAAATCATCTTGCTTAACCTGAGTATTGACATAAAGTTTTGACTGAAGGTTTGTTGTTTTTGATTCAATATTTAGCTTTGTAAATTGCAATACAAACGGAGAGCCTTTTTTTGATTCAAAATAAAAGCTGGATAATCTTAGAAAAAGATAAAAGAATATACCTGCAACAAAACAATTTCTGATTTCTTCCCACAGGTAACGCCATGACCAATTGCTGGTATTGTTGTAAATCAGATCACGCATAAAAAAACTTGACAAACCTGCTAAAACCAGGACTACTCCAATATGTGAATATTCTTTGAGTAAAGTCCAATTTTCGGTTTCGCTTTTGCTTTTTCTAATATAATTAAGTCCCTCAAAATAAATAAACAGTATTAATGCGGGTGATAAGGCGTGAAGAAAACAAATAAAAAAATAATGCATTCTCATTTCTGGATCATAAACTCCAAAAGGCCTGAATAATAAAAGAAACATTAATATTAGAACAAAAACAATAGTAACACTTTTAAGTAAGTTTTTTGATTGATATCTCGAAGGATATTCAATATCATGAATCAAATGTTCTTTGTTGATGTAAAATCCCATTATTAAAGCTGCTTTTGTCTGGCATTAAAAATACGAAAAATCTTCAGGAAGCAAGATTGAATATTGGTTTCTGTTTCTTAATACAATGGGTTCATTATTTAGGCAAACATTTCTTATATTGGCCTGCCAGAAATACCATTTTTAAAACAAACAAACCTAAAACATTCTGAATGGATTCTCTTTAAGCTCAATACGCATTCTATTAAATATACCCCAAATTTACATAACCTATAAACGATTAAAATGAATCAAAAAAAATCTTCAGCTGATCCCCTAATAAAAGTTATTTTTTTACTTAAAAATTTAGGATTCTTATTTGTATTACTTCTACTATTTGCCGTTTGCTGTAATAATACATACGACAGAATTTATGGCGACAGCCATTATAAAAACAAAATAGAAAATTTATTAAAAAACGGAAAAACTGTACTTGCACAACTTGACAATGAATATGTAACAACACAAAATAAGAGTGGCAATTATTATAAATCTTCCTATGAATTTAAATACAGTTTTAAGATAAATGATAAAGTTTACAATGATACATTTACAACCGAAGAATTCATACCAAAAGATCCTAACCGATTAATTAAATATTTGACAGTACATTATTTGCCGGAAGATCCAGACGTTAATCAAATTGATGCTGAAGTAGAATATGATTATGCAAAAGAAAAAGTTGATGAACATGGGATTGGGATGCTGCTTCTAAATATTTTTGGTTTATTTATAACCTTCATTTTAATTTTATATATGATAATTGTGATCAGAGATAAAATTAAAAACATAGATCAGCCTATTGAAAACACGTATCAAAAAGCTCAATTTTATAATGAAGTTAATCAAAAAACAGATTATTCAAACTTAAGATAATTTACTTCGGTTAACTTCAATAAAAACAAAAAACCGAAAAGCTTTTTACGATTATATTCCTCTATTTATCAATATTTCTGCATAGTTAATTAAATTTGTATACACACAAAATCAATATATTATGAGAAAGATAATTGTTTTGTCAATGATTTCGCTAGATGGGGTTATGCAGGCTCCGGGCGGACCAAAAGAGGATAAATCAGACGGATTTAAATTTGGAGGCTGGACAGCACCATTTGGCGACGAAGTTTACAGTAAAGCTGTGGCAAATGAACTCAAACCTGCCGATTATCTTTTGGGTAGAAAAACTTTTGAAATCTGGGAAGAATACTGGCCTAAAAACACAGAATTTTGGCCGGGAATTAATGAAGGTAATAAATACGTTTTCTCTAAAACCAGAAAAAAATCAGATTGGAAAAATTCTAATTTCATCAAAAGTCTGTCTGATATAAAGAAACTCAAAGATTCTGAAGGATTGGACATTCAGGTTTGGGGAAGCAGCGAGCTTATTCATTTACTTTTAAAAAATGATTTGGTTGATGAACTCAAACTAAAAATTCATCCGCTATTACTTGGCAAAGGAAAAAAGCTGTTTGACAATACTGCGCATCCATCAGGATTTACTTTAACAGAAAGTACTGTAACTACAACCGGAGTTATTTTAGCCAGTTATAAACGTGCCGGAGAAGTAAAAACAGGAAACGCTGGAAAAACTATTAAATAATTAACCTTTTATAAACCAAAATATCAAATATATGGAGAACAAAAACAATGTACCGGTATTTACTTTTAGTATTGTAGCCATTATTTTAGGCGCAGCACTGTACAAACAATTTGATTTTGAAACGCTAAAATTTGAAAAACCTGCACTGGCAATTGTGTATAGTATTGTTTTTGTGTTTTCAGTTGTTGTTTTGATCAAGAACTTTATAAAACGAACAGAAAAGTAAAAGAAATTTTGTTGAAAAACCCACTATAAACAAACCTGTTTCATAAAGAAACAGGTTTGTTTGTTTTATGATATTTATTAAAATAAATTATAAGTAACATTTTATAATAATATTTTTTGAATTGTAATTTTTATAGTACTAATCTTATTTTTTTATTTAAATTTGAGATTAATCATTCAGAATTGTACTATATGAGGTTACGAATATTTTTATTGTTTTTTTCCATTATTTCATTGGATATTCATTCTCAATCTTCAACAAAAGAAATGATCGATAGTTTAAATACTATTAGTAATCACGAGAAAAAAGCATCGTTATGTAGCAAAATTGCATTAAAACTTCAAAATTCTGACTGGGACAGAGCTATAAAGTATATAGAGCTGGCTGAAACTGAAGCAAAAAAAAACAGAAAAATCAGAACTAACGCTGGCTCAGGTTTATATTACTGCTGCTAAAATGTATTCGGCAAAAGAGGTTTTAGATCTTGCTTTACAATATTATTTAAAAGCCCTTGATATTTACAAAAACAATGATAATCCGGAGGAAACAGCCAAAGTAGAAAACAATCTTGCAATTATTTACAGCCAGGGAAAAAATAAAGAAAAAGCACTACAATATTTTTTAAAAGTATATCGCTATCAAAAATCAAAAAATGATCCGGTTAAGCTTGTCAAAATTTTAAACAATCTGGGTACTAATTATTTAAACAAAAATTTAGATTCTTCATTATACTACTATCATAAAGCCCGTATAATTAACCAAACCATAAATGATGATGATTTAAAAATATATGTCTGTACCAATTTAGCAAGAGCTTATGCGCTAAAACAAGATCAGGCCAATACCGAATATTATTTTAATAAAGCTTTTTCTTTAGTAAAAAATACAGGCAATAATTTAGTTCAGATATTTGTTTATGAATCTTTTGCTGCTTATAATTTAAGCGAAAAAAAATATGATGCCGTAATTCTAAATGCAAAAAAGGCACTGGAATTATGCAGGGAAAATGAATATAGTATTTCGGGCTTAAACCTGAACAAAATACTCTATCAGGTATATATAAATAAACAGGATTATAAAAATGCCGTTTTCTATTTTCAAAAATATAATACCATCAACGACAGTATACATGTTGAAGAAAAAGCAATAAATCTGGAGAAAATTAAGCTCGAACAAGAGTATAAAGTTCGCAGTCAGATAAAATCACTTATTGAGCAAAAAAAAATGTTCAAATATTTTATAATTGGATTGATATTAATTTTAGGCACGTTAGTTTTAATTATTCTCTTAATAAAATACCGAAAAACAAATATTAAAAATCAACTCGAAAAAGAGAAACTAAGAACAAAAATGAAGGCGTTAAGCCAAAATCTAGATGCTAAAAACAAAGTTCTTATAGGAAAAGCAATGTCCGAAATACATCGTACAGACAGTATCAATGAAATCCTGAATGACCTCAAAAAAATAAAACTCAAAACCATCAGCAAAGAAGTACAGCAATCAATTGATTTAGTTTTAAAACGTTTGGAAAAAAACTTAAATACAAATAGCTGGCAGGAATTCGAAATAAGTTTTGAACAAGTCCATAAATCTTTTTTTTACAAATTAATAGTCGATTATCCTTCACTTACCCCAAAAGACCGCAGATTATGTGCTCTTTTATACCTCGATTTAACTACAAAAGAAATCTCTCAAATTACAGGGCAGTCTTTTAAATCGATCGAAAATGCCCGAACCAGACTACGCAAAAAGTTTGATTTAACTAACGAAAAAGTAAATCTCTCTACTTATTTAAATACATTGTAACTCCATTTAACAAAAAAACAAACCGAACTAATCACTTGATTTAGTTCGGTTTATTTTTTTTTGAGTGTTTTTCAGGTAACATTTTTTTACCTAAGAGTGTTTTTGTAATAGTCCTTTTTTCTTTAAAAAAATCCGTTCGTTCTATATTTACCAAACCTATTAAAAAAACTTCCACAAGTTTATTCCATTTTTCAGAAGAAAAAATTACCAAAAAGATTACCCTCCTGAAAATTCTTAAAGATTTAAAAAATCAACCCCCAAGTTGATTTTTTAAATTTTCTTTTATGGTTGTGCTATAAACTATTACTAAGCGCAATCTCTACTTACCAACAAACTATAGTATTAATTTAAAATCAAAAGAAATGAACCACATTTACTTAAAAGTCAGGTATTTGTTTATTTTGTTAAGTTTTTTTACCTGTTCCACAGGAATGGCACAGTCCATTTTTCAAAATACAAACAAAAACAACCCAAGTACGGCAGCAATGTCTGTTACAAATAATGCAGTAGAAAAAAGTACCAAGAAATCGAATTTAAACCCGCATAATGATGCAGATAATCTTTTCTCTCAAAAAGAAGAAAAGATAAATGGTATTGAACTTTCTGCAGCAGAAAGCGAATCAATCAAAAAACAAGCACAACAAAGCCAAAAATTATTTGAAAAAAAACTTGTAGGCTCTGCTGGCAAAACGCAAGATTCAGTCAGCACAAAAGTTAAATCATTTGCCAAGTCTTCCAATTTAACTGTAAAAAATATATTTGAAGTTAAAAAGGAAGACTTTGATTTAACAGGATCTGATAAAATGCAGTTAAAATCAATTTCTGATAATCATGGCAGAATCCTTGCTACTTATCAGCAGCAGCATAATTCAATTCCGGTTGAAGGAGTAATTTATAAGATTAGGGAAAATAAAACCAAAATTGACGCCTTTGGTTATACTGCTAAAAAATTACCTGCAAACAGTAATTATAAAATAAGTGCTGCAACAGCTTTACAAAATGCTCTTAAAACCGTAAATGCCAAGCAATATATTTGGGAGAGTAAAAAAATAGGTTCTATACTTAATAAAAAAATAAGCACAAAACCGCAGGGTGAACTCGTATATGTTGGGCCTGAATTTTCTCCACAATTAACAGAATATCATCTAACATGGAAATTTGATATTTATGCGACCAATCCGCAGTCCAGCCAGACAATCTATGTTGATGCCAACTCAGGAAAAACAATATTGACACTGGATTTAAATCGTGATGTTAATATTCCGGGGCAAAGTCCGGGTAAAGGAAAAGCACGATATGCCGGTGACGTCACTTTTAATACTAAACAATATTCTGACGGTTACAGACTAGAAGCCATACAAGGAAAATATAAAGTTCCCATTTTTACTTTAAATATGAACCATGCCAATCGTGCATCAGATGAAGTAATTACAGAGTTTATCGATGAAGACAACATTTGGAATGAACTCTATAATAAAAATCATGACGAAGCTGCAATAGATATTCACTGGGGCATGCAAAAAACCATAGACTATTACGCTGAAAAATTTGATCGAAATAGTGTTGATAACAACGGGATGGAAGTTATTGGCCTTGCACATTTAGGCACTAATGTCGAAAATGCGGCATGGACTGGCGGCTGGGCACAATTTGGTGACGGAAACAATAACTCGCCTTTTGTTGGTCTGGGTATTACAGCACATGAACTAACGCATGCTGTAACACAGTTTTCTGCAGGTTTAATTTATCAGGGAGAATCGGGTGCTATAAACGAATCTTTCAGCGATATTTTTGGTGTTTCTGTTGAATTTTATGTTGGAAAAGATACTAAAGAAAACATTTGGATGCTGGGTAACGAAATGTATAAACATGGAAGCATGAGAAATATGTCGAACCCAAAAGCACAAAACCAACCCGACACTTATGGCGGAAAAAATTGGGCAAATCCATTAAACACTAATTTTGATAACGGAGGTGTACACATTAACAGCGGTATTACAAATTACTGGTTTTACCTTTTAAGCGAGGGCGGTCAAGGCATAAATGATCTTAATAATAGTTATGATGTAAAAGCTATTGGTCTTGCCAAAGCAGAAAAAATCGCCTATATAACCCTTACCGAATATTTATCTCCTTCTTCTAACTTTAATGATATGCGCCAGGCAACTTTAATGGCTGTAGAAGATTTGTACGGATTAAGCTCTGAAGAATACAAACAAGTTACCAATGCATGGTACGCAATTGGTGTTGGGGCTCGATTTACAGAAAAACAAATAACACTGGTTTCTGTTCAAAAACCTATAGCCATTTGTGGCCCTTTAAAAGGTGACGAACCATTTTATGTTACAATTAAAAATACCGGATCTGTAATTATTAAAGCAAACGAAAATTTAAATTATAAATTAAGATTAATGATACCGTCTTTTGGCGGCAGGTTTAGATCTCTTTATACAAATGACAGTTTTATTAGTTTTGATAAAGATTTAGGCATAGGTGAAGAAACAACTATAAAAATACAAGATCAGATTCCTTACGAAGTAGGTGCAACAACTGTAAATTATGTCGAAGTTAAACTTGACTTTAAAGCTATTGAAGAGTTTGGCGTAAAAGATGGGGTTTCTTTTGTTTCAAATTTAGTAGTTCCTCCTGGTCAAAAAGATTTTGATCTTAAAGTCACAGGGCTAAATCTTCCGGAATATACAGGCGGCGTACTTTCGGCAAATCATCCGTTAGCTGTTACGGTTTATAATTTGGGCTGTCAGAATATCCCGGCGGGTTCTCCAATAAAAATAGGATATCATAATACACTTCAGCAAGATGAAATAATCTGGAAAGAAATTACATTAGAAACAGCCCTAAAAATGAACTCAGAAATGACAATTCCTTTTGGTGTCACTATCGATTTATCTGCAGCCGGTCTGCACACTTATGAAGCTTTTGTAACATACAGCCAAGACCCCGTAACAACTAATAACAGCATAGTCAATGCAGTTTATAACGGCATTATAACTGAATTTCCATATTATGAAGGTTTTGAAGGAACTCCTGGCGGATGGTATTCAAAATCAATACTTACAAATCAAAAATTTATATGGCAGCCAACTCCTTATTCATTTAGAGATACTAATTCAAAATATTTATGGGTAACGGTCAATCTGGCTAATTATGGCGAAAGAATGGCGCTTAATGCTGATTTTACATTGCAATCGCCAACATTTGATTTTACCAATGTTGCCTTTCCGTACGTTGAGTTTGATATAATTTCTCTATTTCATAAAGGTTATGACGGATTAATTGTTGAATATTCTGAAGACAATCAAAACTGGCAAAAAGTTACAGGCATCGATTATCCGGAAACAATACATTTCAACAACTTGTTATCCGGGCCTTGGTTTACAGGAATTAACAATAGTTTCGAAAAAGCACCAATAACAGTACATTTAAATGAGCTTTCGGGTAAAAAAGGAGCAATTCGTTTTCGTGTAGTTACAGATGATTATAATGATGGCTTTTTAGGAGCATTTATAGACAATATTGTAGTAAGCAACGCTCCTTATGATTTAGAAGTTATTGCTGCAAATATAGATGCCGGAACTTGTACTGTTAACAATAATAATGCTACTATAAAGGCTCAAATCATTAATAATTTTGCAACCACAAGCGAACAGGTAAATGTTACGGTAAAAATTTTAGATAGTGAACAAAAAGAGGTTTTTTCTAAAACTGAAAAGGCCCAATTAGTTTTTGCTAAATTCAGAGATACTATAACCTACTCTATCCCAAATATCAATTTAAAAAATATAGGCGAAAATACTATTTCGGTTTCTGTTTTTCCTGATCCCGAGAGTAAGGATATTAAGCCAGATAATAATACGTTTACTTTTAATTATGATAACTGGAGTAATAATGATATGAAAATATCTGTTCTTCCGTACATTATGGATTTTGAAGATGTTTCTAAATACAAAGGATGGAGAACATCTGAAAACAAGAACAGTGGCGGCTGGAAATACGGAACAAATACTGATTTAGATTCTCCGGGATGGCGTATTAAAGAGCATTCGCATTTTATGGCCAGCAATGATGATAAATGTAATTGTGACTCATCAAACGATATGTTGATTTCTCCCGTATTTGATTTAAGCAATTATAAAGAAGCACACTTAACATTTGATGGTTTTGGAGATGGCGCAGGACTTTCTGACGGATATGTAAAAGTAAGTACCGATGGAGGTAAAAACTGGAACACTATTTTTCAAATGCCTTATATCAATAATTGGATCGAATATCAGGTAGATTTAAGTGCTTATGCAGGAAATTCTTGTGTTCTTGTTGCATTTCAGCATGACGACAACGGATTGTTTGCCAGCGGTTTTGCAGTAGACAATATTCAAATTAAAGACACCGCCGAATATCTTCAATTGTCTAACTTAAGTGTTCCAGAAAATGTATGTGAAGATGAACCATCACATGAATTTTTTGTAAGCGCAAAAAATTTATTTTACAATACAATTGACAAGGTTACGATCGAATATCAGATTACACAAAATGGTAAAATGGTAGGTGAACCAATTGTATCAGATAGAAATACTAACTTATTGCAATATCAAACAATTGCTTATCAAATAGACGGTCTGCCAATACTTCCAGCAGGAAATTATGAGATTACAGTAAAATTAATTGTAAACGGACAAGCAAAAGAAAAAGCAGAAAGCCTTACACAAGCTTTTCAGGTTATGCCAAAAGCGCCAAACTTAGATTTTGAACCTTTTTCAAACTTATCTCAAGGTTCATTGTTTGGGTCAAAAGGATTTGTTTCCAATCAAAGTGATGAAAATTATCCCTGGCGAGCAGTTGTTCAGCCTGACAATACCTTTTTAGCACTGCCTAAAAAAGATCACACCGGCGATACTGCTGCAACTATGCTCTACAATCAGTTAGAAAATTATTCTGCTTATGGAGAATTAATAACTCCATTATATACCTTATCTAACAAAGCAACAGCATTAGAATTTTATTATGCGCTGCAAAGTAATTATCTCAATGCCCTTATTGTTGATATTAAAACGACGGGAGGTGAATGGCAGGAAGTATGGAGAGCTTCTAAACAAGGAATTTATGTTGATAAAGATTGGCAGAAAGGAACTGTGAGTTTAAACAAATATGCCGGAAAATCTGTAATGTTTAGATTTAGACATGCCAAAGCAGCCGGTTATTCTTATATGGTTTTTGATGATTTACAAGTAATTAATGATCCTCTTTTAGATGTATCTGTTCAAATTTTGTCACCAAAAGATGTGTGTGGCGGTTCTGAATTTAAAGTTAAGCTAACCAATGAAGGACAAATTGCAATAAAAGAAAATGCTATTCAATTAGATTTAGAATATGCTAATACCGCTGAAACTATTTCAGAACTTATCAATGCTGCAATTCCAGTTGGTCAAAGCATAGAATATATTTTCAAAAAACAGCCTAAGCTTGATACAAGCGGTGATTCACATGTTTTCAATGTGGTGGCAAAATTAGAAAACGATGCTATTGCGAACAATAATGAAATAAAGAATTTTATTTATCAGGAAGTTTCATCAAATTTTAAAATATTTGACAACCCAATTATATACGGATACACAGGAAAAAGCCTATACATTGATGCGGGAACTAATTTTAACATCAAAAAATTAGATGTCCTTTCCTATCAATGGAGCACAGGTGAAACTACAAACGATATAGAAATAAATAAAGCAGGAGATTATACTATAACTGCTGTAATGAAAAACGGATGTACATTAACACAGACTATAACTGCTGCATTCGATACTTTTGAATCTGAATTAGTAAGCGGTAATGTATGTGGCCCTGAAGTTGTTTTATCTCCGGGAAATTATGAATCATACGAATGGTTTAACGGCTCAACAGAACCTACTTATACTACAACAGAAAGTGGTAATTATTATGTAACGGTTTACAATGGAAATGGTATTGGAAAAACTTTCAACACCAGTATTTCTATTTCCGAAAACAATATTGTACCAGAGATTATAGCTGTGGGAGATAAAAAATTAACTTCTTCGGTCGAAGCTGCTTCGTATCAATGGTATTTAAACGACAGACCAATACCAAATGCGACCCAAAAATCGATCATTACAATTTGGGAAGGAAATTACAGCTTACAAATTATAAATAATAATGGCTGTAATAGTGCAATATCGGCGCCGTTTGATTCAAAAGGTATGATACTGGGTAAAATAACAAAAGCTTTTAGAGTATTTCCTAATCCTGTTATAGATAACCTAAACATCTTTTTAGCAGATAAGGCTGAAGGAGAAACACAAATCAAAATTTACACCACAGATGGTAAAACTGTGTTTAGTAAAACGTATGCAAGTATGCCTTCAAATATAAATGTAAGCACATTAAATCCTGGAGTTTATGTTTTAGAATGCAATACAAGGCAAAAAATATACAGCTAAAATCATTAAAAAGTAAAAATAATATAGATTGGCAGCTCTCCTGTTTCAGAGCTGCCAATCTAAAAAAACAAAATGCAATGAAAAAATCAATGCTAATTTTAAGCGCACTTTTTTTGTGTGCCACAGCTATAGCTCAAGATCAAAAAGTTAAAGTGGGGCTAAAAGCAGGTTTAAATATTTCAACCCTGACTTGCGATGAAAGTGAATTAAATTCATCATCAAAAACTGGGTTTACAGCAGGTGCAATGGTAGAAATTCCGCTTACGAAAAGATTTTCACTTCAACCAGAGTTACTTTACAGCCAGCAGGGAACCAAACATTCTTTTTCTGATAAAGATGTAATAAATTCAAACTATAATGGCACTATCGAATTGAATTACTTAAATATTCCGGTTATGCTGAAATATTTTGTTCTAAATGGATTAAGCCTTCAAGCGGGGCCTCAACTAGGAATTCTTTTTAAAGCTAAAAATAAGTACGAAGACAATTTTTTAGGGTATCGAAATAAGGAAAGTTTTGACCTGAGTGATTATTCAAGCGGTATAGATGCCTCTGTAAATTTTGGATTGGGCTATCAATTCAAAGATAAATTTTATACTGACTTAAGATATAATATTTCGTATTCGAATGTTTTTAAAGAAAGTGATGTCAATCGTTTTATAAATAATGATATGAAAAATAGGGTTTTTCAAGTCACGATTGGGTATTTTTTTTAATAAAATCATATACCTCATTTCAATAAAAAACGGCCAAATATATACTTATATATTTGGCCGTTTTTGGTAACTATGGTACGACATATTTTTTTATTCTAAAATCTTCAACGAAATATCTCATTAATAATAAGAAACATATAAAAAAAATTAAATTTGTTTCTAAAAACTCAGTAGAACTCTGGAAGTCATAAAAACTAGAGTAGGCTTTATTAACATAATTTAAGAATTCTAATTCTATGAAATTACCTTTAAATGCTAAATGCCATTTATTTATTTTTATTTTTTTGTTAGTTTGTATCAGCCAATATTGTTCTGCCCAAAATTTTGGACCTGGTGAACTAATTAACGGGCCTGGTTTCGGGTATGGGCGCATCAAAACTTTTGACGCCGATAATGATGGTGATTTGGATGTATTAGCTTTTCCATATTTGTATTTTAATGATGGTCATGGCAAAAAACAAAAAATGGTGGTTATAGGAGACAGCAAAAAAGAGTATGAACACTATAGTATTGAAGACATTGACGGCGACAAAGACTTAGATATTGTCGTACTATATAAAAGTGGTGAAATAGCGATTTTTATCAATAGCCCGAAAGGTTTCTCCAAAAAAGAACAAAAAAATAAAATAACCTATAATCCTTCTGAGTATGCTAAATTGTATTTATACGATGCCAATTCTGATGGTATTTGTGATATTATTATCTCTGGTCTAAGAGGAGTGCCAATTGCCTACATAGGCAATAAAAATCAGCAGTATACCTATTTCCAGACCTTCAACGATAATTTCCGTGATTTATCTTTTGTTTTGGGAATTGATATAAATAAAGATGGGATTCAGGAACTGCTGGTGCCAACTTATTCAAATGAAAATGGTGAGAAACGTTCTTTAAAAATCTATTCTTACAAAGGGAATAAATATGTTTTAGTAGACACCATTATCCTTACAACTTCGGGAATGGATAATTTTACGCTAATGGATATGGATAAAGATGGGGATTTGGATTTAGTGTATTCAGAAAACTATAATAATCCTGGTATATATTGGATCGAAAGAAATAGTAAAGGCGGTTTCGGAAAAACACATACACTAATTAGTTCCCTTGAACTGGAGAGTTTTGAACTTGGAGATTTTGATTCAGACGGAGATCTTGACATCGCTTATTTTACACAACAAAATCAATATACTTTTGTCAACTGGGCAGAGAATAAAGGGAATAATGTTTTTATCAAAAATCAGAAAAGTTTATTACCAAATAGTAACGGATCTAAAATATTCTTTTTTGAAGATTTTGATGGTGACAAAATAAAAGATGTATTGTTTTATGATGACGATAACGAACAAATCAGACCGCGATTCACAATGGTGCTACAACAAAAAAATGGAACAGTAAAAGAAAAACACACGTGGGTTGTAAAATCTGATTGCTCCGGCTTTCTTTTTACTGATTTAGACAATAACGGCACCAAAGATATTGTAGGCTATTATAACAATGAATTATTCTATACTTTGATAGACAATAAAGGAAAATATTCAGAAACATTAGAATTGGCAAGAAGCCCTTTTAAAATTCAAAATCTAAAATGTGCCGATATTGATAATGATGGAAAAGATGATTTAGTAATATGTTCAGAAGATAGCGAAAATGGAAAACTAGGATGGTTTAAAAATGAAGGAAATATAAAATTTAATCATTTCACCATTATACATGACGAAAAGGAAAGGCTTATAAACTTTGAAATTATTGACTATGATAATGATGGCAACAAAGATCTTGCTGTAGACTATTGGACAGATGAAATACGAGGTTTTTATATCTATAAGAATAGTGGAAATGGTGTTTTTAGCAAAAACAGAACTATGGTTACAGAAACTAAAGAGGCATTCCCTAAAATTGCTGTTTGGGATGTAAATGGAGATAAAACAGACGATTTAGTTGATCTGGATTCAAAAACGTGGTTCAACTATCTGGGGAATGAAAAATGGGAGAAAAAATCAAGTCCGTTTGAAGATCAATTTATAAAAGGCATTTATAAAGCAAAAGTAGACAATAGTAATTCATCTGACTGTATAATGTTTTCAAGCAGTCTCAAATGGTTAAAGTATAACAATGGACAATGGCAAAGTAAAGTTATCCCAGTTGATTTTGGCATTGATATAATAAGAATTGGAGATATTAATGGAGACGGTTATGACGATATTGTATGCCTGGCTAATAAATATGATTTAGCTGAAGGATTTAGCCAGGATATTGGTTTTAGCTATCAATATTCTATAATCTGCTTATTAAACGACAAGTCAGGTAATTTTACACCAAAGACTTTGTGTCCTGTACCAGATTTAAACAGTATTGAACTACAGGACATTGATAATGATGGTGATCTTGACGTTCTTGCTTCTATTAAATGGGGTAAAGCGGGTATCGAAGTATGGAAAAATTTAAGCCGTAATTGATTTTACGATTCAGGTTTATAAAATCTTTCTACATAAAAAAAAGCCTGAGAATATAAATTCTCAGGCTTTTTATTTCAAAGTGACCTTGACGGTACAGAATTCGAACCACTTGTTAGAAGATTTAAAGATTTTAAATGATGCCTAATTTTATGATTCTAACTTAATACTAAAGTGGGTTAGAGCCACCTGGAATTCCTATTTAAACAATAATATTAATACATAAAAAAAAGAGTACTTTAAGTAGTTAATTGAAAAGTATGACAGAAATGACACATTTCTAGATTCGTAACAAAATCGAAATTTAATACTGCTTGAGTTTTTCGATTAACTTATCAATATTTTCTTTAGGCAATTTATTTTTTAATTTGGAATCTATCAATCTAAGAGATTCTCCCAATTTTCCTGAGAGAGCAAGACTTTTAACCTCTAGTATATTAATGGTATTATTATATGTATTAGCTTTAGGATTCTTTGCTTTTAACTTATGCAATGTTTCAACCATTAACTCAGGTAATCTAAATTTTTCACAAATTTCAATTTTGGTTAATAATGGAAAAGGCGTATCTGGAAATCTACCAATACATTCATCAATTATAGCTAAAGCGGTATCTCGATCATTTTCGAATGTCGATATATATTCAGCTTTAACGCTGTAATACATTTCATTAGATATGTCTGTGTTAATTAATTTTAAATCATTAATTAATTCTTCAATTGTCAATTTATAATTATCTGTTTTGACTTTAAAAAGGCAGCGAATGTAAGCTAGTATATTATATGGATTAAGTTTTTCATAATCATAAATTTCCTTAGCGTATGAAAACGCATTTTCAAAATCTTCAATATCAATATAAATCTGCACTAACTCTCTTCTACCTTTTATCGAGTTTTTCTTGATATTTAAAAATTTTTCTATATTTTCTTTTGCGAGACCTATGTTACCGGATAATCTGAAATAAAAGCCAAGCAAATAATAACGATCTTCTTTTTTTAGGTTTCCTACTTCTTTAAAAAATCTATCACTGCTACCAATTCTTGCTAAAGAAAGGCACAACATGTAAGTAATTTCATTAAGTATATGTTTATCCATGAAAGTAGAATTTTCAAGTACTCTATCTGCTAATTCAATTATAGTGTGATATTTTTTTCCTTTATCGTACAACTCATTAATAGTCTTTAGAAAATGAGACGGTATTAAGTATTCATTTGGTACAGCTATTCCATTTTTTAAGGAATTTCTAATTGTATATACGACTTCAGATAAATCATTATCTGACTCTTCTATGGAGTTGACAAATGCTTCAGTATGCTTTTTAATAATATCTTTAAATTCTCGTGGCATTGATGTTCTGGTTCTTGAAATATAATCCCTAATCCCATCATTCAAGCGAATATATTCTTTAGATGCACCTAAGTGTTCGCAAATTCCATTTATGATAAATTCTTTTATTAGACCTATGTAATTTTCACTAAGTGAAATAAATTCGTTCAGAAAATCTATACTGATAAAATCAAATTCTGATAATAAAAGAAGTAAGTTTAAAGACTCTGTATTTTCTTCATATTGTTTTATAAGTTCCTTTACCTTTTCAGTATTATATTCAACGATTAAATACGAATTTTCCTTAAGATAGTTTATTCCCTGTGCTCGAATAATATCTATACAATAAAAAATTTGCTCGGGAAATCCTTGTAATGTGTTTTTAAATATATCAATGGCTTCCTCATCTAATACAATTTCAAATAAATTGGCATATCTTTTAAGAAGTCCAATTCTTTCTTTGGGGTCAAGTTCGCTTAAATTGATATGATATATTTTTTTATTTAAATTGTATGCCTTATAAAATCTATATTTTGAAATGATATTAAAGTAAAGATAGTCGTCATGCTCTGTGAAACTATTTATAATACTATCAAACCAATCAGCAAGTTCTCCTGATGGAGAAACTATGCATCCATTATCTATGACTTGAATAATTTCTTTGGCTTTGTTAATATCGATTAATAATTGATTTATTAATGAAAGCTTTTCATCAATTGTTTTAAACATCAAATTTTTAATGTCTATTTCTTCAGAAAATCCTAAATCATATAGTTTTAATATAAAATCTTCTACACTTTCATTAATATCTAGACTTATTTTTGTAAACTCATAAGATTCTTTAATAATTGAACACTTTATTAAAGCCTTCTTGTTAAAACTTTTACGTCCTATTTTCTCTAACCCACAAACAAAAACACAATTTGGCGCATTTAAATCAAAGGAATCAAATCGTTCTTCAAATTCAGAAATTTGTTGATTTCTTCCTACAAATAAATTATTCTTTTCCTTAACTAATGGATGATATTGCCATGAAATCTCAATTAACCTTTGATTTATTCTTCGAGCCGCTAATTTCGGGCGAGAGATATATTGAATGTTGTATTCTTTTCTCATCCAATCGGGAATTCTATGATCTTTATATGTGATATTCTCATCTATAATAATGGGGAAAATTCGTTGCAATTCTCCCTTTTTTAATTTGTCATAGCTATTCAAAATTTCTTTTTGAACCCATTCAGAATCCAGTGAATCGTTAGAAATAAATAGAACAAATAGGTCTGATCTATCTAAGCCACTCAAAATTTCCTCATAATTTTTCATTCCTTCTTCAAAGGATACTTCATCATAGATACATTTACTCTGCCCTAGATATTTATGAACAATTGAGACATATCTTTTTTTATCTATACTACTATGGGACAAAAATGCTTTCGCCATTTTTATTTTTTTTTAATTAATAAATATTTTTTTTGCAATAAATACTTTAAGTTCAGAAAAATATAATTTTTAATACAAATCAAAAATAAAGATAAATATGATTACACCACACGTACTTTTACCTGTTTAAATCAATTTTCGAACAATTATATTGGCTTCTAAAAACTATTATTAAAATTTGTTTATGTCTATATTCTGAAAATATTTCTGTCAATTTTTTATTTCTTCTATCTGCGCAAAATGATTGCGCACTTGATTTAAACCTTTGTATAAGAAAATTAAAAATATGATAGCAATTTTAATTCTTTAAAATAATATTTTACTGTAAACAATTAAATAAATATTTACAGCAAAAAATATGAAGAAAAAAAATAATAAATTTCTTTCTAATTTAAGTATCTTTCTTGTGTTTTAATTTTTCAAATAACTACTGATTAACCAATTAAATAATTATAAAAATGAATTGTACATATTGTGAAAGTCTACAACCAGAATTAGGATTTTTTTGTCCAACATGTTTTAAACAAACTAAATGTAAAAAATGTAATGAAAAACTACTTAAAGATGCTCCCATCTGTGTTTTCTGCGGTGAAGGAGTAGAACAGAAAAACTCCACAAATAATATTAATACAATAGAGTTTTCTGAAAATCAAACAGAGAGAAAATTTAAAGCAACTTTTACTGATACCGTAGGACAAAGCATAAGTGAATCGTTTGGAATGATTTTGTCAGGTAAAATAAATTCAAAAAATATTCTCCCTACAGCCGTTGCTACAAATGATGTGAAATATGAGCAAAATAATACAATCGATGCTGAAGTTGAAATTTTAACAACAAATATGGCAGATATTAAAGAAGATAATTCTTATCCAAACTTGAAAGAGATAAAATTACGAGATTTAGCTAAAACGGAAACTGATTGGGTTTTAGTTTATGCTTTTACAGCGTCAAAAGGAGGAACTAAAGAATTTATCAGAGAAGATATTTTACAATTATACATAGAATCTGATAGGAAGACTGATGCAAGGATAAAAGGATTATCGCAATTATTTAAAAACTGTACTAGATCAATGTATATTAAACCTGTAAATGATAGCAACTATATTCTTTTAGATAAGGGAAAAAATAAGGTTTTAGAAATTTTTCAAGGTAACTCAACATCTAAGCCATCAAACTCCTCTAATACAAAGAAAAAAAGTATAGACTCTCAAAAAGTTGGCGCGAAAACTAAAGCAAAAGTTAGTTCAGGAAATGACGCTAAATTTCTTGCGGAATTAAATTTGAGACCTAAAGATAAAGAATCTTTAAAGGACTTTTCAGCTAAGTATAAAATAAATACATCTGAAGAGGTATCACTTTTAATAGTATATTACCTTGTTGAGATTTTAAATGAAACCGTTACTTTGTCTCATGTTTTTACATGTTTAAAAGAATTAGGAAAAAAAGTTCCTACACATCTTAAACAAACATTAATAAATAATAAAAATAGTAAAAATTGGATAGATGTAACTAACTGGGACGATATCAAATTCACTACCTCAGGAATGAATTGTATTGAGCATGATTTAAAAAAATAATAAACTATGATTGAGTCAAATGAATTAAACAGTTTTATTGATAACATTCCTGATTTTTTTGATTTGAAATCTTCAGATCAGATTGATTACTTCGTTTATTTCTTAACGGTAGAAAAAAACAATCCTGACACTCAAATAAATTTGGTACGTGAATGTTTTCAAAGTTTAAATTTAACGCCTTATAGTAATATATCACAATATTTAATTAGTAATATTAAAGGTAAGGAAAAGAACACGCCCAAATTTTTACGAACTAAAAATGGTTATCAGTTACATAGAAACTTAAGAATTGCATTAGAGTCTAATATCATAAAAAACCCTGTCAAAGCAAAACTTAAAAAGGAACTAAGAGAAATTTTAACATATGTAACAAATCCAATAGAAAATGAATTCTTAAATGAGGCTATTAATTGTTTCGAAATATCAGCATATAGAGCCTCTATAGTCATGGTTTGGAATCTAACTGTTGATCATCTGTATGAATATATATTAAAACATGAATTAGATAGTTTTAATCTAGCATTATCAAAGAATACGGACAAAAGGGTTAAAATTTCTAAAATATCAAATAAGGATGACTTCAGCGAAATTCCAGAAAATAAATTTATTGAGTTTTGCAGAAGTGCTAATATAATTAGTAATGATATAAGAAAAATATTAGATGCTAAATTAGGGATCCGTAATTCTTACGCGCATCCTTCAAACATTGTTGTTACTGAAAGTAAGACTACTGAATTTATTGAAGATATAATTAAAAATGTTATTCTAAAATACAAATTATAGAAATAACTTTAAACATAAATGTTGGGTAATTAGTGGAAAGTTAGTGGGATTTTAACCACTCATTTTTATGCGAATATTGCATGTGCGTTATTATATTATCTTAATTTTTATTAAAAAAAAATTGTAATGGCAGAAATTAAACAATCTGAAAAATTAATGATCGAAAGGATTTTAGGAATGGATGGTGGATATGTTCTAAATTTTTCAAACACCTCTTTCCAAGAATTTATATTTAACCTCACTAAGCTCGATATATACAGTACGAAATATGAAATTTACGGACATTCAAAAGCTAAGAGATTGAAGGTATTTTGGCAATTGGAATCAGATTTAATTGTAGGGAAAGTAATTAAAGAACTAATTGAATATTGGAAAACTCAAAAATTGATTTCCAATCAGAATATAGATAGCAATGAAGCTCTGTTAGTTGTAGAATGTGAGAAAATTATAAATCGTCTACTAGGCATTAAAAGTAAAGAAGTTAGGAACGATGTCTCAACAATAAATGAGTTTCTGAATAAGGAATTTAAAGAAATATCACTATATAAACTAAATATTGACAGCACTGTTACAGAAATTTTAAATAAACGCTTAATTGAAATTAATAAAAGTATTGTCCACGATGCACCACTTTCTGTGATAATAATGTGTGGCAGTGTATTAGAAGGTATTTTACTAGGTGTGGCAAGTTCTAAAATGAGGGAATTTAACCAAAGTACTGCGAGCCCCAAAAATAAGGATACAGGAAAAGTTTTGCCGTTTTATGATTGGACACTAAGTAATTTTATAGATGTCGCTCATAACATAGGCATTTTAGGTCTCGACGTAAAAAAGTACAGTCATAGTTTGAGAGATTTTAGAAATTATATTCATCCTTATCAGCAGATGAGTAGCGGTTTTAATCCAGATCTAGATACCGCAAAGATATCTTGGCAGGTATTAAAAGCTGGGATTAATGATTTGACTCGAAGTATAAATAAATAATTTTAATTTTAACAAAATCTATAATTACTATGGAAATCAATGATTTTTTGAAAAACCCTGGAGAGCAAAAATTTGAAGTAGATTTAGGGCTAACTTTGATTAAAATTTTACAAATTACCAATACAAATCAAGGTTATTTGAGGTCAGTCTTAAAACGACAATTAGAAATTCAAGAATTAATTAAAGGAAATGTTGCTTCAAACGAGAATATTTCTGAAAAACTTTCCGAGATAGAGAATCTAATTTTTAAATTTTCGGATGAAGAATTTCAGAATGTCTTGAATAAGGTTTTAAAATAAAAGGCATAGATAATTTACTAAACGGACTTACTTCACTCATATTTATTGAAATTTAAGATTTTCATGGAAAAAGCAGTCGATTATGAAATAGCAAACTGGAATTTAGTACCTGTAAAATACTTAGACTTTTTTCAAAAAAAAGCAGATTATAAGATAGAATCAATTCGAGATCTAAACTATAATTGTTTAAGATTGTATTCTTTATTTAAATGTGTAGGTATTGACAAGCCAAATGGAATTTACACAATGTTTAAAGAAGGACTTCCTCTGGACAATTTAATATGGTGGGATTTTGTAGTTGAAAATGATGAAGGATTTGTTCATCTTGTAAGAACATGCAAACAATTAGAAGTTACTTTTTATCATGAAGATTCTAACTTTAATATACATACGTTTTTTCAAAAAAACCTTGAAAAATATAAAGATGAGATAAATATTCAAATTTTGAAATTTGAAAAACATATAGTTTATATAAACCATTATAAGAGCTATTTGAATTCAATAACTGATTTAATCGAAGAAGTCCGTAGTAAAAATTTGGACGAGCCATCTTTAATTAAAGGTCACATTGCCCCAAAAGAAGATATAGACATTTATCTTTCTGATCTTAAACTGTATACAGATAATTTAATCACCTTTCATCCAAAAGCTAAATCTCTATTGTTAAATACGGCTTTTATGATCGAATCTTTTATTAATATTATCATTAGAATAGGAGTAAAAAAGGAATTGTTGAATTATGAAAATGTCTTAAAAAAATATCTTAACTACAGTTTTAAGGAAAAGTTAGAAAACATAAAGTTCTTCACTCATATATTTAATCATGATATCGATATAGATAGACAAGAGATAAAAAATATTTTAGATCTAATGTCTATCAGAAATAAGTATGTTCACTTTGACGAAAATTCTAAAATAAACATTCTAGGAGAAGAATATTTTGATGATATATTTCCGTTATTTAATCTTACTAAAAAATCTTTTCAAATCGAAGTTCTAAATAAAACGTACTTAAATCCTTCAAAAGAAAATGTCGAAAAGTATTATGAAAGTGCATTTAATTTTATAGATTACATCTTTAGTTTAATTGATTATCGATACATTGAAAATATTAAAATCTTAATCGAAATAAACCCTTTGAGTTATAACACTAAGAAGAAAGTGTATTCTGCTATTTTTCCAGATGCTGGTATTGAATTTTATTTAGACCTAAAGAAATGATTATTGATAAATTTAGTTAATCTCTGAATAATTATGTAAGTTGAAAAATGGAAAAGGATAAATGTACACTCTATTAATCAAATTCCTCTCTTAATTGTTTTCTTCTTTCTTTGTTTAAATTCTCTAGATATATAGTCATTTATTTTTTCACCACGAAGGAGTATATCTGCAAGATTTTCTTTTACATGCTCTCGCGATTCGAGATTTTGAATGTTTTCTGAAACGGTTGAATTGGACTTTTGGTATTTCCTTTCAAGTGCAAGAATGTTCATTGCACAGTTTTCCTGAATTCCTTTTGCACTAAATTCTTTTCCCAGACTGCTTCCATTGAGAACCGACTGTGTTTTAAAGTCGATAAATGTAATTCCATAAAGTTTTCCCTCACTGCTTTTTCTTAAAATAGTATGAATGGCTTCATCTTTGAGCCTTTCGGATAATTTCTCGATAGAAGTAATTCTTTCATCAAAAAAAGCCTGTCTCAAAGCATTTTTAACGTGGCTTTTGCCGTATTGCTTCTTTGTTTCATTTACCCTGAATTTTTCCTCAAGAAATTTTAAGGTAGGTCTGCTATAGAATTCGCTGGCTTTTATCGGCACGCCTATCGGTTTCGAATTTTGGTCAAGTATCTTGTAAAGCAGTCCGTTGTTTTTAAAAACTCTCGATTCCTCAGTTCCTCTGTCAGCATGAACATTGTAGAGGTTTAAAACCGCGTTGAGTTCAGGCAGGCTTGAAAATTTATAGTCAAATAGAACCTTGTTTAAAACTGAATTGATTGCCTTTCGGGACTCTGCTTTTCCGTATTGGACTCTGCCGACATCTATCGGATTTAACGAAAATTGTTCTTTCTGTTTTCTTCCTTCGGCTTTTACAAGGCCGAACATTTCTTCAATTTCTTTTCGGGCAGGTTCTGATTTTCTGATCCCTAATAAATTCAGATCTATTCTTTTTCCATCTCTCTGAATGTTGTTTGTCACGATATGGCAGTGCGGATGACCCGCATCATAATGCTGATACACCAGGTAAGGCTGTCTGCCGAATCCGAGTTTTTCCATATAAGTGTCTGCAATTTCAGCCAGTTTTTCTTTCGAATGATTCTCTGAAGGATCAAAGTTGAGTGAGATATGCACTGTATTTCGCTTCGCATTGGTATTGAGTTCCGCCAGTTTTAGAAAGCGGTTTAATTTTGAAGTAAAACTCAGTTTCTCCAGTTCCAGCGGATAATTCACAGCACTGATACATTCAGCTTTTCCAATCTCAACTTTATTTTCGTTGTAATTCAGAATGCTTCTTATGGACGAGCTTGTTTTTATCACTGCAACCATTTTTCTGCTATTTTCTGGGTGTGGTCTGATACCTCTTCCATCTTATCAAAAAGTCTTTTTCTCTGTATCTCGAACAGATAAAGATGCCCTTTGAAATCGGGAACTGTTTTGAACGTGTTTATTTTTCTGGCGATTTGATTGATATTATTGCCGATTACCCGTAATTCGGAAGTAAGCAAAGCTGTCTCTTCCATCAGATCGTCTAAAGACTGATTTCTGTAAGTTGCTACAATTGGTTTGTTGAATAAGTGACTTCTGATATGGTCACTTAATTTTCGGCAGGTGCTTGCTCTAAATCTTTTTTCCAGTTCGGCATACTCCAAAGGAGTGAATCGCAGTCCCACGATTCGTGTTCTGTTTGAATTTTCTCTTTTCATCATCTTTCATTTTCATTATTATCAAACTCTTTGAATTTAAGTTTCTCCACCGCCGAGTTCCGAGGCAATGGGTGGCAAGATAGGCGGTTGTTAAACAACCGTTCATCTTGCTGATTGCAGGAACGTGGCAATCTTTGGAGATTTTTAAAAGCAGGCTTCTAATTTAGCGAAAATATTTATATGTATCATGCGCAAAATATGGTCATGATGGCTGTAGACTGTTACTATAGATAAATGCTTAAAAAAAGAAAAAAGGAAAAAAGAAAGCAGTCTTCAATTGGACAGCCAGACAGTTGAAGTGCTATAAGTCCCGAAGGGCATTTTTTGAGGAACGAAGAAAAATGTTATGCGCACTTCTCTGGCTCTGTCCAATACCTTGCTTTGCTTTTTTATTTTGTTACTTATAGTTTAAATATTTAAAAATGATAAAAATATTCTTATTTTATCCGTTAAAAGGAAACTAAAAAAATTATATTTGATTCAATTTAAAGTATAAAAGATGTTTGAGAAGTTCGAGAATTTTGTTGAAATTATATTTAGTTCATTTTCGCGTAAGAGAATGTTTTTTTTAATAGCAGTAATATTCCTTTTCTTTGCTTACCAATCGAAAATTGAAAATTTTATCGAATTAAATTTACTGATAAATAGAGACTTTTCAAATACATGGTTAGATATACTTTTACTTTTAACTTCATTTTATTTTTCTATATTTTTCTTTTATAAAATATTTAAAGACAGATATGTGCCATCGTACAATGAGATTATTTTAAGCATATTATTTATCTTTTACTGCTTTTATTATTTGTTAAAGACGTCAACTCTAGATTGGGAATTTACTTCGTCAAAAGTTTTTAATATGCCATTCAAGTATATTCATTTTATACTTATACCCTTAATTGTGTTTATTATTTCTTTTTCTTTCAGATTTCTCTATGATTCATTTTTTCTATCGAAAATTAAAGCGCCAGTTAATTTTTCAAATGACAGTGCTATTGATGATATAAATGAAGATGAACTTGATTACGATACTATAGTAAATAAATTGACAGATGTTTTAAAGAACCATAATAGTGAAAAATCATTTACTATCGGTTTAGTGGGGCCTTGGGGAAATGGTAAATCAAGTATTATAAAAATGGTCAGCTCACAATTAAAACCTAAAATTTCTTTTTTTAAAATGATGTTCAATTATTTGAAATTTGCTGACAAAGACAATCCTATTATAATTAATTTTTTACCGTATCTCAATCATAAGGAAGAAGACATAATAAGTGAATTTTTTACATCACTTAGTAAAGAGTTATCATATTTTAATGGAAAATTGGCTAATCAGATATTAGAGTATTCGAAGCGTTTAACAAATATCTATAAAGAAAACCAATTAGTTGAGTTTTTTGAAAATGTTGCGTCTAAATCGATAGAAACTCCTTCAAAGAATTTGTACGATGATATTAATATTAGACTTGGTGAAATAGGTAAAAAAATTATTGTTTTTGTTGATGACCTCGATAGATTAAGTGACAGTGAGATTTTAGAAGTTTTAAAATTAATTAGGAATACAGCGGATTTTAATAATACCATTTTCGTTGTTGCGATGGACAAAGATTATGTTGTAAGTCGGCTAAAAGTCAATAATGAAATTTTAGACTCAAAATTTATTGATAAATTTTTCCAATTAGAGATTTTATTACCCGAATTAGAAACAAAGACATTAGGAGAATATTTTATAAAATTGCTCCTGAAATCCGATTTAGCATCGATTAGCAATTTTGAAGACAGACTGAATTTTGCATTAAAAAATAAATACAATTTATTTGATTTATATGTTAAAAATCTTAGGGATGCAAAGAGAATTGCTAACCAAATAATATTTGAATATCCGTTTTTTGAAAGTGAACTCGACTTAAAAGATTTTATGAATTTCACATATTTCAAGCTGAAATTTCCAAAACTGATAAAGATCTTAAATGACAATCGAAATACTTTATTAAAAATTGATAAAACGGGACAATTTTATCAATTACCAATGGTTAAACCTTCCGACAAAAAAAAGCTATTTAATACAAATCAATCTAAGGAAACAGTTATAATAATCGACAAATTCCAGTCCTTAGACAAATATAAAATATATGAAGAACTAAAAGCTGAAGATTTGACTGTAAGGGACTTTATTAATGTTCAGAAAGATGATTTAGATTTACTTTTAAAAACTTTAGCATGTCTGTTTGGAGAAGAAAATGAAATTGAAAACAACCATTCTATAAAATTTGAAAATAATTTTAGAAAGTTAATGCAACAAAAGTTTCTCACAACAGATTTATTGGAATCTGAATACCAACTCCTTTTCCAGAACGCTGATCTGCCATTAAATGATTTAGGAACTCCCTATAATCTACCATACGATTTAATAAATGTTTTATTTGAACAGCACAAGTTAACTGAGCTTTTAAAACGATTTGATTATTTTAATTCAAATAGCATTCCTCACGTAAAATGGTCAATACTAATTCTAGGAATACTATATGAAAAAAGAGTTGATTATCAACTTAATGAAATTGAAGTTTTAAGACTATTACACTCTTTTGTCGATAAAAGGATCGAGTTAAATGCTGATAATAAAGGAGTAGGCACATGGTTATTGAACAATATGTTTGAGGAAATTTTGTCTCTTGAAAATAAACTTTTGTTGTATGGAGAAATTTGGCATAGAAGAAAAGATAGCCATTTATGGGATATTAAAAGAGAATACTTTGTAAGTCTTACTTTGGAGGCTTTTAAAGAATATGTAGCACAATTCAAGGAACAAAAAATAAATGTTGACAACTATTCAATCTATAATGTATATCATAGTATCAAATTAGTCGGAGGTATTGAAAATGAAATTAAGCAGATTTTTATTAGTCTTTGGAATGATGAAAATATAGAAGTTTTATGTGTTCAGATGACACAATTTGCTCCATTTTCAGGGTCTGGCTTCACTATCTCCGATTTTGCAAGCGAAATATTCCAAAACAAGCTAAATTTTATAAACTTTGTTGAAGGACTAAGAACTGAAAGAAATAACATCAGCATCATTCAATTTTTAATGCTATTTAATTTATGTGCTATAACAGATTTTTCAAAATATATTCTTTTTAAATTTAGAGATGACTCTATGATGATTGCAAGAGTAACAAAAGAATTGGAAAAAAATAAATTAAAAAAAATAAATGACGCAGAAAAGATCCAAGTCTTTTTTGAAAGTAATGATGAAGAAATAATAAATAAAATTATTGTAAACGAATCTTTGAAAAGTAAATATGAAATGTCAGCATTTCTTTTTAAAGAAAAACACTATTTATTGGTAGTTTTTGATGAAGTTAATGCACGTCATAATATTGGGCTCGTATTTCCCCAAGAAATGTTACGAAATGTTATACCAAATACATCTTGGGATCAGAAACCTTTTACATTAAGTAATGTTTTGAATAAAAAGCCATTCTACATTTCTGGTGAAAAATATATTGAAGTGTTTTCTATTCAACCACCTATACCTATAGCTTAAGAAGCAAACTTATGGCAGGAAAAGAATTATAATTACATGCAAGGAACGTGGTTACATATAAGTGATAATACTCCAATAAAAAAGAGACTCGAAGGTCTCTTTTTGAATTAATATATCTTTTATAGAAAAGCTTATTTGGCTTTTAGTAATTTTTCCAAATATTCAACTTTGTCTTTTTCTGCTTGAATCAAACGTTCGTATAATTTGAGTTGCTGTTCATGGGCTTCTATTAGTTTATCAAGAGGATTAAAATTACAATGACTTGCATTGAATGCTCCATTTGTAAAGCTGTTATCACCAAAAGTGTTGAAATAATTAATTACACCTTCATCAGAAAAATTTTTAATTGCTTCTACAGTTACTCCCAAGGCTTTTGCCACTTCTGCTAATTTTTCATCATCAATATCTTCACTATTTTCTAATATCGAAACAGTCTGCTGGTTTGTTCCCATAGCCTGCGCAAGTGCTTCCTGTTTCATGTCTTTCAGTTCACGGATACGGCTGATTTTGCGCCCCATGTGGTTTGGTTTTGTTAATGTACTCATAGCTCAAAGATAATAATTAAGAATAAAAAAGCGGGATTCATGTATGATACAAAAAATCTCATGTACGGTACGGAAAAATTTGATACCGTACGGTACAAGTAATTGCTTACTTGCCTGTGTGTTAAACAAAAATACAATTTTTCAGACAAGTATTAACTAAAATGAGTAAAATTATGAAAGCAATTCAAAACACCGCATCCGATTTAATTTATCGAGTTATTTCGCAGAACATCGATCCGATAGGCATTTACTGTTTTGCAGAGAAGAAGAGCAGTTATACTTTTAATGAGCCTTTTCATAAGCCTGTTAAAAAAGAAAAGCATGTTCATCTTTATCTGCTGGTCATAGCAGAAGAGTTCGAGGACAATATAGCCAATGACATTACAGATAAGATTAAGGGCAGATCGAAAGGTATGATAACCGTTACTATTCTCATGCACAGCCTGCGAAATATTGTGAAATTATACGGCGACCAGCAGTTATTCTTATGTAATATTATTAGGAACTCTCAGGCTCTGTTTATTGATGCCGAGAAGCATCCTAAAATTAACATAGATTCTGGGATACGTCATGTAAAAAGCACCACATTATATGCTGAAGACCGAAGCAGTGTTAGTGCATCTATCTGGGATCTTATTTACAATAATGACCAGTATTTTTCCTATGAAGTTAGAATGAGTTCCCTTCATCAGATCGTAGAGCAGACGTGTCTTTCACTTATAAGGGTATTTCTGGGATACACACCTAACCATTTTTCTATGGGCTACTTATTTGAACTGTGCGAATACTTTACAGGCATAACTTCTGATTACTTCCCCCGAAACAGCAGGGATGAAAAAAATATGTTCAGACTTTTGAAAAAGAATCCGAACACACTTCGATTCAGCAGAAGAAACAGCTCTGATTATCTGTACTATCAGCTGATGGAAGACAGATGCCGTGATTTTATGAAAGAGGCAGAAGCTATGATTCAGAAAGAACTGGAGAGGCTTGAGGAAATTCATCAAGAAGTGACTTTATCAGCATAAAAAAAATGAAGTTATGAAAACTGATGAAATCAAGAAACTGGAGAATATCGGGGTATTAAGCGGAAGACTGCTTAACATCCTGAAACCAGCAGACGATAAAAGAGGAATGTACAGTGCAGAGATAAGAGTTTATGATTATTATGAGCTTGTTTCAATTATAAAAAACCTGATAAAGCTCTGCATTATTGCTTTAGATCAGGACAGCGCAGAAGTTCCACGTACGATTGAAAACCAATATATTGATGTTGGGCTTATATTGGGAATTGCTCTTCAGTTATTTCCAGTTGACGAGTTTGAACTTTTAAATGAGATTGCTGATCTGTTTTCAGAAAATAAAGAAGAAACTGAATAGCCAACATTAAATTTTAATATTTAAAATTATGGAAACTGATAAAATAAAAACATTGGAAGAATTTAAAGATTTTGCATCCTATCATTTTAAACTGCTGAAACCTGCAGGGGACAAAGTCGGGGAATCAACACGCGAGATAAGATTTTATGGTTATACAGATATGACATGTCTGGGAGTGAATCTTATTAAAATGTGCTTGAATGTGGTTTATTCGGATGAACTTGATAACAGGGAAATATACATTGGCTCTGTTCTGGAGCTTGCCCTTCAGCTGATTCCAAGTGCAGAAATAGAGGTTCTGGATGAAATATACAGAATGCTCAATGAGAAGAGCGAAGATAAATGAACACTAAACTAAATAAGTCTATCCATAATGATAGAACTATTGTTATGTACATATTATGTCCATGACATTGACAGAAAAGCGACTTATCTTTATAATAATCTAAAAAATGATTAAGTTATGATAAGTAAATTTTGCTTATGATCCTCAGTGAATTAGGTTTTATATTTGTATTATCCCCACCATATTTTGATCAGGATAAAATGAAAAAAGTGTCATAACTTTATAGCGATGAATGATTGTGGAACAAAAAAGACCGAGACTCGGTCTTTTTTTAATGAAGAGGAATTGTGAAATGAGAAATGAAGATGAAAATGAAAGAGGAAAAATGACGGCAGAGCAAGCCATGAAAATGCTGAAAGATGAAAATGTAGATGTAACGCTTGAACAGGCAGGTAAAGTATTAGATTTAATACGACTACTTGCCAAAGTAACAGTTTTGAATTATTTAAACAAGAAGAGGAATGAAAAAGACAGCAGATTTATATGTGAGAGTGAGTACAGACGAGCAGGCGGAAAAAGGTTACTCGCAAAGAAATCAAGAGGAAATGCTAAGAAAGTACTGTGAGATTAATTGTATTGCTGTAAGGGATGTTATTTATGAAGATCATTCTGCAAAAACTTTTAATAGACCCAAATGGAAACTTTATCTAACAACAATTAAAAGATACAAAAATAAGACGGATTTGATCTTATTTACCAAATGGGACAGGTTCAGCAGAAATGCTGGCGATGCTTACCAGATGATCAATACTCTACGTAGACTTGGTATTGAGCCTCAGGCTATAGAACAGCCTTTAGATTTGTCTATTCCAGAAAACAAAATGATGCTTGCTTTTTATCTTGCAGCTCCAGAAGTAGAAAATGACAGACGGGCATTAAATACTTTTCACGGCATGAGAAGAGCACGAAAAGAGGGACGTTACATGGGACTAGCTCCTTCTGGTTACATAAATAAAATAACCGAGGATGGTAATAAATATATAACTTTTGACCAGCCTGAAGCATCCATCTTAAAATGGTGTTTTGAAGAAATTGCAAAAGATATTTTTAATACGGAGCAGATTTTTCTTCAGGCAAAAAGAAAAGGACTTAAAACAAGTAAAAATAATTTCTGGAGACAAATCCGCAATCCTCTTTATTGTGGAAAAATTTTAATTCCGAAATTCAAAGACGAGGAAGCAAAATACGTAATGGGCTCACACGAGCCATTAATTTCTGAGGCGCTATTTTATCTTGTTCAAGACGTTTTAGAAGGACGAAGAAAGAATTTCAGAACTAAATCTGCAATCTCCGAACCATTTCCTCTTAAAGGCTTATTTAAGTGCCCTCTCTGCGATAAAATCTTAACTGCAAGCATATCTAAAGGAAGAAACAGCCATTATTCATATTATCATTGCTATAAGGGCTGTAATTACAGAATCAGATCGTGTGAGGTTAACCGCATTTTCTATGAACAGTTACAAAAGTATATTCCAAAACCTGAAACAGAAAAGATTTACATAACAGCTGTTAAAGAATATTTTAATGATTTCAATAAGGAATCAATTGCAGAAAAGAACAGAGTAATTTCTCAGCTGAAAGAATTTGAACAGAAGATTTCCTATATCAGAGATTTGCTCGCTTCAAGAAAGATTGAAGTGAAAGATTACACTGAGATGAAAACGGATTATGACAATAAAATTCATCGACTTGAAATTAAATTAGCAGATTTAGCTGGAGAGAATATTAGTCTTTCGGATTTATTAAAAACAGGAATTAAAAATTTGATGAAGCTTAACCAATGCTGTAGCGAAGCGGATTTAACTCATTTTCGAAACATTATTGGTTCAATATATCCTGAAAAATTCACAATTGAAGAAAAGCAGTTTCGAACCGCGCGAATAAATGAGGTAGTTCATATAGTTTACTTAATTAATGAGGAATTAGCCCCAAAGAATAACGGGACAAAGAAGAAAAAATCTTCTTTGTCCCGTCAAGTGACCGCGGAGGGGTTCGAACCCCCAACCCTCAGAGCCGAAATCTGATATTCTATCCAGTTGAACTACGCGGTCAGTTGATTTATGATTTCAGAGTGTAGATTTTAGATTTCTGGTTGGAATCTAAAATCTACACTCTAAAATCTAAAATTATTTTAAACTAAAAGTTTCTTTACAATAGCTGAAATAGTTTTTCCTTCAGCAGTTCCTCCTAATTGAGCAGAAGCTAATCCCATAACTTTACCCATTGAAGCAATTCCAGAAGCTCCTGTTTCAGCGATAATTTTTGCAATTACAGCTTCTACTTCTTCTTCGCTTAACTGCGCTGGTAAAAACTTCTCGATTACAGCTACCTGAGCCAATTCTGGTTCAGCTAAGTCAGGACGATTTTGTTCTGTAAAGATTCTTGCGCTTTCTTTACGAGTTTTAACTAATCTTTGAAGTAATTTAATTTCATCATCTTCTGATAATTCTTCTTTAGATCCAGAAGCTGTTGAAGCTAATAATAATTCAGATTTAATTGCTCTTAAAGATTCTAATGCTACTGTATCTTTTGCTTTCATGGCAGTTTTAATTTCTTCCATGATTTGTGTTTGTAAACTCATCTTTTATTTTTTTATTTGAATAAGCTAATGCCTATAAATTGATATATTAACTAGGTATTTTTTATTTTAACTAATATTTCTAGGTTGTCAGGCTGAGCGAAGTCGAAGCCCTTTCCGTCAAAAACCCTTCGACTTCGCTCAGGGTGACAATATTGTCTTTAAAATACTAATTTAAAAGTCAAATTTCTAAATTCTGTGCGAAGATAAAAAAAATAACCCGAAAATTAAATCCAATTTTCGGGCTATCCTAATATTATGATTGTAAAATTAATCTACGTTGTCGTGCAAAAATGAATTGTTTGAACGCAATTGCAAATCGTTGTTACTATCTGTTCCAACCGAAATTCTTGAATTTGTATTGTTAGATTGAGAATTTGATAAATCGATTCCTAATCTTTTGTAAGCCGGCTCTTTTTCCAACTCATCGATTCTTGAAACGTTATTATGGAATTTATAATTAAATTCTTTTAGTTTCTTTCTTCTTTCTTCAGCTCTTAAACGAAGTGTTTCCTCAATTGTTAATTCCATTGGAGAAACTTCTGAAGTTGTTGTAAAATCAGGCTGACTTGCAAAATCAACTCTTGGCTTTAAAGTAATGTTCAATTCCTCAGGAACTGTATCTTCGATCACTTTTTCAACTGGTTTAGAAGCTGTTAATTCGTTTTCAACTTCCATATATTCTTCTAACGAATATTTGATAATTCCGTTATCAGAAAGTTCTGTTACCGGAACAAATGAAACTGGATCGTTTACTTTAATGTTACGAGTTTCGTTTGTTAACTCAAACATGATTTTATTTTCCTGCTCTGCAGCTGGCTCTCTTTTCACTTCTGGCTCAGATTTGAAAAGCGGTAAATCAAATGAAAAAGTAGTTTGTTCTTCTCTTTCAAAAGTTCTTTGTTGTTGTACAGGTTTTACTTCCTGAACAACTGCTGCCGGAGTTGAAATTTTAAAATCAATATCTGTAATTGGCGAAACGATTTCAAAAGTCACGTCAAGGTTTTTAATAAACTCAGACATAACTACCAATTCTTCCTGATTAATTGTTGGCGTTGTTACCGGCGCAACTGGAGTTTGAATTACGGGAGCAACCGTATCTTCCATTAACTCAAAAACTACTTTTTCTTCTGTTTTTGCAGTTGGTGTCTCTGCATTTAAATCAAAAGAAGTAAGCGGTCTGTTTGTTAAATTATGAACACTTCTTTGCTCATCTTCTAACGTGTGAATGATCTTTTTAGGCTCCGTATTAACGATTTCGTTTTGTTGTTCAACATCAAAACCAGTAGCAATAATAGTTACAGCAATAGCTTCACCAAGAGTTTCGTCTTCACCAACCCCCATGATAATATTTGCGTTGTAACCTGCTTCTGCCTGAATGTGATCGTTGATTTCTCCGATTTCGTCAAGCGTTATTTCGTTAGATCCAGAAACGATAAGCAACAATACGTTTTTGGCTCCTGTAATTTTATTGTCATTTAATAATGGAGAATCTAATGCAGATACGATAGCATCTTTTGCTCTGTTTTCTCCTTCTGCCACAGCAGATCCCATTATAGCCGTTCCGCTGTTTGCCAAAACTGTTTTAGCATCGCGTAAATCGATATTTTGAGTATAGTGGTGCGTAATTACTTCAGCAATACCTCTAGAGGCTGTTGCTAAAACTTCATCCGCTTTTGAGAATCCCGCTTTAAAACCAAGGTTTCCGTAAACTTCTCTTAATTTATTATTATTAATTACGATTAAAGAGTCAACTTGTTTACGTAATTTTTCGATTCCTAATAAAGCTTGCTCCTGACGTACTTTCCCTTCAAATTGAAACGGAATTGTCACGATACCTACTGTAAGGATCTCTCTTTCTTTTGCTAATTGTGCAATTACGGGAGCGGCACCAGTACCGGTTCCTCCACCCATACCTGCGGTAATAAATACCATTTTAGTACCGCGGTCTAACATTTTTTCAATGTCGGCGATACTTTCAATAGCAGACTGCTGTCCTACATCAGGATTTGCTCCTGCTCCTAAACCTTCTGTTAAATTCATACCTAACTGAATTTTGTTAGGTACTGAACTATTTTGCAATGCTTGTGAATCGGTATTACATACGATAAAATCTACACCTTTAATCCCTTGCTTAAACATGTGGTTAATCGCATTACTACCACCTCCACCTACACCTATTACTTTGATTACATTTGATTGGTTTTTCGGTAAATCAAATGAAATACTTCCAAATTCTGAGTTGCTCATCATCTTTTTGGTTTTTGAAATTCTTATTTAGTACATTTTTTACTTCTTGACTTGGGGCAAAAAGTAATCCTTTTCTCTTTTTATTCGGCTTATATTTACTCAGCGTTGTCTAAAAAATCTTTGATTTTATCGACATATCTATCAAAAAATGATCGTCTTATTTTTGTTTCTGTAGATTCTGCAGCAACCTTTGTCGTTTTCACTTCTCTTGGTTCTTCAAAAGTTTCTACTTGTTCAACGTAGTTTTCTTCAACTTCGTATCGCTGCACCGGCGGAGGAACATTTCTATAAACAACTTTTGGCTGTTCATTTACTACTTCCATTCTAATCGCGCTTTGTGTGCTGTTCTCGATGCTGTTCATTACTAATCCAACAGCGGTTGCAAATAACGGACTTGAAATTTCTTCGCTTGAGTTTCCTGCTAAATGCTCGTTTGGATATCCAATTCTGGTGTCCATTCCGGTAATATACTCCACTAATTGTTTAATATGTTTTAGCTGCGCACCGCCACCTGTAAGAACAATTCCTGCGATTAATTTTTTACGCGGATCTTCGTGTCCGTAAGCTTTGATTTCTGCAAAAACCTGTTCTACAATCTCCACTACACGTGCGTGAATAATTTTAGATAAGTTTTTAAGCGAAATCTCTTTTGGCTCTCTTCCTCTTAAACCTGGAATAGAAACAATTTCGTTGTCTTTATTTTCTCCCGGCCATGCTGATCCGAATTTTATTTTTAAAAGCTCTGCTTGCTTTTCGATAATCGAACAGCCTTCTTTAATATCATCTGTAATTACATTTCCTCCAAAAGGGATTACAGCAGTATGACGAATAATTCCGTCTTTAAAAATGGCTAAATCTGTTGTTCCACCACCAATATCGATAAGTGCAACTCCAGCTTCTTTTTCTTCCTGACTTAAAACTGCATCTGCCGAAGCTAAGGGTTCTAATGTCAATCCTGATAATTCGATTCCTGAACTCTGAATACATCTCCCAACGTTTCTGATTGAAGAAGCCTGACCTACTACAACATGAAAACTAGATTCTAATCTTCCGCCATACATTCCGATTGGCTCTTTTATTTCAGACTGTCCGTCGATTTTAAATTCCTGCGGCAGAACGTGAATAATTTCTTCTCCCGGTAACATCGCCAGTTTATTTACCTGATCGATTAAAAGCTGAATATCTTTTTCGCCAATTACTTCCTCCGGATTGTTACGGCTGATGTAATCTGTATGCTGAATACTTCTAATGTGTTGTCCGGCGATACCCACCACAACATCTTTTATTTTATAACCTGAATTATTTTCTGCTTCAAGTATTGCTTGCTGAATCGATTGAATAGTTTGCGTAATGTTGTTTACAACACCACGTGCAACACCTAAACTTTTGGATTTCCCAATACCCAAAATTTCAAGTTTGCCATATTCATTCTTCTTGCCTATCATGGCAACTATTTTTGTCGTTCCAATATCTAGACCTACTGCAATGTTATCTTTTTCCATTTTCTATTATTTTGTGCAAACTACTTGTTCCGTAAACCTAAGGTCAATCTTGCTGTATTTATATAACGAACTATCTAAAACTGCTTTTTGAAAAAACGCTTTATAGTTTCTAAATTTTTTATCAACATTCATTGTACGACCAAAATCTATGAAGTAATCATAGTTTCGGTTAAACATTTTTAGGCTGCCATTAGGCATAATTTGTATCGCAATGATGTTTTTTTTCAAAAACGCATCGTCGTAAATTGTGCGAAATAAAGCAGCTAAATCTTCGTTATTTTTTTCATTTATTGCCCCTGAAACAAGAGGAACTCGCGCCGTAAAATTATCTGACAAGGGCATTTTATTTCCCTCATAGTCAATATAAAAAGAGCGATCACCATCATAAACTCGCGCTATTGGTGTCTTCTGTTTTACTACCGCTTTTAGAACACCGTCGATACTTACAAAAACGTCTGACTTTTCAATCATGTCTTGCGTATCAAGGTTTTTTTCTATCTTATTCAAATCTACTTCATCTTTTCTAATACTGGAAGCGTCCCTTTTATTTTCTATCAACAATTTATTAACCGTTTCCGGTTTTACAAAAAGCGTATTTTCTCCTACAAAAACGACCATAGATTTTTTCAATTTTCTATCTCCGTTTCGGTGTTGTGCGAAAGAATATAAAAAAAGAACAAGCCCTAAAATGAGTACTAATCGAATATTTGTCCAATTAAATATTTTCATTTAGCATTTTTTTAATTGACGGTACCATTTCACCAATATCACCAGCTCCTATTGTTACAATTATTGGCGCATCACTGGCTTTGATCTGTGCTAATAAATCTTCTTTTGCAACAATTTTTTTGTTCGAATTGGTCATTTTTTCCAGCAGCCACGGCGATGTAATCCCTTCCATCGGTAATTCGCGTGCCGGATAAATATCCATTAAAAACACTTCGTCAAACTGAGATAAGCTTTCGGCAAATCCATCAGCAAAATCTCTTGTTCTGCTGAACAAATGCGGCTGGAAAATCGCCAAAACTTTACGTCCCGGATACAATTCTCTAACTGCCTGATGAACAGCATTTATTTCTGTTGGATGATGTGCATAATCATCTATATAAACTAATTTTTCAGATTTAATCTGATACGAAAAACGTCTTCTGATTCCGTTAAAAGAGGCAATAGCTTTTGCGATGGCATCGGTTGGGGTGCCATAAGTTTTTGCCATCGCAATAGCCATTAAACCATTCATAAGATTGTGTTTTCCTGGCAGTCCAAAATGAAGGTCTTTTATAATTTCTGATGGCGCCTGCACATCAAAAACATAACTTCCATCTTCAATTCGAACATTGTATGCTTTGTATACAGCATCTTCATTTATAGCACATTGAACTCCTTCAAGAGGTAATTCTTTGGTTATAAATAATTTGCTTTTATCTTCAACTTTCGAAGCAAACTCCACAAACGAAGCTTCGATAGCATCACTTGTTCCATAAATATCCAAATGGTCTGCATCCATTGATGTTACGCAGGCAATATTTGGATGTAAATGCAAGAATGAACGGTCAAATTCATCAGCTTCTACAACGGTTACCGTTTTTCCGGTTCCAATTAAATTAGAATTATAATTCTCTACAATTCCGCCCACAAATGCTGTAACATCTGCACCGCTTTCGTATAGAATATGTCCTAAAATACTTGACGTTGTTGTTTTTCCATGCGTTCCGGCAACTGCAAAACTAAAAGTGTCTTTGGTGATAATCCCTAAAACCTCGGCACGCTTTTTAATTTCGTAATTTCTTTCGATGAAATAATTCCATTCTGAATGTGTTTTTGGAACTGCAGGCGTAAAAATCACCAGCGTATTCTCCACATAATAGTCAGACGGAATTAAACTAATATTGTCTTCAAAATGAATATCAATACCACTTTCAATTAATTCACTTGTCAGCATTGACGGTGTTTTATCGTAACCTGAAACTTGTTTCCCGATATATTTAAAATAGCGGGCCAAGGCACTCATTCCGATTCCTCCGATACCAATAAAATAAACGTTTTGTATTTGATTTAAATTCATTTTTATTAAAATTGATTAGTGAATGACTCAAAGATTAAATACAATCCAAAAATAATTGATCCAAATCCTCCTATATAGCCTTTCAAATCGTTATAACCCTTTTTTCTTTTGTAAAAAACATAACAAACAATTACAATACCTATCAAAATAAAAATTATACCTCGATAAAAGTAATCCCTATCCATGTTCTATTTAATTAACTTCACAATTTCAGCCACAATATCTTGTGTTGCTTTTGGTTTTGCTAATCTTTTGATGTTTGCACTTAACTGTTTTTGTTTTCCGTCATCTTTCAGCAGCGCTTCAAAAACAATGCTAAACTCGCTGTCTAATTCAGATTCTTTCAACAAAATCGCTCCTTTAGCCTCTACAATAGCCTGTGCGTTTTTTGTTTGATGATCTTCAGCTACATTTGGAGACGGAATAAAAATTACCGGTTTCCCTACAATGCATAATTCTGAAACTGATGATGCGCCTGCTCTTGAAATAATTACATCTGCGGCAGCGTAAACAAAATCCATTCTTTCAATAAAATCAACTACTCTTACGTTTTGTTGATTGTGCTTTTTATAATCTTCAAAATATAATTTTCCGCATTGCCAGATGATTTGAACATCCTGCGAAAGAAAATTTTGCAATTCTTTTTCAATTAACTGATTGATTCTTCTTGCGCCTAAACTTCCGCCTAAAACCAATAATGTTTTTTTATTCGGATCTAAACCATAAAAAGCAATTGCTTCATCTCGTTTGCTTTCAATATCAATTAAATCCTGACGAACCGGATTTCCTGTCAAAACGATTTTCTCTTTTGGAAAAAATCTTTCTAAATTTTCATAGGCTACACAAATTGCGTTTGCTTTTTTGCTCAGCAGTTTGTTTGTAATTCCCGGAAAAGAATTCTGTTCCTGAATTACGGTTGGAATTCCTGCCGATCCTGCCGCTTGTAATAATGGTCCGCTGGCAAAACCTCCTGTTCCTATTACTACATTTGGTTTAAACTGTTTGATGATTCTTCTTGATTCTAACAAACTTGTTGCTAATTTTAAAGGAAACATCATATTCTGCAGGGTTAATTTTCTTTGTAATCCTGCAATCCAAAGACCTTTTATTTCGTAACCTGCCTGAGGTACTTTTTGCATTTCCATTTTATCTTTGGCACCTACAAAAAGAAATTCAGCATCAGGGAATTGTAATTTTAATTCATTTGCAATAGCAATTGCAGGATAAATATGTCCTCCTGTTCCGCCTCCGCTTAGTATGAATTTATACTTTGTCATATCTCATAATAGTTATCGTTAAACTATTTATCCTTTATTATTTGTTTAAAACTGCATTCATCGGATTTTTTGAATTATCCTCAATGGAATACATGGCTTCTTCTTCGTAAATTTCTTCTCTTTCATCAACCGGCAAATCTTCTTCTGCCAATTCTTTATCTATTAATCTTTGAAGTGCTTCTTTTTTTCTTTCTTTTTCTTCTTGTTCTTCGGCGATTTCTTCGTCTTTCTTGGTTACACTAATGATGATTCCAAGTGAGAAACAAGTCATCCAGATGGAACTTCCTCCTGAACTTATCAACGGAAGCGTCTGTCCTGTTACCGGCAGCAATTCTACCGCAACAGCCATATTAATCATGGCTTGAAATATCATCGGAAATCCGAGGCCGACGACGACTAATTTTCCGAATAATGTATTGGCTTTATGTGACGCAATCACAAATCGGAACAATAACAATAAATACAGTACTAATATTGAAACTCCACCTACTAAACCATATTCTTCAACTACAATGGCATAAATAAAATCGGAAGATGATTGTGGCAAAAAGTTCTTTTGAACGCTTTTGCCTGGCCCTAATCCGCCTAATCTTCCAGATGCAATTGCAATTTTTGCTTTTTCAATTTGATAATCATCTTCATCTGGTTTATCTGTGGTAAAATTCATTATACGACTTTCCCAAGTTGAAACCCTGCTAAAGAATCTTGATTCTGGAAATGCTTTTGCTACCAATAAGAAAAATGCTAACATCGCAACTCCTGACCCAATGATAAAAGCAATATATTTTAATGGGTATTTACCAATAAATGTCAGCATCATTACCATGGCAAAAATCAACGCTGTAGTCGAAAAGTTGGCTGGTAATATTAATGCCAAAGTGATAAACACCGGAACCCAAAGCTGAATAAATGAGGTTTGAAACGGCTCATTTTCTTCTTTGGTTTTCGACAAATAACGGGCTACATAAATAAACAATACGCTTGCCGCCAATGTTGATGTTTGAAACGTGATTCCAATGAACGGTACCTGAATCCAACGACTTGCATTTGCTCCTGCAATTACAGTTCCCTTCAACAAGGTGTATAATAACAATAACCAAACTACCGGAAGTGCAATTTTAGAAATCGCTCTAAAATAATGATACGGTACTTTGTGAACCCAGTAAATAATTAAGAAACCTATACAAACGTGTGCCAAATGCTTCACTAAATAACCTAATGTGTTTCCAGTTCCGTGACCGATATACGCCAGATTACTACTCGCACTAAAAACAGGCATAAACGAAAACAACGCCAATAGAGCCACGAATGACCATATTACCCTATCTCCTTTTAGTTTGTTAACTAGCTCCTTCATGTTGTTTTGTTTCAGGTTTCTTTTGTTTCAGGTTTCATGTTTCAGGTTTCATGTTTCAGGTTTCAGGTTTCATGTTTCAGCTTCAAACTTGAAACCTGAAACATGAAACTTTAAACTATTTTCTACAAGTTATGCACTGCTTGTTTGAATTGTTTTCCACGATCTTCGTAGTTTTCAAATAAATCAAAACTTGCGCAAGCTGGAGACAATAAAACAGCGTCACCTTTTTCAGTTAATTTTTGGGCTGTTTTTACAGCGTCGTTCATATTGTTCACTTCCACCATAATATCAACAACATCACCAAAAGCGTTAATAATTTTATGGTTATCAACTCCAAGACAGATAATGGCTTTTACTTTTTCACGAACCAATGGCATCAATTCGTTATAATCGTTTCCTTTGTCAACACCTCCAACAATCCAAACAGTTGGAACATTCATGCTGTCTAAAGCAAAGAAAGTAGCGTTTACGTTTGTTGCTTTTGAATCGTTGATGTATTGTACATTCTGGATTTTTAATACTTTTTCTAAACGGTGTTCAACACCTTGAAAATTAGATAAACTTTCACGAATTGTTGCATTTCTAATTTGCATCAATTTTGCTACAGAGCTTGCTGCCATTGCGTTTTTCATATTATGTTTTCCTTCTAACGCAATGTATTCTGTTTCCATTGTAAACTCTTCTTGGTTGATCTTTATTTCCATTTTGTTGTTATTTATAGAAGCTCCTTCGTCAAAACTTTTTGTCAGTGAAAAAGGAATTAATTTTGCTTTTGTTTTGTTGTTTTTTAACCATTCTGCGCTTGCCTCATCGTCTGCATCATAAATGAGATAATCGCTTTCGGTTTGGTTCATTGTTATTCGGAACTTCGAATTGATATAATTTTGATATTTATATTCGTATCGATCTAAATGATCCGGGCTGATATTTGTTATTATCGCTATATCCGGCCTATACTCTATTATTCCGTCTAACTGAAAACTGCTTAATTCAAGAACGTATGCGTCGTATTTATTTTCGGCTACCTGCCAGGCAAAACTCTTTCCTATATTTCCTCCCAAACTTACATTGAGTCCAGCCGATTTAAGCAAATGATACGTGAGCATTGTGGTGGTGGTTTTACCATTACTTCCGGTAATTCCAACTGTCATTGCTTCTGTATAAGGAGCGGCAAATTCGATTTCTGAAATCACTTTAACCCCTTTTTCAATCAACTTTTTAACTATTGGAGATTTCTCTGGAATTCCTGGGCTTTTCATTACCAAATCAGCATTTAGAATCAAATCTTCAGTATGCTGCTCTTCTTCCCAGGCAATCTTATTAATGATAAGAACTTCTTTATAGCTTTCTTTAATCTTTCCAAAATCCGACACAAAAACGTCGTATCCCTTCTTTTTACCTAGGATCGCGGTTCCAACACCGCTTTCTCCTCCGCCCAATACCACTAATCTCATCTATCTTAATTTTAATGTAACGATTGATAATATGGCTAACATTACAGCAACAATCCAAAAACGGGTCACAATTTTACTTTCGTGATATCCTTTTTTCTGATAATGATGGTGCAGTGGCGACATCAGGAAAATTCTTCGGCCTTCGCCAAAGCGTTTCTTTGTATATTTAAAATATGTTACCTGAATAATTACTGAAGCACTTTCGGCAAGGAAAATTCCGCAAAATAAAACAATCAATATTTCTTTACGAACGGCAATCGCTAAAACGGCAATGATTCCTCCAATAGTCAAACTTCCTGTATCTCCCATAAATACGGACGCCGGAAATGAATTGTACCAAAGAAATCCAATTAAAGCTCCAACAAAGGCAGATATAAAGACCGTCATTTCTCCCGAATTGGGTATGTACATTATATTTAGATAGTTGGAGAAAATGATATTTCCTGAAACAAACGTAAATATTCCGAGTGCGAGTACCGAGACTGCGGAGGTTCCGGCCGCGAGACCATCGATTCCGTCTGTTAAATTTGCTCCGTTTGAAACTGCTGTGATGATAAAAATTACAACTGGAATAAATACCAGCCAAGCCCATTTTTCATATCCGTCTCCCATAAATGAAAGTACTTCGGCATAATCAAATTCATTATTTTTTACGAAAGGAATTGTCGTTGCTGTCGATTTTTCTTCAACTGGTGCCGGCAAAACTACGGTTGTGCTCACATTTGATTTAAAAACATCGGTACGTCCTGTATCTGTTCTTACCGTTACGGCTGGATTAAAATATAGAACTGCTCCAACTATTATCCCAAGACCAACCTGACCAATTACTTTGAAAATCCCTTTTAGTCCTTGTTTGTCTTTTTTGAATATTTTGATATAATCGTCCACAAAACCAATAGTTCCCATCCATAACGTAGTTACAATAAGCAATACTATATAAATGTTATGCAGTCTTGCAAATAAGAAAACCGGAATTAACGTGGCAAAAATGATGATCAATCCCCCCATTGTTGGCGTACCCGCTTTCTCGTTTTGACCTGCTAAACCAAGTTCACGAACTGTTTCTCCAACTTGCTGGCGGCGCAAAAAGTTAATCACCCTTTTACCATAAATAGTTGACAAAAGCAATGAAAGCATAAATGCTAAAGCCGATCTAAAAGTGATGTACTGGAATACTCCTGTTCCTGGTAAATCTAATGTTTTGTCAAAATATTCAAATAAATAGTACAGCATATTTTCTATTTTTTAAATTCCAATTTTGAATGAAATTCCAATTTTTAAATCCCAAAATTCCAACGTTATATTGGATTTTGGAATTTGGAATTTTCATTTTGTTATTTTCCTAGTTGGTCTAAAATTTCTTTTACAGTCTCCATATCGTCAAAATGGTGGCGAACACCATTTATTTCCTGATAGGTTTCATGCCCTTTTCCGGCAATCAGAATAATATCATTTGGCTGTGCCAATTGACAAGCGGTTTTAATAGCTTGTTTTCTATCCGTAATTCTCAATATCTTTTTATAATTATGAGCTTCTACACCTTGTTCCATTTCATCTAAGATCACTTCAGGATCTTCGTTTCTTGGATTATCTGATGTTAAAATTGCTTTATCACTAAGATCTGTTGCAATTTTTGCCATAATTGGTCTTTTTGTTTTATCTCTGTTTCCGCCGCAGCCTACAACTGTAATCAATTGTTCGTTTTTTGTACGGATATCATCAACCGTTTTTAAAACATTTTCTAAAGCATCCGGCGTGTGTGCGTAATCTACAATTGCTGTTATTTTTGAATCGGTAACAATATATTGAAAACGACCTGAAACACTTTCTAAATCAGACAGTAAGCGTAATGCTTCCAAGCTATCCATTCCTAACTCAACTGCAGCTCCATAAATAGCCAAAACATTGTAAGCATTAAAAGTTCCAATTAGTTTTACCCAAACTTCATTGTCGTTTACTTTTAATAATAAACCAGATAACTGGCTTTCTAAAATTGTTGCTTTAAAATCAGCATACGATTTTAAGGCATATGTAAACTTTCTTGCAACCGTATTTTGCAGCATTACAGTTCCGTTTTTATCATCAATGTTTGATAATGCGAAAGCTGTTTTTGGCAGCGAATCAAAAAATGATTTTTTTACATCTCTGTATTCTGCGAAAGTGGCGTGATAATCTAAATGATCGTGCGAAAGGTTCGTAAAAATCCCGCCTACAAAATGCAAAGCTTCTGTACGTTTTTGGTGGATTCCGTGTGAACTTACTTCCATAAAACAATGCGTAACTCCAGCTTCGATCATTTCATTTAAATAATGATTGATTGTAATTGAATCTGGTGTTGTATGCGTTGCAGGATATTCTGTATCATCGACCATGATTTTTACGGTTGATAATAAACCCACTTTAAATCCTGCTTTTTGAAATAATTGAAATAATAACGATGCAATTGTTGTTTTTCCGTTTGTTCCGGTTACGCCAACTAATTTTAGTTTTGAAGATGGGTCTTCAAAATAATTAGCCGCAATAAAAGCCAATGCTGTATTGGTATCTTTTACCTGAATATAAGTTACTTCTTTCTCAATATTTTGAGGAAGTGTGTCACAAATAATAGCTTTTGCTCCTAACTGAATCGCTTTTTCAATATAATCGTGCCCGTCAGATAATGAACCGCGAATGGCCACAAAAACATCATTTGACTCTACTTTTCGGGAATCAAATTCAATTTTCTGGATACCAATTTCTGTCGAACCTGTTACAGATTCGATAGCTACTTTGTATAATATGTCTTTTAGTATTTTCACGATAATTCTAATACTATAGTTGTGTTTTTATTTATAATTTTTTCTCCTGCCTGAATAGATTGCTTTTTCACCTTTCCTACTCCTATTACTTTTACTTTAACTTTTACGTTAAGATTCTCCAGCAAAGCAACGGCATCCATTCCCGGCATTCCTTTTAAATTAGGAATTGCATTTGATTTTTTTCTTGATTCTACATCGTACTTATCATAACTGCTTTCTTGTTTTGCAATTTTAGAATCAAGTTGTTTAATTTTATTTGTTGATGGTGCGTCTGTAAATATTTTTTGGGCAATTCTTTTAAAAACCGGCCCCGCAACGTCTGCTCCGTAATAATTATTTTTTGATGTATTTGGTTTGTGAACTACTACAATACAAGAATATTTAGGATGATCTGCCGGAAAATATCCTACGAAAGAAGACGCATAATACAATGCTGATTTTCCTTCTTTTCCTCCATAATTCATCTGAGCCGTTCCTGTTTTTCCTGCCATCGAAAAATCTTTCGAATACAACTTAGAACCTGTTCCTTTTTTAACCACATTCAGCAATACTGCTTTCAGTTTTTTAATAGTCTCCGGCGAACAAACTCTTGGGTTTATAACTTCAACATCAAACTTTTTGATGGTTTTGTTCCATTCTTTAATTTCAGAAACAAATTGCGGTTTTACCATTACACCATTATTGGCAACTGAATTATAATATGCCAAAGTCTGCATTGGCGTAACCGAAACATTATATCCAAAAGCCATCCACGGAAGCGTAGTTCCTGACCAATGTTTGTCTCCAGGCTGTGGAATATACGGTCTTCCTTCTCCTTTAAAATGTAATCCTAATGTCTTATTTAATCCGTAACTATTAATATGATTCACAAACTTAGACGGATTGCTTTTGTAATTTTCATAAACAGCCTGAACCATAACTGTATTTGACGAAAGTTCAAATCCGCGTGCTAATGAAACTTTTCCATAACCACCTTTATGCGAATCATTAACAGCTCGCCCGTAATATTTAACCTGACCTCCGTGACTATCGAAAACTGTACTTGTATCGGCTACTTTATCTTCTAAAATCGCCATTAAATCAACTAATTTAAAAGTCGATCCCGGCTCATGAGATTCTGCAATTGCATAGTTTGTTGTTTCATAATACGATCCATCCTCTGCTCTTCCTAAATTTGAAATCGCTTTTACATGACCTGTTTCTGTCTCCATTACAACCACACAACCGTGATCTGCTTCGTAATCTTCCAGTTGTTTTAACAAAGCATGATGTGCAATATCCTGAATAAAAACATCTATTGTCGAAATAACATCGTAACCGTCAATTGGATCCACTTCGTTTAAATCACGAATTGGTTTCCATTGGCCTTTTGCGATTTTTTGCTTTAGAATTTTCCCGTCTTTTCCGTTCAAATAATTTTTAAAAGCCCACTCAATTCCTTTTCCAACTTCAATTCCTGTTGCCGGATCAATTTTGTCATAACCAATAGTTCTTTCAGCAATTTTCCCTATAGGGTGTTTTCTAACGGTTTCTTGTTCTACAATAATTCCACCTTTAAAAGCCCCTAAATTGAATAATGGAAAACCTTTAATTTTCACATATTCCGTATAACTTAATTTTCTGGCAATTAAATAATAACGATTTTTATTTTCTCGTGCTTTTCTTAATTCTTTTTCATAATAACCTGATGGTCTATCCAAAACAGTTTCCAAAGAATCCGACAATTGTTTTACATACTTTTCAAAAGTTTCCTTTTTTGGTGCTTTGGCATCAAATCGAATTTCATAATTTGGAATTGACGTTGCCAGTAAACTTCCATCAGCAGAATAAATATTTCCTTTGTTTGCCGGAATTACAAAATTTCTAACGGTACGCTGTTTTGCCAGTTGTCTGTAATGATCTCCTTCAACCCATTGAATATTGGTCAATTTAACAACAATAGCAATTGCCATCAAAAAGATGAAAACTGCTACGAGGTAAATTCTGTAGGATATATGTTTATCGTCTACTGCCATATTCTTTTAAAGAAACTTTTTTCTTCTTCTTTTTTAACTTCTATTTTTGTTGGAGGAACTGTCGATGGATAAATTTGCTTTTCGAGCATTTTATCTGATATCGTCGATTCCATTTTTAACTTCATCAATTCTGAACGTCGATCTACAAATTCAGATCTCAGTTCTTTTACTTCATTATTTAGTTTTGCGATTTCAAAAACCTTTTGTTCGTATCGCTGTGTATTTGCAATCATCAAAATGGCCAGCAGAATTATAAAGACAATGAATCGCCAGTTTTTTACTGCGTCATCGTTTATTAGAAATCTTGCTTTTAATATGCTGAATACTCCACCTTTCATTTTTTCTACCTATATATATTATATCTTTTCGGCAATTCTCAATTTTGCACTTCTTGCTCTGTTGTTGATTTTGATTTCAGCATCATCTGGAACAATCAGTTTTCCTATTGTTTTGAACGGTACTGAAAAATTTCCGAAGAAATCTCTTTCCGGCTCTCCTTCAAACATTCCGTTTTTAATAAATCTTTTTACCAGCCTGTCTTCTAAAGAATGGTATGAGATTACTGAAAGTCTTCCGCCTGGATTAAGAATCTCTAACGATTGCTCAATAAATTCCTTTAGAACGTCCATTTCCTGATTTACTTCAATTCGAATGGCCTGATAAATTTGGGCCAATATTTTGTTTCGAACTTTCTCAGGTAAAAATTTCTTCAAAACATCTTTTAATTCATCTGTTGTTTTGATTGGGTAATCTCTTCTGGCTTCTACAATCGTTCTTGCTAAAACCGGTGCGTTTTTCAACTCCCCATAATCAAAAAAAACACGACGTAAATCCTGTTCTTCATATTCGTTAACCACTCGGTAAGCATTTAAATCATTTTTCTGACTCATCCGCATATCCAGCTCGGCATCAAATCGGGTTGAAAAACCTCTTTCCGGAACATCAAACTGATGTGATGAAACTCCTAAATCTGCCAAGATTCCATCTACACCTTTAACACCATGAAAACGAAGAAATCTTTTTATAAATCTGAAATTCTCATTAATTAAAGTAAACCTTTCGTCCGGCAGGGCATTTGCTAAAGCATCTTCATCCTGATCAAAGGCGAATAACTTTCCGTTTGGCCCTAAACGTCTCAAAATTTCTTTTGAGTGACCGCCGCCGCCAAACGTTACATCTACATAAATGCCGTCTGGCTTAATATTTAAACCATCAACTGTTGGATGAAGTAAAACCGGATTATGATATTCCATTGTCGTCGTCATTAATATTTCCCATTACTTCTTCGGCTAAATCTGCAAAATCCATATCTTCGCCGCTTATTGATTTTTCGTATAAATCTTTATCCCAAATCTCCACAATATTAACCGCAGATGAAAAAACAACATCTTTAGCAATACCAGAAAAAGTCACCAAATCTTTTGGCACTAACAATCTTCCTAATGCATCAATCTCTACCACTTTTACGCCGGCAGTAAATCTGCGAATGAAATCATTGTTCTTTTTTACAAAACGATTCAACTTGTTAATTTTCGCCATCATCAAATTCCACTCATCCATTGGGTACAACTCCAAACATTGCTGAAAAACAGAGCGCTTCAAGACAAAACCGTCCTGAAGGGAAGAAGCCAATTGCTTTTTCAAAGGTGCAGGTATCATTAACCTCCCTTTAGCATCGACTTTACACTCATATGTTCCTACAATTGTGTTCAAGAAAAACCACTTAACATGTTATACAGCAAAAATATAAAAAAAATTACCACATATTACCACTAAATACCACTTTGTTAATAAGTTTAACCACATTTCTACCACTTCACTTAATTATTATCAAATCAACACTTTAGATATTAATCAGTTTAAGATTCGAATCCTTTAACAATTAAAAAAAATAAATAGTCTTTCTCTTAAAAAAGTAATTATAATGCAATCATTTTAACAATTCCGTAATATAGCAAAACACACTCTAAAAGCTGATTTTTAAATACTTATATATTCGACTAAAATTATGTAGTTAAAAAATGGCAGCAAAAATTCATTTTTATTTATTAAACCCTATATTTGTCGAAATTGAAATTGGCATTAAACTAGATGGACAAAAACTACAAAAAAGAAGGCAAATACAGCTATTTTGAAGCTGGCGAAGGAACCCCTATTGTAATTTTACACGGGTTAATGGGAGGCCTTAGTAACTTTGATGGTGTAGCAGAATATTTCCCAACGAAAGGATATAAAGTTGTTATCCCGGATTTGCCAATATACACACAAAGCATTTTAAAAACGAATGTAAAAAGCTTTGCTAAATACGTTAAGGATTTCATCACTTTTAAAGGTTTTGACAAGGTTATTTTATTAGGAAATTCATTGGGCGGGCATATTGCATTGTACCACACAAAATTATATCCTGAAAAAGTAGCCGGACTTGTAATTACCGGAAGTTCTGGACTTTATGAAAGTGCAATGGGAGACAGTTATCCAAGAAGAGGTGACTATGAGTACATCAAGAAGAAAGCTGAAGATGTATTTTATGACCCAAAGATTGCCACTCCTGAACTTATCGATGAAGTATACGCAACGGCTAACGACCGCATCAAATTGATTAAAACTTTAACGATTGCAAAGAGCGCTATTCGTCATAATATGGCTAAAGATTTACCAAAAATGGATGTAGAAACCTGCATTATTTGGGGTAAAAATGACTCTGTAACGCCGCCAAATGTTGCCGAAGAATTTGATAAATTATTGCCAAATTCAACTTTGTATTGGATTGACAAATGTGGACACGCAGCTATGATGGAACATCCTCAGGAATTTAATGAAATTCTTGAAAAATGGCTTACTGAGCAAAAATTATAGCCTCTAACTTTCTATTTTAAGGAGGTTTTAAAAAACAAGAATATGAAAATTAATACCGCCGAATTTATCATCAGTAATTCTGATGCATCAAAATGCCCGAAAGATTTTCTGCCGGAATATGCATTTATAGGCAGATCAAACGTTGGTAAATCATCTTTGATTAACATGATTACCAATCATAAAAATTTAGCAAAAACATCTGGAAGACCAGGAAAAACACAGCTGATAAATCACTTTAAAATCAACAACAATTGGTTTTTAGTCGATTTACCGGGTTATGGTTATGCTAAAGTTTCAAAAAAAACAAAATCAATTTTCCAGCAGTTTATTACGGATTATTTTGAAAACAGAGAGCAGTTAGTCTGCGCTTTTGTTCTGATTGATATTCGTCACGAAGCTCAAAAAATTGATATTGAGTTTATGTCTTACATGGGAGAAAGCGAAATTCCGTTTTGCATCATTTTCACCAAAGCAGATAAAATCAGTAAAGTAAAAATTGATTCGCATATTGCGGCTTACAAAAAACAAATGTTTGCCAATAACTGGGCCGAAATGCCACAGTATTTTGTAACCTCATCCACAGAATCTATTGGAAAAGAAGAGCTTTTGACTTACATTGATGAAGTAAATCAAGAAGTTTTTAAAAGCAATAGTGGGTTTACTTCATGAGAAAATTTTTCCATTTCTCACTAATCATTTTACTTTTCACCTCTTGTCTTGGACCTGATACAGCTAATTATTTTCTTTACAGCAAAGACAAAATGAATGGACTGGACTTTTCTAAAGGCAAATGGTTAATTGGTGAAATTGAAGTTAACTCATATGCCAGAACAAATCTAACCAATCTTGTTTTAGCTGATTTCAATGAATACTTAGGCGACAGGGTAAAATATTCAGTAAACGAGCGATCCTTATTATTACCAAAACAAATCCCTGTTCATCCAACTAAATCAGTAATTTTAGATTTAAAAAAGGGAGCCGACTTTGATTATTTTGTAAATATTAAATGTAAAACTTCCATAAATGATCTAAGCAACTTTGAGTTTGTAGATCATTATTATTATAAAAAACGAATGTCATATGCTCAGGTTATTTTGGAAGTTTATGATTTAAACACCGGTGAGATAATTTATTCGCAAGCATCTGGCGGATCAATTGAAAAAGTCAACACTACAACCAATAAACCTACAACTATTATTACAATAGGTTCATACAAGACAATTATAAATGATATTAAGAAGAAATCAATTAAACCTTTATAATAATTAAATAGTCAAAACATAAAAAATCCCAAACTCCAACCTTAAAATTGGAATTTGGGATTTTTTTATTTGGAATTTAAAACTACTTAGTAAGTTCCAGTTTCTCTGCAAAGTAATCACAGAAATCTTTCATGGTATCTGACATTTTTTCGTCGTCTGTAGCACGTTTAAAAGTATCAGCCATTGCAACCAATGTTTGGTGAAAGAAAATTTTCATTTCGTCTACCGGCATATCTTTTGTCCATAGATCGATACGCATTGTTTCATGCGCTTTACTGTCCCAAATTGACAACATTATAGCTTTTGCTTCTTCTGCTTGAACACCGCCGTCTTGTGCGCTCCAGGTTAATTTTTCCGGAACACGGTTTTCGTCTAATTCGACGTTGAATTTAATTTCTGATTTTATTGTATTTGACATTATTTCTTAGGTTTATATTTTGACTTTTCGAAAATTTCTTTTGCATTCACTTTTAATAATTCTGACAGCGACACATTGTTGTTTTTCATATACGAACGAACAATCTGCCAGCCAATCCACGCTCCGACTCTTCCCGGAGAATCGTTGTCTATTTCTAAATAGAATTTAGAAAATGGAGCAGGCGCTATAAATCGTGTTGTTAACTTCGGATCTAAACTGTACAACATTTCGCTTTCAAGAAAATAACGCCACATATAGTTTTCATTTTCTTCGCACCATTTTATTTGTTCGGGTGTGTAACCCATTTTTTCAGCATCTGTATAATTAGGCAAAAGCAGATCTTTTGCATACAACTGTTTCCCTTCAAAAATCATTTGAGAAACTAGGTTTTTATCCGGATAAGCCGGAATGTTTCGGTAGGTAAAACTCGAAACTACATCGGGCATAATTTGTTTTTCTTCAAAATTGTATTTTAAATACGCCGGAAACTCATAAAATTTATGATCCTTTCCTAAATATAATTCTAAAGCAACCACAACAAGACTGTCTGCATAAATTGCTTTTGCATTATAATCCATTTCACCTATTACCGTAACAACCTTTGGTGTTTTAGTTTTTGGGAAATAATATTTTACATGTTTAAAAAGCTCATTAAATTCTTCACGGACAGGTTCGAAGTTGCTGTATTTTTTTTGTACCTCTTCATAAACTTCTCTCCAAATTGGCTCTTTCATTTTTTGAAGCCAGACGTTGTCATCGTTTCCTGGAAAAAAGTATGGATATTGTTTTTTCAGCTTCGCAAGATCTTCAGGTTTAGCTTCAAAAAACGCTTTATCAAAACGTTCTACTTTTATATCTACCGGAATTTCTTCAACCTCTTTTTCAACCTTTGTTTTTTGGTCACAAGACAAAAAAAACAAGCACAGAACCACTACAAAGCGATAAATTTTCATTTTATTTTATTTAGATTTGTGTTGCTGGATTTTAAGTACTTTTCTACTTAAAAAAATAATTCTGCAAATATACATCCCTCCATCTTAAAACTTGAACTATTATGGCTAAAAAAAGCACAATTCAGACAGAAAAAGTAAATACACATATTGTTGAATGGTTAAAAAATTATGCTGCTAATGCAAAAGTAAACGGATTTGTAATCGGAATCTCAGGCGGAGTTGACTCTGCAGTGACTTCTACGCTATGCGCGCAGACTGGTTTACAAGTTTTATGTGTTGAAATGCCGATTCATCAGGCTGAAAGTCAGGTATCAAGAGGAAGAGAACATATTGATCAGTTAAAAAAACGTTTTCCTAACGTTTCGAGCGTAAAAACAGATTTAACTGACACTTTTGAGGCGTTTAAGACATCTGTGCCAACTTCAAAAGATTCAACAAAAGTTAATTTATCATTAGCCAACACAAGAGCGCGTTTAAGAATGACTTCTTTGTACTATCTAGCTGGTATTCATGGGCTTTTAGTAGCAGGAACAGGGAATAAGGTAGAAGATTTTGGTGTAGGATTCTACACAAAGTATGGTGACGGTGGTGTCGACCTAAGCCCAATTGCTGACTTAATGAAGTCTGATGTTTATGCTTTGGGAGAATTTTTAACGATTCCAAATTCAATTTTAACAGCTGCTCCAACAGATGGCCTTTTTGGAGATAACAGAACCGACGAAGATCAATTAGGCGCAAGTTACGACGAGCTGGAATGGGCGATGCTAGCCGCGGAGTCAGGAAAATCAGCAGATGACTTCAACGGGAGAGAAAAATCTGTCTTTGAAATTTATAAAAGATTAAACACCAGCAACAAGCATAAAATGGAAGCAATACCCGTTTGTTTAATACCAAAAACGTTAAAATAATTTTTTTAACATTTGTCTGCAATTAATTACAGAATTTATTTATTAATTTTACAGTTCCAAAAACATGAACAATTCTAAAAAAGGTAAAAATTATGATTAAAGTATGTCTTGCAGACAATCATCCTGTGACTCACTTTGGCGTTAAGTCTTATTTCAAAGACCACGATCAAATTTCAATTGTTGCCAACGTAGGCAATTTTTCAATGGTTAGAGATATCCTTCAAACGAAGGAAATTGACATCCTAATTCTCGATCTTGAACTTGAAGGCCTTTCAAGTATCTTCGAAGTAAAATCGATCCTGAAAAATTTCCCAAAAACAAAAATTGTAATTTTTAGTGACCTCGCTGAACAAATGTATGCTCCAAATGCAATCAAAGCAGGAGTTTCCGGGTATGTACACAAAACAGAAAAACTTGAAACTTTAGGTCTTTCTATTATTAAAGTACACGAAGGAAAAATTATCATCAACGAAACTGTGCGCAAAAACATGGCATTAATTGCTAAACAAAGCAAAAGCGAACGTTTGTACAGAAAACTTTCAAATCGTGAGATCGAAGTTTTACGTTACTTAAGTGATGGTAAGAAAAACAATGAAATCTCTAAAATCTTAAACCTGAACGAAAAAACGATCAGTACTTACAAATTGAGATTACTAACTAAATTGAATGTTACTAATTTAGTTGACTTAGTAAACAAAGCTAAGACTTTAGAAATTATTTAATGGTATCTCGACATTACTCGACCTAGTTTTTTCGAGAATGCATTAACTAATTTCGAGTAATCGACAACCATAGACAAAAGCTCTGTATTATCTGAATTATCAGGTTTTATAGAGCTTTTTAATTCTTCGATGATTTTACCCACCAAAAACCAACGCATAGACATAATTGTTTCTGTCACGTATTGCGCAATGGTTTCGTGTTTCATTTTCGAGAAAATATTCTGCCCTTCCCAATCGTGAAGCGTCAATCGCTCATCTTCCATTAAAATATCGGTAACTTCCTGAGCAAAATCAGGCTGCAAACGCATTAAATATTGCTCAAGACTGAATTTCTCATTTTGATTATAAAATGCAATTAAGTCAGTAAAGATATCACGGAATAAACTATTAGAAAGTTCTACCTCATCTTCCTGCAAACTCAAATAAATACGCTGGTACACTTTGTATGCTCTCATTTCAGAAACCATTACCACTTCACCTTCGTCATTATTCTTTAAATGTACATCTTCAAATTCTTCTGTATTATTTCCGTAAAGCAATAAAATCTCAATTACTTTTCGTTCTAAACGATACAAAATATCTACTTTTTCTGTAGGCTCTCCTACCGGATATCCCGGTTCGCCCGGATAATCTTCCGGCGGTCCAAATCTTGGATCTTCAGGATCTCCTCCAGAATATCCTGCTTGTGGCGGCGGCTGGTTTCTAAAAACTTCAAAAGGTTTTTGTTCCTGTTTTTGTTTTTTAGCCACCTCAGCAATGTCTTTTTGAATCAGCTGAGCCAAAGTACTCACCAATACCTGCTCAGAAATATCCATGATTCTGGCACATTCCTGAGTATAAATTTCGCGCTGAATACGATCCGGTATTTTAGAAATACTCACCACCATATCCCGAATTAAATCGGCTTTTTTTATAGGATCGTTTTTAGCCTCTTTCATTAAAAGAGATGCTTTAAACTGTATAAAATCTTTACTGTTTTCTTCTAAATAGGCAACAAGATCATCATGCGAAGTTTTTCGGGCAAAACTATCCGGATCTTCTCCGTCAGGGAACGCACAAACTCTTACGTTCATTCCTTCTTCAAGAATCAAATCGATTCCTCGAACAGACGCACGCAATCCTGCAGCATCTCCGTCAAAAAGAACGGTAATATTTCTCGTTAGTCGATTTATCAAACGAATCTGATCTGGCGTTAAAGCGGTTCCTGATGAAGCCACAACGTTCTCGATACCAGCCTGGTTAAATTGAATAACATCTGTATAACCCTCAACCAGATAACAATTGTTTTGTTTTGCTATCGATTGTTTGGCCTGAAAAATACCATAAAGCACTTTACTTTTATGGTAAATATCACTTTCTGGCGAGTTCAGGTACTTCGCTGCTTTTTTATCATTGGTTAAAATACGTCCTCCAAAACCTAAAACACGTCCGGACATACTTTCTATCGGGAACATTACACGGCCTTTAAAACGGTCAAAAGGACGATCCTCTCTTGGTATTGTTAAACCGGTACTTTCCAGGAATTCCAGTTTATATCCTTTACCTAAAGCTTCTTTGGTTAAAGCATCCCAGGTTTCAGGCGAATATCCTAAACTAAACTTTTTGATGGTTTCATTGGTAAAACCTCTTTCTTTAAAATAAGAGAGTCCAATTGCTTTTCCTTCTTCTGAATTTAAAAGTGTTTTATTAAAATAATCTTTTGCAAATTCTGAAACCAAATACATACTTTCACGAACATCCGTCATTGCTTTTTCGGCATCTGTCTGTTCGGTTTCTTCTATTTCAATATTATATTTTCTGGCAAGATATCGAATGGCTTCCGGATAGGTAAATTGCGAATGCTCCATCAAAAACTTGACAGAGTTTCCTCCTTTTCCTGTACTAAAATCTTTCCAGATCCCTTTTGCAGGCGACACCATAAACGATGGAGAGCGCTCATCCGAGAACGGACTTAGACCTTTATAGTTACTCCCGGCACGTTTTAAGTTAACATAATCACCAATAACCTCCTCTACACGAGCAGTTTCAAAAACAGAATCAATAGTAGCTTGTGAAATCAAAACGTAAAATATTTTTAAAAATTTGAAGTCTGTAAAAGTACACAAATGAATCTTGAAATTTGGCGATTTAACATAAAAAAAGCACCTCTTTCGAGGTGCCTATTTACTAACTAATTAAACTGCATTCTTAATTCAAATCAACTCTTATTCCTAGTGAAATGTTATTTTCTTTCACTAAATTATCCTGAAAAAGCGGATTTAAATCATATTTTGCATACAAACTAAATGCTCTGTAACCAATGTAAGAACTTAGTCCGTAGATAAAATTATTAACATTATAATCTCCTTTTATTGTTGTTTTATAATCTAAATCGTCCTGATCAAATTTCAGGATTTGTTTCGATTTTACATTAATTCCGGCGTAACCTCCAATCCCAAAACGGAAACTTCTATGGGTTCTAAAATATGTTTTTCCGTTACTTACCTGAGGTCTCGAAAAATCGAATTCTAAATGCAATGGCAGCACTATATAAACATTTCTAAAACGAGATTCATTAAGATTTACAGGATTGGTCTCTAAAACTGTCTGGTCTCCATTTACCACAAAACTTCTGTTGTCTGTTGGACGAATATTATTATACATTAACGAAAGTCCGTATTTGGCATGTAATAAATTGTCATTTTTCATTAATCTGCTGTTATAGGTAAAACCCCATTCGTAGAAATGTGAACCAATAAAACTGTAATTAGAATCCTGAAGTTTACCATCGACCATCATATTATTTAAACCCATTGCAAACACAAATTGCGAAGTTGTTCTTTTTTCTCCACGAATCGAATCCTTTCCTTTTTTACCCTCTTTCCATATTTCATCATTCCAACGAATGACCAAAGCATGCTTCATTATAGAATCTCCTTCTTTGATTTTTCCGTCCACTTTTTGTTGCACCAAATCATTAAGTTCATTTTGTGCCAATGTTACTTTTTCCTCAATAATGGTAGCTCTGGCTTCTGCCAATTCTTTCTTGCGTTTGTCTGCTTGTTCCTGAGTAATTTTTCCTTCAGACAATTGTACGTTTACAGCTTCTACTTCTTCTTTTAAGGCTGCTTTTTCTTCTTTGGTAACCTTTTCTATTTTATTGGCAATTTTCTTTGCTTTTGATTCAAAGGTTTCCTGTCCCAGCACCTTAGTAACAAATAAGAAAATAAGGGCAACGAGATAAAGTGTCAAATTTTTCATGATTGATTGATTTTTTTTAAATTGATTGTGATTGATGATGTTTTAATTATGAATTGTGAATTGTAAATTATTAATTGATATTGCCATTAAAAAATTATTCTTGTTGATTTCGATTCGCCAAAGCCACTTTTAACGTTTGGTAATTTTTATTGACTTTTGTAATCATTTTTTCTCTAAACGAAAG
>NZ_DLHA01000024.1:306-876 GCF_002482975.1 Flavobacterium sp. UBA7680 | reverse complement strand
GCATTGATTTTTACTTTTGATTTTGGCTTTGCCGAATTTTCTGCCACAACAGTTTTTTCGGCTGATTCTAATAATTGATCTACTGTTTCTTTTTTAGAAGTTTCGACAGCTAAAGATTGATTATTAACAGATTGTTTTGGTTGATTGTTTTTGATGATGATTGAAGACTCCGCTATTTGATTTGATTTAGTTTTAAGGGTTTTATTTGGTTTTACATTTAGATTTTTTTCTTCTTTTACTGAATTCTGGTTTGCTGCTTTTTCTGAAACTGCTACTTCTGTCTTTACAGGATTTATTATATCTAAATCTGGTTTTACAACAGTATCTTTCTGTAGATTTTCTTTGATGACTACATTATTTTTTGGCGTTTCAACAACACTTTTTTTCTGATTAAAAAAGAATATTCCCACTAATAAAAAACCCACAATACTTGCAGCGATGTACATCCATCGTTTTTTGTTTTTAGGCTGCTTTTTTTCTTCTGCAACACTTAACATTGCATCTAATCGATCCCAGGCTTTGTCACTTGGTTCAATAATGCGTTGATTTAGTTTTTCACGGAAATCCTTT
>NZ_DLHA01000024.1:0-270 GCF_002482975.1 Flavobacterium sp. UBA7680 | reverse complement strand
AATTGTGATTTTGATGTTCCTTCGCTAATCCCTAACATCTTTGCAATTTCATTGTGTTTGTATCCTTCTATGGCGTATAAATTGAAGATCATTTTATATCCGTCCGGCAAAGCATCTATTAAAAACTGAATCTGATCGATCGAAAACTGACTATCAGTTGCATTAAAACTTTCTTCGGCATATATTTCATCTTCAACAAATTTTACTTTTTTCTGTACTCTTAAATATGATATACATTCGTTAACCATAATTCGGCGAATCCAGCCTTCA
>NZ_DLHA01000008.1 GCF_002482975.1 Flavobacterium sp. UBA7680 | reverse complement strand
GATTAATAGTTTGAGTACAAAGAATTGGTATAAAAAAACCCGTTTGATGTACTCAAACGGGTTTTAAAATATGATGATTTACATGCATACCATTAACACATCGCTTGAGAGCAATAATGAAAATGATGATGATGTAATTGATTTGAAATCATTGTTTGGTTTGTTTTATAATTCTTTGATTCGGTTGCAAATATACTAGTTAATTTCATAAAAAAGCAATTTTTAATATAACTTAACGATAGTTTATTGTTAAAAAAAATCTGAAGTACTGTTTTTATTGAAAATTTTCAATTTACGAAAACGTTTTCCGAATCTTTATTAAAAGCCAAAATTACGGTTGTTCCTGCTCCTAGCTCGCTTTCAATTTTAAACTTAATATGAAGCAATTCTGTAATTCTTTTTACAATTGAAAGTCCCAAACCAACTCCTTTAATTTCTGGATGTTCTGTATAATTAGATCTGAAAAATGGATTAAAAATCATTTCTAAATCTTCTTTTGCAATACCAATTCCGTTATCAGAAATTTTACAAACTATTTTACTGTTTTCTTTAAAAAGTAAAATCGAAATTTCTCCATCAGGATTTGTATACTTCAAAGCATTTGAAATAATATTTCTAAGAATTGTAATGATTAGGAAATTATCTGACTGAATATAAAAATCTGTTCCGGCATCAAATTTTACATCGAGTTTTTTGTTTTTTATTTTCTCAGAATTCAGCGTTAAAACATCTAAAATTATTGCATTTAAATAGACTTTTTCGGTATTAATCTGCTGTTTTTGATTATCAAATCTTGCCATTGTTAAAAGCTGATCTACGAGCATATTTAAATGATCAACTTCGTTTATACAATAGTTTATTTTATCTTCGTATTCCCTGCTATCTCTAGGTTTACGAATAAGTACTTCAAGTGTTCCTTTAATAACGGTTAATGGAGTTCTTAATTCGTGTGAAGCATCAGAAGTGAATTGTTTTTCACGTTCAATAGCATCTTCAATTCGGTTTAATAAATTGTTTATGGTTTTGGAGAGAGTGTACAATTCATCGCGTGTTTTGGGCAGCGGAATTCGGGCTTTCAGATTGTCTTTTGTAATGATTTTTGAGGTATTAATTATAGCATTTATGGGCTTAATACTTCTGCCTGCAAAAAATCTGGCCAGAAAAAACAACAATATTGAAATCGCTAAAAAAGACAAAAACATGATATCAAATAAATTATTTAATACCAATTTAGAATCTGACAGCGACATTGCTACAATGATATAACCTATTGGTTTCTTCTGAACGTTTAATTTGACCTGAATTTGTCGAATGGCATGATTGCCCATTTTGGTATCAAACAACTCATAATCTTCTACAGAATCATGAAATTCAAGTGCTTGTGTTTTTAAATTTGGTGCTTTTTCAATAACTTTTTTATTCAAATCTAAAAATTCAACAAATACAGGATTTACATCTACTGTATTGTGTTCACGCTCTTCCCATTCTTCTTCGTCAATAAGAATTACTTTGCCATTTTGTACTTTTATTTCTTCTAAATGGTTCTGAATTTCGACTTTAATATTTTCGTCGATATGACTGTAAACAGTATGTTTTACGATAGAATATATAACCGAAAAAACCACTAAAATCAACAGACCTGTGGTTATAATATAGTTTAAGGCGATTCTGTTTTTAAAGGAAAGCTGGTTCATTTATAAGTCATTAGCGATATAACCTACACTGCGGATGGTTTTGATATAATCTTCTTCTATTTTTAAATTGAGTTTTTTACGAATAGCATTCATAAAAACATCAATTACGCCGGTATCGTATTCAAAATTAATATCCCAAACGTCTTTTAAAATCTGATTTCGTGTGCAGACTTTGCCTTTATTTTGGATTAAATAAGTCAAAAGTTCAAATTCTCTTTGTGTCAAAGCTATTTCTTCATCATTTTTTAAAACGATATGTTTGGAAAGATCAATTTTAATCGTTCCTAATGAAAGTGTTTCGCTTCCGCCCCTATTTCTAAAATGAATTTTAACTCTTTCTACTAATTCTTCAAAACTAAAAGGCTTTTTGATATAATCATTTGCACCTGCTTTCAGACCTTCTATGGTTTCCTGAACGGTATCTTTTGCGGTTAAAAAAATTATGGGTGTTTTTGGGTCTTTAATTCTGATGGCTTTGCATAAATCTAAACCGTTGATTTTAGGGATCATCCAATCGAGTAAAATTAAATCAAATTTATGATTCTGAGTTAATTCAAAAGCTTTTGAGCCATCATTTGCGGTCGTAATTTTATATCCTTCCTCGCGCAGTCCTTGTTCTAAAAACTGAACGATTCCTAACTCATCTTCAACAATTAAAATGTGCATATCGTATTATTTTGATCCAAGATTAGTATCTCTTTTACTCCTCAAAGATATAGATTTTAAGGCTTTTAACCTCTTAAAATCATAACAATAGGTTAAAATACGTAATCTTAAGCAAACATTAAGTATAGAATAAGTAAGGTAAAAGGGTAACTTCATCTGTTGTTAATTAATCGAAATTAATTTTGCAAAAAATAAAATACCATGAGTTCTTTCAAAAAATTATCCCCATTTTATAATCTGGCCATTTTCTATTTTTCTGTAAGTTTTATATTGAGAATTGTTTTGATTTTTCATCCAATAACGCAAAGTTCTTTTAATTTTTTAGAAAGCTTGAAAATCTTTGGTTTAGGATTACTTTCAGATTTTTTTGTTTTCTTGATTGCCTCGGTTTTTCTTTGGCTGTACCTCATTTTTCTTTCAGAATCTAAATACAATAAGCCTTATGGATATATTATTTTAGGATTTTTGGGTTTATTACTTTTATATGTGGCTTCGGGAAAAAGTATTTTTGACGAATACGGAGGGGCTTTGCCCAGAATTGTTTTAATTTTTATAGGATTAAAAACAATTTTATTTACAGCTTTTCTTTTACTGCCAAAATATCGAACCAAACTTAGATTTTGGCTTTATTCGTTTGTCGTTTTTCTATATGTTTTACTAATTCTCCAAAACGGATTGAGTGAATATTTCTTCTGGAATGAATTTGGTGTAAAATACAATTTCATTGCGGTTAATTATCTCATTTACACCAATGAAGTTATCGGAAATATTATGCAGTCTTACCCTGTAATTCCTTTATTTTCGGCTTTATTTCTGGTTAGCGGGATTGTTACTTATTTTATAGTTAAAAGGTCTAAGAATTATCTTAATGAGATTCCTTCTTTTACGGAAAAAGTAAAAATATCTGGAGTTTACTGGCTTTTATTTGTTATTTCACTTGCTGCGATTCCAACTTTGGCGAAGACCGAAAATTCTAAAAATGTATTTGTAAACGAATTGCAGTCTAATGGATTATATAAGTTCTATCTGGCTTTTGAAAACAACAAATTAGATTATTTCAAATTTTATAAAACACTGCCTAATCAGGAAGCTTTTTCTATTTTGAAGAAACAGTTCCCTACTATTTCAGGAGAAAATACAATTCAAAAAATTTCCAGTGATTCTGTTGAAAGTCATAAAAATGTGGTTTTAATTACGATTGAAAGCCTAAGCGCCGATTTCATGAAAACCTATGGAAATCAAGAAAATATAACACCGTTTTTAGACAGTTTATCTCAAAAAAGCCTTCAGTTTACTAATTTGTATGCTGCCGGAAACCGAACTGTCCGCGGACTTGAAGCGGTTACTTTATGCCTTCCGCCAACTGCCGGAGAAAGTGTTGTAAAACGCGAAGACAATAAAAATAAATTTTCTACTGGTTCTGTATTTAAACAGAAAGGATATAACGTAAAATTTATGTACGGCGGAGATGCTTTTTTTGATAATATGCAGGATTTCTATTCTGGCAACGGTTATCAAATTGTCGATAAATCTAGCTTTTCTCCAGAAGAAATCACATTTTCAAATGTTTGGGGCGTTTGTGATGAGGATATGTACAACAAGGCGATTAAAGTGATGAATGCTGAAGCGGGACAAAATAAGCCTTTCTTTAATCATATTATGACTGTGAGTAACCACAGGCCTTTTACTTATCCAAACAATAAAATTGATATTCCTGGCGATATTAAATCTCGTGACGGCGGCGTAAAATATACTGATTATGCGCTCAAAAAATTCTTTGATATGGCTCGAAAACAGCCTTGGTTCAACAATACTGTCTTTGTAATTGTTGCTGATCATTGTGCTTCGAGTGCCGGAAAAACAGAACTTCCGCTTGATAAATACAGAATTCCGGCTTTTATTTATACGCCAAATGAAAAACCTGAAAAATGTAATAAATTAATGTCGCAAATTGATCTTATGCCTACACTTTTTGGATTATTGCATTTTGATTATGACAGTAAGTTTTTCGGACAGGATGTTTTAAAACCTTCTTATAAACCAAGGGCTTTTATTGCTACTTATCAGGATTTGGGTTTAATAAAGGATAATGTTTTGACTATTTTATCGCCTAAACAAGAGGTGAAACAATTTGCTTTAAGATTAAATTCAAAAGATAGTGTTTCATCTGATTTTCAAGTTGAGTACGACGAAATGCCTTTAAAAAAGCACAATATGGATTTGGTTAATGAAACTATTTCTTATTACCAATCTGCTTCGTTTTTATTGAAGGAGAAGAAATATCAGAAGTAAAGTTTTAAATCTCAATTTTTAAAATTCCAAATTCCAATTTAAAAATTGCGGTTAATGGCACGCAGATTTGGCGGGTTTAAACAGATTTTTTATATCTGCACGTGAAATACTGGGCGTAGACGCACTGCTGTGCGTCTCTACATAATATCGTTGTGTATAAAATATATTGACATGAATTGATTGACATAAATTGATTGACATGAATTGATTGACATGAATTGATCGACATGAATTGATCGACATGAATTAATCGTAGAGACGCACAGCAGTGCGTCTACGCAATCTAAATCTACAATCTGAATCAAAATTTTAAGATCCAATTTTTAAAATTCCAAATACCAACTAAAAACAAAAAGCCTCAAATTCTAAATGAATTTGAGGCTTTTTCTTAAAATTTGAAACTTTAAACCTGAAACAAAAATTTAATCATTCTGATTCTTTAATCCGAATAAATCTCCTTTTTTGAACAATAATAAATCGTCTTTTAAAGCCTGGTTATTTCTTTGTGTTACTGCTGGTGAATCTAAATCGCTTAAGTCTGGTTTTCCAGCATTTACCCACGCTGTATACCAAAAACTTGCTGTTGCAGTAATAGCTTTTTTCATTTGGCTTTCCACCATTCCGTTTAACTGATCGTTTAGTTTCTTTGCATATTCATCAGAGAAAATCGGAGTATTGTATTTGCTTTTTAATACTTTTCCGTCTGTATCCATTTTAAAAACCTGATTCTCCGGAGTTGCAGTTCTTAATTTTTTATCGATGTCTAATAATGGCTGCGCTAAACTGTGCGTATCGTTTATCATGTCCCAGATTGCTTTGTGAACATCTGTATAATATTCTGCCTGCGGAACATTTAACTTATAATTTTTAGCGAATAATTCAGGAAGTCTGCTTTCCCAAAGAGAATGAATCCCTTTTTGGTCGCTCAATTGTCCATCATGATTTGCAGAAGTATGTAATGGCATGTGCGCATCACCAATATAATGACCTAAATCTGCAGCAAGAAATAAAATTTCTGCTCTGTTTTTATCTTTAAAAGCTTTAGTTAATTTCGCCATCATATCTTCAATATACCATGGTAAAATCCCGTTATCATTCAGGAATTTAGCATCGTATTTTTTCTTTGCGGCTTCCATTGACTGCGGAATACTGTCTGCAGAACCAAAGTTTTCCATGTCGAAATAATGTCTTGGATTTTCGTCTTTATAGTTTAAAGCATATTTACGAATATCCGGAACAGAAGCTTCCTGTGTAATAAAATCAATGTGGTTGTAAAAGAAAACCTGAAGTTGTTGTGGTAAAGCCATTACAGCTGCTTTATTAATTCTTTCATGGCCTACAATTCCCCATGATAAAGTAAAAAAACCAATAATTAATGCGAAGAATGCGATCAATTTTGGTCTCATTTTGAAGTTTTTCATTTTGTTTTTGTATTTGGAAGGCAAAGTTACCGTATTTAAAGATAATTTAAAAGATTACCCTACAAGAATGTGTTAATTTAACTTTTATTAATTTTTAAACCATCTGAGTAATAATAAGTTTAGGTTAAGAGTTTTTCTTTGTATGTTTGTTTTAGTCTTAAGTTTTATAAATATGCGCCATTTACCTTTGTTTTTTATACTTATTTTTAGTTCTGGTTGTTTTGCTCAGGAAGCCGACATAGAGCTGAAAAACGTTAACGATACTATTTTAAATCCAAAAAGAGTACTTAAAATTTCTGATCCTATTGATGGTGTAAAAACAATGCAAAAGTTGTTTCCGGGAAAGTTATACAAGCTTTCTGATCACAATACTTTTATAAGCTGGAAATGCAAGACTTGTAAACCTTTGCCTTTTACTGATGTCAATGGTGTTGAAGGCGATCAATTGTTTCCTTACAGCGAAGGTGTGGCGACAAGGCTTCTTGCCAATATTGATTATTCTGATTCTAAAGGAAACCAATTCAAAATCTTGGCTTTTAATCATTCATATTATGATGCTGATGGTTTACAAACCGGACGTTTTTCTGGTGGTTTGTTAGGTTTGGCAAAATTTGCTAAAAATGGAAATGCTTGGGAAATGAGATCTTTTCAGCCTGCAGTTGCTGCTTTTGGTGCTTTTTCACAATCTCCAAAACCTAAACTTTTACAAATTGGAGAAGATCAATATGCTTTTACTTTATTACATGTAAATGGCGGTGCAGGCGGACCTTTTGAAGGCTGGTTATACTTAGTCGCTGGTTTTGATGGTAAATATCAGCCTATTATGGAAGTACAAAAATATCAGTTAACAAATGTAGCGAGTGTTGAATGGTCAGGCTCTTATACTGTTGTGAACGATAATACCAAAAAACATTTTAGAGATATTATTATAAAAACGAACGGCTCTTTTAATAAAGCTGCTAAAGCCGAAGATGAATTTGATGTTGATCTTCCTGAAGAAATTGCTGCAATGGCAAAAACTAAAAAGTTATTTAATTTTGAAATTGAAAGACGTTTTTCTTTTAAGGGAAAATCATATAAATTAATTGGTAAACCGGTTGTAAAGTTTTCTAATGTGAAGTAATCTAACGTAGAAAAACAATTGATACTAAACTTAAACCTGCAATAAATATCCAAAGAAAAACTCCTTGAAGTAAAGGCTTTACTCCCACTGATTTTAAAGTGTTTACATTTAAAGTTGCTCCAATTAAAAACAGTGTAATAGTTAAACCAATTTTAGCAAGGTTTACAATATGCGGTGCAACAATCGATACTTGCGGAACGTAAGAATTGATGAGCATTGCCAAAACAAACAATCCAATAAAATAAGGAATCTTTATTTTTGAGTTTTTATTTTTAAAAATAACTGCTGTTAAAAGTGAAATTGGAATAATCCATAAAGCTCTGGCTAGTTTTACAGTTGTGGCAATTTGCAAAGCTTCCGCTCCGTATTTATTTGCCGCACCAACTACAGAACTTGTATCGTGAATAGCGATTGCGCACCATAATCCGAAGTCTTTTTGAGACAAATCAAGTTGATGTCCGATAAATGGGAAAGCAAACAATGCAATTGAATTTAGTATAAATATTACACCTAAAGCAATTGATGTTTGGTTTTCATTTGATTTTATTACAGGTGAAATTGCTGCGATGGCACTTCCGCCGCAAATTGCTGTTCCGCATGAAATTAAATGGGATGTTTTTTTCTCGGTTTTAAGCCATTTCCCAAGCAGAAAACCAAATATTAAGGTGCTGAAAATTGAAAATATAGTTAACACAAATCCTTCTTCTCCTGCTGAAAATGCACTTGATGCGTTCATTCCGAAGCCTAAACCTACTACTGAAAACTGCAATAAAAAAGTTATGGCTTTGCTGTTGAATTCTACAAATGGATTTCCGAATACATTCACTATGATAACGCCAAGTAATAAAGCAACTGGCGGAGAAATTATCGAAAATAGACACAGCAAGATTACGACAGCAAAAATTAATTGCTGTAAAAAATGATTTATTTCAAATAAATGTGATGCGGAATGTTGTTTCGTTTTCAAAATAGAGTAATTGATATTTACTCTGCAAAGTTCCGTTGATTAAATGGAATTCGCCAATCGTAAAATACGATCGACTATAACTTCAAGTTATAATGATTTGCGATATTTTGAATAAACAATTCTGATAAAGGATCTGATTTTCCTAATAAAGTAATAATGTAAAAATGTCTTTCAATAGATAACTTTTCGATATCTAAAACAATTAATTCTTTGTTTTTCAATTCTTTATTTACTGCATGAATGGACATAAAAGCAAAACAATCTGAGTTTAATAAATACGATTTTATACTTTCTGTACTTCCTAACTGCATTTCGATTTGTAAGTCAGAGAATTTTAAACCAACATTTTTAAGCGCAAATTCTATAACTTCAAGTGTTCCTGATCCACGTTCGCGGGTTATGAATTTCATTGATTTTAAATCGTTTACCGAAATTTCATTTTGCTTTACAAATGGATTGTTGCTGTTGCAGACTAAAACTAGTTCGTCTTTTAAAAACGGAATGTATTTTATAGATTGATTTTTTGATTGTCCTTCAACAATTCCAATTTCGATTTCTTTATTGATTAAAGCGTTTTCGATTTGTTCTGTATTTCCGTTTAACAAATTGACTTTTATGTCTTTTTGCTTTTGGTGAAAACGTGCCAAAACTGGAGAAATAATATATTGCGAAATTGTTGTGCTTGCGCCTAATCTCAATAATCCTTGGCGTTCACTGATAAAAGAACTCATTTCAAAATCTATTTCCCGGTAAATTTCGAAAATTCCTTTGGTATGTTTTAGCAGAATTTCTCCGGCTGGAGTTAAAGCAATTTTAGAACCGTTTCGTTCAAAAAGTTTTGTTTTGTAGGTTTCTTCGAGTTCCTGAATGTGTTTTGAAACTGCTGGCTGCGTAATATACAATTCTGTTGCCGCTTTAGTAAAATTAAGGCGGAGCGCAACGGTGTAGAAAACTTTTAGCCTGAAATCCATATATAATTTTTATGCAATTATTGCCAATCTATTGGGAACATTCCCGATTCATTTAACGACAGTACTAATTTATATTTATCTGTTTTTCTATCTCTTCTGTAAATATATACTTTTTTTGAAAATGCTCTTTTTACTAAACTGTCTTCTTTTTGAACATCTATTTTATAAGAATTAAAGTTTGCAAAACCAAATTCGGTTACACTATCACTAACAGTAACCATACCTTTTGCATTCTCGTTAATTTTAGTAATCACAAAATGATAATCTTTTCTGTTTTCTCTTCTTACATTTATATAAACTAAAGAAAAAATAACTAAAAAAAACATTCCAAAGAAAATTAAAATCTTTTTGGGGAACATAGTAAAATCGTTTTTAGAATAAATTTTGGCTCATATTTAGTCCCTACGGGACAAATCTATTGGGGCGTCTATATTTTTTTCTACCGACCTGAAACTCCTAACGGAGTTTTTTTATAATGTTGATCCTTTTGATAAAATTTTATTTAACAAAAAACAGCAAAAAAATTAACGAAGTAAATCTCGTAGAGATTAAATATCGGTAGCAAAACCATTGTTTTAAATTCAATTTTGTCCCGTAGGGACTTCACATAATAATGTATATAAAACTACAATAACCCATTATATTTCCTAACAAACCATTCCGTTGTCAACAAAGCAGCAATCAAAATCAATAACCAAACCCAATCAATTATTGGAGTTTTGGTGGAAATATTTTTCTCGATTGATTTGTATTCTTTGTTTTCTAAAAGTGTATTGATTAAATCTTGTTCTTGATTTTCGAAGAAAGCTTTTCCGTTGGTTTGTAAAGCCAATTGTTTCAGTTTTAAAACATCAGGATTTACAAATTGTTTTTCGATATCAAAATCTAAAATTTCAAAATGACTTGAATATGATGTATTTGAATTTAATTCTTTTACGGTGAAATTATATTTTCCGGCTGTTAATCCTTCTAAATTTACGGAGAACGAATTATTTCCTTTTAATAAATCGTAGTTTTTAGCTTGTTTGGTTTCGGCATTTGTAACGGTAATTGTAAGTCTCGCTTTTTCGTCAAACTCATAATTTTTATTGAAGTATTGGGCGTTGATTACGATTTCTTCTCCTGAATTATAAAAGCTTTCATGTGTTACAACCAATGATTTTTTTGAAGTTGATGTTGCCAAAAACTGAATTATCTTATCTACAAAAACATCGTACTTTTCAAATGACTGATTGTCGATATGACTTTGTAAACGCCATTTCCAGCTGTTTTCTCCTAAAAGAAAAGCGGTTCGTTTTCCTTGGTTTTCGGCGAAAGCCAACAAAGGTGCATTGGTAGAAACGTTTCTGATTTTTGAAGAAAGTAAAACGGATACATTTCCGTTTGTAGAAATTGTTCCGAATGCATTTTGCAATGGCGGGAAGTTTTCAAAACCAATATTATCGATTGCAAACAAATTAAATTGTGGCTGAAACTCTGATAAATAATCTTCAACCTGTCCGCTCATTTTGAAGATTAAATTGTTTTGCTGCTGATTTAGAAAATTAAAATCGGTGTTGTTTCCGGTTATGATAAAGGTATTTCTTCCGGCTGCTTTATTGTTGTCAAAAATTGGTTTGAAAGCATAAGTCGGTTGATATAAAACTAAAACCGAAGCTTCTTGTAACTGATTAATATCATTTGGTTTAACCAAGATTACTTTACGCTGTGCATTAACTTCTATAGATTGTTTTAAGGCCGCAATATCTGGGTGATTTATTGCTGAAACTATTGCAATTGTTGATTTTTGATCGATTATTTCGACTGCAAAATTCTTGATATTATTGTAGCTATTTTTCTCTTTTGCGTTTGATGAAATATTGGCTCTAAAAATTTGTAATCCTACTTTATCTGCAGGTAAAAGCAAATTTAAAGTGGCTGTTTTTTTAGATGGAGAAAAAGAAACTTTCTCTTTTGCAACAACTGAATTTCCCTGCGAAATTGTAAAATCGGCAGTTGTGGTTTTGTCTCCGGCATATTGCAGGAATACTTCAACGGGAAATTTATTTTTGTGGAATGCATATTTATTTACGTTTAGCTGATTTATTTTTAAATCAAAAAACGTCGTTGTATCTCCTACAACCAACGGATAAACTTTATTGGCAGGATCGAATCTGTAAACGTAGTCGTTTCCTGTAGTTTGATTTCCGTCGGTAATAATAACCGTTGGGAAAGTCAGGTTTTTGTTAATGCTTTTTAAATTCTTGGCAACTTCGTCTAAATTGGTTTGTTTTCCTTTGAAATCAAATTTATCTGAGGTTTTAAATTCGTCGTCAAATTGATACGACTGAATTTCGAATTTTTCTTTTAAAGCAGGATTTGAAATTAGCTTTTGGTATAATTCGACTGCTTTTTTATCTGATTTTAAAGCTGTTATTGAACTCGAATTATCAAATGCAATGGCTAATGGTGTTTTGGTTATTTCGAGCGAACTTTTAGAAATTATCGGATTTATCAATAAAACCAATAATCCAAATATGGCCAGAAAACGTAAAAAAGCCAAAAACCAAATCAGATTTGATTTGTTTTTGGCTTTATAAAAGTATTGAAAGTACGACAAACCACCCGCTATTACTAAAGAAAGTAATAATAATAAAATCGTGTTTGTAGTCATATTTTTTTAGTAATTGGAAGATTTAACAATTCAAAGATTTCAAAATAAAATCTTTGAACCTTTGCAACTTAGAACCTCAGTACCTTAAGTAAGCATTCCTCCACAAACATTAAGAACTTGTCCTGTAACGTATGCACTCATATCTGAAGCTAAGAAAAGACAAGCGTTTGCAACATCTTCTGTAGTTCCACCACGTTTCAACGGAATTCCGTCTCTCCATCCTTTTACTACATCTTCTGGTAATTTTGCAGTCATTTCAGTTTCGATAAAACCTGGAGCGATTGCGTTGCAGCGAATATTACGAGAACCTAATTCTAAAGCTACTGATTTTGTAAAACCAATTGCTCCGGCTTTTGAAGCTGCGTAGTTCGTTTGACCTGCGTTTCCAGAAACTCCAACTACAGAACTAATATTGATAATAGATCCTGCACGTTGTTTTAAGAAAGTTTTTTGGATTGCTTTTGTCATATTGAAAACAGATTTCAAGTTAACATCTATAACTTGGTCAAAATCAGCTTCAGACATACGCATTAGTAAGTTATCTTTTGTGATTCCGGCGTTGTTAATTAAAATATCAACTGTTCCAAAATCTGCTAAAACAGCATCTACAAAAGTTTGTGCCTCATTAAAATCGGCTGCGTTAGATTGGTAACCTTTTGCTTTAACTCCTAAACTATTTAACTCAGCTTCAAGAGCTTCTGCAGATGCAGCAGATGAACTGTATGTAAATGCTACGTTTGCTCCGTGTTTAGCAAAAACTTCTGCAATTCCTTTACCAATTCCGCGGCTCGCGCCAGTAATGATTGCTACTTTTCCTTCTAGTAATTTCATATTAAGGTATTCGTTTTTATTTTTCGAATTACAAATATAGAGTATTTGGGCATTTAATAAAATTTGTTTTATAAAAATTGGCTCAGAATTTTCTTTTATTACAAACAAAAAAACAGCTCAAAAAACTGAGCTGCTTCCACCAAAATAAATAAAACTAAAATCTTAACATCAATTTTTAAAGGATATTTTATTTCTACTGATGCTAGTTTTCTTTTTTTCGTTTTAAACGATCATATATTATAGCAATAACTGCAAGAATTATAGAGATATATAAATAGTATCTTAAATACTCATAGTACATCTCATTTATAAATAAAAGCCCTATTCCCCAGATGAAAATGGCAATATTTGCTGGTGTTATATATTTTTTCATACTAATCTATTCTTTAGGATATCTGATTTTAATAAAAAAACAGCTCAAATGAATGAGCTGCTTTCTCCAAAATAAAAATTAAAACTAAAAATTACTATAATTGATATGTTGTTGTTCTAAAGTTATTCGTAGGACTTGTAACTGTATAGATGTTGTTTGTAAACTGGATTTTAAATGCTTCTTTTTTCAAGTAAAGTCCTGCTGCGTTGAAGAATTCATCGTCAAGATTTTTTAAGAATGCCGGAGCCGGAATAAATGCTGATCCGTTATCCCATGAATCGTGAGTTAGAATAATTCGTTTGTTTGTATCATCTGCACTAGTTGTAAAGTTGTGATAAACGCTTGGTCTTCCGCCTGCAAAACGATATTCGATATAGTTACCAAAAGCTGAATTGAAATAAATTTGAATTCTGGTTATTTTTTGGTTTGCTGGTAATGTAGCATTTGCAGCATCAAATAATGTTTTAAAGTATGTTGAAGTTGTTGGCGCTGTGTAAAGGTTTGCAGTAATAAAACTTATAACCATTTGCGGTTTACCATCTAAGAAGTTTTTATAGTCATCTGTAATGATTAAAGGTTTACTAGAATATTTAATTTCAGCCTTAACTCCTCCAGTTCCGGTAGCTGTAAAACTTCCGTCTGCATCATTATACACAAAATTGGTTAATTTTTGTCCGCCTACTTCTACCGCAGGACTTACTACAATTCCTGTTGGCGTATATCCTACACCCATGTTGTAGCTGATAGAGTAACCAGTTTCGATAGAATTTGACTCTGCAAAACGAGTTATTTCGCTAAAAGAAAAATCAAATTTGTGCGTTGTTGTACCGTCAGTAGTTTCTAATAATCTAAAAAGTGGTCTTGTGTCACTTCCAATTACGTTTTCTTCCATTACCAAATTCTGAGGCAGTTTTGCCCAATCATCAGCTGTTGCTTTTACAAAACGAATTTCTGTACCGTTTCTGTTTGCTTTAAAAATGATTTCTCCGTTTTCTTGTCCGTAGTATAAAAACTGAAAATCTCCTAAATATCCTTTGGCTCTTAATGCCGGAATTGGATAACTATCTGAATCTGATAAAAGGTGAATTCTGTTATTTGTTGTAAACGTCAAACTAACTGTACTTCCAAGTTGTATGGCGTATTCACTTTTGTAAACATTAGTATCAGCATCAAAATCAGAAGCCATTTCTACAGTTCCATCTTGTGCAAACTTAAACAAATGTGTGTATCCGCCTAAAACTGTATTATCTGTAAAATAAACCGCTTTCCAACCAAACTGTGATGAAAGTAATGCAGTATTAAGTTCAGATTTTTGATTGTTTAAACGTGTTGTAGGCGTTTCGTCAAATAATTGGTCGGCATCTGTATTGTTATTACAGCTGCTTAAATGCAGTATCAAAATAGCTGCAAATAAATACTTATATATGTTTTTTATTTTCATGATACTTGTGTTAGTTGTTTATTACAGCAGTTGTGTTTTTCTCAGCTTCGTCTCTTAAAGCATAAAAATCCATGTTGAATGCTTCTTTGAAATATTTTACTACCAGCGCTTCTTTTGTTTTTAATGCCTGATATGCAAAAGGGCTTTCGATACCATCTAAAAATGCTTCGTATTCTGCTTTTGTAAAAATTAAAATCATTGAAGCTGTTTCTGCAAAATCTTCATTAATATTAGATCTTGCATAAGATGTAATAAACCCGATTTCGTTTGATTCCGGAATATCATAATTATACCAATCAGCCGTATATCCTACAGGTGTTACTGCAGCCCATGCTTTTTCGTCAAAAGGTTTGTTTTGATTCAAAATATGGATGTACTCGTGTTGGATTGTATGTATAAATTCTGAAACGTTTCCACGATCTGTCTGATCAATATAATCTGTTTCAAACAATGTAACTCGTTGTCCTCCTTCGGCTATACCTAAGGTTCTTGTTCCTACACTGTTTAAGTTTACTCCTCCAACCAGAACAATTTCTCTTGGTGCAATTTTCTTCACGAAATCTGCCCCGCCAACTGTTGAGTAGCTTTTTAACCAAATTTCTTCAACAATTTCAAGTGCCGGCTGTACTTTTTCAACTGATGGCGGAAATAAATAACGGCTGTTATCTACTGTATTTTGGTTCCATTTGTATTGTACATTAATATTAAATGGGTTTAAATATGTAGTTGTAATCCAATTATCTAAGGCTGTTTTTGTTGGCTGTGTAAAGTCTAACTGGCTTTCTCCCGGCTGATCGTCGCTTCCGCATGAAATTAGAGCTGCAGAAACCAAGGCCATAACGATAATTTTATTGTATTTGAATAGTTTCATAAGTTTTTAATTTTAAGATTATCTAGGATTTAATTCGACACCTGTATTTGATGCGTGCAAAGGAATTTGTATTGCTCTGCGGTTGTCATCTTTTACTAATGTGTTTACCGGTTTGTTTGTTGTTTCGTGATTCACTACAATGTTAAAACGTTTTACATCAAACCATCTCATTCCTTCGTGTATAAAATCTCTACGTCTTGTTTCTGCAATTGCTTTTACGTATGATGTTTGTACTGGCGTCATTGTGTAGAATGGCGTGTATTCATCTGCAATTACAGGATATTTTGCTACCACTTTTGCTTCTGTAACTTTGTCTGTTGGCACATATCCTACAGTTCTTGTTGATAGAAAATATTCTAACTCGTCGTTTGCTGTTGCAATATCTCCTTTCATTACGTGAGCTTCGATTCTGTTTAAGAAAAACTCATCATTACTTAATAAAACTTCTGCAACATATGGATCTCCAATTCCTGCTGTTACATTTGAATATTTGAAATATTCATAAAATTTAGGGAGAAATACTGTAATACTGCTGTTTGATGAGTAAAAATTGTATAACCAAGGTTTATTAAACAAACTTGTTGCTGTACCAAAAATATCTGGATATCTTGCTCCCGAAAGGTAAAAACGGTTTGAATAGTAAGATCTGCTTACGATTGAATTTGCTGAAACGATTAATAAATTTGTTTCGGCATCGCTGCTTGCGTAAGCTAATCTTTGGTCAACGGCACTAAGTAAATCATAAGATGCAAAATCTCTTAATTTTCCTACTGGTTTTGAACCTAAATCGCTTGTTAATTCAAGTACTCTGTCCCAGTCACCTTTTATTAAATAAAATCTGCTGGCAAAAGCTTTTGAAGCACTTACGTTGAAGTGAAATTTCGGTTGTTTGTAATCGTTTGTTACGATTTTTAAACCGTCTTCGATATCTTTTTCAATAAAGTCAAAAACTTCTTTTACAGTATTACGTTTGTATTTTGTTACTAATTCTGTTTCTGGTTTTGTAACGTAAGGAATTCCTAAATCTGATGCAGCAGTTGCAGGATTATAACGTTTTGACCAAAGTGAAACCAGCATAAAATGAGAATAGGCTCTTGCAATTAATGCTTCTCCTTTTTGCGGATTTAAACTTGCCGGGCTTCCTAAATCTTCAATTGCTTCAAGTGCTTTATTAGCGTGTGCAATTGCAGTGTAGCAGGCATCCCAATAGTAAGCCTGAGTGTCTATATCTGTTGTTTCTGTTTGAATATCCCAGTTATAACTTTGCTCATTTTTTCTTAATGTTTCCGGCATTCCGCTGTCAAAAACATTATCTGACATTGTTTCTGCAATATCAAAATAACTCATTTGCGGATAGGCTTGAACTAGTAATTCTGAGATTTTTGCAGGTGTGTCAATTTCTGTTCTGTTATCTGGTTTTTCCGAAAGGAAATCATCACAGCTAGTAATACTTATTAGTATTAATAGGGATAAAGCTATTTTTAAGTTTTTCATGTTTCTGACTATTATAATGAAAGGTTTAAAGTAAAGGTGTATTGAGATGTTACTGGTAAAGCAACTCCTCCAGAATTACGAAACTCAGGATCCTGACCGTTTAATCTTTTATCAGAGTAAAGTAACCAAGGATTAACTGCAGAACCTTTTAATGTAAAAGTGCTTAGTCCTAATTTTTTCTTGAAATCTTTAGGAAATTCCCAGCTTAATGAAATGTTTTTCAAACGAATGAAATCACCATCTGCAATACGAGCATCTGAATAGTTATAAGTATTGTAAGCTCTTGCAAGTGTACGTTCTCCACCATAATTAGCATTTAAACGTCTGTCTGCAATAACCGGAATATTTGTAATATTCTCATCTCCAGGATTGATCCAACGGTTTGTAAAATCTTTTGTAAATACTGTTAAATCATCATAAGTACTATCATACACAGGGTTTAAACGAACTTTGTTTCCTCCTGATCCAACAAAAAACACATACAATGACCAGTTTTTATAAGTAAATGTGTTTGCTAAACCTATCGATTTGTTTGGCTCGATTGATCCTTCATATTTAAGATATTTCGTAACATTTAAGTTATCCTGAAAGTTAGCATCTGTAATATTATTTTCTGCTCCGTCTTGTAAAATAAAGGTTGGAAGACCTTGATTGTTTAAACCTGTAAATTGGTAAGAATACAATGAGTTTCTTGGGTGCCCAACTGTGTTTCCTCCGTTTGGATCAATTAAGTCGAATGCCGTTGGTGTGTTTTCTAACTTCGTAATTTCCTGGTGATATACCGAAAAGTTCAGTGTTGTAGACCATTTAAAATCTTGGTTGTCAATATTTTTAGTTGTAATACCAACCTCTAAACCTTTAGTTTCCATATCGGCATTGTTTCCTTGTCTGATTCTTTGTCCTCCAATTCCTGAAGTAATTACATAATCAACTAAGTCAAATGCTTTACGACGGTAAATATCAGTTGTTAACTGTACTCTATTATTGAACATTCCAAGGTCAAGACCAATGTTTGTTTCAAATTGTTTTTCCCAAGTTAAATCACTGTTTTGTAATTCGTCAATTCTAATTCCAGTTTCTCTGTCATCAAGACCAAAACGATCTGTAATAGCACTTTTGTAAATTGCCAATGAGTTTGTTGCAGGTCCTGCAGTAGCTGTTAAACCGTAAGAAGCTCTAACTGCCAATGTATTTACTGACTCAACGTTTTTCATGAAGCTTTCTTCGGCAACGTTCCATTTTCCACTAAAAGTATACGTTGGTAACCATCTTGAAGAATCGCTGTTTCCTTGTCTGTTTGATCCGTCATAACGTCCTGTTACAGAAGCTGTATAACGACGATCGTATGTGTATCCAATTTTTCCGAAGAAACCTACTGTTCTTTCTTTTTCTTCATTAAATCCGTAGTAAGAATCTCCACCATTAATGATTTTTTCAATGATTCTTGGATCTGTAAAAGCTGTTAAACCTCTGTCGTATTGTAAACCTGCAGCGGTAAATTGATCGCTTGTTCTGTCTACAACTCTCATCTCTGTTCCAAATAAACCTTCTACTTCGTGTTTATCTGCGAAAACATTTCTATAGTTAACACTATTTCTTAAGTTATAAGATGTCATGTCGTTTGTAAATTTTCTTAAGAAACCTCCATTTGGTAAAACAGAAACTTTTGGCGCTGTTAAATCATTTGGATCCTGGTATAAGAAAATATTCTGATCTCTTACTAATGTGTTTACACCATCTTCTCCATCTGGAGTTCCAGCTTTGTAAGCACCCACTACGTTTGAGTTTTCTAAAATTTTATGTTCGCGGCTTGTGTTTGCGTAACGTGCTGAACCTGTTAAGTTATACGTTAAATGCGGCGTAATTTTATAATCAAGATCTAACTGGAAACGGATATCTTTTACTTCGATTTCCATGTAGTTGTTTTTCAACTCATTGATGATATTCATTTTAGCCCAGTTGTTTCTGTAGTATTCTAAGTTTCCATTTTCGTCATAAGGACGTAATGTTCTACTTGTGTTTAATACATAGTTAAACGGGTTGATATCGAAATCACGAGTTACTTTTCCAAAAACTACGTCTTTCTCACTTTCGTAACTTCCAGGAGCGCCCTGATCACGAATAGAGGCCAATGTAGATAATGTAATATTCAATTTATCGTTTACATAAAATGTTCCTTTAATATTACTTGAAATTTGTTTTACATCATCAGCAATTGTCCATCCCGGATCTGTATAATATCCTAAAGATGCGTAGAATGTGTTGTTTTTTCCACCACCAGAAAAACTTAAAGAGTGGTTTTGTGTAATAGATGGTCTAAACAAAACACCAAACCAGTCTGTATTTGCTAATTCGTATTTTTTCAAGAAATTGTTACGGCTTACAGGATCATTGTTTACTAAATATCCTCCAGTTTCTGGTACGTAAGTGTTGATTGCTCTCCCTAAAATGTTATAAGCTCCACCGTATCTTCCGTTTACTGTTGAAGGTAAATCTAAATATCCTTTTTGTTCCATTTCTTTTAAAATACTCATAGATTCCTGAGAATTTAAAATATCATATTGGCTGTAGTTTGGCACCGCTCTAACAGTTTGCTCTAAACCGTAAGTAATTTTTAAAGGAGCATCTCTACGACCTTGTTTTGTTGTTACAACCACAACTCCGTTTAATGATCTTGAACCATAGATAGAAGTTGCCGATGCATCTTTAAGGATCTCAATGCTTTGAATATCATTTGCATTTAAACCTGCTACAGATGAACTTAATAATGTTTCTGAGTTTCCAGATGCTAAATCTGCAAATGACATATTGATAATATCTTCCTGAACTACACCATCAATAACCCATAATGGTTTTGTATCTCCAAAGATAGAAGACGATCCACGAACTGTAATTTTTGGAGCTGTACCAAATGTTCCTGTAACGTTTTGTACTGTAACCCCTGCTGCTTTACCTTCAATCATTCTGCTTACGTCAACAACACCATCCACTTTTAATTCGGCACCAGAAATTTTACTGATTGCTCCTGTAAAGGTTCTTTTTGATGTTTTTTCGTAACCTGTTGTTACTACAACTTCTTTTAAGTTTTGTCCTACTTCACTAAGTACTACGGTTGGTGTAGTATTTTCTATACCAATTTCTTTCGTGTCCATACCTACGTAAGAAATGATAAGTCCTGTTGAATTTGCAGGCATTTCGATAGAAAAATTACCATCAAAATCTGTTAATACTGCTATTTTAGTACCTTTTGCCATAACTGTAGCTCCAGGAAGCGGGCTTCCTGACTGGTCTGTAACTTTACCTTTGATAATTGGACCTGCAGTTAATACTTCAAAAAGTGTATCATGGTTATCAGCACTTGCAAATGGATCTGCGCTGGCAGTTTTTTGCAAAATAATCTGATTGCTTACTTCTGAAAATGTAATATTAAATGGAACCAGAACTCTGCTCAATATACTTGAAAGCGTTTCCTGATTGGCCTCTATACTTACTTTGTTACTCAACTGAGGAAGTCTTGAGTTATACGAAAACTTTACATGTGCAGACTTTTCAATTTTAGACAAAGCATTATCAAGAGTCAAATTTTCAACTGTAATTGTAACTTTGGTATCTAATTTCTTTTGCCCATTTACATTATTTGCCACTGCAAAGCTTGAAAACACAAGTGCTAAGACAAACTGAAATAGTGTTATTTTCATGATTCTATGGAGTAATCGTTGTTTAACAACTGGTTTTTTCATAATTTTGATTTGTTTTGATTAATACTGATTCGAGTGTATTTTAAGAAACGTATGAATAACTCTTTACAGAGAGAAATTCGATTTAATGAAGTGTCGATAATGTTACAGCATTTCGGCACTTTTTTTATGGTATTCACTTTTACATAGGCATTTAGTTATTTCTGGTTGAGTTTAGTTTTTGGTTGAGTTTAGTTTTTGGTTGTTATTTTGGTGAAATAAATTACATTTCTTCCAAGAAATGAAAGGCTTTACTTCGAAAAATTAATTATTAGAAACAAGGGTATTTTTGGTGTAATTACAGTTACACTAAAAAAGATTAATTACAACCGTCTGAGGTAATAATTATTTGGTTCCCATTCATTTCAAAACTGGTATTATTGCCTATGCTTTTACAGACAATTTTTAGTTTTTCTGTTAAAGGCTGATCACTTAATGATGTCGTTAAGTGGCAGTCAGTTAATTTATTTTTTGGATAATCGATATTTACTAAGTAAGCCTGCTCTATTGTTTCAAAAATCTGCGAAACCGGAATATCATTAAATTCAAAACTCAACTGTTCGATGTTTCCAACACTTTGAGTTAAAGCTGCATCCTGAGTAATATTGGTAATTTTATTAAACTTTAAATCGCTTCGCAAAAATCGTAATGCCTGATTAGGCAGTAAGATAATTTCTTCTTCATCAGATTTAGAAACCAGTTCATTTGACTTTACCTTAACTTTACCGGTGCGAACAAGAATTTCTACATCAGGCTGGTCAGAATAAGCTTTAACTCTAAAACTAGTTCCAACAACCTTGGTAACAATTTCGTTTGCATAAACGAAGAATGGTTTGTGGGGATTTTTACTAATTTCAAAGAAACCTTCGCCGGATAAATACACCTTTCTTTCGTTTCCGGTAAAGATTTTAGGATAACTTAATTTACTGTTAGGCTGCAGTAATACAGAACTGCCGTCTGATAAGGTAATAATTTGAGGTTTGTCAGAATTATTAGTTTGCTCAACTAATCCTTCGCTGTTTTCGTCAATAAGTTCTTTATAGGTTACAACGGTACTTTCGGTTTTAAAATAGCTGTTATAAAACCAAACAGCCATAAAAGCAAAAAACAATGTTGCTGCTACGCCAGACAGAAATTGTCTGCGGAAAAACTTAACTTTTAAATTTTCTAAAGTTTTTTGATTTTCTTTATCTCGAACTTTGATCCAGGTATTGTGCAACGCCCTGTGAATATCAGAGCTTGAAAGATTGTTTTCGGGAACTTTCATTGCCAGAAGCAGTAATCGTGCATCTTCAACTAATTTAGCACGCTGGCGGCTTTCTAAAGTCCACTCTTCCCAGCCATCTTCATCAATTTTGGATAAAACCCACGATTGGAATGATTCATCAGATAAAAAATCTTCTATTTCGGTATATTTATTACGTTTTTGCATCTAAAAAATAAGGTTACAAAAACATAGAGGACAGCTTTCTTATTATATACTCACCAAATTATGATTTTTTTTAAGTTTTTTTAACTTTTTTTAAAGAGTGCTTGAAAATAGTAGTGTGATTAAGGCAAAACTACCCTTCCATTCTTTACGAAGAGTCAGTAAACCACGGTGCAGTAAATTACTTGCCGACTGATAATTAACATCCAGCATTTCTGCAATTTGTTCTACAGATAAACCTTGGTGATAACGTAAATAAAGTGCTTCTTTTTGTCTGGCAGGTAATTCGTTAAGTAATTTGTTTAGATATATTACTTTTTCCTTCGCTGCATAATCGTCGTCCAGAAGTTCGTTTTCTACAGAAAATTCTAAAAGAAAAGCAATCGCATCTGTACTTGCCGTTTTTCTAAAAATATGATCACGTTCATACAAACGGGCAATTCTTTTTCGAACGCTCGATAATAAATAAGCTTTTACCACTACTGATTCCTGCAGGGAATTGCGATAAACCCAAATATCTGTAAAAACATCCTGAATACAATCTTGTACTTTTTCGGCGTATGGAGAAAGGGAATTTCCATAATTTACAAGATCACTATAGTATCTTTCGAACAATAACGAAAATGATTTTTCATCTCCATCTATTAAGTTATTCCAAAGTGTATTGTCATCAATAGCATTGATCGGCAGGATTCGCGTCTTCATATTTTGGGGGGCTTATAGTTCTGCAAAGGCAATGTTCCTTAATGCAGAGAATACATTATTTTAACATTATCATTTACTTTTGTTCGATAAATATATAAAAGCAAAAACTTAAAAACAATTATTTTACACAAAAGAGACAGTTTCCTAATATGGAAAACTGCCTCTTTGGTTGATATAACTGGGTTCTTAAGGAAATGTTAAAATTATTATTTAACTAAAATTAATCCATAAAATATAAGATTTATCTTAATTAAATAGAATTGCATTTTATATAAAATCTATACATAGAGGTTTTAAAACAAAAAAGCCCTGCTAAGTTCTAGCAAGGCTTTTCTATATTTATTAAGTTCAGCTTAAAAAGCCACATTCCATCTTGGTAATTTTGCATTTTCATCTAAGAAATTTTGCAAAACCTGTCCTTCAACTGCAGTTGGAATTGCTTTTACATCTGCATTAAAAGTTTCGTACCAAACTACTTCAAGAACAGAAATATTCTCTAATTTCATTTGAGCCGGCCATGAATATTTTCTTCCTGTTTTAGCAAATTGGTGTCCGTTTACAATTTTATCGTATAATCCGCCATTTTTGCTTTTTAGCGTTCCATCATTTTGAACAGTTCCTGTAGAACCTACCATGATTAATTCTTTTGCATCTCCGTCAATTTCATAAACTACAAAGATTCCAGCACTTCCTTCCGGAGCATTGCAAACTTCTTCTAAACTATCATTTACAGTAAAAGTAAAACTATTACTTGCTTTAAACTTTTCTAATTCTTTACTCATCATTTCTTTTTTAAGTTTCTAAGATACTGAGGTGCTAAGATTCTAAGTTTTTTCTTTTTGCGCCTCAGCCTTTAAAATGTAAAAAAGTCTCAACAAAATATTGAGACTTTTTGGAATTTGTTATTTTGAATATTTGGAGATTATCCTAATACTTCTTTTACTTTTTTACCAATTTCAGCTGGTGAATCAACAACGTAAATTCCGTTGTCTCTCATAATTTGTTTTTTAGCAGCAGCTGTATCATCAGAACCACCAACAATAGCACCTGCGTGACCCATTGTTCTACCAGCAGGAGCAGTTTCTCCAGCGATAAAACCAATAACTGGTTTACGGTTACCATCAGCTTTTACCCATCTTGCAGCATCAGCTTCTAATTGACCTCCAATTTCACCAATCATAATGATCGCTTCAGTTTCTGGATCGTTCATTAATAATTCAACAGCTTCTTTAGTTGTAGTTCCAATGATTGGATCTCCACCAATACCAATAGCTGTAGTAATTCCTAAACCTTGTTTTACAACCTGGTCAGCAGCTTCGTAAGTTAAAGTTCCAGATTTAGAAACGATACCAACTGTTCCTTTTTTGAAAACGAAACCTGGCATAATACCAACTTTAGCTTCTCCCGGAGTGATAACACCTGGACAGTTTGGACCAATTAATCTAGAATTTCTTTCTTTAACATAATTATTTGCTTTAATCATATCTGCTACAGGAATTCCTTCTGTAATAGCAATAATTACTTTAATTCCGGCATCAGCAGCTTCCATAATTGCATCAGCAGCAAAAGCTGGCGGAACAAAAATGATAGAAGTATCAGCTCCGGCTTGATCTACAGCATCTTTTACTGTATTAAAAACCGGACGGTCTAAATGGCTAGTTCCTCCTTTTCCCGGAGTAACACCACCAACAACATTAGTACCGTACTCAATCATTTGAGAAGCGTGGAAAGTACCTTCGCTTCCTGTAAATCCCTGAACAATTATTTTGGAATCTTTATTAACTAAAACACTCATGATATATATTTTATGTAGTTTTTAAAATTGTGTTGCAAAAATAAGGTTTTGTAATGTAATTTGCCTCTTTTATTGTCAAAAAAATATTAAGAAAATTGACTCATTTGATAACCTCTATAAAGCTTATCATCTTTTATTTGCCAAATCGTTGAAAAATGCGCCAATAACATTTCCTCACGCGGATTCTCGATTGTTTTTACATAATGAGAATAACGTACTGAAACTAAGTCATCTTCGGCAAGAATGTGGCTGATTCTAACTTTAGAACGCACATAAGCTCTGCTGAGTTCATTTGTTAATTCAACTATAGCATTATGATCTAACTGAATAAAACCTTTCGTACTGTTCCATTCAATGATTACCTCTGGATGCAGATACGTTTTTAAAATTTCACTATCAATTAAGGCATCCGACTTATAAAATTTTTGAACAAACTCTTTTATAGACATATTACTTCAATTTATTTAGAATTTCAGGAATCTTTTTGATATTGGCTAATTGTTTTAACTTTTCTCTTGATTCTTCAATTGGAGTTCCAAAATAGGATTTTCCTCCTTCAACCGATTTAGTAACTCCAGTTTGTCCCATAATAACAGCCTTCGCTCCTATCGTAATACCGCTGGTTGTTCCAACTTGTCCCCAAATTGTAACTTCATCTTCAATAACAACACAGCCTGCAATACCAGTCTGTGAGGCAATTAGACATTTTTTTCCGATAACAGAATCGTGTCCAACATGCACTTGATTGTCGATTTTTGTACCTTCTTTAATTGTAGTGTCTCCCGTAACTCCTTTGTCAATTGTACAAAGTGCTCCAATCCCAACATTATCTTCAATTACAACTCTTCCGCCAGAAATTAACTGATCGAAACCTTCCGGACGTTTTTTATAATAAAAAGCATCTGCGCCTAGAATAGTTCCGGCATGAATAATCACGTTATCACCAATTACGGTATGATCGTAAATAGAAACATTAGAGTGAATCAAACAGTTTTTTCCGATTTTTACATGATTACCAATAAAACTATTAGGCTGAATTACAGTCCCTTCTCCAATACTAGCTGAAGATGAAATCGCAACATTTGCAAATTGGAATGGTTTAAAATGTCTCGTTAAAGTATTAAAATCTCTGAAAGGATCATCAGAAATTAAAAGAGCTTTACCTTCTGGGCATTCAACCTTTTTATTTATTAAAACAATTGTTGCTGCAGATTGTAAAGCTTTGTCATAATATTTTGGATGGTCAACAAAAACAATATCACCTGGTTCTACAACATGAATTTCGTTCATGCCTAAAACCTCAAAGTTTTTGTCACCAATAAATTCGCAGTTAAGCAAATTTGCAATTTCTTCTAAAGAGTGAACTTTTGGAAATTTCATATTTTTTAATTAGAAAATTTGTCAATTAGAGAATGTGTCAATTAGAAAATGAGTCAGTTAGGAATGAATGTTCAAATTGTCGATTCACACATTATCTAATTGACTCATTGACAAATTATCTTAATTAATAAACTACTCTTTTACACGCTCCATGTAAGAACCTGAAGCAGTATCGATTTTAATTTTATCACCTTCGTTGATGAACAACGGAACGTTTACAGATGCACCAGTTTCTACTGTAGCATTTTTTGTAGCGTTTGTAGCTGTATTTCCTTTTACTCCCGGTTCAGCGTAAGTAACTTCAAGAACTACAGAAGATGGCATATCTACTGATAAAGGTAAATCTGTTTCCGTATTTACCTGAACCATTACACTTGTTCCTTCTTTTAATAATCCCGGAGCATCCAAGATATTTTTATTCAAAGAAATTTGTTCAAATGTCTCTGTATTCATAAAATGAAATTCATCTCCTTCAGCATATAAAAACTGATAATTATGTGTTTCTACACGAATAACGTCGATTTTATGACCTGCAGAAAATGTATTATCTAATACTCTTCCTGTAGTTAAACTTCTTAATTTAGTTCTTACGAAAGCTGGACCTTTTCCAGGTTTTACGTGAAGAAATTCGACTATTTTATAGATATCGTGATTAAATTTAATACACAATCCGTTTCTAATATCTGATGTAGATGCCATTTGTTTTTTATTTTAGATTTTTGAATGTAGATTTTAGATTTTGAAAAACTGATCTACATATTTTTTTTTAATGTTTTAATGCTTAATTAATTTATAATGTTTAGAAATCTAAAATCAGAAATCTAAACTCTAAAATTAATAATTTCCTGAATAACCTTTCATAATTCCTCTTGATGAATTTCTGATAAAATCTAGAATTTCATCTCTCTCAGGAGTCGCTTCCATTTCTGCTTCAATAATACTTAAAGCTTGTGTTGTATTGTAATTCTTTTGATATAAAATTCTGTAAATTTCCTGAATTTCTCTAATTTTTTCAGTACTAAATCCTCTTCTTCTTAAACCAACTGAATTGATACCAACGTATGATAATGGTTCTTTAGCTGCTTTTGTATAAGGAGGAACATCTTTTCTTACCAAAGATCCACCAGAAATCATTGCGTGATCTCCAATATGAATAAATTGGTGAATTGCTGCCAAACCACCAATTACGGCGTGATTACCAACAACTACGTGTCCTGCCAATGCAACACCATTTACAATGATAGCGTTATTACCAATCTCACAATCGTGTGCAATGTGAGCATAAGCCATAACTAAACAATTGTTTCCCAAAATAGTTTGTCCAGAAGCTACTGTACCTCTATTAATAGTAACACATTCTCTAATGGTACAGTTATCTCCAATAATTGCAAGAGAATCTTCTCCTCCAAATTTTAAATCTTGCGGCACCGCAGAAATTACTGCTCCTGGAAAAATGTTACAATTTTTACCAATACGAGCACCTTCCATGATGGTCACATTTGAACCAATCCAAGTACCGTCTCCAATAACAACATTATTGTGAATTGTTGTAAAAGGTTCAATTACAACATTTTTAGCGATTTTAGCGCCTGGATGAACATATGCTAATGGTTGATTCATCTATGTTTTATATTTTAATTAAAATAGTCTAATTTTTAGGGCAACAAACCTAAACAATAAATTTGATTAATTATTGTTTTCTTGCAATTTGTGCCATTAATTCTGCCTCAGTTACTAATTTTCCGTTAGCGTAGGCATTTGCCTGCATATGGCAGATTCCTCTTCTGATAGGAGAAATCAACTCACATTTAAAAATTAAGGTATCACCCGGCAATACTTTGTGCTTGAATTTAACATTGTCAATTTTCATGAAATATGTCAAATAATTTTCAGGATCCGGAACAGTGCTTAAAACCAAAATTCCACCTGTTTGTGCCATTGCTTCAACAATTAAAACTCCCGGCATTACTGGAGCTTCAGGAAAATGCCCTACGAAGAAATTCTCATTCATAGTAACATTTTTCAAACCAACCACATGACGATCAGACATTTCGATGATTCTGTCAATCAACAAAAATGGCGGTCTGTGAGGTAACATAGCCATGATTTTATGAATATCCATCAATGGCTCTTGGTTTAAATCATAAACCGGAACATGATTTCTTTGCTCTATTTTAATGATTTTTGCCAGTTTTTTAGCAAACTGAGTGTTTACAAAGTGACCTGGTTTATTTGCAATAATTTTTCCTTGAATACGAACTCCAATTAAAGATAAATCTCCAATAACATCAAGTAATTTATGTCTTGCAGCTTCGTTTGGATAATGTAAAGTTAGATTGTCTAAAACTCCGTTTGGCTTAACAGAAATCTCTTCTTTACCAAAAGCTTTCTTTAAATTAGCCATTGTAGATTCAGATATTTCTTTGTCTACATAAACAATAGCGTTATTTAAATCGCCGCCTTTAATTAAACCGTGCTCTAATAAAGATTCTAGTTCATGTAAAAAACTAAAAGTTCTTGAGCTTGCAATTTCTTGTTTAAAATCTGATAAACTTTTAAGTGTAGCATTTTGAGTACCTAAAACTTTTGTACCAAAATCTACCATTGTAGTTACTTGATACTCATCGCTTGGCATAACAAGGATTTCGCTTCCAGTAGCTTCATCAGTAAATGAAATAACTTCTTTTACTACATAAACATTACGGCTTGCGTCTTGTTCTTCGATTCCTGCATTTTCAATTGCTTCAACAAAATATTTTGATGAACCATCCATAATAGGTAGTTCAGAGGCATCCAATTCAATAATAATATTATCCAAATCGCAACCAACTACTGCCGCTAAAACGTGTTCCGGAGTTTGTATTTTAACACCTAATTTTTCTAAATTAGTTCCTCTTTGCGTATTAACAACATAATTAGCGTCAGCCTCAATGACTGGCTGGCCTTGCAAATCTACTCTTACAAAAGTGAAACCATTATTAATTGGAGCTGGTTTAAAAGTCATTGTAACTTCTTTTCCAGTATGTAATCCAACGCCTTTTAGTGAAATTTCATTTTTGATGGTCTTCTGTTTAACCATTATTTCCATTTTTTGGGTTTATTATTTGTTTTTTTATTTCTTCAACTTCGGCAACTATTTTAGGAAGATTTTTGAAATGAACATACGACTTATTAAAGTCAGTATATCCAAGTGATGGCGTTCCTTGCAGAATTTCATCATCTTTAATGTTTCTCGCCACTCCAGACTGCGCCTGAAGTCTCACATTATTTCCTATTGTTAAGTGGCCTGCGATACCAACCTGTCCGCCAATCATACAATTTTCGCCAATTTTAGTAGAACCTGCAACACCGCTTTGCGCAGCAATTACAGTGTTTTTACCAATTTCAACATTATGGGCGATTTGAATTTGATTGTCTAATTTAACTCCTTGTCTAATAATTGTAGAACCCAGAGTTGCTCTGTCAATTGTAGTATTTGCGCCAATATCTACATTATCTTCAATAATTACATTACCTATTTGCGGCACTTTACTATAAACTCCTTCTTCATTTGGTACAAAACCAAAACCGTCTGCACCTATAATAGTACCTGAATGTATAGTGCAATTATTACCAATTATAGTCTCTGAATAAATTTTTGCACCGGCAAAAATAAACACATTATCGCCAATAACAACATTATCGCCAATAAAACTGTTTGGATAAATTTTTACATTATTTCCTAAAACTACATTCTGACCTATATAACTAAAGCTTCCTAAATACAGATTTTCGCCATATTTAGTTCCTTCAGACATAAAAGACTGTGGTTCTATTCCGTTTTTATTCAATTTTACCTGATTATAAAAATGCAATAGTTTAGAAAAAGAAGCATAAGCATCTTCAACCTTTATTAATGTAGTAGTGATTTCCTGTTCAGGTATAAAGCTGTCGTTAACAATGGTAACAGTTGCTTTTGTAGTATATATATAGTTGATATATTTCGGGTTAGCCAAAAAAGTAAGAGATCCTTCCTCTCCTTCTTCTATCTTAGAAAGTCGAGAAACTTCGGCATTGGGATTCCCAACAACTTCTCCTTCTAAAATTCCTGCTATTTGTTCTGCTGTAAATTTCATCGCGACAAAAATATAAAAAATAGATTTTAAATGTTAATTTTAGATAAGTTGTTTTGGAAAACAGATATAATATTTTGTCACCAATTTAGATAACGATTTCAGATTCAACTGATCAGAAGCTTCGACAACATCCTCAATTGTTTTATCTTTTTTCAAAATTCGTATTGGTTCGGCAGCTTTACTATAAGCCTGATTCTTAATTTTACCTCTAAAAATAAAATAACCGGCATCTAGTGCCGAAATATTATGTGCTTCTGCAAATTCTTCTTTTAAAGATTGGGATTCTTCCATCGGAATTTTGTCTGCACTAAGTTTAATCTTTAATAAATCTCTGTTAATGATCATTTTACTTAAAGTAGAAAGTATAAAATCAGGATTTCTCTGCCATGCTTTTAAAGCACTAATGATATCAAAATCATCTAACTGTGAAAATAAATCCAGTTTTTCGGCATCAAAATCTTCAAGACTAATTTTGTTTTGCATAAAATACAAAAGCGGTTCACTACAAGGAAGTTTAATTCCTTTTAAAGTCAATTCTTTAGCTCGTTTCAGTACTTTCATCAAAATTAACTCGGCAACCAGACTTGTTTTATGCAAATAAGCCTGCCAATACATTAATCTTCGCGAAAGCAGAAATTTCTCTACAGAATAAATACCTTTTTCCTCAATCACCAAAACGTCGTCAACTACATTCATCATCTGAATCAAACGTTCTGAATTCACATTTCCCTCTGCAACTCCAGTATAAAAACTATCTCGTTTAAGATAATCCATTCTGTCCATATCTAATTGACTTGAAATCAATTGCAACATGAATTTTCTATGATATTCACCTTTAAAAACCTGAATTGCAAGGCTTAATCTTCCGTCAAATTCATCATTAAGCCTGTTCATAAACAATAATGAAATAGCTTCGTGATTTACATCTTCAACAATACTTTTTTCCATAGCATGCGAAAACGGCCCGTGCCCAATATCATGCAGTAAAATAGCAATTAATAATGCACATTCTTCCTCATTTGAAATCGCAACGCCTTTAAAACGAAGACTTTCAACAGCCTTTTGCATTAAATGCATGCAGCCCAATGCATGATGAAAACGAGTATGATTTGCTCCCGGATAAACTAAATACGATAATCCCATTTGCGATATACGTCGCAAACGCTGAAAGTAAGGGTGTTGAATTAGGTCGTAGATTAGTTCGTTCGGTATTGTTATAAACCCGTATATTGGGTCATTGAATATTTTTAATTTGTTAATTTGAGTCACTCCTTGGTTATTTTTTGGTCAACAAATATAAGTAATTAAGTATAAATTCATTTCAGTTTTTAACTTAAAAAACAGATATTTACTATCAGTATTTTCTTAAACATTAAAGAGACTAAAAAAATAATTCTAAATAAATTTCAATTTGTCATCCCTAAATTTATACTATTTTTAATACTTTTTAAGTTCTATACATTTAAATTGCATTAAAATTAAAACTGTTTATGGATAAGATTAAAATACTTTGGGTCGATGACGAGATCGATCTTTTAAAGCCACATATATTATTTCTCGAAAAAAAGAATTATGAAGTTACAACAAGCAACAACGGTCTTGATGCCATTGCTTTGTTTGAAGAAGAAAATTTCGACATTGTTTTCCTTGATGAAAATATGCCGGGAATGAGCGGACTTGAAACTCTTTCTGAAATGAAAGAGAAAAAATCGGCCATTCCGATGATTATGATTACCAAAAGTGAGGAAGAATATATAATGGAAGAAGCGATTGGTTCTAAAATCGCCGATTATTTGATAAAACCGGTAAATCCGAACCAGATTTTATTGAGTTTGAAGAAAAATCTGGACGATTCCAGATTAATTTCAGAAAAAACGACGCTCGATTATCAGAAAGAATTCCGCAAAATTTCAATGGAATTAGCGATGGTTAATTCATATGAAGACTGGGTTGAATTATATAAAAAACTCCTTTTCTGGGAATTAAAATTAGAAAACATCAACGATCAGGCAATGGTTGAAATCCTTGAATCTCAAAAGGTTGAAGCCAATTCTCAATTCGGAAAATATATCGAAAGAAATTATGAAGACTGGTTTGCACCAAAAGCAGATAAACCTATTCAATCGCATAATTTATTTAAAGAATTAGTCGTTCCTGAAATCAAAAAGAAAGACAAACCAATCTTGTTTGTTGTAATTGATAATCTTCGTTACGATCAATGGAAATCTTTTGAAACCGTAATTTCTAATTACTATAAATTAGAAAAAGAAGTTCCGTATTTCTCTATTCTTCCAACCGCTACACAATATGCCCGAAATGCTATTTTCTCTGGTTTAACACCTTTAGACATGGAAAAACAATTTCCACAATATTGGAAAAATGACGTTGAAGACGGTGGAAAAAACCTTTATGAAGCTGAATTTCTTTCGGCACAAATAAAGCGTTTAGGATTAAACATTAAAGAAGATTATTTCAAAATCACCAATTATGCAGGCGGTAAAAAGCTGGCAGAAAACTTTAAAGCTTTAAAAGGAAACGACTTAGTAACGGTTGTTTACAATTTTGTGGATATGCTTTCGCATGCTAAAACAGAAATGGAAGTCGTAAAAGAATTAGCTTCTGATGATAAAGCGTATCGTTCACTTACGTTGAGCTGGTTTAAGAATTCTCCTTTATTAGAAATTATTCAACAGGCACAAGTTTTAGGTTTCAAATTGATTTTAACCACAGATCACGGAACAATTAATGTAAAAAATCCGTCGAAAGTTGTGGGAGATAAAAATACAAGTTTAAATTTGCGCTACAAAACAGGCCGCAGTTTAACATACGAACAAAAAGATGTTTATGTAGTTAAAGAACCTAAAACAATTGGTTTACCTGCCATAAATATGAGCAGTTCGTTTATTTTTGCCAAAAATGATTTTTTCCTGGCTTACGTAAATAACTATAATCATTATGTGAGTTATTATAAAAATACCTATCAACATGGCGGAATTTCGTTAGAAGAAATGATTATTCCGTTCTTGGTATTTAACCCTAAATAAAGTTTTCAGTCTCAGTTTTCAATAAGAACTTGAAACTGATTTAAAATAGATTTTGCCACAGATTAAAAAGATTAACACAGATTAAAAAATCCTTAAAATCCTTTTAATCTGTGGCAAAAAAATAATTTCGCTTTCGCGGAAGATAATTGAAATGAATAAAAAAGTTTACAGTCGCAGTTAACAGTTTTCAGGCTGAGACTGTTAACTGCGACTGAGACTAAAATAAATAAACATAAAAATGAATATCGTTTTTTCATTAGATCAAATTCAGGAAGTTGTACAGCAGATTTTAGATTCAAACCCTAAAAAAATCATTCTTTTTAATGGAGAAATGGGTGTTGGAAAAACTACTTTAATTAAGCAGTTATGCAAAAGTTTAGGAGTTCAGGATGCTACCAGCAGCCCGACTTTTTCTTTGGTAAATGAATATTACACCTCTAATAATCAAATCGTTTATCATTTTGATTTCTATAGATTAAATAAAGAAACCGAAGCGCTTGATATGGGCGTTGACGATTATTTATATTCAGGAAACTGGTGTTTTATCGAATGGTCTGAAAAAATTGCGAACCTGCTTCCAGAAGAATATTCTACAATTAATATTGAGCTATTGGCAGACGGAAAAAGAGAACTGAAATTAGTATAGAAAACTTTGCGAACCTCTGTGAATTCTTTGTGAATCTTTGCGGTAAAATTTAACACAAAGATCCTCAAAAAATAACTTAACATTAGACTTTACTATTAGCAGAATTTTTGCACTAATTTTAAAACTTTTTACGTAATTTGTACCCTTAATTTTTTGCACAATCCATGTCAATTACTTTAACTCCATTTACAAAACAACAATTGCTTCCGCAAGAAGAAAAACTTGAGGTTGGTCGTTTTAAAAGAGAACTTTTCATAGGAATTCCTAAGGAAACAAGCTATCAGGAACGTCGTATCTGTCTAACTCCCGATGCCGTAAATTCCCTTACTTATGAAGGTCATCGTGTTATGATTGAATCTGGAGCCGGAGAAAGTTCGAGTTATACCGATAAGGAATACTCAGATGCTGGAGCAGAAATTACAAAAGATACCAAAAGAGTTTTCGGTTGTCCGCTTCTATTAAAAGTAGAACCGCCTACATTAGCTGAAATTGAGATGATAAATCCGGAAACTACAATCATTTCGGCCATTCAATTAAAAACCAAAAAGAAAGCTTACTTTGAAGCTTTGGCACAAAAAAAAATTACAGCTTTAGCTTTTGAATATATTAAAGATGAAGACGGTTCTTACCCTGCCGTGAAATCGCTAAGCGAAATTGCAGGAACAGCTTCTATCCTTATTGCGGCCGAATTAATGATTACCGACGAATTTGGAAAAGGGCTTTTATTCGGAAATATTACCGGCGTCCCTCCTACTGAAGTTGTAATTCTTGGAGCGGGAACAGTTGGTGAATTTGCTGCAAAAACAGCAATTGGATTGGGTGCAAACGTAAAAGTTTTCGATAATTCAATAACAAAATTACGTCGTTTACAAAATAATTTGAACCAGCGAATTTTCACTTCAACGATACAACAAAAAGGCTTATTAAAAGCTTTAAGACGTTGTGATGTTGCGATTGGAGCGATGAGAGGAAAAGAAAGATGTCCAATTGTAGTTAATGAAACTATGGTCGAACACATGAAAAAAGGTGCTGTAATTGTCGATGTAAGCATTGATACCGGAGGTTGTTTCGAAACTTCAGAAGTTACAACTCACGAAAAACCTACTTTCATAAAAAGTAATGTTTTACACTATTGTGTACCAAATATACCTTCACGTTATTCTAAAACTGCCTCATTATCAATCAGTAACATCTTAACACCTTACCTGCATCAGATAGCCGAAGATGGTGGTTTAGAAAGTGCGATTCGATGCAATAAAGGACTTAAAAACGGAATTTATTTATATCATGGAATTCTAACAAATAAAGCTATTGGCGACTGGTTCGACCTGCCAGACAACGATATTAATTTACTTGTATTTTAAAGGAACTTTAATGTACCTTTGCCAAAATTTTATTTCATGAAGTTCGTACACCGTTTTGCATATTATTTGATTGGATTAATTATGGGATGCTTTTTTGTAGCCCTTGTATTTAGTGGTAAAGACACTCGCTGCAATTATTTTCCAAACGCCAGAGTTTTAAACAATCTAAGAACAAAGCCTTTTGAATATTCCGATAAAGCAATTCAGACTTTAAACGAAAAATGGGTTGATACTGCCGATATTAAAAATACTTTAACTTACGGTGATGTTGATTTTGATCAAAGTAATGTTCCATTCAATAAAGGAAAATTATATATCATTGAAGGAAAAACAGTTAAAAACCAAGAGATCATTCTAAAAGTTACAAACTACGAAAACAAAGCTGTTTTAGAAGAAATTATAAAAAAATAAAAAAAGCCAGTTTAAAAACTGGCTTTTTTGTTACTCTTTAATGATCTTCTTTAAATCAATTTTGTTTTCTTCATCAACAACTTTAAGAAAGTAAATTCCTGAACTCAGGTGTTTAATTGAAATCTTATCTTCATTGTCTCTAGAATATCTTGTAAGTACTAATTTTCCTGTGCTGTCGTACAAAAATACCGTATGCAACAAATTATCTTTTGAACTAATATTTATCATATCCGAAGTTGGATTTGGATAAACGACAATGTTAGAAACCTTGTCAAATGCCTTGACATCTAATGTACCGCCGCACATTTCACCAAATGTTTTATCTAAAAATGCGATTCTTTTTGTAAGCCATTGTGAGATATAATTTAATTCATCTGAATTAGCTTTATAATCATTCCAAACTAAACTTTCTCTTTCATAAGCTCCATTTTGTTTTAAAACATTATAATTATTTGTAAACATCAACATTAATTTATCGTGAGTAATTACTGTTTTTCTTAATTCCTTCCATCTAGAACTTAATCTACTGCAAAAACCACCTTCGGAACAATCATTTAAAAGAAGATTGAAAAATTTATCAGCCTGTAAATCATCCGTAACGTCCTCATGATCACCATTCCATACATTTCCAAAAGTTGCATCTAAATCCCATGGTACAAAGAAAAAAGGCTCACCGCTATTATACTTGGCGATATAAAAGTTTTTACCCAAATTATCTGTAGCTCTAATTAAGTTTAGAAATATAAAATACTCTGCATCATTATTAATCCTAAATTCAGACTTAGGATCGTTATACAACTTGGCATTAAAATTATTGATTACAAAATCAGTCCACTTATAAAGGTTAGACCAATCTACTTCATTAGGATATTTGCATTCATAACCGCTCCACTCTGCCCTGTTGTTATCATACGAGGTCATATATCGAAATAGAGTTGCACCTGCATATTTTTTGGCTTTGTACAATTCTCCATGAACTTTTTCATTGTACTTTTTTAATTTCAAAAGTTTTCGATTTACTTTTTCACCTACACAATATAAACCTTGATATTCACCATTTAAAAATAATTCAGCATATTCCTGTTGAATACCACTTACTGCTTCTGGTTCTTTGCTCGAATAATATGGTGTGCAAATTGATCTCCAAAGTTCCCAGCCAGTTTTATTATTAAACCTAAGAGGTTCATTATACATTGCCTGCAAATTCCAACCATCATCAGAGTGCATTCCTAATAAGCTTTCGTCATGAGTCACTTTTCCTTCATCATCATTCCAAAAATTAATTTCATAAGGCTTTTTTTCAAAAAGCTTATAAGATGTTTCACCTCTGTAACTTATACCAATTTTTGAACTGACAAATTTTTTATTACTCTCGATTAATTCAAAGTTGGCTAATTTACTTTCATCTCTAATTATTTCATTTTCTGTTGAAATTCTAATTAAAGGTAATTGTGTAAAATAAAGCGTGTACGTTTTATTAGTAATTGTATTTACTATACTATAAGGAATACCTATTTTAATCTCTGAAACCGGTGTCTTAAAATTATATAGTACATCAAAAGAAATAGAACTCTTTTCTCCTGACAAGCTGGAATTTATTGAATTTACATCGAGGTTAGTTATAATTAAAGATTTGCTGTTATCAATACCATATTGATTTGAAGGAACATCAATTCTTTGATTCGCATAAAAAGTATAAAAAGAAAAAAATAAAAAGAACAAAAGTATTCTTTGTTTCATAACATGCATTTTAAAATTAAAATGCAAAAATAATATTTTTCAATATAAAATATAAGAAAATACTTGTTTTAATGAATAATAAATAAAAGAATTAAATTACAAAAATACTTGTAGAAATTTTAGTTAAACAACATTAATATAACAATTGAATTGCAGCTATTGTATCAATTATACAGGAGTATTTTTCTTTAAAAAAGAGGAAATTTGACAAATAAATAGTGATATAGCTTATTCCGTTCATTAATATTAAATCAATATACTTCGAAACAAAAAAATATTACCACTCAATTTCCTTAAGTCCTTTTGATTTTAGAAAAGCATTTGTCTGGCTGAAATGTTTATTTCCAAACCAAAATCCTCTGTTAGCACTTAAAGGAGATGGATGTCCTGATTTTAAAATATGATGTTTAGAAGCGTCGATCAATGCTGCTTTCTTTTGAGCAAAACCGCCCCAAAGTAAAAACACAACATTTTCAGATTCAGCAGAAATTTGTTTAATAACAGCATCAGTAAATTTTTCCCAGCCTTTTCCCTGATGACTTCCGGCTTCAGATTGTCTAACGGTTAAAGTAGCATTTAAAAGAAAAACACCCTGATCTGCCCAGCGCTCTAAATTTCCGGTTTTAGGAAGCGGCTTTCCTAAATCAGTTTCGATTTCTTTGAAAATATTATATAGAGATGGAGGAAACGGAATTCCTTCATTTACAGAAAAACACAAACCATTTGCCTGATTAGGCCCGTGATAGGGATCCTGACCAATAATAACTACTTTTACCTGATCAAAATGACAATGATCAAAAGCTGAAAAAATCTGGCTTCCTTTTGGATAACAAACCTTAGTAGAATATTCTGATTTTACAAAATCAATTAATTCATTGAAATAAGGTTTTTCAAATTCTTCATTCAAAACTGGTTTCCAAGAAGAATGCATTTTTACGTCCATAATTTTTTTTATGCGAATTTCAGAAATTTTTAAGTTAAATCATACTTTAACAAACAATAAAATAACACTAAAACTTTACAGTATTCAATGATACTATTTTTGTATTTTTGCCTGTACTTTCTTAAAGAAATTAAATGATTAGTATTACCGAAAAAACATTACAAGATTTACAATTTCCAACAGTGCTCGAAACCATTTCAGCAGGCTGTAATACAGATATTGGAAAAGAAAAAGCTTTACAAATAACACCATTCAGAGATAAAGAAACCTTAATGCAGTCTTTAATGCAGACTTCAGAATATGTTTCGTCTTTTGAAAATAACAACGCAATTCCAAATCATGGATTTGACGCTATAACGCACGAAATTAAGTTTTTAGCAATCGAAGACAGTTTTCTTGAAGTAGGCAGTTTTAGAAAAATTGCCAATCTTTCTGCTACTACAAATGTCTTATTGAATTTCTTAAAAAAATTCGATGATTATTATCCAAACTTAAATGCAAGGGCTTCTCGTGTAGAATTAACAAAAGACATCATAACGTATATTGATGCAATTGTTGACAAATACGGAGAAATTAAAGACAATGCTTCTCCTGCACTTTTGAGTATTCGTCAGAATATGAATTTGGTTCGCGGAAAAGTAAACCAAAGTTTTGGTGTAGCTTTAACGCAATACAATGGCTTAGGATATTTAGACGATATCAAAGAAAGTTTCGTTCAAAACCGTCGTGTTTTGGCAGTTCTTGCTATGTACAGACGTAAAGTAAAAGGCTCAATTTTAGGTAGTTCCAAAACTGGAAGCATTGCTTATATTGAACCTGAAGCTACTTTAAAATATTCAAGAGAATTAGCGAATCTTGAATACGAAGAGAAGGAAGAAGTTACGAGAATTTTAAAGAATTTATCGAATATAATTCGTCCGTATTTACCTTTACTAATTGAATATCAAGACTTTTTAAGTGACATTGATGTCGTTGCCGGAAAAGCAAAATATGCCAACCGAATCAACGGAATCTTACCAACAATTACTGAAGAAAGAAGATTATTTTTTAGAGAAGCGTATCATCCAATTTTGTATTTGAACAACAAACAAAAAAATGAAGTTACACATCCGCAGACAATTGAATTAAAACAAGAAAACAGAATTATTGTAATTTCTGGTCCAAATGCCGGAGGAAAAACAATTTCCTTAAAAACAGTTGGTTTGTTACAATTGATGCTGCAATCTGGTATATTGATTCCGGTTCATGAAAGAAGTGAAACTTTTTTGTTTGATAGAATTCTAACAGATATTGGAGATAATCAATCTATTGAAAATCATTTAAGTACATATAGTTATCGCTTAAAAAACATGAATTATTTCTTGAAGAAATGCAACAAGAAAACCATGTTTTTAATTGATGAATTTGGTACAGGTTCTGATCCAGAATTGGGTGGAGCTTTAGCTGAAATTTTCCTGGAAGAATTTTATCACCGCGAAGCATTCGGAATTATTACTACGCATTATTCAAATTTAAAAATTTTGGCTAATGAATTGCCTTTTGCTACAAATGCCAATATGATGTTTGACGAAAAGTCTTTAGAACCAATGTACAAATTGGCTTTAGGACAAGCAGGAAGTTCGTTTACTTTTGAAGTTGCATTAAAAAATGGAATTCCGTTTGGATTGATTAATCGTGCGAAAAAGAAAATCGAAGTCGGAAAAGTTCGTTTTGATAAAACCATTGCAACACTTCAAAAAGAAAGATCGAAACTCGAAAAAACTTCTCTTAATTTAAAAGAAGAAGAAACACGTGCACGTGAAGAAGGTAAAAAGATGGAAAACATCAATGTAAAAATTAAACAGAAACTAGAAAGCTATCAGGAATTATATGACAGCAATCAGAAAACAATTTACATTGGTCAAAAAATTGAAGATATTGCTGAAAAATATTTCAACAATAAAAATAAAAAAGATCTTATTGGAGAATTTTTGAAAATCGTTGAAATCGAAAATTCAAAACGTAAAAAAGCAACGCCAAAAGAAACTAAAGCAATTATAGAAAAGAAAAAAGAAATTATTGCCGAAGTTTCTGTTCAAGTTGAAGAAATCAGAAAAGAGAAAAAAGAAAAGAAACTCAAACCAGTTGTAGAAAAGCCAAAACCAATTTTAAAAGTTGGTGACCGAGTTAGAATGCTCGACGGAAGATCTGTTGGAAGTATCGACTCTATCGAAAAAAATAAAGCAACTGTTAATTACGGAATTTTCACTTCGAAAGTAAGTTTAGACGAATTGGAGTTTGTTGAAGCTGGGAAGAAATAAGTTTTTTTGAGTTTTCAGTCTTAGTGACAGTTTTTAGTTTGAAAAATGGGAGAAATTGAGACAAAATCAAAATAAAGCGATTTAAGAAGCGATCTTCAAAAAGACAATTACGAAGATGGGAAAATTTCAAAAATTGCTTAAAAATAATTTATGAAAGTCATTTTTAATTTGTAAAATTTATTGAATTTTTATTTTTAATAAATTACACTGATAGTTGTTTTACACTCTTTTTTGTCATTCGAGAAACAACAAATTACATATAACTTTGTCAAAGTTTCAAACTTTGACAAAGTTTTCATCTTAAGACATCAAAATGCAAGATTTACCAAAGCACAAAAAAATAATCCTCTTCGATGGCGTTTGTAATCTTTGCAACGGCGCAGTTCAGTTTATTATTAAACATGACAAAAAAGATATTTTTCGTTTTGTGGCTTTGCAGTCAGATTTGGGAAAAGAGATTTGCAATTATATAGGTGTCGATCAAACTAAAATTGACAGCATTATTTTATATAATCCTGGTGTTGCTTATTATCATAAATCATCTGCAGTTATAGAAATTGCAAATGACTTAGGCGGATTTTACAGCTTACTTTCTGTTTTTAAAATTTTACCTGAAAAACTTCGAAATTACATTTACGACTATATTGCTAAAAACCGTTATAAATGGTATGGCAAAAAAGAAAGCTGTATGATTCCTACTCCGGAATTGAAGGCTAAGTTTCTTTAAATCCCAATTTATAAAATTCCAAATTCCAATACTTTACGCAATATTGTCATTTCGAGGAACGAGAAATCTTCGCAAGTAACTCCGTAACGAAAACCCAATCTTTGTCGAGCTTCTCGCGAAGATTTCTCGTTCCTCGAAATGACAAACAAAACGGAAAAACCTAATAAAAACAAAAATCCCAAATTCACAACAATTGGAATTTGGGATTTTTTTTATTGAAAATTTAGATTTTATTATCTAATCAATTTTCTGTATTTCAAACGTTTTGGAGTTAAGTCACCACCAAGACGCTTCTTTTTGTTTTCTTCATAATCAGAGAAACTTCCCTCGAAAAAATATACTTCAGAGTCACCTTCAAAAGCTAAGATGTGTGTACAAATTCTATCTAAGAACCATCTGTCGTGAGAAATAATTACAGCACAACCAGCGAAATTCTCTAAACCTTCTTCAAGTGCACGAAGTGTATTTACGTCTAAGTCATTCGTAGGCTCATCCAGCAAAAGTACGTTTCCTTCTTCTTTCAATGTCATTGCTAAGTGCAAACGGTTACGTTCTCCACCAGATAACATTGAAACTTTTTTGTTTTGTTCTCCACCACCAAAATTGAAACGAGATAAATAAGCTCTTGAATTAACTTGCTTTCCTCCCATCATCACTAATTCCTGACCGTCGGCAAAGTTTTCCCAAATAGATTTATTCGGATCAATATTAGAGTGCGACTGATCTACGTAAGCGATTTTTACAGTTTCTCCAACCGAAAATTCTCCGCTGTCAGTAGCTTGCTCTCCCATAATCATCTTGAAAATGGTAGATTTACCAGCACCATTTGGTCCAATAATTCCAACAATACCTGCTTGTGGCAAAGTAAAGTTTAAGTTATCGTATAATAATTTTTCACCAAAAGCTTTGGCAACATTTTTAGCTTCAATAACATTCGTACCTAAACGTGGACCATTTGGAATATAGATTTCCAAGTTTTCGTCCAATTGTTTTTGGTCTTCATTTAATAATTTATCGTAATTCTGTAAACGTGCTTTTTGTTTTGTCTGACGTCCTTTTGCTCCTTGGCGAACCCATTCTAACTCGCGCTCTAAAGTTTTTCTACGTTTAGAAGCCACTTTTTCTTCCTGAGCCATACGGTTTGATTTTTGATCTAACCAAGAAGAATAATTTCCTTTCCACGGAATTCCTTCTCCTCTATCCAACTCAAGAATCCAACCTGCCACATTATCAAGGAAATATCTATCGTGCGTTACAGCAATTACAGTTCCGGCATATTGTGCTAAGTGCTGCTCTAACCAAAGAACAGATTCAGCATCAAGGTGGTTGGTAGGCTCATCCAGTAACAATACATCAGGCTGCTGCAATAACAAACGACATAAAGCTACACGACGACGCTCACCTCCAGAAAGGTTTTTAATAGGCGTATCACCTTCTGGCGTACGCAAAGCATCCATTGCAATTTCTAATTTTGTATCGATTTCCCAAGCACCAAGAGCATCAATTTTGTCTTGTAAAGCTGCCTGACGATCCATCAATTTATCCATTTTATCTGGATCTGAGTAATTTTCTTCAAGACCAAATAAATCATTAATTTGGTTGTATTCTTCCAGAACAGCCATAGTTTCAGCAGCTCCTTCACGAACAATTTCGATAACAGTTTTAGAGTCATCAAGAATTGGCTCCTGCTCTAAATAACCAACAGTATAACCTGGTTGAAAAACCACATCTCCTTGATAATTTTTATCAACTCCTGCAATAATTTTTAAAAGAGAAGATTTTCCAGAACCGTTAAGACCTAAAATACCAATTTTAGCTCCGTAAAAGAAACTTAAATAAATGTTTTTAAGTACTGGTTTGTCTGCTCCCTGATAGGTTTTACTCAATTTTTGCATTGAGAAAATTACTTTCTTATCGTCTGACATTCTATTTATTTTTTATTTTAATTAATTATTTTTTATTGATTTTATATTGCAGTTGATTTTTGCAATTGATATTGAAAAGATTAAACTCTACCTTTTAAAGCGTTAAAAACCCAAGCGTTAGCAAAAAAACCAACACCTGCCGCCGCAAATCCCCAGCCAGAAACGTCGCTATATCTAAAAGCGCCAAGACCTATAAGCAATAATCCCATAAGTACCATTATAAAAGTAGCCCATCCTAAAACGGTATTTTTATTCATTCCCATAATTGTGTAATTATTATTTTAAGTAGTAAAATTTTTAGAAAGGCAAATATCGTGAATTTTCACGGCTTAATTAAATATTTTATACAGCATTTCTTTTAACAAATCTGATTGTGGTAAAGCGTTGGCTCCTACACCTTTACTTTTCACATCAATATCTCGTAAAGCTCCAACAATCTGACTTACTTTTCGCATTGGATAATTTTTTACAGCCAAATCGTATTCTTTTAGAAAATACGGGTTTACACCAATTGCAGCTGCCACGTTCTTTGGGTTTTTATCTTTAAGTCCGTGGTATTTTAAAAGCTGTACAAAAAAACCAAAAACTAAACCGGTTGTCATTACCAGCGGATATTCCTTTGGATTATGAGCAAAATTTTCGGCTATCTTATAAGCTTTCAATTGATTCCGTTCGCCAATTGCTTTTCGAAGTTCGAAAACATTATAATCTTTACTAAAACCAATATTTTCTTCAATATGCTGAGGCGTAATCATGGTTCCCTGCGGTAAAATAATCTGCAGTTTTTCTAACTCATTATTTATTTTACTCAAATCAGTTCCTAAAAACTCAACCAGCATAGCGTTTGCTTTTGGGTCGATTGTGTACTTTTTCCCAGCCAGAACACGCTTAATCCAATCTCCAACCTGATTTTCGTATAGTTTTTTACTTTCGTAAACAATACCTTTTTGCGCTAAAAGTTTGGTTACTTTTTTACGTTTATCGAGCGTTTTATATTTATAACAAAAAACCAAAACTGTAGATGGCATCGGATTATCAACATACGATTCGATTTTATCAATTGTTCTGGATAAATCCTGCGCTTCTTTCACAATAACAACTTGACGATCAGCCATCATAGGATAACGTTTTGCTGTTGAAACAATATCTTCAATAGAAACATCTCTTCCGTATAAAACCGTTTGGTTAAATCCTTTTTCTTCTTCAGCCAGTACATTTTGTTCAATATATTCAGACAGCTTATCTATATAATAAGGTTCTTCGCCCATTAAAAAATAAATAGGTTTTATATCTCCTGCCTTGATATCATTGACAATTTTTACAACTTCGTCCATTCAAATATTTTTGTTTCAAATTTCAGGTTTCAGGTTCATGTTCCAAAACTTGAAACTTTAAACCTGAAACCTGAAACTATTTTATATTTTTGCTATATGTTAAAACTAAATTTCCCTACATATACTTTCCGATTCAAAAATAGCGAAAATAAAGTGTCTATTTTTGATGAAATCAGGAAAAAATTTATCATTCTTACTCCAGAAGAATGGGTTCGTCAGCATGTAGTTCATTATTTAATTAACGAAAAAAAATACCCAAAATCACTGATCAACGTAGAGAAAGTTTTAACTGTCAACGGATTACGAAAAAGATATGATGTTGTAGTTTTTAACTCAGACGGTTCTATACATATATTAGTAGAGTGCAAAGCGCCCGAAGTTAAAATATCACAAGCAACTTTTGATCAAATTGCCCGTTATAACATGACCATGAAGGCACGGTTTTTGAATGTCACGAATGGGTTAAGTCATTTTTACTGTCAAATGGACTTTGAAAATGAAAAATATCAGTTTTTACAAAACTTACCAGATTACCATATTAATAAATAAAATAAAACACTTTTGGATAAAATAGCAGTTGTCATTTTAAATTGGAACGGAGTTAAATTGTTAGAACAATTTTTACCATCTGTTTTACAATATTCAGAAGAAGCTACTATTTATGTAGCTGATAATGCATCAACAGATACTTCTGTAAACTTTGTTAGAGAAAATTATCCATCAATAAAAATCATTCAAAATAGCGGAAATCATGGCTTTGCAAAAGGTTATAATGATGCACTTCAAAGTGTAGATGCCGAAATTTATGCCTTAGTTAATTCTGATATTGAAGTAACCGAAAATTGGCTAAAACCTATCATTGAAACTTTCGATAAAGAAAAAGAAACCGCTATTATTCAGCCAAAAATTCTAGATTTTAAAAACAAAGAATATTTTGAATATGCCGGAGCAGCTGGCGGATTTATTGATAAATATGGTTTTCCGTTTTGTCGAGGCAGAATCTTTGATACTATCGAAAAAGATAATGGTCAATATGATGACAGCTGTAAACTTTTCTGGGCATCTGGTGCTTGTTTCTTTATTAGAAAAGAGGTGTATCATACTTTAGGAGGTTTTGATGAAGCTTTTTTTGCACATCAGGAAGAAATCGATTTGTGCTGGCGTGCTGCAAATGAAGGACATATTATAAAATACAATTCAGAATCAGTAGTTTATCATGTTGGAGGTGCAACTTTACAGCAGGGAAATCCTAAAAAAACATATTTAAACTTTAGGAATTCATTGTTAATGCTTGTCAAAAATCTTCCTAAAAAAGGATTGTTCTTTGTAATTTTCTTTCGAATGGTTTTAGATGGAATTGCGGGTATCCGTTTTCTTACACAAGGAAAGTTTGGTCATACTTTTGCAATTTTAAAGGCGCATTTTTCATTTTATTGCCTATCTTTAAAATATCTAAGCAAACGAAAAGATTTTCAAATACAGCAATACTATACTGTAAAAAGTATCGTTTTCCTTTATTATATAAAGAAATTAGAGGTTTTTAAAGAAATCTTTAACAGTAATCAAAATATTAAAAACTAAATTTGTAATCAACGTTTAATTAAATATAATACCTATGAGAAAAATAGTTATCGCACTATCAGTATTAATGGCCTTAACTTCGTGTGTATCTAAAAAGCAATATGCTGCTTTAGAGGCTAAGCAAAAAGAGACACAAGATTTATTAAACTCTTGCACAGTTAAATTAAATTCTTGTCTGGAAGAAAAAGCAGGATTAGCAGCAACAGCTGAAAGCTATAAACAACATAATCAAGACCTTATTAACAGCTCTAAAGATTTAACAGTTTTAACAACAAAAGGAGCTGAAAACTTAGAAAAATCATTAGAAAGCTTAAAAGAGAAAGATTTAAAAATATCTAGACTTCAAGATGCTCTTACTAAAAAAGACAGTGTAACGTTAGCATTAGTTACAAGTTTAAAAGGTGCTGTTGGAATCAACGATCCGGATATCGAAATCAATGTTGAAAAAGGAGTTGTATTTATCTCTATCGCTGATAAATTATTATTTAAAAGTGGAAGCTACGACGTAAGCGACAAAGCAAAATCTGTTTTGGCTAAAGTTGCAAAAGTAGTAAACGACAAACCTGATTTTGAATGTATGGTTGAAGGTCACACAGATGATGTTCCTTACAAAAGCAACGGAGTTTTGTTAGACAACTGGGATTTAAGTGTTAAACGTTCTACTTCTATCGTTCGTGTCTTAACAAATGATCTAGGAGTTAACCCAGCTAAATTAATTGCTGCTGGTAGAAGTTCATATGTACCTTTAGTTGCAAATGATACTCCAGACAACAAAGCGCGTAACAGAAGAACACGTATTGTTGTTATGCCTAAAATTGATCAATTCTACGATATGATCGAGAAAGAAATGAAAAAACAGGCAAAATAATTTTAAAGTAATATACTTTATATACAGAAAAGGCTGGTCAATTGACCAGCCTTTTTTTGTATCCTTAATCTTTTTTAACAACCAATTAAAAGAAATTAAGGACAACATTGCTTTTATTAACTAACTAAATTTTAACTATACTAAAGTTAGTTATAATTTTTTAAGTTTTATGCTATTTAAGTTTTTTTTTACAAAATATCAACATCCCCTTTTCCTTCCCTTACAACTACCGGCTCATGCTCTGATAAATCTATAATTGTTGACGGAATATTATCTCCATAACCACCATCAATTACCATATCAACCAGATTCTGCCATTTTTCAAAAATCAATTCAGGATCTGTAGTATACTCAATTACATCATCTTCATCACGAATCGAAGTCGAAACAATTGGATTTCCTAACTGACGAACAATTTCTAAAACAATATTATTATCAGGAACACGAATACCAACAGTAGTTTTCTTTTTAAACTCTTTTGGCAGGTTATTATTTCCCGGTAAAATAAATGTATAAGGTCCAGGTAAAGCTCTTTTTAATATTTTAAAAGTCGAAGTATCAATCTGGCGTACATAATCTGAAAGATTACTTAAATCATGACAGATGAAAGAGAAGTTTGCTTTCTCTAATTTTACTCCTTTTATTTTCGCTACTTTTTCTAATGCTCGAGAATTGGTAATATCACAACCTAAACCGTAAACAGTATCTGTTGGATAAATTACCAAACCACCATTTTGAAGCACTTTTACAACTTTTGCAATTGCAGCTTCACTAGGTTTATCTGGATATATTTTTATGAATTCTGCCATTTTGGTTTTTGTTTAAAGTTTTGTTTGTTTCAGGTTTCAAGTTCTCTGCTGTCAGGCTGAGCGAAGTCGAAGCCCACGTCCAATTGGAGCGCCCTTCGACTTCGCTCAGGGTGACAAATGTTTTCAAAAGCTGAAACTTTATTTATCCTACAACATCTAATTTAGCAAATCTTAATAGAAGTTTTTTAATTCCTCCTACTTCAAATTTAATTTCGGCTTTTTTATCAGCTCCAACTCCTTCTAAATTAATCACTTCTCCTTTTCCGAAACGTTCGTGCATTACGACATTTCCAATTGTTAGTTTACTGTCAAACAAATTAGTATTAGAACTTTCCGGCGCATTTCCAGATACAGGTTTTAATTTACGAATATTTAAGTCCGGTTTCGGGTTATTATCTGTAATATGCTTTGGCGGCGTTCCTCCTACTGGTTTTGCTAATCGTAATTTTGATTTATCAATGTCTCCAAAAATATCGCCGTCAATTGGAGATTTATAACGATAATTACTTTCTGACGGAGTTAGATATTCCAGAAACTGCCCGTCAATTTCTTCAATAAAACGTGATGGTTCACTATCTGTCAATTTACCCCAACGATAACGTGACTGTGCATAAGTCAAATACGCCTGGTGTTCTGCACGAGTTAAAGCTACATAAAATAAACGACGTTCTTCTTCTAATTCACTTCTCGTACTCATACTCATCGCACTCGGAAACAAATCTTCTTCCATACCAACTACAAAAACATGAGGAAATTCTAATCCTTTTGCTAAGTGAATCGTCATCAAAGCAACACGATCTTCATCATTGGTATCTTTATCCAAATCTGTTGCCAAAGCCACATCTTCCATAAATTCAGAAAGTGCACCTCTAGCTCCGTCAATTTCTCTTTGTCCTTCTGTAAAGTCCTTAATACCGTTTAAAAGTTCTTCGATATTTTGAATTTTTGCCATTCCTTCCGGAGTTGCATCTTTCTTTAATTCCTGAACCAAACCGGTTTTCTTTGCAACGTGATCTGTTATATAAAATGCATCTTGATTCTGATCGATAACTTGAAAACTCTGAATCATTGTCACAAAATCCTTCAATTTGTTTTTTGTACCAGCATTCAGTTTCAAGTCGATTTTATCAATATTTACCATTACTTCCCAAATCGAGCGTTTGTAATGGTTTGCGGCAATAGTCAATTTTTCTACAGTTGTATCTCCAATTCCACGTGCAGGATAGTTGATAACACGAATCAAAGCCTCTTCATCTTTCGGATTTAAAACCAAACGCAAATAACATAAAACGTCTTTAATTTCCTTACGTTGGTAGAAAGATAATCCACCATAAATTCTATACGGAATATCACGTTTTCTCAACGCGTCCTCCATTGCACGCGACTGAGCATTAGTACGATACAAAATTGCAAAAGCTCCATTATGCAATTGATTCTGCATTTTCTGTTCAAAAATCGTACTGGCTACAAAACGACCTTCTTCAGCATCCGTCAAACTTCGATGGACTTTAATTCTTGGACCAAAATCATTTGCAGTCCAAACTACTTTATCCAGTTTAGTTTTGTTGTGCTCCATAACCGTATTTGCAGCTTCCACAATATTTCGAGTTGAACGGTAATTCTGCTCTAAACGATACATTACTACACCTTCATAATCCTTTTGGAAATTCAGGATATTATTGATATTCGCTCCACGGAAGGCATAAATACTCTGTGCATCATCTCCAACCACACAAATATTTTGAAATCTGTCTGATAAAGCTCTAACAATCAAATACTGAGAGTGATTCGTATCTTGGTACTCATCAACCAAAATATAACGGAAACGATCCTGATATTTTGCTAAAACTTCTGGAAAACGAGTTAATAACTCATTGGTTTTCAGTAACAAATCATCAAAATCCATTGCTCCAGCCTTAAAACAACGTTCTACATACTGCTGATAAATTTCTCCTAATCTCGGCCTTTTTGCCATTGCATCAGCCTCGACTAATTCCGGATTATTGAAATAGGCTTTTACTGTAATTAAGCTGTTTTTATAACTAGATATACGGCCTAAAATCTGTTTTGGTTTGTAGATATCACGATCTAGCTGCATTTCTTTAATAATTGAAGAAATCAGTCTCGCCGAATCCTGAGAATCGTAAATTGTAAAATTTGAGGGATAACCTAAATGATCTGATTCTGAACGAAGAATACGGGCAAATATCGAGTGAAAAGTTCCCATCCAAAGGTTTTTAGCCTCAGATGCTCCCACAATATCCGAAATCCTGTGCTTCATTTCACGGGCTGCTTTATTGGTAAAAGTCAGCGACAAAATGTTGAAAGCATCAACACCCTGAGCCATCAAATAAGCAATTCTAATTGTTAAAACACGGGTTTTCCCCGAACCTGCACCAGCAATAATAATCATTGGCCCGTCTTTTTGTAAAACAGGCGCTCTCTGTGCTTCGTTGAGCTGGTCAATATATTTCTGCATGTAATTTTTCTCCTTTATGCAAAAATAAGAATTAAAAAAGAAAGTTCCTAAGATACTAAGGTTCTGAGATGCTAAGTTTTTTTTGAACCATATAAGTGATATAAGTTCATTTAATTCTGTAACTTAAACAAAACCAGTAACGCTTATATGGCCTAGATTTTCAAAATCTTTTCAAAGTGCAGCTTATAATTCCTTATATAACTTATATGGTTTAAAAAAACTACTTATAGAAAACGTCGTAAGCAAAGCGGATCAAAGTTCCCACAACCACAATCAAAAAGAAAATTCTAATAAAGCCATTTCCTTTATTGATTGCGAGTTTTGCTCCAAGCCAGCCGCCAAGTCCGTTACTTACTGCCATCGGGATTGCGATTGTCCAGATGATTTTTCCTTTTATCATAAACAAACAAATTGAACCGAAATTCGTTGCCAGATTTACCATTTTAGCATTCGCGGAAGCGTGCAAAAAATCAAAACCTAAAAGCGCAATAAATGCTACAACGAAAAAACTTCCTGTTCCCGGACCAATAAATCCGTCGTAGAAGCCAACAATTATACTAATGACAACTGCATAAATTATTTGAGTTGTTGCAGAATGATCTTTTGCAACATGCTGTCCGAAATTTTTCTTTACGTATGTATATATAAACAATAACGACAAAACGACAAGCAAAAGCGGTTTCATAAAATCATTGCTTACAAGTGTCAAAATAGTAGATCCCAAAAATGCCGACGGAACTGCTAAACACATCATAATCAAAAGCAATTTCCATTGAATAACTACCTTTTTCAGATATTGAAAAGCCGCAAAAGCTGTTCCGCTAAAAGCAGGGATTTTTAAAGTTCCAATTACAGTTGAAACAGGAAGATTAGGCAATAAAATTAATCCCATTGGTGTTTGGATTAATCCGCCGCCGCCCACTATTGCATCAATAAATCCTGCCGCAAAAGCTGCTAGGCAAAGAAAAAGTATTATGTATGAATCCATTAAAAGTGTATTAAAAAACAAGTTGCAAAAGTAAGTTTTACAATTTGTTTATTCGTGTAAATTTAAAGTGGATTTCTCGTCAAAAAGTATATTTTTGCTAAAAAAATTTACCCAAATGGATTTTACAAGAATTATAGAATTAGCAAGTTATACTTTACCTGCCATTGTTACCGGATTTGTAGCCTACAGTTTTTTTGAACTGCATATTAAAAACAATGATAAAAAGCGTGCTTTTTTGTTGAACAGACAAGCGCATAAAGAATCACTTCCGATACGTTTACAAGCTTACGAGCGTATGACTTTATTTTTAGAGCGTATTAATTTGACAAAATTATTAATCAGAATCACTCCAATTTCACACGATAAACATGATTACGAAAACTTTGTAATCGACCAAATCGAACAAGAATTCGAGCACAATTTAACGCAGCAAATTTATATGTCTGATGAATGCTGGACAATTATTACAACTGCAAAAAACTCAACAATTCAAATGATTCGTAAAGCTGCCATGAGCGACCGTGTTGACAGCGCAGATAAACTTCGTGAAGTTATTTTGAATGAACTTTTAGAAAAACAATCTCCAAGTAATGCTGCTTTAGGTTATATTAAAAACGAGGTTGCAGAACTTTGGTAGAATTTTATTGTTCTATTCGTTTCTTTAAAGCGTGTAACAATTTATTCTCAAAATCTGAAATTATATTTTTAGAACAATATTCCCCATATAACAGAATATTAGTTTTCATTTTATAATCGCATACAAGAGTTAATTTAGTTTTTGATTCACTAACTGCTTCTAGATTGTAAGTTATGGAATTAAAAACTAAATTTTCTTTTTTAAGAATGTGCCTAAAAGTTGGACTGTCGTCAAATTTTGATTCTTTAACGTTGATACTAAAAGATAATTTTTTAAACTTTTCTTCTTTAATAACTTTCTCGTTTAATATTATTCCGTTATTAAAATATCCTAATCTTACATTTGTATCAGGATTATATTCTGATTTTATCGGATTTGGAAAACCTAAATAATTATAAACTGAATTGTCGATATAATTTGTTAGTTCCGGAACCGAAAATAAATTACCCCACACAACCTCTTTTGGAGTGTTAATAATTATGGTATTTGAAATTTGATAATTAGCTTCTTTTTTCTCTGCATACTTTTCAAGATTTCCAAAAATTATGGGAATTATGAATAAAAATAAAGTACTTCTTTTTACACTTTTTCTATCATAATCTATCTTGACTTTAATGAAATAACGAATAATTAAGCTTACCAATAAAGAAACAATTAGATACGGAATAAATAAAATAAAAAAACAACCTATATCTTCTAATCGGCTTACAAAAGCGATAATTAAAAACAAAATTGTACCCGCTATCGGAAAGGAAACTACCCTGAATCCACTATTTATAAAAGCTTCCGGATCTAATAAAAAAGGAAGATAGCCCATTACAATTGGAACTAAAATTAGATAAACTATCGAATTAATTTCGAGAATATTGAATTCAACTAAAACTCTAAAAATCAACGCATAAATTACTGCAAATATAATTCCGTAATATTTTTTCATTCTTTATATTTCTGTTTTAAAACTACCTATTATCACTCATAACCTCAGACTTATTCTGAGCATATTCGTAACCTTGTTTCCACCATTCTTTCATTATTTCTTTGTTGAAAATTAGTGCATTATCGGTTAGTTTTGTGGGAGTGTAATATAAATTAAGTTTCACATCTTTAGTGTTTGCCATAAGTTTTCCTATAGCAATATCATGTTTTTCAACCTGATCTAAGGCAATTCGGAACAAATCAATCATTAATGAAAATGGATTTTTACCAATAACCATTTTGCTTGTATTGACTTCTGTTTCTAAAATAATAACATCGATTTCAGTTGCACCGCGATTGATAGCTTCACGAATTGGAACTAAACTTGAAAACCCGCCATCTCCATATTCGTAATTGTTTTTTGAAACCAAACTCATAAATGGAACATAATTACTGGAGATCCAAGACCAATCACAAAACTCTTCATAACTGCAATCTTTTACTGATTTGTATTCTGACTCGTTTTTAGTGAAATTGGTGACCGTGATAATTACGTCATTATTCATTTTTTTAAGGTTATTGAAATCAGAGAGCGAAAAGTTATTTCGAATGTATTTCTTTAAACCTTTGCTTTCGCCAAAAGTCCTCTTTCCCTTAAAAAACTGACGAAGTACATTAAAGTGATTAATCGTCACGATATCTACTCCTTCTTTTACTTTTACTACAAATGGGCAAATATTAAAAATACTGGACATCGTAACATTTGTATAAACGGAATGTATTTTTTTGATATGACCGAGAGCTAAATGCGGGATAAGTAAACTTCCTGTAGATGTTCCTATAAATAAATCGTATTCATGTCGTTTTTCTTCTATTAAATACTGTGCAACTCCTCCGGCAAAGGCGCCTTTACTTCCACCACCAGAAATAACTAATGCTCTCATAAAATATAAAGTAGGTTTTGTTTTTGGTTAGAGAATAGAGGAAAGAAAATAGAATATAGACTTACTTACAAATCTATTTTCTTTCTTCTATTCTCTATTTTCTATTCTTTTAATAAACGATTCAATTGAAACTGTTCATCGGGGGTCAAATTAGGTAAAATTCTATTAAATGAAGCACGCATTTCTGAATTTTTTAATAAAATCCTAATCGAATCTCTTCCAAATTTAGAAAACTGCCACATATGGTGCGTTGTAGCGTTAACCAAATTGGTTAAAACTTCATCGTTAATAAACTTAAAAGCAATTAATTTTTCTAATGCATTCTGGCGTGTAGTTGCTTCGTATTTTGTTGTCGAAAAAGAAATTAATTCAGTTATCAATTCCTCAGAATTACTGCTGTAATCCGGAGTAGACAAAGCAAGCGAAAGCCACAATGTACGAAGGTTATAATCATTAAAACCAATCCAGTTTTTAGATTTATCGAGATATTCTTTTCTATGACTTGGGAAGTTATTCCATAGATAAAACAAGGCAACTTCTTGTGTTTGATATGATTTATCGTCGAGAAGTGTTTCATATTCTGTTCTAAAATCTTCTGGGATTTTTGATAAAGTTTCTGCTAAAGTCTGGCGTAGCGGCACATTATTTTGATGCAAAGCTTTTAGTAGTAACTCTTTTTTATCTTCGTATTTTTCAGTTTGCAATTGCGAAATAATTGCTTCTTTTACTGAATGATGAACATCTGAATCCATGGTTTTATTAAAGAAATCAATCTTTTCTTTTAAAGGCGTTTTCTTTAATTTATCAACTTCTAAACGTACTTTAATTGCATTGTTTTTACTCAATAAAGCATTGGCTGTCGGCGTATCGAAAGCTGTAGATTCCAACCAGGTTTTCTGAAACTGAACCAAATCAAAATCTGAAACTTTTTTAATTTCATCAAAGAAATTCTCTGTGTTTACATTTTTGAATGCATATTTGTTCAAATAACTTTTAACTGCTTTTTTAAAAGCTTTGTCGCCAATAGATTCATGCAAAACGAAAAGTGCCCACGCTCCTTTTTCATAAAAAGTCAGCGAACTTGCTTTTCCATTCAAAACCGGAATAGTGTCAGTTCTTGAAGCAAATTTTATCTGCTGTGCCGTATCGTATAATTTGGCATAAAAATAATCGTCTCCAAAAATGTTTCTTTCAGCCAATAACGCATAATAAGTTGCAAAACCTTCCTGAAGCCAGTGATGTGTGCTGCTTTCGGCTGTAATTAAATCTCCAAACCAATGATGCGCCAGTTCATGTGCATCAACATTAGCATAATTTCGATCTGTAAAACCAATATCATCCACTACATAACGTGTGGTAAAAAGTGTAGTTGTTGTATTTTCCATTCCGCCATATAAAAAATCCCGAACCGGAATCTGTCTGAAAACTTTCCACGGATATTTTACTCCAATTTCTTTTTCCAAAAAATCAAAAATTCGCTTTGAATAACGATATGTTGGTTCAAAACGAGATGCATCTTTGTTTTCGATATAATATTCTAACGGAACTTTAGATTTCGAAGTAAATTGCTTTTTATCATATTTTCCAATAGAAAGCACCAATAAATAAGAACTCATTGGGTTTTCCATTTGGTATTGCCAATGCATCAGATTTTCTTTCTCTGTTTTGCTTTTTAAAACTCCGTTTGAAACGACCTGATATTCTTTTTTATAAGTTATTCCGAGATTGAAAATTACCTTTTCATTTACATCATCAAAACTTGGAAACCAATTGCTGGTGTATCTTCCCTGCCCTTGTGTCCAGATTTGAATATCATTATTTTCAATATCTACAAAATATAAGGCTTGTTTTGGTTTTGCGTTGTAACTGAAAGTCAGATGATTATTTCCTTTCTGAAAATTGTTGATTATTTGTAGTTCTTTGTTTGTATTAATAAAAATCACATCTTTTCCATCAATTTGAACATTGGTAAACTGCATGTTTTTGGCATCGATTTTTATGGTATCAATCGGCTGTAAAACCTCAAAATTATAATCTACTTGTCCGTAAATTATTTTTTGGGAATCAACGATATTTAATTGTCCCGAAACCGATTTAAAATCAACATATTTGGTTTGCTGTGCAAAAACGAAAGTGGTTATAAAAAAGAAAATGTATTTCATTGCAATTGTGAATTTATAGAATCCGTATCCCAAGATATTGGATTATTTTTAATATAATCATAAATTGTTTCAAATGTTTTGTAATTTCTAACAATATGATCGTGATAGTTTTGCTGCCAAATTGTTTCAAAACCATTGATTTGTTTCGTTGTAACCGATTTAAAAATAGCAACAAATGATGAAATGGAATTGGGTTTACGGGACAAATTTGGTTCGTTCGCAAATTTTGACAAAGATTGGTTTGATGAATTTGATAACGATTCGTTTGATAATTTTGATAATGATTGGTTCTGTAGAGGCGCACAGCAGTGTGTCTCCGCAAAGTATGTCGACAAAGATTGGGGTTCATTCGTTGTGGATGTGCCGGACGTAGACGCACTGCTGTGCGTCTCTACAATATGCGATGTGTTAATTTGTGATGTTGTAATCTGCGTGTTTAAATTTGATTCATTTAGTAATTTCGGCAACGATTCGTTTGATAATTGCGACACAGATTGGTTCTGTAGAGACGCACAGCAGTGCGTCTCCGCAAAGATTGTCGACAAAGATTGGGGTTCATTCGTTGTGGATGTGCCGGACGTAGACGCACTGCTGTGCGTCTCTACGATATGCGATGTGTTAATTTGTGCGTTTAAATTCGATTCATTTGATAATTCCGGCAACGGTTCATTTGATAATTTCGATAACGATTGGCTCTGTAGAGATGCACAGCAGTGCGTCTCCGCAAAGGTTGTCGACAAAGATTGCGTTTCATTCGTTGTGGATATGCTGGACGTAGACGCACTGCTGTGCGTCTCTACAATATGCGATGTGTTAATCTGCGACGTTTTAATTTGTGACGTTTCAACCCGTGTTTCCATATTTCCCTGAATTTCAATCAACAAATGAATATGATTTGGCATCACAATCCAATTATGGAAAAACCAATTTTTGCGAATTTTTATCGATTTCAAAAGCTCATTCTCCACAATCTTTCCATTTTAATTTAAAATCATTTTTCCATCTTCAACAGATCCAAAAATGCATTCTCTGTCTTTTGTAACCATCGTAATGAAATAAACTGCTTCACTAGAATAATCCCAATCTCTCAATCGATTGGAATCAATTTTTAATTTGTCCTTATATAATGTCATAAATTGGCGTGTAAAAGCCCAAAGTTACAAAGGTTCCACCAACAAATCGAATGAAATTTGTAAGTTTACCACACAAAAATAACCCAACGTGTCTATACCTAAAAAAGCCTTATTTAACTGGAGCAGCGGAAAAGATTCTGCACTAACATTATACAAAATTCTTCAAAATCCTGAATTTAAAATCGAATGTTTATTAACAAGCGTGAATCAGCAATATCAGCGAATTTCAATGCACGGAGTTCGTGTTGAATTATTACAGGCACAGGCAGAAAGCATCGGAATTCCATTAAAAATTATGCAGGTTCCGGAAATGCCAACAATGGAAGTTTATGAAACCGTAATGACAGAAACCTTGACTGAATTAAAAAACGAAGGAATTACATATTCTGTTTTTGGAGATATTTTTCTGGAAGATTTACGAAAATATCGTGAAGAACAATTGTCGAGAATAGGTTTTGAAGGTGTTTTCCCTATTTGGAAAATCCCAACTCACGATTTAATTCAGGAATTTATTTCGCTTGGATTTAAAACGATTGTGGTTTGTGTAAACGAAAGATATTTAGATAAAAGTTTTGTCGGCCGAATTATCGATCAGGATTTCATAAATGATTTACCTGAAAACGTTGATGTTTGCGGAGAAAATGGAGAATTTCATACTTTTACATTTGATGGGCCAATTTTTTCAAAACCTATAAATTTTAAAATTGGAGAAATTGTTTATCGAAAATATGAAAAACCAAAAAGTCAAGATTCATCCAATAAAGCCTGCGACACAAATGCTACAGATGCTTTTGATTATGGATTTTGGTATTGTGATCTTATTTAATTGTTCAATGTAAAAGCAAATTTATATGTCTTTGCAAGAAAGTTACGAAGTAAAAAAAGTACTTCAGTTTTTAAATGAAATTAACATCAATATAGTTGAAAAAGAATTGGGTACAACTTTTTTACCCGGATTGGATTTAGGGCCAAATTGCATTTATATTGATTATAATAATTTACTATATCCCGGAGATATTTTACATGAAGCCGGACATCTTGCCGTTACAACTTCTATAGAAAGAAAATTAATAGGTACAGATGAAATTTCTTCTGAATGGCCTACTCACGGAGAAGAAATTGCGGCTATTCTTTGGTCATTTGCCGCAGCCAAATATTTGAATTTACCGTTAGAATTTATATTTCACCCTAATGGATATAAAAATGATTCTGATTGGTTAATTTCAAATTTTAGCAATGAAAATTACATCGGATTACCTCTTTTGGAATGGATGGGTTTATGTCTGGGAAATGAACTTGCTGCTAAAGAAGGAAAAGCGGCTTTTCCAGCAATGCAAAAATGGATGCGGGATTAATTCTATTCTTCATACATTGCTAGCAAATTCGTGACCGTATTCAAGTTTCGCATTGTGCCAATTACATTGAGTTTTTTCTCTATGTATTTCAATTCCAGTCTTGTTTTTCCTGCGCCAACAGCATATTTAATATAAATTCTGTTATCGTCAATAGTTGCTTCGTCTGGTTTAAACTGACTGATTTTTAAATCATGTATGCTTTCTTTCTTTAAAGCAATCGCAACAAAAACAATATAAAGTTTTTTGATATCTATATCTTTTTCCTTCAAATAAAGATTGTTTGCAAAACACAATTCTAAATCCTTTTTTGCAATTACAATGGCGGGAACTTCATGCCCAAAAACCTTAAAAATTTCCTGTTTGATCATAAAACCCACTTTTGCAGCATCTTCTTCACTATCTACAAAAACATTTCCGGATTGCAGATAAGTACGAACGTTTTGAAAACCAATATTTTCAAGCATTGTTTTCAAAGCGTCCATTTTGATCATATTGTGACCAGAAACATTGATTCCGCGAAGAAGTGCTAAGTGTGTTGTCATTTTTTAAATTTTAGTCAAAGATAAATATTCATTTATGATTACGAGAACTATTCTTCATCTTCACCAATTTCAATATCGAATTTGATTAAAAAATCGTTGAGTTGTTTTTTATACTTTGCTTTTGCTTCGTCTACGATTTCATCCGTTTTTTCGTTTGATTCTATTGCATTTAAACCAAATTCCTTTTTAACCCATTGCTGAAACTCTTCTTTATTTTCATTCTCTTCATAATATTCTTCATCTTTATAGAAATAAGCGTTGTCAAAATCGACTGAAACTTCGGTATCAAGAGTTAAAAGATGAATTAATTTACGTGTATTTTCGGCTACAACATGAATTCCGCCTTCGTCGCCAAAAACCACTATCGGACAATTATTTAAATTTTTATCAATAAGCCAGTACGCATAAGAACTTCCTGAACCGTTTGCGCCTGCAAATTCAATAAAACTATTATAGAATTCTTCCTTTTCAGACCAAGTTTTTATTCCGGTTTTATCATCATATATTAATAACCCAAAACATTCTGAATAGGTTTCAGATCCATACTTTTGATCAAATTCATATAATTTTACTAAATCTTCGGGTAAAGCATAATTGCCAAACTGAACCGAATATTCTTCTAAAGAAAAACTATTATCATATTCCTGATATTCAGTTTCTTCATCGTCGTCTTCATCTTCTTCAGAAGGCTCTGCTGTCAATACTTCAAAAGCTTCTAATGCAGCACATTTAACAGTAAACATTTCTATTCCTGGCGCAGTTTCATTATTTGCCCATTGGTATTTCGTGTCTCCATCTTCATCAAGATATTCTAGAACTAACGTGATTTCTTCATCATCATGACACCATAAAGCACGCATTTTTATATTAAAACCATTTCCAATTTCTTCAGAAATCTGACTGTATTTTTTTCCTTCATAAGTAAACGGAATAAACGAATATTCGTTTGTACCGCTCTTTTTACTAATTCTGCCAATGTGTTTTACATATTCTAATTGAGACAAAACTTCCACCATATTTATAAACTGACTCCTAAAATCAGTATACATATATTTTTCTTTTTTATCATAATCAAGGATTGAAAGTCCTTCTTTAAAAACATCTTCGTGGTAATTATTCCCTAGTATTTCAGTTCCATATTTTGTATGTTCGATGAAAGAATCGTCGACAATATCAGATAATTTATGAGTGGATGGAAAGTAGTTATCAATTGTAATTATATTGCCGTCAGCATCACTCAGGTTGCTACAAATCATTATATCTGGTCTGTTTACACTCACAATCGCCTGAACATCTGTAAAACGCTCAAAATGCATTATCATATCGTCGCTGTAAATCAACCACGCTGTAACATCGCCTTTTACAAAAAGTTCTCCGTGATTATATTCACCAATAATAGTATCACATTTTAAGCCTCCGCCTAAATAATGAACGCTTCCAAATAAAGTAATATTGACCGTTTTAGTTTCTCCTAAAACAATTAATGCAGGAGAATTATCTGTATCAAAAGAACTTATGAGTTTGGTAACATTCAGATTTCCTTTAAATATAAATCCAAGAATAAAAATATCCTGATGTTCTTCTGTAGTGAAATCCATTTCGAAGGAATCCATTTCCACATCATTTTCTGCTAATAAAAATATTGGATTTTCTTCATAATCAGGAAAACGCCAGGCATCTTCAAAAACATTATAGATTTTTTCACCGCTAAAATCGGTAAGATCTCCAATAATAGTATGGGCTTCGTATCTATTAATTACTTTAAATGTAACACCTGCAAATTCAATAGTTTCAAAAGGAACTTTTTCTTCTTTATTCATTTTCTTAGTGGCTTATATTTAAAACAAATCTAAGAATTATCTTTATTTATTAAAATGGTAATATCAATATTTCAGATTTTCAAATTATGTAATTAAAATCTATCTTCGCTTTTTGAAAGAAAAAAGAGGAAAGAGAAAAGAAAATAGAATAAAGAAAATAGACTAAAATCTATTCTCATGCTTCTAAAATTTAAAATCAACAATCTAAAGTCTAAAATCTAAAATCCCTGCATGTCTAATAATCTCCTCGAAACCCCTATCGAATACTTAAAAGGTGTTGGCCCAAGTCGCGGTCAATTGCTTCGTAAGGAATTGGGAATTCATAAATACGGAGATTTAGTCAATTTTTATCCCAATCGATATATTGACAGGACGCGTTATTATAAGATTAATGAACTGCAGAATACAGGAACTGAGGTTCAGATTGTTGGAAAAATCATCAACATAAAAACGGTTGAATTTGCCAAAAACAAAAAACGTTTGGTTGCCAGTTTTGTTGATGAAACGGGAATGATTGAACTGAACTGGTTTCAGGGCCATAAATGGATTCGCGAAAGTTTAAAACTAAACGAACAGCTTGTTATTTTTGGAAAATGTTCTTTGTACGGAAGCCAATTTAGTATGGCGCATCCGGAAATAGAGTTGTTAAGCGAACACGAAAAAAGCCTTCGTTCTGCTATGCAGCCGGTTTATCCTTCTACAGAAACGCTGACAAATCGCGGAATTTCAAATCGAACGATCAATAAAATGATGGAACAATTATTTATTGAAACTCAGGCTTTGTTTACCGAAACTTTCCCGCCTTATTTAATTGAAGAATTAAAGCTGATTCCGAAAAGAGCGGCTTTATTTAATATACATTTTCCCAAAAGTGCAGATGCTTTGGCGAAAGCCCAATTCCGATTAAAATTTGAAGAATTGTTTTTTATTCAATTACAATTAATCACTAAAAACCTAATCAGAAAGCATAAAATAAAAGGACATCCGTTTACAAAAGTGGGTGAACTTTTTAATCATTTTTATCAAAATCATCTTCCGTTTGATTTGACAAATGCTCAAAAAAGGGTTATCAAAGAAATCCGCTCCGATATGGGAAGTAACGCCCAAATGAACCGATTACTTCAAGGAGATGTTGGATCGGGAAAAACGATTGTGGCTTTTATGAGCATGCTTTTGGCGATAGATAATGGTTTTCAGGCGTGTTTAATGGCGCCGACAGAAATTCTGGCAAATCAGCATTTTATCGGATTGTCTGAATTTGCTAATACGTTAAACATCAACATCAAAATATTAACAGGTTCGACTAAAACTTCTGAAAGAAAAATTATTCATGAAGAACTTGAAAATGGAAATCTGCAGATTTTGATTGGAACTCACGCTTTGTTAGAAGATAAAGTAAAATTTCAAAGTTTAGGTTTGGCTGTTATTGATGAGCAGCATCGTTTTGGTGTAGAACAACGATCAAAATTGTGGAAGAAAAATGATATTCCGCCGCACGTTTTGGTTATGACGGCAACGCCAATTCCGAGGACTTTGGCGATGAGTTTATACGGAGATTTAGATATTTCTGTAATTGATGAATTACCACCTGGAAGAAAACCTATAGAAACCGCACATCGTTTTGATAGTAACCGCTTAAAAGTATGGAAATTCCTGCGTGACGAAATTGCCAAAGGAAGACAGATTTATATTGTATATCCGTTAATTCAGGAATCTGAAAAAATGGATTATAAGGATTTAATGGACGGTTATGAAAGTATTTCAAGAGATTTTCCGCTGCCGCAATATTCGATTTCGATTCTGCACGGAAAAATGAAACCTGCGGATAAAGATGCCGAAATGAAACGTTTTTCTGAAGGAAAAACCAATATTATGGTTGCAACAACTGTAATTGAGGTTGGTGTAAATGTGCCAAATGCCAGCGTTATGATTATCGAAAGTGCCGAACGTTTTGGTCTCTCACAACTCCACCAGCTACGCGGACGTGTGGGCCGTGGCGCGGAACAGAGTTATTGCATCTTAATGACCAGCCACAAATTAAGTGCCGACAGTAAAACCAGAATGGAAACAATGGTGCAAACGAACGACGGTTTCGAAATCGCCGAAGTCGACCTTAAACTTCGCGGCCCAGGAGATTTAATGGGAACGCAGCAAAGTGGTGTTTTAAATCTTCAAATAGCTGATATTGTCCGCGATCGTGATATTTTATCTTTGGCACGAAACTATGCCTTAAAAGTTTTAAAAGAAGACGCTCCTTTGCAAAAACCAGAACATGCTATTTTAAAAATGGTTTTTATAGAATTGACGAAGAAGAAAAATATTTGGAATTATATCTCGTAAGATGCTAAGGTTCTGAGATGCTAAGATTCTAAGGTTTTTCTTTTTCATAAGCCTTCGACTTCGCTCAGGATGACAATTTGGTACTAAATTCTATTTAAGATAAATCTTCTTTTTTACTTTGGAGCTAAAAAAACTTAGTCACTTAGAACCTTAGCAACTTAGAATCTTAAAAAAAATACACTCCACTGCATCAATAAGTTTTACATATTCAGGTGATTAGATTTGTTGGGGAGCAAACTTTTGATTTGAATATTACGTCGACGCAATGAAGTATATTTATTAAACTATTTCTATTTCTTGGGCGGAGTTTTATCAAATAAACCGCTGAATAAGCCTTTGCTTACTTTGTTTTTATCATCTTTTCCTGTGGCGATTAAATGGTCGATATATTCCATATAGGTCTTTTTTCGCTCTTCTAAAAAGCCAACCAAATATTCTTCGGAAGCGATTAAACCGCTTGTTTCTTCTATTTGTAAAAGCTTTTTATATAATGGTTCAATAAATTTTGTAATGAGAGGTTCGGGAACCGATTTTCTGGTTCCAAAATAGCCTACAATATCTCCATCGGCATCGGCAATAATTTTAAAATCGGTTACAACCCAGTAATAACGACCAGTTTTTGCCATATTTTTTATAATAACATGGATATTTTCACTTGATTTAATACTGTCCCACAAGAATTTAAAAATCACTTTTGGCATATCAGGATGCCTCACAATATTGTGAGGCTGTCCTACAAGTTCAAATTCATCATATCCTGAGACATCTATAAAATCTTCATTGGCATAAAGAATTGTTCCGTTTTTATCTGTTTTACTAAGTAATACTTTATTTTTATTCCAATCGACTTCTCTGTCAGAAGGCGTTGGACGGTTAAATCTCGTATCCATAAATTTGCTGCTAATAATTAATAAATGGTTGATTGTGCATGTAAAAATGTTTGCCTGGGAAGTTGGTTTTTACAGTTTTTAATTTCTGGTATTAGTCGATTTTACATGAATATCATTTACTAAATCATCAATTTTTTTGGCACTTTCACGCATCATATCCAAATACGTCAAAAGCTTGTCATTATCCGTGTGTCCTTTTGAAACATCAATTAATTTTAAAACAGAATTCACCGGAAGTTTTAAATCCAAAGTTGTTCTGTGGATAAAATCGTTGTATTCTTTTGTTGCAGATAATGAACTGTATTTAGCAGAAGCCAGTTTCATGTTTTCTAATTCGTATTCATCAGAAATTTTAGAAATGTGATTATGGCTGTGTTCTTTAAAATAATAAGCCCAATAACCGTTCATAAAAAATACAACAGCAGCCAAAACAGTATGAATTATAAGTGTTTCTAAATCAAAATTTACCTGCGAAAAATAAACCTGAAGTCCGTTTGCATCATTATAAACGAAGTTTTGCAAATAAGCCAAACCAGCGTGATGAAGCACAACCAGAAGCGTTAATGGAATCTGCAGTTTCCAGTTTTGATAAATAATTAAAATCGTACTCGCAATGAAAACTGTAAAGTGCATTTCGAATAAACCGTGCATTTGGTAAATATACTGCGCCATAAATACTGCCAGTACAACCGACAAAACGTATTGATAAAATTTAGAATTTTTTAGAAAAAACTTGGCCGAATAATACGCCAAAAGGTTCAGCGTTCCAACTCCTACTCCAATTTCGAATGTATCATATTTAAAAGATAATCCAATTCCGAGAAGAAAATAAACGGCTAAAACATAATTAATAATGATATCTGATTTTTGTGTCATAGTCGACATAAAACTGTGCAGATAATCTTGCTCATTTAAACTGGCTTTTGTTTTCATAGGTTTAAAAATTTTAGTTAGTGATAGATTTTATTTAGTGCAATTTGGTAACGAACATCCGTAAGCTCTAAGAGCTAAAGCATTAAATGAGGGCGAAATATTTTGTTTTAACAGCGAGTCGATCGCCATTTGGGCGTAATTACTTTCAGCATCTGTGCAATATCTTGTTTTATTGTAATTACCACGATAATATAAATTGTGATCGGCATCCAAAAGAACAGCCTGCGGAGTCGAAATCACACCGCATTTTTGAGCGATGCCTTCATCAAAATAAACCGGGATTGCTGCTCCAAATTTTTGCTGGATTTCTTCGATAGAAAAAGTTTTCTTTTTGTTTAACACCACAATCTTAAAATTGACTTTATCTCCATATTTTTTAATTAAGTCACTTACATGCGGCACATTGAAGCGTGAGCAGGGGCAATCCGGATTAAAGAAGTGAAAAAAAACAGGTTTATTATCAAATGCACAGCATTGCGACAAATCAATTTTTGCGCCCATTGCTATAGCATGATAATTCTTCGGAATTGGCGTTGGCAGACTATATTTAAACTCATTCTGCCAAAAAAGATAGCCAATTGAAAATGATAAAAGTGTAAACCATAAAGCTAAGAGTAATTTTTTCTTCATATATTATTTTTTTAGTAATTAAGAATAAAAAATATAAACACTTGTTAATATAATTATTAAATAATTTCTGTAAAAACTTCAAAAAACAACACCTAACTCAACTTTTTAACAACTAATCTTACAGTATACTATAAGTATCATTGATAAAATCGACATTTTGTTTAACATAATAATGTTACAAATAAATTCGATAAAGTGCAAAAAAAATCGGACAAAAGCGAAAAAAAATTATGAAGTCTGAGCAATCATTGAAGATGCAACGAGATAAAATTCAAAAACATTAAATTTAACTTTGAAATAAAAAAATCACATCTCTTTGACTACAAGATATATAGCGTAAAAATCATTTCAGGTGTTAAGAATTATTTAAAAAAATAACATCTACATTTAAACCTTTTCTTGAAAACGATATCTAAAAGCAAACTTTTGCCATTATAGCTCATGAAAACGATTTGAAATTATTGTAATCCAAGTGTTAAATAAAAGCTAACGCCTTTTGGTTTCATCACAAAAAGTTAAATTTGCTAGTTGCATAAAAACATACAACAAAAAAACATTCACCTAAATTTTATGAAATTAAAACACCTAATCTACGCCTTGATAATCATCGTTTTAGGAGGATTTATTACTTACCGAATAATATCCAATAAAGGAAAAAATGACGAATCAAAAAAATCTGGCGATAAAGATAAGCCAACAACTGTAACCGGACTTGTTATTAAAACTTCGACTTTTGATAACAACTTATCATTATCAGGTTCAATCGAAGCAAACGAACAAATTGAAATTCACAGTGAAGTTTCGGGAATTGTAGAAGGTATTTATTTTAATGAAGGAACTTACGTGAATAAAGGTCAGGTACTTTTTAAAGTAAATGACATTGAATTAAAAGCACAATTAAGACAAGCCGTAACCAGAGAAGGTTTAGCTGCAGAAAATGAAAGAAGAGCAAAACTTTTACTTCAAAAAGAAGCAATCAGTCAGGAAGAAGCAGATGTTGCAAGAGCAGATTATGCTTCGGCGCAGGCGCAAAGTCAATTAATTAGAGCACAAATATCTAAAACTTCTGTAAAAGCACCATTTTCAGGAAAAGTTGGTTTACGTTCTATTTCACCGGGAACTTATATTACACCAACAATTGTAGTAGCAAAATTGGTTAATACAGGAAAATTAAAAATTACATTCTCTATTCCGGAGAAATATGCGGCGCAGGTAAAATCCGGTTCAATAATTGATTTTAATGTTTCCGGATCTGATAAAACCTATTCAGCAAAAATTTACGCAATCGAGCCAGAAATTGCAGTTGCAACACGTACATTACAAATTCGTGCTATCGCAGATAATACAGACGGAAAACTTTTTCCCGGAACTTTTGCCGATGTAAAATTACCATTAAACATTATTAAAGATGCTATAGTTGTACCTTCTCAGGCTATCATACCTGTTCAGGACGGTAAAAAAGTTTTTATTGCAGATATGGGCAAAGCCAAAGAAGTTATGGTTGATGCAACAACAAGAACTGATGCTTCTATTTTGATTTTATCAGGATTAAAAGCCGGAGATACTTTAATAACAAGCGGTGTTATGTCATTAAAAAATGAAGCACCAATAAAAGTTAAAGTTCAAAAATAAAAGTTATGAGTTATGGATTATGAGTTATGAGTTTATAAACACATACAATAATCTAAAATCTGAACTCTAAAATCTAAAATCACACATGAGTTTATCAACTACAAGTATAAGAAGACCTGTTTTAACCATTGTACTGAATTTATTAATCATATTATTCGGTTTTATTGGTTATACCTTTTTGGGTGTGCGAGAATTTCCTTCCATCGACCCGGCGCAGGTTTCCATTAGAACCAATTATACAGGAGCCAATTCTGATATTATAGAATCACAAATTACAGAACCTCTTGAAAAAGCGGTAAATGCAATTGACGGAATTCGAAACATAACATCATCCAGTAATCAGGGAAGCAGTAACATTACCATCGAATTTAATCTGGATAAAAATCTGGAAGAAGCGGCAAATGATGTTCGCGACAAGGTTTCGCAGGCTGTTCGAAGTTTACCTCAGGATATTGATGCGCCACCGGTGGTTTCTAAAGCCGATGCCGATAGTGAATCTATTATTTCTATGACGGTTCAGAGCGATACCCGAAGTTCTTTAGAACTAAGCGATTATGCCGAAAATGTAATTTCACAACGTTTAGAAACCATTCCGGGAGTAAGCGGGGTTCAAATTTGGGGACAAAAACGTTATGCCATGCGTTTATGGATTGATCCGATAAAATTAAATGCTTACAACTGTACGGTTTCTGATGTTCGGGATGCCTTAAATGCACAAAACGTAGAATTACCTTCCGGAAAATTAACCGGAAACAATACCGAATTGACCGTAAAAACCATTGGAAATCTTTCTAAACCAGAAGAATTTAATAACATTATCATTCGAACAGACGGAGAAAAAATTGTTCGTTTGAGCGATGTTGGCGGTGCCGAACTAGGGCCTGAAAATATCGAAACTTCTTTGACATCTTCTGGACTACCAATGATTGGTTTAGCCATTGTGCCAATGCCGGGAGCCAATTATCTTGATATTTCGAAAGAATTCTATAAAAAATATGATGCTTTAAAAAAGGATCTCCCAAAGGATATAAAACTAAATATCGCACTAGACAATACGCTGTTTGTAAAAAAATCGGTACTTGAAGTTGCCGAAACTTTAGGAATTTCGATCATTCTGGTAATCATTATTATTTACCTTTTCTTTAGAGACTGGGCAATTGCGTTCAGGCCTTTAATTGATATTCCCGTTTCATTAATTGCTACTTTCTTTATTATGTGGCTTTTCGGATTTTCAATCAACGTATTGACTTTATTAGCAATCGTTTTGGCAACAGGTTTGGTTGTGGATGATGGAATTGTAGTTACCGAAAATATCTTTAAAAAGGTCGAAGAAGGAATGTCGCCAATTGAAGCCGCTATTAAAGGTTCTAATGAAATTTTCTATGCTGTAATTTCGATTTCGGTAACACTTGCTGCG
>NZ_DLHA01000016.1 GCF_002482975.1 Flavobacterium sp. UBA7680 | reverse complement strand
TTTTCTGAAACTCACAGCTAACGTGCCGCCGCTTGGTATTCGTGGCGACTTTTTTAATTATTGTTGTAAATATAATCAATTTTTGAACTTAGTACTTTCCGACTAAGAAATGAAAAACCAGCCATGATACCAAACGGCTGTTAGCCGTTCGGTTTTTATTTAATTCCAATTTGTGGAAAAACTACGACTTTTATATATTCCATTATGTGTTCTTCAGATTCTTTTATTTTGGCTTTCATTTTTATTAATTCTGGTCGAATAATTTTGGCGTTTTCTTCTCTTTTTTGATTTTCTTCTTCGCTAAAATCATTACAAATTACGCTATTATCATATAATAGAATACAAATTGATTCAAGAAGTATGTTAATCTTACGTTTCAAATATTTATCTTCATTTATTGCAGTTAGAGTAATATCTAAATAATGCATTTCTGCAAGAATTATTTCTTCATCTTGAGAATTCAAATATAATTTTTCATCATTTCCCCATATATCTAAAATTTCCTTGTCTAATTTCACATACGGACGTTTTAAAGAACAACAGTTTGTCGAAGTACACTTTGAACATTTTTTGTCCCAAATTAGTTTTGAATCATAAAGTTCAAATGCTGTTTGAACTTTTGTGAATTCAAAAATATCTTCATTTTTACAATCTTTACAAGTTCTAATTAGTTGATATTTCAAAATTTAGATTTTTTGTTATCGAATTTACTTTGCGTCCTGAAACTGACGGCTAACGTATCGCCGCTTGGCGTCAGTGGCGATGCCAGCGAACTGATTAATTTCTGATAAAGATAAAGTTTTTTCGTGAAGAAAAAACGTCAAGGTAACTAAGCAACCCAGCCATTGCGCCAAACGGCTATTAGCCAACGGTTTTTTTAATATCAAACCAATGTCCAGATAACAGTCAAAACAAAAATTATAAATCCGTTGAAGAGTATTATATTAAAAAATTCATTGTCTGATAATTCAGATTTAAATTTAAGATAACAAATACTTATAGTTGATGACAATGCAAGAATTAAATAGAAATAGGCATTAATTCCTCCCAAACCAGTAAGTAATTCTTTTTTATCGCCTCCTTCGGTACTTACCGAAACAATATTTTTAAAAATCAACGTCTTCTCTACAGTAATTGTCAAATCGGAAATATACTCTTTATCAGTTAAGAATTTAAAACCTTTTTCTGTATAGTATTTGTATCCTCTTAATGTTGTAGAGCGTCCAAATTTAGTGCTTCGAGTTTGTGTGACTCTTATTTCTTTAACTATCTTATCTGAAATTCTTTGACTTGGAAGTACATATCTGTCGATGACTATAGCATTAAATAGTATTGCAACAATAAATAAAATGACAAGAGTAATTTGTTTACGGTTCTTGCTTATAATCGGCTTTGCGTACATGTATTTCTATTTTGTGTTTTTTAGTACGTTTGTCAAACTGTTGGCTAACGTATCGCCGCTTGGCGTCAGTGGCGACTTTTTTAATAATTTGTTCTAAAGATAAGCAAAATTTCAACTTAGTAATTTCCGTCTAAGAATAACTAAACTAGCCATTGCGCCAAACGGCTGTTACCAGTAGTTTATTTTTGTTTAGCTTCCCAATTTTTCAACCAATATTGGAAACCCAATGCATCTGAATCATTCCCTTTTGAAATTTCTCTAATTATTTTCAAGGCTTCTTTTTCAGCTTCTTTTTCGGGATTTAGTTTTTCAAGTAAATGAACTGAAACCCAAACATTGGTTTTGTTTTCTTTTACCAACAATAACTTTTCAAATTCGACTAATCCATTTCCGCCATACTTTTCCAGCAAACTATTTACTATTTCGTACATCATTTTTACAGATTGATTGTGCTTCTTAACGGAATTTTTGTCTGCATAATTTGTTCTAGCACAGACTTCTGTTAAATGCTTATATTTTTCAATCGTCTCGTTTAAATTCATGCGTGTTTATAAATTACTGGTAACGTGCCGCAGATTGCTACAGTTGCGACGATTTATTACTGTTGATTCCAAATATAAAACTACTTTTTGAATTTTCAGAGAAAATTCGGTGAGAAACCCAAGCCCAGCAATTGTTGCAAACTGCTGTTACCAGTAGTTTTTTTATAAAGTATCTTTAAAAAAATACAAATTTGTTGAGTTTTCCAATATTGGCTTTTCAATTATTCCTTTAGTGATTAGTTCATTGAATTCTTTTTCAACTTTCACTTTGTCTTTATATTCCGCATATTTATTTTCATTATTTTCTATAAACCCAACTAATCTCCATAAGTCAAATCCATCATGTCTTTGCTCCGGAAAATATGCAAAATCGAAGTCTACAATTTTATCCGCAAAATGTGCCGCCAATCCAATTCCATGAAACGCATAAAAGTTTATTCCTTCTTCTGGTAACTTTCCAGTTTGTTCATAGATTCTGTTATGCCAACCTTCAAGAATGTCGTCAACTTGATATTTAGTTCTAAAAATGTGAACTGCTTTATCAGCAGATTCTTGATAGTCTCGAATTATATCTATTAATGCAGGGTTCATAAAAATTACTGGTAACGTGCCGCCGCTTGGTAGTCGTGGCGACTTTTTAAATTATTGATGTAAATATAATCAAATTTTGAACTTAGTAGTTTCCGTCTAAGAAATACAAAACCAGCCATGATACCAAACGGCTGTTATAGCCAGTTTTTATTTCACAAGCCTTTCCATTATCTTTATCAGAATTATTATTCCGATTACAATTCCAGCAACTTTCAAGTATAATTTTTGCGCTTTCTTTTCATCGCGATAATCAGAAATTGAAATTGTTTCTGTATGTGCAATTATTTTGTTTTCGGTGAATATTTTATCTAGTTTCATTCTGTCAACATCTTGAATGAAATATCTAATTCCATTTTCAAACATTGGTTGGTTTTCTATGTCACAATAATATTCAACGTTTTGCTTTTCAAGCTCACTTTCAAACGTTATTTTGTCTTTCGGCAAAACATAAATTTTAAAA
>NZ_DLHA01000033.1 GCF_002482975.1 Flavobacterium sp. UBA7680 | reverse complement strand
CGCTCCGCAATATTCACCATCAATCTGAAAATTAACCGGATAATTTGTTTTGATCGTCGCTTTATCTGTCGAAATAATCACAATATCATCAGAATCGATTGGCATGTTTCCGGTAATGATTTTTCCGAGTAATAATAAATCAAGACTTTTTAGAATAACCAATTCAAATTTCCCGTCGTTCATCGCACCATTTGGATTTATTGTTACACCGGTTCCGTATTTTTTAGAATTGGCGATTACAATCATTCTTGCCGTATGCTCTATTGTTTCCTTATTTGCGGTAATCGTAGCAACAAAAGGATCGTTAGAATCAACAAGGGTATTGTAAGCCTGCAAAGCATATCCCCAAATTCCTCTTAGATTACTTTGTTCATAGTTTTTTACCAAATCAGCATTAAGACCAATGTCGCTTAAATGAATGCTTTTTTTGCCGTTGATGCAAATCATGTCCATTTCGATATAACGGCTTAAAAAGGCAATTTTCAGGTTCTCCTCTATTGTTGTGGGTAAATTAAGATCTACAGATAAACCGTTTGCCGATCCGGCGGGTAAAATACCTATAATGACATCAAACTGTTCGACGGCTTCGGCAACCATTTTTATAGTTCCGTCGCCGCCCGCTACTATAATTCGCTCAGGTTGCAATTGATTATAAAGTGATTGTATTTCTTTCTGGTCTGTTTTGCCTGTAGTTTCATAAACTGTCAGGTCAAAATTATTCGTGGTTGCAAATTCCTGCACAGCCTCGATCAAATCTGATTTATCAAGGTCTCCGGAAATAGGATTTACAACAAATATGATATTCTTTTTCAAAGTTTTATTTTTAAAGTCAATTAAAATAATTAATTTACAGCATCTATCTATAAATATACGCAATTAATGAAACCAATTTTACAATTATATCGGGGTTATGCCAATGAAGAAGAATTAATTGTAATGGGACATGTTTTTAAAAGAACGTATGATTATGATTTTCAGAAGAAAAACTTAAAAAATGCCCGTTCAATTATTAATCAGTTCAGGATAAAAACGCTTGATAATTTTGATATTTATCTAAAATGCGGCCATCAGGAAATTCATACCAAAACGTTAGACGATGGTTATTTTAAATTTTGTATTCCGCTGGAAACTGAAACCAGTTTTGGATGGATGGAATACGAAGTTACGATCAAGGATGAAAATGAAACCATAACTGAAAAAGGCAGTTTTATAAGACCTCATAAAGGGAAACTCGGAATTATATCTGATATCGACGATACTTTTTTGATCTCGCATACTCAGAATTTCTTTAAAAAAATCTACATTCTTTTGTTTAAAAATGTAAATGACCGCAAGGTTTTTACAGATGTTGTACCGCATTATCAGGCTTTGAGTTCTGCAGGACGAAACAATAAAGAAGAGGAAAATGCCTTTTTTTATGTTTCAAGCAGCGAATGGAATTTATATCGCTTTATTGTAAAATTTACCAAAATACACAATCTGCCCAGAGCCGTAATTTTATTAAAGGATATTAAAAGAGGTATCACTGATTTCTTCATGAGCGGACGTGGAAATCACGATCATAAATTCGACAAAATAAAGCACGTTTTAGAGTTTTACCCTAATCTTAAATATGTGTTATTAGGTGATGATTCGCAACATGATCCTGTTTTGTACGAACGAATCTGCAAAATATTTCCTGTAACTGTAAAAGCGGTTTACATCAGGCAAACTGGAAAACACCAAAAAGAAGCGACTAAAAAAATCATGAAAAACTTAGAGAATTTAGAAGTTTCTGTTTGCTATTATAAAAATAGCAGCGAAGCCATTATGCATTCTAAAAGTATTGGGATTATTTAAGGATTGCGTATGTTGGCACGCCGATGATGCGGATTTTAATTGGTTTTCGCAGGTTTTTTATTTCTTTTTATTATTTCTATCTTTTAGAAAGGACTTGTTCGATAGCGGATAAACATTGCAAACTACGCCATTTTTGTCATCTCGACCGAAGGGAGAGATCCCACTAGAAATACCGCATTCCAAATCCCCAATCTTTATAGAGTTTCGTGTGTGATCTCTCCTTCGTCGAGATGACATAGCTTGCGGTTACTGTGTGTACAACGGATTAAAATCCGTTGCTAAAAAATAAATCATTCCTTCGGAATTTTAGAAAGAGTTCTCGAGGAACTAGGGATGACATACTTTACGGAAACGTCTAAACCTGAAACCGAAAACTGCGACTGAAAACTGCAACTCCTAGCCCAGATTGAAGAGGAAAGCCCGGAACTAAAAAAAATAATTTTTCTTGCCAGAAAACAGCGACCAACGGAAGCTCGTTTTATGGCTTAGAAAAATAGTTTTTTTTGCTCCGGACTTGAAACGTAAAGCTGGAAATAGCTCCTAAAAACTAAAAAAAACCTTTGTCAAAGTTCGAAACTTTGACAAAGGCATCTGTAAACTGTGACTGAGACTGAAAACTAAACTAAGCGTTGAAATTATCAATCTCTTCCTGAACAATTTCCCAATCAAGAAGTAATTGGTCCAGGTCTTTTTTCTTTTTGTTGTATGCTGTAAAAAATGAAGCATCTTCGATATGTTTGTCATAATTCGAAGCCAACAATTTATCGTCGTGCTGAATGTCTTTTTCTAATTGTTTGATCTGACTTTCGACTTTACTCAAACGGTTTTGAAGCGCTTTTCCTTTTTTCTGATCTTCGTAAGAAACCTTATTGCTTTCTTTAGGAGCTGCGGCTTTTGCCACATCTTTTTTCTCGACTTCACGCATGTTTTCAAGATTGCGCTGTTCTAAGAAATAGTTGATGTCTCCTAAATATTCTTTGATTTTTTGATCTTTAAATTCGTAAACTATATTCGACATTCCTTGCAGGAAATCTCTATCGTGAGAAACCAATAATAAAGTACCACCAAATTTTTGAAGTGCGGCCTTAAGAACGTTTTTAGATTTAATATCTAAGTGATTCGTAGGCTCATCCATCAACAAAACATTGATTGGCTGCAATAGTAATTTACAAAGTGCCAAACGGTTACGTTCTCCTCCTGAAAGTACTTTTACTTTTTTCTCTACATCGTCGCCACGGAATAAAAACGATCCCAACATATCGCGAACTTTAGAACGGTTGGTGTCTGTTGCAGCATCTTCCATAGTTTGCAACAAGGTGATTTCTCCATCAAGATATTCTGCCTGATTTTGAGCAAAATAACCCAATTGTACGTTGTGTCCTAATTTGATGTTTCCCTGATATTCGAATTCGTTTACTATGGCTTTAATAAAAGTCGATTTTCCTTGTCCGTTTTGACCCACAAAAGCAATTTTGCTTCCGCGTTCTACTAACAAATCGATATCTTTTAAAATCACTTTATCTCCGTAAGCCTTTGTAACATGTTCAGCTTCGACTACAACTTTTCCTGGTTCTTTTGAAACCGGAAACGAAATATTCATTACCGAATTATCATCTTCATCAACTTCGATTCTTTCTACTTTATCTAACTTTTTAATTAACGATTGCGCCATCGAAGCTTTTGATGCTTTTGCACGGAACTTTTCGATTAATTTTTCTGTTTCCTCAATTTTTTTCGCCTGATTCTTTTGAGTTGCTAATTGCTTTTCACGAATTTCATGACGCAATTCTAAATATTGAGAATATGGTTTATTAAAATCGTATGCTTTCCCTAAAGAGATTTCGATTGTACGGTTTGTAACGTTATCTAAGAACATTTTATCGTGCGATACAATTACAACAACTCCGGGATAATTTCGTAGAAAGCTTTCTAACCAAATGATACTTTCGATATCCAAGTGGTTCGTTGGCTCATCCAGAAGTAATACATCATTTGACTGTAGTAATAATTTAGCCAACTCGATACGCATTCTCCAACCTCCTGAAAATGTTTCGGTTTGGTTATTAAAAACTTCTCTTTTGAAACCTAAACCTAAAAGAATTTTCTCTGTATCTCCAACATAATTATAACCTCCAAGAAGGTCAAAACGATGGGTATAATCAGATAAATCTTCAATAATCTGACCGTATTCTTCACTTTCATAATCGGTTCTGGTAACCAATTGATGATTGATTTCTTCTAATTTTTTTTCTACAATTTTAATTTCGGTAAAAGCTTCATAAGCTTCTTCTAATACGGTTCTTCCACGTTCAAAATCAATATCCTGACGTAAAAATCCCATTTTAATATCTTTCTCCTGAGAGATAACTCCTGAATCCGGAGCAAAATCTCTTGCTAACATTTTAAGCATTGTCGATTTACCTGCTCCGTTTTTACCAACAAGACCTACGCGGTCGCCGGCGCCTAAACGAAAAGTAACTTCTTCAAATAAATATGTTCCTCCAAAAGAAACCGAAAGATTGTGTATATTAAGCATTAAATTGTTGTTTAACGTTTAAAGTTTCCTATTTTGATACCATAAACAGAGAATGAAAATTGTAAATTTGCGTTACCCAGATAAATGGTAATGTAAATTTTTTGCAAATGTTAAAAAAAGGATCCAAACTAAATAGTATTTTAACAGGAAGTTGTCCAAAATGCCAAAAAGAGAGCATGTATTCAGACAAAAATCCGCTTCATTTGACTAAAGTTCTAAAAATGAACGACAATTGCAGTCATTGTGGTTTAAAATATCAAATTGAACCTTCGTTTTTTTATGGTGCAATGTATGTAAGTTACGGATTAAATGTTGCTGTGGGAATTGCTGCCTTTATTGTTTCGTTTGTATTTTTCAAGGCAAGTATAGGAGAATCTTTTGTTGCAATAGTTATTACACTGATTGTTTTGTTTCCGTTTGTTTTACGACTTTCCCGAAATCTGTATATCAATATGTTTGTTTCTTACGATCCTAAGGCCGGTCAGGAATAAGAGATTTTAAATATCTTTTATGAAATCGCTTGATATCTGCTTCGCGGTCTATAGGAGTTCCTTTTTCAATATGATAGTATAATGTCTGTGCCATTGCCGGGCCAAGCATTACTCCACGCGTTCCTAATCCGTTAAGAACGTGGATTGATTTATATACTTCATGGGTTCCAACGAGAGGTCTTCTATCTGCAACTGTTGGGCGAACGCCTCCAAAATGTTTGATAATTTCAAAATCGCAGGTTATGATCTCTTTTATACGATTTAAAAGTTCTTGCTTTCCTTCTTCTGTAGGAGTGTCTGTTTTATCATGCCAATTATAAGTGGCGCCTACTTTAAACAAATCATCTCCCAGTGGTAAAATAAAAACACTCGTATTTACGATTACATCCAAATTTAAATTCGGTGCTTTTATGATAAACAGTTCTCCTTTTGTACCGTCTAAAGGCAGATAATTAAAAAATGGATTTTTAAGAAGTCCAAATCCTTCTGCAAAAATGATATGCTTTGCCTGAATATTTTTGTATTGAATTCCCGATTCTAAAAATTCAATATAACTACAATTAAAAGATTCTTCAAGAAATAAATTATTCGCAATTAAATATTCTTTGTAAGTATCTACCAATAAAGCTGTATTAACATAACCTGTATGCAAAACTTCTCCATAATCGTATGGTGAATCAATACTGTTATACTTTTTGGAAATTAATTTGGTAGATAAAAAAGGAGCTAAGTTTATTTTGTCTGAAGCTGCAAACCAGTTATTTTGCTCTTCAATAGAGAAAAACTTTCTTAAAACGGGCATTTTAAAATTAAATTTCTCCTTCAGTTTGTCTTCTATCTGATTATAGAAATCGTTCATTAAATCAAGTTGTTCCTGAGCATTCCAAACTTCACTAAAACGCTTTAAGATAACCGGATTGTATAAACCGCCTGCAACTCGGGATGAGTGTTGAGATTTATTATCGAGAACTAATATGGTTTTATTGTTTTTAAGGGCAACTTCTGCAAAAGAAATACCAGCCAACCCAGAACCGACGATTAAATAATCAAGCATTGTGAATGTATAGATAAAATAAAAAAACTCTTACTGCAAAGGTAGTAAGAGTTTTTCTTATAATTGGTTTAGATATTTAGTAGTTCCACATATCTTCTTCGAAGTTACGAATCTTCTCTTTTACTCTTTCTGATTCTAACAGCTGATTTTGTGCGTTATCTTTCATGTAATCCTTAATCTCTCGATCTCCATACATATTCTCTTCTTTGTAAATAAGGGCATTAAAACGTCTTGAATTGAGTATTTGATCAAATGAAATTGGAAGCGCGGAATTACTGTCGTTAAAAGCTTTTGCTTCATGAAGCACTGTTCGTGCATTGGGGAAGAAAACCCAGAATAATTCAATATAGTCTTTTTCGTCACTATTCATTGTATAAACGTCTGGCGTTACAGGACAAATTCCAAGTAAACGATATTTCAATTCACTTTGACGTTTGTCAAAATACCAATATCCTTTTACTTTATATTGTGAAACATCTGCAGCGGTAAGATCTTGTCTTAAAATATATTCAGCAGGAACTGTTCTAGTTGGTCCTATAGTTTGGTCAACATAATTTACCACTTTCTTTTTACCAGTACCTGTTACTACTTTTTTCTTTACAACACGTGTTTTAAAATCATCAGGATATTGATTTATAAGTTCACGACCAGCATCTGTTGTATCAACACGAGTTAATGAACCTTCTATATCTTTCATAGATTTTTTGGTGTTGAAATAACTATCTGTATAAACTTCAGTTATTTTTCCTTGCCTGATTCCTTTAGTCAAAACATCATAAAGCGAACGTCTGTCAGAACCAATATTGACTGTATCTACAGGAAAATACAAAGGAAAGTTGATTTTTTCATTTAAATCAATAATTTCCCAAGTAGTTTTTGCCATTAAAACATCACGATCATCTACATAGCCATAAGCTAAAGGCTTATCATTATCTGAGATAAGCTGCGCAGGTGTTTTAAGCCCAATTTGGTCTGCTGTTTTAGCATTCAGTAAATTAGATTGAGCATTAGAAATAATACCGCCAGCGATAAAAACAATAACTATTAAAAAACTTTTCACTTTCATCATAATATTTTTTATAATAAACCTAAACGCAGTTTGATGAGTAATATTGTTATTTTTCTTACAATAATATCAATTTGTAGAAATTATAACTACAAATTTAAAAATTAAATTTAATTAACGTTTAGCTAACATACAATAAATAATTCACAAAACACTGTAAATATGAGTATTACAAACCAAAATCATGGCTTTTGTAATATCTTTCTCTACTATTCTATTTTTTGAAAAATCTATAGCTCAATAAAATTTTATATAAGAAAGTATTAAAAAAGTGTTGAGATCTGATCAAAAAAAAACTCTTACTACGTTAGCAGTAAGAGTTTCTCTTATTATTTAATTTTAGAACTTAGTAGTTCCACATATCTTGTTCGAAGTTACGAATCTTCTCTTTTACTCTTTCAGATTCTAATAACTGATTTTGAGCGTTATCTTTCATGTATTCTTTGATCTCACGATCTTGGTACAAGTTTTCTTCTTTATAGACAATCGCATTAAAACGTCTTGAATTCAAAATCTGATCGAAAGAAATTGGAAGAGCTGAATTACTATCGTTGAAAGCTTTTGCATCATGAAGCACCGCTCTCGCATTTGGGAAGAAAACCCAGAATAATTCGATATAATCCTTTTCGTCACTATTCATAGTATAAACGTCTGGAGTTACAGGACAAATTCCAAGTAAACGATATTTTAATTCACTTTGACGTTTATCAAAATACCAGTATCCTTTAATTTTATACTGAGTAACATCTGCAGCAGTAAGATCTTGCTTTAAGATATATTCAGCAGGAACTGTTCTTGTTGGTCCAACCGTTTCGTCTACATAAGTAACAACTTTCTTTTTACCAGTACCAGTAACTACTTTTTTCTTAACAACACGTGCTTTATAGTCATCTGGGTATTGGTTGATAAGTTCTCTACCAGCATCTGTTGTGTCAATACGAGATAAAGCACCTTCGATGTCTTTCATAGATTTTTTAGTATTGAAATAACTATCAGAATAAACCTCAGTTATTTTGCCTTTTCTAACGGCTTTCGTCAAAACATCATATAATGAACGTCTATCAGAACCAATATTAGCAGTATCTACTGGAAAATACATAGGGAAGTTGATCTTTTCATTTAAGTCAATAATCTCCCAAGTTGTTTTACCCATCAAGATATCTCTATCATCAACATAACCGTAAGCTAAAGGCTTATCATTATCAGAGATAAGTTGCGCAGGAGTTTTAAGCCCAATTTGGGCAGGCGTTTTTGCATTAAGCAAATTTGATTGCGCATTAGAAGCAAAACCTCCAGCGATTAGAACAATAGCTATTAAAAAATTTCTTACTTTCATCGTGGTATTATTATAAGATATTGACTGAAGATTTCAGTACTTAATTATTGTATTTCATAAATTACCGGAGCAGTTCTTGGTAATAAATAACTACCAGCTCCAACAAGTTTAGTTTTAATTTCAGAAATAGTAACTTGATCTCCTTTACCTGCTCTTGAAAGTACTTGCTTACATTGTGCATTTAATCTATTACCAGTAACAACAACTGTAGGCTGTCCAGCAATTTTCATGTTAAATCCAACAACATCTAAACCAACTTCAAAATCAAAATCAAGTAATTTAGCACCAATAGTAGCAATTTCTAAGTTAGATCTAGGTCCTTTAACAACACCCATCTCACCTCTAATTGTTCCTGTTGGTCCAGGAATACCTTTAATTCTGAATGATTTCTTATCAGTAACTTTATCTCCGTTTGGTAATGTTCCTGTTACAGAAATTGTAGCTTCTGTTCCTGAACCTGGGCTCATGTTATATTTACCTGGTTTACCAGCTGAAGATAATCCTGGAGCGCTAGCAGAAATTTTGTTAGCATCAACTCCTGCAAATGATACAGAGATTGGGTTAACAACTCCTCTATACACTACATTCATTTTATCAGCAGAAATCGTAGCTGAGTTTGGTCTTGGAACTACAACGTAAGTTCCTTTAAATTTTAATGGAATGTTTTTACCGTCTTCTAAGAAAGTAAATTGACCATTAATGTTTTGTTCACCTACACCACCAGCAGTTAAAGAGATAACAGCTTGTCCGTTAACAATTTGTCCAGGACCTTGGAATGAAGTTGGTTTTGTGTTTTCGTCATAACGACCTAAAACTACTTTACCTGTAACTTTTTCTCCTTGGAAATAAGCATTTTTATCTAAAACTACAATTGCTTGGTAGTTGCTATAAGAAGCAGCAGCAACTGCAGCTTTTCCTAAAGCACTGTTGTAAACATCAGTTTCTGCTTTTTTAACGTCATTTTGCCAAGCTGAAAGTTTAGCAGCAGATGCGATTGCAGGGAAACCTTTAAAGTGGTAAGCTAAGTATTTTTCTTTTATACCTTCTTTGTTTTTTACTTCAGAAACATCAAATTTCTTATCAACTTCTGCAATAATGTTAGCATACTTTTTATCTGTTCCTAAAGCAGCTTTTAAATCTGCTTTATACTTTTCGATTTTAGCGATGATTTCATTACCTTTTTTAGTGTAACCGTCTCCTGTAAACCAGTCGTCGATGTTATCACCTCTATCCATAGCTTCGTATGGTAGTTTTCCAGTTTCTTTTTCAACCTCAAATCCTTTGATAGACTGAGCTTTTAAAGTACCGATATAATCGTAAAATTCTTTTGAGATTGTTTCAACTTTGTGAGCAGTTTCTGCTGCAGTGATGAATTCTCCTTTTGCTTCAGCAGCCTTTTGATCTAAAGATTGTAGTAAGCCTTCGTTTGTTGTAACTGAAGTAGTGTTTGCAGCTTCAAATTTTTCATTCATCAAACCAAAAGCAGAAATTACTTCTTTTGATACGTTCATTGCTAACATCGCGATGAAAACCAGATACATCAGGTTAATCATCTTCTGTCTAGGGGTTAATTTTCCTCCTGCCATTTTTTTCTAATTAGTTCTTATTAATAATTTTAATATAATAGTTAAAAACTAATTATCCTTTGTTACTCATTGCAGAAAGCATACCACCATAAACACTATTTAAAGAAGCAATGTTTGCAGTCATAGACGCCATTTGTTCTTTTAATTTAGATGCGTTATCAGCGATTTCTTTATTAGCTTCAGCATTTCTTGCTGCACTTTCTAATTGTACTTTGTATAAACTGTTTAATGATTCCATTTGAGCAGCAGCAACAGATAATTCTTCAGAATATTTCTTTTGTCCTGCAATAGAGTCAACTGTTGGAGAAATTGCTTTAGCAGCTCCTTCGAAGTTTTTGATGCTGTTTCCTAAGCTTGCCATTAACTCACCGTCAACTTTAGCTTCTTTCAACATTGCATCTAATTTTTGAGATAATAATCCTTGGGCATCAGTTGTTTCAGGTTTATCCGCTTTTTTTCTAGCTTGTCCGTTAGCTAATTCTGGGTAAACAAGAGTCCAATCTAACTCGTCTTCAACTGGTTCAAAAGCAGATAACGCGAAGATTAACGCCTCAGTTAATAAACCAACTGAAAGCATAACTGTTCCTGTTAATGGTCCAATTTCAAAGTGAGTAATTTTGAATAATGCTCCAACGATTACTACTGCCGCTCCCATACCATAAGCGAAATTCATTGCTTTTTTACTTAATAATGCCATAATAATTTTTTTTTAGGTTTTAATTTTAAAATAGATTCGATTTGGTTATTGTATTGATTGAATTATAAATTACTATTTCTTTTTACCAGTTCCGTTTCCAGTTACTTGAGTTCCCATGTAATCTTGTACAGTTCTGAAACCGATATAACTTCTTGCAGAATCAGCATATTCGTGATCACGAGTACTTACTTGTAGGAAGTAAGCAACGTCTTTCCAAGATCCTCCACGAACCACTTTTCTTTGGTTCTTTCCGTCAATTACGTTAGGGTTCATTGTAGAAACATACTCGTATGCGTTTGGATTGTAAGCTGAATCTGTCCACTCTGAAACGTTTCCTGCCATGTTATATAATCCGTATCCGTTTTGTTCGTAAGATTTTGCTTCAACAGTATATAAAGCTTCATCGGCAGCATAATCTCCTCTGTTAGGCTTAAAGTTTGCCATGAAACATCCTCTGTCACTCTTAGTGTAAGGACCTCCCCAAGGATAAGTACCAGATTCCAGACCACCTCTTGCAGCATACTCCCATTCTGCTTCTGTTGGAAGTCTGAATGCGTTAACTAGGTCACGTCCTTTTTTCTTAGATTTAATGTAGCTGTTTTTGTTTAAAGTTCTCCAAGCACAGAATGCTTTAGCTTGTTTCCAAGTTACACCTACTACTGGATAATCTCCATAAGCTTTATGCCAGAAATAATCATTATGCATTGGCTCATTATATGAATATGCGAAATCTTTAATCCAAACTGTAGTATCTGGGTAAACACTAACTTGCTCAGTTTTAACGAAGTCTTTTCTTTTTCCAACTTTAGCTTTTGCAGCAGCCTGAATATCCATCCAAGAATAACGGAATTTCAATTTATTTACGTCAATTGTTCTTAAACCATTGTATGATTCTTCAATTGGTAAATACATAGAATCCATTACTTCAGCATAATACTCATCTGGGTAAGCTTTAGTATCTCTAATTAACTTAACTTTTTTGTTTAATTTTCTACCAGCATACGGATCATCTTTTGTCCCTACACTATAGTAGTTATCATACATATATTTATCGTAAGCTGTCATTTTATCCGGCTCAGAATCATTAAATGCATAATCAGATATACTTCCTCCTTTAGCACCTTTACCACCAGTACTTTTTTGACCAGTTTCATCAGCCAAAATAGCAAGACGCACTCTCATTGTAGAATCTTTTACCCATTCTACGAATTGACGGTACTCACTGTTAGTAATCTCAGTTTCGTCCATATAAAATGACCTAACTGTTACTGTTTTAGTCGGAGCATCTTCTACGTTAGCTAAATCAGCATCTGATTTACCCATGATAAAAGATCCACCCGGAACTAATGTCATTCCATAAGGCTTCTCGGGATGCCATTTCCCTCCTGTAACACCAACTAATTCACCTTTGTCACCTGACTTACCACAGCCGATTACTAGTGTTAACATTGCTGCAAATGCAATAAACTTCTTCATATAAATTTGGGATTATCTATTCATTATTAAAAGTCCGTAAACGTATTTATTATTTATCTAAAAAACAATACTACTTGCGAAATTTATTTTACCGTTCAAAAATAATGTTAAATAAAATAAAAAAAAAATATTTCATCGACAAACTGATTAAAAAAATCGACGTAAAACGTTAAATTTTATAATATATAAACCTTATCTTACTAAATTTTTTAACTATATTTTGAAAAACTTGAAAAAATTAAGATTTTCATTAAAATTTTCTTCTACAAAGCGTTTTTTCGCTGTGCTTTCCACCATCTTTCTGGCAATTCTTGATTACAAGCGCTCAAATATTCTTCATAAGAACACGGTAATAACGTATTTCTTTTTAGTTTATTGCTGCCGTTTGTTTCAAATGGAATCTCGATCCACCAACGCTCTGTTTTATCACTTTTATAAAAAACCAATTCTTCCTCTTCTAAAGGAACAATATATTTTAAATAATTTGTTCTGCTTCCAAATGGGTATTCCTTTGAACGATAATGATATCCTTCAATAAAATACCAAACAATCTGAGCAATAATAGGCGCTTCTGCAGCTGTACTATTATGATTAAATACTCCAAAAGAAGACACTTTATCGCTAATCCCGGCATATCTTGCCAAAGAACAAATCTCTTTTCCGTTGAAACCATTTGGCTCAAATGTAATAGTATTTCCTGAAGCTGAAGACTTTACCGAATTTAAATCGATACTAACTAAATCAGCATCTCTAAAAACAGGCTCTGCCAGCGCTATTTTGTTTGAGATTTCACCTAAACGGTAAGCATCAAAAAACAATTTTTCAATTAAATCAATTTCTTCCTGCGAATTATAGTACGTTTGATATCCTATATTACAGTAATTGAACAGATTATTAGGCTCATCAATTATGATTTTTGTTAAGTATGAATTAGCCGAAACTGTTTCATCTTCTTTCCCAAAATCAAATCTGTTATCTACGGCAACCATATTTACCATTTGCTCTAAATCATCGTATGCGCGATATAAAGCGTATGTCAAATCCTGCGAACCTCCTAGAACTATAGGAATGACTTTATTTTTAATTAATGCAGAAGTTACCTTTTTAACTGCAAAATAAGTATCCTCTACAGAATCTCCAGCAAGGATATCTCCTAAATCAGCAATTGAAGTGTCCCAATTTCCAGGAAACATTCCATATAGCTTTTTACGAACTGTAGTAAGATTAACTTCATTAACCATGTTAATATTGCGTCGGTCTTCTAAAACACCAACAATTGCAATGTTAATTTTACTAATATCCGGAAATTGATCCTGAGTATGTAAAACAATTTTACTTCCCAGTTCTTGTGAAGACAATGAACTAATGAATTTTAAAATTCCATCATTTAAAGGCTCTAGAAAATCAAATTCCATTCTTTATTTCTTTTTTGCTGCTGTTTTTTTTGCTGGTGCTTTTTTTGCTGCTGTCGTTTTCTTTGCAGCGGTCTTTTTAGCCGGTGCTTTTTTCTCGATCATTTCCTGAACTTCGGCCAATGTTAACTTTGTTGCATCAACATCTTTGCTCAACTCAATTTTGATTTTACCTTTAGTAATAACCGAGCGTCCCCAGCGCGCTTTTTCAACCAAAATTCCTTCGTCTTCCCAATTGTGAAGAACTTTATCTATGTTTTTTTGTAATTTATCTTCAATTAATTCCTCAACATCAGCCTGTGATAAATTATCAAAATTGTATTTTTTACTAACATTTACAAAAAGACCATTCCATTTAATGAAAGGACCAAAACGTCCCACTCCTTTTTGAACAGCTTCTCCTTTGTAAACAGCAATTGGAGCATCGGCAACAGCTTTTTCGTCAATTAATTCCTGTGCTCTTTCTTTAGTAACATTCAAAGGATCTTCCCCTCTAGGCAATGAAATAAACACACTTCCGTGACGAACATAAGGACCATAACGACCGTTGCTAACTTCTACTTCTTCTCCTTTATAATCTCCTAAAGTTTTAGGAAGTAAGAATAAATTCAAAGCTTCTTCAAGGGTAATATTTCCAATGTTTTGATCTGCCATTAAGCTGGCAAACTTTTTATCTTCGTCGTCTGCTTCTCCAATTTGAGCCATTGGTCCAAATTTTCCTAAACGAACAGAAACCTGTCTTCCGTCAGCATCTTTACCCAGAATTCTTTCACCGCTTTCACGTTCAGCATTTGCCTCAACTTCTTTTACATTTGGGTGAAATTTATTGTAAAAATCCTGCATCATGATTGCCCAGTCAATATTTCCTTCGGCAATTTCATCAAAATCCTGTTCTACTTTTGCAGTAAAATTATAATCTAAAATATTTCCGAAGTTCTTAACTAAGAAATCTGTTACAATAGTTCCAATATCTGTTGGAACTAATTTTCCTTTATCTGAACCTGTATTTTCTTTTAAAACCTTCTCTCCTACTTTACTATTTTGCAAAGTAAGCTGCGTATATTTACGTTCCTGACCTTCAAGCGTCCCTTTTTCAACATAATTTCTGTTGATAATTGTAGAAATTGTTGGTGCATAAGTAGACGGACGCCCGATTCCAAGTTCCTCTAATTTTTTTACTAAAGATGCTTCAGTATATCTTGAAGGCGGTCTTGAATATCGTTCTGTAGCTGTAATATAATTGTTAGCCAGTTTTTCGTTTACTTTTAATGCAGGAAGCATTCCTTCTTGTTCTTCTTCGTCATCATCGTGACCTTCAAGGTATACTTTTAAGAAACCTTCAAAAAGTAAAACTTCTCCCGAAGCTGCAAAAATTTCGCTGTGATTATCAGCTTCAATTTTCACATTTGTTCTTTCTAATTGTGCATCGCTCATTTGCGAAGCTAATGTTCTTTTCCAGATCAAATCATACAAACGAGCCTGATCACGATCAATATTTACAGTATGACGTGACATATCAGTAGGACGAATTGCTTCGTGCGCTTCTTGTGCACCTTTACTTTTTGTTGCAAAAGTTCTCGGTTTTGAAAACTCTTTTCCGTAAGATTTTATAATTTCTGCCTCAGCCGCGTCCATTGCATCTTTTGAAAGATTCACCGAGTCAGTTCTCATATAAGTAATAAGTCCGGCTTCGTACAAACGCTGTGCTAACTGCATTGTGATTCCAACTGGCAAATACAATTTTCTTGCTGCTTCCTGTTGAAGCGTAGAAGTTGTAAAAGGTGCTGTTGGCGATTTTTTGGTAGGTTTAGTTTCTAAATCAGCTACCTTATATTTAGAACCGATGTTTTGATTTAAGAAATCTTCGGCTTCTTTTTTAGTATTGAAATTTTTTGGAAGTTTTGCTTTAAAAGCTTTTCCTGCTTCGTTTACAAATTCGGCAACAATTGAATAGGTTGCAACAGCATTGAAACTTTGAATTTCGCGTTCTCTCTCCACAATCAAACGTACAGAAACAGACTGTACACGACCAGCAGAAAGTCCGCCTTTGATTTTTCTCCATAAAACCGGAGATAATTCGTAACCTACTAAACGATCCAAAACACGACGTGCCTGTTGTGCGTTTACTAAATTATAATCAATTTCTCTTGGATTCTCGATTGCTTTAAGAATCGCAGATTTGGTAATTTCATGAAAAACAATTCGCTTTGTTTTTTTTGTATCCAGTTTCAGTTCTTCCGCCAAGTGCCATGAAATAGCTTCTCCTTCGCGGTCCTCATCACTTGCTAACCAAACCATTTCGGCATTTTTAGATAGTGTCTTAAGTTTACTTACCAAAGCTTTTTTATCCGGAGAAACTTCATATTTAGGTTTAAAACCATTCTCTACATCTACCCCTATTTCCTTTGATGGTAAGTCGGCTATGTGACCATAACTTGACTCCACCTGAAAATCGCTCCCAAGAAATTTCTCGATCGTTTTCGCCTTTGCAGGTGATTCCACTATTACTAAATTCTTTGCCATTGCTCTTATTTTCTGCAACAAAAGTATTTATTTTTTTTAAATATTAACCTCGCGATTGAATTTTTGAGGTATTTTGATATTATGAAACTTAAAATTGCAGATTTATCTGTAATATTCTGTAATATATATATAGGTATAACTTTTACAGGATTATGACCGTCAAATTCTTTTATTTTAGATTGCTGGTTTTAGATTTTAGATTCCGGAATTATTTATTACAACTTCTATCAATATAAAATCTAAGCGCTAAAACTAAAAATTTAACCGCAAAGTTCACAAAGGTTTACGCAAAGTTCGCAAAGATTTAATGTAAGCTGAAAATTCAGTGCAAAGTCCGCAAAGCTTTGTCAATCATTTTAATCTTTTAATCTGTGGCTATTTAAATATTTTAAATTTTTAGAATGTAGATTTTAGATTCCAAAAAAATTCATAAAAGCATAAATAATCTAAAATCTCAACTCTAAAATCTAAAATTTCTTTTCTGCCATCTTGTCATATTGACTGTATTTACGCTATCTTTGCACTTTGAAATTTTACAATGGAAAAGATTATTGAAGAAAGTAAACAAGGCGAAAGTCTTGTTTTAGAAAATAAACCTGAGAATACTAAAAAACTATTTATAGAAAGTTACGGTTGTGCGATGAATTTTTCGGACAGTGAAGTCGTAGCTTCCATTTTATCTGAAGGCGGATACAATACCACTTCGGTTTTAGAAGAAGCTGATTTGGTTTTGGTTAATACTTGCTCTATACGTGATAAAGCAGAACAAACTATTCGAAAACGTCTTGAAAAATACAATGCGGTAAAACGTACGAATCCGAAAATGAAAGTAGGCGTTTTGGGCTGTATGGCAGAGCGTTTGAAAAGCCAGTTTTTGGAAGAAGAAAAAATAGTGGATCTTGTTGTTGGCCCTGATGCTTACAAAGATCTTCCGAATTTATTGGCGGAAGTTGAAGAAGGCCGCGACGCGATTAATGTAATTTTATCAAAAGAAGAAACTTACGGAGATATTTCACCGGTTCGTTTGATGAGTAACGGAATTACTGCTTTGGTTTCAATCACTCGTGGCTGCGATAATATGTGTACGTTTTGTGTTGTGCCTTTTACACGCGGACGTGAGCGCAGTCGTGAACCTCAAAGTATTATGACCGAAATTCAGGATTTATGGAATAAAGGTTTTAAGGAAATTACACTTTTAGGTCAAAATGTTGACAGTTACCTTTGGTACGGCGGCGGTTTGAAAAAGGATTTCGTAAACGCCTCAGATATGCAAAAAGCGACTGCAGTTGATTTTGATCAATTATTAGAAATGGTTGCTGTTGGATTTCCTAAAATGCGTATTAGATTTTCGACTTCAAATCCGCAGGATATGCACGAAAGCATTCTGCATGTTATTGCAAAATATCCTAATATTTGTAAACACATTCACTTACCGGTTCAATCTGGAAGTAACCGAATTTTAAAAGAAATGAATCGTCTGCACTCTCGTGAAGAATATATGACTTTGATTGACAAAATCAGATCGATTGTTCCAGATGCTTCGATTTCGCAGGATATGATTGCCGGCTTCCCAACCGAAACGGAGCAAGATCACCAAGATACGATGAGTTTGATGGAATATGTGAAATATAATTTCGGTTATATGTATTCGTATTCTGAACGCCCAGGAACTTTGGCCGGACGAAAAATGAAAGATGATGTTGAAGAAGAAACTAAAGCAAGAAGATTACAGGAAATTGTTGATTTACAGCAAAAACACGCTTGGTTTAGAAGTGAGGAATTTGTTGGAAAAACAGTTGAAGTTTTAGTAGAAAAAGTTTCTAAAAAATCAAAAGAAGAATTTTCTGGAAGAAACTCTCAAAGTATTACAGTTGTGTTCCCAAAAGAAAATTATAAAATTGGAGATTTCGTAAACGTAAAAATTACAAGTTGCACTAGTGGAACTTTAAAAGGTGAAGCTGTAGGTTTGAGCAGCATGAATTAATTTTTTTTGCCACAGATTAAAAGGATTAGAATGATTTTTTTTATATTAATTTTCTTACTTTTAAAATTTGTGATTAAAAATTAATATTTATGCAACATTATAAAGAAGGGGAAACCTATAAGATTATTGGCATTTGTATGGAAGTACACCGAAATCTTGGACCCGGCTTATTAGAAGTAGTTTATAAAGACGCTTTAGAATTAGAATTTAAAGAAAATAACATTCCTTTTGAAAGAGAAAAGGAATATTCGATTGAATACAAGGGTAAAATTTTACCTCATAAATTTTATGCTGATTTCATTATTAATGAAGATATTGTTTTAGAGGTAAAAGCTATAAAAGAATTTTCAAATGAGCATATTGCTCAGATCTTGAATTACATAAAATTATCAGATTCAGAAGTAGGGTTGCTTGTAAATTTTCAAACAAAATCTCTTCAATATAAAAGATATATTTTATAATTTAGAATAATCTGTGTTAATCACTTTAATCTGTGGCAAAAATAAAATATAAGCCAAAGTTTTAAGTTTCGAACATAACCTGAAACCTGAAACAAACAAAAACTTGAAACAAACAACAAATGGAAACAGTTCAAGCAATAAAACAACGATTTGAGATTATTGGTAATGATCCAAAATTAAATCGTGCCATAGAAAAAGCCATTCAGGTTGCTCCAACTGATATTTCGGTTATGGTAACTGGGGAAAGTGGTGTTGGTAAAGAAAACATTCCTAGAATTATACATTCGCTTTCACACAGAAAGCATGGTAAATATATTGCTGTAAACTGCGGAGCGATTCCGGAGGGAACTATTGACAGTGAACTTTTTGGACACGAAAAAGGTGCTTTTACAGGCGCTACAAGTACACGTGAAGGTTATTTTGAAGTGGCCGACGGTGGAACTATCTTTCTTGATGAAGTTGGTGAATTGCCATTAACAACTCAGGTTAGATTACTGCGTGTTCTTGAAAACGGTGAATTTATAAAAGTAGGTTCATCTCAGGTTCAAAAAACCAATGTTCGTATTGTAGCGGCAACAAACGTAAATTTGTTTAATGCAATCGAAAAAGGAAAATTCCGTGAAGATTTGTATTATCGTTTAACAACAGTCGAAATTACATTGCCGCCTTTACGTGAGCGAAATGACGATATTCATTTATTGTTCAGAAAATTTGTGGCCGATTTTGCGCACAAATACAAAATGCCACCGTTAAAATTAGATGACGATGCGGTAAATATACTTCAAAAATTTAGATGGAACGGAAACATCCGTCAGCTTCGAAATGTGGCAGAACAGATTTCAGTTTTAGAAACCAATCGCGATATTTCGGCTTCAACTTTATCCTCTTATCTTCCGTCAGAAGGAAGCAATCTACCGTCTGTAATAAACGATACGAAAAAAGACAGCGATTTTAGTACCGAAAGAGACATTCTGTACAAAGTGCTTTTTGATATGAAAAGCGACTTAAACGACTTGAAAAAACTGACTTTGGAATTGATGAAAAACGGAACTTCAAAAATGCAGGATATTAATCCGAATTTGATTCAGAAGATATACGGATCGCAGGAAAACGACAGCGAAATTGATTTTGAAGAAGAACCAAGAACAGCGGTTATGACGCCAAACACTCGCGAGGAAAACTATCAGCAGATTCCGGATGATAATTATTTATTTGCCGAAACTATAGAGGAAGAAGAAATTCTGCGTTTAGAGCAAAAAGAAATCGAAATGATCAAAAAATCATTAGAAAAAAACAAAGGAAAACGAAAAGCTGCTGCAGATGAATTAGGAATTTCTGAGAGAACTTTGTACCGAAAAATTAAACAATTCGACTTGTAATTTCCTGTAAAGAAGTTAAAACTCAAAAATGTTTTAAACGAATTGAATATCTTTGACCCAAACGTTAGCAAATTGGCAGAGTAATCTTATAAAATAAAATGAAACACTTAAAATATCTTCTAATTCTTTTAATTGCGACAACTTTTAGCGGTTGTGGATTTTACAATTTTACTGGTTCAACGGGACAAATTGATGCTAAAACTTTTCAGGTTAACTTTTTCCATAACAATGCTGATTTGATAGAACCTGGAATTGATAGAGATTTTACACTTGCATTACAGGATTTGATTATGAATCAAACCAATTTAAACTTGGTTAGTAATGGAGGGGATTTGATATATGAAGGAGAAATTGTAGATTACAGAATTACTCCAATGACAGCAACTGCTGATCAGGGAGCGGCACAAAACCGTTTAACAATACGTATTAATGTAAGGTTTACCAATAAAAAGAAAGAAACTGACGATTTTGAAAAACCTTTTGAGTTTTACTATGATTTTGAAGGAAGAGATCTTCCAACAGGATCTACTTTAAATACAGCCATTAAAACGATTTACGAAAGAATCACGCAGGATATCTTTAATGAATCATTGGCAAAATGGTAAAAATGTTTATTTGTGGAATCGGTTAATCGTTTAATCGATTTTTACAGCAATTAAACAAATAAACGGTTAAACGAATAAACACAAAAAACGATTAAACAATAAAAAATGAACGTTACTGATTATACATACTTAATGAACAAACCTGATGCTATTACAGAAAATCAGGCAGAAGCATTAGGAAGTGTTTTGAATGAATTTCCATATTTTCAAAGTGCCAGAGCGCTTCGATTAAAAGGACTTTACAAACAAAACAGTTTTAAGTATAATTATGCATTAAAAGTAACGGCGGCACATACAGCAGATCGTTCGGTTTTGTTTGATTTTATAACTTCTGAAACTTTTACTTCTATTCAGAATGATTTTTACGATCAAAAACTAAAAGAACTTTTAGAAATAAAAGTATTCGACAGTGAAGTTGTTACTTTTGAACCTGTTGTAAAAATTCCAGAAATTCGAATTGATCCAATCGAGCAATCTATTCTAAAATCGATTAAAGAAGCTACAACTGTTGTTTTTGAAGAACCTTCTAAAATTGAACAAAAACCAGCTGAAGTAATTATTGAAGAATCACCTTTAGCCCAAACAGAAGAAATTGAATCTAATACTTTTGAAGAACCTGTAAAAGTTCAGGAACAAACAATTGAACATATTGCAGAACCATCAATAGTAATTCCAACGGAAGAAGAAATACTTAGCACTTTTAAAGAAGTAACTGATGAAACAACTGAAGATTTAGTTACCGAGAAACCAATTGCTATTATTAATGAAGAAGAAATATTCAACTCTTTTAAAGAAGTAACTGAAGTTGAAGAAAAAACAATTGAACCAGAACTTATAGAAGAACCGGTCTCAGCCATTGAAAAAGAAAAAGCAGAGAGTTCTTTTAATGAAGTAGAAATAGAAAATATAACTGTTGAAGCAATTGTTAATGAATCTGTACTTACTCCAAGCGAAGAAGAAATATTGGACACTTTTAAAGAAGTAACCGAAACAGAAGAAGAAACAATTGAAGCAGAAGCAGAAGAAACTATCGTAACTCCAAGCGAAGAAGAAATACTAAATACCTTTAAGGAAGTACCAGAAGTTGAAGAAAAAACAGCTGATATTATTATCGAAAAACCTGTTACAAAAATAACTTTCTTTGATGAAGTCGTAGAAGATGATGAAATTGAGGAAGTTCATGTTGATCCAATCGAGGAATCTATAATCGTTTCTATTAAAGAAGCATCAACTGTAACTTTTGAAGAGCCAATAATTGCTGAAGAACCAAAAGCCGAAGCAGAACTGCTAGAATTTGAAGTTCCGGAAATTGAAGTTTCTGAATCTGTAAAAGAAGCAGAGGAGAATTTAGAAATAGGTAAACCTATAGATTTTGTACGTGAAAAACATTCTTTTCAGGAATGGCTGCAATTAGCTAGAGCAGAACCTATTGACAGAAGTTCAGATGCTCCAAAAGATGCAGAAACCGATGAAAAAAAAACAACTGAAGTGACTGAAATAGTTTCTGTTGAGGAAGAAAAGAAGAAAAAAGCAGAAATAATTGATCGTTTTATTGAAACAAACCCAAAAATTTCTCCAATAAAACCAACAATGGCCACTCCTCCTATTTCTTTTAATATTAATGAAGAGGAGAATTCATACCTAATGACAGAGACTTTGGCCCGTGTTTATTTGGAACAAAAAAAATATACAAAGGCCATACAAGCATATGAAATATTAATTTTGAAATATCCAGAAAAAATTAGTTTCTTTGCAGACCGTATTTCGGATATAAAGATTTTACAACAAAATAACAATAATAATTAAGCAATGAGCACATTTTCAATTTTTTTAGTTTTAATCACAATAGTTTGTTTTCTATTGATCGTAGTAATCATGGTTCAAAACCCTAAAGGAGGCGGATTATCGTCTACAATTAGCGGAACTCAAATGTTAGGTGGAGTACAAAAAACGACTGACTTTTTAGATAAAAGTACCTGGACATTAGCTACTATTTTGATTGCTCTAATCTTGCTTTCAAGTTTAAGTTTTACAGGATCATTAAGTGATACTGACTCTAAAATTATTGACAAATCTGAAGTTCCTGCTGCTAGCACACCTGCTGCTCCAGCTCAACAAACACCTGCTCCGGCAACTCCTGCAGCAAAATAATAATTTTGAAATAAATATAAAATGCCAGCCTGTCAAAGCTGGCATTTTTT
>NZ_DLHA01000013.1 GCF_002482975.1 Flavobacterium sp. UBA7680 | reverse complement strand
AATGGTAAAATCGCCTGAAAGTTACGATCACGACCTTGTTTTGCTGTTCCACCAGCCGAATCTCCCTCGACAAGGTAAACCTCACATCTTGCAGGATCCTGCTCAGAACAATCTGAAAGTTTTCCTGGCAATCCACCGCCGCCCATAACGGTTTTACGCTGCACCATTTCACGTGCTTTCTTCGCTGCGTGACGTGCCTGAGCTGCTAAAATTACTTTTTGAATAATGATTCGGGCGTCATTTGGATTTTCTTCCAAATAATTCTCTAGCATTTCTCCAACTGCCTGAGAAACCGGAGAAACTACTTCTCTGTTTCCAAGTTTTGTTTTTGTTTGTCCTTCGAATTGAGGCTCAGCAACTTTTACCGAAATAATAGCCGTTAATCCTTCACGGAAGTCATCTCCCGCAATTTCGAATTTCAATTTGTCTAACATTCCAGAAGCATCTGCATATTTTTTAAGGGTTCTTGTTAAACCACTTCTAAAACCTTGTAAATGCGTCCCTCCTTCGTGTGTATTAATATTATTTACGTAAGAGAAAATATTCTCTGTGTAACTTGTATTATAAATCAAGGCAACCTCAACCGGAATTTCACCTTTTTCGTGATCCATGCTGATTACGTGTGAGATAATTGGCTCACGGTTTCCATCTAAATAACGAATGTATTCTTTAAGACCTTCATCAGAGTGGAAAACTTCGCTTTTAAATTCGCCTTTTTCATCTACTTCTCTTTTGTCTGTAAACGTAATTGTGATTCCTTTATTTAAGTAAGAAAGCTCACGCATACGTGCTGACAATGTATCATAAGAGAACTCTGTAGTTTGTGTAAAGATTGTATTATCAGGATAAAAAGTCTGACGTGTACCTCTTTTATCTGTTTCTCCGATTTGTTTTACCGGATATAATGATTTTCCTCTTTCGTATTCCTGCTCGTAGATTTTTCCTTCTCTAAAAACAGTCGATTTCATGTGAACCGAAAGTGCGTTTACTACAGAAACCCCAACACCGTGAAGTCCTCCGGAAACTTTATAAGAATCTTTATCAAATTTACCTCCGGCACCAATTTTAGTCATTACAACCTCAAGTGCAGAAACTCCTTCTTTTTTATGTAAATCAACTGGAATACCACGTCCGTTATCTTCAACTGTAACCGAACCATCTTCATTAATTGCAACACCAATAGTATCACAATGTCCGCCCATCGCCTCATCAATAGAGTTATCAACAACTTCATAAACCAAATGATGCAGTCCTCGAACTCCTACATCTCCAATATACATGGATGGACGCATTCTTACGTGCTCCATTCCTTCTAATGCCTGAATACTATCTGCTGAATAATTGTTCTTCTTGATCTCTTCGCTCATATAATTTATTCTAAAAAATGTATTTACTGTCTAACACGCAAATATATAAAAACGCAAGGTATATACCCATAAAATTCCGACTTAAAGCACTTAAGTTATTAACACAATTGTCTTAAAAACCAAAAAATAAATCTAAAAGGCAACTTTAAATTCCAATTTTCATAAATTCGAAATTCTAAAAATAGGAATAACATAAAAAATATCAAATTTCAAAAGTCAGTAAATTCCAATTTTTAAAATTCCAAATTCCAAAATTGGGTTTTATATTATCTAAAAAAGCCAAAACTACATTTTGAATGCATTTTGGCTTTTTACATTTTTAAGTTCCAAATTGGAATTTGGATTTTTTTTTATTGGAATTTCACCTCAATTATTGTTTCTTATTAAAATCCCCAGCGTAAACAGAGGTCATTTTATCTAAAGTCAGGTATTTTTTCAATACTTTATTTACTTCATCCACTTTTAAAGCTTTTACTTTAGTCTCAAGTTGATCATAATCATCAAGAGCTATTCCGTATTGTAAATAAGTATTTACTAGCTCCATTAAGGTATTATCTACGCCTAATCTTGTTTTTCTTTCATTTTGCCAGCTAACCAAATTTGATTTTAATTCTTCAGCTGTAAATCCGTCTTTTAATGCTTTTGCAATTTCCTCTTTTGCCGCTGTTTCAACAGCATTCTTTTTCGTTGGATTCAAGAAAGCATAATAAGTCCACTCTGCCGCATCATTCGTAATTGGCACATCAATAAAAGAACCGGCACCGTAACTAATACCTTCTTTTTCTCTTAACCTCATCGGAATTCTTGCACTTAAAAAACCACCACTTCCTAAAATTTCATTTGCCATAACAAATGCAGGATAATCAGGGTTTTTTCTATCCATTTTAAAACTGATTCTGCCTAGCGCCACAGCATTTTCTTTATCTGGCGTAATAATATCTTTATCTAATTTTTGTGTTTCAAAATAAGCCGGCAAAGCAAGTTCATATTTTGATTTAGAATTCCATTTACCAAATGTACTTTCTAAAATTTCTCCTGTAGTTTTTGCATCTAAATCACCTACTACACTTCCTATTCCATTATTTCCGCCTAAAAAATTGGTATAGAAGTCAACAATTTCAGCTTGTTTTATTTTTTTAAAGGCATCGATTTGTTCCTGAATAGTTGGGGTGTAAAAAATACTTCCTTTTGGATATTTACTAGTTATTCTCGAAAGTTCTGTAAATGCAACAGCTTGCGGATCATTTAAACTAGACTCCAAATACGTGTTATATTCACTGATCGTTTTAGTTAGTTCATTTTCCGGAAAAGTCGAATTAGCTAATAAATCTGCCAAAATTCCCATTACTTCTTTAAAGTGTTCTTTATAAGTATTAACACTAACTGATAATGTTTGTGTCGAAAAATTAAAATTAATTGACGATTTCAATTGATCTAATTTATCCTGAATTTGCTCTTTAGTCTGCGTTTTAGTTCCTGTTTTTAATAATTGGGCCAAAATTCCGGCAATATCACTTTTACCCGTTAAATCTTTTTCATTACTAACCGGAAATTTAAAACTTGCCTGAACTTTTCCGCCTTTTATTTCTTTTTTGATCAATCCGTATTTGATACCATTTGTCAATTTTCCTTCAACAAAATTTTGTTTTAGATTTTTAATTGATGCTTCAAATGGCGCAGCTTCTTTCTCTAAAGCTTTTCCTTTATAATCTTTTGTAAGTGCTAACAACTGTTCATCCGTATATTCAATTGGTTTAATCCTTACTTCATCTTTAGATGGAATAAATATACCCACTGTTCTATTATTAGCTCTAAAATATTTCTCAGCAACTCTTTGAATATCTTCTTTTGTTAATTTCTCAACTGCATCTCTGTATAAATAACCAAGTCTGTAATCACCAGCACCAATAATTTCAGTCAGGTTAATAGCATACGAAATGGTATTATTTTTTACCGATTCTATTTGCTTGATAATTTTTGCTTTTGCTCTGCTTACATCCTGATCTGTATATTTTGTAGTGGTAATTTTATCCAGCTCGCTTCTTACAATATCTTTTGTTGCATATACATCTTTATCATTAGGAACTGCAACTCCAAAATAGATAAAACTTGCGTCTCTTACCGAAGGTTGCCAAAAATAAATGCCTGACACTTTTTGTGTTTCGACTAATGTTTTATATAAATATCCTGATGGATCTGCCGTTAAGATTTCTCCTAAAGCATCAATTGCAGCATAATCTTTATCTGCATAAGATACGGTATGATATAAAGCACCAACATTTTTGCTGTCACCGGCTCTTTTAAGCTCTACATATTTTTCACCATCTTGTGCAGGCTCTATTGTATAGGTTTTATCTAAAACTCTTTTTGGTCTTGGAATGGCTCCAAAATACTGCCCAACATATTGCAATGCTTTTTGTTCATCAAATTTACCTGCAATTATTAAGGTTGAATTGTCTGGCTGATAGTATTTTTCATAAAAAACGCGAAGTGTATTTGCTTTTACCCTTTCAATATCTTCTTTACTACCAATGGTGCTGTTTCCGTAATTATGCCACACGTAAGCCGAAGAAAGAATTCTTTCCTGTAAAACACCGTCGGGATTATTTTCTCCTATTTCAAACTCATTTCTAACTACAGAAAATTCTTTATCAAGATCAGTTTGCAAAATGGTAGAATTAATCATTCTGTCGGCTTCCATTTCGATACTCCATTTTAGGTTTTCATCGCTTGACGGGAATATTTCATAATAGTTGGTTCTGTCCAACCAAGTGGTTCCATTGGCATTTCCTCCTTTATCTGAAAGCATTTTTTTAATATCCCCTAAATTCTTAGTACTTTTAAAAAGCATGTGCTCTAATAAATGCGCCATTCCTTTTTCTCCATACCCTTCATTTCTGGAACCAACATTGTAAACAATATTGACTACCATATTACTTTGAGAAGCATCTGGAATTAAAAGAACTTTTAATCCATTATTTAAAGAATATTCTTTGACACCTTCGACATTTGTGATATACTTGGGTGCCTCTGTTTTTTGTGCATAAACTGAGCCCAATGAAACTAATGAGCAGCATAAAATTCCACTTAGTAATAAGTTCTTCATAAATTGTGTTTAAGGGTTATTTAATTGTTCGTGGTAATCAAATATAGTATTTTTCTGAAATACGTTTTATTCTTATTAACTTACTTTTAGCAATTTACGGGAAACCACAAAAAAAGCCGAAATGAAAATTAAATTCATTTCGGCTTTTTATATTTTAAGTTCCAAATTAGAATTTGGAATTTATTTATCAGAATTTATCTTAAACAGTAACTCCAGATTTTATGCTTTCAAAATTTCCCTGTAAGTGAGCTGCATTTGCTCTTCCGCTTGGATCAAGATTTTCCTGCCATTTCGGAATCCATTTACGAACAGTTTGCGCTGCACTAACCTGCGGATAATATTTGTGGAAAATAGATCTGTAATAATACGCTTCTTTTGTTGTAGGCGTATTATACGGAAACTCTGCACTTGCACCAGCCAATTGCTCGTCTGTAACTTGTGTAGCGCAATATTCGATTAATTCATCAACCCAGTTATATCCTACTCCGTCTGAAAACTGTTCTTTTTGTCTCCATAAAACTTCTTTTGGTAAATAAGGATCATTTGGAGTATCAAAAGCTTTTCTTAAAATATATTTTTCAATTCCTTCATACGTTTTAGGCTGTTTTTCTTCGGTTCTAATTCGAATGGTAACATCTAAAAAATCTGTATCTAAAAACGGAATTCTGGCTTCGATTCCGTTTGCCATTGTTGTTTTATCAACACGAAGTAAATCGGCCGTAAATAACTTCTGAACTCTTTCTATAGTTTCATCCTGAAATTCTTCTGCAGAAGGCGCATTTCTAAAATACAAATGTCCGCCGAAAATTTCATCGGCACCTTCACCTGAAAGAATCACTTTTACTCCTTTATCAATTATCGCTTTTGATAATAAATACATTGGGACTCCTGAACGAACCGAAATAATATCATAAGTTTCGATATGCGAAATCACTTTTTCTAAAATCGCTACACCTTCTTCAACTGTAAAATGCACTTCATGATGATCTGTTCCTAAAAATTCAGCTGCTTTTCTTGCTGAAACATTATCTGGAGCATCAGCATCTAATCCGATAGAAAAAGAGGGCAGTTTTTTACCGCTGTCTTTTAACAATCTAGACGCTATTGCTGAAATCAAAGAGGTATCTAAACCTCCAGACAATACAACTCCAACGGGAACTTCACTCATTAATCTTTTGCGGGTTGCTTCGATTAATGATTCTCGAATTAAATCTAAATCAAGTGGGTGAGTCGCATTTCTATGATCTTCGTATTCTGGGTGATAATATTTTACAAAACCGCTTTTTGCTGTATAATAATGTCCCGGAGGAAAAGTCGAGAATGACTTACATTGATCTGCAATTGATTTCATTTCTGAAGAAAAATAAATTCTTCCTCTTTCATCTAAACCATAATATAAAGGTTTTACACCAATTGGGTCTCTTCCTGCAATATATTTATCTCCATCGATTATTACGAAAGCAAAATCTCCGTCAAGTTTATTACAAAAATCATATCCAAATTCTTCGTACAAATGCACAATTACTTCTGAGTCAGAATTTGTTCTAAAAGTATGATCTTTTAAAACGGTATTTTTTAATTCCTGATAATTATAAATTTCCCCGTCGTGAACCATCCAGGCTTTATCTGTTCCCTGAATAGGCTGTTTCCCCGATTTTAAATCGATAATAGAAAGACTTTCATGACAAAGTATACTGCCATTTTCCATAATGTGCAAATCATTTTCATCAGGGCCGCGATGCGACATTCTTTTTGAAAGTTCTTTTACAAGCTGCGGGTCTTTTCCTTTACCAATAACGGCCAATAATCCAGACATACTATTCTATTTTTTATTTTTATTCTTCTGTTTCAGACTTAAAGTAAGCCGAACATTAAAAAATCATTAAAATTTTCTGTTGAAAGCAAAACTAAATATTATTTTTTGCTTTCTTACATTTTCAATATTAAAATCTTAGGTATTTAACTTTTTTGGGGAATGCCAAATATAAAAAAAGTAAGTTAAATAATTGCCGAAATATTTTTATAAAGAACTGAAATATAGAATTTAACAATTTTAGACAAGAAAGACGTTCTTAAAATAAGAACGTCTTTCTGAAATATATATACTAATTCTAATAATTAAACGTGTTTATGCTTTAACATAGGCATCGTCGTGAACACTTGCCACAGCTCTACCAGAAGGATCGTTCATGTTTTTGAATGCTTCATCCCATTCTAAAGCGATTTTTGTGCTGCAAGCCACACTTGCTTCCTGAGGAACGCATAATGCTGCTGCATCGCTAGGGAAATGTTCTGTAAAGATAGAACGATAGTAATATTCTTCTTTTGAAGTTGGCGTTTGTAATGGGAATTTAAATCTCGCGTTTGCCAATTGCTCATCTGAAACTTCTTTTGCTACCACTTCTTTCAAAGTATCAATCCAGCTGTATCCTACTCCATCAGAAAATTGCTCTTTTTGTCTCCATGCCACACTTTCCGGAAGCATATCTTCAAAAGCCTTACGAACCACCCATTTTTCCATTGGGTGTTCTTTGTTGATCATTTTATCTTGCGGGTTGATGCGCATTGCAACATCCATAAATTCTTTATCTAAGAAAGGAACACGACCTTCAATTCCCCAAGCTGCTAAACTTTTGTTGGCACGTAAACAATCGTACATGTGAAGTTTACTTAATTTACGAACGTTTTCTTCGTGAAACTCTCTTGCATTTGGTGCTTTGTGGAAGTATAAATATCCTCCAAATAACTCATCTGCACCTTCTCCAGAAAGTACCATTTTAATTCCCATTGACTTAATAACTCTTGCCATTAACCACATTGGAGTTGAAGCTCTTACTGTAGTTACATCATACGTTTCCAAGTTATAAATTACATCACGAACGGCATCTAAACCTTCCTGAATGGTGAATTTAATTTCGTGGTGAATGGTTCCGATGTGTTTTGCAACAACCTGTGCCGCTGCTAAATCAGGCGAACCTTCTAAACCAACTGAGAACGAGTGTAATTGCGGATACCAAGCATCTGTTGTATCATCTGATTCTATACGTTTTTGAGCAAATTTTTTGGCTACAGCCGAAGTAATAGACGAATCTAAACCTCCAGAAAGTAAAACTCCGTAAGGAACGTCACTCATTAATTGTCTGTGAACTGCTGCTTCAAGCGCTTTTTTGATTTCTGGAATACTAGTTTCGTTATCTTTAACCGCATCATAATCAACCCAGTCTCTTTTGTACCATTGTACAAATTCTCCGTCTTTGCTTGACAAATAATGTCCCGGAGGAAATAATTCGATTTTTGTACAATATCCTTCTAAAGCTTTCAATTCAGAAGCTACGTAGAAAGTTCCATGCTGATCCCAACCAATGTATAATGGAATAATTCCCATGTGGTCACGAGCTACAAAATACTCATCTTTATCTACATCATAAATTGCAAAACCAAAAATTCCGTTTAATTCATCAACAAAACTTACTCCTTTTTCTCTGTATAATGCTAAAATAACTTCGCAGTCACTTTCTGTTTGAAAGTTATATTTTCCTTCGAATTGTTTACGCAGGTCTCTGTGATTGTAAATTTCACCATTTGCAGCCAAAACCAATTTTTTATCTTCTGTAAATAAAGGTTGTTTTCCTGAAGCTGGATCTACAATTGCCAAACGCTCATGAGAAAGAATTGCTTTATCATTGCTGTAAATTCCGCTCCAGTCTGGTCCACGGTGACGAATGATTTTAGACATTTCTAATACTTGAGGTCTTAA
>NZ_DLHA01000032.1 GCF_002482975.1 Flavobacterium sp. UBA7680 | reverse complement strand
AGAATTTCGCGAATTTAATTTTGGCGACGGTTTAGAACGTATTTCATTGACCGAAAGTCTCCGAAATGCCCAAATCAATAACGGGGTTGAAAGTTTCATGCTGACGGAAAATGATTTGGTTGTCGAAGAANNGCAGTACAAAGCACAAATGAGTACTGTTTTGATGATCGACATAAGCCACAGTATGATTTTGTATGGCGAAGACCGAATCACGCCTGCGAAAAAAGTAGCAATGGCTTTGGCTGAATTAATCACAACTCGTTACCCAAAAGATACGCTTGATATTTTGGTTTTTGGAAATGACGCCTGGACAATCCCAATTAAAGATTTGCCGTATTTGCAAGTTGGTCCGTATCACACTAATACAGTTGCCGGATTGCAATTAGCGATGGATATTTTACGCCGGAAACGAAATACCAACAAACAGATTTTCATGATCACCGACGGAAAACCAAGCTGCGTGCGCGAGCGCGATGGTTCATATTATATGAACAGCAACGGTCTCGACGAATATATTGTAGATAAATGTTACACACAGGCACAACAAGCCAGAAAATTACACATTCCGATTACAACTTTTATGATTGCAAACGATCCGTATTTACAGCGATTTGTCAATCATTTTACAGAAGCAAATCAAGGAAAAGCATTTTATACCGGATTAAAAGGTCTTGGTGAAATGATTTTTGAAGATTATGAAACGAATAGGAAGAAGAGGGTGAGGTAAGTGTTCAGTGTAGAGACGCACAGCAGTGCGTCTACGCAAAGTGATGACACAAAGTTGATTTAAAAAGGTTCAAAGCTGCAAAGGTTCAGAGGAACAAAGACTTTAAAATAAATTTACACAAAACGCAACAACACAATATTTGCCGTTAAAAAAACAATAAACAAAATAGATATTTCATAAAATGGAAATTAATAATATAAAAACATTAGGGCAGTTAAAAGCTGCAGGATATAAAAGCATAAGTATAAAGGACGAATTGCGAAATAACCTTCGTGAAAAAATAAAATCAGGAAAACCGGTTTTTGAGGGCGTTCACGGATTCGAAAATACCGTAATTCCAGAACTGGAACGCGCGATTCTTTCTCGTCACAATATCAATTTATTAGGGCTTCGCGGACAAGCAAAAACACGTTTAGCGCGTAAAATGGTAGAATTATTAGATGAATACATTCCGTTTGTAACAGGTTCAGAAATCAATGACGATCCGTTGAATCCAATTTCACGTTTTGCAAAAGATTTAATCGAAGAAAAAGGAGATGAAACACCAATTTCTTGGTTACACAGAAATGAACGTTTCTTCGAGAAATTAGCAACGCCGGATGTAACCGTAGCCGATTTAATTGGAGATGTTGATCCAATTAAAGCAGCAAATTTAAAATTATCTTATGCAGATGATCGCGTAATTCATTTCGGAATGATTCCGAGAGCAAACAGAAGTATTTTTGTTATTAACGAATTACCAGATTTACAAGCCAGAATTCAGGTTGCATTGTTTAATATTCTACAGGAAGGCGATATTCAAATTCGCGGATTTAAATTAAGAATGCCGCTTGATATGCAGTTTATTTTTACTGCAAATCCAGAAGATTATACAAACAGAGGAAGTATTGTAACGCCTCTTAAAGACAGAATTGGTTCGCAGATTTTAACGCATTATCCAGAAACAGTTGAAATTGCAAGAACAATTACACAGCAGGAAGCAAAACTGGACGAAAACCAAAGTGATGTGGTTTATGTCCCGAATTTAGCGAGAGACATTTTAGAACAAATAAGTTTTGAAGCCCGCGAAAGTGAATACATCGACAATAAAAGCGGTGTAAGTGCGAGAATGAGTATTACGGCTTATGAAAATTTAATTAGTACCGCAGAACGTCGTGCTTTAAAATCTGGAGTTGATAAAACAAATCTTCGTTTATCTGATTTTATCGGAATCATTCCGGCCATAACAGGAAAAGTAGAATTGGTTTATGAAGGAGAGCAGGAGGGAGCCGCTTTTGTAGCGCAGCATTTAATAGGAATGGCAATTCGAACTTTGTTTCCAACGTTATTCCCTAAAATCGAAAAATTAGAAAAGCCGGGAGAAAAAACACCTTATTCTGATTTAATTGAATGGTTTTTTGCAGAAAGCGGTTTCGAATTATTAGACGACGCTTCTGATGCTGAATATCATGCTATTTTAGACGAAGTAACTCCTTTGGATATTCTATTGAAAAAATACCAGCCACAATTAGATCAAAAAGATCAATATTTTGTAAAAGAGTTTGTGCTGTGGGCTTTGGTAGAATATAAAAAACTAAGCAAAGACCGTTTTGCACAAGGACATCAGTTTAAAGATATGTACGGAAGTTATATTAGTAAATTATAGATTATTAGTTGTTAATTGTTAATTCAGTAGTAGTTATCAAACCCGACAAGTTTTTAAAACCTGTCGGGTTTATTATTTCTAGAAAATAGCATTACCAGTTTTAAATAGTCTACCTTGCTACGTTGGCTGTATTTGCAGTTTGCCTAAAAAAGCGATGGATGATAGTTTTGAGGATTTGATAGAAAGTTATATGGAGAATAAAATTGGAATTTCAGAACGGTTTATAAGTGATGAATTATCAAATAATCTCAAGCAAAATTTAATCGATTTAAATGCTGCCAGTTTACTGTTGACGGCAGGAATTGGAAATTCTGAAAAGCTTTCTTTTGACGGAAAAATTAGGAACGACGCTATTTATTGGCTGGATAAAAAACATAATAACGTTTTTGAAAATGAATTTTTCGATAAAATTGATGCGTTTGTACTCTACTTAAATGAAAGCTGTTTTGCCGGAATTACCGGTTACGAATTTCATTATTCGTTATATGAAAAAGGAGATTTTTATCTCAAACACTTAGATCAATTCAAAAACAATTCAAGCCGTAAATATTCTATGATCAGTTATTTAAATAGTAATTGGAAAGAAAGTGACGGCGGAGAATTAATGATTCACCAAAACAACAGCGAGCAGAAAATTTCGCCCGTTCAGGGAAAAACCGTTTTCTTTAAAAGTAATGAACTGGTTCACGAAGTTTTAGTTACACAAAATACCAGAATGAGTATTACAGGATGGTTAAAAAGTGACTAATATGTTTTTTCAGGAACATTCATTATAAGGAGATAAACGTTATTTTTGTATTCAAAATTTAATCCTATGTTGTTTCTTGTTTTAAGCATTTTATGCAGTGTAACGGTTGGTGTTATCTTCAAAATAACCCGTAAATACAATGCAAATCCAATTCAAATTATAGCTTTCAATTATATAATGGCAATATCACTTTGCTATTTTACTTTTAGTCCGGATTTAAATGTAGTTCATGCAGATGCACCATGGAATATTTACGCAGCAATTGGGGTTTTACTGCCAATAGTTTTTCTGTTTTTATTTACTTCCATAAAGCATATGGGAATTGCAAAAACAGATGCTGCACAGCGTTTATCGCTCTTTATTCCGATAATTGCAGCCTGGCTTATTTTTAAAGAAGAATTCAATTCGTATAAAGTTATTGGACTGATAATAGGATTTATAGCGCTGTTATTCATCTTAAAAAAACAATCTGGAAATGATCAAAACAAATGGATATATCCGGCAGCTGTATTTATAGGTTTCGGGATTATTGATATCCTTTTTAAGCAAATTGCGCTTTTTACAGCGTTGCCTTATACAACTTCTTTGTTTATCGTTTTTGATATTTCATTGGCCGTTTCTTTGCTCGTAGTCGTTTATGATGTTGCCGCAAAAAGAGTAAAACTCAATTATAAAAACATTCTTTTTGGAGGTTTGGTCGGAATTTTCAACTTCGGAAATATATTGTTTTATCTAAAAGCGCATAAGGCTTTCGCCGAAAATCCATCTACTGTTTTTGCCGGAATGAACATGGGCGTGATTGTTTTAGGAAGTCTTGTTGGAATGCTTTTCTTCAAAGAAAAATTATCTAAAATTAATATTTTAGGACTTGTTTTGGCCTTAATTGCCATTGTTTTCATCGTAAAATCACAATTTTAGCACTTTTTTAAATTTCTTAAATCATTAATTTACAAGGGATTTAATGTTAAATTTATATTTTTCTGAAATAAACTCGACTAATCCTATAGAATTTATAAATAATATTTTATAGATTTGCAATGACAATGAAAAACTATAGTCTAAATATCATCCCGTTTATGTGCAGTTTGACGATGTGCTGCATGTCGACCTATGCGATGAAATGGCGTTAATAGAGAAAGTACTTGTTAGTTATTTTTTTTTTAGCCTTTCATGCACCATGAAAGGCTTTTTTTAGGAACTATTAAATAAAAATAAAATGAGATCGAATAGAAACATAAATAGTATGATGCATTGCTGCCAGATGAAAATTCCGTGTTGCATGTGTTGTTGCTGATTTTATTCAGAAGAAACATTTTATTAAGCCCAAATCGATAAACCAAAAAATTAAAAATAAACACTATGAGTGCAGAAATTATAAAACAGAACCCCTTTCAATCTATGATTGACAGGTTTAATATAGCAGCCGATATTCTTAAATTAGATGAATCATTAAGACAAAAGCTGCAGCGTCCGGAAAAACAAATTGTGGTCAATTTTTCTATAACATTAGATAATGGAACCGAACAAAATTTTGAAGGATACCGTGTAATTCATAATACAGCTTTAGGTCCGTCAAAAGGCGGAATTCGTTACGACAATGCTGTTAATCTTGATGAAGTAAAAGCACTTGCCGCCTGGATGACCTGGAAATCTGCTGTAACCGGAATTCCGTTTGGAGGAGCAAAAGGCGGTATTATTTGTGATCCGAGAACACTTTCTAAAACTGAATTAGAAAGAATAACCAGAGCGTATACAAAAGCATTAGCTGATATTTTTGGTCCTGAAAAAGATGTTCCGGCACCGGATATGGGAACGGGGCCTGACGAAATGGGCTGGCTAATGGATGAATTTTCATTAGTTCACGGTAAAACAATTCATGCCGTTGTAACCGGAAAACACCTGCATTCAGGGGGGGCATTAGGAAGAGTAGAAGCAACAGGAAGAGGAGTGAGCATTATTACTTTGCTTGCGCTTGAAAAATTAAAAATAAGACCGGCAAGATCAACTGCTGCGATTCAGGGATTTGGAAATGTTGGTTTGCATTCGGCTTTGTTTTTATACGAAAAAGGAGTTAAGATAGTTGCTGTAAGTGATGTTTCTGAAGCTTTTTTCAATCCTGATGGAATCAATATTCCAGAGCTGATTTTGTATTACAACCTCAATAATAAAACTATTAAAGGTTATCCAAATTCAGTTGCGATCAAACACGAAGATTTATTGCTTTTAGATGTTGATGTTTTGATTCCGGCTGCAAAAGAAGATGTTATTACACAAAAGAATGCCAAAGATATTCGTGCCAAAATAATTATTGAAGCAGCAAATGGACCCGTTTCTTCTGATGCTGATAAAATTTTGCACGAGAATAATGTTTTAGTAGTTCCGGATATTTTAGCAAATGCCGGAGGTGTAACTGTTTCTTATTTTGAGTGGCTTCAAAATTCATTGTTAGAATCCTGGAGAATTCATCAAATTAATAAACGTTTAGAAGATATATTAGAAAAAGGTTTTGAAACTGTATTTAGAGTTGCAGCCAAATATAGTGTAACACCGCGTATTGCTGCTTACATTATCGCTTTGAAAAAAGTGGCAGACACACAATCTGTTAAAGAAGTAGCTCTGGAAGCCGATAAATACAAACAAAACTAGATTTTTTCTAAGGGAGATTTAAGACTATTTTCATCGGTTAATATCAATATATTTGTATCTGATATTGGTTGATGAAAATAGCTGTTTAGTTTAATTAATTGTAGTTTAGTTTCTTAAAATCGATAAAAAGTAATTATTAAAAATGAAAAACATTAATTTTCTTGCATTTGCAATGCCCGCTTTCTTTCTGTTTTTATTTCTTGAATATAAGCTGGCGCAACGAAAAAAAAGACCTGAAATTTTTAATTATGAAAGTTCTGTTTCTAATATTAGTATTGGAATTGCAGAGCGATTGATTAATTTGTTTGTTGCCGCAAGCTTTTACCAATTGTACTATTTGATTTATGATGATTATCGGATTTTTGATGTTCCGAGTAATTTTTTAGTCTGGATTGCCTTAATTCTCGCCACAGATTTTGTGTGGTATTGGTATCACAGATTAGGACATGAAGTCAATTTTTTCTGGGCAGCACACATTGTACATCATCATAGTGAAGAATTTAATTTTACGGCTGCAGCCAGAATTACCACTTTTCAGGCCATAGTCCGAACGGGGTTTTGGTGTATCCTTCCTTTCGTTGGGTTTCATCCTTCAATGGTAATTACCATGCTTATTGTTCACGGAGCATATTCTTTTTTTACGCATACACAGCTCGTAGGAAAAATAAAATGGCTGGAATATATTTTTGTAACACCTTCTGTTCACGGTGTTCATCACGCATCTGACGAAAAATATCTTGATAAAAATTACGGCGATATGTTTACGTTTTGGGATCGTCTTTTTGGAACTTTTCAGGAAGAAGAAGAAAAACCAAAATACGGATTAACACATCCGCTAAAAAGCTATAGTTTCCTTTGGCAGCATTTTCATTATTATTTTGAAATATACGAATTGTGGAGACGCTCAAAAGGATTTAAAGCAAGATGGAAAGCCGTTTTCGGAAGCCCTGCACACATGGATCAGGATATTCGTCCGACATTAGAAAAACGTTTTTTGCAAGATAAAAGCAATCCGCACCAAAGACTCCGATTTAGAAATTATCTTTATATTCAATTAGGAATCTGTACTTTATTGCTAACCGTTTTCACGTATTATTTTGACCATTTAGAGGCGTACGATAAGATTTTTGTATTGTCGATTATCATTATCACTTTAATAAACTGCGGTGCTATTTTAGAACAGCGCAAATGGATTTATTATCTCGAATATACTCGTATTTTTATGATAACGACGTATTTTTTATACGAAAGAGATCTAACCATGTTTTTCTTTATTCCGTTGGCTATTATGATCTTTGCTGAGCAATTATTCTCGCTTAGTAAATATTATCAAAATATGATTTTGCAGTTAGAATCTGCAGAGTAAATAAAAAAAGAAAAATCGCCACGAATTCACGAATTATTTAAATACAAATTCGTGAATTGCTTCGCCAATTCGCTATCGCTCGGGTCGTGGCGGTTTTATTTCCTGCAAGGTTTCCAAAACCTTGTAGGTTTCTATCGACTCCAGAACTTGATAAATTATACCTACAAGGTTTTGGAAACCTTGCAGGAATGCTGCATTTTTTTGCCACAGATTAAAAGGATTTAAATAATTTTTTAATCTGTGTTAATCTGTGAAATCTGTGGCTAAAAATTAAATCGTTTTAATCGCCATAATTTTCTCCTCAAAAGTATCTTTAAAGTCTGATTTGCTTTTAATTCTGGTTTTGTACGTATAAATGGTAGCTACAGAAAGTTCCAGAAATTCAGCCATTTGACTACTGTCTTGAATCCCTAATCGGTACAAAGCAAAAATGCGGAGTTCCGTATTCAAAAGTTCTCCTTTCTTTACAATACATTTATGATCATTCGGGAACAAATGATTAAAATCGGTCACGAAAGTTGGGAACAATTTCAGGAAAATTTCATCAAACTGATGGAACAAATTTTCTCTTTCTTCCTTTACATTATAACGTTTTAAACTCGCAATAACTTCATCAGTTTTCTTGGTAATAATTTTATGAAGCGTACTTTTCTGAATATGATCAATCTTATTAATGAAAGCCGAAGTTGCTTTAATAAAATATGTAATATATTCCTCTTTAATCGCATTTGCCTCACTCAGACTTATATTCATTTCCTGAAGCTGTGCGTATGACGAAGCCATTATTTTTCTGGCTTTGTTTTTCTCTTTTAATTGTTTAAAAATAATAATCGAGAACAAAATGATTATCAGCGTCAGGATCGTTAAAAGAATAATGATCTTTTCCAGCTTATCATTTTTATCTTTTACGTTGTTTAACTGCGCTTTTTCAATAATAGGCAATATGGACGAAATTTCAATTTTACGGTGTCTGGCGTTGTAAAAAGTAGCGTCATCCATTGCAATATTAATATACTCGTTGGCTTTGTCCAGATAGCCCATTTTAAAGAGTTCATTAGCCAGATTTCTAAGCGCGACAGTTTCTTTCGTCGCATTTTTAACATCGGCAATAGCGGCGAGTGCGAGATAATAAATCGCTTTTTTAGTATAACCTCGTTCCGAATAAATATAACCGAGACTCGAAGTGGCGATTCCGTAATAATCCGGAGGTAAATCGTAATTGTTAATCCAGTAGCTGAAAGCAAATTCGGCACCACGCCAGTCTTGCTGTTTTAAACGTTTTAAACTTTCGGCGGCCCAATATTCATTTGAATTGGTTCCGATTAATTCTAAGGCCTTTTTAAGGAAATGATTTCCCTGCTGAACATAATGAATATTAAAACGCTGATCACGGTTATAATCGGCTAAATCATAATATGCGCGGGCTTTGATATTATAATATTCAAATTTGTTTTTCTGATCCAGTTTTTGATCGTCAATAACATTCAGCGTATCGATAGCTTCTTTAAAAAGCCCGGAAGAAAGAAGAACAAAACCTTCCTTAATTCGGCTTTTAGCCAAATATTTAGGATCTTTTAAAACGATGGCTTTGATTTTAGCTTCTTCTAAATAATAATAAGCCGAGTCATATTTGAATGATTTGTATTCTTCAAACAATGACATATAAGTATGATACAATTGCTCATTATTCTGGCTGACAGTAAATTTTGAAACATTCTTTTTTAAAGTTTCAATTTTGCGATATTTCTGTTTTAAGTAAACTTCTTTTTTTAGCAGTACATTGTCTAATTCTTCAAGAATTGGATTTGTCTCTTTCGCAGTAAGAGAAAAACCCGCAATGAAAAAATACAGTACAAATATTTTTTGCATGGTTTGGTTGTGGTTTTAAGGTAAGGTAATTTATGGTTGAGTTAATTCGTTTAAAAGCAAAATTAATTAAAAACTGATGATTAACAGTTTTAGAAATAGGAGAGTACTGATTTAAGATTTTTTTTCGAAATGCCTTAGTGTGAGTATCTAAAAGGCTTTAAAATGTTAAAAGTACTCTAATAATTTGCAATTATACAATAAAAAGCGGTTATATATATGTATAGTGAAAAAATATTCACATAAAATTTCCATATTGTCATATTTACCATTATTCTACAGGCACTTTGTATCTAAACAAGACCTTGATTTTTTTGTTTTTAGTGAAATTTTAAAACATTGATAATCAGATAATTATTTACGAAAACGTTTGAATTATATCTTGATTTTTTACAGATATTTTTTTTTAGATTTATTTAACATCTAGCTTCGTACTGTCCTTTTTAAGGGATGAAAAACTAACAAAAACCAAAATTTATGAGAAGTAAAAGTTATTACTGGTTAGCTCTGTTTATTTGTTTTTTTGCCATTAGCTGCGATAATACAGAAGACGGAAGCTACGTTGATCCAATTACGATTTATGAAAAAGTAAACGGAAATTGGGGATTAACAAATCTAAAAATGGTTGACGAATTTGCTAAGGCAAATAAGATCGAACCAAGCGAGGAAAACTTGAGTACTTTTTTTAACTACGAAGATTTTAAAATCAATTTTAGCGTAGACGAAAAAAACAAACCTACAAGTTATGAAGTGACGGGCAATGTTCCTCCTTTATTTGCTCCAAAAGGCTATTGGGAATTAAGCTCAGATTTTCAACAGACTAATGCAAGCGCAGTAAGAATCTACTTGTACAGCGACGCTGCAAAAACTCAAAAAACAGACGAACTTAGAGTAACATCTGTTCCTGGAAACAATGACGAAATGGAATTTCAGTTAGTGCATTCTTCAGGAGGAACTCCGTTTGTGACTTATGTATTTAAATTAAATGCTATTAATTAAAAGTAATATGAAAAAATTTCTATATACAATTTTACTTGCCCTTTTGATGGCTCCAACATTTACAAAGGCACAAGAAAACGCGGGAGCTGTGGGACCTATGTCATCATTTCCGGTTGTTTACAAATATGACGAGCAAGTTACCTGGTACTTTGATCTTTCTGGAACTACGTTTGCAGAAAATCAGGATTTATACATCTGGATTTGGTCACCATCTGAACCAGATGCGGGAAATTGGGAGAATTCTTCTGATTTCGCAAAACTACACTATGAAGGAAATAAAGTATGGAGTTTTACTTTAACTCCAACAGTATATTTTTCTAAAACCCCGACTGAAATTGCAGCAAGCGCAGGATTCTGGTTTCGTTTAAAAGACAAAACAGGATCTAAACAAAGCGACGTGGCAAATATGCCATACACTGATTTTTCTTCTTTTTACACTGCGAATGAGCTGATCAGAGCTTATCCAACAAAACCAACAATTGATAAAGGTGTAAGTATTTTATTTAATGCCAATTTAGCTCCGGGATTTGCGGGCGCAACTAGCGTTCACATTCACAGCGGATTGAACAACTGGGATATTAAACAAGAATACCAATCATGGTTACCGGACATTGTTGAAAAAACCAAACTAAAAGATTTAGGAAACGGATTCTACAAAATGGATTTAGTTCCAAAAACATACTACAATGCACCTGACGGTTACGTAATGGAAAATTTAGTTTTCCTTATGGTAAAAGACGACTGGGCAGGAACAATTCCGGATCAGGTTTTATATGCAGGAGCTTATGAGCCGCCGCCGGCACCAATATTCGGATTTTTCCCTTTACAAATCAGCCAGAAAGATTTCTTGGGAATCTACAGAAAAAACAACGAGCCGGGAGTAAACAAATTACTTTACACAATTACAGCTGGTGCAAAAACAATTTCTGGTGAGTTTAGCGGAGGAACTGCAGAGATAAAAGGATTTGTCAATTTGGTTACAGAACTTAAGGACTCTCCTGTTTTAAGTGAAATTCATGTTTTAGTTAAAGACAACAAAGACAAAACAATTTCTGACACGACGATTCCGCTTAAAACCTTAGACAAATAATTCACTATCAAATTAAAACATCATTCTAATGAAATGAGCATAACCGTAAATTAGTTGTTGAACAAATAATGGATATGCGAATTACATATGACTGATAGAAAATCAATAAATAACTACATATGAATAGTAAAAATAAAAGAATAGTCCTGCATCAAATGTGGACTACTAAATCGCTGGTATTCATGATTTTCATGCTTTTTCTTTCGGCAGGAATGTTTGCTCAGGGAAAAAAGCTGGTAACGGGTACCGTTTATGACAATACAGGCACTGTGTTGCCGGGAGCTTCGATTATCGAAACCGGAACAAGAAATGCAACAACGACAGATTTTGACGGAAAATTTAGCTTGGAGGTAGCCGTAGGAGGTTCAATCGAAGTTTCTTTCATCGGTTCAACCACTCAAAAAGTACAGATAACTGCTGCTTCTTCAAAATTAGAAGTTCGTTTACAAAACGACGGTTATCAATTGGCAGAAGTTCAGGTTGTTTCTGTTGGATACGGAACACAAAAGAAATCTGATTTAACCGGAGCTATTTCGACCGTTACGGCAGATAATTTAGTTAAAGGAACCATTTCTTCAACAGAACAAGTTTTGCAGGGAAAAGTTGCCGGATTAAATATCATTCGTCCTTCGGGAGATCCAGCTGCAGGTGCAACACTTCGTTTACGTGGAGGAACTTCATTAACAGCAAGCAACAGTCCGCTTATTGTAGTTGACGGAATTGCTGGTGTTGATATCAACGTGGTTCAGCCGGCAGATATTAAATCTATTGACGTTCTTAAAGATGCTTCGGCGACAGCCATTTATGGTTCAAGAGGAGCAAACGGAGTTATCATTATTACAACAAAATCCGGGACAAAAGGAGTTTCTGTAGTATACAGCGGTTTATCAAGTGTAGGTTATGTTGCTGATAATTTAGATCTTTTATCTGCAAACCAATGGAGAGGTTATGTTCGTCAAACCGGAAATATGGATGCTGTTGATTACGGTGGAAATACAAACTGGCAAAAAGCAATCGAACAAACAGCTATTTCACAATCTCATACTTTGAGTATTAATTCTGGAAAAGTGGACAGCGGTTTTAGAGCTTCAATCGCTTACTTAAACAACGAAGGCGTTATTAAAAAATCTGGTTTAGAAAGAATCAGCGGAAACGTTAGTGCATACCAATATCTTGGAGACAATAAAGATGTAAAATTTGATATGGGTTTATTTGCTAATATCGACAAATGGCATCCAATTGATTACAGAATTTTTGAGCGTGCTTACAACTTAAACCCAACAATTCCGGTTTATGATGCAAACGGAAACTTTACATCAGTAGGAGGAAATATCTACGAAAACCCGGTTGAGATTTTAACAAACAGAACAGTTGATAACGAAAGACATAGACTTTTAGGTTATTTTAAAACAGAAGTTAAATTCTTAAACGATTTTCAGGCAGTTGCTAATATTTCGTTAGAACATAATGCAGTAGCGGGTGGAACTTACAAACCAACTTACGCTATTATGGAAGGTAGAACTGAAGCTGGTTACGCGCAAAGAACTTACGCAGAATATACAAACGCACAAGGCGAACTTTATGTAAATTATTCTAAAGTATTTGGAAAACATAGCGTTAGCGCACTGGCAGGTTATTCTTATTTAGAAAATATTTATCAAGGTTTTGGAGCACAAAGAAGCGGATTTGTGAGTGATGCTTTTGGCTACAATAACTTAGGTGCAGGTTACAACTATCGTTTAGGAGATGTTTATTCTTATAAAGGAAAATCAAACCTTGTTTCTTTCTACGCTCGTGCCAATTACAATTATGACGGAAAATATCTGCTTACTGCAACAGTGAGACGTGATGGCTCAAGCCGTTTTGGAGAAAATAATAAATGGGGAACTTTCCCATCGGCATCTGCAGCATGGAAAATTTCTAACGAAGATTTTATGAGCGGTACAAAAGACTGGTTAGGATCTTTAAAATTAAGAGTTGGTTATGGAGTTACAGGTAATCAGGACGGAATTGGTGAATACAAATCACTTTCAATTTTAGGAGTTGGAAACGATAGTTACTACGATCCGGTTACAGGAACATGGAGTTTAGCTTATTCTCCAAAACAAAACCCAAATCCTGATTTGAAATGGGAATCTACAAGACAAATAAACGTGGGTATCGATTTTGGTCTTTTTGACAGAATCACTGGTTCATTTGAATGGTACCAAAAAAACACAGACGATTTATTGTATACTTATGAAGTTCCTCAGCCTCCATATTTAGTGGGAACAATGTTAGCAAACGTGGGTGAAATGTCTAACAAAGGAGTTGAACTTACATTGAATGCTGATATCGTAAGAGGAGATAAATTTACATGGAATGCTAATTTAACACTAGGGCACAACATCCAAAAAATCGAAAAATTATCAAACCCAACGTATAAAACTGATGTTATTTACAGCGGTTCATTACACGGTTTAGCAGGTATGTCTGGTCAATATTCTCAGGTTATTGCAGAAGGATATCCGGTTGGAACATTCTGGGGATTCAGAAATGCTGGTCTTGACGAAAACGGAAAAATTCAGTACTACAATGCTGCAGGAAATGTTGTGGCAGAAAGTGCTTTAGTTGATGCTGATAAAACAGATTTAGGAAATATTCAGCCAGATTTAACTATGGGTATTGGAATGAATTTTACTTATGGAAATTTTGATCTTGGTATTACAGGTTACGGAATGTTTGGACAAAAAGCGCTGAATGCTACAAACATGATGCTGAACGATCCAACAAGATTACCATCTTACAATGTGCCGGATGATTTCTTAGGAAGCGGCATTACTTCTTCTCCTAAATATTCAGATTACTGGATCGAAGATGCATCTTTCTTTAGATTGCAGACACTTTCTGTTGGATACACAATGCCATTAGGCTTTAAAAATTCAAAATTAAGAATGTACATCATGGGAGAAAACCTTGCTGTATTTACAAAATACAAAGGAGTAGATCCGGAGATTGGTTTAAATGCGCAGGATGGTGCTGACCAAACAGGATTAGCAGCGCCTGGTATCGATAAGTACAACAATTATCCAAGACCAACTACAATCTCTGTAGGATTAAATTTCACGCTGAATAACTAAGCGATTAACTCAAAAATATAAAAAATGAAAATCAAAATAACAGCAGCAATATTAGTAAGCATGCTTTTTACGATATCATCATGTACCGATCTGGATGAACAATTATATGATAGAGTAGAAGATGGAAATTTTGGAAATACTCCAAAAGAAATTGATGCATTAGTGGGCGGGGCGTATTCTTCGTTAAGAGGTTTTGCAGATGGAATTTCAAACAATTACCCAACCTGCGAATACGTATTCTTTTTGAACGAAACGGTTTCTGATGAAGCTACAATTCCTACCAGAGGAACAAACTGGTACGATGGCGGACAATATCAGGATGCGCAAAAACATACCTGGAAAGCAGACAACCGTATGATTCTTTCAGCTTGGCGTTACAACTATACCGGAATTGCAAAAATCAACTCCATCATTTATCAAATCGATAAATCGTCGTTGACAGATAATGCAAAAGCACCAATTTATGCTGAATTAAAAGCGTTGAGAGCGTATTACTATTACAATCTTTTAGATTTATTCGGAAATGTGCCAATCGTTGTAGATTTTGCAGATACAGCACTTCCAACAAATTCTACAAGAAAACAAGTTTACGATTTTGTTGAAAAAGAATTAACAGACGCAATTCCGCATTTAACTGGAAATGTAGTGTATTCAAAAATGACAAAAAATGTTGCCTATTCTCTTTTAGCAAGATTATATCTTAACTCAAAAGCTTTTATAGGAACAGAACGCTGGCAGGATTGTATCAACATGTGTCAAAAAGTTTCAGGTTATACATTAGCCCCGGATTTCTTTGCCAATTTTGCTACAGACAATCAAAAATCGCCAGAAATTATTTTTGCAATCCCTTACGATTCAAAAGCAGGAACAGTTGGAAATTATATGAGTTCAATGTCTTGTCATTACCTTCATAAATTGACAATTTCTCCAGTTGGAGATTATCCTTGGAGTGCCAACGGAATGTGCGCGCAGCCGGGAGTTTATTCTGAATTTGCTGATACAGACAAAAGAAAAAAATGTATGGTTGCCGGAGATCAGATCAACTTAGCAACCGGAACTGTAATTACAATGGATAACGGAGAACCGTTAACCTATACAGAAACAGTTACAAGTGTTGCTGATGCTAAAGAAAATGAAGGTGTTCGTTTAGGAAAATACGAAATGAAAGCCGGAGAAACTTGGGAACGTGATCATGATTTAGTAGTAATTCGTTATTCTGAAATTTTAATGATGCAAGCAGAATGTTACGTTCGTTTAGGGTCTGCAGATTTAGCAAAACCTTTTGTACAACAAGTTACAGCGCGTGCAGGAGAAGAAATGCCAGCAACAATCGATCTTAACTTTATAGATAAAGAATTGCTTAAAGAATTTACTTTTGAAGGAAGAAGAAGAACAGATAACATTCGTTTTGGAACTTTCTTCCTGCCATGGTGGGAAAAAGGAACAACAGAAGCTTACAAAGCAATTTTCCCTATTCCAAGTACCGTATTAACTACAAATAAAAACCTGAAACAAAATCCTGGGTATCCTTTGAATTAGGTTCAAAAATGTCAGTCTTCCATGTTGGTTAGTCGTGGAAGGCTGACATATTTATAAAATAATTTTTGCCACAGATTAAAAGGATTAAAAAGATTTAAAAAATGTTTCACGCAGATTTTGCAGATTAAAGCAGATCTAATTTTAATGTATAATAAATCTGCACAATCTGCTTAAATCTATTTAAATCTGCGTGAAATAATTTAATCACAGATAATGGGAATAAAAATCCTTTTTAATCCTTTTAATCTGTGACAAAAAATAAAAATTAAATCAATATGAAAAGATATATCACATTATTGTTTTTTGGGATACTGAACATTGTAGTCGTTTCCGGATGCAGCAGCGATGACAAAAGTCCCGAAGAACCAGTAAAACCAGAAGTACTTAAACCCGTTGCAGTTGAAAAAACAAACAGCACCAAAATTTATGTGCATTATATGCCCTGGTTTGAAACCAATGAAAGCAGTGCCGATAAAAAATGGGGATACCACTGGACAATGGCAAACAAAAATCCGAATACTATAGGCGCAAACAACCGCAGGGAAATTGCTTCTTACTATTATCCTCTTATTGGTCCATATCATTCGGGAGATAAAAATGTGATTGAAAATCATTTATTATTGATGAAATATTCAGGAATTGATGGTGTTTTGATCGACTGGTACGGAACCTACGATGTCAACGATTACAGAATGGTAAAAGAAAATACAGAACAGCTTATTGCCATGCTCGATAAAGTGGGTCTGGAATATGCCATTGTTTATGAAGACAGAGTTACAACAAATGTTGTTAATGCCGGAAAAGCAATTTCTGTAACCAGCGCAGCAAAAACAGATTTAGCTTATATGGAGAAAAATTATTTTGATGATGTAAATTATATCAAAGTAAACGGAAAACCATTGTTATTAAATTTTGGGCCAATTGTATTGCAAACGCCTGCCGAATGGACAAACGTTTTCAATAGCATAACGACAAAAACAACTTTTTTAACGCTTTGGGATCAATCTGTAGAAGCTGGAGCAAATGCATCTGGAGAATATGCGTGGGTTTATAAAAACAGTACCTATCTAACAAATTTTTATACCAATACAAAACCAAAACTTTCTGTAGCAATTGGAAGTGCTTATCCTGGTTTTAAAGATTTTTATGCCGAAGGCGGAGGCGGAGCAGCAATTGGATGGACAATTGAACACAACAATGGCGCAACGCTTGATGAAACACTTTCTATGGCTAAAAATGCCAATTTAAATTACCTGCAGTTAATTACCTGGAACGACTTTGGAGAAGGAACCATGTTTGAACCAACAGTTGAATTTGGTTATTCGTACATCGAAAAAGTAAAAGCATTTGCCGGAGTTAAAAATACCGAATCTGTATTTCCGGATATAAGCAAAATGTACAACCTGCGAGTAGAAAAGAAAGGCAATGCCGATGCTCAGAATAAACTGGATCAGGCTTTTAATTATTTTGTTTCTATGCAGCCCGCAAAAGCAAAACAGTTAATAAACGAAATAAAATAAGAGTTGTAATTAATACAATTAAATAATGAAAAACATAAGATATAGATACTGTATAATTGCTTTAGCGTCAATATTAATTTACGCCTGCAGTGCTGGTACTAAAAAAACATATAAAATTAATTCGCCGGGAAAAGTAACCGAATTAGTTTTTGAATTAACAGTTTCAGGTCAGCCTCAATACAGTTTTACTTCAAACGGAAAATCGGTTATAGAACCTTCGTTAATGGGATTTGAATTTCAGGGAATTCAAAAAATGACTGAAGGTTTTGAAGTGGTTTCGACTGAAGAAAAATCTGCCGATGCAACTTGGGAACAGCCGTGGGGAGAATTCAAAAAAGTTCGCGATCACCACAACGAATTGATTGTTCACTTAAAAGAATCAAAAGGAGAAGAGCGTTTAGTTGATATTATTTTCAGGGTTTTTGATGACGGTGTAGGATTTAGATATGAATTTCCAAAACAGCCTCATTTAGGAAAAGTGAAAATTTCAAACGAAATCACGCAGTTTACTTTTAAATCAAATAATGATGTTTGGTGGATTCCGGTGCACCGCGAAAACAGTTATTACGAAAGTGAATACCGTAAAACGCCAATCAGTAAAACAGATACCATAAATACTCCGGCAACTTTTGAAACAAAAGAGAATTTATATGTGGCGATTCACGAAGCCAACTTAACTGATTTTGCTTCGATGACGCTTTTAAAAACAAGTGATAAACAATACAAAAGTGATTTAGTGCCGTGGGCTGATGGTGTAAAAGTATATGCCGAAACACCTTTTAAGACACCTTGGAGAACAGTTGTTGTGGGTAAAACTCCTGGAGATGTTGCAACTTCAACGATTATGCTGAATTTGAACGAACCTTCAAAAATTGAGGATCTTTCGTGGATTACGCCTTCTAAATACATTGGAATTTGGTGGGGAATGCACTTAGAGAAATTCACTTGGGGACAAGGTCCAAAACACGGTGCTACAACAAAAAATACAAAAGAATACATTGATTTTGCTGCGAAAAACAATTTTGACGGCGTTCTGGTAGAAGGCTGGAACGAGGGCTGGGACGGCGACTGGACTGCCGATGGAAAGGCATTTAGTTTTGTAAAAGCATATCCTGATTTTAATTTGGAAGAAATTACAAAATATGCTGCCATAAAAAATGTTCGATTAATAGGGCATCATGAAACGGCTGGTGCTTCTAAACATTATGAAGGCCAGCTTGAAGATGCCTTTAAATTGTATCAAAAAATGGGTGTAAACTCAGTTAAAACAGGTTATGTAAACAAATATTTGGATAAAAAAGAATGGCACGACAGCCAGTACGCGTCTCGTCATTACAGAAAAGTAATCGAAACGGCAGCCAAATATCACATCATGATCGACAATCACGAACCGATAAAAGGAACAGGAATTCAGCGTACATATCCAAACTTTATGTCACAAGAAGGCGGAAGAGGTCAGGAATACAATGCGTGGTCTGTAGATGGCGGAAATACGCCTCAGCATTTAACAACGTTGCCGTTTACAAGAATGCTTTCGGGTCCGTTTGATTACACACCGGGAAATTTCAATTTTGATTATAAAACGCCTTCTGGAGCAAGAGTACAAACAACTTTGGCAAATCAGCTGGCATTGTATGTAATTATTTTCAGTCCGCTGCAAATGGCTTCAGATTTACCGGAGAATTATGTTGACAAACCAGAATTTCAGTTTATAAAAGATGTTCCGTGTACGTGGTCAGATACTAAGGTTTTAGATTCTAAAATTGGAGAATACACGACAATCGTTCGTAAAGATTGGGACGAGAAAAACTGGTATTTAGGTTCTATTACAAACAAAGATGCCAGAGATCTTAAAGTAACCTTATCTTTCTTAGACAAAGGAAAAGAATACGAAGCCGAAATTTATGCTGATGGAGCAGGAGCAAACTATAAAACAAATCCTTATCCGGTTACAATTTCAAAACAAAAGGTAAATAACCAATCCGTTTTAAATATCAAATTGGCAGCTGGTGGAGGAACAGCTATAAAATTTACTCCAATCGAGAAATAAGAAGTTTAGATTATTTTGAGTTAAGTTTGAGTGGATGAACCCGATATCTTGAAAAAGGTGTCGGGTTTGTTTTTTTTTCTTAAACCATATAAGTTCATTTAAATACGATTCGTTGATTTTTTACCGCAAAGACGCTAAGATTTTAGCGCAAAGTTCGCAAAGCTTTGTGTTGAGTGAATTATGTGTTTTAACGCAAAGGACGCTAAGTTTTTTTTGAAATATATTGCATTTAGAATGCACAATGTTCGCAAAGCTGTATCAACATAAAGCTTTGCGAACTTTGGTTTTATAAAACCTAGCTTATCAAAAAAAACTTAGCGTCCTTTGCGTAAAAACCTTTGCGAACTTTGCGGTTAAATTTTTAGATTCCTATAGGAACCTGAAACTTTAAACCTGAAACCTGAAACAAAAACTCAATGTTTATAAAACTTCACATGATTTCCAAAGCTGTAAGTTGCGGCTAAAGTTGGCCCATTATAACCCCATTTAAAGAAACCGTCAATTCTTGGTTTAGTAACGTCGAGCCTAAAATTTAAACCAGTATAACCTGCTGTAAGACTGAAATTTTTATAAACGTTATATAAAACCGATAAATTGTAGCTGATAATTCGGCCGTCGATATCGTTTATTTTAAGAGCAAAATAATTCACATTCGCATATAAACCAACCTTTTTTCCAAGCACAAATTCACCCCAAATTCCAACATCGGGTAAAGGAGCAGTAAAGTTAACACCGTCGTGATATTCTAGCTCCTGTGTATTAGCTTCGAGTCTTAAACCAACATCAGCAAGCATTACGTGTGCACCAATCAATAAACCCAATTCATATTTTGGTTTAGAAATAATGGCATATCCATAAGCAAATCGAACCATTTGATTGTCCATAAAAGCAGAAACTCGTGCATTGACTGGATAAGTATGATCCTGAAACTCTATTTCTTTTTGAAGCGTTTTTGAAGCATTTCTTTTCAAATAAAAATATTCCAGATTAAAACGAGATCTTCGGGAAGCGCGCCATTCAAAAGCCCCGAAAAAGGAAACTGTATTCGTTTCAAAACCTAAATCTTTTTCAAAATCAATATCAGTTCCAATTCTTCCGCCCGTTCCGTTAACTTCAACTTCGGTATTGTTTACGGGAAAGAATACACCAGCCGTTGCTTTAAATCGCCTTCCGTGCCACGGAAGATCATCTGCTGCGGAATTCTGAAATTCATCTGAACTATTTTTTACAGGAGTTAAAGTATTTTCATTTGTTATTTCGGCGGTTGTCTGTGCGTTTGCCGAAAAAAAGAAGAGAGGAATTATCAAAAAATAAACTAATTTTTTCATGGTATTGAGGTTTTAGGTTTATTAATGAGATTACAATCATTAAAGTTAACAAAAAAAATCATGCAAATTATTTTTATTCGGTTTTATTGTTTTGATTTTCAGATGTATATGAAAATAGCTATCAGATAATACTTATTTATAAATAGGGTTGAAACACCTTAAATAAGCCAAAAATTAAGATTGAGTTTTGTCATTGCCATTGCGATTGCTTATATTTGAGTATAAACCCTTGATATGAACAAAACCTTAAAGCAATACTTCGTTAAGTCTTTTATCATTTTAGCAGTCATTCATTTAGCCTATTTTTTATACGGTTATTTTACTTTTGAAGGAATTAAGAAAATTGATCTTTACTCAGAGTTTTACCGGTTTAAGTTTGTTGACGATGTATCGATTTCACACTTTTTTATAAGCGGTTTATTTTTACTTTTCTTTCTGATTTTTTTATTGAAGAATCATGCGAGACAACGCTATTCATTTGAAAAAGTCTTGCAGATTGGTTTTTTCTTATTGCTGATTTCCTTTGCGAGTTTAACCTTTTTTATCAGTTTTAGTTTTGGACAAAATGCAAAGCTGAAAGGAGAATTATCGGAGAAAAGTTATAACAAAGACAAAGAATTACTGAATGTTTTGAATCCGTTTTTATATAATTCAAGTTCCTATTATTCAGAGAAACTGTTTAATTACGAGAATATCTTATATCCAAAACCTTATCCCGTAATTAAAGAAGAAAAACAAGAACTGATTTATCACGATCAATTTGGTACAGTAACGACATATTACAGCATTGATACACTAAAAGTTTTAACTGAAACCTATAATAAAGTTTCTAAAAAAGCAGATTCAATTTTCGATTTTGTCGGATTAGATGTAAATATTGTAAAAGACAGGATTATCAAACAAACAGTTGTTGGAGACAGCACACAAATCGTATTTAAAGGAACTGAAGTAAGCCCGGAATATGATAAAGACATTTGTATTTTTCTTGAAAACAAATCGCTTTATAAGCCTGTCAAGGAAAAGTCGATTGACAATAAGCCTGTTAAAAGATATTTAATTGATAATAAACAACAATATGCAGCGGCTGTAAAAAGGTATAATTTATTATATAAATATAAGCAAGATTCATTGCAATATCAGTTTCAGAAGCTGGATACTTTATTTAAAAAATACAATATCGAGACACATATTGTTCCTCAAAAATTAACGTCTCAAGTTTTTTATTACACTAAAAATCAGGAAAGACGTTTAGAAGGAATAGAAAATTACTTTGATAGAAAAGCCTTGAATGAAAAATTTTTAACGCTCGATCGCTATTTCTACGAACCTAATTATCTACACCCGAATATTATGCCCATATTTTTTATTGTAGTGGCAATAGTTTGGTTAGGTCTGTTTTTGTTTTATATTCCTTTTAATTATATGAAAGGTAAGAAGTTATGAATTATGAGTTTTGAGTTATAAGGTTTTTAAAATAATTTAATTCATTGACGTTCCTGCAAGGTTTTCAAAACCTTGTAGGTATAAATATTCCAAGTAAATTGATATGATATAGAAACCTACAAGGTTTTGAAAACCTTGCAGGAAACGAAAAATCGTAATCAAGAGAATCTAAAATCTGCAGTCTAAAATCTAAAATCTAAAATCAGCAATCTAAACTCTGTTATAATCTGCGCGCCAGTGAATGATGGCTTTTTTTATGGCGTTGCCGCTGAGGTTATTTTTTAATGCATCTTCTAGTAACGGAAGGATTTCATCATCTGGAGCAAATCGTAACGCGAAGATTTGATCATCGGTTAATTTGTGTTCAAACTCTTCCAGTCTTTTTTCGGTAAGAGTAAAGTAACGATAGCGGAGTTCTAAACGTACAATCCGGTTTTGTAAAATAAGCGCATAATGCTGACGAAGCATATAAGCGAGAAAAAACAAAAACACAAAAACAACGCTTATAAAAGACCAAATAAGACAATCGTTTGTAGTAAAAGCAAAGTAAATGCTAAACACAAGAAATACCGTTAAAACAGGATAATACACAAAGTGGTGCGGAGTGTAAAACCGAATATGATTGTAGTAAGTTTGAATTTTCATAATTGGAATTTTATGTTAAATGTAGAAAAAAAGAAAGCTACCCTAATAATTTAGAATAGCTTTTTTCTCAAAAATAAACTAACATAACCAATGTTCTCTTTATAATCTAAACTTGTAAAAAGTTTGTCTTAGTAGTATCTATAATTTTAAAAAGCCTCTTCTTCATCATTCTTTCTAAACTGTGGCTTTGATTTCTTAATTGTAAAATTATAGTATACTGAGAAATTTCGTGTTATATTTTAAATTTCAAAAGTTATATTATTTCAATATTTAGATTTTTTTTAGCCACGAATTTTATAAAGAACCGATAATTTTCCATTCGTCTAATTTGGATTGAAACGATTTGCCGGCGTTTGCGGGACTTGTGGATGGAAGTGTAATAAGCGTATAGGTTTCTTTTAAATGAACATACTTTTTAAAGAATGCTGCCGCTTTTTGTCCGTTAAATAATATCGTATTTATTTTGGGATGCTGCTTCAGGAATGTTTCAAAATCATTTGCGATTTCATTTTTTATAGCGCTGTCTAAACTTCCTACGCGATCGCAATATTGTAAAACATCCCAAAGTGCAATTTTGTTTTTCAGCAAAAATGCTTTTTTAGTTTCGTAATCATTCGAAAAATCCTCATTAAAAATGGTAAACAAAAACTTCCAGAAATTATTCTGATTGTGTCCGTAATATTGATTGAGTTCTAATGATTTTGTTCCGGGCATTGTGCCTAAAATCAGAATTTTAGAATCATTTGAACTTATAGGAGAGAAGGAATAGCTTTTCATTGATTGAATTAAGAAATATTTTATTTGAGTTAAACTTATATAGATAAGTAATTATAAAACAATTGTAGAAAATTATATAACATTTTTGGTTTGTGATTGAGCGAACTTTGAATATCTGCTTTTTAAACGAAATGCTATTGGTTTAAGAATCATTTAAAATTACAGAATTTAAATCGAAACAAAATGAAAATAGTTACTATACATACAGAGAAAATTCAAAACATATTTGAAGAATTGAATAAAAACTTCGGCGGAAAAGTAACTTTTGACGTTGATGAATATACACTTGAAGTAAACAATAATTTTGCAAAAGGCTCTATTAGCGGTGCTTCTTTTAATGATAATATTTCATACGTTCAGTTTGATATGACTTTTTCAGTTGATTTAAAAATGAATGTCAATAACGGAATTTCATCACCTTTATATTTTGCGTATTGCTCTAAAGGAAATCTTTCGCATAGCTTTGGAATTCATGGCGAAGAACATAAACTAAAAACTTTCCAGACTGCGATTGTAACTTCAAAATTAAACCAGGATAATGTTTTGCTTTTTGAAAAAGATAAAAAAACAAAATTCACTTTAATAATTGTGGGAACACAATCAACTCAAACAAATTCTTTAAACCAAATGGTTAGAGAAACATTTTTTGAAGAAAACCTAAACGAAGAATTCTTTTATGCCGGTTCATACAATTTAAAAATTGGTGAAAAAATAGAACAGTTAAACGCCGTAACGCAAACCGGAGTAGTTAGAAATTTATTGAAAGAAGGTATTTTAAGAATCATTCTGGCAATGGAAATCCAACAGCATACAGACGATTTAAATTCATTTTCGAAAGAAGCAAACTGCTTAACTTTAAGAGAAATGGAAGAAATAAAAGAACTTTCAGAAACCATCAAAGCAAATCCCGAAGAACCTTTTACCATTAAATCATTAAGTAAAAAGTCAGGCTTATCGCCAAATAAACTTCAGGAAGGTTTTAAAATGATCCACAACAGAACCGTAAACGATTATATCACCCACATGCGCGTTCTAAAAGCCGAAATCCTGATTAGAACATCAGACTTAAATATTTCTGAAATCGTGTACTGCATTGGTTTTACAAGCAGAAGTTATTTCTCTAAAATCTTCAAACAAAAATTTAACTGCAGTCCAAAAGAATATAAGTTTAATTTGAATCCGTTGGCAGTTTAGCCAAAGAGACAAAGGTTCAAAGAGACAAAGTAACAAAGGTTTTAAAACTTTGTCACTTTGCAACTTTGTCACTCTGAACCTCTAAAAAAATTAATGTCGTTAGCTTTAAGCAACATATATATACAAAAACGCTAAGATTCTGAGTCGCTGAGGTTTTAAGTTTAACTTAAAGGCTCCAAACTTAGAATCTTAGTTTTTTTTGAGATGCTGAGATGCTGAGATTCTAAGTTTCTAAGATGCTAATATTTTTAGTTGTTAAGTCTTTCAATTGTTACTCAGCCTTCAGTTATTAAATTCAAATATATAAATACTATTAAGTCCCCAAATGCTAAGAAAAAAAACTTAGAATCTTAGCATCTCAGAACCTTAGCAACTAAAAAAAATATTTTGCCAAAAAAGATTTTTTTTATACATTTGCATAACTAGTTATATAATTAATTATGATATGGAATTTTTTAACAAAGTAGGTAAAGCGGCTTTAGGAAGTCGTTTACGTTTAATGACAGCGGTTATAACAGATGACGCATCTAAAATTTATGAATTATACGGTGCAGATTTTGTTCCGAAGTGGTTTCCTGTGTTTTATACGCTAGCAGAAGAAAGAGAATTGACGATTACCGAAATCGCAAATGAGATTGGACATTCGCAGCCTTCAGTAAGCAAAATTATTAGGGAAATGACTGTTGCCGGATTGGTTCAGGAAAATTTAAAAACGGATGATAAACGTAAAAACAATGTTGTTTTGTCTGCGAAAGGACTTTTGCTTGCGAAAAATATCCAACAGCAATTAAAAGATATTGATGTTGCAATAGACGGTTTAATCGCCGAATCTAAACATAATCTTTGGGCGGCGCTTGAAGAATGGGAATTTCTATTGGAACAAAAATCAATGTTTAAAAGAGTAAGCGATCAGAAAAAAATCCGCGAAAGCAAAGATGTCAAAATCGTTGAATACAAACATGAATATCAAGAAGCTTTTAGAGCCTTAAACGTAGAATGGATTTCAACGTATTTTGAAATGGAAGCAGCAGATTATAAAGCACTCGACAATCCCGAAGAATATATCTTAAACAAAGGTGGAAAAATTCTAGTGGCTTTGTATGAAAACGAACCCGTAGGTGTCTGTGCCCTTATCAAAATGAACAATCCCGAATATGATTTTGAAATGGCAAAAATGGCCGTTTCACCAAAAGCACAAGGTAAAAATATCGGTTGGTTATTAGGACAGGCAATCGTTGAAAAATCTAAAGAACTTGGAGCAAAAAAGATTTATCTGGAAAGCAACACGATCTTAAAACCCGCTATAAACTTGTATTATAAATTAGGTTTCGAGAAGGTTTTTGGTTTAGAAACACCTTATAAAAGATGTAATATTCAAATGGAGTTAAAAGTTTAAGAAAGTTGCTAAGGTTCTAAGTTGCTAAGATTCTAAGAAAAAAACTCAGCAACTTAGAATCTTAGCATCTTAGAACCTTTTCTCACCTTCCAAACCTATAAAAATCTAAATCCGGATTTTTTTTATTTTTTATAGAATCGACAATAGAGTTCATTCCGATTACGCTGAAAGTAATTCCGTTGCCTCCGAAGCCAAGGACGTAATGAATATTTTTTTTCGGGTCTGGTTTTCCAAAATAAGGAAGACCGTCTTTGGTTTCGCCAAAAGTTCCCGCCCAGGAATAATCTAATTTGAATTCTACATTAGGGAATCGTCTTTTAAACTGACGCATTAAAGAAGCTTCTTTTTTAGGAAGCAGTTTGTCACGTTTTCTGGCATCTCTAAATTCTTCGTCGCCGCCGCCCATAATAATTCGGTTATCTGGAGTCGCGCGGTAATAATAATATGGAGAAGAAGTATCCCAAGCAACAGCGTTTTTTAATATTGTCGGTAATTCAGGAACAATTTCAGAAGCTAGTGCATACGTACTTTTTAAATCAACGATTTTTTCTTCAATAGTTTCAGTGCTTTCATAACCGCTGCAGTACACAACGTGATCTGCCGTTATGGTAAATTTATTTTCGGTGTGAGCAATGCATTTCCCTTTTATAGTTTGTACAGAAGTAATATTCGTTCTGTCATAAATCTGCATTCCATTTTGATGGCAGTAATACAATAAATCGTTCGCCAGTTTAAATGGATCCATAACGGCAGCAGTTTTAGATTCGATGGCTGCAATGGCGTTTAAACCCATTTTTTCGAGTTCGTATTTATTGAGCCAGGTTACATCAAAATCGCGCTGTTTTCTAGCTTTAAATTCGTTCTTTAAAAACGGAATATCTTTTTTATATGAGGTAAAATAAATACTTTTTTTGAATTCAAATCCGCAGTCACTTTCTACGGTATCAATTATATTTCGCAAATCAAAAATAGCTTTCTTACCGTTTCTGTAACTGTCGACAGCACATTTTTCGCCCCGAAGTTTAATCAGTTCGTGCAGCGGAACATCGATTTCATATTGAAGCAAAGCGGTACTTGCGGCGGTGCTTCCGTTTGCCACGTCGCGACGGTCAACTAATACTATTTTTTTTCCTGCGGTAATTAATTTATAAGCCATTAAAGCCCCTGTTATTCCTCCTCCAACAATCAAAATCTCAGTTTTAATATCAGAATCAATGGAAGGATAACTGGTATTCATGGCACTTATAAGAGGCCAAAAAGTTTCTGTAGAGCGTAATTTCATTTTTTAGTTTTATTTCGTGCGACACGATGTTCAGTTCTGTTTTTATCTTTGTACTCATGCTGCGAATGTGCTTCGGTCAGCGAATGAGAAGTTCGGATGCTTTCGTCTTTCTTTGCAAGTTCAGCTAAGTGGCGGTAAAACTTCTGGACAATAATCATTTCTTCTTCTGTCATATTTTCAATATCAACCAGACTATTGCTGGAATGTTCATTTGAAGCGACCAGTTCGTTTAGTTTTAACTGAATTGCCAGTGAATCTTTGTTTTGAGCTTTTTGAATTAAGAAAACCATCAAAAAGGTAATAATCGTCGTTCCGGTATTAATTACTAATTGCCAGGTTTCAGAATAATCGAAAATAGGTCCTGAAACTGCCCATGCCAGTACAATAACAAAAGCACCAATAAAAGCAGTTGTGCTTCCGGCAGCTTTTGAGGTTTTTGAAGCAAATCTTTCAAATGCACTTCCGCCATTTTGTTTTTTCTTTTTCATTGCCTTATAAATTAGGTTTTCTTCTTGCTGACTTTTTCTTTTTTAACGACTTTATTATTTTTTTCATCGTAAACAGCTCCAATAATTTTTTGACCTGTTTTACTGAAAATTTTAATTTTAGGATCTTCATGCGTTCCCGTTATTACGATTGGAAAACCAATAATACCGCCCGGCGGAAGTCCTAAACGCATTCGTAAATCCAGAAGTCCGTCAAAACTGGTAGTTCCTTTAATAGTGGGTTTAAAACTAGCTACACTAAAAGTAAAAGGCTCAATAGAAATCAGATTATTATCAATGTTTGATTTGATTTCGATTCCTTCCATTTTTGGATCATCCAGACCTTTTTGTCCGGTTTGAGAACTCACACCTTCAAATAATTTTAAACCTTTAATTTTTACATCACGAAGATTAATAGTTCCGCCGCCTTCAAGCGATTCATAAATAGGCCCCATATTTCCGTTTAAATCACCTTTTATTTTATAGTCAACAGAAATAATTCCCTGCGCTTTTTCTGCCGCCGTAACCATATCATGGAACATTGGAATTTCTTTGTAAGCACGCTGAACGCTAAAATCTTTGGCATTGAAATGTGCATCAAAATGAGCCGTTGTTGGCGTTTCATCTTTGTATCCGGCATTGATACCTACAATACAATCGATAATATTAAAAGTGGTATTTTCTAAATATAAAGCCCCTTTTGTAATGCCTACTTTTCCGGTAAGTTTATTTAAATTCAATCCGTTATATTCAACTTTATCAGCATTTGCGGTAAGCGAAACATTTAAGTTTTTAGGAACTAAAACCACACCGCTCATTTTTGGGTGATCTTCTTTGGCATATTCGACTTCCAGTTTTCGGTCTTTATTTTCACCTTTTTCAAGCGCCATAAATTCATCAACATTAATCAGTTTTGATTTCAGGTTGAAGTCTCCGCTTAAAGTTCCGTGCGATTCCAGAAAATAATTAATTGTATTTAGAAGATATCCGTTAATATCAAAATCAGATTTTCCGTAAGAAGCATAGAATTTTTCAAACCACATTTTTTCATTCTGAAAACGGAAATTTCCCTGCTTGATAAAAAACGGTTTTGGAAATAATTCTGATGTTGCTTTGATGTTTTTCAGCACAATTGTTCCGCGATTATCCAGTTTACTATATTGTTCCGTTGTGGCGTAACTTTGTTTTCCTTTAAGGGATAAATCAGCTTTTGCGTAACCGGTTACATCAAGGCCTTTTTGAGAAAATACCTGATAGATTCGGCCAACGTTTAATTCGCCTTTAATTTTTGCATTGTAAGCCAAATCGCTGAAATCAGATAAAGTGGCGTTTACATACATTGGGTTTCCTTCAAAAACAAATGATGCAGGTGCAACGGCCACGATCAAATCTTCATAAGTTCCGGCTTTGTTCAAGACGTTTGCAACAAAAGTAATATCGGTAATTGGGTTAGGATAGGAGTCTGTTTTCAGCCAGCCGTTTCTAAGCGAAATACCGCCAATTGTTTTAGGAAATAATTTTTTTGAAGTACTAAATAAGCCTCTCGCCTGAATATTAGTTTTTAAAAGCCCTTTTAATTCTACTGTATTTAAACCTATTGCGGCATCGACAACGGCAAGATCAAGCGCACCTTTTACGCTTGCGTTTATATTCATTTCGCTTAAACCTTTGCTATGCAAATAGGCATTGAAATAATCTTTTTCGCCCACTTTAAATCGTAAAGTTCTAAGATTTACCAGTAATTGTTCTGTATCAAGAGAAGGCAGAATGGCGTTTAAATCCATTTGAAAATCAGTTAACGGAACGGGCGCGTTTTGATAATTAATCGCTCCGTCTTTCACTTTTAGATTGAAAGCTAAATTTGGTTTCTGTTTTTTTGAAACATTATAATCTCCTTTAAAAGAAAGGACTAAATCACTTTTTCCAGAAATTTCGGTTTCATCCAGCCAGGTTAAATATTCTGGAGGCATTACAGAAAGTAAATCTTTTACAGTTGTGTTTTCTGAAGCCGCTTTGATATTGATTTTATATCCATCTTTTAAAATAGTAAATAAACCGGTAAAGGTTAAAGGCAGTTTATTGATCTGCAATTCATTTTTTTGAAGAATAAACGAAAGGGCATGTGTATTAATTCTGGTAATTAAATCAGCACGAACGGCTTTTTTTCTAAGATAAGCAGTTCGGTTATAATAGAAATCCAGGGTGTCAATTTTAGCATCGGTATTTAAGTCGAAAATATCTTCGCTTAAATTTCCTTTTCCAATATAATTAAAGCCTTTTGCATCGACCAAAATTTTAGCCGAGCGATCGTTGTATTTTACGTGACAGTTTTCTAAATCAATTCGTTCCAGTTTTATTGCTGTTCCTTCTTCGGGAGCATTTGGATCTTTTTTTTCGTCTTTTCGATCTTCGGGTGCGATATAAATGTTGTAATTGGCTTGTCCTTTTTCGTTGACCATAACATTTATTAAAGCATTCGAAACATATAATTTGTTGATTTTAACTTCGCTGTCAAAAATCAATCTTTTCAAATTTATCCCAAACGCAACCTGATCTGCTTTTAGTAAAGTATCATTGCTAAAAGGTTTTGAACCTGTCATCGATATATCATCAAGCGAAACGGTCAGTGATGGAAAATGTGTAAAAAACGAAAGCTTAGATTTCGAAAATTCAAGTTTTGTGTCTAAACGTTCGTTGGCAATTTTTTTAACTTCTGAGGCTACTTTTCCGGGAAATAGTAATGGAACCAAAAAAAGTAACAGCAGGATTCCTGCTATTACTATTCCCGTCCATTTGAGTATTTTAAGGCTTATATTTTTAAATGAAGTTTTCATGGCGTAGAGTTTTTATTATTTCTTTTCAGCGTCTTTCTTCTCAGCGTCTTTTTTTGCTTCTTCAGCTTTTTGCTTGTCTTGCTTTTCTTTCTCTTCTTTAGCTTTTTCCTGTTTTTCTTTCTCTTCCTTGGCTTTTGCTTCTTTCTCTTTTGCTTCTTTTTCCTGCTGTTCTTCTTTTTTCTCTTTTATTTCTTCTTTTTGTTTTTCTTTTGCTTTCTCTTTTTTCTTGAAGTAACCTCTAAAAAGGAAATTGCTTTTTGCGGCTTCCATATTTTCGCTAAAACCTTTTGTTCCGGTTTCTAAATTTGAAAGCGTATTTGAAACACTGTTTGCCATTTTATCATCGCGGACTAATCGTGCCAAAGCGCCGTTTCCATTATTCATACTGTGGCTGAAAATGGCAAGTTCATCAGATATCACGCCTACATTATCCACGCTCTTTTTAACGCTTTTCATAAGATCGGCCATTTCTATTCCGTTTACAGATGCTATTGCTCCGCCATTTTCAACTATTTTCTGGGATTTTACTCCCGGAGAAATGGTTAATACTTTATCGCCCATTAATCCGTCTGAACCAATGCTGGCGCGCGCATCTGTTTTTATAAATTCGCGGACTTCATCTTTGATAACCATTGAAACGACTACCGAAGAATCATTAATTAATCGGATTTCTTCGACTGTACCAATGTTAATTCCTGAAAAACGGACATTGTTTCCGACTTCTAAGCCAGAGACCGTTTTAAATTTTGAGGTTAGGTTGAATGTTGAGCCAAACAGATTTTTTTGTTTTCCGATAAAATAAATGGCTATTATAAAAAGCAGCAGCCCAACTGTTACAAACATTCCTAATTTCCAAGTATATCCAGATTGCTTCTCCATGATTTCTAGTTATTTATTTTTGCTGTTTATTCAAAAAATGAGCGTACCCATTCGTCTTCGTCTTTTTCTAATTCTTCGTATGTTCCTTCGGCATGAATTACGCCGTCTTTTAGAACCATAATTCTGTCTGCAGTTAATTTGGCGCAGGCCATATCGTGCGTAATAATGATCGATGCCGTTTTTTGTTTGTTTTTGATATCCAGAATTAATTCGCTTATTTCTCTTGAAGTAATGGTATCTAAACCTGTTGTAGGTTCATCGTACAAAATGATTTCCGGTTTTAAAATCAGCGTTCTGGCTAAACCAATTCTCTTTCTCATTCCGCCTGATAATTCTGCAGGCATTTTTTCGATTGCATCGGCAAGGCCCACACTTTCAAGCGCTTCAATAACTTCATTTTCTACTTCTTCTTCGGATAATTCTCTTTTGTGAGCACGCAGCGTAAAAGCAAGATTTTCTCTAACCGACATGGAATCGTATAAGGCACCACTTTGAAATAGAAATCCAATTTTGACTCTCATTTTGTTTAATTCATCTTTTGAAAGAGCAAGTAAATCTTCGTCAAAAACTTTTATTTCGCCTTTGTCAGGTTCAATTAAGCCCACAATACATTTTATAGTTACTGACTTTCCTGAACCGGAACGACCCAGAATCACTAAATCTTCACCTTTATTTACGGTTAGGTTTACGCCTTTTAAAACCGTATTGTCTTTACCAAAAGTTTTGTGCAGATCTTTAATTTCAATAATTGGAGTCTGTTTTTTAGCTTTTGATTTTGGTTCGATATTTTTTTCTTCTTTAATCATTTCAGATAAATTAAATCAGTTAATTGTACGGCAACCATATCAATAATAAATATGCTTAAAGAAGCTGTCACTACGGCTGAGTTTGCGGCGCGACCTACGCTTTCGGTTCCGTTTGCGGCATTAAATCCTTTATAACAGCCAATCATCCCAATGAAAAAGCCAAAGAAGAATGTTTTTACCGTTGCCGGAATTAAATCTGAGAATTCTAAAGACTGAATAATCTGCGTTAGAAAGCGATAGAAATTAACATCACCATGAATATTAATACCAACGTAACCGCCAACAATTCCAACTGCATCGGCAAAAAATACCAATATTGGAACCATTAACGTACAGGCTAAAATTCTGGTTACGACCAAATAATTATATGGATTAATGGCCGAAACTTCCATAGCATCGATTTGCTCTGTTACTTTCATAGAACCTAATTCGGCACCAATTCCTGACGAAATTTTTCCGGCGCAGATTAAGGCCGTAATAACGGGCGCAATTTCTCTGATTAAGGAGAGTGCCACCATTCCCGGAAGCCAGCTTTCGGCACCAAATTTTACCAAAGTTGGTCTGGATTGAAGCGTGAGCACTAATCCCATAATAAAACCTGTGATTGCCACCAAGGGCAATGACTTGTAACCGATGATGTAACATTGTTTCAAAAATTCTTTTGCCTCATAAGGAGGGATAAAAACCTCCTTAAAAAACCTCTTGGCAAACAATGTTGCGTCTCCAATTTGTGCGAATGTATTTTTTAGGCTGAGAATCAAAATGTTTAGTTTTTAAGTTAGGTGTAATTTGAAAATCAATTATTTAACAGTTTTTGATACTTTTTAAATTATATATGAAAGTTACTTCTATACTTGTTAAAATACTTTACACAACTTTTTTTGAGGCTTATATAATTTTCATAAAATCACAATATTTTTAATATAATTCGGTTTTTGGGCTTCTAAATAGGCTTTTATTTTTCGAATTTTTTAAAGATAGAACTGGCAACGTGTCCGCCAAAACCAAAAGTATTACTCATCGCATAATTCACTTCTCTGGATTGTGCTTTACCAAGTGTCAAATTAAATTTATCTGCGAATTCTGGTTCTACATCTTGTGTGTTTATCGTTGGCGGAACGATATTTTCCTGAACAGCTTTGATGCACGCAATCGCTTCAATTGCTCCGGCACCGCCAAGTAAATGTCCGGTCATTGATTTTGTGGCACTAATATTCGCATTAGGATTTATTCCAAAAACTTTTTCTACAGCTTTAAGTTCGCTTAAATCCCCGGTTGGAGTAGAAGTTGCGTGTGCATTAATGTAATCAATTTGGTCTGGGGAAATTCCTGCTTCTTCAAGCGCAAGCTCCATTCCTAAAACGGCACCTTCACCTTCGGGATGTGTTCCGGTTAAATGGTAAGCATCTGCGGCTAAACCTCCGCCTACAATTTCGGCCAGAATTACAGCGTTTCTTTTTATGGCATGTTCGTAGCTTTCTAATATGACAACGCCGGCTCCTTCGCCCAAAACAAAACCGTCTCTTGTCGCATCAAAAGGGCGTGAAGCTTTACTGTAATCATCATTTAAGGTAGACAATGCTTTTGAAGCATTAAAACCGCCAATGGAAGATTCTGTAACTGAAGCTTCAGAACCACCAGTGATCATCATATCTGCTTTTCCCCAACGTATATAATTGAAAGCATCTATAATTGCGGTATTACTGGCAGAGCAGGCTGCAGCCGTTGTATAGTTTATTCCGCGAAGTCCGTATTTAATAGAAATAACTCCTGAAGCTATATTCACAATTCTTTTCGGAATGAAAAACGGACTGAATCTTGGTGTGCCGTTTCCTAATTTATATTCTCCAATTTGTTCTTCAAAAGTTGAAATTCCGCCGTCGCCGCAACCCCAAATAACTCCAATTCGGTTTTTGTTTAAAGAATCAAAATCGATATTGGCATTTTTTACGGCTTCGTCTGCGGCATATAATGCATATTGCGTGAAAAGATCGTATTTTCTAATTTCGTTTTTTTCAAAAATAGACGAAGCATCAAAGTTTTTAACTTCGCATGCAAATTTAGTTTTGAATTGTGTGGTGTCAAATCTTGTTATTGGAGCCGCACCACTGACTCCGTTAATTAATGAATTCCAAAATTCCTGAACATTATTTCCAATGGGAGTTACTGCTCCTAATCCTGTTACTACAACTCTTTTCATTATTTTTTAGGTCTTAATTCTGTTAATATTGTTTCTCTTACCAAGTCAAAATCATTATCGTTTGTAAGTCTCGAAAGCTGTACAATGGCAACCATATTGGTTATAATCATTATGGCTTTTGTTCTTGGCGCCATTTCAAAATCAAATATTTTGAGTTCTTTTCCTTCGATTAAAACTTCCGTCAGCCAGGTAATTACGATTTGGGCAAATCCCTGCAATTCTGTTTTTATGGATTCGTCTAGTGTATTTAAATCGGTTGCTAATGAACCTACAATGCAGGCTTTATTTTCTTTTTTAATTTGTGTTTGCACATCTAAAAAAGCTTCCAGTTTTATTAAAGGAGATTCATTGGCTACTCTTTTTTTTAAAGCCTCAGTTCTGGCAATGTGTTCTTTAATAGTTGCCACGCCAAGATCTGATTTAGTAGGGAAGTGGTAATGAATAGAAGCGGTTTTAATGCCAACAAAAAATCCCTCTCATTAAGAGAGGGATTTTCCGGGTTTAATAGAATTTTGGTCAGTCTATTACGGTATAAAATTACAAATTTTAAATTCCAAATTACAAAATTGAATGTTTAAATTTCTAAAATTGGAATTTGGAATTTAAATATTGGAATTTTTTCTAAGAGTTGATCGCTACTCCGGTTCTTGATTTAATTAAGGGAATAACTTTAGATTCGTCTTGAGCAAATTTTTCCATTATTAATCTTGCGGTTAAGTAACACACTGTTGACTCTGCTCCTTGATTTAAGTTGACATTGTTTTTTTCAAGACCGTCGTAACCGCCGCCGCTTACGGGATTATACATAATTTGATTTAAATGATTTTTTCCTAAAAACCAGTTAAATGCAATTTTCATTTTCTTTCTATATTCCGGAGTTTCAAAAGTGTTATAAAAAGCATTTAAAGTCTGGATTGTATACGTAACATCAATTGGCTGTTCTCCGTATTGCTGCGGTTCTGCACCTTTGTGATACCAGCTTTGATTGGAGATTGCTTTAAAGTTTCCGTCTGTAAATGTTTTTGACAGTAGGAAATCTAATGAATCTAAGGCTACTTTTTTATAGACAGGTTTGTTTGTTATTAAATAAGCGTACAACATAGATTCTGGCAGAATTCCGTTTCCGTACGTTAAATAATTTTCAAACCATTGCCAGTCTTCAGAAGCTGTATCTTCATAATTAGCCAGTAATTTGGCATTTAGTTTGTTGATAATGGCCGCCACATATAAATTTGGAACTGCATTATGATACAAATACAAACCTTTTGTTGCAAAACCAATTGAACGCGGCGATTGAATATTTTCTGCCCATTTTAAGGAATTAAGGAAACATTTTGCTGCTTTCTTAGAAATATTCTCAGGCAGAATATCTGAATTTGAAACTACAGTTCCTAAAGCCCAGATTGCTCTTGCATTTGAATCTTCTAAATTAACTTCGGCATTTTGTTCAATATGTTCGCGGTTTTCCTGATCGACATAATTGATAAAATTTCCTTTTGGTTTCTGGCATCTTTCGATAAAATCCAAATAAATTAAAATGTACGGAAGATCGTCTTTGTCTCTGGTTAATTTGTAATGCGCACAAAATGCGATTAAAGCACGGGCATTATCATCTAGAGTATAACCTGATTCCAAATCCGGAACTGAGATTTTGCTAAACTGAATAATTCCCAAATCTGTCGTTAATCTTTTAATATGTCTTAACTGAATATCCGGATAACTGTATTTGACATCTGATGGATTTTCGATTAATTTTTTATAAGTATCCATGTGTGTTAAGGCACCATTTTCCCAAGATGATGCTCTCATTTTGGTAAAGGCATTGATTCCCATTTCACGTCTTAAATTTTCATTAGAAATTAGTTTTAATGTTTCTTCTGCAAATTGATCAACGTTTCCAATATCAACCAAAACACCGCAGTCTGAAGTTAAAACTTCTCTTGTATGCGGAATTTTTGAAGCAACCATAGGACAGGCGCAGCTCATCGCATAAGCAAAAGTGCCGCTTACAGCCTGGTTTGGATCTTTTGAAGTAAACAAATAAATATCGGTTGCTTTTAAATATTCTAAAAGTTCATCGGTATCTAAATATTTATTGATGAAGCGAACATTGTTGTGTAAATTTAATTCGTCAACAAGTGCTTCGAGTTTATCACGATAGGTATCAACTCCGTCTTTAATTAAATTTGGATGTGTTTTGCCAATAATTAAATATAATACGTTGGGTTCTTTTTCGACGATTTTTGCCAAAGCCTGTAAACCGGTTTCGATATTTTTTCCTTCGCCTAGAAGTCCAAAAGTTGAAAGTACAATTCTGTCCTGAATATCAAATTTTACTTTTGCCTGTGCCGGTTCTTCATAAATTACAATATGAGTTCCGTGTTGTACAGTTGTAATGATATCTTCATCAATATCGTAGTCTTTTATCAAAATTTCTTTTGACTGGTTGGTCATTACAAAAACTGAATTGCTGTAGCTTAAAAGTAATTTTACAAAGGTTTTCAATTCGTTATTCGGGTTTGGAATAACGCTGTGAAAAGTATAGGTTAAAGGTTTTTTTACTGCATTTAAAAAATCCAGTAAATGATCGCCATAGTTACCGCCAAATAAACCAAATTCATGCTGAATGTGAACTAGTTTCACATTCTTATCTTTATTAATTTCTTCGGCAACTTTTGTGTATTCGGCTCTTTCTTTTGTATTTAATGTAAAGGCTTGTGTTGGATTTGTCTGCGGTTTATCGACCAGTTCACAAATTTCACAAGTTATGGATTTACCAAAAACATCGGTAATTCCTTTAATGGTATCCTGAGTATAAGTTGCTATTCCACATTGTGTTGGAGGAAATGTTGAAAGAAAAACAATTTTCGATTTATTTGATATCTTCTTCATGGGGATTCTGTTTTAGTTCTGTTAATAAGTCGTCAAGGTTCAGAGAGTCCGCCGCAATTTTGTCATCGGCGACACCGTAATAAATTAGTCATTAAAAAGGACTGTTCCTGTTAAGGAAAACTACCTAATTTACATAACTGTATTTTTTGAAAAGAACCAGCTGTACAGCCAGTTTTTAATTTTGAATAAAATTACCTTGGGAACGCAGCGGTAATTAACTCAATCGATCAAAAAATTAACTCTAAAGCTTCTGGATGGGAATTGTATAACGTTGAGACTAAAATTCTAAAAGTGGCTGATAAATTTATGATTTGTAACGGATTGCGATAAAAAATATACCATTTGAGTTAATGGTTTTTGTAAGTAAAAAGGAACTTTGAGAGACAAACAAATCAGACTTGTAAAAAGTCACATTTTTTAACTTAAATTTTAATATTATGTTACGTTGGACAGTCACATTTATAATTCTAGCTATAGTAGCCGGAATTTTTGGTTTTGGAGGAATTGCTGCCGGAGCCGCTAGTATCGCAAAAATTTTATTCTTTATATTCTTAGTTTTATTTATTATCTCATTAATAAGCGGAAGAACAAGAGTTTAAAATCTTAGTTTATTGTTTAATAAAGCGGAATTAACTGTTGATGTTGATTTCGCTTTTTTGTTTTAATCTATACTTATAATTTTAACGCAAAGCACGCTAAGATAGTTTTAACGCAAAGGACGCTAAGATTTTTAATAAGTTAGTTTTTTACTAAAACTCAAAGTTCGCAAAGCTATGTCAACACAAAGCTTTGCGAACTTCAGCATTGAAAATGCAACCTTTCAAAATATCTTAGTGTACTTTGCGTTAAAATTTCAATGATAAGCTAATTCATAACTCATAACCTTTCTTAGTTACAAAAGCAATTGGTAAACCAATGCAGAAGATTAAAATCAAAACAGAAATGATTAACGGAAGGTCAAATTCTTTTGATGGAAGATTTGGAAATACTATTGGAAGTACAATAAGGTTCATTACAATCCAGACAAAGATTCCGTAGACAATTCCGGAAACATAAATGTTTTTTTTCAAAATAGGAACGTGAGGATATATCTTATAATAAAAATAAGCAAAAGCCAGTGCGATAAAATAGTGTAGCAATAAACCATAAAAAACCATTTGTGCGCCGCCTGTATATGCATGCTGTTTAAAAATACCGCTTGCAATAGACTGCAGAATTTTTTCGGCAGTTGTTTGATGTAATATAACAGAGTAAACGAAAATTGCAGCCAGAATATCTAAAGTTCCGGCCAATAAACCTGAGTATAAAATAGTTTTAGATTTTGATATCATTCATTTAGAGTTTAGTTATGTATTGAAAAATACTATTTAATTGATGTGTATGTCTTTGGGTATGAACTAATGCAAAATCAATCCATTCGTACATGGTGAATTTGTCAAAACCGGGAACCTGAAAATCCAGGCAGGTCAGGGTTAAATCGTATTTTTCGGCACAATCTAATAACTCAGATTCGAGCCTGAGTAATTCTATATTTAATGCGTTTTTATTGTATTCTTTTTTCTCCGGTTTAAGAAATACCGGAGCATCCATTTTTATGTTGAAGTTTAAAAAGAGACCTTCAATATCTTTAATTTTTTCGTCGGGTTTTCGGGTTGTTTTTTCCGTATTTCCGGCAAATAATTCGGGAAATCCGGAGCAGGCTAAAATGATATGCTGTACAACTTGTCCGGGAGTCCAGCTTCCTTGAAACGGAACCTGATTTAATTCGTTTTCAGAAAATTTTGATAGAATATCATTTAATTTTTTGAATGTTTCAACAATATCTTTTTGAATGTCTGTCTTCATATTATTGATTTTTAAGGTTTAATTTACGGAGGTAATCCACCAGACATTTCCAAAAGGATCTGTTACGCCGCAGGTTCTGCCGTAATCCTGATCGCTTAATCCCATTAAAGAAACAGCACCGTTTTCTAATGCTTTTAGATATGTTTTATCGGCATTAAGAACGTAAACAAATAAGTTGGCCGTTTGTTTTGACCAGTCTTGAGTTTCATCGGTAACCATAATTGTGCTTCCGTTTAAGGTAATTTCGGCATGCATTATGGTTCCGTCTTCGCGGAGTGCCTTCGAATGTGTTTCTGAAGCTCCGAAAACATTTTTTGTAAAATCTATAAATTGCGATGCGCCTTTGAGGATAAGGTAAGGCATTACGGTTTGATGTTCTGCAGGTAAATTCATTTTTTGTGGTTTAGATGTTAGTATCTCAAAAATACGATTTTTATTGCAATATTTTGTAAATCAATAAATTGTGAATTTACGGAAGTGCTTCGCAATGAAAACCATGCGAATTTAGAAGTTCGATTATTTTATGATTTGACATAGAAGCGGCGTGAACCCGAAGAATTTTATCGCAGTCTTCAAGATCAAAATTGACGATGCTGTTTGGGAAATGTTCAAGAAGTTTCCCCACAATCATTACTGACTGCTCGACTTCCTGAACATTTGTTTTAAAAACTTCTATCATCGCAAGAAAATTTTACAAAGCGATATTTTTGTATCGCTCGATTTTATGATAATAGATATAAGAGATTGCCAAAATCACCAAAACGATTAACGGAAAGAAACTTTGAAAGTTAATGCCGTCAACCGCAAAATGACTTATAGAAGCAAATATAAAGTCGAAACCAAATCCGGCGTAAGCCCATTCTTTTACATTTTTAGGAACCGACGGAATCACTAATACCAAAACTCCAAGAATTTTGAAAATTACCAGTGCATTTCCAAAATACTCCGGATAACCTAAATGTCTGATTCCTTCTTTAGCCAATTCGGTCTGTGAAGTCAAAGCCGGCATAACGCCTTCGAATAAAAAAATAATAATTGTTGTAACCCAAAAAATAATTTTTGCTTTTTTCATGTGGTTTATTTTTAAATAGTTATTAGTTAATGTATTACAAATATACTATTCTTGTTTTTTCATGAAATAGTTATTTACGACTATTTTAGGGGCATTTGGGACAAGTTTTTTGATTTTAGATTATTTGCCACAAAGGCGCGAAGGCACTAAGTTTTTTTTAAGTTTTCTTTTAAGTTTTCTTTTTTGACTTGTATAAGATACAAAGTATGTCTTTGCGAGGAACGAAGCAATCTCACTTGCATGAGCGACAAAGTTTGATTTAGCTAGTGAGATTGCTTCGTTCCTCGCAAAGACTTTGAGTATATGCTTTGAGAGGGCTTCGACTTCGCTCAGCCTGACAAAATCTGTAAGAGACTTAAAAAAAACTTAGTGCCTTAGCGCCTTTGTGGCAAAAAAAAACTAAAAAACGCCATGAAACCTAAGTCTCACAGCGTTTTCCTCTCAAAAAATAAATAATTAACGGGTAATGTAACAGGGTATTATTTCCAGCCTCCGCCTAGAGCGCGGTACAAATCAGTATTGGCTGTAAGTTGTTGTCTTTTAACATCAGCAAGTTCCAGTTCGCTTTGCAATAAATTTGCTTGGGCTGTTAAAACTTCAAGATATTCTGCCATACCATTTTTGAATAAAAGGTTAGCATTTTTAATCGCTTGCTGTAAAGTTTTTACTTTTTCTTTCAAGAAAGTTTCCTGTTGTTGTAATTTCTCTACTTTAACTAAAGCATCAGAAACTTCGCTTACAGCAACCAAAACAGATTGTCTAAAACTTAAAACCGCTTTTTCTCTTTCTGCGACAGCAATATTATATTGAGTTCTCACTCTTTTGTTGTTCAAAAGCGGTTGTGTTAAACCTCCTGCAACAGTTCCGAATAATGAAGCCGGAATGTTGAACCAATTGCTGGTTTCAAAAGAATTTACTCCGCCTTGAGCAGTGATTCTTAAAGTTGGATATAGATCCGCTTTTGTGATTCCAACATTTGCGTTTGCTGCTTTAAGAGCTAATTCAGCACTTTTTACATCAGGTCTTCTGCTTACTAATGAAGATGGAATTCCGATAGCAGTATTGTTTTTAACTTCAATTGCACTTAACTTAATTGTTCTTTCTTTAGAATTCGGAAATGAACCCGTTAAAACACTTAAAGCATTTTCCTGAATGGCAATGTTTTGTTCCAATAAAGGAATCAATTGCGCTGAGTTTAATTTCTGTGCTTCCGATTGTTGAATCGCTAATGTAGTTACCTGACCAGCATCGTATTTTAATTTGATAATATTAGTTGTACTATCGTTTAATTTTAGATTTTGTCTGGCAATTTCTAATTGTGCATCCAGCATTAAAAGGTTGTAATATCCTCTTGAAACATTGGCAACAATATTAGTCTGCAATGCTTTTTTAACTTCTGCAGATTGTAAATATCCTGCATAAGCACCTTTTTTCTGATTTCTGATTTTCCCCCAGATATCAGCTTCCCATGAAAGTGAAGCTCCGGCAGAATAATCGTCAATATGTTTGGCACCAATTGCCTGATTTAGGTTCAATCCTGTAAAACTATTGTCAGATGGATTGCTTGTACTTGCATTTACAAATAAATTAACCTGAGGTACATTTCCCCATTTTGATTGTGTAAATCTGTATTGTGCAATTTCAATGTTTTTTTCGGCAATCTGCAAATCGTTGTTTCTCGCAACGGCGCTGTCGATCAATTTGATAATATCTTTTTCTGTAAAGAAGTTTTTCCACTCCACATCAGCAATACTTGTTGTATCACTCGAAGTTGATGCATTCCTGAAATTCTCAGGAAATGCATCTTTTGGAGTTTCAATATCCTTCGAAACTTTACAGGATATTAATGTCGTGATCAGAATGGCGAAGGTCACGATTTTGGTTATATGATTTTTCATTCTTTCTTTTATTAAATTTCTGTACAAGTCTCTTTAGTTTCAAGATCTTTTGAGATTCTGTACGATATATAAGCGATGCCAATTATTATGGCTACTAAAGCTGTGGTTATATAGTTTTCCATTTATTCTTTTTCTTCGTTATGAATTACGGCAACTGGTTTTCCAGAAACCTTTTCTTGTAAATGCTGGAAGATGATGAATAATACCGGAATGATAAACAAACCTAGAATTACTCCTGAAATCATACCTCCGGCAGCACCAATACTAATAGAGTGGTTACCTTGAGCTGATGGTCCTGTTGCGCTCATCATTGGTATTAAACCTACGATAAAGGCAAGAGACGTCATGATAATTGGTCGTAAACGTAATTTTGCAGCATCGATTGAAGCTCTTATTAACGCTTGTCCCGATTTTCTTTTCTGCACGGCAAATTCGACAATCAGAATGGCATTTTTGGCGAGAAGTCCAATCAGCATGACAAGGGCAACTTGTACATAAATGTTGTTCTCAATTCCAGTTAAACCAATAGCTACGAATACTCCAAAAATACCTGCAGGGATTGATAAGATTACTGCCAAAGGCAAAATGTAACTTTCGTACTGTGCAGCAAGTAGGAAATAAACGAATATCAAACACAGTAAGAATATTGTTGCGGATTGTCCTCCGGATGATATCTCCTCACGAGTTTGGCCCGAGAATTCAAACCCGTAACCTGCAGGTAATTGTTGTGCTGCTACTTCTTCAATTGCTTTAATGGCATCTCCTGAACTAAATCCTGGTTTTGGAATGGCATTAATAGAAATTGAGTTAAATAAATTGTATCGTGATGCGGTTTCTGAACCATAAATACGAGTTAGTTTTACTAAAGTATTTATTGGAACCATTTCGCCTGTTCTGTTTTTAACAAATACACGGTCAATTGCTGATGGATCAGCTCTGTCGGCAATATCAGCCTGAACTACAACACGGTAATATTTACCAAATCTGTTGAAATCTGATGCCTGTGCGCTACCAAAATAAGCCTGCATCGTTTGCAGAATGTCTTTTACATTTACGCCTAATTGATTTGCTTTCTCATCATTAACTTCCAATTGTAATTGAGGATAATCTGCTTTGAAAGAGGTAAAGGCAACTGCAATCTCAGGACGTTTCATTAATTCACCGATAAAGTTTTGAGAAATTCCACTGAATTTATCCAGTTTTCCTCCTGTTTTATCTTGTAAAACTAAATCTAAAGCCTCAACGTTACTAAATCCAGGAACAGTTGGGAAACTGAATACGAAGAAACTTCCGCCAGAAATAGCGCCCAGTTTACCACGAACCTGATTCATGATTTCGTCAATGTTTTTTACTTCGCCGCGTTCTTCGTTTGGTTTAAGTAATACGAATACAACAGCAGAAGATGGACTTGTAGAGTTAGTCAATAAGTTGAAACCTGAAATCGCGGTTACGAATCGAGAAGCGTCTAATGCTTTTAAGGTATTTTCAGCTTCGGTCATTACTTTTTGAGTTCCGTCTAATGATGTTCCAGATGGCGTATTTACTGCAATCGCAATAAATCCTTGATCTTCTGTTGGAATAAATCCTGCAGGAGTTGTTTTTACCATTACAATCGTAGCCACAACAATTAAAGCTAATCCGCCTAAACTCAACCATTTTCTTCTGATTAAGAATTTAAGTCCGCCTACGTAACGATTCGTTAAAGATTCAAAACTGCTGTTGAAAGCGGTAAAGAATTTTTCTTTAAATCCTTTTTTTACATAAGCTGCATCGTGATCGTGTGCTCCGTGATTATCTTTTAAGAATAATGCCGCAAGCGCCGGACTCAATGTTAAGGCATTTACTGCCGAAATTACAATTGCAATTGCCATTGTAAAGGCAAACTGACGATAGAAAACTCCTGTTGAGCCTTCCATAAAACCAACCGGCAGGAATACAGCAGCCATTACCAGCGTAATCGAGATAATAGCACCCGTTATTTCGTGCATTGCTTCATGGGTTGCTACTTTTGGAGACAAGCGTTTATGCTCCATTTTCGCATGCACCGCTTCGACTACCACAATGGCATCATCGACCACAATACCAATCGCCAGAATTAATGCGAAAAGTGTTAAAAGGTTGATCGAAAATCCGAATAACTGCATGAAGAAGAACGTTCCTAAAATTGCTACAGGTACAGCAATAGCCGGGATTAATGTTGATCTAAAATCTTGCAAGAAGATAAATACCACAATAAATACAAGTATAAAAGCTTCTAATAATGTATGCTCAACTTGTTCGATTGATTGGTCAAGAGATACTTTTGTACTATAGAAAATATTGTGTTTTATGCCTTTAGGAAAATCTTTAGAAGCCTTTTCCATCATTTTGTTAATGGCAATCTGAATATCATTTGAGTTTGATCCAGCTAACTGAATAACCCCAATTACAATTCCTTTTTTACCATTTAAACGAGTTAAACTGTTATAAGAATATGCTCCAAGTTCAACTCTCGCAACATCTTTTAAGCGAAGTACTGAACCATCTGGATTAGAACGAATTGCAATGTTTTGATAGTCTTCAGGTTTAGTTAATTTCCCTTTATATTTAATAACGTATTCAAAAACTTCTTTGCTTCGTTCTCCAAATTTCCCCGGAGCCGCTTCCAAACTTTTGTCCTGAATAGCGCCCATAACTTCACTTGGAGTCACTTTATAAGTTGACATTTGTGTTGGGTTTAACCAAACACGCATAGAGTAATCTTTTACACCACCAAAAATACTGGCAGAACCTACACCCGGAATACGTTTTAACTCCGGAATAATATTGATTTGTGCATAGTTGGCAACAAAAGTCTGATCGTATTTTGCTTCATCATCTGTGTACATACCAATTGCCATGATGAAACTGTTTTGTTGTTTCGCCGTAACAATACCTTGCTGTACAACCTCTGCAGGAAGCTGGCTCGTTGCCTGTGCCACTCTGTTTTGAACGTTTACAGCAGCCTGGTCAGCATCTGTACCCAATTTAAAGAAAACAGTAATTGCCAAGGTACCGTCGTTACTCGCTGTAGAACTCATGTAAGTCATGTTTTCTACACCATTTATAGATTCTTCGATTGAAGGTGCCACAGAACGTAAAACCGTTTCTGCGTTGGCTCCCGGATATACCGCCGTTACCAAAACCGATGGTGGCGCAATATCAGGAAACTGTTGTAAAGGCAGTTTAGTTAAACCAAGTACCCCAAGAATCACCAATAAAATGGAGATTACGGTTGCCAGTACAGGTCTTTGTATAAATATTTTGAACATTGTTTTTTAGAATTATTTTTTATTAGTTACTTCGGCAACTTTAGTTGATTTTTCTGGCTGAATCGCTTGTCCATCCTGAAGTTTGTCAATACCGCTTAACACGATTTGGTCACCAGTTTTTACACCTTCTTTAATTAAATAATTAGTACCGCTTTTACCCACAACTGTAATAGGCATTTTAGTTACTTTGTTGTCTTTACCTACTGTGAAAACAAATACTTTATCCTGCATTTCAACTGTAGCCGACTGTGGAACTAAAATTGCATCGTTGTGGTTTAATCCTAAACGAATTCTTCCTGTGTTTCCAGAACGTAATGTTCCGTTTGCATTTGGGAAAGTTGCTCTAATTGTGATTGCTCCGGTAGTTTTATCAAACTGACCGTCAACCATATCAATTTTTCCGGTTTGAGGATAAGCGTTGTTATCAGCTAAAATCAAAGTAACCGGAGGTAATTTTTTGATTTTATCACCAAGTGAACTTCCAGCATATTGTGCTTTAAAGTTGATGAAATCAGTTTCGCCTAAAGAGAAATAAGCAAACACTTCATGAACATCTGATAAAGTTGTAAGAGCTTCAACATCAGAAGCAGAAACTAAACTTCCTTGTTTTTTAGGTAATCTTCCAATATATCCGCTAACTGGAGCTGTAACATTTGTATATCCTAAATTAATTTTAGCAGAACCTACCATTGCTTTTGCTTGTTCGATATTTGCAGCAGCAATTTTTTGAGAAGCTTTAGCTGTTTTCAATTGGTAATCAGAAACTACTTTATTTTGTACTAAAGGAGTTAATTTATCTACTTCTAAATTAGCGTTAATTAAAGCTGCTTCTGCAGCGTGTAAACTTGCTAAAGCATTGTTTAACTGCTCACGGTATGGACGTTCGTTTATTTTAAATAAAGTTTGTCCTTTGCTTACGTAAGCACCTTCGTCAACAAAAATTCTGTCAAGGTTTCCACTTACTTGCGGACGAATTTCAACATCTACAGTTCCTTGTATAGCAGCTGGATATTCAGCATCAGTAGTTGTATTTGCACTTGTTATAGCCAACACAGGTAAAACCGGCGGTGGTGGAGCAGTAGGCGCCTGATTTTTGTCGCCACAGCTGCTTAATACTAAAGCCAGAACAAAACTGGTTATAATTATTACATTTTTCATTTTCATATTGGTTTTAATTGGTTGAACATTTTCTCGGATTAAATTCTTAGGTATTCTGACATTCTCGGGATTCATATCTAATTAAATTAAATTATCTAACGTTGTTAAGTAAATGTGCGCAAACTTTCATACTTTAAGCTTTTTCAAATCTATTTTAAATCATTATTAAAATATTTAACGGCGTTAAGTAAAAGTCTAAAAAAAGAGCTTTTATTATTCTATTAAATTTTCTAACAGTGTTAAGTTAAGGTTATAAAAAAAAGGATTTTATATTATCCAATTAAATTATTTTACACTGTTAAGTAAAAATTGAAAAAAAAATCTATTGTATTGATTTGATGATACCGCCAATGGCATCTTTCAAAATTTGAGCATTTATTGTTTCTAAAATATCACTTTTGTTAATGATGTTGATGGCGATTAAACCATGAATAACAGAAAAGAAAGTAAAATATTTTTGTTTAATGATATCTTCGCTCGGATTGCTGTCTTTCATTACATCAGCAATAACTCCGGTGAATAATTTGTAAGGTCCCTCTTGAGCCGAACATCGCTGTGCGCAGCAGGTCATTTGAACACCAAACATTAGTTGGTACATTTCAGTATTTGTAAAAGCGAAGTCCCAGTAAGTCATCCACATGGCTTCTAATTGATCTTCCGGTTTTTCAAACTTATCTATTGCAACTTGTAGTTCTTTAGTCAGTTTAATAAAACCTTTACCTGTCAATTCTTCAAGTATTGCTTCTTTATTCGAAAAGTATTCATAAATAATAGGAGCAGTATATTCGATTCTGTCGGCAATTTTACGCATACTCAAACCATTCCAGCCTTCATCTTTTACGATATCATAAGCAGCCCCAAGGATATTATTCCTTGTCTCTTCTTTTTGTCTTAAAATTCGATCTTTGCTAGCCATTATATTCGAGTATTAAATTGTTTAACACTGTTAGGCAAATGTATGGCGGATTTTCTAATAATGAAATATTTTTATCATAATATTTTCTTATTCAATCATAGAGAGAATTAAAATAGCAGTAAAATAAGATGTTCCGAAAGGTTTTGTATTTTTGTAAAATTTCATTTTAAGCAAAATTCAAACTAAATTCGAATCAAATTAAGATGGTTTTGAAGTTTTTTGATTCAAAAAAAAGTCTGATTTCTCATTTGCGAATAAAATTTCAATCAAAATTTTAGAAAGTGCTAAAAATAAACAAAAGAAATAGGAACGATGATTTATCGATTATTTCATTCCCCGAACGTTCATTTCTATCGTATAAACACTTTTACCGGCAGTAATAAATAATGTTTTAAATTTTTTTCCTCCAAAACAAACATTAGCGGTCCATGGTTCAGGAACATCAATATGGGTTATTTTTTCTCCTTGCGGATTGAATATGGTAACTCCTTTTCCGCATAAGTAAATATTTCCGGATTCGTCTATTGTCATTCCATCTGAACCTGATTCGGTAAACAGCGTTTTTTTGCCTAAAGAACCGTTACTTTCGATTGCATAAGAGTACGTTTTATTTGCTCCTATATCCGCTACGTATAAGGTTTTTCCATTCGAAGTTCCAATAATGCCATTAGGTTTTACAAGGTCATCCCCAACGTTTATAATTTTGGATTTATCTGGAGATATATAGTAAACACATTCTTTCTCAATTTCTTTGGAGGTATGTTTCCAGTAATCCCTTTGGTAAAAAGGATCTGTAAAATAGATACCGCCTTTTGGATCAACCCAAAGATCATTGGGACCGTTCAGCCTTTTTCCTTCGAAGTTGTTTAGTAATACAGTATAATTTTTGTTCTTGTCTATTTTCCAAAGCTCATTTTTTTCATCGGCGCAAGCCAAAAGATTACCTTCGTGATCAAAATATAAACCGTTAGCCCTTCCAGAATTTTCCATAAAAACAGAAAGTTCGCCATTAACCGACCATTTCATGATTCTATTATTAGGCTGATCCGTAAAATAAATATTTCCTTTCTTATCCACTGCAGGGCCTTCCGTAAAACTGAATTGATCTGATAGTTTTGTGAGAACTGCGCCTTTTGCTATTAAATTATAGCTTTTTTCTTTTGTCTGAGCGTATATAAAATTTGTAATAGTTAAAGTAATAACAAATATAAGTTGTGATTTTATTTTAAGTTGGAGCATTATAAAAAGGTTTAAAAGTTGCTTTTGAAGCGTTTTTAAAAGTAGTTTTTATTTCTGATATTCTGCAAAGTTGGGTTAAGATTCTTTTGAGGAGCAGAAATTCCGTTTTCAAAAGAACTTTTTGTCCCGCTCTCCACTATATTCCCGATAAACAAAAACTACGGCTAAAAAGCCTTGTTTTTCTAAATCGGGAGATGCCGTTTCGATCGGGGCTAGGCCAGAAGGTATCTTTTTCATGATTTCCCTAAGTAAGTTTAACATATTAAATTTGAAATGGCGCCTTTTTACGTGTAGAAAGTAATATTTTTACGAGACAAATTCAAAAAACACTTAATCAATAAATTATGTCGCTACTGATTCTTATTGCAGGGATTCTCTTATTATTGATTCTAATTTCCGTTGTCAAACTCAATGCCTTTATTTCCTTAATTGTTGCCGCTTTCTTTGTCGGCATTTTTAAGCAAATGCCTTTTCCGGATTTAATCAATTCGATACAGCAGGGAATAGGAAGTACGTTAGGTTCTTTAATTTTAATTATTGCTTTTGGCGTTATTTTAGGAAATTTACTTTCTGATAGTGGCGCTGCACAGCGAATCAGTTCTGTCATGATTCAGTCTTTTGGTATTCAGTATATTAAATGGGCAATGGTCATAACCGGATTCTCTGTTGGAATTTCGATGTTCTACAATGCAGGGTTTATAATTTTGATTCCAATGGTTTTTGCCGTAGCCAAAAGCACTAAACAACCTATCATTTATTTGGGAATTGCTATGGCATCGGCACTTTCTATTACGCATGGTTTTTTGCCTCCACATCCGGGGCCAACAGCAATTGCGGTTATTTTTAAAGCCAATATTGGCAAAACACTTCTTTACGGACTTATAGTTGCGCTTCCGGCACTTTTCATGGCCGGAATCATCTTTCCTGAATTTATAAAAAAAATAAATGCCTTTCCCCCAAAAGGATTATTTGACAGCAAAACTTTCACAGAATCAGAAATGCCTTCGTTTGCAATTAGCATTGTAACGGCATTAGTTCCAGTTTTTTTAATGGCGACAGCTACGTTCAGTGAATTAGTATTGCCCAAAGAAAGTGCGTTATGTACTGTTTTGCTTTTTATTGGAAATCCGCTGACTTCAATGTTGATTGCAATACTTTTTGCTGTATTTACTTTAGGCATTTTACGCGGAAGAAAAATGCAGGACATTATGGATAAATCGGGTAGTGCTTTAAGTTCGGCTACGATGATCATTTTAATAATTGCTGCCGGCGGTGCTTTTAAACAAGTATTAATTGACAGCGGAATTGGAACAGATTTAAGTACTTTTTTCGAAAAATCTTCTCTTTCACCTTTATTTTTAGGCTGGCTGATTGCGACTATTATTCGCATTGCTTTAGGATCTGCGACAGTCGCCGGATTAACCGCAGCCGGAATTGTACAACCCTTAGTGATTGCATCTGGTGTGAGTCCGGAATTAATGGTTTTGTCTATTGGCGCTGGAAGTTTAATGTGCTCGCATGTAAACGATACCGGGTTTTGGATGTTTAAGGAATATTTTGGTATCAGCGTGTCAGACACTTTTAAAACCTGGACGGTTATGGAAACAATTATAGGAGTAATGGGATTAATTGGGGTATTACTTTTAAATTTATGGATCAAATAAAAAACATGGAAGCATTGTATATTGGTATTGATATTGGAACAACAGCCACAAAAGCCGTTTGTTTTGATAAACAGGGAAATGTGCTTCGACAAATTGTTAAGTCGTACAGAATGTATCATCCCAAGCCGGAATGGAGTGTTCAAAAACCGCACGAAATTTTGCAAACCGTAAAGGGATGTATTAACGAGATTACAAACGGAATTCAGCCTCAGTTTATCAGTTTTAGCTCAGCGATGCAAAGTGTCATTGCAATTGACGAAAATGGAAAACCACTGACAGATGCTATTTTATGGGCAGATAACAGAGCTGTGGTAATTGCCGAAAAGCTTAAAAATTCAGATCAGGGAAAACACTTTTATCAAAAAACCGGAATACCAATTCATCCTTTTTCTCCCTTCACAAAAATTGCCTGGTTCAAAGAATTTGACTCTGAACTATTTTCTAAAACTTATAAATTCATCAGTATAAAAGAATATGTCTGGCATCATTTGACCAATGAATATTATACAGACACCTCAATGGCATCCGGAACCGGATTGTTAAACATTCATACTTTAGATTGGGATGAGGAAGTTTTGGATTTCTTAAACATAAAGCCTCATCAACTATCTAAAGTTTGCAAAGTCACACACCAATGCAAAGGAATTTCAGATGATTTTCTTTATATAATTGGCGGTGGCGACGGTGCGTTGGCCAATCTGGGAACAGGCGCCATGAACAAAAATTGTATTGCTTTAACTATCGGCACGAGCGGAGCAGTTCGACTGCCTATTGACAAACCGTATCTTGACGACCAAATGCGCACGCAGTGTTATCATTTGATGGACAATCAATATCTTACTTTAGGTGCTGTCAATAATGGTGCAATAATTTTACAATGGCTGAAAGAAACTTTGCTAAAGACAGCACAATCTTTAGAAGTTCTTATTGAAGAAGCCGCAAAAATTCCTGCGGGTTCTGATGGACTGCTTTTTGTACCTTATTTATTGGGAGAACGTGCTCCAATTTGGGATGCCTCGGCTCAAGGAACTCTTTTAGGTATGCAGATTACGCACACACAAGCGCACTTAGTACGAGCCACTTTAGAAGGAATTTTATTTGGATTATTCCAAATTACAGAAATTTTAATTCCGGATCCCGAACATAGAAAAGAAACAAAAGTTATGGCCAGCGGCGGATTTGGTAAAAGCGAACTTTGGCTCCAAATGGTTGCTGATATTTTTCAGATGCAGGTTGAAACCTCGCAAACTATCGAAGGATCTTCCTGGGGAGCTGTTCTTATAGGTTTAAAATCACTGGGCGAGGAGATTACAAATGATAACAAAACGGGACAAAACTATTTTCCTAATACGAAACATAAAAATGTATATGAAGCTGCGTTCAATAAGTTTAAAAAAGTATATCCTTTACTGAAGGATTTTTAAGAGCCAATGTAAATTTGCATCAGAAACGTTAAAAACATAAAAATTGATTATTGCTGTTATTAAACTGGACTGAAGTCCAGCTCTACAAAATAGACCGAGCCTCTGGCTCTTTTTTTGGACGGAATAAAATTCCGAAGGAATGATCCATATTGTAGAGCTGGACTTCAGTCCAGTTTAAAAATGCATAAATTTCACAATCTAAATCGCCAATCTTTGTCGATTTACGAGTGGGATTTCTCGTTCCTCGAAATGACAAGCAATGCGTTAAAAAAAAGTCGCAATCTTGTCAGGCTGAGCGAAGTCGAAGCCCCGCAATCATAATCGACAATTTTTAGAGCTGGTAACAAATCTCCTACGTTCTTCTTGTAAATAGGATCAACTTATCGAAACATGTTTACTGAAATACGCAACCGCCATTTCTACAATTTCGTCTTGGGTTGTAAAACTATATTGTATTCCGTTTTCTAAAGTATATTGATCACCAACGCTTGGAAAATATTCTTTCCCATTTGCGTGAAATGAATGTACAACGGTAAGCCACCGATGACGCTCGTGATCTTTAAAGGAATAGATTAGATTATCTGAAGTAATAAAGTTAGTTCCGTTATTAACATCAAGTATAGAAGTATATTTACTTTTTAAGAAACTACCATGAATACAGATGTTTGAATTGAATTTTTGAGATAATAATTTGGTTATTTTTTGGGTATTTTGCATATAAAAATCTTTTAGAGTTTGGTGTAGTATTGTAAATATAAGACAGCAATTTTCGCTTACTATACCTTTAAAAGTTTTTATTATATCAAAATAAGGTTTTATTGAATATTAATCGTATAGGTTAAAAACTCCCCATTTGGCTGTAGAAATTTGATAATGTGACTTCCAGTTGTCGCTGCGGTAAAATTATAAGTTGTTTCAACAGTTCCAATGTTTTGAGTGCAGTAACATCCTTCGTATTTGGCTTTTACAGTTATTGTTTTTGTGTTTCCCGAATTTGTTTCGGTAATAGAGCCAAAACCACCACAGCCATTTCTAATTACAAAACTGACCTTAATTGGAATTACTTGATTTACATTTCCGGTATCAGGAACATTTGCCGAAATTATATTGGCGTTTTCAAATGATAAACAAACCTGATCAAAAGTTTCTGTCCATTTTACAAATGGATACGTCATCATTTGGGTTTTCCAGTAAGTTTGAGTTCCTTCCGGAATACTTAAATAAATATCTTTAGTTTCGCTTAATCGGTCTGAAAGATTTAAAGTAGAAATTAAATTAATCAGATCAGTTTGATTGGCAGCATTCATACCAAAAAAACTATTTAAAATGAGCGTTTTCTTTTCGGCCTGATCGTAAAAAACAGTATAAGGTGTAGCGCCCCAAGCGCCGGTTTTTATATATGGTTTTTTATTTAATAGATTCATTAAATTGTTAACGCCGCTTTCTGAAGTATTTGAATTGTAAAAAAAGCCATTCATCTGCCGAATGTCAAACTGCAATTCATTTAGAGTTTTAAATACAAGAATTAAATCCGCATCTTTTTTGATTCCGATAGCTAGGTTTATTTTTGACGAATTTTCTGGAACGGTCTCAACTCCAGAATTCTCTGCAGAACAGCTAAAAAATAATACTGCAATAATACTTAACGTTAAAATTTTTCTCATTTCGCATCGGTTTTATTAAATAGATGCGTTTAATGTTAAAAGGTTGCGTTAGTTTTTGATAATTAAGTGATTATATGTTTAATTTACTTTAAATTCGGTATTGTTTTCAAGATTTAGAAATAAGTAAATTGATCCCATTGTAACTGAAAAGATTCGGCTTTAATTTTCCATATAATAAAATCTGTATCATCATTTTCAATATAAGGCTGATCATTTTTCCATGTAATTATTTCCAATTCAATAGAATTTTCAGATTCAGAAATGCTTTTGAATCCTGAAATAAAATAATCATTTTCAAGATTAGTAATATTGGTTTCTTTTTGATTTCTATTAAAATAAAACGATTCTGAAAATAAATTTGTGATTATTAATACAGACTTTAGTGAACGGATTCTATTTTGAAAACCTTCTTCGATAAAATTAGTTAACTCTGATACAGCAAAATGAATTGATAAATTCGTACCAACCCTTTCGAAAGTATTAATTGCATATTTGTCTAACCGATTTAAATTCTTGTTTATATAATCCATTAATTTTAAAGATTGTATTTTTTAGATCTTACTAATTTTACTAACCGACTTTTTGCTAAATAATATATCCCAACAAAAAGCAAAAACACCATAATTTTCATCAACAATGCAAGAAAAAAGTTAGAAGGATAAATATCTAAATCACGATACATTGTCCACGAGCTTGGTAAATAATCGCGATGTAAAGTAATAATAAAAATCATAAATCGTTCAATTGAAACAATAAGTAAAAAGCTAAATAGTATTCTCAATAAAGTATTTTTACTAACTTTTTTAAGTCTCAATAATTGTGTAATAGTGAACCATAAAATAGGCTGCGACCAAAATCCAATCCAATATTTCCCAAACATTCTGTTTAGCATATCGCTTTTTTCTTCTGGATTATTTTCTGCATAAAAAACAAAAATTCCAATTATCCAGACTGTAAAATAAATTACGCCAGCCAAAGAAATAAATTTAACGGCTTCTTCATCTATTTTGTACAGAATTGGTTTCTTTATAAAAATAGAAACAATTAGAAATAGAATTGAATATAAACCAAAGGCTGTAAAAAAATCTACCGTTATTATTTGAAGAAGTAATAGAATGTTTTCTCTCATTAATTATTTTTTAGGAGTGGTTTTATTAATCGAAAAAATATTCAATTACTATTTTGTCTTCTGTAACAATATGATCTGTAATATGAAATACTTCATCAATCCACGGATGTTCTAATGCTTCTTTTCTATCTAAAATAGAACCGAGTAAATCTTGTTTCCAAGGAGATTCTTCTCTGTCCATTAAGCCAACTTGATAATCGGTTTCATCAGTCCAAATTCTAAATGGAAAAGCAAATCTATTTTTAGGTTCATCATCCGTTTCCCAATCGCCAATACTAATTATTCCGGTAACAAGTTTGTCTTCATGTCCTTTTGTGAATTTTAAATAATAAAGAGCAAATGCATCTTCGTCTTTATGAACAAAACGAGTAAGCTTAACAATTTCATTATTACAGCATTTACAGATTTCGATGCTAGGTTCTTCAAATTCTATTCGTATCATTTGCTTTTAGATTTCAATTATTTTTTCGTTCTGTCTTTTGCCAAATGATTTTTGCTTTTCGAATAACCAGCTTCTTCTACATTAAAAGAATCTAGAATTCTATTCATTCTTTCGGCATATTGTTTTTCTTTACTGGCTTCTGTCCATGACATGATTTGATAGTATCGGTCTTTTCCCTGTACAATTGCAAATCGATAAAAAACGTTAAAACCGTCGCTGATTCCAGATACTGAAAAAACAATAGCATTTGAGGAATTAATTTTCTTTTTCTTTACATCGTAGAGCTTAAAATCTTTTAAACCGGATTTTTTAAAATTATTCAAAGTAGCATTGTAATATCCATCGAGATCTGGTGTTGTGTTTAATAAATTATTTTCAATAGCATTTACAAAATCAGTTTTTAATTCATCTATTACAATAACATAAAATTCGTCAAACTGATTCTGTAATTGTAAAGAAGCTTGATCATTTAATTCTGTCGTAACGCCAAGACTTTCCGGTACAGATAAAGAATATTTATTTTCGACTGTTTTCTTTTCAAATTTTTCATTCGAATGATTCTGATCGCATGAAGAAAGAACTACAAGAAATAGTAAAGAAATAATTTTTTTCATAAGTTATTTTCTGGTTTTTAGCTGATGTAATATTAATCCAAAATCGAATATTTATTACATATATAATGAAGAACAAATAAAAGTATTATAACTGCAATTCCAATTATAATTTCTGGATTGACTTTATCAAAAAGTTTGGGTTTTTTAGATAGAGAATGCACTATTGCTGTTATAATAGATATAGAAAATAGGAGTAAAAACCCGAATTTTCCATCATCATTATCTTCTTCATTTCTACATTCAAGGCTTAGATATTCTTTGTTATTTTTTATTAACGAATGAATTTCACAGGAAGTTTCTGTGTCAAAATCGTCTATTTCATCTTTTAAAATCGCAATTGAGATTGTATCTCCGGCTTTTATTTCATTTAGTACTTCATCATCATTAACACATCTATAATCATAACTGGAAATCTCGAAAGTACTTTGATTATTTATGCAGTTAATTTCTATCCATTTTTTACTTTGTTTCCCTTTTCTTTCTTTGAATTGAGGAGCGGTTGAAGTGATTAGATTTTCATAAACCTGAAGTTCTGATTGTTTTATTATATAGCTTCCACTGATGACTTTTATAAAAAAGTAAGTCCCAATGATGAAACAAATTACAGATACGATTAAATAAGTTTGTTGCTTTCTTTCCCAATCACTAATACTCTCAATCATAAATTTTATTGGCTGTTTGTTTTTCGATTTATATGTATTATTACAGGATTTTGACCATCTGCATTTCTTTTACTTCTGCCTTCCAGACCAATTTGAACATCATTTGGTTTTTCAGAATTTAGTTCGTTAGGACTTACATACGTATACATTCCGTAGCCATGTCCCGAAACAACCCAGCCTTCGGTTTCCTTTAAATGAGTAACGCTAAAGTCTCCGGCGGATCCTCCGGCATGTACAGGCCCAAATTCTTTCATTAATTTTATTGCCTCACTTTCTAAATCTGGAATAGTGTCTGCATTGTCAAAAATTATATAAGTTCCGTTTTCGAATAAAACCCAATCTTGAAATTTTGGATTTATAGCAAGTCTGACATGATTAAGTAAATCAGCTTCTGTCATTTCGTTAGATTCTTGATTGACAATTTTCTTTTTTTCAGGGTTTTTGCAACCCAACGAAAGGAAAGTTAAAAGAGGCAGAATAATTTTAAATGGCTTTATCTTCATATAGAATTTGGTTTCAAAAGGCTTTTTTCAAATGTATTAATTTTTGATTATGATTTAATGCTTTTGAGGTAATTTGATTTTCTTATTTGTTGTCTAAATAAGAAATATCAATTGTAAGAAAAAGAATATAAATATTAAAAAACTTTTACTATATTTGTCATTCCTAAAAATTACAGACGACAGTATTATACAATGTGAAACCTACAATTTTTAATATGTGGGATTCGACAACTGTGAGCATTATTAGCATTTTAAACAACTAATTATAAGCGTCAAACCATTGAATTTTAGGATTATGAATACAAACACACTTTCCAAAGAAGCTGAAACAAGACTTCTAAATTTCTTCACTACTAAAATTGATCCGCAAGACATGGCCAAAGCAATAAGGCAGGTAAATTATATCCTTGCTTTAGGCGTTATGCGAGAACATGAAACCCTTCAAACCGGAATTGATAACTTAGAAAACAGCTTTTTTTGGCTGAATGAATTGGCTGAAGTTTTGAATCCTTATTTGGAGAAGGAATAGAATTTTATAAAAAACCTCGATTTGAAAAAATCGAGGTTTTTTAACTTCTTATTTTATGTTCACAGCACATACTACGACTCAGTACAAAATCTTATGAAGACTTAATAAAGTATGCTCGAAGTTTATTTAATAGTATGTTTTGTTTAGTGAAATTACTTTCGTTCATAATTGCATTAAATAAATCAAATAAAGCAGATTGGCTTAATAAAACGGGTTCTATTCCAAATTTGTGCACTTTTCTATTTAATTTGCAAACATACATTGTATAGGAACCTTTAGGTGTTAAATCAATATAAATGTCCTCACATTTAAAAATATGATCATCATAATTATCGAAATGAGGATGAAAAATTAAGAAAGATTCGGAAGATCTGGGATATTCGCTATACGCTGTATTTCTTTTTAGAACTTTATCTTCAACTTCTTTGTTTTTCTTAATTTCATTACAATCACTACAAAGTACACAAAGGTTTTTAGGTTCGAAGATAAATTTTAATGGGTCAGTACTCTTGGGAATAATATGCTCAACATGACAATTATTAGCTGATTGCAAAGAAACGTCTTTTCTACAGTAAACACATTTCTTAGTTAGATCTCTATAATAGTTCCTAATATATCTTCGTAAATCTAGCAAGTCTTCATTAGACCAATCTTGGTATTTAAAATTAGGATCGGATAATTTTTGGTTAATTATTTTTTTTAAGTCTTTAGAAAAACTAATTGGTGTTTCAATATCTGCCATCTTTACTTTTTTAGATCCTTTATTAAATTATAAAGATGAACTATAGGATCATTTTCCTGTAGAAATTTAATTTGAGATTTTATGAGTTGATAATTTTTTAAATCATCTTCATCAAACTTTTTGTTTTTCCCTACTTTTGAAATAATTGAAAATGCTATTCGACTTAAATATTCATTTTTAAAACCTGGAGAATTGAAAACATTAGCTAATTGAAAGTCTATAGAATTATTTGCATAGTATTTAGCGTTCTTTAATTCTTTAGTATCCATCTGAAGTATATAGCAATTTTCTATTGATAATTTTGAAATAAGTTGAGGAGAGTGAGTTGCTATTATAAAATGACAGTTTTTGAAGTTTTGAAATGTTTCAATTAATAATGTGATATATCTTTCTTGCCATTCAGGATGTAAAGAAATTTCAGGTTCATCAATTAATATTAGCGAGTTATCGGCAATATTACAACTAATACCAATCAATGTTGTGAAAATACATTGCTCGCCAGAACTTGCCTCACTTATTTTATAGATATTATCAGTATTTAATTTACGTAATCCTACATCACGAAGCTTTACTATTCCAGCTTCAATCAAAAAGAGTATATCATCTATTTTAAGCTCAGAATCAATTATCGTTGAGTTTAAAATTAAGTTGTAAACAGTTTTTCTTTTTTCTTTAATTTGATCTAATATACTTAATAGCCTATTAAGTCTTTCAATATTCAAACTATCGTCTTCATTTTTGAAAAAACTCGAATAAGGACGGTGTAGATTATTAGTTCTTAAAAAAATATTTAAAAAATCTTTTTCTGGATCATCACTATTAAGTAAAAGCTGTATCTGACTTCTTAAAATTCGAAAATCAATTGCAATATGTAATTCTTCTGAATAACCCAAATAATTCAATACTTCTATAATTTTGCTAAAATGATATGAATCAATGCTTCTTATATATAGTAATTGTCCAATAATTTTGGACATAAAGCCCATAGAAAAATTAGTTGTTCTTAAATCTCTAATTCCTATATAAGAATAATATTCATTTTCAAGATTTATAGGCCCGAATATTGGAGGAAGTGGAAATTTGTCATAAGGGCTTGTTGATACTGCAATTATTTTATCAGGAGTTTTAGAAAACTCTAAATCGATTTTAGGATTTAATTTTTCTTTATATGATACAACAATGTCCACATGCCTTCCTTCTCTAACAGGGACAAAATTACTTATTATATCATTTAAAAGTCTGCTTTTACCAGTTCCATTTTTTCCCACAATAACAGTAAAAATATTTTGATTTTTATGATAATTATTATCATAGAGATTATAACTTTTGTTTCCTTTCTTAAATGTATTAATCATATGTTTTTTGAAATAATTGCGATAAGGCTTATTAGGATTGGTGAATATATTCGACTTAGATATTTTTCTTTAAAGTGATAAATATATATCTTATTTAATTATTTATTTTACGGAAAACCACAAAGAAGAATTATTTTTTATAATAAATAAAAAATGCCCCTGCTGGCGCGAGCGTCCAGCTCGTGAACGTATTACCATTTTAATTCAAAAGGAATATTACACGAGCGGGACGCTCGCGTCAGCTGGAGGCTAATTTATCCTTTAATTTTATCAAATATTCCTGGCATAGTTGGATTTCCATCATCTTTCAACATTCCAGTATCTGCACGACTAAAAAGTGATTGCAATATAAGACTTCTATCTTCTTGTGTAATTGTACTATCTTTAATTAAGGATAAATAGAAAACAGTAAGTTTTTCCCTTTCTTCCGCATCTCTGGCTAAATGAAAACTTGAAAACATTGCTTTTTTAACTGCTTGAATTCCAAAAAAGAGAAAAGAAATAAATGTTATGAAAATAATAGACCATCTAATAGCCCGAACTGGTTCCTTTGAGAAAATGCTCTCTAGCATATCTTCAGGAGTTAGCCATAATAAAAGAAAAAGCATAGATGCTCCTATAATAACAAGAATAATTAGCCATCTCATAAATTTATGGCCTTCATTATTTAATTCTGTAGCTCTTTGTTTCCAATATTCGGCAGGAACCTGAAATTTCATTTGTTCACGATAAGTTTGTTCCAGTTCTATTTTCGATTGCAAAGATTTTTTTAGAAGTTTTATAGCTGCCACTTGACTTTTAGTCATTTCATTTTCAACTTTCTCAGTCCACTCATTATAAATTTTTGAGAAAGTATCTTTCCATTCGTTTTGTATTTTCTTTAAATTTTCAATTTCGTCTATAGAGTCTTTCTCTGAATTTTTAAGCAATTCTGTAAATCTTTGACTGTCTTCATTAGTATCATGTTGAAACTTGTTTCGCATATTGGAAAAAGACATTTCTTGACTTTCTTTCGGTGAAAGAACATCGAAATCTTCCATTTCAAAATTCAGAGATAATATTAATCCTTTTAAATAATTTTTGTTAGAGATATTAACCGGTTGTACACTTTCAATAAGTGCATCAAAAGCACCTGTAAAAAGTTCAGGATATTTATTATTAAGATTTAATAGAAAAATTGTTTTTGGTGAATTATAAAGAAGGATTGTATTTTTTATATTGCTTAAAATTCTATTAATATTTTTATTTGTTTCTAAAGGATTTGCTAGAGGATTTGTTACTCCATTTTCTATACTTAATAAAAGCCTTGAGAAAAAATTAATAGACTCATTGAAATGATTCTTATTGCTTATAGCATTCCAACCTTCGTTTTGCTCTTCAACAAATTTATGAAGTCCAAGAAGATCATAGGTAGCTTCAAAGTTTTCTTTAGGAATTTTTATTGTGTATGCTTGATCACGAATAATATTGTCATTAGCTAAATTATTATAGCTTTTTATAAAATCTAAATGTTTCATATTAAAATAGCTAACTTTTTGAGTTACTGAAAACTTAATAGTCTTGATAAATTGTTATTCAGGAAAGAATTAATTCATTTTATCAAAAATATCAATTTACCATTCTAAACAACTACGTATTTTTACCTGTTTATTAAACAAAAAAAGGACGGCACTATATCAAGTACCGTCCTTCAAGGCAAATTTTAGATTTGCATTTTAAAATCAGTAACAATTTTAAAATGCCGCATTCAAGAATGCGTACAGTTTTTGGTAATCACTAAATTGAAGACTAAACGCAGGTTATTCGTTTATGATATCGCCTTCCTTAGTTTCTTCGCTGGCAATTTTTACCAGTTTATCTTTCAGGCTTAAATCTCCGAAAATTTCGATTTTATCGTCGATTTCTCTTCCCTTTTTAATGTCAACTCTGTTTGCTTTATGGTTTACAACTCTAATTACAAACAAACCTTCAGCAGAATTCACCACTGCCGATTTCGGAACTACAAATGTGCTGTCTTTCGCGTTAAGCGGTAATAAAACTTCGGCAACCATTCCAGGTAATAAATCTTTTTTTGTATTTACAACATCCATTTCAACACGCTCAGAACGCAATTTTAAATCTAAAGCACCAGACATTCTGGTAATTTTAGCTTTAAAAGTTTCAGGTAATGATTTTACATTAAAACTCATTTCGTCGCCTTCGTGTAAATATCCTGTATATAATTCCGGAATAGAAACCGCCAAACGTAATTTATCCTGCTGTTGAATCGTCAATAAAGGCAAATCTGAGCCTTTTCCTGCCGGACCAACAAATGTTCCTAAATTCACGTTTCTTGCCGCCACAACGCCATCAAACGGAGCGCGAATTTCAAGATAACCTCTTATAATCGAAACTTCTTTGTGAGCTGCAATTGCGGCTTGGTATTGTGCGTAATCAGAATTCTTTTTTCCGCTTGCCATTTCTAAATCATTTTTAGAAATCGTTCCTTCAACCTTGCTTGTTTCATACAAACGGTTGTAAGTGCTTTTGCTGGTAGCATAAATCGCTTCCATCGATTTTAATCTCGATTCGGCTGCAGCAAGCTGCGAACTAATTTCCGGAGCTTCTAAAACAATTAAAAGCTGTCCTTTTTTTACTTTAGAACCAATGTCAACTTTCAATAATTTTACGAAACTGCTCACTTTTGCGTATAAATCTACTTGTTGAAAACCAGTTAATTCGGCTGGTAAACGCAATTCTGTACTTAGTTTTTCTTTTTCTAAAAGAAACGTTTCAGTTTTAGGTTCGATTTCTGCCACAACAGGTTCTTCTTTCTTTGAATTACAGCTGTTAAGGAAAAATAATGCTGCAAAAAACAGCGCGCTATATTGTATTTTATTATTCATTATTTTGATTTTAATGATGAGATATAATGGATGCTTTCTTCGTCTTCAGGATCTAAAGAAACAGATTGTGTCGATGTTTTTTCTTGTGCCCAGGCAAAAATCTGAGGAAGAATTAATAATACGGCAAAAGTAGAAAATAATAATCCTCCAATAACCGCTCTTCCTAACGGAGAAACCTGATCGCCGCCTTCACCGTGTCCAATTGCCATTGGTAACATTCCCGCAATCATCGCCACAGATGTCATGATAATCGGACGAAGACGCAGCGCCGCAGCTTCTCGTGCAGATTCTAATGCATTTCCGTTTCGTTTACGCAATTGTTCGGCATTTGTGACCAGTAAAACGGCATTGGCAATCGAAACCCCAACCGACATAATGATTCCCATATACGATTGTAAATTTAACGTTGAACCTGTAAGCGTAAGCATTAATAAAGCTCCTAAAACTACCGCAGGAATCGTTGTTAAAATTACCAATGAAACCTTGAACGACTGGAAATTAGCGGCTAACATTAAGAAGATTACAAAAACGGCAACCAATAATCCTGTTTGTAAACTACTTAATGTTTCGCTCAATACAGTACTTAACCCAATTGGCGAAATGAACAAACCACGAGGTAATTCGCCTAAAGAACTAATTGTTTTGCCCACATCTTTTGAAGCCGTACCTAAATCGGTTTGGTTGATGTTTGCCGTAACGGTAATGTAAGGCATAGCCCCTAAATTGTCATTTTCACCACTTACAAATGTGGGTGTAATTTTTGCAACGTCACTCAAAACCGGACGAATCGAGTTTCTTAATACCGGAATTTCTCCAATATCGGTTTTACTTTTCATCTTATTTAAAGGAACCTGAACCTGAACGTTATAGGATAATCCTGCTCTTTCATCAACCCAGGTATTTTTTTCGGTATATCTTGATGATGAAGTCGAAGCCACAAGCGAACGAGAAATATCATTCATATCAACGCCTAATTCTGCAGCACGCGTTCTGTCAATATCAATATTCATTGCAGGATAGTGAATTGGCTGACCAATTTGCACATCTCTGAAATAAGAAATCGCTTTTAGTTTATCAACAATTTGATTGGCGTATAATTCATTTCGTTTTTTGTCTTTTCCTGCAATTCGAATTTCGATTGGAGTAGGAGAACCCTGGCTCAAAACTTTATCTGTCAATTCGATTGGTTCAAAAGAAACTTTAGTATTTGGCAGCACTTTTTTAAGTCTTGCTCTAAAGTCATCTTTAAATTCATCCATATCAACATGATATTCTTTTAAACTCACCTGAAAAACAGCTTCATGTGAACCTGCCATGAACAAATAAATAGGGTTAATAGAGAATAGGGAAGGGTGCTGACCCACATAAACAGAAGTGATTCCGATATGTTCTTTTCCAACCATTTTCTCTAATTCTTTTAAAACAATTCTGGCTTGTTCTTCAGTTCTTTCTAAACGAGTTCCGTCAACAGCACGCATTCTCAATTGAAACTGACTTGAATTTGTTTTTGGGAATACGTCTTTCCCGATAAACCCAATAAATACAACGGCTAAAGCTGTAGCCGAAACCAGATATATAATACTTGTCGCTTTTTTGTATGGAAACAATCGATCTAAAGTTCTCATGAAACGGATTTTGAATCTTTCAAAAAGACTTATTTTTCCGTTATTATCTGTATCTAATTTTTCAACATAACCTTTTTTCTGCGTAATAAGATCTCTTTCAGATTCCGGAGTTAAACCACAGTCTCTAAATTCGGCTTCATCATCTGTAATTTCCGGGCCATGTTCGTGTTTTTCATGACCTTTCATTATCCAGTTTGCCATTACAGGCACAAAAGTCTGAGATAATAAAAACGAAATAACCATCGAAAATCCAATCGCTAAAGCCAAAGGCAAGAACAAAGCTCCCGGAATACCAACCATTGTAAACGCTGGCGCAAACACGGCAAGAATACAAAGTAAGATCAATAATTTAGGTAATGCAATTTCCTGACACGCATCCCAAATCGCGAGTGCCTTGGGTTTGCCCATATCAAGATGCTGGTGAATATTTTCGATCGTTACCGTACTTTCATCCACCAAAATACCAATAGCAAGAGCCAATCCTGATAAAGACATTAAGTTGATCGTCTGCCCGAATAATTTCAGGAATAAAACTCCCGAAATAATCGAAATAGGAATCGTTAAGATTACGATTAATGCCGCACGTTTATCTCCAAGGAATAATAAAACCATTAATCCCGTTAAAACCGCACCAATAATTCCCTCAGTAATTAAACTTTTAACCGAGTTGATTACATAAACCGACTGGTCAAATTCATAAGATAATTTTACGTCTTCAGGAAGTGTACTTTGAATTTTAGGCAATTCTGATTTCAATTTTTGAACCACATCCCAAGTCGAAGCGTCACCCGCTTTTGCAATACTAATATAAACCGAACGTTTTCCGTTTACCAAAGCATAACCTGCCGTAATATCGGCACCATCTTTTACAGAAGCAACATCGCCTAATTTTAGATTTTGAACACCGCCTTTAAATAATGGAATCTGCTCGAAATCCTTAACTTCTTTAATGGTATTATTAGTTGGCGTAATATAGTTTTTGTCGCCCATACGAACATTTCCAGAAGGAGCCGTTTGATTGTTTAAACGAATCGCCTCAACAATTTGATCCGGTGTCATATTATGCGAACGCAATAAATCTGGATCAACATTTACCTCGATTGTTCTTGGGCTTCCGCCAAAGGGAGCCGGCGATAATAAACCGGGAATTGCAGTAAACGAAGCACGAACGTAAACGTTGGCTAAATCCTGTAATTCGTTATTTGATCTAATTTTACTACTCAAGACCAATTGACCAATTGGCAAAGAAGAAGCATCAAAACGAATGATAAACGGAGGCTGTGTTCCCGGAGGAAAAGCCGCCTGAATTCTGTTTGAAAGCGCACTTAACTCGGCAGCAGCCTGAGCCATGTTTGTACCTTCATAATAGGTTAATTTCATGATCATTAACCCCTGAATATTTTTGGTTTCTACCGATTTGATACCATTCGAAAAAGGTAAAACATTCACGTAGTTTTTAGCAAAATAAGCTTCCATCTGGTCTGGCGTATAACCTCCAAACGGATGCGCAATATAAATAACCGGCAAATTCATTTTTGGCAGAATATCTACCTTAATGTCCTTGATGGCACCAATTCCGAAGAAAAATAGACCCGCAACCAATACTAATATGGAAATGGGTTTGCGGAGTGCAAAACGTATTAAATTCATTAGACGTTATAATTAAAATTCATTTATAAATAAGTCAAAATTGCCCGTTGCAGCAACTTTCAGTAAAAACGACTGCCATACATTATTGTTCACAATATCACGATCGATTTCGGCACGATTTAAAGTGTAAATCGTTTGTGTCAAATCAGTTAGATCCGTTAAACCATTTTTGTATAAAGTCGATTTTTGAATGTAAGCTCTTTTTGCCGCATCAACCTGAATAGGCGCTTCGGCATAATTATCAAGTGTAATTTTGATCTTATCTTCGGCAAAAGTCAGCTGTGATTTTAATTCTCTGTCTGCCTGATTGTATTCTTCCTGTAAAGCCTGAGAAACAAATTTCTGAGCGCTTACTTGTTTGCTTGATCTAAAAGGTGTCGTTAAATTCCAAGTAATTCCAACTCCAACCAAATAATTGGTACGATCCGGATTTACACCATCCCAGTAATTTCTGCTAAAAGCATGCTGGTCTGTAGCATAACTGTTTTCAAATCCCGAAGCTCTGGTTTGTAAAACTCCAAAAGCACTCATTGTAGGGTAATAAAAACGTTTGTATAATTTAACCTGCTGATTGCTGTAATCGATTTTCGTTTTATAGAATTGTAATAAAGGATGCAGACTATCTGTAGCTGCATTTGTTTTAATCAATTCTTTTGGAATCTGCGTTACAAAAAGCGTATCTGTAACAAAATCCTGTGGCGCAACGCCCATTAAATCTACCAATCTGTTGTTTTGTTCTTTAACGAAATTCTTCGCCAGATTTAAAGCAATTTTAGCTTTTGAAACTTCGGCTGTAGCCAATGTAGAATCTACTCCGGCCAATAATCCGTTTTTAACTCTCGCAACCGCAGTCTTTTTGAAAACTTCGGCACGATCCAGATTTTTTTGCTGTGAAATCAACAATCTCTGGCTTGCCAATAGATTTAAATAAGCAGCAGAAATTTTGATTTCCTGCTGGAATTTTTCCTGCTGTAAATCTTTTTCTTTGGCCTGAACATCAATTTTAGACAAATTGATTTTTTCCTGCGTTTTTCCAAAAGTGAAAAAATCCCAGTTCATGTTGACCAGATAAAGTGCGCCAAAAGCCGAATTCCAGTTTTGTTCCGGCAGCGGTAATCCTGATGAAGCAACTCCAAGACCTCCAAATCCATAAAGCGGTCCGTTTTGACCATTTACAGTTCCGTAATCCTGCTGTGCCGACAAATTTAGGTTAGGCAGGTAATCACGTCGAGATTGTTTTAGAGTCTCTTTTGATGCATTGGTGTAATTGTTTTTTGCCCTAATCGAACCGTAATTTTCAAGCCCTGTTTTTACTGCTTCTTTTAAAGAAAGGGTTTGAGAGTAACCGATTGATGCAAAAATCAAGAAAAATAATAAGGTAATTTTTTTGAAATACATAAACTCAAGTGTGAAATTATAGTACAAATTTATTTCTCTTGTACTGATAAAAGTCATGTTAAGTGATGTACTGCAATAGTAAATGACCAATTCAATTGGTCATTTTTTAGAAATGATAATTAAATATTTGTCCGTACTTTGTGAACTATTTAAGTTTAAAAAATGAGCATAAAATTTGATAATATTCTGGATAACAAATGGTGGCAGGAAATTGCCGTCGTCGCGTTTTCCTTTACCATATATACTTTAAAAAATGACTGGATGTTATTTAGTTCTATAACATCTGTTTTAATGGGCGTTTTTTTCTACTGCATTCTTTACATGCATGCGCAGTTCAATCGTTTCTTCCTTTTTCCTATATTATTTAAAACCCGCCGTCCTTTTACTTACCTGGTATTAACGCTTTTTGGAGTTCTTGTTTTCTCTATTGTTTTGTATGAGATTACGATGCTGGACATATTTAGAAATCTTTATTTTTATCAAAACTCGCATCAAAGAAGTTATTTGTACCAATTGGCCAGTGTTTTAGGAACGTTGGTTTGTATTTTGAGCCCGATTATTGTTTTTAAATTCTACAGAATACACAGAAAACGTACAGAAGAAGCTTTGTTATTTAACCAAATGCAGTTGAATTCGTTAAAAGGACAATTGAACCCACACTTTTTATTTAATACTTTTAATACGCTTTACGGAATCAGCTTGGAATTTCCGGACAGAACGCCGGATTTAATCATGAAAGTTTCGCAGTTAATGCGTTATCAATTAGAAAGTAACAGTAAACAATGCGTATCTTTAGAAGACGAATTAGAGTTTATAAATAGTTATGTGCAGCTTGAAAAAGAACGTGTTGGATATCGTTGTGACATTACTTTTGATTCTAAAGTTGACAACGAAAACGCGTATAAAATTTCGCCAATGCTTTTAATTGCTTTTATTGAAAATGCTTTTAAACACGGAACCTGCGCAATTGAAAAATGTTTCGTTCAAATTTTTATTACGGTGGAAGACGGACAGCTGCATCTTCATGTAGTAAATTCAATTCCAACGAGGCAAACCGATGTTGTTTCGACCAAAATTGGTTTAAAAAACACGATTGAAAGGCTAAATCTGATTTTCGGGAAAAACTATACACTCGATATTCAGGAGAATAAAAAGACTTATATAGTTGATTTAAAAATGCAGTTGAAAAGATTTGCATAATGAGAGATCCAAAAAAATGTATTATTGTTGATGATGAGCCGGCAGCGCATTATGTTTTAGCTAATTATATAAAACAAAATCCGCAGTTAGAATTGGTTTTTCAAGGATATAATGGCATTGAAGCAATGGATTATCTTAGAGAAAACAAAGTCGATTTGATGTTTTTGGATATTAATATGCCGGAGATTTCAGGAATGGAATTATTGAAGATTATTCCCAATCATCCTAAAACCATTTTAACGACAGCTTATTCTGAATTTGCACTTGAAAGTTACGATTACGGCGTAATTGATTATTTACTGAAACCTATTTATTTTCCGAGATTTTTAAAAGCTGTAGATCGTTTTTTCTCTACAGAAAATGTAAAAACAAAAGAAGAGGAAGTAGTTGTAAATAAGGTAAGCGTAAAAGTCGATGGTTATTTTATTGATATTGAATTAGACCAGCTTTTGTATGCACAAAGTTTTGGAAATTATGTGAAACTGCACACAACAAAGCGAACTTATCTGGCTTCAATTACCACAACGGAACTTGAAAAATGCCTTCCGGAAAAGAATTTTATCCGAATTCATAAATCTTATATTGTCGCATTAGACAAAATTGATGCAACTGAAAAAGATTTTGTAGTCATCAAAAATGAAAAATTACCCGTTGGAATAACCTACAAAAGGGAATTGACGGACAGATTAAAAAAGTAACATTTTTTTTATTAAAAAATATTTGGATTTCATTTTAAAAGTAATAATTTTAGTACTTATTTTGGTTTTTAATTTTAATAGTCAGGATCATGAAAAAAGTATTCTTACTGCTGATTTTACTTTACGGTGGTTTTTTAAGCGCTCAAAATGAAGTAGTAACACCGCCCGAAAAAGTTAGATTTACTTTTGAAAAAGAATATCCAAATAAAGTTGCGGTCTGGTCTATAGATTACGTTGGCGATGATAATGATGAAATTAGATACGAAGCAAAATTTAATACTGATAAGAATACAAAAGCTCTGGCAGTTTATGATAATTTAGGAATTTTAAAAGCATATGAATTACAAATTCCGTTAACTCAATTACCTCAAAAAGCGCAGACTTATTTAAAGAAAAATTACGCACCAAAAGCGATTAGGGAAATCGCTGTGATAGTAAATGATAAAAATAAAACCACTTATGAAGTGGGTGTAGAAAAAGACTCCAGATTTTATGATGTTGTTTTTGATCAAAATGGAGGTTTTGATGTGATCATCGAAAAAAATTAACAAGCACACTTACTAATTCAATTATATTTAAAACGGCAAACCCGACAAGTTTTATACTTGTCGGGTTTTGTTTTTATAGGAAATATTTTAAAAATTAACTTTTTTAATAAATTTTAACGTAGTATTTTTACTACTTTATTATAACCAATTTATTTAAAGTATTAAAATGAAAAACTTCTATTTATTTGCCTGCCTTGTGTGTTGTAATTTTATGATAGGTCAAGCTATTCTTCTTCCGTCTGAGACTATTAGAACAGCTTTTGAACAACAATTTCCTAGAAAAAAGCAAATTTGGACAATGGAATATGGCAAAAATGAAAATGACATTAGATTTGTAGCAAAATTTATAGCAGCAGCAAAGACTCAGGCCTATGCTGTTTATGAAAGTGATGGCACTTTTAAATCATATAAAGAGCAAATTCCAAGCGCTAAATTACCACAAAATGCACAAGTTTATTTAGATGCCAATTATCCGATTAAAGCAAACGCGAAGCCAAAAAGTAAATCTAAGGCTGTACCTGCCGCAACTGTAAGAGAAGCTTATTCTGTTGTTGATGCTAAAAATAGAACAACTTATGAAGTGAGAGCAGTAAAAGATGGGAAAAATTATAATCTCATCTTTGATCAAGAAGGAAATTTAATTAAAACAATTCAAATAGCATAAAAAAAAATACTCTTTCAATTCCTTTAAAATAACAAACTCGACAAGTTTTTAAATCTGTCGGGTTTGTTTTTTATCTTTTTTAAATAAAATTATGCAATCGCCAATTTTTCTCTCCATTTAGCAAGATTTACACCTTTAAAAATAAGCCATAATGTGAGGCCTAATTCTGCAATGATGCAAGGAAACAATAATGCAAAATTGGAAAGCTGCGGTGCCAGAATTGATAGAAAACTGTTTATTAAGTAGCAAAGACCGGCTATTGCCATTAAGATACCTAATACTTTTGGCAAATAATGGGATTTATAAATCAAATATCCTTCAATAAGACACACAAATCCAAAAAAGATTAAACCTATACCAAGCCCATAGCTGTGTAATTTTATGGAAAGATAAGATAATGCGTGTAATTGATCTGGATTAAAAGATTTTAAATAATCTGAATCTCCCAGGAAAAATAAAGCAGCAAGCAGATTTAATTTATTGGCCGCCAATACAGCAGTTTGAATTAAGTTAAAAGATAAATTGAGCAGCGCTAGTTTTTTGTTTACAGGTCTAAGCAGATAATAAAGAATAATCATTACAGGCAGATCGCAAATTTGCATGATTAAATCTGCGCTGATTCCTATTCTCCATAAAAGGTCAGAATGAATAATATTGTTTGCTGTAGCGGCCGCATCTCCGTAAACAATTAATTTGCTTCTTACAAAGACTTCAGCAAATAAACCTGTTACAATAATAACCAGATATAATAATCCGGCTATTCTCGCATAAAATTGGGGAGAAGTTTCAAAATTTTTTGGTTTCATATTTTGGTTAGTTTAAGATAAGACGTTTGTCTCACTAAATTGTTACCAACCATGATATTAAGTTTTAAATAGAAACCCGACGGTCCCGATGCTTCGGGACTGTCGGGTTTAATTCATAATGCAAATAAGAATTACAAATTCATTCCGCCAGAAGCTTCAATACGTTGTGCATTTACCCAGCGTGCATCTTCCGTACATAAAAAAGCAACAACACCGCCAATATCATCTGGTAAACCAACTCTTCCTAAAGCTGTAATTGAAGCTATGTGTTGATTTAATTGTTCATTATCACGAACAGCGCCTCCGCCAAAATCCGTTTCAATAGCACCCGGAGCTACAACATTGGCTCTGATTTTTCTTTCGCCTAATTCTTTTGCCTGATATTTTGTTAATGTCTCGATGGCACCTTTCATAGAAGCATAAGCCGAATAACCTGGAAATGAAAATCTTGCCAAACCAGTTGAAATATTTACAATTCCGCCGCCGTCGTTCATTACGTTCAAAGCTTTTTGAGTCAAGAAAAACGGACCTTTAAACTGAATATTAGTTAATTTGTCAAATTCTGCTTCAGTTGTTCCAATGAATGAATTGTGAATCCCGATTCCGGCATTGTTTACTAGAAAGTCAAATTTATCCGTATTAAAAATGTTTTTTAAAGTCGAAGAAATACCTTCAAAAAAACCATCAAAAGTCTGTGAATCTCCCACATTCAATTGAAGAGAAGCTGCTTTTTGACCTAAACTTTCAATTTCTTTTACAACAGCGTCTGCCTCATCTTTTTTGCTGTTGTATGTTATAATAACATCAAGTCCTTTTTTAGCAATTGCAATTGCCATATTTTTTCCTAAACCTCTGCTTCCTCCTGTAACCAGAGCTATTTTTGTATTTACTGCCATTTTTTATAATTGTTAATTATTAATTGTGAATTATTGATAGTTTGTTGTTTGTTGTTCTGTCAGTCTGAGTGAAGTCGAAGACCCCGCACAGTGTGATTTTTTTTAAACACATAGAAACATAGATTTTATTTTGATTTGAAAAGACTGCAAAAAGAAACTAGTTTCTAACACATAGCGATGTGGGATTTAGATAAATGAAATTTCTTTTTAGCTGCATTTCTATGTTTGTTTAGATAAAATGAAATGCCTTTTATACGTTTTCAATAACTATGTTTCTATGTGTTTAAATAAAATTAATTAGCGTGCATTGCATTAAAATGATTTCTCAAATCTTCTGCGCTTGCGTTTAATCTTGTTTCGCTGGTCCCAAAAGTAAGTTCCGGTCTTCCATCTTTTAATTGTTCAAAAATAGATTCTATAAAACTGCTTACGCTTGGATGTGCGTCGTGTAAACCAACTCCGCCAAGATCTGTATTCAATGCAGGTGGAATAATTTCGATTACTTCGATATTCGTAGCTTTTAATAAATGACGAAGCGAAAGCGTAAACGAACGGAAAAATGCTTTTGTAGCCGAATAAACCGGAACTTTTGCAAAAGGCGAAAATGCCAGTCCAGAAGTTACATTCATTACCGTTGTTAAAGATTTCAACTCAATAAATAAGGAAGTTAAATGCAGAGGCGCTTCAATATTCGTACTGATTTCTGCTTTCATGCTTTCGTAGAAATCAGAATCTGTAACAGAAACCCATTTTTGGATTCCGGCATTGTTGATTAAAACATTTAAGTCAGGATGATTTTCTTGAATCCATTTGTAAAGTTCGATTCTTTCTTCTTCTAAAGATAAGTCGCATACTTTTGTGATTACGGAAGGAAATTTTGCTTTCACTTCATTTAAAACAGATTCTCTTCTGCCGCAAATAATTACAGTATTATTTTCCTGAATAAATCTTTCAGTAAGTCCAAGTCCGATACCGCTTGCACCGCCTGTTATTAAAATTTTGTTGTTTGATAAGTTCATCTTTTCGATCTTTTAAATTGATAAGACAAAGGTAGGAGTGAAGTAGAGTTGGGGAATTGTAAATATCAAACCGATGTTTGCAAAATTCAAATCAGGAGTAAATGAAATTACAAATTTTTAAAATTCCAAATTCCAATTGTCATTTTATGTCATCCTGAGCGAAGTCGAAGGACACGCCCTATAAGAACATACTGTATGGACTCAGCATGAGATCCTTCGACTTCGCTCAGGAGGACAAGCTTTGTGGTAATCTAAAATAGAAACTCTGCAATCTAAAATAATTATAAAATCTAAAATAATTCTACAACCTAAAAGCCAGCGGCGTTAAAGTTGTTTGCTTTTTAAAAAAGTTAGAAAAATGCGCTAATTCCTCAAAACCAAGAGAATAAGCGATTTCAGAAATATTCCAATCCGTTTGTTTTAAAAGGATTTTTGCTTCGTTTGTCAATCGGGAACTGATTAATTCAGTTGTGGTTTTTCCGGTATTTTCTTTTAAAACCTTATTTAAATGATTCACGTGAACAGATAATCTCGCTGCAAAATCCTTTGCAGTTCTTAATTCTAATCGCTGATGCGGAGATTCTATTGGGAATTGTCTTTCTAATAATTCGGCAAATAAAGAGGAAACTCTCGCTGCAGAATTGTGTTTAGAATAAAGAGCAGTTATGGGCTGTAATTTTTGTCCAAAGTGGATTAGTTCAGCCACATAATTTCGGATTAAATCATATTTATAGATATAATCAGAATTGATTTCTTTTTGTATTTTGTTGAATATCAATGCAACTTCTTCTACTTCTTCATCTGAAAGCTGAAAAATAGGATAACCGTCTGAAGCAAAAATAGGAAGATCGTCTAAGTCAATTCCGCTTTTGTTTTTAGATAAAAACTCGCTTGTAAAAACACAAAATTGTCCAGATTGATTGGTGTCTTGCGGAACGTAATTGTATGGGATTTTGGGTGTTGCAAATAATAATCCTTGTTTTTCTATTTCAATTACTTTGTTGGCGTACTCTGCTTTATTATGACCTCGAATCAAACTTATTTTATAATAAGCTCTTCTGTCATAAGGCATTGTTGGTTTTCCCTGAAGACGTTCTAAAAGTTCTTTGATATCAAATACATTAAAATGACCAATTTCTTTTTGAATGTCATTTGGTAATAATGAGTTGGGTTCAACAGTTTCGTCTCCGGTAATATCCTGGTAAAATGAATCTAGGGATTTCATATTTGTGAATTGTAAAATTCAAATATACGAAATTTTTTTGGCCCGCGGATTTTGCAGATAAAACAGATTTGCACAGTCATTGTGAGGAACGAAGCAATCTCATTTGCTGAATCAATTGGTGATCTTTGTTAGTGTGGTTGCTTCGTTCCTCGCAATGAAATACTGTGAGTTTATTTAACCGCAAAGAGCGCAAGGTTTTTTCGCAAGGTTCGCAAAGAAATAAAATAGCGTGCTTTGCGTAAATCTTTGCGCTCTTTGCGGTTAAAAAAGACTCCCCTGAATAAACTCAGCTTGTGCATTTCCATTAAAAGAAAAAGCATCAATTACAAAAAACTGTTTTTTAACAGGATCTAATTCTCTTAAAACAATTTCCTTACATGAAAAATCAATATCGATTGTCGTAAAAAGCTGCGAGGCAATTTTAAGGTTTTCAGGAGTTAATTTCCTTCCAATCGACATATGCGGATCGTCGCTTTTTTTGAGTTTTAAAGGTTTTAAAGATTCCTGAACCTTTTTCATAATGGGTTTCAGGTTGTTTTTTGATTCTTCATTTGGAGCTATGTAAAATGCTCCGGCATTGTCATAGGAACCAAAATGATCTAAATGAACTTGAAAAGGAATAAACGTATCGCAAACTTTAAAAAGCTTTTGTTTGTATTTGTCAATTTCGGATTCTGTAATTGTGAATTCACAAATCGTAATATGTCCAACAGAATTACAGCTGTTATACCAATCAATTTTGCTTTTTAAATAATCCTTCATTGTTTTGACAGAATCAATAACATCTTGGGAAGGATAAATGGCAACAGAATACTTTTTCTCCATTTTTAGGACTTTGAGTTACACAAATTTAAGCTGTTATTAATAATTAAACAGAGCGATTTATTTAGACCAAAAATTTCTTGAAAACCCATTATTTTGATCGTATGAATATTCATAGTCAATTGATTTTTTGCGTTTTGAAAATTCTTCAGAAGAAATAATCTTTATGTCTTCGGGATATTCAACTATGGCAGTTTTAATCAAATTATATTGAATTTTGCCTTTATCATTTTTATTCTTAACCAATATAATATCATCATTGCCTATTACTTCAATCAAATCATAAATTAGCACTAAACCGGAACCTTCATGTTGTATTTCGATATATTTTGATGGAAGAATATCACTTTCCATTAAATAAAAATTGCGTGATAGGCTTTCTTTAAAAGTATAATCTTTGTAAAGACATTGCGTTAAAAATAGTGAGACGAATAGAACAATAGTTATTTTGGAGTATTTTTTTCTCATTTGAACAGATTGTGTTACACAAATTTAGAATTTAAATTGTGCTGTCAAAGCAGTATAAAAATAATCTTTTCCAGAACCGGCTTCTTTTAAAAATGCACCAGCATCAAACCAGGCTCCTTCTACAGAAACGGTTAAAAAAGCATTTACATTGTAATCAAAATTTGTAATTAATTGCGTTCCTATAAAACGTTTGGTTGTGTTGTCTCCAGAATACAAAAGCTGCATGTTTGGCGCGTATAAACCGTCGTGAATGGAACTTCTCCAGAAAATATCATAATCGATTCCGAAACCTAATTTTTCAGTTAAATCTAGAGCAATTGACGGGTGAATGTCAATTAAGTTTGATGGGCCAATTAAGCCGACTAAACCAAAATAAGCACCTTTTGGATACAACGGATTAAAAGTCTGCAATTGATTGTCATTGCTGTTTTTATCTCCCGAAATGAATTCGGTTTTTAAACCAATTTCGGGATTGAATTTTACGTTTTCAAAAGTATAAGATGTATTCGATGAAAGTGTCCATGCGGAAATATTTTGCGAGTTGATTTTTCCGAATTGGTACAAACCTTCAAAATCATATTTCCAGTTTCCTTTTGTTTTCCATATTCTTGTTCCTATAGAATGTCTGGTTTCTTCACCAATGGCGTTATCAAAAACGGCGTTGTTTTTCCATAAACCCAAATAGTATAAATCGATATTTTGAATAAATGGCACTTTATGAAATACGGTATAACTTCCCCAAAGTTTGGCATTGTCATTAAAATCATCGTTGAAAACTCCAGGTTTGTTGGCAACAGGATGCGAGTAAAAAGCATCCGTCTGCCAATTGTTGTTTTTGTAGAATAATTTCATTCCATCAAAAGCGATTCTATTATTTGGACGTTCGCGAACGCTGACTAAACGCTGTGAACCATATGCCATTTCTTGTCTTCCAACTCTAAAAGTTAGCTGCTGATTTTTATTTTGAATGAAATCAACATCTAAAAAAGCCTGATGAAAATCGAGTTCGTTTTCATCGACCGGACTCGGATCAATTTTGCTGTTTGCTAAACTGCTTTGAAATTCAATAAAAGTTCTGAATCTTCCCAAATGAACATCGGCATTTAGTAAATATCTGGACAATAAATAACCGTCGCCGCCTGTGGTTTCGTCGCCCCATTTGTCATTTACGGTATAAAAATATTGTTCTCTTATTTCGCCGCCAATTGAGGCGTAGTATTTATTATTTTTAGATAACGGAATATATTTGATTTTCTCGTACCAGTTTTTCGTCGAGTCGGCTTTTAGATATTGGAAATCATCGTCATATCGCAGCTTTTGGAAAACTGGTTTTTGTTGTGCATTTGCAGAAAAAATGATTCCCAAAAGCAACAATAATCGGAATGTATTTTTCATATTAGTTTTTTTGGTAACCTCCAAAGTAATTTACTGGACTCCAATCCGGAATCGCTTTTGGTGTTTCTTTGGCAAAGGTTCTAAATTCATTATCAGCATAAACTACTTTTCCGTTTACGACTGTTAGTTTTGATTCTATATTTAAGATTTTTTCTTCAGGAGCAGCAAAATAATCATCAGAAAGGATAGAGAAATCGGCTAGTTTATCTGCTGTCAGCATTCCGCGGTCTTTTTCAATATTGATTAATTGTGCGCTTCCGTAAGTGAATAATTTTAAAGCGGTTGTTCTGTCCAGAATGTTTTCATCATTCATATATTTTAAACCGCCTAAAGTTTTTCCGGTTGTTAACCAATATAAACCAACCCACGGATTGTAACTTGCTACACGGGTTCCGTCAGTTCCCATTCCTACTTTAATTCCTAATTCTAGTATTTTCTTCAGCGGAACTGTATTCGCAACAGCTGTTTTTCCATATCTTTTAATGAAACTTTCGCCTTGATACGCCATTCTATGCTGAATTGCTAATCCGCCGTTTAAAGCTTTGATACGTTTTAAATTTTCTACAGAAACCGTTTCTCCGTGATCAAAGAACCATAAAAGTCCGTTTAAAGGTGTTTCTTTATTAATGTCTTCAATTACATTTAAAAATCTGGTAATGCTTTCGTTATAAGTGGCGTGAATTCTAAACGGCCATCGGTTTTTAATTAATAAAGACAAAACTTCTTTTAATTGTCCTTCCATCGCCGGACTTAATTCTGGTCTTGGTTTATCGAAATTTTCAAAATCTCCGGCACTCATAACTAAATTTTCTCCTGCACCCTGAACATGATATTCTACTTTATCTGAATGATGATCGTCGTCACAGCCTTCGCCAATTTCAACGGTATTAATCCATTTGGTGTAATCGTTTAGTTCGCTTCCCGCTTTTTGTGCAAACAAATAATACGGCATTCTAATCGTTAAATCGCTGTCTTTACATAAACCATTTGTTACACCATAATCGTCTGGAAAGTTTTGAAATCCGCCCCCTGCATCCATAATAGCGGTTACGCCAAGACGGTTCATTTCGGTCATAAATTGTTTTGTGGAGTTTATTTTTTCTTCTGGAGATAATTCCGGAAGCTTAGAAAGTGTTGAGTATAAAATGAAAGCATTTGGTTCGGCAACTAATAATCCGGTTGGGTTTCCTTCTGGATCTTTTTCAATTAATCCTGCATTTGGGTTTGGCGTATTAGCGTCAATTTTTAAAGCTTGTAATCCTGCTTTGTTTAAATAAGCGTGTCCGTATAAGTGAAGAATAAATGCCGGAACATCGCCTGTTGCTTCGTTTATTTCAGCTAAAGTCGGAAGTCTTTTTTCTTCAAACTGATAAGCGTTCCATCCGCCTACAACACGAACCCATTGTCCTTTTGGAGTTCTTTGTGCTTGTTCTTTCAGCATTGCTAATGCTTTTTTGAGAGAACGAACACCGTCCCAGCGTAATTCGGTATTAAAGAATCTTCCGCCGCGGATAATGTGCATGTGAGAATCGAATATTCCGGGAATAATTACTTTTCCTTTGGCATCGATTATGGTTGTTTTTTTGTCTTTTAATTTTAAGATTTCGCTGTTTTTTCCTGTTTTCAGGATTTTTCCATCGGCGACAGCCATAGCTTCGGCAATTGTATTTTTATCGTCTAAAGTGTGAATTACAGCATGATGAACGATAAGCGTGGCTTTTTTGCCTTGAGCGAAAATTGAAACAGAAAGCAATAAAAGAAAAGCTAATGTTTTGAAAGAGAGTTTCATGGTTGTGGTATTTGTTTGGTTTAGTAGAAGAAAAGACTGTACGTTTTATATAGTCTTTTTTAATGGATTAAATATTAGACGCAGATTTTACGGATTTGCTTTGCAAAGACGCGGATTTACACAGATTTTTTATTTATAACTAATGATTTAAAAATCCGTTTTTATCTGCGCCTTCGCGATAGCGAATCCGTTTCATCTGCGTTCCATTAACATTTAGTGTTTCAACATTTCATGTGCGTATTGAACACCTACACCATAAGCACCACCGTATTTTTTAACTAAATCTGTTACAGGTACATAAGTTTCCTGACGAGCCCAGTCGCGTTGTAATTCTAATAAATATTGTAATGAAGTTACAGGGTGCGCACCCGCTTGTACCATACGTGTTACAGCCATTTCGTGAGCTTCTTTAGAAACGTCTCCGCTTGCATCTGTAATTACGTAAACATCATAACCTTCGTTGATTGCTGATAAAACTGGTCCAACAATACAAACGCTTGTCCATAAACCGCCAAATACGATTTTCTTTTTACCAGTTGCAATAATGGCTTTGCGTGCAGGAGCATCTTCCCAAGTGTTCATTGTAGTACGATCGATATAGTTTGAAGTTTTTTGAGGATAGAATTCTTCAATTTCTCTAAAAACAGGTCCGCTGAATGATTTCTCTGCAACCGTTGTTACAATAGTTGGAACTTTGAATATTTTTGATGCTCCGGCTACAAGGGCGGTGTTGTTTCTAAGCTGATCGATTGGAATATTGCTTACTGCAAATGCCATCTGGCTTTCGTAATCGATTAGGACTAATGTATGATTTGTTGGGTCTAACAATGAAGGACTTGGTTTTTGAGCAAATCCAATAAATGTTACAAATAATAAAGCTGCGGTAAGGATTAATTTTTTCATGATAATGTGATTTTGTTGTTAATTAAAAGGGTTTAAAAAATATTTTGTATTTGATTTTCAGTGTTTAGCATTCAAATTAAATGCCTTGTTTGTAATGTGTTGATTTTAAAAGGATTTTCAGAAAAGGCAATAGTGATCCTAGCGATATATCGTCAATAAAAATTGGATATTCGTTAATGTATTATCGTAAAGCTTTTAATGAATTTTAAAAGAGAAAAATGCTGGTACCTAAATTTTTCCTTTTAGATGTAATCGGTGGAGAATTTCTGATTTTAATAAACCGCTTCCTCCGCCAAAATGTTCAATTACTTCAACTTCCGGCTGCTGTTTTAAGCAAAATGAAGTAAACTCTTTTTCGACATGATCTTCGATTCCGGAACTCAAAAGAACAACATCGATTTTGTGATTTTGAAAATATTCCTGAGCTTCTTTTTCATTGTTGAAAGAAACTGCGTTCCAATCTTCATATGCATTTACAAGGCGAAGTAAAATGGCCAATATGTCTTCGTTTTTTCCGAGTAATAAGAATTCAAGAGTTTTCATTTTTTCTAAGTTTCTGAGGTTCTGAGATGCTAAGGTTCTAAGTTTTTTACTTTGAATTTAGTTTTGACAGAACTTCTAATTTACTTTACAAATTTATTTGTTTTGTTTTTGCTTCAACTTAATCTAGAATAAGAAAAGATACTAAGATTCTAAGATTTTCTTTTTCTATTTGGTTTCAGTTTTTGACAGAACGTGTAATCTACTATGCAAATTTATTTGTTTTGTTTTTGCTTCAACTTAATCTAGAATAAGAAAAGATACTGAGGTTCTAAGATTCTAAGTTTTTCTTTTCTATTTGGTTTCAGTTTTTGACAGAACTTATAATTTACTATGCAAATTTATTGGTTTGATTACGGTTTCAACTTAACCTAGAATAAGAAAGGTTCTAAGCTTAAAAAACTTAGAACCTCAGAATCTTTGCATCTTAGCGTCTTAGTAACTTAGCATCTCAGAGCCTTAGCAACTAAAAAAGAAAAATATACGGGAAACCCGTAATGAGATCTCAAAAGGCTGTATTAGATTTGTCTTGTTGAGTTGCTGAAGAATGATTTACTACCTTTTAAATTATTCCTTTAAAGATCTTAACGGTTAAACTGTTTTTGGAGAAAACAATTTTTTTAATTTTTTAAAAATTTGACATATTCACTTTATCATGGGTAACTTGTAGAAATTTGCAAATAATACAACAGATGTCTATTTTTTATGGGCTTTTAGATTCGGTTAATTGGTTGGCCTCTTCTAAAAGCCTTTTTTTTGTTTACTACTTTTTGGTTTTAGTTATAGCCGTTTGCTTTTAACCATTCTTCGCAGTCTCTTGTCCAATATTTGCTAGTGTCATTTACACCTAAACCAAAACCGTGACCGCCTTTTTCATATATATGTAACTCTGCTGTAACACCATTTTTTTTGAGTGCTAAATAATAATCAATACTATTTTCTGGTAAAACGACCGTATCATCTGTTGCATGAATTAAAAATGCGGGCGGTGTTTGTGCAGTAACTTTCTTTTCGTTTGAAAAGGAATCAATTAAATCTTGTGAAGGATTGTTTCCCAATAAATTAATCTGCGAACCTTTGTGTGTAATTTCATTTTGCATTGAAATTACAGGATATATTAAAAGAGAAAAATCCGGACGGGCGCTTACTTTATAAGCAGATTCATAAATTTTATCGTCATAATGAGTGGATAGAGTAGCAGCCAGGTGCCCGCCGGCAGAAAAGCCTAAAATTCCAATTTTATTAGGATCAATGTTCCATTTTGCTGCATTTTGTCTTACATAGCGAATGGCTTCCTGCGCGTCTTGCAATGGCCCGACATTTTTGTTTTTCATTATTAAATCACTCGGAAGTCGGTATTTCAATACAAAAGCTGGAATTCCTAAACTATTAAACCATTGCGCTACTTTTGTACCTTCTTTATCAATAGCCAAATGTTGATACCCTCCGCCGGGAAGAATAATTACAGCGGTCTGATTTGGTTTTGTTACATTCGGGAAAAACGCCGTTAAAGTTGGAATTGTAACTAAACTGGTACTTTGAACTTTTCCATCCGTTATGACTTCTTTTTCTTTATAATCTGGCGCTTTAATTTCATCCGGAATTTTATTCCAAAGCGGAATTACCTGATTTTGCGCCTTTATATTCAATAATACTCCTGCAAAAAGGATAAAACTAAATACAGTTTTTCTAAAATATTGTTTTTTTGAATTTTTCAATGTTAAATTTAATTAGTTGTTTTACAATTGTTTACTTGTTTGATTAGATTAAGTTATAAATTTAGATTTGGATAAATGAAAGGTAAATAAAAACAATTTCACAGGGATTAAATTGCAGGACAATTTTACCCCTAAATACGGACGAATTTAACCTATTGGCTTTTAACAAATATATTGGTTAATGTGTAATTTTGAGTTCTTTTTTTTATGCAATGTCTTAAATTTGATACTGAAAATAATTTTATATATAATTTATTTGGAATATAAAGATTAAAAACTATATTTGTGCAATCGATTACATTATTGCAATCCTATAATTTTAATCTCTTGATTCTAATGTGTTTAAATTATGCATTTGTACATAGATCTTAAAATTAAATAATCTAACTATAATAACCACAATCATGAGTCAAACCGATGCTGTTACAGTAAATCAAACTATTAAATCCGCAGGAAAATATCGTTGGAGTATATGTGCGCTTTTGTTTTTTGCAACCACCATTAATTACCTCGACAGACAAGTTCTTTCGTTAACCTGGAGTGATTTTATTGCACCTGAGTTTCACTGGACAAACAATGATTACGGAAACATTACTGCGTTGTTTTCTATTTTTTACGCTGTTTCTTTATTGTTTGCTGGACGATTTGTAGATTGGTTAGATACTAAAAGAGGATTTCTTTGGGCTATTGGGATTTGGTCTATAGGGGCTTGTTTACATGCTTTTTGCGGAATTGCAACTTCAGGAATTATAACAGGAAACTGGTTGGTTGGTTTTGAAGGATCAAAAGAAATAATCAGCGGTTTAAGCGATACCGGAAAAGTAATTAATGTAAGTGTTACATTGTTCATTTTCGCCCGTTTTATCTTAGCAGTTGGTGAAGCTGGTAACTTTCCTGCAGCAATTAAAACTACTGCCGAATATTTTCCTAAAAAAGACCGTGCCTTTTCTACCAGTATCTTTAACGCTGGTGCAACAGTTGGTGCTTTAGCAGCTCCAATTTCAATTCCTTTTATTGCAGAATCATTTGGATGGGAAATGGCCTTTATCATCATTGGAGCATTAGGTTTTATCTGGATGGGATTCTGGGTTTTTATGTACGATAAACCAGAAAGACACAAAAGAGTAAGCGCAGAAGAATTGGCTTATATCCAGCAAGATGATATTGCTGACAGTAAATTAGTAGGTTATGTTCCGGAAACTACTTCAAAAGTATCATTTATAGAATGTTTAAAATACAAACAAACCTGGGCTTTTGCTTTTGGTAAATTCATGACAGATGGCGTTTGGTGGTTCTTTTTGTTCTGGACTCCGGCTTATTTAAGTTCGGTATACCACATGGATTCCACAGAAGCAGCATTGCCACTATTTGTTCTTTATTCTATTACATTGTTGTCAATTATTGGCGGATGGCTTCCAACATATTTTGTTGAAAAGAAAGGAATGAACCCTTACGAAGGAAGAATGAGAGCGATGCTGATTTTCGCATTTTTTCCACTATTAGCTTTAATTGCACAGCCTTTAGGATATATTAGTTATTGGGTTCCTATCATTATTATCGGTATTGCAGGAGCAGCGCACCAGTCATGGTCGGCAAATATTTTTACAACCGTTGGAGATATGTTTCCTAAAAAAGCCATTGCAACTATTACAGGAATTGGAGGTTTAGCAGGAGGTTTAGGTTCAACTTTGATTAATAAAGGTTCAGGATTATTGTTCGATTATACACATAAAACATTCACAACCGTAAACGGACAGCCGTTTTTAGAGAAATTCCCGCAGTTTGTAACACAGCCTATTCCGGAAACTTTCTTTAAAGAATTAGAGAAAAGCGGTGCGGTAATTTCTGACGGAATCAATACAGGATATATGATTATTTTCTCAATCTGTGCCGTTTGTTATTTAATTGGCTGGACAGTTATGAAAACTTTAGTTCCTAAGTATAGTCCAATTACAAATCTGTAATTTAGCATTATTGAAATATTTTTTAGTTGGAATTATGCTTTTTTCAATATAAAAAATTAAATTTGTGCAATCGATTACATTAAAATAAAATTATGACAAAATATAGCTCAAGATACGCGTCAAGCCCAGAAGCAGTTAAAAAATACGACACACAGCAGTTAAGAGAAGAATTCTTAATTGATGACTTAATGCAGGAAGATGAAGTTGTATTGGTTTATTCGCATTACGACAGATACATTGCAGGTTCTGCAGTTCCTGTAAAAGGTGATTTAGCTCTGGAAACAATCGATCCGCTTAAAGCGCCGTACTTTTTAGAAAGAAGAGAAATAGGAATTATTAATGTTGGAGGAAGCGGTTCTGTAGTAGTCGAAGGAACATCTTATGAACTTGGTTTTAAAGATGCCTTATACATTGGAAGCGGAAATAAAGAAGTAATCTTCAAAAGTGCCGACAGCAAAAATCCGGCTAAATTTTATATTAACTCTGCACCGGCTCACACAACTTACCCAACGGTAAAAGTAAGCTTGGCAGAAGCCAATAAATTAGAATTGGGTACAATGGAAACGGCTAATCACCGTACCGTAAATCAAATGATTATTGGAAGTGTTGTTACAACCTGCCAATTACAAATGGGAATGACGGAATTAAGACCGGGAAGTGTTTGGAATACGATGCCTGCACACGTTCACGATCGCAGAATGGAAGTTTATTTTTATTTAGATATTCCAGAAAATCAAGCCGTTTGTCACTTTATGGGACAGCCGCAGGAAACAAGACACATCTGGATGAACAATCATCAGGCAGTAATTTCTCCGCCTTGGTCAATTCACTCCGGTTCAGGAACCAGTAACTATACTTTTATCTGGGGAATGGCGGGTGAAAACTTAGATTACGGAGATATGGATGTTTGTAAAATCACTGATTTAAGATAAGAAAATGACAAACTTATTTGACATAAAAGGAAAAGTTGCCCTTATTACAGGAAGTACACACGGACTGGGAATGGCAATGGCAAAAGGACTTGGAGAAGCCGGAGCAACGATTGTTGTAAACGGAAATTCGTCTCAGCAAAAAATTGACGATGCTGTAGCTTCACTTAAAAGCGAAGGAATCAATGCGGTTGGTTACAAATTTAATGTAACCGAAGAGCAGGAAGTAAAAGCAGCTGTTGCAAAAATTGAAAGTGAAGTTGGGCCAATCGATATCTTGATTAACAATGCAGGAATTATTAAAAGAATTCCGCTTCTTGAAATGGAAGTTGCTGATTTTAGAGAAGTAATTGATATTGATTTAGTAAGTCCGTTTATTGTTTCTAAGCACGTTGCAAAAGGAATGATCGAAAGAAGACAAGGAAAAATCATCAACATTTGCTCTATGATGAGCGAATTAGGTCGTAATACTGTTTCGGCGTATGCTGCTGCAAAAGGCGGTTTAAAAATGCTGACTAAAAACATGGCAACAGAATGGGCAAAATATAATGTTCAGATCAACGGAATTGGGCCGGGTTATTTTGCTACAGAACAAACAAAACCAATTAGAGTTGACGGACATCCGTTTAACGATTTTATCATTAGCAGAACGCCTGCTGCAAAATGGGGAGATCCAAATGATTTAGCCGGAGCAGCGATATTTTTATCCTCAAAAGCGAGTGATTTTGTAAACGGTCACATTTTATATGTTGACGGCGGAATCCTGGCGACAATAGGAAAACCTTCAAACGAAGAATAATTTTCAAAATATATTTTAAAAAGACATGAGCGCGAATCAGACATTCATACACGATAATTTTCTGTTAGAAAATAAATATGCTGAAGAGTTGTATCACAATTACTCTAAAAACCAGCCAATTATTGATTATCATAATCACCTAAATCCGCAGTTTATTGCCGAAGACAAGATTTTTGATAACATTACAAATGTATGGATTAATGGAGATCACTATAAATGGCGCGCCATGCGTACATTAGGAATCAACGAGCAGTTTGTAACCGGAAATGGTTCAGATAAAGATAAGTTCTTAAACTGGGCAAAAACAGTTCCGTACACAATGCGTAATCCTTTGTACCATTGGACACATTTAGAATTAGCGCGCTATTTTGATATTTATGATCTGCTGAATGAAAAAAATGCAGAGAAAATCTATATCGAAACAACTGAGAAAATAAATTCTCAGGCTTACAGCACACAAAACCTTCTTAAAAAAGTAAACGCTGAATTAGTTTGTACTACCGAAGATCCAATTGACAGTTTAGAGTTTCATCAAAAACTGGCAAAAAATCCAATTGGAACTAAAATGAGTACGGCTTTCAGACCCGATAAAGCCATCTTAATTGTTAATGATGGTTATAATGCATATCTGGACACATTAGGGGATGTGTCCGGAGTTGCAATTAATACTTACGCTGATTTACAAACCGCATTAAGAAACAGAATTGAATTTTTTAATGCCAATGGTTGCAAATTAAGTGACCACGGTTTAGATCAGATTTATTTTGAACAATTTACAGAATCTGAAATCAATTCAATTTTCAAAAAGAAAAGAGAAAACAGAATCCTAACTTCAGAAGAAGCGTTAAAATTCCAAAGTGCCGTTTTATTGTTTTTATCTGAAACATATCATGAATTCGGCTGGGTGCAGCAGTTTCACTTAGGTGCGTTGCGTAACAACAATGCACGTATGCACAGAATTTTAGGCCCAGATACGGGATGGGATTCTATTGGAGATTATCCACAGGCACAAAAACTGTCAAGCTTTTTAAATGCATTGGATAGCAAAGATAAATTGACAAAAACAATTATCTATAACCTAAATCCGGCTGATAACGAAGTTATGGCAACAATGATTGGAAATTTCAACGACGGAAGTGTTCGCGGAAAAGTACAATTTGGTTCTGGATGGTGGTTTTTAGATCAAAAAGACGGAATGACAAAGCAGTTAAATGCACTTTCAAATATGGGATTAATCAGCTGTTTTGTTGGAATGTTGACAGATTCAAGAAGTTTCTTATCGTTCCCAAGACACGAATATTTCAGACGTATTTTATGTAATCTTTTAGGAGATGAAATCAAACGCGGTGAACTTCCTGCTGATATGGAATGGATAGGAAAATTAGTTGCCGATATTTCATATAATAATGCAAAAGAGTATTTTAAATTTTAATTTAGAAAAGAGAAGAAAGAAGAAGAATTTTAGCGTTCAGGCTTAAAATCCTTTTAATCATTATAATCTGTGGCAAAAAAAATAATATGAGTAGAGTAGTTGCATTTGGAGAAATCATGCTGCGTTTATCGACAGAAAGACATTTACGTTTTTCGCAATCTACGGCATTTGGTGCTACGTATGGAGGCGGAGAATTTAATGTATGTGTTTCTTTGGCTAATTATGGTATAAATGCCGAATTTGTTACAAGATTACCCGAAAATGAAATTGGTTCATCAGCATTAAAAGAAATGCGAAAAATGAATGTCGAGACCAAAAACATAGTTTATGGAGGAGAACGTTTAGGAATCTATTTTCTTGAAACCGGAGCTGGAACACGTGGAAGTAACGTAGTTTACGATCGTGCGCACAGTGCGATGGCAACTATTGAAAAAGGCCAGGTAAACTGGGAAAAAGTTTTAGAAGGAGCAGAGTGGTTTCATTGGAGCGGAATTACTCCGGCTATTTCTCAAACCGCTGCGGAAGCTTGTTTAGAAGCTATTAAAGCCGCTCACAAATTAGGAATCAAAATTTCCTGCGATTTAAATTACAGATCAAAATTGTGGCAATATGGCAAAACTCCAAGCGAAGTAATGCCGGAAATGTTACAATACTGCAATGTTGTTTTAGGCGATATTGATACGGCTTATTTCATGTTAGGAATTCCAAAGGAAAACCCTAATTATCAGGATCAGGAATCACTTCCGGTTTTATACTCAAAGTTGTTTGAATTAATTCCGAATTTAAAAATCGCAGCAACAACACTTCGTTATTCTGTAAGTGCATCGCACCAAAGAATTGGCGGTATTTTGTTTGACGGAAAAACAATTCATCAGGCAGCTGTAAAAGAAGTTACGCCAGTTGTAGACCGAGTAGGAAGCGGCGACGCTTTTATGGGAGGATTGATTTACGGATTGTTAGAATATCAAAATAATAACCAGAGAGCATTAGATTTTGCAGTGGCAGCTTGTTGCTTAAAACATACAATTGCCGGCGATTACAATTTGGTTACTTTAAAAGAAGTTGAAAATATGATTGATGGTGATGGTTCAGCATTAGTATCAAGATAATTAATTAGAGATATGGCAAAATATTCAAGAATAGAGGTTGCGCAGACAATGAAGGATAACGGAATGGTACCGTTGTTTTTTCATTCGGATATTGAATTAAGTAAAAAAGTTTTAAAAGCTTGTTACGACGGAGGTTCCAGATTAATGGAATTTACGAGCAGAGGTGACTTTGCACACGAAGTTTTTGGAGCTTTAAATAAATATGCTTTAGCAGAATTACCGGGAATGATCTTGGGAGTTGGTTCTATTACAGACGCTGCTGCGGCTTCATTATACATGAGTTTAGGAGCCAATTTTATTGTAACTCCGGTATTTAGAGAAGATATTGCAATTGCTTGTAATCGTAGAAAAGTATTATGGTCGCCAGGCTGCGGAACACTTACTGAAATTGCAAGAGCAGAAGAATTAGGCTGTGAAATTGTAAAATTATTTCCGGCAGATACTTATGGCCCGGAGTTTATCAAAGCCATAAAAGGCCCATCTCCGTGGACAAGTATTATGCCTACAGGAGGAGTTTATCCAACAGTTGAAAGTTTGAGTTCATGGTTGAATGCAGGAGCAACTTGCGTTGGTTTAGGGTCACAATTGATTTCAAAAGACATATTAGACAATAAAGATTTCGATGGTTTAACTACTAAGGTTAAACAAGTTCTTGACATTATAAAAGATATTAGAAAATAAATAAGGAGTAATCATGCCAATCCTTATTTATGCGTTTTTTTTAGATTTTAGAGATTGTAATTGAGCATTACGCTTGAAAAATAAATCTTGTCACTCCTCACAGCAAGATCTATTTTAATTACGAGTGTAATGTTTCATTTACAATGTATTAAAATGTCAATAAGGTATTAAGTGGTTATTTAAAACACTTTAAAGCAAAAATTAAAATGGAAAAAATTAACAGATCAAATTCAGAGTTTTCAAACAGACTTCCTATTAAAATAGTTCAATTTGGAGAAGGTAATTTCTTAAGAGCTTTTGTAGAATACGCTATTCAGAAATTAAACCAAAATGCAGATTTTAATGCCGGAATCGCTGTTGTTCAGCCTATTGATAAAGGGTTGGTGAATATGATCAATGCACAGGATGGTTTATACACTTTGTTTATGAAAGGTGTAAAAAAAGGCGAGGAAATTCAGGAAAAAGAATTGATTACCAATATTGTAAAAGCAGTTGATCCTTATGCTTCTTTCAACGAATATTTGGCTTTAGCAAAAGAAGAAGAACTGGCTTTTATTATATCAAACACAACTGAAGCCGGAATCGAATACATTGCTTCAGACTTGCCTACAATGCAGCCTCCTGTATCTTTCCCTGCAAAATTAACCGTACTTTTGCATGAAAGATTTAAACATTTTAATGGTGCAGCTGATAAAGGATTAACAATCATTCCTTGTGAGTTAATTAATTATAATTCAGATACTTTAAAAGAAGTTATTTTAAAATATTGTACAGACTGGAAATTAGGTCAGGACTTTGTTTCATGGCTTTTAAACAGCTGTTCATTCCACAATACACTAGTTGACAGAATCGTTCCGGGATATCCAAAAGATCAAATCGAAGAATACAACAGTCAGTTAGCGTATAAAGATGATTTGATTGTAAGTGCAGAAAGTTTCTTTTTATGGGTTATTGAAGGTGACGATGAATTGAAAGCAAAACTTCCGTTTGAGAAAACAGATTTAGATGTAAAAATTGTTGAAGATATGCAGCCTTACAGAACACGTAAGGTGAGAATTTTAAATGGAGCGCACACTGCAATGGTGCCGTTTTCATTACTTTACGGAAACGAAACTGTAAAAGAAACCGTTGATAATGCTTTTACAGGAGAATTCATTAACAAAGCTGTTTTTGAGGAAATTAACGAAACCTTAAACATGGATAAACAAGAACTGGCAAGTTTCTCTGAAGAAATTTTAGACCGTTTCAGAAATCCGTTTATCAAGCACTTATTATCATCAATTGCTTTAAATTCAATTTCGAAATTTAAAGTTCGTGTTTTACCAAGTTTAACAGGATATGTAGATATTCACAAAACACTTCCGGTTCATTTAACTTTTGCATTTGCCGCTTTAATTCGTTTCTACAAAGGAACCTGGAACGGACAAAGTTTACCGGTAAATGACAGTGAAGATATCGTTTCGTTTTTTGACGGTTTATGGAAATCAGATGATTATGAAAAAATAGCGAGACTGACTTTGCAAAACAAAAGTTTTTGGGATGAAGATTTAACTGAAATTCCTGGCTTAACAAAAGCGATTACAATTGCCTTAGAAGAAATTGATGCAAATGGAATTGAAGCTGGTTTTGCCAAGTTTCAGGAAAGAATAAAATAAAAAAAGCAAAAAAACAAAAAGCAAAAAGAATAAGGATTATGGCAGCGCAGAAAAAATTGATAAAAGTTCACCCAACCGACAATGTTGCGGTTGCTTTGGTGAACCTTACAGCTGGCGAAGTAATTGATTTTGAAGGAGAATCAGTTACGGTTGAGACAGATGTAAAAATGAAACATAAGATTGCAATGGTTCCTTTTAATGTAGGAGACAGAATCATTATGTACGGAGTTTTAGTAGGGAAAGCGAGTGCAAGAATCGAAAGAGGAGGATTGCTTTCTACTGAAAATGTAAAACACGAAAGCGATAAAGTTACTGGTAAAACAGAAACGATTGGCTGGAATGCTCCAAATGTTGACAAATGGAAAGACAGAACATGGCAGGGTTATCACAGAGAAGACGGGCAAGTTGGAACTGAAAACGTTTGGTTGTTCTTCCCGTTAGTATTTTGTGAAAACAGAAACATCGAAATCTTAAAAGATATTTTTGAGAAAGAATTGATGAAACCTAAAGAAAACGATTATCAATTGTTATTGCGTTCTTTAGTGAAATCTGAAACTGGCGGTGCAGGAAATCAGGAAGCTTCCAACGATGCTAACTTATTCAATAATATTGAAGTAAAATTCATTACGCACCAAGGCGGCTGTGGCGGAATTCGTCAGGATTCTCATAGTTTGGCTAAATTATTGGCAGGTTATGTAAACAATCCAAACGTAGCCGGAGCAACTGTTTTAAGTTTAGGATGTCAAAATTTGCAGATTCAAATTTTCAAAGATGCTCTTGATGCGATTAATCCAGACAGTAAAAAGCCTGTTTTAATTTACGATCAGCAAGCTATCGGAACAATTGAAACGATGTTGAGCAGTGTTGTAAAAGACACTTTTGAAGCGATTAAAAAAGCAAACGAAATAAAAAGAGAACCAGCTCCATTGTCTAAACTTAGAATTGGTTTAGAGTGCGGTGGATCTGACGGATTCTCTGGGATTTCTGCAAACCCGACTTTAGGGGTAACTTCAGATTTATTGGCTGCTTTAGGCGGAACTACTATTCTTTCTGAATTCCCTGAATTATGCGGAGTGGAGCAGGAATTAGTAAACAGATGTGTTGAAGACGAAGGCGGAAAACGTTTCTTAGACTTAATGCAATGGTATGAAAAAACAGTTGTCGATGCTGGTTCAGGATTTGATATGAATCCGTCTCCTGGTAACATCAAAGACGGTTTGATTACCGATGCCATGAAATCTGCAGGAGCGGCTAAAAAAGGTGGAACTTCACCAATTACAGGAGTTTTTGATTACGGAGAATATATCACTAAACCAGGTTTAACTTTGCTTTGTACGCCAGGAAACGACGTTGAATGTACAACAGCAATGGTGGGTTCTGGAGCAAACATGGTATTGTTTACAACAGGTTTAGGAACACCAACAGGGAATCCAATCGCTCCGGTTGTTAAGATTTCTTCTAATACACAATTAGCAAACAAAATGTCAGACATTATCGATATTGACACGGGCGGAATTATCACCGGAGAAAAATCAATCAATGAAATGGCAGATGAAATGTTAGAGTTTATTATAGATGTTGCCAGCGGAACAATCAAAACCAAAGCAGCGTTATTAAACCAAAACGACTTCATCCCTTGGAAAAGAGGAGTATCGCTATAAAAAGGGTTTCACCATATAAGTTATATAAGTAAATTTAAGTTTGATTCTTAAAACATAGCAATAAAAAAGCAGCTCTTTATGGAGCTGCTTTTTTATTTTAAGTATATTCTAAAATGAACTTATATAACTTATATGGTTTAAAAAAACTAAAAGGTGCTTCTTGATGAAGATTTGCGGATGTGTAATTCTGGTGCGAGGACTACCTTTTTTTCGATTTTAATGGTTTCTGTTTTGTCAACTTGTTCTAAGAAAACGCGCGCAGACATTTTTCCCATTTCAAGCGGTGACTGATCTACAGAAGTAATCGATAATTCCATGAATTTGGTGAAAGGTTCATTACTGAAACCAGCTACACAAAACTCTTTCGGGATACTGATATTTCTTTCTTTTAATTCCTGAATTGCGCCTAATGCAGCAAAATCACTTGAAGAAAATATAGCATCTGGCGGCGTTTCTAATTGCAAAAGTTTATCAACTGCTTCTTTTCCGGCTTCAACGGCACTTTTCGTATAAATAACATATTCTTCTTTAAAATCAATTCCGTGATCCAGCAAAGCTTGTTTATATCCTAAAAACCTGTTTTTAAAGATTTCCAACGACTGATCTCCAGAGAAATGTGCAATTTTTCTGCAGCCTTCATTAATTAAATGCTTGGTCGTTAAATAACCGCCTCTAAAGTCGTTTATCGTTACAGAACTTACACCTTCAATATGTTTGCTTCTATCAAAGAAAATCAGCGGAACATTTTTTTGAAGTACATATTGAAATGCAGCATCATTTTCGTCGGTTACATCGGTTACAGACATTAAAATTCCATCCACCTGAGCATCAATTAAAGTATATAAATTTTCGTTTTCTCTCTTTTTGCTTTCATGCGTCTGGCAAATAATTACCTGATAACCATGAGGGTGCAGTTCTTCTTCAATTCCTCTAATTACAGAGGCAAAAAAGTTACTGTCTATACGCGGTACAATTACACCAATATTGTTACTTCGGCCGCTTTTTAATGCTAAAGCAAGTTTGTTCTGCTTATAGTTCATTGAGGCAGCGGTTTTCATAACCAACTCACGAGTGCTTTCTTTAATCTTCGGGTTGTTATTCAACGCTCTGGAAACAGTAGCTGCAGTGATATTTAATTTTTCGGCAATATCATAAATGGTTACTTTTTCGCTCATTAAAAAGGGTTTTTACAAGTTAAATTCTTAGACAAAAATACATTTTTTTTAGTTAACCTAATATTTAATGTTATCGATTACCATAATAGATTACTACAACGTTTTTTATTTTACAATGATAATAAATTACAATATTTTTTGCATTAAATGTAATTATAATTCTTAATAAAAATTAAAAATACAATAAATTTCTAAATAAATTTGGTTGGGTGGAACATATTTTCTATTTTCGTGTAATCGATTACATGATTATTCATGTTTTTCTAATGTTTACCAGAAATTCCACAAAAATGATTATAAACAGGATTATAGCGTATAAATCAATTGTTTTTGCCAGTATAATGGTTGTTTTGACCATATGCTGCGCTAAAAAAGTTACGGCTGTCCCTGAATCTGATCCATGGAAAAATATGGAATTGACTATAAAAAGTCTACCTCAAACAAAATTTCAGGATAAAACCTACAATATAAATGATTTTGGAGCTGTTGCAGATGGTAAAACTTTAAACACTTTGGCCTTTGAAAAAGCCATTAAAACCTGTACAGAAAATGGCGGAGGAAAAGTGTTGGTTCCAAATGGAAAATACCTAACCGGAGCGATTCATTTAGAAAGCAACGTAAACCTGCATTTAGAAGATCATGCCGAAATTCTTTTCAGCTTAAATCCAAAAGATTATCCAATCGTTCATACTTCGTGGGAAGGAACAGAAGTAATGAATTATTCTCCGCTTATTTATGCTAAAAATAAAACCAATGTTGCCGTTACCGGAAAAGGAACTTTAAACGGTCAGGCTGACAGCACCAACTGGTGGATTTGGTCTGGCGGAAAAGGATACGGCTGGAAAAAAGGAATTCCGTCTCAAAATGACCCAGCAAATCGTGAAGTTTTGGTGGATATGGCTGAGAAAAATATTCCCGTTTCAGAAAGAATCTTTGGTGATGGAAGATATCTGCGTCCCAACTTTATCGAGTTTTTTGAATGTAATACTGTTTTGGTAAAAGACATAACGGTTATTAATTCTCCTTTTTGGATTCTACATCCCATCAAAACCAACAACATTATTATTGACGGCGTAACGGTAAACAGCCACGGGCCAAACAACGATGGCTGTGATCCTGAATATTCTCAAAATGTAATAATCAAAAACTGCACTTTCAATACGGGCGACGACTGTATCGCTATAAAAGCCGGACGTGACGCCGACGGAAGAAGAGTAGCGATTCCGAGTAAAAATATCATTGTTCAAAACTGTAAAATGATCGACGGTCATGGTGGAGTTGTAATTGGGAGCGAAATTTCAGCCGGAGTAAATAATGTTTTTGTTGAGAATTGTGTAATGGACAGTCCAAACTTAGATCGTGCCATTCGCATCAAAACCAATTCAAAAAGAGGAGGCGTAATTGAAAATATTTTTGTTCGAAACCTCGAAGTAGGAACAGTAAAAGAATGCGTTTTGCTCGTAACCATGTTTTATAACGTGTACGGCTCGCAAACCGGAAATTTTATACCAACAGTACGAAATATAAACCTTGAAAATATTACAGTAAAAAACAGCGGAAAATTTGGCGTTTTGGCAGAAGGTTATCCAGAATCTCCAGTAGAAAATATTACGCTGAAAAATGTAAAAATCGAAAAAGCAGACTCAGTCTATTCATTAAAAAATGTAAAGAACATCAATTTTATAAATACTTATATAAATGGAAAAAAAGTAAACAAATAAAAACTAGTAACTATAACATTTAACCAAACCACGAAACCACTTATGAAAATTAAACAACCATTAAAGAAAAAAACAAAATACAATCTCGTATTTTTATTTTTCCTGAATTTTCTGCTGTGCAATACCATAAACGCACAGTCTACAACAATAGAAGGGAAAATTACAGATGCAACAGGATTATCGCTGCCAGGCGTTAATATCCAGGAAAAAGGAACTAAAAACGGAACTTCGACAGATTTTGAAGGAAGTTTTAAAATAAATGTAACCAATAATAAAGCTGTTTTAATAATAAGCTATTTAGGTTTTCAAACACAGGAAGTAAGCGTTGCCGGAAAAACAACAATTAATGTAAGTCTTGCAGAGCAATCCAATTCATTAAACGAAGTTGTAGTTGTTGGGTACGGTTCTGTAAAGAAAACAGATCTTACAGGATCTGTAAGCACCATAAGCGCGGCAACTATTACCGAAAGAAATACAACTAGCGCGCTTGAAGCTATTCAGGGAAGCACGCCCGGAGTTACGATTTCGTCAACTTCAGGACGTTCCGGCGACGGATTTAAAGTGGTTATAAGAGGAAATAACTCTCTAGTTGGATCGTCTCCATTATATGTTGTAGATGGCGTTCCGGTTGATAATATTGACTTTTTGAATCCGCAGGATATTGCGAGAATGGACGTTTTAAAAGATGCTTCATCAGCAGCAATTTACGGTTCAAGAGGAGCCAGCGGTGTTATCATTGTTACAACAAAAAGTGGTGCCAACGTAAAATCAGGAATCAATGTAACTTTTGATTCTTCTTACGGAACAAAAACAGCGGCGAGATTACCAAAAATGATGAGCGGAGAAGAATGGTGGAAATTTCACCAGGTTGCTTATATGAGCGCAACTCCGGCAACTCAGACTCCTGCACAGCTTGCAGCTTTAGCAGGAAATCAAAGTCCGTTATTAGTTTCAAGAGCAAACAGCGGTTACAATTTTGATTGGGCCGATGCGGTTCTAAAAGACGGAATGACGCAAAACAATTATTTAAATGTTACAGGCCGTTCAGATTCTGGTTTGAGCTACAATTTAGGATTCGGAATTCAAAGCGATGAAGGACTTATTGATAATGACGGAACCGATAAATATTCTTTTAAATTAGGATTAAATCATAAAATAAACGACAAATTTACAACAGGTGCAAACGTTACAATTGCCCGTGTTGACACGCAGTTAGGAAGTGATTTAGCAATGCAGGATGCTTTCAGACTAAGCCCTTTAATGTCGCCATGGGCAGTTGATGCCGCTGGAAATGAAAAAGTAGGAACTTTATTTTTCCTTCCGGGAAAACTAACTTATCCTGATGGTTCATGGGCAATTAATAAAACCAGTGCGGTAAACCCGTTAATGGAAATTGCTAATTCTTCGCAGACAGAAAAAACATGGCAGACGGTTGGAAATGTTTTCTTTCAATACCAAGCTTTAAAATGGCTTTCGTTTAAAACCACTTTTTCTGCCGGAATAGAAAATACTGTTACAAGTGCCGCGTATGGTGCACAGTCAAATGCCGGAGTTACCTTAAACGGAAAAAACTCGGCATCTATAAAAAACTTCAACAACTTCAATTACACTTGGGACAATCAGGTTGACTTGAAACATACTTTTGCCGAAGTTCATGATTTCAGCGTTTTATTATTGCAGAGTTTGTATTCAAATGTTGATGAAACTTCGTATTTATATTCTAATAATCAGCCTTTTGATACAGGATCAAACAATATGGGATCTGGAGTTCAGACCAGTTATAATATCAGTTCAGGATATCAAAAAAATACATTAAGCTCTTACGCCGTTCGTTTAAACTATACGTTTAAAGATAAATATTTATTGACCGCTTCTTCAAGATGGGACGGTTCATCTGTTTTATCGCAAGGCAATAAATGGCAGAGTTTCCCTTCTGTAGCTTTAGGATGGAAAATCAGCAAAGAATCTTTCCTAGCAAATAGTAATGTAATTTCAGACTTAAAACTTCGTGCGAGTTTAGGTTATACAGGAAACGACAACGTAGCGCCTTATACTTCTCAGGCTTTATTAAATCAACAGACTTTTTATGCAAACGGAGCAAATGTAGTTTCGGGCTGGCAGTCAGAAAATCTGGCAAATCAGGATTTAACTTGGGAAAAAACACGCGAACTAAACTTTGGTCTTGATTTCGGTTTCTTAAAAAACAGAATTTCAGGAAGTGTTGATGTTTACGACAGATTATCAGATAAATTAATTTACAAACAGCAATTGCCTGCAGAAAGCGGCTGGAAAAATACTTTTGCAAACGTTGGTTCTGTAAGTAATAAAGGTGTCGAGGTTTTATTAACTACAAAGAACATCAAAAGCGAAAATGTAAATTGGGAAACGACTTTTACCTTCACTAAAAACGTAAACAAATTAGAGTCAATTTACAATCAGGACAAGGTTAGTGATATCGGAAATAAATTAATTCTGGGTTCAGAGTTAAATCCTAATTACAACTACGTTTATGATGGTGTTTGGCAGGAAAGCGAAGCAGCTCGTGCAGCATCTTACGGACAAGCTCCGGGGCAGGCAAGACCAAAAGATTTAAATGGTGACGGAAAATTTAATCAGGATGACAGAACGGTAATTGGAAACGCAAATCCGGATTGGCAGGGAAGTTTATATTCTAAACTGACTGTTGGTAATTTCGATTTCAATTTTTCAGTTTTGACAAGTCAGGGACAAACAGTTTTAAGTACATTTCACCAAAACTTTGCTGATGTAAGTGACAGAGGACGTCAAAAACTGGCAATGGATTATTTTATTCCAACAAACGGTACAGGAATCGAAGCCAACGCTAATAATACAAACCCAAGACCGGGTCCGGTTGCAACGGGCGCAGGAGCTTACTGGACTTCTTTATTTGGGTACTACAGAGATGTTTCTTATGTAAAAATCAAAAATATATCTTTAGGTTATACACTAAATTCAGAACTATTGAAAAGACTTAAAATCAGTAATTTGAGAATTTATGTAAATGTTTTAGATCCATTTGTATTTACAGATTTTGATGGATATGATCCAGAATGGGCCGCTTCTCCTTTTGGGGTAAACCGTCCGGCATCTGTAACAACGCAATTGGGATTAAGTGTTAAATTTTAATAAAGATATCAAATGAAAAAAATAATAATAATATTAGGAATTGCTGTCATGGCTTTAAATTCATGCAGCAATTATATAGAAGAAGAAAGTCTTTCGAATGTTCCTGCCGATGCTACTTATAAAACCGCAGCGGGATATCAGTTATTGATCAATACAAATTATGCTTGGCTTAAAAGCATTTATGGCGGAAATCCGTGGTTATTTGAAGCCGGAACCGATATGTATGCCGAAGGAAGAACGCCGGAACCAGCAGGTTTAAGCCAGTATGCACTTTTAATACCTTCTTCAGATAACGTTGCAGATTTGTATACACCTTGTTACCAATTGATTCAATCTGTAAACAAAGCCGTTTATTATTCGGCAATAACAGAACAAACGGCTAATTTGAACACTTTAGTAGGCGAAGCTAAATTTTTGAGAGCACAGGCTTATTTCTTGTTAGTTCAAACTTACGGCGGTGTTCCAATTGTAAATGAGAATATTACAACACCGGTTTTATCTTTCCACAGAAATACTGCTGAAGAAGTGTATACACAAATTATTTCAGATCTTGATGCAGCTTTGGCAAGCGTAGGAACAAACTCTTACAGCACAACCGGAAAAGTAAACAAAAGAGCGGTAAATGATTTATTAGCAAAAGTATATTTAACGAGAGGATATGAAACTTTTGGCAAAGCCGATGATTTTGCAAAAGCAGCAGCTTATGCCGATGCAGCAATTGGCGGACAAACTTTAGCACTTGCTTTCGATCAGTTATTTAAACCCGGAAACGATTTAAATGCCGAAACTATTTTCTCTGTACAATATGATAAAGCTTCAACCAGTACGGATCCAACAAAATTGGGTAACAATCAGTTTTACTATTTCAGTTCGTATTTAGGCGGAGCAGAAACGGGTGCGCCATTAAGAAGTTATAATTTATGTCCAACAGATTACGCTTTAGGTCTTTATGAAAAAGGAGATAAAAGATGGGATGGTACTTTTATGACAGAAATATTGGAAGGTCCTGAAACTACAAACGGCGTTACAAAAAACGTATTGTATTATCCCTATTACAGAAGCACAAATCCGGCTTCATTAAAAGTGAGACATTTTTATGAGCCAAAATGGTTTACACCAGCAGACAGAACAGCTTGGGAAACAGCAAATGCGGCTAGAAAATCGGCAACGTTTGTGTATCATCCTTGGGGGGAATATTCTGCAGCGCATACTTTAATTAAAAACTTAGACTGTTATACAATTCCGGTTAAGAAATTTGACGATCCGGATCCTACAACGCCTTCAAGTACAGGACCTGTAAGCACAAGAGATATTATTGTTTCAAGATTGGGAGAAACGTATTTAATCGCTGCCGAAGCCTATTTAAAAGCAGGAAATCCCGGAACAGGTTTAGATCGTTTAAATGAAGTAAGAAGAAGAGCCGGAGTTGCAAATGCGACAGCAGGAGAATTCAACATCGATTATATTTTAGATGAAAGAGGTAGAGAATTGTTAGGAGAATATAAACGCTGGTTTGATTTAAAACGTACCGGAACATTGGTTGCAAGAGCATCGGCTCATAATTATAAAATTAAAGCCGCAAATTTTGTTGGTGTTGGCGGACAGCTTAAAATTTTAAGACCAATTCCTCAAGTGGCATTGGATTTAAACCAAAATAAAGATTTTCCTCAGAATCCTGGTTATTAGTAATTTGTTAGTTTTTTGAGACTATTTGTTTTTTTGAAGAAGTTAAAGAGGAGTTTGACCCAAGTGTCGAACTCCTTTCTGACTAAAAAGTAAAAGGATTGTAATGCGAAAAATAGTATTGATTTTATTCTTGCTTTCGGGCGCAATAAACGCGCAGCAAACTTACCCTGTCGACACCTCGTACACGGTAAAAAGCACGTATGCTAAATTGATAAAAAAATATCCGTCAATTACAATTCCGGTTTTAGAAAAGCATAAGAATCTTATTCAAATTAAAGATATAATTTATTTTAAAGAGAACGAAAGAACCTTGCATTTTGATGCTTTTGTACATAACACAAAAAAGCAAAACCCTGCCGTTATTATGATTCATGGCGGAGGCTGGAGATCTGGCGATAAAACTCAGATGAATGCTTTGGCAGAAGAAATTGCTTCTTACGGTTATTCTTGTTTTACAATTGAATACAGATTGTCGCTTGAGGCAAAATATCCATATGGGGTTTATGATGTAAAAAATGCGATTAAATTTATAAAAGATAACGCAGCGAAATTCAAAGTTGATCCAGATAAAATTGCGGTTTTGGGCTGTTCTTCGGGCGGGCAAATGGCAGCTTTGATTGGTACAACAAATGAAAATCCAACTTTTGAAGATGCTTCCAATCAAAGTAAATCAACTTCAAAAGTAAATGCAATTATCGATATAGACGGCGTTTTGGCATTCAGGCATCCGGAATCTTCAGAAGGAGAAATGGCATCTTTTTGGCTCGGAGGTTCTTATGAAGAAAAAACGGAGAACTGGAAAAATGCTTCGGCTTTAAGCCATACTGATAAAAAGACACCTCCAACATTGTTTATCAACAGCAGTATTGACAGGTTTCATGCCGGAAGAGATGATATGATAAAGATTTTAAATCAGTATAAAATTTACAATGAAGTTCAAACACTAGAAAACTCACCGCATTCTTTTTGGTTTTTTGAACCCTGGTTTTATAAAACAACCGATTTTACAGTCCAATTTCTAAATAAGATATTCAAATAATTTACCATAAAATGAAAACAAAAATTACAGCCGCAGCTTTATTCTTAATTGGTTTTACATCCGTTAATGCTCAAAAATATGATATTAAAACGGCTAAAACGTACGCTGAAATTTCGGCAAAAACAGACGGACACTGGGAGGGACGCAAATACATTGGCGGAACGACTTTTAAAAACGTCGACAGATTAAAACTGGCACCGGAACATACAGATCATTCTTTTGATATTCGTTACGAAGGTCCGGGCTGGGAAAATAACCGAATTGGTTATCGTTTGTATTTAGACTGGAGAAATGCAATTGATATTTTCGGAAAGAAAACACCGGCTATCATTTTACCAAAAGTCGGACAGGATAATTTTGATTCGTATCATGAAATGAGTGATTGGGGAGCTGATATTTTAAAAGCCGGAAAAGCAATTGGAATTGGTTCTATCGATCGTTATTTAAACAATGAAAAACTGCATTTTCGCGAAGTAGATTCTACGATTGCAACGGTTGTAAATAAAGACAATGAATCGGGTGTAAAAGTGAATTATTACGGATGGAAAACAGCATCTGATAAAATTGATTTTACTTCAACTTTAACCATAAAACCAGATCAGTTATATACAAAACATACGATTCAGGCATCCAAAGAAATTAAAGGAATTTGTACAGGAATTGTAAAACAAAAGAATACGGAATTGCTTAAGAAAGAAAGTAAAAACAAAAAATGGGCTTATATAGCAACATATGGTACACAGTCTTTGGTTCCGGACAAATTAGGACTGGGTATTTTCTATGAAGTAAACACAATCGAAAATATCGCCGATACAGATTTAGATTATTTATTGGTTTTTAAACCAACAACAAAAGCAAATTCTTTTTATCTTTTAGGTGCCTGGGAACAAGAACAAAACGGAATAAAATCGCAGGAAGATTTCGTGAAATATTTGGATGCTCAATTAGAGGTTTTGAATAAAAAAGGGAAAATGTAGATTGTTTTATTTGCCACAGATTATGAGGATTAAAAAGATTAAAATCTGCTGTATCTGCTAAATCTGCGTGAGAATAATTTAACACATAGAAACATAGATTTTATTATGTTTTTAAAAGAGAATAAAAAGAAGCACGCTTCTTACACATAGCGCACTATGTTTGTTAATGCAAGTGAAACGCCTTTTATCAATTACTAAAAGCTATGTTTCTATGTGTTTAAATTAATCTGCGTGAAATGCATTTAACACATAGCAATTAAAAAGCAAAGAATAATCCAAATAATCCATTTAATCTGTGGCAAAAAAAAATATAAATATGAAGTATAAAAAAACAGCTGTACTATTATTTCTGCTTCTCCATGTTTTTGCAATCACACAAAACAATCCAGAAAATGCGCTCCCAGATAACTTAAAATGGTCTGAGAGAACTGCGCTTTCTATTTTGGATAAATATCCCGAAGCATGGAAACTAGACGGAAATGACAGTCCGAAATGGGATTATAAAATGGGTTTTGTATTATCTGGTTTTGAGAGATTATATCAGGAAAAAAAGGATAAAAAATACTTAGACTATATCAAACAGTATGTTGACGGTATGATTGACAGTGAAGGGAATCTTAAAAAATACGAGACTAAAGAATACAATATTGATTGTTTGAATCCGGGAAAACTTTTGTTCAATTTATATGATGTTACAAAAGATTCGCGCTATTTTGAAATTATTGGAAAATTGAGAAATCAGTTAGAAAATCAGCCAAGAACGGCTAGCGGAGGATTTTGGCACAAACAGATTTATCCGAATCAAATGTGGATTGACGGCTTGTATATGGCTGAACCTTTTTACACGCAATTTACGGTGAAATATGAAAAAGGAAGAAGCTTAGATGATATTGCAAAACAATTTGAATTAGTTCACGATCATATGATCGATAAAAAAAGCGGACTGGTTTACCAAGCTTGGGACGAAAGCAAGGAAATTGCCTGGGCTGACAAACAAACCGGAACTTCGCCAACGGTTTGGGGACGCGGAATTGGCTGGTACATGACAGCGTTGTTAGAAACACTGGATTATTTTCCAAAATCTCATCCAAAATATAAAGTTTTGGTTCAGTATTTAAATGAAATTGCGGCGGCTGCAGAGCAATACAAAAGCGATACAGGATTATGGTATCAGGTGGCAGATAAAACACAGTTGTATGCCAATTATACAGAACCATCTGGTTCAGGAATGATCATTTATGCTTTTGCAAAAGGAGCACGCAAAGGATATCTGTCTTCCAGTTATAAAAAAACAGCGAAGAAATCATTTGACAGTTTTATAAAAGAGTTTGTTAAGGTTGATAAAAAAGGAGAAGTAAATATTCTGAATGTGTCGGCAAATGTAGGTTTGGGAGGAAAACCTTTTAGGGACGGTACAAATGATTATTATCTTATTGCCAAAACAAAAGAAAATGGAGCAATAGGTTTAGGAGCATTTTTATTGGCTTCAATTGAATTAGAAAAATAATAGAATTAAATATATTTTGAAATGAAAAATATCAGGAAACAAAGTTTTATGTCGGTTTTATTAGTTTGCTCAATAGCTTTAACAGGCTGTAAAGCAATTTCACAAGAACCTGCAAAAAAAGAAATTGTGATTTCTAAAGACCTGAAATGGTCAGATAAAATGGCTTTAACCTTAATGAAACGCCATCCCGAAAGTTATATGCTTGACGATTCTAAAAAGCCAAAATGGGATTATGTTCATGCCTTAGTTTTGCATTCGATAGAAGAATTGTACAAGAAAAATCCAGATCCGCGTTACAAAGCTTATATAAGAGGTTATGTAGATGAATTAGTTCAGGAAGACGGAAGCATTAAAACCTACGAATTCGACAAATACAATATTGATTTAGTTGTTCCCGGACGTTTGCTTTTTGATATTTATGCAGAATCAAAACAGGATAAATATTTAAAAGCTATGCAATTAGTTCGCAAGCAATTAACAGAACAGCCAAGAACGGTAAGTGGAGGTTTTTGGCACAAACAAATTTATCCAAACCAAATGTGGTTAGATGGTTTGTATATGGGAGAACCTTTCTACGCACAATACACAGCAACATTCGAAAATGGAAAAAGCTTTGATGATATCGCAAAACAATTTGAATTGATTCAGCTTCATGCCACAGATCCTAAAACAGGATTATTATACCACGGCTGGGACGAAAGCAAAGCAATGCCTTGGGCAAATAAAGAAACAGGAAATTCTCCAAACTTTTGGTCCAGAGCTTTAGGCTGGTATGTAATGGCTTTGGTTGACGTTTTGGATTATATGCCAAAAGAGCATCCAAAAAGAGCTGAATTAATTAAATATTTAAATAATGCTGCTGCAGCTTTGGCTAAATATCAGGATAAATCAGGATTATGGTATCAGGTTACAGATAAAGGCGGAGAGAAAGGGAATTATTTAGAAGCTTCGGGATCAGCAATGTTTACTTATGCTTTCGCAAAAGGAGCAAACAAAGGATATTTACCGGCAAAATATAAAAAACTGGCAAACAAAGCTTTTGACGGATTGACCAAAATCTTAATCAAAAAAGTTGACGAAGATGGCGGAATTACTTTAACAAACTGCTGTCAGGTTGCAGGTTTAGGCGGAACTCCGTATCGTGATGGTTCTTATGAATATTACGTAAACGAAAAGAAAAAAGACAACGATCCTAAAGCGACCGGGCCTTTTATTTTGGCTGCTTTGGAGTTGAACAGATAAAATTTAATTATGAATTGTGAGTTATGAATTTTGAATTATGAGTTAAGAGTGAACGCACGCATTGCCTTGCTGAGCGAAGTCGAAGCATCACATAGAAACTCCTCAAAGAAACTCCAATTGCAAATCACGATACAAACCCGACAGGTTTTAAAAACCTGTCGGGTTTAAAACACATAGTTTGTCATTTCGAGGAACGAGAAATCGCACTCGGAATTCGACAAAGATTGACGACAATAGGAATGGAGTTTCTTGTGCGATTTCTCCTTTCGTCGAAATGACAAAAAAACAAAACAAAACAAAATGAAAAACATAAAAATCATTTTCCTTCTCCTTTCCGTTTTCTCTTTTGAGAAAAATTCGGCACAAATCTGGACACCGGATAATGGAGACGGAACGTATACCAATCCTATCATTCATGCTGATTATTCAGATCCTGATGTTGTTAGAGTTGGAGATGATTTTTATATGACGGCATCGTCTTTTAACTGTATTCCCGGACTTCCCATTCTGCATTCTAAAGATTTGGTAAACTGGAAAATTTTAAGTTACGCACTGCCGAAACAACCGCCTTTTGAAACGTATGATAAAGTACAGCACGGGAATGGAGTTTGGGCGCCAAGTATTACTTTTCATAACAACGAGTTTTATATTTATTATCCAGATCCTGATTTCGGGATTTATATGATAAAAGCTAAAAAAGCCGAAGGCCCTTGGTCAGAGCCACTTTTGGTAAAAGCCGGAAAAGGATTGATTGACCCGAGTCCGCTTTGGGATGATGACGGAAAAGTTTATTTAGCACATGCCTTTGCAGGAAGCCGCGCGCAAATTAAAAGTTTATTAGTAGTCTGTACGATGAATGCAGAAGGAACAATTGCTAATAATGATGAGGTTATGGTTATTGACGGACATGAAAGCGAAGGCACAATTGAAGGTCCAAAATTCTACAAACGAAATAATTACTATTACATTTTTGCACCTGCAGGCGGCGTTCCTACGGGCTGGCAGACCATCTTAAGATCTAAAAATGTTTTTGGGCCTTATGAAAAGAAAAAAGTTTTAGAGCAGGGATCAACCCAAATAAACGGTCCGCATCAGGGCGCGTGGGTGCAGACGCAAGCAGGTGAAGACTGGTTTATTCATTTTCAGGATAAAGGCGCTTACGGAAGAATTGTGCATTTACAGCCTATGAAATGGGAAAACGACTGGCCGTTTATGGGACAGGATTTTGACAGAAATGGAATAGGAGAACCGGTTACAACATTTAAAAAACCAAATGTTGGTAAAAAATATCCAATTGAAAATCCGGTGACTTCAGATGAATTTAACGAACCAAAATTAGGTTTACAATGGCAGTGGCAGGCCAATTCGCAAATTAATTGGGGATTTCCTACCAGTATGGGATATCTGAATTTATTTTGCGTAACCACAATTAAAGACAATAAAATATTTGATGCTCCGAATTTACTGCTTCAAAAATTTCCTGCTGAAGAATTTTCGGCGACAGCCAAAATAACTTTCAATACACGATTAAATGGAGAATCGACTGGACTAATTATCATGGGATTAGATTACAGTTATTTGAATTTTAAAAATGTAGAGGGAAAATTATATCTAAATCAAAAAACGGGAACATTCAATAAAACCATTTCAGAAACAGAAACAAAACCTATTTTGATAGCTAACAATACTATTTATTTAAGGGTTAAAATTAAGAAAGGCGGAGTATGCAGTTTCTTTTACAGTTTAGATGATAAAAATTATCAGGCAATAGGAACTGATTTTATTTCGAAAGAAGGAAAATGGATTGGAGCGAAGATTGGACTTTTTGCTTTAGGGGAAAAAATAACAAACGATTCAGGAAATGCTGCTGTCGATTGGTTTAGAATTACGAAATGAAAAAAGCATCAAATTCATAAAAAATAATTTTTTGACCGAAAAAACGCGCTCAATAAATGAGATATAATAAAAGATTTTAAAAAATTAATATCACAATACATTTTAATATAAATTAATAGCTAAAATAGCTTTTAAATGGTTTTTTCTTACAAAATATTAAAATTTTAATTTTTTTTGAGTAAAAATTGAATTTTTCATTCTGTTGAAGTAAAAAAGAATTAGACATGATTATCGCAAAAGAAAAGAAAATGATGCAGCTAAAAAAAATAGTACTGTTTTTCATTGTTGGTTTTAGTTTTGCTGTTAAGGCACAAAATAAAAACTGGCCGGATATAATTCGTAAAAATGATGCATCCTGGTTTGGTACCGAAGAAGCGAAAAAGATAGCCGAAAATGTTTTGCTGTACCAAAGAGATATTGGAGGCTGGCCAAAGAACATTCAAATGCAGAATGAGCTGACTTCTTCGCAGAAAAAAGAGTTACTCGAAATAAAGAAAACTACTAAAGAAACCACGACAGACAATGGAGCAACGACTCAGGAAATGCTTTTTATGTCTAAAATGTATGCACAGGTTAAAGACGAACGCTACAAAGAATCCTTCTTAAAGGGTTTAAATTATTTGTTAGAAGCACAATATGCAAACGGCGGCTGGCCTCAGTTTTATCCCTTAAAAAAAGGATATTACACCCATATAACGTACAATGACGATTCGATGGTACGCATTTTAAATGTGATGAAAGAAGTGGCTGAAGAAACTGATTTTTACAGCATTAAACCATCAAAAGAAATCGTTGCCAAAACTAAAACAGCTTTTGATAAAGGCATTGACTGTATTATTAAAACACAATACAAACAAAACGGAGTTTTAACAGCTTGGTGCGCGCAGCATGATGAGGTTACTTTACTTCCGGCAAAGGCGAGAGCGTATGAACTTCCTTCGCTTAGCGGAAAAGAATCGGCTAAAATTGTTTTGCTTTTAATGTCAATTCAAAAACCTTCGCCAGAAATAATTACCGCTGTAAAAAGTGCTAATGCATGGTTTGAAAAAACGAAAATTACCAATTTGGAAGAGAAACGTGTCTTAAATGATGCCGGAAAAATTATCGACAAAAAGATGATTCCGGTTCAAAATGCGTCACCAATTTGGGCAAGATTTATGGAGCTGGACAATAACGAACCTTTCTTTAGCGATCGAGACGGAATCAAAAAGAAATCACTGGATGAAATTGGCGCAGAACGCAGAAACGGTTATGCGTGGTACACTGACGAACCAAAAGAAGTTTTAAAAAAATACGATTCCTGGGCAGTTAAAAACGGAATAAAAGTTTCGGAAACAGCGTCAGAGAAAAAAAAAACTAACACTTTAACCGTTGCTCAGGATGGTTCCGGAGACTTTACCAAAATACAAGATGCCATTTATGCAAGCCCGTCTTTTCCTTATGAAAAAGTGACCATTTTTATAAAAAACGGAACGTATAATGAAAAGCTGAGAATCCCGGAATGGAACACTAATTTGATTTTATTGGGAGAAAGCAAAGAAAAAACCATCATTACTTTTGATGACAATTTTTCGAAGATCAATTTAGGACGCAACAGCACTTTTTATACGTCAACCCTTTTAGTAGAAGGAGACGATTTTTCGGCATCAAATTTAACCATTCAAAATGCTTCTGGAGATAAAGGTCAGGCAATTGCGTTGTCAGTTGTAAGCAATAGGGCTAAAATTTCAAATTGCATTATTTTAGGAAATCAGGATACCCTTTATTTATCAGGAAAAAATGCTAAACAATATTTTAAAGACTGTTATATTGAAGGAACAACTGATTTTATTTTTGGAGGTTCAACCGCATTATTTGAAAACTGTGTCATTCATAGCATTAAAAGTTCGTACATAACAGCTGCATCAACTCCCGAAGGAACAGCATACGGCTTTGTTTTTAAGAATTGTAAACTAACGGCTGAACCTTCTGTCAATACCGTTTATTTAGGAAGACCGTGGCGAATTTATGCCAAAACTGTATATATAAACTGCGAATTAGGAAAACATATAAAACCTGAAGGCTGGGAAAACTGGTCAAAACCAGATGCAGAAAAAAACGCCTTTTATGCAGAATATAATAACAGCGGAGAAGGATTTCAGCCAGCCAAAAGAGTATCATGGTCCCATCAGCTTACAAAATCAGAAGCAGAGCAATATTCAATAGAAAATATTCTAAAAGATACAACGATACCTTGGTATCTTAGTTACTAAGTTTCTAAGATACTAAGACTCTAAGTTTTGTTTGACTCCTTAGAATCTTAGCATCTCAGTATCTCAGTATTTCAGTATCTCAGAAACTTAGCCTCTCAGCACCTTAGAACCTTATAAAAAATGAAATATCTTATCCTCTTATTAATCAGCTTCAGCTCTTTTGCCCAGAACAATGATTTCCCAAAGGCAAAAGTCGATTCGATCGTCAATAGAATACAGCTTCCTGTTTTTCCTGCTTATCAGGTAAATATTTTGAAATTAGGAGCAAAAGGAGATTCAATAACAAACAATAAAGCTGTTTTTGATAAAGCGATGGCATTATGCAAAAAGAATAATGGCGGAACTATTATTGTACCAAAAGGAATTTATAAAATAAACGGGCCAATTCATTTTGTAAGCCATGTAAACCTGAAAATTGAGAAAGGGGCAAAAATCAAATTTAGTGACAATCCGCAGGATTACCTTCCAATGGTTTTAACAAGTTGGGAAGGAACCATGCTGTATAATTACAGTCCGCTTATATACGCCAACGAATGTACTAATATAGCCATAACAGGAGAGGGAACAATTGATGGAGAAGGAGGAAAAGTGTGGAAAAGCTTTAAAGCAAAAGAAGGTTCGGGCAAGGATTTAAGCCGTGACATGAACCATAATAATGTTCCGTTGAAAGACAGAAAATTTGGCGAAGGTTATTTCCTGCGTCCACAGATGATTCAGTTTTTGAATTGCAGGAATATCCTGGTTGAAAATGTGAGAATCGAAAATTCACCATTTTGGTGTTTACATCTTTTAAAATCGCAAAGTATTACCGTTCGCGGTATCAGCTATAAATCATTAAATCATAATAATGACGGAATCGACCCTGAATATGCCAAAGATGTTTTAATCGAAAATGTAACTTTTAATAATGGTGACGATAACGTTGCCATAAAAGCAGGAAGAGATCATGAAGGAAGAGCTAATACAGCAACGCCAAGCGAAAATATAATAATAAGAAACTGCAATTTTAAAGGACTTCACGGTATAGTAATTGGCAGCGAAATGTCGGCCGGAGTTCAAAATGTTTTTGTAGAAAACTGCAAAACCATCGGATACTTAAAAAGAGGAATTTATCTAAAAACCAATGCAGACAGAGGCGGTTTTATCAAAAATATCTTTGTTCGAAATATTCAATTAGATCAGGTTGAAGATTGTATTTATATAACGGCCAATTATCACGGCGAAGGGAAAGGATTTCAATCGGATATATCCAATATTTCATTCTCGAATATTACTTGTAATAAAGCATCAGAATCCGGAATTGTAATTCAGGGTTTCCCCGATAAAAAAATCAAAAACATATCGTTACAAAATATAGAAATCAAAGAAGCAAAAAATGCCCTTTCCAACGAAAATGCAGAAAACGTTTTGATGACAGATGTTTTTATAGGACAAAGAGCGACAGTGCCAACGGCAGTCTCGAAACCGTAATTTTTTAGGTTCAAAGGTGCAGAGGTTCAAAGGGACAAAGATTTTTCTGTAGAGGCGCACAGCAGTGCGTCTATTTCGAGGTGATAGGCGTAAAGAGTAATATTAATTTTGTTCTTCTGATTTTTGAGGGACAAAGTAACAAAGTAACAAAGGTTCAAAGGTTCAAAGGTTTTCCGTAGAGACGCACAGCAGTGCGTCTACACAAAGAGAATCCATAAAGATATGTCCTCCAGAGCGATCCCGAGATTTCGGGAGAAGGATTTTCATACCGTAAAAGGTTTTCGACTTCGCTCAGACTGACATTCGATATAAATAAAAGCACTATGCTTGTCATCCTGAGCGAAGTCGAAGGAACGCAAGTAACTCCGCATTTCAAAATCTAAAATCTAAAATCTAAAATGAAACACATCATAATCTTATTACTAATCTCCTCGGTTTGTTTTGCACAAAAAACAACCTTATATACTATAGGCGATTCAACAATGGCAAATAAAAAAGACCCTGAACGAAACCCGGAGCATGGCTGGGCACAGGTTTTACAGCCTTTTTTTAAAGACGATATAGTAGTGGTAAACAAAGCTGTAAACGGAAGAAGCACAAAAAGTTTCATCAACGAAAAACGCTGGGATTCAATTTATAGAAAACTAAAGAAAGGGGATTATGTCTTTATACAATTCGGACATAACGATGAAAAAATCGAAGATTCTACCCGTTATACAAACCCGCATACAGCCTATAGATATAACTTAATACGTTTTGTAAAAGAAAGCAGGGAAAAAGGAGCAATACCGGTTTTGTTAACTTCAATTGCGAGACGTAACTTTAATGAAAAAGGAGTATTAGTTCCTACCCACGGCGATTATCCTTTAGAAACCCGCTTAGTGGCAAAGGAATATAAAGTACTTTTTATCGATTTAGAATATTTTACAGAAAAACTAGAACAATCTTACGGCCCGGAAAAATCGAAGCAATTACACCTGCATTTCAAAGCAGGAGAAAATGTCTATTATGATAAAGATAAGGCAGATGATACGCATCTTTCTTTATTGGGAGCCAAAACAATTGCTCAAATAGTAGTAAATCAAATTAAAGTTTTAGAGGACAAATCTTTAGAAAACCTCAAAAAAGAAATCAGGTAGTACAATTTACCATTCACAAAAAAAACATACCATTATTTAGGTAAAAACTTGCTCATTTAGGGTAAGCATACAGAGTAGAATACCAGCAAGAGAGAAAATGTAAGTTTTCTCTCTTTTTTTTGTAATTTTATGTATCAATTATCTGTTTGTTAAGTACTTAGTTTGTTTTTGCTTCGCGCCATTTCTACTATTTGCCCTTTGCAATATAGGAATTCTTCCCTATAAAATACGCTCTATTTTCATATATACCTTAATCTATAAGTTTAAAAACTTTTACAGGCAAAAATAAATTCATTTTCAGAAGAACTTTGCACCTTCAAATCTAGATGTTTGAATTTTAAAGACTTAAGAAAATAATTAAACACATAATAATTAAAAGGTTATGAAAAATAGATTACTCCCTTTATTTGTTGTTTTGGCTACCTTTTCGGCCCGTTCGCAGGTTGGTATTGGAACTAAAACGCCAAATTCATCAGCTCAATTAGAGATCACGACTGTGGATCTTCCTGAAGCAGATAGATATGGTAAAAGTACCAAAGGTATATTGATACCTAGGGTTGAACTGACAAGTACAAAGGTTTATGCGCCAATTGTGGGTAAACCGACTAATAGTTTGTTAGTTTTTAATACAAAAACAACTGGAGATGTTACACCAGGTTACTACTTCTGGCTTGTCGACAAATGGAATAGATTAGCAGTTTCTGGTGAAGCTGGTTCTGGAACAGGAAAAGATGGAAAAGTTGGTCTTGCTGAAGGTACTGGAATTGAAGATAATCAGGGCGTTTTTTTAAAAATGTTTAAAAGAAAATTTAAAGAAGAGTTTGAATTTTCTGAAGATTCTTTTTTGTTAGAAAACGGAAGTAAACCAAAAGATTTTGAACGCTCTATATTTGTTGTATACGACAAATCAGAATTAATAGATTTTTTAAAATTAGAGAAAAAAGGAACCAATGTGATGGTTTGCTTTTTCAATAAGCATTTGCACAATAGTCTGCTTTATTTTAATGAAATTAAAAACCTAAAACTTGTTGATGCATCAAAATCGAGAAACGAACTTTTAAAAGAATTAAAATCTTATTTTAAAGACACTTCAGATTTTATCTCAAAAATACCGGAAATTAAATTTTCGAATTCAACGGTTAATCAAACTCAGCTTGACAGCCTTCAAAAAGCTTTGTTTTTTATGGCACAGTTTTAAAACTGCCAAAATACTTTTCCTATTTTATTTAAACCAAACAGGGAAGCGCAGGATACAGAAAATGTTTTTGTGCTGTAAATTTAGAGTGGAATTATACTTAATTTCATTTAAATACTTAAATTGGTTTAAAATAAAAAGAATGAAAAGTACCATCAAACTTTACACATCAACAGCATTCTCTGTACTAATTTTTGCGTCGTGCCAGGCACAGCAAAAACTTTCGAAAGAAAATAAGATTGTTTTAAAAAACACCTCTAATATCGAATTATTTCAAAAAGCTATTGCTGTAAATAGAAATCAGCTTACCATAAATAAAGATTTAGGAGCTTATCCCGTATTACTTTTTAAAAATGATACCATTCCCGCACAGGTTAATGACTTAGACGGTGACGGAAAATGGGATGAACTTTTTTTTGTAACCGATTTTTCTCCAAATGAAGAAAAAACAATACTGCTGAATTGGTCGCAGAAAGATCCTAAATATCCAATAAAAACAAGTGTTAGATTTGGAAAAAGAGAAGGAAAGAACCTTCCTGTTCACCCTGATACACAAGAAGTTTTAATGGCAGACCAGGTGCATAAAAAATTAGGGTATCAAAAATATCAGACTGACGGGCCAACTTGGGAAAATGATAAAGTAGGTTTCAGACATTATTTAGATGGAAGAAACTCAAAGGATGTATTTGGTAAAAAATTGCCGGGAATAACGCCCGAAGATGTTGGAATTAACAGCAAAGGTGCCGTTGAAGACAATTACCACGTCATGTACGATTGGGGAAGAGATATTTTTCCTGTTGGAAATTCGGCTGGTTTAGGAGGTTTTGCCTTATTGACTAATGGAGATAAAATCAACAGACTCGGAATTCTGGCTGCAGACACTTTAAATACAATTGAAAAAACGACTTTTAAAATCGTTAGTGAAGGTCCGGTTAATTCCGTTTTAAGTTATACGTATCAAAATTGGGAAGCTTCAGGAAATAAATATCAGGCACAGGAAACAACTTCAATCTGGCCGGGAATGTATGGCTACAAAAATACAGTTTCGCTGAATGGTTTAAAAGGAAACGAAATGCTGTTGGTAACACTTTCTAACCTAAACAATCAAAACCCGCTGCAGGTAATTGAAGCTGGAGATTTCGTGTGTTTTATTCAACATGATAAATTGACTTACGAACGTCAGTGGATTTTAGGAACCGCAGTTATTGTTCCGAAAAATGTTTATAAAGGATATATGGAAGCAACAAAAACAGGACAGCTGACAGATTCTTATCTTATAAAACTAAAAACAAAAAACAACGAGAAAATAAGTTATTATCCGATAGCGGGATGGGAATTAAGCGCAGATACAAACTTTAAGGATTCTGTTTACTTCACCAATTATGTAACCAATTTGGCAAAGCAGCTTTCGGCTAAAATTAAGGTAAGTGTAAAATAAGTTTGGTATTATTCATTTAAGAGAGATAATAACAAAATCTTAATATTTGACTCGTATTTTGAAGTTCTGCCTGTAAATAGACAATCAATTGGGGAAAAATTCCACACATTCTCAGTGGTGAAATAAAATTTTAAGCGAAAATCTTATACTTTAAAATTGTTTTAAATTTTTATAAACCTATTTTAAAACACGTCTAAATAAGTTTTGAAATTTTGTTTTGATAATAATTGTCTGATTAATAGTTTATTGCAAAAAGAAGATTTAGCAAAATGTGATTCGTAAATTTTAGGTTAATTTAAAGAGTAAAAAACAATGATAATTTTAACAGCAAATATGTTGTAACTATCAATCAAACTTCTATTTTTGCGCCTTAATTTAATAATTATAAGCATGAAAGATCTATTAGTAAAAATCAACGCCGAAATTGACACATTCAAAGCAGAAGCTGAATCTTTAACTGAAAAAGGTATCAAAGCTGCAGGACCAAGAGCACGTAAAGCTACTTTAGAAATCGAAAAACTTTTAAAAGAGTTCAGAAAAGTTTCTATCGAAGAATCAAAAAAATAATACAACTAAAACCTCGTCAACTGGCGAGGTTTTTTTTGCTTTAATATATAGGTTTTAAAAACCTTAGTATCTCAGAATCTTAGTACCTTAGCATCTCAAAAAAACTATCTTTTTTCTCCGTAAAGATTAATTCTTTTGTTAGTAAATCAAATGTTTTAGTGTCATTGCTGCAATAAAACTTAATTTGTAATCGGTTTTTTTCCATAAAATCAAACCCACAGGAGCAATTATTGTTTTTATCTTCTTTTAACCTAATAATTTCGGTGCCCTCTTGGTTGTATATTGCATATACATTATAATTACCCTCATTTTTAATGGCAAAATAGTAAAAACCCAATAATTTATTATCGTTGAGAAAACGAAGAAACTCATCGCTTGGTTGTGTATTAGGAATTATTTCCTTCATCGATATTTGGTCAAATTCCGCAGGCAGGATAATTTTTCCGCTTTGATCTATAATACCTATTATATCTCCCTCTTTATGAGGTGAAAAAGCAAAGAGTTTATCTGTAATTGCTTCTCTGCCAAAAGTATTCATATAAAAAGCAACCCTGTTTTTTACAGGTTCAAGAAAAGGATAGGCAAAAGGAGAAACTGTTCCATCAAAATCAACAATTTGAATTCCTTTTTCAGTTTGCGAAAAATAGTATTTTGCAGAACCCCATACAACATTTTTGGCAGGATTAGGTTTTACGCTTAATGTACTGTCAATAACGGTATCATAATATTCATTTGATTTTTCGGTTTCTGATTTGTTTATCTGAGTCCACAATTCATTTTTATCTTTTACATACAAGTATCTTTGAGAGTCTCTCGAATGCTTTTCAAATAGAATTTTTTTATCAGTATTGAGGTCAAAATACCCAAACTGATTGTTGGGATTAAGATAAATCATGTTTTTGCCAAGATGCTTTATGGAAGGATATGCACAAAGTTGAGCTGCATTATTTTTATTTGCATCTAAACGAAATAATTTGTCATCGTAATTTATGATATTGATTCGATCTGGTATTGTTTCCTCGCCCCAAAGTTGTTTTTTGGTTATAAGATAAAGCTGTTTATTGTGGTAAAAAAGTGATTTTACATCCTCGCCTTCATCAAATGTATATAGCAGTTTACCATTTACATTAAACAGAAAGCTTTTAACATACATGGAAAGAGTATCTTCCCTGTAAGATCCAACATAAAAAATCTGCTTAGATGTTGGCGAATATACATCATCTGTCAAACGTCGATCTATCCAGCCATACTTTGCAGGAATAAGAATTTGTTTGGTTTCTGTAACCATTACGCCGCTATTAGTACCTTCTATAAATCTAGTATATGGAGTATCAGGATATGGATCGTATTTTAATTTTGCTTTGCAGGAATTAAAAAGAATGCAAGATAAAATCAGCAATACATAAAGTATATTTTTCATTTTAAACCTGCTTTTTTGATATCTTCCATAAATTGATAATATTGTTGCCTTATTCCTGAAAAACTCCAATTCATGGAAAGTGGTTTCATTACCGCTCCGTCCATATTCTCAAAATCACAAACATAGAAAGCGAAATTTTCTTTCTCAGGAGCTTCTATTTTAATAATACTTGGAACATTATTACTTAAATAAAAAGTTTCTTTATAATATTTATCTTCACGATTGTATATATGATGAATGATTTTTTGGATCTCGCCATTTTTTTTATACACAACTAATATGTTTTTTGACAATGGATTTCTCGAATAGTCTCGAGCTTCTTCCATAGTATCTTTTTTAAGAGATTTATCTCCATCAATTTTAGAAACTAAATTATCTGCTTTTTCAAAAAAATCATTATCAAATAGAGCTGCCTTTTTTCTGTTAGCATAATCGGATTCAAATAAGATATAATGATATTTGTTTTTAATTTTTACCAAAATCAAATAAGTATCTTGAAAACCTTTGCTGTAAAGAATCTCATAATCTTTGATTTTGTTTTGCTCCATGCAAAAAGAAGCTATATCTTCAATTCTATATAATGATTTTGTTTCGAACCAATTTATACACTGCTTTATACCAAACAGACCCGAAATTTCCTGATATTTTTGATCTAAAACCGCAATGTATTCAAGATTTTTTTTATCATTTTCGGAATTTCCGTCGCTTATACGAAGCTTAAAATTGCCATTTTCTTTATAAATACGAAACAATCCTAAATCTACATTTGGTTCAGAAGATCCTTGACAATCGCCATGCTTACTTATTTTTTCCAAATAAAAACTAATGTAATTCTCATCTAACATTTTATATTTTCCTGTAGAAGTTGTAAAACAATCGTTTCCGCATGGGGCAGAGTAAGAACAAACAAATGTTCCGTCAGGTTTAATTGAAATACTGTTTCCGTAAAAAAATCTGTCATTAGATTTTCTTAAAGAAAGGTTATATTCTTTTTTGTCTGTACCCGTTATTAAGTGATCAATTCCCCAGTTTCCCTGCAAATTGATTATTTCTGGATTATTAACGGCTGAATTAAATTCGGTATAATTTACTCGGTTTTGTCCAAAAGCAATATTCGATAGAAATAAAAACAGAAGTAATAATTTTTTCATAGGTTTCCTTTTATTATAAGGATATAATAAATTGTAAAAAGGTTGGGATTGGTATGTTTTTTTATTTGATTATACTTCGTAAAAAACGGTCAGTTGTTTTAATCGGCTTTTTACCAGGTCATTTTTTAGAGGTTCGAAGTGGAATATTTCGGTATTGTTTTTTCTAACTGTTATGTAAAACGGCTGATTCATTTTTTGTGTTAGATGATAAATGGTTTCCAGTTCGGCAATATCTTCATACCAACTTGCCATTGCGTATAGGGAAGGGAAGGGCGTTTTTTGCAGCTTACCGTATATTTCGGGTGCCACTTCTATAGATAACGGACTTCCGCCTCTAAAACGAGTTTTTTCAAGTAATGGATCGATGAATTTTTCAGCAGGAATATTCATTTTGTACCAAATAGATTCTGTAAAAACTGTTGGTTTAATTAGAGTATCTTTATCAAGAGGATGCGGCGTTAGTTCTAGCACAGCATCAACAACATGTGTAGCCTCATGAAGCAGCACATAAAGAAACGCATCCATTTCACCGGCTTCAATACGGACTTCATAATCGGGATTTGTGGAGCGATCATAGCAAATAAGCTCTTTTGCAGTAGCCCATTCAGAAATTGTTTCGTTGAATATACCAGCCCGAAAAGTAATATTGAACATTTTTACATCATCTTGATTTTCAAGAGTAGATGTAAGAGCAGTATTAGGCATATTATCCATAAAACTAATACTATGCAAATTTGTTTTTAAGATTTTCTGATGCAGAGGCGGTAAAAAAGAGAATGCTTTTTCAACCTTTGCTCTTTCATTTTCAGTCAATTCGTGATTTACAGGATTCATTCCGGCATCGCGAAATTTTTTATAGACACTTTCGGGAGCATTTAAAACCCGTTTACTGGCATCCTGATTTGTGGTTTGACCAAATGTTTTAAGCGACAAGAATAAACAGAGAATTGCCTTAAGGTAGTTTTGTATCATAGATGATGAAATAGAAGTTTTTGTTTTGGATGCAAAAATAAGATCTGAAAATCTGATTTTTAATACATCAAAACTATTAAAAAGAAATGTGGTTTAAGCTGAAAAAATCAAATATTGCTTTCTCTGCGGTAAATTTTTGGAGTTAACTGCTGACTTCTTTTGAAAAAATTGATAAAATGGGGAAGATCATCAAAACCCAGGCACCACGCAATCTCAGAGATATTCCAATCCGTATGCTGAAGAAGACTTCTGGCTTCCTGCATAATCCTTTCGGCTATAAGCTGAGTTGTAGTTCTTCCTGTCACCTGTTTCAAAGCGTGATTGAGGTGATTGACATGTATGGATAACTGATGCGCAAATTCAGTTGGATAACGTAATTCCATTCGCTGCAGGTGAGACTCGATAGGAAACTGTCTTTCCAGTAATTCCATAAAAATAGAACTTATCCTTTGGGAACCATTCGAGTCATTATATCGCTGGTAAGCGGCCGGTTCCAGTTTTAGTGCCGTAAGAATAAGCTGAAGCAGCATAGCTCGAAGCGAATCATATTTATAGCTGAATTCCAAAGTAATTTCGTTCAGCATCTGTTTGAAGATATTTTCAAATTGAATATATTGCTCTTCATTCAAATGAAAAAGCGGAACATTGCCAGGCTTGTAAACCGGATAATCTTTGATATTTACAAACTGATCAAAAAACTCATCGGTAAAGATGCAAAAATAAGAAGTCTGTTCAGAATCAATATGTTCCCAGGAATAAGGAATATTAGGATTAGTGAATAATAAAGCACAATCAGACTCCATTGTTTTGTCGGCATAATACAGTTTAGTTTTGCCTTTTAATAAACTTATTTTATAAAGTGATTTCCTGTTGAAAGGCTTGCAATTGAACTTATCTTCTTTATTATGCTTAATATAAAGCACATTAAAATTTTTGATGTCTTTATCAAACAATCCGGGCATAAAAACCCTGCTGTCATTTTTGAGATCCTTATGTAAATCAATTTCCTTCATCATCTCTGAAATTTGCAGTCTAATCACTTTTTTTACAGGTAGTTGTAAACTGATTTTGCTTTATGTAAATATAGAACAAAGGTATAAAATCGAATAGAAGTAAATTGCTAATTTCAAATAGAAAACTGTAAAAATCAAAGAAATGGCTATTGTTCATGATATTTGATTTTTTCAGCTTTTCATTTGATATACACATCTTTGATGATAGGTGCTGCCAATAACTTTGCATGGATTATAACACTAAACCTAAAAACAATGATTGCAGTAAAAGGATATGCAGCACAAAGTGCAAATGAAACGCTGGCTCCATGGAATTTCGAGAGAAGGGAAGTTGGAGCACATGACGTACAAATCGAAATTTTATATTGTGGAGTCTGTCACTCAGATCTCGCACAAATCAACAATGAATGGTTTCCGGGTGTTTTTCCAATGGTTCCCGGTCATGAAATAGTAGGACGCATCACAAAAGTGGGGGATCACGTTAAAGGATTCAAAGTAGGTGATCTTGCCGGAATTGGTACAATGGTTAATTCATGCGGAGAATGCAGCCACTGTCAGGACGGATTGGAGCAGTATTGCAGCGAAGGCGTTGTGCCAACTTATAACGGTCTTGATAAATTTGGAGACGGCAAACCAACATATGGAGGTTATTCTAACACCATTGTAACCCATGAAAATTTTACCGTACACATTCCTGAAACATTAGACTTAGCCGCAACCGCGCCTTTGTTATGTGCAGGAATTACAACTTACTCGCCATTAAAACACTGGAAAATTGGCAAAGGACATAAGGTTGCTGTTCTTGGCTTGGGCGGACTTGGACACATGGCTGTAAAATTTGCAGTTGCTCTGGGAGCTGAAGTTACCATTTTGAGTACTTCTCCACAAAAAGAAGTTGATGCAAAAAGACTAGGAGCACATCATTTTGTAATAACCAAAGATGCAGCACAAGTTGAAAAAGTAAAAGGGTCTTTCGACTTTATTGTAGATACAGTAGCGGCAGACCACGATTTTAACTTTTACCTGTCTTTACTTAATATTGATGGAGTTCATATTTGCGTAGGTGTTCCGGTAGAAGGAATTCATCTGGATGGAGCTTTAGGCGCTTTTTCATTATTAGGCGGACGTAAAAGTATTGTTGGATCTGCATGCGGAGGAATAGCCGAAACTCAGGAAATGCTAAACTTTTGCGCCGAACATAATATTGTTGCAGATATCGAATTAATCGACATCAAAGACATCACAACAGCCTACGAAAGAATGCTAAAAAACGATGTAAAATACCGTTTCGTAATCGACATGGCAACTTTATAAAACATCAAATAAACTATCTAATCATCTGCAATGAGAAAAAAACTTATTGCAGATTTTTTTTAAGTCTCTATATAAAAACCTTAGAATCTTAGCATCTCAGAACCTTAGCACCTCAGATCGAATTTCTATCAATAAAATTAAAAGGCACCTTAAACTGCCCTTTTTCTTTATTCAAAATCATTCTGGCAGCAGTTTCTCCCATAATATTAAAATCAGTAGACATTACAGTTATGCCGAGTAATTCCTTTAGCGGTGTATCATTATAAGAAATAACGCCAATATCTTTTCCTAAAACATATTCCTCATCGCGAATTTGTTTCATTAAATTCACCAAATCAGATTCTTCAATAGTAATAAATAAGTCACCTTTTTTAAGAATCATATCATCATAAACTTCACTAAGAATCTCAAAGTTGATTTCGTGCTCGACACAAAATTTTCTGAAACCATGCAGAATTCTCCTCGGATACGGATAAACCGCTTTATCAGGATAAACTAAAATTAATCGTTTGTATTTGGTGATTTTCGTTAAACCCTCTTTTAGCGCATTGTAAATATCATTTTCAAAATCCTGATAAATTTTAATGATTTCACCTTCGTGAGAAAGTTTAATATTGTCCATTAAAACCAATTTCTCCTCAGGAATTCTTTGTATCGCTTTGGCAACTTCATCCGTAAAACTCAAATGTTTTAATTCATCGGTTTTAAAATGCGTTGTAATAACATAATAATCATAAGCCCCTTCAAACTTATCCAGTAAATTTAAAAACAGCGTTTCGTCGCAATGATAAATATGAAGATCAGTATGCGCATTCGCACCAAGAGTATCAATAAACGAGCTGTACGTTTTCATTTTGTACGCGCTCAGTTTATTAAACAAAAACAAAATATTTACTTTCGATTCCAGTTTTGTTCGGGTAATATAATATCCTTTTCCTCTAATGGACGAAATGATTTTTCTTTCCTTTAAAATATTATAGGCTTTTTCAACCGTATCGCGCGACATATAAAACTCTTCGCTGAAACTGTTTATAGAAGGGATTTTTTGGTTGATTTTTAAATTTCCGTTAGCAATATTCTGCAAAATCGAGTCAACAATTTGTTTGTATTTGGGAATCCTCGAATCTTCGTCTATTTTAATTAATTTAATCATGCTGGTATTTTGCAATCTGTTTCAGGTTAGGGGCATGAAACAAATTTTTTTTAATTATAATTTTATAAAAAGCAATCCTAAAAACGGCTTCATATACTGTTTTTACTACTTTCCTTACAAGCAACAGCCATAAAATAAAAGTACTCTTTATTTTCAGGCAGTTATACTAAATAGCGGATATAATAATTACGAAATCGATTGCTAAAGTAGCACTTTTAAATTTATTTTTCGAATACAATTGCATTGATCTTTGCAATTAATGCGCACTTTTAACAAAAAATACACGAATCATAAAGGATAGTACAGGACAGTTTTCTTTTCTACATTATATTATTTTACAAAACGAAATTAACTATCGCAATTAACCACAAACAAAATTATTAAATGGAATCATTATTAGGAATCATTTTTCATTCTATCGGAGGATTTTCTTCAGGTAGTTTTTATATGCCTTTTAAAAAAGTTAAAGATTGGGCCTGGGAAAGCTACTGGCTTGTAGGCGGTTTTTTTTCCTGGTTAATTGTACCGCCAATTGCAGCCTACTTAACGATTCCAAATTTTACTGAAATAATCATCACAGCGTCACCAGCCATCAAAACCTTTACTTTTTCGATGGGACTGATCTGGGGAATTGGCGGATTAACATACGGTCTTGGCGTTCGTTATTTAGGAATGTCATTGGGAAATTCAATTACATTGGGATTTTGCTCTGCTTTTGGAGCTTTAGTCCCTTCAATATATTACGATTTTAATCCGGCAGAAGGCAAAATTTCATTCTCTCATATGCTTTCTAATTCTGGCGGACAGCTGGTTTTATTGGGAGTAGCTGTTTGCTTGTTAGGAATAGCTATTTCTGGAAAAGCGGGGATGTTAAAAGAAAAAGATTTTGCGACAGGTCATGAAGATAAAGACAAAGATTTCAGTTTAGCAAAAGGTTTAACTGTAGCGGTAATTTCAGGAATTTTAAGTTCTTTTTTTAATTACGGAATCGAAGCCGGAAAACCAATGGCAGAACAAGCCGTAATAAATGGCTGTAACCCGTTGTTTCAAAATAATGTAACCTATATAGTTTTGCTTTGGGGAGGTTTGACTACCAATTTTATTTGGTGTCTTTATCTTAATTTCAAAAACAAATCAATTGGAGATTACTTCAATGTAGCAACACCAATTACTAAAAACATTTTGTATTCTGCACTTGCCGGAACAATGTGGTTCTTGCAGTTTTTCTTTTACGGAATGGGCGAAAGCAAATTAGGAAACGGAGCCAGTTCATGGATTCTGCATATGGCAACTATTATTTTAACAGCAAATTTTTGGGGATTCTATTTGAAAGAGTGGAAAGGTGTTTCTAAAAAAACATTCAGCACTTTTATTTGGGGAATCGGATTGATAATGCTTTCGATCGTTTTAGTCGGAATTGGGAATTCTTTGTAAATACTTGAAAAAATATATGATAACAATGTCAAATACAAATACAAAAAATATGAATTTTAAGCATGTGAGCTATCTTTGGGATGAAGCTAAAGCAGCAGCATTAGCAGGAGATGAAGTAGCGCTTTTCATTTATCGTTCGAACCTTTTAGGAGCCGATTTAAGATTGACTAACTATGGAGGAGGAAATACTTCTGTAAAAATTACAGACAAAGATCCCTTAACAGGAGCAAGTTCAGAAGTTATGTGGATTAAAGGTTCTGGAGGAGATATTGGTACATTGACAAAATCTGGCTGTGCAGCATTGTATTTAGACAGATTACGTAATCTTGAAAACGTTTACAAAGGAATTGAGTTTGAAGATGAAATGGTAGAATTATTCAATCATTGTATTTTCGATTTGGCTTCAAAAGCGCCATCTATCGACACACCTTTACATGGTTTTTTACCATTTAAACATATTGATCACTTACATCCGGATGCGGCAATTGCAATCGCTGCCGCAAAAGACGGAGCAAAAATCACCGAAGAATTATTTGACGGAGAAATTGGCTGGGTAGGCTGGCAGCGTCCGGGCTTTGACTTAGGACTTCAGTTAAGAAGCTGTTTAGAAGAAGCTGCAAAAAAAGGAAAAAAACTACGCGGCATCATGTTAGGTTCTCACGGTCTTTTTACCTGGGGAGATACTGCATACGAAAGTTATATTAATACACTGGAAGTAATCGAGAAATGTGCCGAATATTTAGAAAATAACTACGGTAAAAAACGTCCGGTTTTTGGAGGTCAAAAAATCGAAAGCCTTCCAGAAGCACACCGCAAATTAAAAGCAGCAAAAGTTGCCCCAATTTTAAGAGGTTTCTGTTCATCAGAACGCCAAATGATTGGACATTATACAGATGATGCAAGAGTATTGGAATTCATCAATTCAAATGATCTTTCAAAATTAGCTCCATTAGGAACTTCTTGTCCGGATCACTTTTTAAGAACAAAAATCAGTCCGCTGGTTTTAACATTAGATCCAAACGAAGATTTATCAGATGTTGATGCGGTAAAAGCAAAATTAGCTCCGGCTTTTGAAGCTTACCGTGCGATGTACAAAGACTATTATAATGCCTGCAAGAAATCAAATTCTCCTGCAATGCGTGACCCAAACCCAGTTGTGATTTTATATCCGGGAGTTGGAATGTTCACTTTTGCAAAAGATAAAACGATGGCACGTTTGGCATCAGAATATTATATCAATGCAGTAAATGTAATGAAAGGTGCAGAAGCTGTTTCAGAATATACTTCACTGCCGCACCAGGAAGCCTTCGATATTGAATATTGGTTATTAGAAGAAGCAAAATTACAGCGTATGCCAAAACCAAAAGCATTGTCTGGCAGAGTAGCTGTAATTACAGGTTCTGCTGGCGGAATTGGTAAAGCTATCGCGAAGAAATTTGCTCAGGAAGGTGCTTGTGTAGTTATCAACGATATCAACGAAGAACGTTTAGAAGCAGCAACAGCTGAATTTATTAAAGCTTTTGGAAAAGATGCTGTTGCGAGTACTTTATTAAATGTTACAGATGAAAAAAGCACAGAATTAGCTTTAGACCAAGCTTCTTTAGCTTTTGGAGGTGCAGATATTATTGTAAACAATGCCGGAATCAGTATTTCGAAATCTATTGCAGAACATACTCTTGAAGAGTGGGACAGATTATATGATATTTTGGTAAAAGGACAATTTATTGTTTCTAAAGCCGGAATCGAAGTAATGCGCAAACAAGGTTTTGGAGGTGATATTGTAAACATTGTTTCTAAAAACGCAGTTGTAGCCGGCCCAAATAATCCGGGTTACGGTTCTGCAAAAGCCGCTCAGGCGCATTTAACACGTTTAATGGCTGCCGAATTAGGAGCCGATAAAATTCGTGTAAACACCGTAAATCCTGATGCTGTAATCTCAGATTCAAATATTTGGTCTGGCGGATGGGCAGAAGGTCGTGCAAAAGCATACGGAATCACGGTAGAAGAATTACCGGCTTACTATGCAAAACGTACGTTATTGAATGAAATCATATTGCCGGATGATATCGCAAATGCTTGTTTTGCGTTTGTTGGAGGTTTCCTGAACAAATCAACAGGAAACGCCTTAAACGTAGACGGCGGCGTTGCAATGGGCTTTTATAGATAAAAATTATTTAAGTTTTTTTATAAGTTTGTTTAAGCAAAAGTGGTTTTTTGTGGTCTAGCGTTCGAATTCTTTCGAACGTTAGATTTTTTTAGACATCCCATTTTTATAAGCAGACCAATTACCATAAAATAGTAAAGTTAAACCAGAGTTTAGTATAAAAATTTTAGTTGAAAAATATTGAACATATAGACATAGAACGCGGATAAAACGGATTCGCTATCGCGAAAACGCTGATCTACACAGATTTTTTTTTAATTCAATCTTATAAAAAATCCGTTTTTTTCCGCGTCTTCGCGATAGCGAATCCGTCAAATCTGCGTCTAAAATTTCAGCACTTAAAACTGTGCAGTTATGTGTTAAAAAAAAATTACCAAGCATATAAAATTTATATATTGTATACTCTATTAAAATATCAATAACTATGTTAATCGGATCAAACCACATCGAATCTCATAACGAGGGATTATTAAAAAAACACCAAAACAAACTTGTTTTTACAGCATCAGAAATTGATAATACAGAGTCGATTATTAAAAAACTAATCGATTTTCAAATTGCAATTCCATCTTGGGCTTTAGGAACAGGAGGAACAAGATTCGGACGTTTTGCGGGAGGCGGAGAACCACGTTCAATCGAAGAAAAAATCGAAGATGTTGGGTTGCTTCATAAATTAAACAACGCTTCAGGTGCTATTTCACTTCATATTCCGTGGGATATTCCACAAGATTATAAAGCAATCAAAACATTAGCATCGCAGCACAATTTAAAGTTTGATGCCATGAACTCGAATACATTTCAGGATCAGGCAGATGCAGAACATACATACAAATACGGTTCATTACAAAACGTAAATAAAGCTGTTCGTAAACAAGCCATTGCACACAATATTGAAGTTATTAAACACGGAATCGAATTAGGTTCAGAGTCATTAACCGTTTGGTTAGCTGACGGTTCTAACTTTCCGGGGCAGTTAAACTTCCGTAAAGCGTACCAAAACACCTTAGAAAGTTTAGAAGAGATCTACGATGCATTACCTTCAAACTGGAAATTATTTTTAGAATACAAGTGTGCCGAGCCTAACTTTTATTCTACAACAGTGGCAGACTGGGGTCAATCCTATTCTTACGTAAAAAAATTAGGAGACAAAGCACAAACCTTAGTCGATTTAGGACATCATTTACCAAACGCCAATATCGAGCAGATTGTTTCATTATTATTAATGGAAAACAAACTAGGCGGATTCCACTTTAACGATTCAAAATACGGTGACGACGATTTAACAGCTGGAGCTTTAAAGCCATATCAATTATTCTTGATCTTCAATGAATTGGTTGAAGGAATGGACGCAAGAGGAATGAACCACGCCAAAGATTTAGGCTGGATGATCGATGCTTCACACAACATCAAAGATCCGTTAGAAGATTTATTACAATCTGTTGAAGCCATTATGATTGCTTACGCACAAGCACTTTCAGTAGACAGAAAAGCATTAGAACAAGCACAACAAGAAAATGACGTCGTAAAAGCACAGGAAATTCTTCAAAACGCTTTCCGTACAGACGTTCGCGCATTAGTTGCCGAAGCTCGTTTACGTTCAGGAGCAGCTTTAAATCCGGTAGGATTATACAGAAGTCTTTCTGTGAGAAAAAATCTTATTGGAGAAAGAGGATTAAAAACATTGGCTACTGGTTTGTAATTATGAGTTTTGAATTATGAATTATAAGTTGATAAAAAACTTAGCAAAAACATAATTCGTTAACTCATAATTTATAACTCATAACTCATAACTAAATTAAATGAATGTAGTTGCAATTTTTGATATTGGTAAAACAAACAAAAAAGTATTTTTATTTGATGAAAACTATCGAATTGTTTGGGAGAAATCAGTCAATTTTGACGAAACGGTCGACGAAGATGGTTTTCCCTGCGAAGATATAGAAGTGCTTAAAAACTGGATTTTTGAGCGCTTTTCAGAAATAAAAACGTTGACCAATTATGTTTTAAAAGCCATCAATTTTAGTACTTACGGTGCTAGTTTTGTCTACATTGATAAAGAAGGAAAAGTTTTAACTCCTCTGTATAATTATTTAAAAGATTATCCGGAGGATTTAAAAAACGACTTCTATAAAAAATACAAAGGAAAAGAAGCATTTGCAGTAAAAACAGCTTCTCCGGTTTTGGGAAGCTTAAATTCGGGAATGCAGATTTACCGTTTGAAAGAAGAAAAACCAGACTTGTTTAAAAAAGTAGCGTATTGTCTGCATCTTCCACAGTTTCTGAGTTTTCTTTTAACCAATGAAGCTTATGCTGATATTACAAGTGTGGGCTGTCATACCAATCTTTGGAATTTCAAAAAAATGAAATACCACAAATGGTTAAAAAATGAAAAAATTTCAGGAAAAATTCCGCCGTTTTATAACGGAAAAGATGTTATTAAAACTAAAGAAGGTTTAGCAGTAGGAGCGGGGCTTCACGATAGTTCATCGGCGATAATTCCGTATACTATAAACTTTACAGAACCTTTCGTTTTATTATCAACAGGAACCTGGAGTATTTCCTTAAATCCGTTCAACAATAAACCGTTGACTTTTGAAGAGTTACAACACGATTGTTTGTGTTATTTACAATACACAGAAAAGCCTGTAAAAGCCGCAAGACTTTTTGCAGGAAACGAACACGAAGTGCAGACCAAGCGTTTAGCAGAATATTTTAACGTTCCGGTTGATACATACAAAGATGTTTATTTTGATAAAAATGTCGTTTCAAATTTACGAGCGTTAAATTTTCAAATCATTTATCCTAAAAAATATAATTTTGATATTTTGAAAGAATGTCCTTTTCAAAACAGAGACCTTTCAACATTCAAAAATTACGAAATCGCCTATCATCAATTAATGTTAGATTTGGTAGAACAGCAGGTTTTTTCAACTAACTTAGTCATTCATAACAGCCCTGTAAAGAAAATTTTTGTAGACGGAGGTTTCAGTAAAAATTCAATTTATATGAATTTATTAGCCGAAGCTTTTCCGGATGTTGAAGTTTATGCTGCATCGATGGCGCAGGCAAGTGCTTTAGGAGCAGCATTGGCCATTCATCAAAACTGGAATCCTAAACCAATTCAAAATGATTTGATTGATTTAAAATTTTACAAACATTAAAGTTTATGCCACAGATTAATGGATTAAATTGATTTTTGTTTCACGCAGATTCTGCAGATTATAGCAGATTTAATTTTAGAAAATCTGCGCGTATCTGCTTAAATCTTTTTAAATCTGCGTGAAAAAATAATAATTACCAAGAATATGAAAATCGGACTATTTATACCGTGTTATGTCGATCAGTTTTATCCAAAAGTAGGTATCGCGACATACGAACTTTTACAGAAATTAGGCTGTGAAGTTCATTTTCCGATGGGACAAACCTGCTGCGGACAGCCAATGGCAAACAGCGGTTATGCACATTTAACAAAAGGCTGTGATGCTAATTTTATAAGCAATTTTGCGGGATTCGATTATATAGTATGTCCTTCAGGAAGTTGTGTTCTGCATGTAAAAGATCATTTGCATGACGAAAAAAATGAAGAAGCCGCGACAAAAATTAGAAACACCGTTTTTGAACTAACAGAATTTATAACTGATATTTTAAAAATTGACCATATAGAAGGACGTTTTCCTTTTAAAGTGGGAATGCACGTAAGCTGCCACGGACAACGCGGACTACATCTTTCGCAGATGTCGGAATTAAACGCGCCATTTTTCTCAAAACCAGAACAATTACTGCATAATATAAAAGGACTTGATTTAGTTGCTTTAACGAGAAAAGACGAATGCTGTGGTTTTGGAGGAACATTTTGTGTGACCGAAGAAGCTATTTCTGTAAAAATGGGACAAGACCGAATTAAAGATCACGAAAGCCATAACGTAGATTATATTACAGGCGGCGATATGTCATGTTTAATGCATTTAGATGGAATTTTGAAAAGACAAAAAAGCCGAATAAAAACCATTCATATTGCTGAAATATTAAATTCACTCGAAAATTAAAATAGATGTTGAGTATAAAATTTAACCGCAAAGTTCGCAAAGAAAAAACACGCAAAGTACGCTAAGATTAAAAATTAGCTTTGCGAACCTTGAGTACTTTGCGGTTAAATAAGCACACCAATAATAAAGATTTCAAAATTGACTTTTAAATAATTAAAAATGTCATCAGAAAAAATAATACAGCACAGCGAAGCCGCAGCAAAGTTCAACAAAGATGTAGAACGTGTCAATTGGCATGATGAAACACTTTGGTTTGTTCGTGCAAAGCGTGATAAATCGGCACATCAAATTAAGGATTGGGAATTATTACGAGAAACGGCATCCCAAATAAAAGCCAATGTACTTTCTAATATTCATGATTATTTAGTTGAATTTGAAGCCAATGCCCAAAGAAACGGAATCATTGTACACTGGGCAGCCGATGCAAAAGAACACAACGAAATCGTCCATTCAATCATGGCAAAACATGATGTAAAGCAAATGGTGAAATCAAAATCAATGCTTACAGAAGAATGCCATTTAAATGATTATTTAGCCGAAAAAGGCATAGAAGTTATCGACTCAGATTTAGGCGAATATATTGTACAGCTTCGTAAAGAACCGCCAAGTCATATTGTATTACCAGCTATTCACCTTAAGAAAGAAGATGTAAGTGAAACTTTTCATGAACATTTAGGGACAGAAAAAGGAAATTTTGATCCGCAGTATTTAACCGAATCAGCACGTCATAGTTTAAGAAACACCTTCTTAACCCGAAAAGTAGCATTAACCGGAGTTAATTTTGCCATTGCAGAAACCGGAGAATTTGTAGTCTGCACCAATGAAGGAAATGCCGATATGGGTGCGCATTTAGCCGATGTTCATATTGCGTGCATGGGATTCGAAAAACTAATTCCGCAGCGTAAACATTTAGGTGTTTTCCTGAGATTATTGGCAAGAAGCGCAACAGGACAACCTATAACCACTTTTTCAAGCCATTTCAAGAAACCAAGAGACGGGAAAGAACTTCATATCGTAATTGTCGACAACGGCAGAAGCAAACAATTAGGAAGAGAAGATTTTAGAAATTCTCTAAAATGTATTCGATGCGGTGCCTGTATGAATACCTGTCCGGATTCGTTATTCTGAAAAATTTAAAGGATCTATAGAAGCCAATTTTTATCAAGAAGTGACAGATACTATAGAAATCTTGAAAGCCGGTTTTGCAAAAAAAGATATGGATGCTTTTGGTAATGATTTAATAGTTGCTCGTGAAGCATCACTTAAACAAGAAGTTTATGCAATACTCAATATCAAAGAATAAGTATGTTTTTATTGGATTAAATGTGTAGTCCCTACGGGACAAATTTTCAAGGTGCGATCTTTGGGATGCTACCGATATTTAATCTCTCCGAGATATTCTAAGAGAAACAATTAAGACATTCATATTAAATCCGTTAGGAGTTTCATATCGGTAGAAAAAAAAATAGCATTGCCAGTTAAGTATACCCCGTTAGGGGTTTAATATCGGTAGAAAAAATAAAGTGACATCAGAAATACTCCGTTAGGAGTTTCATATCGGTAGAAAAAACAATAGCATTGCCAGTTAAGTATACCCCGTTAGAGGTTTAATATCGATAGAAAAAACAAAGTGACAGCAGAGATACTCCGCTAGGAGTTTCATACCAGTAGAAAAAACAATAGAATTCCCCGTTAAGCATACCCCGTTAGGGGTTCAATATCGGTAGAAAAGAAATCAAAGGATAGTAGAAATACTCCGCTAGGAGTATATCGTTGGTAGAAAACAAAATTCAAAATAAGGCAGATACTCCGTTAGGAGTATTTGATTCATTACAAAAGATATTATACAATAATCAATTCCTAGGTCAGTTTTAATTAAAAGTATAACTTTATATTTCAGGATTAACAAAAACAAATTAGGAATGGGTAACGAAAAAAAACTTAAAGCTATCGCTTACGGAGAAGTGCTGTGGGATGTTTTTACCAACGAAAAAAAGATAGGCGGCGCACCGTTGAATGTAGCTTTAAGAATGAAATCATTAGGATGCGACGTTGCCATGATTAGCTGCGTAGGAAACGACGAAGACGGAGAAGCCATTCTGGACACAGTAAAAGATTTAGGGCTTGAAACCGCTTCCATAATCACGTCAAAAGATTTTCCAACAGGATTAGTAAACGTAACATTAGATCAAACCGGATCTGCAACTTATGAAATAAAATATCCATCGGCTTGGGATAAAATTATATTAAACGACGAAGCTAGAAAACTTACAACAGATGCTGATGTTTTAATTTACGGAAGTTTGGTCTGCAGAGATGAGGTTTCCAGAAAATCATTAGAAGAACTTTTGCAAACCAATGCTTATAAAGTATTTGATGTCAATTTAAGAAAGCCTCATTATACGTATGAAATCCTCGAACAATTAATGAAATCAGCCAATTTCGTTAAGTTCAATGATGAGGAAATTTTAGAAATTGCATCAGCTTTAAACTTTCCACATACAGATTTAAAAGAGAATATGAATTTTATTTCTTCTTTGGCAGACGTAAAAGGAATATGTGTTACAAGAGGAAAAAATGGAGCTTTACTTTTATGGGAAGGCGCTTTTTATGAAAATAATGGTTATCCAATTATTGTTGCTGATACTGTTGGTGCGGGAGATTCTTTCTTGGCAACTTTAGTAACATCTTTACTTACAGATAAAAAACCGCAGGAAGCTTTAGATTTTGCCTGTGCAATGGGAGCGTTAGTTGCTAGATCGCCAGGCGCAAATCCGAAAATTTCTTTATCACAAATTGAGAATTTAATGAAAAGAAAATAAAAATAACCTCAAAGAACGTCATTGCGAGGAACGAAGCAACCGCACTAGAAATTGATTCAGCAAATGAGATTGCTTCGTTCCTCGCAAAGACAAAAACATAGGTATAACTTTATTAAAAACAATCAACCACTATAAAAATCCTATAAACAAAGGGTAAAATATAATTTTTATATTGTAATTTTTGTAAAATACTGTCAAATTAGCTTATAATTGTACTTTTTACAAGTATTTTAAAAATTAGACTTTGAAGCATTTTTTTCTATATCTTCTACTAATAGGCTTTTCATTTTCAGGATATTCGCAAGATTATCCCGTTAAGTTTTTGGATATATCTGACGGATTATCAAATAATTCCGTAACCACGATATTTCAGGATAGTGAAGGTTTTATGTGGTTTGGAACTTACGATGGTTTAAACCGATACGATGGCTACAATTTTAAAGTTTTTAGAAACCGAATCAACGATCCAAAATCATTATTATTCAATGCGATTTACAATATCGAAGGCGATTCTAAAAACAACATTTGGGTAGGAGGAAACAACGGAGTCTGCATTTACAACAAAACTTCGGCTACATTTCATTCTGTCGAATATACTTTTTCAAATAAAAAGACAAAATCCCTAAAAGATATTGTACATCAGATGCGTTCTGTTTCTGATAAACTTTTTTTAATTGCTTCTCAAAATTTAGGATTAGTTGCTTTCGAAAATGGTTCATTTATCGGGAAACCAATTCCGCTTACCGTTTTAGGAAACCAAATCAACGTCAATAACTACGACGCGATAGCCATTCAGGAAAATAAGAATAAATCCGGAAGCTGGGTTTATATTCGAAATGTCGGACTTTGCAATTACACTTATAATTCAAAGAGATTACAAGTAGTTTTTCCGCTTTCAATTGGTGTAAAAGCAATGAAACTCTCTTTAGATGGAAATCTTTGGTTCGGAACAGACGAAGGGCTTTTTCTGTTTAATACCAAAACCGGAACACTTTCGGATAATTATTTCTCAAACAAATGCAGCGTTACGGATATTCTCGCAGACAAAAAAGGCGAAATCTGGGTTACAACAGACGGCTGCGGCATTTTTCAGGTTATTGGAAACAATAAAAAAGCTGTGCCATATAATTCGGTTAAAAACAACCAACTGGCAAAAAGTAATTCGGTTTGGAGTTTATACGAAGATAAATCAGGGAACAAATGGTTTGGTTCCCTTCGCGGCGGAATCAGTATGTTGAGCGACACGCCAAAATATTTTAAAAGCATTAGATACAATGGAAAAGATCCCGCCGAAAACTTTATTCTGTCTTTTTGCGAAGACGAAAAAAAGAATTTATGGGTTGGTACAGACGGTGCAGGTTTAAAATATTGGGACCGAAAAAATAACACTTACATCAATTACAGCAATGCACTTTCAAGCAGTTTTATTACCGGAATTGTTCGTGATAACAATAATGATATCTGGCTTTCGACCTGGGCTGGCGGCGTAAACAGAATCAATAAAGAAAACAATACGGTAACGAAATTTTCTTGTTACAATCCGTACACCAAACAAGTGGAGAAAAATATTTGGTTTGTCTACAAAGATTCAAAAGCAAATATTTGGGCAAGTGCGACAAACGAAGGCACTTTATATCTTTTTGACCGAGCGCAAAACAATTTTGTTCTTTTTGATAAAAATGTGACCAATCTTCAGTCTATCATAGAAACAAGCGACGGAAAGCTTTGGGGAGGAAATTATACCTCTTTATTTTCCATAGAAAAAAACACCAAAAAGATTACCAAAACTACAATAGGAAACCCTGTTCGATGCATTTATGAAGATAAAGACAAAAATTTATGGCTAGGAACGCAGGAAGGCGGTTTGCTTTTATTTGACCGAAAAACAAATAAATTCAAAAGATTTACGTCTGATGACGGACTTCCTTCCAATACCATTTTAAGATTATTTGAAGATAAAGAAGGAAATCTTTGGATGAGTACGTATAATGGCATTTGCCGATTTGATAAAAAGAGAAAAACCTTCCGCAATTTCTCTATAAACGACGGACTTCAAAGTAATCAGTTTAGTTTTAATGCCGGACTTCAGTTATCGACAGGAGAATTTCTTTTTGGTGGCATAAACGGTTTTAATATCTTTTTTCCAGAAGCCATAAAAGGATTCAATCAAAAGAATAATGTTTTGCTGACTGATTTTTATGTAAACAATCAGCCCATAGAAGAAAGCAAAGCAGAAATCACAACCAATTCTGAAAAAATAAAAGAAGTCGAACTGGCTTACGATCAAACCACTTTATCTTTAGAATTTGTTGCCTTAGATTATAATAATGCCGACAAAATAAATTATGCTTATTTTTTAGAAAACTGGGACGAACAATGGAATTATGTGGGTCAGGCCCGAAAAGCAAATTACTCCAGACTTCCCGAAGGAAAATATACTTTTAAAGTAAAAACAACCAATTTTAAAGGAGGCTGGAACAAAGAAGTCAGCCTTGTTTCCATACAAGTTCTGCCACCTTGGTACAGAACCTTGTGGGCTTATTTATTGTATATTTTGAGTATTGCAGGACTTCTTTTTGTTTATTTGGATTACCATAAAAACAAAGAAAAACTAAAATATAAAGTCAAAATTGCCGAACTGGAAAGTAAGAAAGAAAAGGAAATTGCCGAAAAACAATCTTCTATGTTTACTTATATTTCGCATGAATTTAGAACCCCGCTTTCGCTGATTATAAATCCGTTGAAAAAAGCAGTTCAAAAAGAAGATGTCCAAAATGGTTCTTCGGGAAGTGATTTGGCAATTGCACACCGAAATGCCAGAAGACTTTTAAGTCTTGTAGATCAGCTTTTACTTTTTAGAAAAGCAGAAAATGATGCGGATTCGCTTCGTTTATCTCCAATAAATGTAAACAATCTTTGTAATGAAGTGTATCAATGTTTTGTAAATCAGGCTAAAGATAAAAACATCGATTATAATTTTACAATTCCGGATCATGAAATTGTAATTATTGGCGATTATGAAAAAATTGAGATTTCGTTATTCAACTTAATGTCAAATGCTTTTAAGTACACACCAATTGGCGGAGAAATTAATCTTATAGTAACAGAAAGTGAGGATGAGGTTTTTCTTGAAATTTCGGATAACGGCGACGGAATCGAGAAAAAAGATATCGAGGTAATTTTCGAAAAATTCAAACAAATCAATTCAAAAGTTTCAATAGGAACCGGTTTCGGAATCGGACTTTTTATTGTCAAATATTTTGTAGACAAACATAAAGGCAAAGTAAGCTGCGAAAGCGAAATAGGGAAAGGAAGTATTTTTAAACTAACTTTTCTGAAAGGAAACAGCCATTTTGAAAATGTTGAAATTACAAATGACGCTCCGCAAAGAAGCCAATTATTTGATGAATTAATAATTGACGATGCCGAAGAAAACAATGCAGCCTCAAATACTATAGTTTCAGAAAGTGATTTCCAAAAAATCATGCTTACCGAAAAACGCACCGTTTTAATTATTGATGATAATGCCGAAATCAGAGCTTATCTGATAAAATTATTCTCAGAAAACTATGTCGTTTACAGTGCCGAAAATGGAGAAGAAGGTTTAAAACTGACCAAAAAACACATGCCGGATCTTGTAATCAGTGATATTACAATGGAAGAAATGGATGGTTTAGAATTATGCCGAAAAATAAAAGAAAGCAACGATTTGTCGCATATTCCGGTAATTCTGCTTACGGCATCAAAAAATCCTGAAACTCATTTGCAGGGAATTAACGATGGTGCCGATGATTATATCACAAAGCCATTTGATGATGATATACTCAAAGCACGTGTAGAATCGTTACTGCGAAACAGAAGTAATCTGCGAACGTATTTCTTAGACAGCATTACACTTAAGGAAAATACCCAAAAAGTTCCGGTAGAATATCAGGAAATGCTAAAAAAATGTATTGACATTGTAGAAGCCAATATTCATAAAAGAGATTTTACCATCAAAAACTTTGCGCTCGAAATGGGAATGAGCCACAGAACGCTTTATACTAAAATCAAAATCATTTCGGGACAGACTTTAAATGCTTTTATACGTTCTGTTCGTATTCGAAGAGCGGCGATGTTAATGCTCACCGAAGACATGAATATTACCCAGGCAAGTGCCGAAGTTGGTTTTGAAGATCCAAAATATTTCAGACAGCAGTTTGTAAAACTCTTTGGAATGACGCCGTCAGAATACATTAAAAAATACAAGAGTTCTTTCAACTCAGATCTCAATATTATCAAATAATAAGTTTTTTGTCATTTACTCGTAACTCGACAAAGATTGGTCATTGCGAGGAACGAAGCAATCTCACGAGCTAAATCAATTAATGATCTTTGTTAGTGCGGTTGCTTCGTTCCTCGCAATGACAAACGGTATAAAACAAAAACCGCAAACGTTTTAGTCTTAAAAGAACATGAAATTTAATAATTATATATTATGTAAAAATATGCTGATATTTTTTCGTAGTCCTTAAAATTTAATATAAAATAATGGTTAATTGCAATTTTGACCTCCTTTTTTTTCCATTTTACCCCTGCTGGAAAGTTTGAATTAAACATTTCTTTGCAGTAATAGTAATGAAGTTAGTCACATTACTAAGTTATAATCATAAGTGTTTGTTTCGATAAGTTTTTTAGCAGTTTAAAAAATTGAGCCTTTTTTAAACATTAAGTAAGAGTTGGTTTTACCGTATAACTTATCATACCCGCAGCTCTTAAAAACTGCGGGTAAAATAACAAGTAGCAAGATTCTCTAAAGAAGAAAGAGCAAAGAAGAAAAAAAGGAAAAGATATACTAACAATTAACCAAACTCACCAATATGAAAATAACCAGATAATCAATTGCAGTCTGTTTTTGCCTCACGAACAGATAAGACCAAACTTAAAAAATGACCTACAAGTTTAAACCAACTTACGTTTTTAGAAAACGACAAACTAACTAAACCTAACTTTAAAAATTAAGAAATGAAAAAAAATGTATTTTTATTTTTTCTTACCCTTTTTGCCATCTTTTTTACCGGATGTCAAAATAACGAATCAGGATTTCCAAGTTCTGATAATCCTACGGTAGTGGTATCAACGAAAGAAATTTATGGTGCACCAAGCAGAAAATTTGAAATCAAAGCCGCTCTGGCTGATGATTTAGGATTAAAAAGCGTAGAGATTCAAATTCCAGAATTATCGCTTGATAAAGTAATCTCATTTGCAACAGATCCGCTTTTAAAATCATACGATTTGAGTTACTTTTTTGAAGTTCCGGCAAACAGAGGAACTTCTGAAGCATTCAAAATAAAATTAATTATTACAGACGTTTCTGGAAATGTGGTAAACGAAGAAGCCAATCTGCGTTTAGACGGCGAATTTGCAGCTCCTTCCATAACAATGGTTACGCCAAAAGAAGGCGCCGTTATCTTGTTATCTACAAGTAACGAAATGCCGGTAAATTTTGTAGTAAACGACGATTCTGGAATTGATTATGTTCAGGTTAAATGTGAAGCACTTGGTATTGACGAAACCGTTACGTTAACAGGTTCGCCACAATCATACACTTTTAATAAAACCTATACACTGCCTGTAACTGCTGCAGATTATGTATTAACTATCACAGCAAAAGACAAATTTGCGATTCCGAATACAGGAACTTTAAGCGTAAATATTGTCGCAACAAACGAATATCCGGCGCTTTATTTATGCGATCAGCCAAAAGGTACAAACCTTACGACTGATGCAGTTGGAGTTCCAATGTATTTCCACGAAAAAAACGGACAGGATTTCGAATTCAAATACTATGCAGATAAAGACAATAAAGAAATTTATTTCTTAGGTCAGGAATCAGATTTTGCCCCGCATTGTTTTGGTTTAAATACGTCTGGAGAATTAGTAGACGATGTTGCTTCAACAGCTATTATTCTTCCAACAAAAGGATATTATAGTATAAAAGTAAATCCAAATACTTTAAAATATACAGCCACAAAATACACACCTTCAAGCAAAGTATGGGCAGATATTGCGAACGGATTATGGCATGATGATGAAGCTTTAAGAAGACCATTCGTAAGCGTTTGCGGCGGCGGAATTCAGGGTGCAGATTGGGATACATGGACGGCTTGGGTTCAAACAGGACTGCATTTAGCAAATAATCCAAACAACCCTTATCAATTAGTAGGAGAATATACTTTGACAGGACAAATGGAAGCGACTTTTACAGGTCAATGGTGGAGCCCTTCATGGAGATTAATTAAAAATGGTATTTGTACCATGTCGCCTGGAGAAAACGGAAATGCAAAATACCCTGCAGTGGCCGGAGTTTACAAAGTAGTTCTTGATACAGAGTTAGAGAGAGTTTTTATAACAAAGAAATAATTTGTTATCAGGCTTTTATAACATTAATAAATAAAACATCTAAATATGAAATTTAAATATATATGGTTTTTTATTGCCCTTTTGTGTACTGCTGTATCATTTGGACAAATAAAAATAAAAGGAACTGTTAAGGATAAAGCAAATGTACCAATTCCGGGAGTAAACGTAATTGTAAAAGGAACTTCAACATCTGCAGCGACTGATTTCGACGGAAATTATACAATCAATATTCCAAACAAAAATGCACAAATCGAGTTTTCATTTGTTGGATTTACAACTCAATTAGTAGCCGTTGGCGATAAAACCGAGATCAATATTGTACTTCAGGAATCAAGTCAGGCCTTAGATGAAATCGTGGTTGTAGGTTATGCCGCAGTAAAAAAGAGCACTGTAACGAGTTCAATTTCTTCTATAAAAGGAAAAGAATTACAAACCATGACAGTAGGTAACGTAACCGAATCATTGCAAGGAAAAGTTTCCGGAGTTCAGGTTACAGGACAAGGCGGGCCGGGCGCACAGCCAAGAGTTTTAATTCGTGGAATTTCTACCGTAAACTTAAGTACAGATCCGCTTTATGTGGTAGACGGAATCCCGATGGGAACGAGTATCAATTTCTTAAGCAATAATGAAATTGAATCTATGGAAGTTTTAAAAGATGCTTCTGCAAGTGCTATTTACGGTTCTCGTGCATCAAACGGAGTTATTCTGATTACGACTAAAAAAGGAAAAGTTGGAAAAACAAGATTCAATTTTGATTTGAGTTCAGGTATGCAGATCATGAATAATCCCTATAATATGGCTGATGCCGAAGGTTATGCAACGATTATGAATAAAGCTTACAACAATTCAGGTTATTCAGATTATCTGCCAAATCCTTCTCAATACAAAGGAAAAACAACAGACTGGTGGAGAGCCGGAATTAAAACCGGAACTCCTGTAACGAATGCTTCTTTTGGAGTAAGCGGCGGTTCAGACAAACATACGTATGCTATAAGCCTGAATTACTATAACTCAGAATCTATGTACGGAATAGGCGGATGGGAAAGAGTTACGATGAGAATTGCAAATGATTTTAAATTCTCTGATAAATTCTCAGCCGGAATTACTTTAAACCCACGTTACGAAACTTGGGGCGCACCGGGCAACTGGGCAGATTTTGACAAAATTGATCCCATTACACCAATTTACAAACCTGCAGATCAGTTAACAGGATTAGAAAATGAATACAGTATTTATGCACGTTCTCCGTCGTATGTATGGAATCCGGTTGCAGCTGTAAACCGTTACGACGATTACACAGACCAGTACAATTTAAATACAAATGGATATTTACAGTACGAACCTATAAAAGGTTTAGTAATTCGTACACAGGCTTCTGTTGAGGTTGGAGATAAAATTTGGAGCAAATTTACTCCAGATTTCGTAATCGATGCCGCGCACGAAAAAGCAGAAATCAATACTATCGAAAGAAGAGCAACAAACAATGTAGACTGGACGTGGCAGAATACGGTAACCTACAACAAAACATTTGCAGGAAAACACAACGCTTCCTTAATGATTGGTAATACAATGGAAGAGTACAACGGAAACGATGTTTGGGGTTACGGAGAAGGTGTGCCAAATAACTCAGATTCTATGAGAGAGTTAAATGCCGCAACTAAAAACCGTAACAGCGGCGGAAACAGCTGGTCAAGTTCTATAATGTCTTATCTCTCTCGTTTTTCGTATAACTACGATGGTAAATATTATTTCACAGGAACTTTTAGACGAGATGGTTCTTCAAAATTCATGGCCAATAACAAATGGGCAAATTTCCCATCGGCTTCTGTTTCATGGAGAATTTTAAATGAAGGATTTATGGAACCTACAAAAGATGTTTTAAGTGATTTAAGATTTAGAGCAGGATGGGGTAAAGTAGGAAATCAAAATTTACCAAGTGCTGTTTATCAGTCAAACATTGGTCAGGGATTTTATATAATCGACGGACAGGTTGTTGATACTTCTTATCCATCATCAATGGCTAATAAAGATATTAAATGGGAAACGGTAGAAGATGTAAGTTTTGGAATTGATTTCGGATTATGGAAAAACAAACTTTCAGGATCATTAGAATATTATCAAAAGAAAACACACGATATGTTGTTCCTGAAACAATTTCCAACTTACAGCGGATTCCCTGGATTTTCTACAATGTGGACAAACGTAGGTTCAATGCAGTCAAGCGGAATCGATTTATTAATTTCTTATAAAGATAAAAAAGGCGATTTCTCATACGGTGTAGACTTAACTTTTACAACCGTAAATGTCGAAATGCTTTCTCTGTCATCTGAAGGAGAAAAATTATACGGCGCAAGCAACAGAACTTTAACTGTAAAAGGGGAAGAACCGGGATATTTTTACGGATATGTTGCCGATGGTTTATTCCAAAACCAAACGGAATTAAATTCTCATACAGACGAACACGGAACAAAATTACAGCCTTATGCACAATTGGGAGATGTTCGTTTTAAAGATGTAAATGGCGACGGAAAACTGGATGATAAAGACAGAACAAAAATTGGTTCTCCATGGGCAGATTACAATGTAGGTTTGAACTTGAATTTTGGATATAAAAATTTCGATTTAGTAGCTAATTTCTATTCAAGTATTGGAAATGACATCGTAAACCAAAACATTTCAGATTTATACAACGGAGCAAGTTTAACAAACAAAGTAAACGGATTAGATCAAATGGCCTGGCACGGTGAAGGAACTTCAAACTACATTCCGCGTTTATCAAAAGACGACAATAATGAGAACTATACAAAATTCTCGTCTCTGTATGTTGAAGATGGTTCTTTCGTACGCATGAAAAACCTTCAGTTAGGGTATTCTTTCTACAACAAATTTGGTTTAGATAAATTGAGAATTTCATTATCCGGACAAAATTTATGGACATGGACAAACTACACAGGAGTTGATCCTGAAGTAGCCGGCGGAGATCCTAATACAGGAGACAGAGTTAAAGGATCAGGTTTTGGCGGATGGAATTATCCTGTACAGCCAACAATCCTGATGGGTCTTAATGTTGCATTTTAATAAAAAACGATCATGAAAAAAATACTAGTATCCATAATAGCTTTAGCCGCATTTACAGTTTCTTGTGACGATTTTATCGAAAAAGAAGAAAGAGGAACGCAGACTTTAGAAAACTATTTTCAAACTGCGCAGGAATGCGAAAACTATGCTAATGAATTAACACAGCGTTTGTTATTAGCAAAAGACTGGTGGACATTAACTGCGCCAAGAGTTACCAACGAAATGTCTACAGATGATGCCTGGATGGGAAACACAGGACAGGACAGCGGTGCGCACAGACCATGTTCTCAATACATCATTACGCCAGATAATATGGGAGATATGAGCAGTATTTACACCGCTCATTTTTACACCATTCAGTCAGCAAATATTGGTTTAGAGAAAATGGCAAACTCGCCAATTTCTGATGCACAAAGAAATCAATATATGGGAGAATCACTATTTGTTCGTGCTTATTGCTACTACGAATTGGTAAATCTTTTTGGCGGAGTTCCGTTATACACAAAATCTTTAGGAACAGGCGATTTGACTTTACAGCGCAGTTCTGCGGCAGATGTTTACGCTCAAATTGAAGCCGATCTTAAAGAAGCAGCATCAAGATTAGAAAGTGCTCCAGTAAAAAGAGACGGAAGAATTAACAAATGGGCAGCGTATGCTTTATTAGCTCGTGTTACTTTATTTCAGGAAAAATGGGCCGATGCCAAATTATATTCAAACAAAGTAATTACAGAAGGACCATTTCAATTGGAAGCCAATTTTTTAAATGTCTGGAATGTAAACAATCATAATGGAGTTGAATCCATTTTGGAAGCACAGACATCATCTGTACAAGACAAAAGTTTAGGAGCCGCTTTACCAACTTTATCAGGAGCAAGAGGCGAAGACAAGAAAAATTTCCCAAGCAACGATGCACAGGATGTTTTGGACGGCTGGGGATGGTGTATGCCAACCAGCGATTTAGAAAACGCTTATTTATCTGAAAATGACGAAATCCGCCGCAAAAGCACCATTACAAAATGGGGAGAACCTGCTTATGGAGATGAGACTTTAAACCCAACACATAAATTCAGTTTAAACGATAATAAATCAGGGCGTATCTGCCGTAAATATTATATTCCAATTGCGACGCGTCGTGCGTTAGATAAAAAAGACGGACACTTACCATTAAACATTCCGCTGATTCGTTTGGCAGAAATGTATTTGACAAGAGCAGAAGCAAATTATCATACAGGCGGCGATGCATTAGCAGATATCAATATCATCAGAGCGCGCGTTCAGTTAACACCAAAAACAGGAATTTCCGGTCCAACACTTTTAAAACAAATCTACAAAGAGCGTCGTTTAGAGTTAGCTTTTGAAGGATTACGTTTATTTGATATTCGCCGTGAAAAAGACCCAACAACCGGAAGACCAGTAATTGAATCTCTAATGGGACCAAACGGAACTTTTGTTCAGTACAACCTGAATTCTACAGATCCGTATGAAACTACAAATACAAGAGAATCACAAGACAAAGGAATCAATTTTAATCCGGCTAAAAACTTATTGTGGCCAATACCACAATTAGAAATTGACTTAAGCGGTGGATTAATCACTCAAAATCCAGGTTACTAAAATGAGGTTTTTAAACAACAATAAAGTAAGTCTGCTGTGTGCAGGCTTGCTTTTCGCCAGCACTTTATTAGTAAGCTGCGATTCTGAAAACAACGGAGATTCAAATTCAGAATCTGGTACAGCAGAATTAAAGGTAAATCTGGATATGCCTTTGCAGACAATGGAAAGTTTTGGAGCTTCTGATGCGTGGCAGTGTAACTTTATTGGGAAAAACTGGCCTTCAGACAAAAGAAATAAAATTGCCGATTTATTATTCAGCAAAGATTTTGATGCCGATGGAAACCCAAAAGGAATCGGATTATCATTATGGCGTTTCAATCTTGGAGCAGGAAGTTCAGAACAAGGCGATGCCAGCGATATTAACGACGAATGGAGACGTACAGAATGTTTTACAACAGATGGCGTAAGTTATAACATGAACAAACAAGCCGGACAAGTTTGGTTTATGAAAGCTGCGAGAGAACGTGGTGTCGAAAAATTATTGGCTTTCGCCAATAGTGCTCCAGTTTACTTAACCCAAAACGGAAAAGCACACGCCACCATCAAAGAATTTTACAATTTAAAAGATGGAAAAATGCCAGAACTGGCTGATTTCTGGGCAAACGCTTTAGATAAATTAAAAACAGAACAAGGTTTAACAATCGATTATGTGAGTCCGTTCAACGAACCGCAATACGAATGGGACGGAACAAATCAGGAAGGTTCTCCGGCTACAAACGCTAACATTTACAGTTTCGTAAATATTTTATCTCCAAAATTACAATCAAAAGGAGTTGAAGCACAAATCGTAGTTGGCGAAGCGGGAGCTTATGAACCTTTGTATAAAACAGTTTCGGGTAAAGAAAGCAGATCCAACCAAGTTGATTATTTCTTTGGAGCCAATTCAGCTAAAAAAATCAGCGGATTAAGTAATGTAAAGAAAACCATTTCAGCACACAGTTACTGGCAGGCATGGCCTTTAAACGAAATGGTTTCTTCAAGACAATTGGCAGCTTCCAGAATTCAGGGAGCAGGAAACATCAGCCTTTGGTCGTCTGAATACTGCGTTCTGGAAAGTCCGGGAACATCTGAATTACCGGGCGGAGCAGGTGCAGGAAGAGATTTAGGAATGTCTTTAGCACTTTGGACAGCAAGAATTATCAATACAGATATTGCAGTTGGCGGCGTTACGTCTTGGCAATGGTGGACAGCCATTAGCCGCGGCGATTACAAAGACGGTTTAATTCACGTAGATGATGGCGCAAGCAATGGAGCCGGAAACTCAGATTATTGCAAAAACGACGGTTATATCAGAGATTCAAAAACACTTTGGGCATTAGGAAACTTTTCATTCTTCGTAAAACCGGGAATGGTAAGAGTGCAGATTCCGAGTGTAGATAATGCCACTTCCGTGAATGATGTAATGGTAACCGCATACAAAGATGCAGCAAATAAAAAGCTCGTTGTTGTGGCCGTTAACATCAGCAAATCGGCGAAAGCCTATAAATTAAATCTTGCAGGAGGAGCTTTAACAGATAATAAATTAACGCCTTATACCACTTCTGAAACTTTGAGTTTGAAGAAAGGAACTGCTGTTGATGCGACGAGTTTTGAGATTCCGGCTAGAGCGGTTGTGACTTATGTAGGAAGTTATAAGTAAGAATAAAAATTAACCGCAAGCAAAGGTCACAAAGAAAAATCGCAAGGTTCGCAAAGCTAATACTAAACTTAGCGAACCTTGCGTAAACCTTAGCGCACTTTGCGGTTAAAAAAAACAAAAAAATAAATGAGAAAAATATATATCTCGCTTTTATTGATAACAAGTTCGCTGTCATTTTCACAGCGAACTGCTATCATCAGCACAGATAATGTTGTACAAACCATGGACGGTTTTGGAGGTTCTGATGCCTGGAGAACCCAGTTTGTGGGGAAAAATTGGCCGGAGCAAAAAAAGAATGCCATTGCCGATTTACTTTTTAGCAAAGAAATTGATGCAGACGGAAATCCAAAAGGAATTGGGCTTTCAATCTGGAGATTTAATCTCGGAGCCGGAAGTACAGAACAAGGAGAAAACAGCAAAGTTTCTGATGAATGGAGAAGAAGCGAATGTTTTTTAAATGCTGACGGAACTTACGATTTCTCCAAACAAGAAGGCCAAAGATGGTTTCTACAGGCAGCCAAAAAACGAGGTGTCGATAAATTTCTGATTTTTACAAATAGTCCGCCGGTATCAATGACAAACAACGGATTATCTTTTGCATCCCAAAAGAATAAACTGAATCTAAAAGATGGAGCAATTCCAAAATTTGCCGATTTCTTAGTTCAAAGCATTCAGGGATTAGAGAAAAAAGAAGGAATCAAATTCGATTACATAAGCCCAATAAACGAACCGCAATGGGAATGGATGCCTAATAACGGAGATAAAAACAGTCAGGAAGGAACTCCGGCAACAAACGACGAAATTTATGCTTTGACGAAATCACTTTCTGAAAAACTCAAAGCCAATAAAATGAGTACAGAAATTGTAATTGCCGAAGCCGCCCAAATCAATTATTTATATGAAAATGTAAATGCCGAAAACAGGGATAATCAAATTGATTATTTCTTCGGAAAATCAAAAACGAATATTTCGAAACTTTCAAATGTAAAAAATGTGATTCTCGGACACAGTTATTTTACAACATGGCCTGTTGAAAAACAAGTTTTAAGCCGAAAACTAATCGCTGCCAATATCAAACAAACCCCGGGATTAAAATACTGGCAGTCGGAATACTGTATTTTAGAAAATCCTGGAGAAGCTGAAATTCCTGGCGGTTCAGGCGGAGGAAGAGATTTAGGAATGCAGACCGCTTTATTTGTAGCACGTTTAATTCACAATGATATTGCAGTTGCCAACGCCGCTTCATGGCAATGGTGGACATCCCTAACCAGAGTTGATTACAAAGATGGTTTAATTTACTTGGATGATGGAAAAAGCAACGGAGGAACTGAACCTAATTATGTTAGAAACGACGGAGAATTTCACGATTCAAAACTGCTTTGGGCTTTAGGAAATTATTCGCTTTTCGTACGTCCGGGAATGCAGAGAATTGATGTTCCAAACCAAAATGAATTAGACGCTGCAAATGATGTAATGTTAACCGCTTATAAAGATACAGCGAATAAAAAACTAATTGTAGTTGCAGTTAACTGCGGAAAATCTCCCCAAAAATACAAGTTCAATTTATCAAAAGGAGCCGTAAAAAACAACGAATTCACACCATACATAACATCTGAAAATTCAAACTTAAAAAGAACAGCAGCTCAGAAAATTAATGATTTAGAAATACCTGCAAGGTCTGTAGTGACATTTGTGGGAGAATTTCAATAAAAATAAAGTTAGTTTCAAGTTTCAGGTTTCACATTAGCGAGGAAACTGAAACTTGAAACCTGAAACAAAAAAACTCAGAACCTTAGCATCTCAGCACCTTAGAACCTTTAAAAAAATGTTTACAAAAAAAATCCTATTACCCGTACTTCTCTTCTCCTGTTTATCGGCATTTAGTCAGATATCATTTGGAGATTCACAAAAAATCAATGACAACTGGAAGTTTAATCTTCAGGAAACTCCGGATGCAAAAAATACAGCCTTTGACGATAGCAAATGGCAGTCCGTAAACGTTCCACACGACTGGAGCGTAAAAGGACAATTGAGTCCAACATTGGCAAGTTGTACAGGATATTTGCCGGGCGGAATTGGCTGGTACAGAAAATCAGTAAATATTCCGCAAAGCAAGAGTGGCGAAAAAGTCTATTTATACTTTGAAGGCGTTTACAACAGAAGCGAAGTTTTCATCAACGGACATTCGTTAGGAAAACGTCCAAATGGCTATATTTCTTTTGCTTATGATGCGACTCAATATGTGAAATTTGGAGGAGAAAACACAATCTCTGTTCGAGTAGATCACAGTCAAAGTGCCGATTCAAGATGGTACACAGGCTCAGGAATTTACAGAGACGTTTATTTAGTATACGCAAATCCGGTTCATATTGGGCAATGGGGAGTTTACGCTTATACGGAAGTAAAAAACGGAACAGGAACTTTAAATGTTGAGGTTGATGTAGAAAATGATTCAAAAGCAAAATCAAGTCTTACTATTGTAAACGAATTGATTTCAAAAGAGGGAAAATCGGTTGCAAAATCTTCTTCAAAAGTGGAAGTTGCAGCCAATCAAAACGGAAAAATTTCAACCAAATTAAGCGTAAAAAATCCGCAAATATGGGATTTAGAAAACCCGAATTTATATCAGCTAAAAACAACCGTTTTAAAAGAGGGTAAACAAATCGATCAAACCGTTACCAAAACAGGTTTTAGAACTTTTACATTCGACCCGAATAACGGTTTTGCCTTAAACGGAAAATGGATGAAAATGAAAGGCGTTTGTCTGCATCACGATGCTGGAGTTTTAGGTTCGGCAGTTCCGCGCGAAGTTTGGGAAACAAGACTAAAAACACTTAAAGAAATTGGCGTAAATGCAATCCGTACAAGTCATAATCCGCAAGCTCCCGTTTTCTATGAACTTTGCGATGAATTAGGAATTTTAGTTTTAAACGAAGCTTATGACGAATGGGAATTTCCAAAGCGTAAATGGCTGGAAGGTTGGAATTACGGAACTCCGGGATTCGAAGGTTCATTTGATATTTTTGCAGAATACGCAGAAAAAGATTTAGAAGATTTTGTTCGTCGCGACAGAAACCATTTATCAGTTTTTGGATGGAGTATAGGTAACGAAGTCGATTATCCAAACGATCCGTATTCGCATCCGGTTTTAGATAAAGGAAAAGACGGTTTCGGGCAGGCAGCTTACGGCGGTTACAAAAAAGATGCACCAGATGCCATGCGTTTGGGAGCCATTGCAAAACGTTTGGTAGCAGCAGTAAAAAAATATGATAAATCACGCCCAACAACTGCCGGATTAGCAGGAGTTGCCATGTCTAACGAAACAGAATACCCGGGCGCTTTAGACATTACAGGATACAATTATACAGAAAGTAAATACCAAATCGATCACGAAAAATATCCTAAAAGAGTAATCTACGGAAGTGAAAACGTACACGATATCGAACCTTGGCTTGCTGTAAAAAACAACAAACACATTTTTGGACAATTTTTATGGACAGGAATTGATTATTTAGGAGAATCTGGAAGATGGCCTTCAAGAGGATTTTACTCCGGTTTAGTTGATTTTGCAGGCATTATCAAGCCAAGAGGATATTTCCGTCAGTCATTATGGTCAGATAAACCAATGGCTTATATTGGAACTTATTCATTAACAAATGAAAAAGACATTTCTAAAGATGCATGGGCAATCTGGAACTACAAAGATGGGGAAAAAATTCGTGTAGTTTGTTATACCAATGCTGCAAAAGCACGTTTAGAACTAAACGGAAAAGTAGTGGGAGAAACCAAACTTTACGACGAAAAAACCGGAATTATTTATTGGGATATTTCTTTTACTTCAGGAAAATTAGAAGTAATTGGTTTAGATCAAAAGGACAAAGAAGTTAGCAGATATGCCATTACAACAACGCAGCAGCCAGTTGAATTAACCATTGCAGATAAAAACATTACCATTTCTAAAGACAAAGGCGTTGCCAAAATAATGGTTCAGGTAAAAGATCAAAACGGTTTACCTGTAATGCTTTCAGACAACGAAGTAACCTGCACGATAAGCGGCCCGGGAACTTTATTAGGACTTGAAGCAGGAAATAACAGCGACATGACAGATTATACAGATAATGTGCAAAGAGTATTTCATGGACATATCGCGGCTTATATTCAGGCAACTGGAGAAGCGCAGCCAATTAAAGTAACCTTTACAAGTCAATGGTTAAAACCAGTTGAGGTTACCATTAATGTAAAGTAGAAAATTTAAACACATAGGAACATAGCTTTTGAAAGCCTGAAAAAGGCGTTTCACTTGTTTCAATGCACATAGCTATGTGTTAGAAACTAGTTTCTTTTTGTATCCTTTAAAAATAATGAAATCTATGTTTCTATGTGTTTAAAAAAATAATTTCTTACATTTAAAATGTGTAATATACATTTATTTAATATGAAAATAAAAAATAAAATATTGGCATTCGGATTGGTTTTGATATCAATTTCAGCCAATTCACAAAACAAAACTTTCCAAAAAGACGAATTCAAACAATGGGCACAAACCCCGCCAATGGGTTGGAACAGCTGGGATTGTTACGGACCAACTGTTGAAGAACACGAAGTAAAAGCCAACGCCGATTACATGGCTAAAAATCTAAAGAAATTTGGCTGGGAATATGTTGTGGTTGATATTCGATGGTTTGTAGAAAATGACAAAGCAGGAGGCTACAACCAAACAGACCCGCGTTATGTAATCGATCAATATGGAAGATATTTACCAGCGGTTAACCGTTTTCCATCAGCAAAAGACGGACAGGGATTCAAACCTTTAGCAGATTATATCCATAAAAAAGATTTAAAATTCGGAATTCATATCATGCGCGGAATCCCGAAAAAAGCCGTTGAAGACAAACTTCCAATAAAAGCCGCAAACGGAGTTACGGCAGACCAAATTTATACTACCGCTTTGCAATGCGAATGGTTAAAAGATAATTATACAATTGTAGCAGATAAACCGGGAGCGCAGGAATACTATAATTCTATTTTTGAATTGTACGCACAATGGGGCGTAGATTTTATTAAAATTGACGATTTATCAAGACCGTATCACGAAGGCGAAATCAACTTAATTAGAAATGCAATTGACAAATGCGGACGCAAAATTGTATTAAGCACTTCGCCGGGAGAAACGCCAATTGAGGCTGCTCCGCACGTAACCACGCACGCCAATATGTGGCGTATGGTTGACGATGTTTGGGATACTTGGCCGCACATAACCCATTTAATGGATGTGGCTCAAAAATGGTATCCATACATTGCGCCGGGAACATGGCCGGACTGCGATATGATTCCGCTTGGACGTATTTCAGTAAGAGGAGAACGAGGCGAAGATAGAATGACTCGTTTAACAAAAGACGAACAATACACATTGATTACATTTTTCAATATCTTCAAATCACCTTTGTTTTTTGGCGGAGATTTACCAAGCAACGACGCTTTTACTTTATCATTATTAACGAACAAAAATGTGGTAAAAATGCACAACGAAAGCACAGCCGTAAAACAGCTTTTCCAAAAAGATGGACAAATTGCCGTGACATCAAGAAATGCAAAAGACGGCAGTATTTATCTGGCATTATTTAATATTTCAGATACGGCTTCGCAAAATGTTTCGGTAAATCTTTCAGATCTTGGCATTTCAGGAGAAGCAGATGTTTTGAATATCTGGACAAACGAAAAATCTAAAACAACATCAACAACAATTGCCGCCGACTTAAAACCACACAGTTCTGTTTTATATCAAATAAAAAGTAAAAAATAATGAAGAAAGCACATTTTAGCCTTGTATTATTTTTATCGATTTTTAATTTTCTACAAGCCCAGAATACAAAAGGAATTCCGTCCGTAATTGCCGAGAAAGATTTAACAGCCTATTTGTTTGTTTATTTCACAGGAAATTCCGTTGAAGAAGAGGCCGTTCGTTTTGCCGTAAGTGCTGATGGTTATCATTATTATCATCTCAACGATAATAAACCCGTTTTAGACAGTAAAATAATCAGTTCAACCGGAGGCGTTCGTGATCCGCATATTTTAAGAGGCGACGATGGGAAAACTTTTTATATGGTTTTGACCGATATGACTTCTTCAAAAGGCTGGGATAGCAATCGTGCCATGGTTTTGCTAAAAAGTACCGATTTGGTAAACTGGAAAAGCAGCGTAGTAAATATTCAAACCACTTTCTCAGGAAACGAAAACCTAAAACGAGTTTGGGCACCGCAGACTATTTATGACGCCAAAGCCGGAAAATATTTAATCTATTTCAGTCTGCAATATGCAGGAGGTCCGGATAAAATTTATTACGCTTACGCGAATAAAGATTTCACAGCTCTGGAAAGCGCGCCAAAATTATTGTTTGTACCAAAATCTGAAAGAGCCTGTATTGATGGCGATATAATTGAAAAAGACGGCGTTTATCATCTTTTCTATAAAACAGAAACGGAAACGGCAGGAATAAAAGTGGCCACAACAACCGATTTAACTTCGGGAAAATGGACAGAAAATGATAATTATTTACAGCAGACAAAAGACGGCGTTGAAGGTTCAAGCGTTTTCAAACTAAACAATTCAGACGAATATATCCTAATGTATGATGTTTATACAAAAGGAAAATATCAGTTTACTAAAACCAAAGATTTAGAAAACTTTACAGTAATTGATAATGATATTTCAATGGATTTTAATCCGCGTCACGGAACGATTTTACCCATTACCCGCTCTGAATTAAAAAGAATCACAGACAAATGGGGAATGCCTGCAAAATATCCAAAAGTAAACAATAACCCAGTTTTAGAAGGTTATTATGCTGATCCTGAAATTCTATATTCCAACAAAACAAAAAAATATTATATCTATCCAACAAGCGACGGTTTTGACGGCTGGTCTGGAAATTACTTCAAGACTTTTTCTTCAGATAATTTAAAAGACTGGAAAGACGAAGGAATTATTCTTGATTTAAGAAAAGATGTAAGCTGGGCTAACCGCAATGCGTGGGCGCCGTGTATTGTAGAGAAAAAGATAAAAGGCAAATACCAGTACTTCTATTATTTCACAGCAGCGCAAAAAATAGGCGTGGCAGTTTCAGATAATCCTGAGGGGCCTTTTAAAGACAGCGGAAAAGCATTAATAAGCACAAGACCCGAAGGTGTAAAAGGCGGTCAGGAAATTGATCCCGATATATTTACAGATCCTAAAACTGGCAAAAGTTATTTGTACTGGGGAAATGGATATATGGCTGTCGCCGAATTAAATGCCGATATGATTTCGATAAAAGAGGAAACAACGAAAGTAATTACAGTTGATGAAACCTTTCGCGAAGGAACTTATATAATTTACAGAAAAGGAACGTATTATTTCCTGTGGAGCGAAGACGATACCAGAAGTCCGAATTATAAAGTGAGGTACGGAACCTCAAAATCACCTTTAGGGCCAATCGAAATCCCAAAAAATAATATTGTGATTCAGGGAAAACCAGAAGTTGGAATTCACGCAACCGGGCATAATTCCGTTTTGCAAATTCCAAATAAAGATGAATGGTATCTTGTTTACCATAGATTTTCTTATCCAACCGGAATTAAAATGGGAGATGCTGGAGGATTTCATCGCGAAGTCTGCATTGATAAATTAGAGTTTAATTCAGACGGAACTATAAAAGAAGTAATCCCAACTCATACCGGAGTCGACGGTTTAAAATAAATTTTGTAACTTTATCCTTTCTAAAAGCCATTCCTCACAAAGGAGTGGCTTTTTTTGTGGATTACTTATATAAGTAAAACGCCATATTGAATTTTTAAATCATAAGGTAAAATTTATAATTAGATTTAATTACAACCTCTGGTTATATTCTATAAGCTGACTTGTAAGAAAAAAAAGCTGATTATGCGTAATATTGCGAAATGATGTGCTGTTTACCACTGCAGTATTTTCAAATGTATTTAAGCCGAAAACAATTTTTTAGAAAACTTTCTCACCAGGTTTTCTTTAAAGAGATTTAATTATTTATCATTATGTTCATTTTCCTCACTAATGATCAGGTACAATTTCAGTACGGATCAAAACAATGGCAGTACAATTTTAATGAAATTGTAGAACTTGGACTGCTCAAAAAAAAGAAAACCTATCTTTTTGAAAACGGCGCTTTTACTGCCGTAACTGTTTTAGCCTATTACTGCATGATTTTCACCAATGTAATGGAGCTATATTACTTAATTCCAACGCTATTGTGCTATTCTTTTCTCATTATTCTGCGGTTTAATAACAAGGCAGAATTTGACTATTTTGTGATTGTAAAAGACATCTACAAAAAAGAAACTAAAGTAAAAATAGACGCTTTAGACCGTCCGGCAATTGGAAAACAAATAGATCAGTATTTGAATTTTGAATTTGAACGGATTTTAAAAACAACCAACTAAATATAACAATGAACCAACTATTAACTGAGATTTCCAGTTACGATCTGGCTTTTATAGTTATTGCTCTCGTATATGGTTTCATAATTATAATTAGAAAAAAATAAGCAAATCCTGTTTCACCGACCTACAGAAACAGCATTTGTAATTACCCCAAAATAAAGCTGCAATACCCCCCTAAGTTCAGTTGCGGCTGTTTAAGTTACAAACGCCCTCCCTCCAAATCAAACTTATGGCAACTTCAATAAAAAACAAAATAAAAAGCATTAGAGAGTTAAAAAATTACACTCAGGAATATATGGCAGATCAACTTGGTGTCACTCAGGCAGGTTATAGTAAAATAGAAAAAGGAAGAACAATATTATCCTATGTGAAATTAGTAGAAATAGCACGGATTTTAGAAGTAAGTGTAGAAGATATTATAAGTTTTGACAGTCAAAGATATTTCAACAACTATAATACTGTAAAAGGAAATAGTAACAACGGAAGCATATTAATTAATTCAAACAACGACGAAGCATTAAAAGAACTTTATGAAGATAAAATAAAACTTCTCGAAAAACTTTTAAATAAAACAGAAGAAGAACTAAACCGATATAAAATGAAGTTTGGTCACATATAAACTAAAAACGAGGCTTAAGAGCCTCGTTTTTTTGATATCTTTTTGCAGTTAATTATGCAGTCTGATCATCTGTATCTGCATCAGGAGCATTCTTTTTTACCGACTCGATTCCGTTTTCTCTGGCCGAAACACTTTCGTACATTTCACTTGCCCCAATATTTTGTCCGTTGCTGGCTTTTAAATTAAAATAAGGTTTGCCATTACTAGATTCTTTTCTGTCATAACGATTATCGTCCTGAGAGTTTGTTTTAACAGATTCAATTCCGTTTAAGGCCGCTGCTTTTGTCGAATAACCTTCGCTGGTCAAAATGGTCTGGCCGTTACCAGCTTTTAAATTGAATTGAAATTCACCATTGGTTCTTTTAGTAATTACAAATTTTCCCATGTAGTTCTTTTATTTAAGTTAACTAAAATATTTTGCTATTGATAAAAATACAAAACTTCATAATACAAATGATATTGCAAGAAAAAATAATTGTTTACAATTTGTTAAGCATAATCTGGAGATTTTAAAATCTAATAAATTAGCATTTAAGTGTAATAAAATTCTGTAAATTTGAAATAATATTAAAATTACACAATATGAAAAATGTATTGATTTTGCTAATCACTGCAGTTCAATTTTTGTCTTGTAACAGCAAGAAAAATGAAGAAAAAACAAATACTGCAGCAACAGATTCAACAGCTGTAAAAGTTGAAAAAAGTACAGTCGAAAATGTTTTGGTTTATGAAGGAGTACTGCCTTGTGCAGATTGCAGCGGCATTCAAACCGTTCTTAAAATTTATCAGGGAAACGGAACAATGGAAGGACAAAAATTTGAACTATCAAGTATTTACAAAGGAAAATCGCCTGAAAAAGAGTTTGTTGAAAAAGGAAACTTTAATACAGAACGAGGTTTAGAAAACGATCCCGATGGAACCATTTTCGTTTTGAATTGGGATAAACCTGTCGAAAAGCAATCGTATTATGGTTATTTAAGTTCAGACACCAAAAAAATCTATATGCTGGATCGCGAGCGAAAAATAATAAAATCAAAATTGAACTATTCTTTAGATCTAAAAAAATAAATCAAGCCGATTTTTAATTCAGAATATTATAAACTTAAATCGCTTTACTGCCTTTAAGTTTATAATATTTTTTATTTTTAGAGGATGAAAGAACATCAATACCAATTTCTGTTGATGGACATTTATTTTTATGAAAGAAATCAGCGAAATTCTTAAAGCATACACAGAAGCAAAATCGGCAGGGAAAAAAACAGCTCTGGCAACAGTCGTTAAAGTTGAAGGATCATCGTATCGCCAGCCCGGAGCACGCATGCTTGTTACAGAAGATGGAGAACTAACAGGCGCCATAAGCGGCGGCTGCCTTGAAGGTGATGCATTACGAAAAGCATTGCTGTCCATTCATCAAAAACAAAATAAACTTATTACTTATAATACGAATAATGAAGACGATATTGAAGTAGGTTTACAGCTTGGCTGCAACGGAATTGTTCATATTCTGTTTGAATATATTGATGAAGAAGCATCAAAAAATCCCATACAACTTTTACAGCAGTTAGAATTAGAAAGAAAAGAAGCCGTTGTTGTGACTTTTTTTTCTTTAAAAAGAAATGCCATTCAACAAGGAACGATACTTTTTTACAGAAAGGAAAATCAAATTTTGTCCCATAATGATGAGGTTCTAAATTTAATTTCAGATGTAAATGAAGTTTTGAAAACCAAGGCATCAATTGTAAAAAAACTTCAAACTGAAAACGAAAACGAAGCTTTAATCGAATATATAAATCCGCCAATTTCACTTGTAATTGCCGGAGCGGGAAACGATGTTCAGCCTTTGGTTAAAATAGCATCCATTTTAGGTTGGAAAATTACGGTTGGCGACGGACGCGCGACACATGCAATAGAAAAACGTTTCCCTAAAGCAGACAAAGTAAATGCAGTAAAACCAGAAGAATTTCTGGAAAATATCACCATTGATAATCAAACGTATTTTGTTTTGATGACGCACAATTACAAATACGATCTGGCAGTTTTAAAATTACTTTTAAAAACAGACTGTCAATACATTGGAATTCTTGGTCCAAAAACAAAATTAAACCGAATGATGGATGATCTTCAAAATGAAGGAATTAATGTAAGCGAAGAACAATTAGAACGTATTTACAGTCCGGTTGGATTAGATATTGGAGCAGAAACATCCGAAGAAATTGCGCTTTCGATTGTATCTGAAATTAAAGCTTTTTCGGCTGGAAAAACTGGAACTTCTTTAAAATATAAAGCAGGTAAAATTCATGACGAAATTCATTATGAAAGATCAATTTCAAAATAAAACCGCTATTATAATTTTAGCTGCAGGTAATTCCTCAAGATTAGGAAGACCAAAACAATTATTAGAATATAAAAACTCAACACTTTTAAAAAACACGATTTCTGAAGCTCTAAAAGTGCCCAATTCATTTGTAATAGTAGTAACGGGTGCCAATCATAATGAAGTTGAAAAAGAACTTAATACAACAGAAATAAATATTTGTTTTAATCCCGAATGGGAAAACGGAATGTCATCTTCAATTGTAAAAGGATTAAATGAATTATTGTTGCTAAATCCCGACTGCGAAGAATGTATTTTTGCTGTTTGCGATCAGCCTTTTGTCACCAATTTAATTTTTGAAAATTTAATTTTCGAATATTATAAAACCGAAAAAGGAATTATTGCTTCGGCTTATTCTGAAACCTTAGGAACTCCGGTTTTATTCCATAAAAAATATTTCAATGAATTGCTTGAATTGAGTGGGCAGGAAGGAGCAAAGAAAATCATTAAAAAATATTCAGAAGATACGGTTTCAGTTCCTTTTGAAAAAGGGAATATCGATATTGATACAGAGGAAGATTATAACAAGTTAATTTCTTAGTAGTTTACTATATGTTTTAATCTCGCAAAGTCGCGTAGCCGCAAAGTTTTTAAGATTTAATTTAAATTGCCTCCAGCTTTAGCTGGAGGTTCTAAGCAAGAATAGAAAAGGCTTTAGCCAAACTAACCCAAGTTTGGCTAAAGCCTTTTAAACCTTAATCTATTTCCTCCTCCAGTTAAAACTGGAGGCAACTAATAAAAAACTTTGCGTCTCTGCGACTTTGCGAGATTATTTCTCAAAGCAAACAAAAAAACTTTATGTCTTAGTGCCTTAGTGGCAAAACCAATTGTCGAGCCAAGTTTAAAACCCTCTCAACAGCAATATCAATTTCTTCCGAATTAGTAAATCTTCCCAAACTAAACCTGATAGAACTTAAAGCCTCTTCATCAGATAATCCCATTGCTTTTAAAACATGCGAAGGCTCAGATGTAACAGCCGAACAAGAAGCCCCATTCGAAACCGAAATATTCCCCAAGGCCATAATAAGTTTTTCCGAATTGACACCCGGAAAACAAATATTCGAAGTATTATAAACTCGGTTATGAATATTCCCATTTACAAAAGAACCTTCAAAATGCAATAAACCCTTTTCTAGTTCATTACGTAATATTTCTATCCTGTTTTTATCTGTTTCTAATTCATTTACAGCAATTTCTGCAGCTTTACCTAAACCAATAATTCCAGGTACATTGAGGGTTCCGCTGCGTAATTTTCGCTGCTGACCGCCGCCTGTAATCTGAGGGAGTAATTTTAGTTTGGCTTTCGCCGAAATATACAAAGCACCAACACCTTTTGGACCATAAAATTTATGTGCAGACAATGTCAAAATATCAATTCCAAGAGTTTTTACATCAATATGAATTCTTCCGACTGCCTGAGTTGCATCACACAAAAAAAGTACATTTTTACTTTTAAGAATCGCAGAAATTTCGCTGACATTTTGTATGACACCCGTTTCATTATTAGAAAGCATTCCTATGAAAACCAGTGTTTTATCTGTAGTAATTTCATTTAAAAGATTAAGATCTAAAACCCCCTCACGATTAACAGGTAAGTAGCTGACTTCAAACCCAATACTTTCCATAAAACGACAAGTTTCTAGAATCGCTTTGTGTTCTGTAGCAACAGTTACAATATGTTTTCGATCCTGATCAGCCAGACCTTTTATAGCCAGATTTATCGCTTCTGTAGCACCCGATGTAAAAACAATTTCATCAACATCGGCATTAATCAAATCAGCGGTTTGCCATGCAGCATTTTCAACAGCTTCGTTTACCGATAATCCTGCAATATGCTGACTTGTAGAATTGGCATAAAAATCAGTAAAATAAGGAAGCATAGCTTTTAAAACGCGTTCATCAACACGAGTTGTGGCATTATTATCGAGGTAAATATTTTGTTGATGCGGCATAATTAAAAGCTTAATCTTGTAAAAATACAATTTTCAATGTAAATAATAAATCTGTTTCTGTGTCTGTTTTTTTTTAACGCAAAGTGCGCAAAGGTTTTTATCGCAAAGAGCGCAAAGGTTTTTTTAAGTTAATTATCTAGATAATTGCAAAGTTCGCAAAGCTTTATTAATCCCAGCTTTGCGAACTTTGCCTTCGCTTAACATAAAGTGAGATAAAAAATCTTAGCGTGCTTTGCGTTAAAAGAAAAACACACCGAAATCCAGCTTTGCGAACTTTTGCCTTCGCTTAACATAAAGTGAGATAAAAAAAAACCTTTGCGCGCTTTGCGTTAAAAAAACACCCACAGAATATCAATTCCAGCTTTACGAACTTTGCCTTCATTTACCACAATGTGAGATAAAAAACCTTAGCGTTCTTTGCGTTAAAACCCACACAGAAATTGTAATTATTCTAAATAAGCCTAATGTTTGAATTTCGTAACTTTTTGTGGATTAAGATTGTTAAATTTGTTAGAATACCCAAGAGTTTTTGCTAATTTAAAAGAGAGATGGAATGGCTTCTAAAAAAACAAATCCAGATAAAGTAACAGAGAATGATTCAAATTCCCGTCGTGACTTTATAAAAAAATCAGGACTTTTTACCGCCCTTGCTCTGGCGCCGCCTTCGCTGGTTATGGCTTCAGAGAATAAGTGGGATGAAAAAATAGCGGAGTATTTAGAAACAGTACCGCTTTCTATCGAAGTAAATGGCAAAAAACACAATCTTAATATCGAGCCAAGAACTACTTTACTTGATTTATTAAGAGAACAATTATTGCTGACCGGAACAAAAAAAGGCTGTGACCACGGACAATGCGGCGCGTGTACAGTTCACGTAAACGGAACACGAATTTTGTCCTGTTTAACTTTGGCAACCATGCAGCAAAACGCTCAGGTTACGACAATTGAAGGACTTTCAAAAGGAAAAAAACTGCACCCAATGCAGGAAGCTTTTATCAAGCATGACGGCTTTCAATGCGGTTATTGCACGCCGGGACAAATAATGTCGGGAATTGCGTGTATCAAAGAAGGTCATGCCAACAGCCGCGAAGAAATTAGAGAATATATGAGCGGAAACATCTGTAGATGCGGTGCTTATCATAATATTGTTGATGCGATAACAGAAGTGAAGGAAGGAGGGAAGGAATTATGAAAAATTTTCAAATAATTAAAGCGTTATCTTCGAGTTCAGCAGTATCGAACATCAGCAAAGAAAAAGAAGCTATGTTTATTGCCGGCGGAACAAATTTGGTAGATTTAATGAAAAAGAATGTGGTAGCTCCAGACAAACTGGTTGACATTACAGGATTAGATTTAAAGAAAATAGAATTTCTAACAGGAAAAGTTTCAATAGGAGCATTGGCTAAAAACAGCCAAGTCGCCGAAGATGCATCAATAAAAGAAAAACATCCTTTGTTAGCTTTGGCATTAGCGGCCGGAGCATCTCAGCAAATTAGGCACATGGCAACGATTGGTGGTAATATGCTGCAAAAAACACGTTGTTCATATTTCTACAATACCGATATGCCATGCAATAAAAGAACTCCAAAAAGTGGATGCGGTGCCATTGGAGGTTCTAACAGAATGCACGCTATTTTTGGAGCTTCAGACAGTTGTATTGCTGTTCATCCAAGTGATATGTGTGTCGCATTAGCAGCATTAGATGCAACTGTTTTAGTTGAAGGACCAAAAGGAAAACGACAAATAAAATTTACAGATTTTCATCGTCTGCCGGGAAATACTCCTGAGAAAGACAATACTTTAGAAAATAAAGAATTGATAACTTCGGTTGAAATTCCGGATAATAATTTCACCAAAAATGTACATTATTTAAAAGTTCGTGACAGAACCAGTTATGCTTTTGCATTAGTTTCTGTTGCTGCGGCTTTAGATTTAAAAAATAATGTAATAAATGATGTTCGACTGGCGATGGGCGGTGTAGCACATAAACCCTGGAGATTAACTGAAGCTGAAGAATTCCTGAAAGGAAAAACAGTTTCGGAAGAGATATTTAGAAAAGCGGCAGATTTGTCAATGAAAGGTGCGAAAGCATACGGCGGCAATGACTTTAAATTAACGCTTGGTCCAAACGCAATAACAGAAGCACTTACAATAGCAGCATCAAAATAATTAGAATTATGAGCAAGACAAGTAATATTAATAGAGTTGACGGATTTGCTAAAGTAACGGGATCAGCAACTTATTCTGCCGAATATATAACGCCCGGAGTAGTGTATGCCTGTTTGGTTGGAAGTACAATTGCAAAGGGAAGAATCAAAACTATCGATACTAAAAAAGCAGAATGGGCGCCGGGAGTTCTGGCTGTCATTACGCATTTAAACGTAGACAAACCTGCCGGATATCAAAAAGCAAAAGACAAACATAATTTTGGACAGCCGCTGCAGATTTTCAAAGATGATTCGGTTTTGTATTATGATCAGCCAATTGCGTTGGTAATTGCTGATACTTTTGAGCGTATGCAATATGCAGCGAGTTTAATTAAGGCCGATTATTTAAAAGAAGAACATTCAACCGAACTTCAAAAAGCGGCAGATAAAGAGAAAAAAGTTGAAACAGATAAAGGGAATGATTACCACAGAGGAGTTCATGACGGTTATAAAAATGCAGAAGTAATTTTAGAAGCTGATTATACAATTCCAACTGAAGTTCATAACCCGATGGAACTGGCGAATATTATCGCAAAATGGGACGGAAACAAACCAATTTTATATACTAAAAGTCAAGGTGTTGAAGGTACACGTCGAAGTGTTGCCGGAGTTTTTGATGTACCTGCAGAAGATGTAGAAGTACACTCTGAATATCTTGGAGGCGCATTTGGAATGGGATTACATACCTGGCCATATGAAATCGCTGCATTAATTGGGGCAAAGAAATTAAATCGCCCTGTAAAATTAGTTTTGCACCGCGAGCAAATGTTTACGAATGTTGGTTTCAGACCTTATACCATTCAGAAAATGGGTTTAGGCGCAACAAAAGCAGGAAAACTAACTGGTTTAACTCATGAAGCTGTTGCGATGACTTCCAGTTATGAAGATTTCATGGAAGGAACTGTAAACATGTCCCGATTTATTTATGATTGTGAAAATGTTTCAACACGTTATAGAATTGTTCCGTTAGACACTTGTACGCCAATCTGGATGCGAGGACCGGGCGAGGCAACAGGCTCTTTTGCATTAGAATGTGCAATGGACGAACTGGCTTATAAATTAAACTTAGATCCAATTGAATTTCGAAAGCTTAATTATGCTGAGAAAGATTTGGAACAAAATAAACCTTGGAGCAGTAAATATCTTTTAGAATGTTACGAAGGCGGAATGGAACGCATTGGCTGGAAAAACCGTAAAAATGAACCGGGTTCTGTAAAAGAAGGCGAGTGGCTTGTAGGTTACGGAATGGGAACCGGAACTTTCGGTTGTTATAGAAGCCCAACTTCGGTAAAAGCAAAATTTTTACCCGATGGAAATTTAGTGCTTCAGTGCAGCGTCAATGATATGGGACCGGGAACGGCAACCATGATGACGGCAATTGGTGCTGAAATAACAGGTTTACCTGCAGAGAATGTAATCATTGAAATGGGAAAAAGCGGACTGCCAAAAGGTCCAACGCAAGGAGGATCGGCAACGACTTCATCTGTTGGTTCTGCGGTTCATGATGCCTGTAATTTATTGGTAAGTAAAGTGTTGGGATTAGCGACTGAAAACCCAGCTTTAAAAGGAACTCCAATTACTGATTTGACTTTTGCAAATGGAATCGTTTCTTCAACAAAAGATAACGCGAAATCAGTTGCTTTAACTTCTTTGCTTAGTGCAAATAAATTAGATGGATTAGAAGTTGAAAATCAATCAAAAGGAACGGATGAAGCTAAGAAATATTCGATTTATTCATTTTCAGTTCACTTTGTAAAAGTATTAGTGAATCCGAATTTGGGTAAAATACGATTGGCGCATGTTGTTTCTTGTGCTGATATTGGAACGGTTATCAACCAAAAAACATCGGCTGGACAAATGTATGGAGGTGCAGTAGGAGGTATCGGAATGGGATTAATGGAAGCATTGGAAATCGATCATCGTTTCGGTCGTCCAATCAACAATAATTTTGCCGATTATCATGTTCCCGTAAATGCCGATATTGAAAAACAGGAAGTTTTCTTCGTTAATAAAAAAGATCCAATCAGTAATCCAATGGGAACGAAAGGTCTTGGAGAAACGGCTTTGGTTGGAATGGCACCTGCAATTGCAAATGCTGTTTTTAACGCAACTGGAAAACGTGTTAGAGATTTACCAATTACGCTGGATAAAATAATTGCTTAATTATTAGTATTAATGGTTAATTGTAAATTTTAGTTGGTAATTTACCATTTACAATTAACCATTAATAACTAATCATTCCTTACTTTTTCTTATTGAAAGATGGCAGGATATACTTTTGAATCAATTCATCGCTTGGTGATTGTGAGTTATAATTTCCGCCAGTAATAACGGTTATCATATTTTGATCTTCCCAAATATAAATTTTCTGGCCGCCGTTACCTTGGGCAGCTTTTCCATCATATCGAACACCATCAACATTCAGGTATTTTAACCACCATAAATAACCATAATTCACACCTTGCACAACAGAATGTTTTGTTAATGATTCCTGAACCCAGTCTTTAGAGATTACTTGTTTCCCGTTCCAAACCCCTTTATTAAGATATAGCATTCCTAATTTTGCCATATCTCTTGAATTCAAATAAACCTGACAGAAAGTTTCGGCACTTGATGCATCGGGTTTAAAATTCCATTTAAAATTTTTAATACCTAAATCTTTAAAAAGAGTCTGTTTCGCAAATTCAGGTAAAGGCATTTTTGTTGCTCTTTCAATAATTTTACCCAATGTTATAGGATTTCCCGAACAATACATTCCATTGCCGCCCGGTACATCTATCATCGGAAGATCTAAGGTAAATTGTATCCAGTCATCAGAATAATTCATGGTAGTTTCATTCCCAACTGATTTTGGATTGCTCACATCACAATCAAGTCCGCTTTGATTGGTTAAAAGATTTTCAATCGTAATCTGCCTTTTATCAGAAGTAAGGTTTTTAAACGTATAATCAGGAAAATAAGAAAGTACCGTTTCATTTTTACTTTTAATAAATCCCTTATCTATAGCAATTCCTGTAAGTGCCGAGACAAAGCTTTTGGTAGCCGAACGAATTTCATGAAGTTTGGTTTTGTTGTACTCATAAAAGTATTCTTCAAAAACCAGTTTTCCATCTTTAATAATCAAAACGCTGTGAACGTTAGGATAAGTTCCGTTAACAATTTTTTGCATCATTTCGTTTAATAATGCTTTGTCCAGACCAGACTGATCAATATTTCCGGTTACTAAACCATCAAGATCTTTTTTAGGCTGCTGATATACATATTTATAATCTTTAGAAGTATTAAGTCTTGGATACCACATTTCTTTCGGGAAAACGACTTTTTTACTAATTAATTTGAAGGTTTTTCCATCAGAAGTATAACCCGTAATCGAAGCAGTATTATTTCTGATAAAGGTTACTTTTTCTTTTGACATATTCAGGAAAATGTCTTTCTCCTGAGGTCTTAATGAATACTTACTTTCATTGATGACGGCATATAAAATAGTATCTTTTGGGGATGCGGCAATTTGCAGTGTGGTATTATTTTCATATTCATAAATACCTTCATACTCTTTTAATTGTTCGTATGTAATTTTAAATTTTTGCTGAGAATAGCCGTAGAAAACGGATAATAAAAAAAATAAAAGTAAAGTGGTTTTTTTCATTCTTTTTGGTTTATGGTTAGTTAATTAATAGTTAGTTATGGTATAATTGACTCTTATAAAAGCAAAAAAAAGAGACACTTAATTTAAATTAGTGTCTCTTTGTATATAGTTTATAATCGTAAACAATTACTTAACCGTAATAGGCAATTCAGCAGTTGTTTTATCCCATCCAATAACCAAATTAGCTACAGAACCCTGGGATGTAAAAGCAATTGATAAAGCTTCGATTACTTCATTTACTGGTTTTACAGGAACAGAAACTCTTACAACATCCTTACTTTCATCATAAGCATAAGCACCCCATAAATCAATTTCTTTATTGATAATGATAGTCCATTTATCTTTTTCAGGAATTGCAAATAAACTGTAAGTTCCTGCTGGAATATTTTTTCCGCCAATTGTTACTGCTTTGTAAAATTTGATTTCTGTATTTTCATTCGCACCAACTCTCCAAACTTCTCCAAACTTAACGATATCTCCAAAAATAGTTCTTCCTTTTACAGAAGGTCTTGCGTAGATAACTTTTACAAGCGGACTAGGATTGTCTGTTTTTTTGAATTTAACAGCTTTGTTTGGGAAATAAGAAATATCAACCGGACTTGCATCAAGCGGAGCAAATTTTACTACATCTTGAGCTTGAACTGTAAAGGCAGCAAATAAAGTAACTGCCATTAAATAAAATTTTTTCATAAGGTTACAATTTTTAGAATAACTACAAAGTAAGTTAATAATGAAGAAAAATCATATAAATACAGTTTGTTTTTTGTTAATGAATTGGTAATGGTTCTTAATTTACTTTTCTTCTTTTTTCTTTTTATCGTACCAATTCTGCATAATGTAAAAAGCCTTCTTCTTTTCACCGTCATTTGAAATTAAACCTTTACGATTGTAACCGTCCTGAATACCCGGAAGTAATCGTTTTGGAGATCTAAAATCAACCAAAATCCACGGACTTAATCCGCTTAAATGAGGGATTTTTTCAATCATTTTCAAATTCTGAATGTATAAATATTCCTGATATTCTTCTGTCCAGCGTTCGGTTTTATCTCCGTGAAAGCCTGCTTTTGCATCTCCTCCAAATTCCGAAACAAAAACTGGTTTGTTGTATGGCGTAGTCCAGAATGTTTTTTCAGCATTTTCTAAGTTACCGCCGTACCAGCCTAAATATTGGTTAAAAGCAATAATATCAAGCGATTTACCAATTTCATCGTCAATTTTTCCGTTACGCGTTAATAAAGCCGCACTGATTAATCTTGTATTATCCAGAGATTTGGTATGCGTTACTAAATTCGTGATAAAAGTATTTCTGGCGTCAGAAATCGGAGTTTCATTTGCCATAGACCAAATTACAATACTCGCTCTGTTTTTATCTCTTGTAATGGCAGCGGTTAATTGATCCTGTGCATTTTGATACGTATTTTTATTGGTGAATTCAACTGTCCAGTAAACCGGAATTTCTTCCCAAACCATTAATCCCATTTTATCAGCCTCTCTAATAATGTTTTCGTTATGCGGATAATGCGCTAAACGAACATAATTACAGCCTAATTCTTTTGCCCAGTTTAATAAACGTAAAGCATCTTCCTGAGAATTCGCACGTCCGCCTTTTGCATTTTCTTCGTGAATCGAAATTCCTCTTAAAAAGACCTGTTTTCCATTCAATAAAATTTTATCTTCTTGTGTTTCAATAGTTCTAAAACCAATTTTATCATTTAATTTTTTTCCGTTAAAATCGATTGTAACATCGTATAATTTTGGATTTTCCGGTGACCAATATGAAATCTTTTTAGCAGGGATTTCAAAAGTTAAAATTCCGTCAGCACCAATTTTTCCTTTGTAGTTAATCTTTAATTCCGGAATAGAAATCGAAGCCTGATTTTGTGCCGGATTTAAATTATTGATTTTGATAAAACCAGAAATAACATTGGCATTATTCTTTTTCAATTGAATCGTGTAATCTTCAATAAATGCAGATTCTTCTTCAATTAAAGTCACATCGCGTGTAATTCCGCCATAATTCCACCAATCCGTATTAACTGTTGGAACGTCTTCTTTATGACGCGTATTATCTACTTTAATAACCAAATAATTGTCTTTTGGTTGTACAATCGCAGTAATTTCATAATTAAACGGAGTGAAACCGCCTTCGTGAGTTCCCAGTTTTTTTCCGTTTAAATAAACATCGGCTTTGTAATTGATGGCTCCCAAATAAACGAAAAGACGTTTGTTAGCAGCCAAATTGTAATCGAAAGATTTTTTGAACCAAACATTTCCTTCGTAATATTTTAGTTCCGTAACCTGCGAATTCCAATCGCCCGGAATATTTATTGTTGGCGATTTATCAAAATCATATTCTACTAATTCCTGTTTGTTTTGTGCATGATAATTACTGAAAAATGCACCTTTTGCCGGTTTTTCCTGTTTGTCATATTGATCAAGGTGAAAACTGTAAAAGCCTGTTTGATACGGATCAACAATATAATTCCAAACGCCGTTTAAAGAGGTTGTATTTCGGTTTGGAACGTTTGAAATTAAACCTTGTGATTGTCCAATAAAGGCTGAAGTCAGCAGTAAAAGGGTAATTAGTTTTTTCATTTTGCAATATTTATTTTTTAATCATTTTTATACCTTTCGAAAAGGTATTCTCTTTTTTGAATTTGATAATATAAAGCCCCGATTTTAAAGACGATACATTAACATTTTCAGATAGGTTATCGTGGGTAATAACTTGTTTTCCGCTGCTGTCGTAAATTCTTAATCCTGTATATTGATTTAAGATAACTTCTGACAGCTGTAGTTTATCTCCAACAGGATTCGGAAATTGTACAGACGCATTTTCTGCCACATGCTCTTTTGAAGATAAAGTAGTCAATTCTTCTATACTAAAATCAGAAAAACGCATAGCTTCGTCTCTCATATTCGCAATGTCAGCAAGACTGCGATAAATTCCCCATTTAGGTCGAATAAAAGAATTTGCTGCATAGGTAACACCAGCTGCCGATGTATAAGCAGGACGAATAGTTTGGATATTAGCATTACTGTAATCCATTAAAACAGTTCCGTCACTTACTTTTTTTATTATGATGGAAAAGGTTCCCTGCAATCCGACTTTTATGGTTTCTACAGCTTCGACCCAAATGCCTTCAAACAAAGACATGTTTAGATTTTGGTATTTTATGGTTGACGCAGCAGCATCTTTATCATAAATTAATTCCAATCGCGTTCCTCCATTAGATAATTTTCTCAGCGTCAAAGTAAAAAGAGGATCATCATCGTCGCCATCTACCGCTTTTACCTGATGTATGTGTGTAAAACTTGTAGTAGGTTTAAATCCTGCCGGCACTTTAAAGCGCCATTTATACTGTACTGTTTCGCCAATAATTCCTTTTAAGTTATCTGGAGAAGGGTTGTATGATTTAATCTCAACACGCTGTCTGTCCGTTTTTCCCGCTACAGGTTCATTATCCGGAGGTGTATTACTCACATGAGAATAAAACTCAAAAACATTTTTGTTCAGTTCCGTATCAAAAACCTCGGAAATATGACGGCCAAAACCGGGATGAATTGCATCTGGAGCTTCAATAGCCCCGTTTGCCGTTCCTGGAGCTAATGCGTTTGTAATTAGTTCATAAGTGCCAATTCCGTCAGGACCATCGGCATTTAATGTTACTATTTGTGCATTGCCAGCAAAACTTGTCAATACTAAAACGATACTATAAAAAGAGGTATTTTTCATAAGTTTTTAGTTTAATTGATGTTTTTAATTCATTTTGTCATTTCGACTGAAAGGAGAAATCGCACTCGAAACTCCGTACAGAATGCCGCCAATCTTTATCGATTCCCGCGTGCGATTTCTCGTTCCTCGAAATGACAAAACTATATCTAAAAAATCTGCTCAGTCTGCAAAATCTGCGTTAAACAAAATCTTTTTAATCCTTTTAATCTGTGGCAGAAAAAACTTTGTGTCTTTGCGCCTTAGCGGCTAAAAATCTTATTGAACAGGAATCTTCAAATATTCTCCTTTAAAACTCTGATTTAAAGCCGTCATTTCAATAGGCTCATTAGAACCATCAGGAATAACTTCGATAGATGCTTTTCCGTTTGCCATTTTTATCGATTCACTTCCAGTTGGTGTTCCTTGATTCTTCAAAGTTTTTCCACCTTTCAGACATTGGAAATAAACACTTTCTTCATAATCTAAGCAGCGTAAATTGTTATTATCAATTGCAATTGCCGTAACCAGATAATTACCATTTTTTAGTTTCTCTGAAGACAATTGTAAAGACGAAGCTGTATCATTTTTATTGAAACGATAATTAACCTTAATCGTATCAGAAACCGTTTTACCGTCTTTATTTTTACCAATAGCCACTAAAACATTTTCTCCTTTTTTAAAGTTGACATCCCAAGTTAGGCCATTTGCAGGATATAGAGCAAGATTTCTTTGCTTTTCACCAAGAGATTTTCCGTCATGAAATAAGGTAACTTTCTCGCAATTACTAAAAACATTTATAGTTCTTGGTGTATTTTCAGGACCTTGACGTTCTGTCCAGGTATGCGATTCTATGTAAGCGAAAGGTGCTGCACCCCAATAACTTTTAAAAACATAATACGCGTCCTTCGGATTTCCGTTTCGGTCCACCAAACCTTTTTGGTTCATATACGGAATATCATCTTCCGGACGTAAAGGCGTTGCAAAATCCTTAAATGCCCATTGTACATTTCCCACAAAATTTGGGTCATTCTCGGATATATGCAAGTGCCAGTCAAATAAATCAACGATATAATTTTCGCTCCAATCGCCAATTTGGGCAATATTCGCAACTTTAGTCTGTACAATTGCTTCTTCCCAGCCTTCGGCTTTTATAACATTTTCGCCTGTTACAGGGTTTTCGCTGTGACGGCCTACGTGGCTGTCTCCGCCATATTCGGCGTGGATGAAATGTTTGTATTCTTTTTTGTAAACATCAATTGCTTTTTGGTAGCTTTTGTAACTTCCGGAATACCAGCCAGACCAGATAGAAGGGGAGAATACATCTACAATATGCGAACCTTCATAATATTTTCTAATGGCTGTTTTTCTGGTTGGATCTAGTTTGTGCGCAATGTCGTTTAATTCCGTTAAAAAGACATTTGTTTTTTCTGTATTGTCTCCGTTAGGAAAATCAGGAAGCCAGTTCATTTCATTTCCCAGCGACCAGATTATAATACTCGGATGATTGTAATTTTGATTGATGATTTCTTTGAGCATGTTTTTAGTATTTGTCTGCCAAAGTTCACCGCCAATTCCACCGCGGCACCAAGGTAATTCATCCCAAACTAAAAGTCCAAGTTCATCACAAGCTTTATAAATTTCAGGATCTTGCGGATAATGCGCTAAACGAACAAAATTTGCACCCATATCTTTTATCGATTTCATGTCGGCCCAATGTTGTGCGTTGCTCATTGCGGCGCCAACTCCGGCTTGTTCTTCGTGGCGATGTGTTCCGCGAATCAACAAACGTTTTCCGTTTAAGTAGAAAGGACCGTGATCTTTAAACTCAAACCATCTAAAACCTACTTTTTCAGAAACGCTGTCTTTAATTTGATTTTTTTCTGATAAAACAGCCGTTAAGGAATATAAATTTGGTTTTTCGGTATCCCAAAGTTCCGGGTTTTTGATGTTTTCAAAAGTGATTGTCGAAGTTTTATCAGAAACAGAAATAGTTTTACTTGCCACTTTTTTTCCTTTCGGATTTTTAAGTGTTACCGTTAACGATAAATCTTTTGAATTATCTGCATTTATAAAAGAAGAAACAATTTGTACCGAAGCTTTTTTAGCCGAAACTTCAGGCGTTGTAATCTTTAAATTATCAATATGATTTTTGTATTTCGAAACGAACCAAACATCACGCGTGATTCCGCCATAAATAAAGAAATCACTTTTTTGAGATGGAATAATTTCGATGTCGTAACTATTATCTACACGAACAAAAATATCGTTGTTTCCTTCTTTAATAAAGTTGGTAATGTCTATAGAAAAGCCAATATAACCGCCAATGTGTCCGCCGGCTTCTTTTCCGTTTACATACACTTTTGTGGTAATATTTGAACCTTCAAAGTATAGCGAATACACTTTATTTTTATCAATTTGCGTAATATTTAATTTCTTTTGATACCAGCTTGCGTCACGTCGGTAACCCGGGTATAAATCGGTTGCATCTTCGGCGTTCCAGGTATGTGGTAAATTTATAGAAGTCCAGTTTGAAGCTTTTTGCGCTTCGGTAAGATTTGAAGTATGATTTTCAAGATACAGCCAGTTGTCGTTAAAATTCATCTTTGTCTGAGCAAAACTGCTGCTCAGACAAATCTGAAAAAAAACAAAAAGCGCAAAAATTGAAAATGTATTGTTTTGATATAATGAGTTCTTCATAAGTTTTTTTTAGGTTCTGAGGTGCTAAGATACTGAGGTTCTAAGATACTGAGATGCTGAGGCTAAAAACCTTAGTCCCTCAGTATCTTAGCACCTCAGTCCCTTAACTTACTTTTTTCTAAGTAACGCTTCCAGAAAATAATAGTCGGCGTAGATTATTGGTTCGTCAATTTCGTCGTGTTTTGGCCAGTTTCCTGTGCTGTGATCGAATAGAAAAGGAGCCTTGATTTTAGAATCTAAAATATATTTATCAGTTTGAACCGATGCTATTAGTTTATCGGCGAAAGCCAAATAACTTTTATTTTGTGTATAACTGTACAATTCATATAATCCCGATGCCATTACCATTGCTGCTGAAACATCTCGCGGCGAATTTGGAATACTAGGATCTTTTAAGTCCCAATACGGAATTCCGTCTTCCGGCAGGTTTTTATTCGTCATGAAAAACTTTGCAGTGGCTTCAGCTTGTTTTAAATAGGCCGGATCTTTTGTATATCGGTATGACATTGTAAATCCGTAAACTGCCCAGCCTTGTCCGCGTGCCCAAACCGAATCGTCATTGAAACCTTGTAAAGTAGTTTTCTTTCTAACTTCACCCGTATTCGGATTATAATCAATTACGTGATAACAGCTGTTGTCTGCTCTAAATTGATTTTTTAAAGTCGTATTAGCGTGTTGAATGGCAACATCGCGATATTTTGGATTTCCTGATAATTTAGAAGCTTCAAACAGCAATTCCAGATTCATCATATTGTCAATGATAACCGGATAATCCCAAATTTCTTTGTTGAAATCCCATGAACGGATGGAACCCACTTTTGGATTAAACCTTGTGCATAAAGTTTCGGCGCCTTTAATAATTACCGCTTCGTACTCTTTCTTGTTTTCCACTTTCAGCGCTTCTCCGAAACTGCAAAACACTTTAAAACCTACGTCATGCGAATTACTGTTAACACTTTCCTTTTTGCTGAAAGGAGTCCATTTTTTAGCTTGTTCTTTATATTTAGAATCACCAGTCAATCGGTATAACTGCCAAAGATTTCCGGCAAAAAAACCGCTTGTCCAGTCTCTTGAAGGGACTTTGCGAATCTCATTGGTTTTGATATTCATGCTTCTAGGCATTGACAGAGAATCAACCGGATAATCGAGTAACATTTTGTAACGCGTTTCCAGTAAATTATTTGCCGCTGCAGTGCTTTTTGTTTGAGAATTAATCCCAGATTTGCACGCTGTTACCAGCGATGCAAACCCAAGGATTAAAATGAAACTAACTCTATTCATACTACTAATTAATCTTTATTTTTAGTTTCTATACTAAGTTTTTGAACGCGGATGAAACGGATTCGCTTTCGCGAAGACGCAGATAAAACGGATTTTAAAATATAGTTTTATCTTAAAAAAATCTGCGAAAATCTGCGTTTTCGCAAAGCGAATCCGCCAAACCCGCGTTCCATAATAATTGTACTAAATTAATAACCAGGATTATTTGGTTTTAAATTTGGATTTATAGCCAATTCTGTTCCCGGCAACGGCCATAAATAATCTTTATCAGGATTAAAATTCGCATGCGGTTCTAAACCTGCAGGACCAAATACTTCAGGACCATTTTTCAATCTTTTGATATCATACCATCTGATATATTCAAAAGCCAGTTCTAATCTTCTTTCGTCAATAACCATTTTTTTGAAATCAGCTTTTGACAAACCTGGAGTTACATTTGCAGGGAAAGAAACTTGTCTTCCTCCTTTATTTCTTGCTCTTGCACGAACTCGGTTTACATAACCATCGGCTTCTGAAGTTCCCGGATTAATTTCGTTTAAAGCTTCTGCTGCTGTCAATAAAACTTCGGCATAACGCATTGTAATATAGTTGTGCTGAGAAGTTCTTCCGTTTGCACCCGCTTTCCCAGGAAAACGATAGTATTTTGCAATATGCGGACGAGGCGCTTTTTCGTTATCACTTGAAGGAAATACCTGCAATGATCCGCCCGGACCGGTTTTCTTTCTAATAATAGTATCAAAACTTACTGCTCTTCTGTAATCTCTTTGATCCCAAGTATTAAATACTTTTAATGAAGGAACGGCAACAGAAAATCCTTGTCCGTAGCTATAACTGTCATCTTTTAATGAACCTGTAAAAAACGCAGTATAATCCTGACCGTAATTTCCAGATGTTAAGTTATTAAAATCTACTGTAAATAATGGTTCTTTTAACGAAGCTGCTTTTGTAGCGTTAAATAAATCCTGAAAATCTGCATCAAGACCTAAACCAAATTTTGCTTCGTTTGTAATAACATATTTTGCTTCGTCATACGCTTTTTGATATTGACCCAAAGTTAAATAAACAGAAGCTAAATATCCTGCTGCGGTACCTTTTCCCGGAACGGCTTTTACTTTTGGTTTGTCATCAAGCCATTGTTTTGCAAATTCTAAATCGGCAATAATTTTTGGATAAACATCTGCTTCTTTTGTTTTGCTTATAGAGTTTACCTGAGAAACATCATTTACTACAAAATCAATGTACGGAATATCTCCAAAAAGACGTACTAAATGATAATAAGTAAAAGCTCTTGCAAAATAAGCCTGAGCTACAATTGCGTTTACTTTTGCAGGATCTCCCGGCGTTTTTTTAGCACCTTCAATAGCCTGATTTGCTGCAGTAATGATCACATACGACTGTGGCCAAAAGTTAGCTACAAGCGCATTTGTATCATTCATACTCATATCGTTTACATCGATACGTGCGGCTTGTGTAGTTCTGTCGCCAATGTCAGACATATCGTCGCGAAGCATTAAGGCAATTGTAAATTCTCGTCCCCAATAATTGTTATGTGCAATGTTAGCAAAAGCCCCGTTTACAGCTGCCTGTAAATCGTCGGTATTATTGAAAAAGTTTTCTGGACGAATGACTCCCACCGGATGTTCTTCTAAATCAGAACATGCAAAAAAGGTAAGTGTTCCCAAGAAAAGAAAAGCTATATATTTTTTCATGATATTTTTATTGTTAGAATTTTACGTTTAGACCCATTGTAAACGTTCTCACGTTTGGATAACCTCCATAATCCAATCCTAAATTGGTATTACTTCTTGAGTTGTTGTCGTTTAAGTAACTCGTTTCAGGGTCAGTTCCCGGATAATCAGTAATGGTCCAAAGGTTTTGTGCACTGATGTAAAAACGAACTTTGCTTAATCCGAATTTAGAAACAACATTCTCACTTAAACTATATCCTAAAGAGATGTTTTTCAAACGGATGTAACTTCCATCATAAACAAATCTAGACGTAACTCTTTTTGTTCTTGCTGCATTTTTAGGAACATTTGTATCTGTATTTGTTGGGGTCCATGCATCTAAAACTTCTGTTGTAGCATTGTTGTTTCCAGATGCTAATTCCATTAAAGTATAGTTTAGGATTTGTCCGCCTTCTGAACCTTGGAAGAAAATATTCAAATCAAGATTTTTGTATGTGAAATCATTGTTTAAACCAAAGATGAAATCAGGGTTTGGATTTCCGATAATCGTTTTATCTTGTGAATCTAATTTTCCGTCACCATTGTAATCTCTGAATTTTTCACCACCTGCAGTTGTTTCAAAATTCCCCGGTAAAGCAGTTTCTCCTTGTTGAAGAACACCATCATAAATGAATCCGAAGAAAGAACCAACCGGCTCACCAACTCTCAAAATTTGAGATTCTGTTGCTAAGAAGTGACCCGGAGTTGAGTTGATCAATAAATCTTTATTATCAGCTAATTTTAATACCTTGTTTTTGTTTGAAGAGATATTAAAGCTTGTATTCCATGTAAAATCCTGACCAATAAAGTTTTTAGAATTAATACCTAATTCCCAACCTTTGTTTTCTAATTCTCCAACATTTTGAAGCTGAGAAGCAATTCCAGAAACTCCCGGAAGCGGTCTGTTGAATAATAAATCTTTCGTGATCGTTTTGTAGTAATCTGCCGTAATGCTGATTCTGTTATCAAATAAACCTAAATCAATTCCGTAATCTTGCTGGTATGAAGTTTCCCATTTCAAATTCGGATTATCCAAAGATGTCAATTGAACCGCATTTACAATAACGTCACCGCTCACATCATAAATTTCTGAGAATCTAGATAAAGTAGAGTAGGCACCAATTGATGGATTTCCTGTTGCTCCGTAACTCGCTCTCAATTTAAGATTAGAAATCGTTTTGTTATCTTTTAAGAAATTTTCTTTACCAATATTCCATCCAATTGCTCCAGAAGGAAAAGTACCGTATTTGTAGTTTTTACTAAAGCTTGAAGAACCATCTCGTCTGGCAGTAAACGTTAGTAAGTACTTATCATCGTAATCAAAATTCAACCTTCCGAAAGCAGAGATCAATTCAGTTTCAGATAAATTAGAATCGGGTTTTAAGAATACAGTTCCCGCACCAAGATTTCTATATGAATTTGTATTTGTTAAGAATCCTCTTGAAGCTGCAAACGAACTTTCGTTTTTGTTTTTTTGATAAGAGTAACCTCCAAGAACTGTTAAAACTCCTCTTTCGATAATCTCACGTTTAAAAGTCAAATAATTCTCTGTTAAGAAAGAAGAAAATCTAGTGTTGTTTACAGAAGCTTCTCCTTTGATATTTTTTCCGGCAATTAAAGTTGAAGGAATAAATCTTCCTGTTTGAGAATTATTATCCGTTAAACCTAAAGTCGTTTTAAAATCTAAATCTTTTGTGATTTTGTATTGTGCAAAGAAATTGTTTCTGTTTACAATAGAAACTGTTTCCAGAATATTTTCCATTGCAGTTGCATACGGGTTGTCAATGTCATCACCAATTGGCGCTGTTGTTGTATACGTTCCGTCTTCATTGTAAATTCCTTTGTCAGGCATAAATCTGTAAGCCGATGCAATTACACCCGCAGCTCCAGTTCCCCCGGCTCCAGTCTGGCTCACAATTCCGTCCTTGTTTTGTTTACTTGTAAAAGTATTTAAACCTACTTTAAATTTTGGAGATAAGTCAGCTTCAAGATTAGCAACAATCGTATATCTGTCAATTCCTGAATTAATTACAACTCCATTTTGGTTGAAATAAGTTCCGGAAACATAATATTTCACAGTGTCAGATCCGCCTGAAAATGATAATTGTGTATTCGAAATCATTCCATCGCGATAAATAACATCCTGCCAGTCTGTATTTGCAGGACCTTGTGTATGTGTAGTAAAACTTTTTCTGTACGCTGCAAACTGATCTGCATCTAATAAATCCAGTTTATTGTTTACCGTTTGAATAGAAGTAGAGTTACTGAATTCAATTACCGGTTTTCCTGGTTTTCCTTTTTTAGTGGTAACCATAATAACCCCGTTTGAACCTCTTGATCCGTAGATTGCTGTTGCCGAAGCATCTTTTAAAACCTCAATAGAAGCAATATCCTGAGGCGCAGGCATAGAAACCCCTGCAAAACCGTCTACAACTATAAGTGCATCTCCACTTGCATTAATTGAAGTTCCGCCACGAACCCTGATTTTTACAGGTGCACCCGGCTCACCACCATTATTACTTTGTACTGAAACCCCTGCTGCACGACCTTGCAAAGCCTGTTCTGCACTTAGAACCGGATAAGCAGTCAATTCTTTTGCCGTTACCGAAGACACAGAACCTGTAATGTCGCTCTTTTTACGAGTTCCATAACCTACAACAATTACTTCTTCAAGATTTTTAGTATCTGGTTTTAAACTTACATTAATGGCAGTTTTGTTTCCAACCGGAATTTCAACGCTTTGATATCCTACGAAATTGAATACTAAAACAGCATTTTTCTCAGAAACAAAAACGGTATAATTTCCATCCATATCTGTAGTTGCTCCAACTGAAGAATTTTTGATATAGACATTTGCACCAGGTAAACCGAGTAAATCTTCGCTCGAAGTTACTTTTCCGGTAACTTTTCGTTCCTGTGCAGTCATCATGATACTTGCCAGTAAAAAAGATACTAGTAAATACCATCTAAACGATTTAATTTGTTCGTCTGTAAACATTCATTTTTTGGTTTTAAGGTTAATGTTAGAGAAAGTAGAAAAGCAATAAACTCATTCCGATTATCACAACGACAAAAAAAATTTGCAGCAATAAAAAGTTTATTTTTTTGATTTTCATATCGCAAATGTATATGCCGAAAACGATATAGAAATACAAAAAAGGGTATCTAAAAATACAGATACCCTTTTTTAAGCCCATAAAACATTGGGATTTTTAAAATACGACAGTAGATTTATAAAATTTGTCGGAATATTGTGACGGCGTTTCTCCGTACCTTTTTTGGAAGCATTTGCTAAAGTATTTCGGATTGTTAAAGCCGACTTTATAACTAATTTCTGAAACGTTTAATTTGTTTTGTTCCAATAATTGAGCGGCACGTTTTAACCTGATTTCATGAATGAATTCGTTTGGCGTAAAATTCGTCCAGGCTTTTACTTTTAAGAATAACATGGTGCGGCTTACGCCTAATTCCGCACAGAAAAACGGAATATCAAATTGTTCATTTGAAATATTATCCTCCACAATTTTAAACGCTTTTTTCAATAATTCTTCGTCCAGAGATGAAACCGTTATTTCAGAAGGAATAAAACTGTCTTCGCTTGAAAACTTGAGTTTTAAACGCTCGGTTGAATTTAAAAGGTTTTTAACGCGAAGCCTGAATTCCATTAAGTTGAATGGTTTACTGATGTAATCATCGGCACCACTTTCTAAACCTTCAAATTTATAAACCAATGAAGATCTCGAAGTCAGTAAAATAACCGGAATATGACTCGTTTTTAAGTTTTCTTTTATTTTAGAACAAAGCTCCGTTCCTACCATTTCGGGCATAATAACATCGCTTATAATCAAATTCGGAACAAATTTTAAAGCTTTTTCAAAAGCAATTTTTCCATTTTCGGCTTCAATAATATTATAATCTTTTTTGAGCAGGTTTTTCATGAACTTTCTCAAAACCTTATGATCTTCAACAAGCAGAATGGTTTGTTTTTCTTCATTAACAATCAAATCGTCAATGTCTTCATTTTCTATAGTTTCTGAAGGTTCAAGCTGCGCCGTATATTGCGCAATATCGTCGCTGATTTTAAAATCAGGAATAATCTCGCTGTCTAAAAGATGTTCACGCCCAAGCGGAAGCGTCACTTTAAAAATAACACCGCCCGAAGTTTTATTCGTAACATCAATCGAACCTTTGTGCAGTTTTACAATATTCTTTACGATTGAAAGACCAATTCCAGTTCCTTTATTGTAATTTTTCTGAACCTGATTATGCGTTGGCACTTCAAAAAATAAATCGAAAATTTTATCAATATGTTCTTCTGAAATTCCCACTCCTGAATCTTCAACCGCAATAAAGAGATTTTCGTGATCGTGATTTATTTTAATGTTGATCGTTCCGCCTTTTGGTGTATATCGAAACGCATTCGAAATCAAATTATAAAATACACGTTCGAGTTTATATCGGTCAAAATAAACCGATATTTCTTCATCCGAAGTTTCAAAAGTATAATCGTAACCGCCGTCTTTGGCATATTCTATAAATGATAAAAAGATTTCCTTAGTGAATTTTACAATATTTCCGTTAGCAGATTCTAACGTAACCTGATCATTCTCCAATTTTCTGAAATCCATTAAACGATTAATTAAACTTAAAAGATGATTTGCACTTCCTTCAATCACTAAAAGCTTTTTGTACATTTCGTTCGTTCCGTTATAATCCGCCAGAATTTGCTGTAACGGCCCTAAAATCAAAGTTAAAGGCGTTCTAAATTCATGCGAAATATTAGTAAAGAAATCCAGTTTTGCACGGTTATTTTCTTCAATACGTTTCGTTTCCAGATATTCCAGTTCCAGTTTCTGTTTCAATCTCGCTTTCGATTTCATAATCCAGATCAAACCGTATAAACCTAAACCAATAATAATTCCGTACAATAAAAATGCCCAAATGCTGCGCCACGGAGCCGGATTTACAACAACCGTAAGCGTTGCCGGAGTTTTGTTCCAAACGCCGTCATTATTAGCACCGCGAACTTCAAAAACATAAGTTCCCGGATTTTGAATCGCAAAATTAGCTTCAGCATTTTTAGTTGTTGTCCAGTTATTTTCCAAACCAATTAAACGATAACTGTATTGATTGTTCTTTGATCGAATGTAGTTTGGAATCGCAAAGTTTATCGAGAAATTAGCTTTGTCATAATCAAGCGTTATAGTTTGAGTAAAACCAATGCTTTTTTCTAAAATTCCATCTTCATCACTTGGATTTACGGTTTCGTTTTTGATTTTCAAATCCGTAATTAAAACCTGAGGAGCGTATTGATTTAGGGAAATTTTTGCAGCATCAAAATAAGTGGCTCCAGATGGGCTTCCGAAATAGAATTGATTCGAATCTAATTTTAAAGCCGAATTATCATTGAATTCATTACTTGCCAATCCGTCTTTTTGATCATATATTACAATATTTTTCTTAGTTGTATTGTATTTGATAATTCCCAAATTGGTACTGATCCATAAGTTTCTATCATCATCTTCTAAAATGGAATGTATCGAAGTAATTACCGTATTTCCTACTTTAAGATTAATGTGAATGAATTTTTTTCCATCAAAATAATGAAGTCCTTTAGCTTTTGTTCCCACCCAGATTTTATGTTGAGAATCCTGAAACAAAGTCAAAATGTCGTCGCCGGACAAAGCGGCATGATCATAAAAGAAATGCTGAATTTTATATTGCTGCGGATTGAAATTTTTTAACGGAATTCGGTTTAAACCATTTTGAGTTCCAACCCAAACGTAATTTTGTTTGTCAACTAAAATAGTTCGAACAATATTATTGGTTAGAAAAACAGGTTTTGTATTGTCATTTCCTATAATTTGAAAATTCTTATTTGCTGTATCATAACGAATTAAACCTTTTCCAAAAGTCCCAATCCATAAAACAGAACCTTCTGTTTTAAGCGAATAAACACCGCTTTCTTTTAATAAAGTCAATAAATCCGAAGTAATTCGGTTGTCTTCAATTCGTTTTGAAATCGTATTGTAAGCCGATAAACCTTTAGAAAAAGTTCCAATCCACAAAATATGATCGTCAGAAAGACACATTGATTTAATGTCGTTTTTATTGGCCTGACCCGTTTTGCTGTTGATATAACTTACGGCTTCGGTATTTTGATTGTAAATCGTGATTCCGCCGCCTTCTGTTCCAAAATAAATATTATGATTTTTATCGGCAATAATCGAACTAACCACATCAAAACTCATCGGAATCTTTTTTGAATTCTGATTATAATTAGAGAAATTGACATTTGAAACGTCCCAAAGATTCACACCTTTGTAGTAACAGCCAATCCAGATCGAACCTTTTTTATCCATATAAACAGATTTTACCTTGTCGATTCCGTTGCTGTTATTGCTGTTGTTTATTTTTTGCAGACTTTTATCTTGCCCTAAAATGTAAATTCCGTCATAAGCGCCAATCCATAAAGAACCTTGTTTGTCAATTATTAAAGATCGAATATCACTATTGATTTCGTTGAATTTTGCAGCATCTATAAAAGGAACATAAGTTTTTTGTTTTTGATCGAATTTTAAAAGCCCTTTATTTTTTGTTCCAACCCATAAATTACCCGTTTTATCTTCAATAACCGATTGTACCGTTAATAAATCAACAGGATTTAACGGATAATTTTTAAACGAAAATTTGCTGCCTTTTCTGCTTGTCAGCTGACATAAACCTTTTGTGGTTCCAATCCAGATTTCACCTTTTTTGGTTTTTACAATGCTTAAAATATTATTGCTCGGAAGTGTAGAAGTATCTATATCTGAATGAAAAACTGAAGTAAAATTTCCAGTACTTTTATTCAAAATTGTCAATCCTTTTGAAGTTCCAAACCACATTTCGCCGTCAATTTCTTTAATCGTCCAAACCGCATTATTGCTTATCGTGTGATTGGCTTTGGTATGCAGATATCTCGTGAATTTGCCAGAAACAGGATCGTAACAATTCAAACCATTGTAAGTTCCAACCCAGATTTTCCCAGAATTGTCTTCAACAATTGCCAAAATATCATTGTTGCTTATGGAAGATTTATCATTAACATCATTCCTGAAAATCGTAAATCGGCTGCCGTCGTATTTATTCAGTCCGTCGCGAGTACCAAACCACATCTGCCCAAACTTATCCTGATGTATGGCAATAACAGAACTCTGCGAAAGCCCGTCGGTTGTAGAAATATTTTTAAGGCGGTATTTATTTTGGGAAAACATATTTCCGAAAATAAGTACGGTTACGAGAAAAGCTACTTTATACTTCATAGCATTTAAGTTTTAGTGAAGAATTGTTTTTTTGCCACAGATTTTACAGATTAAAATGATTTTTTTATAGCCACGAATTCACGAATTATTAAAAAGAATTTAATTCAAAAAATTCGTGAATTCGTGGCTAATCTTTGCGTACAGAAATAATCCTTTTAATCTGTGAAATCTGTGGCTAGATATTTAAACACATAGAAACATAGATTTTCTTTTTATAAAAGGGAATCAAAAAAACTAGTTTTTCACACATAGCTTTACGCAAAACCTATGATTGTTAATGCAAGTGAAACGCCTTTATACGGTTCTAAAAACTATGTTTCTATGTGTTTAAATTATTTTTTTAAGCGTTTGTTTAATTGATAATTATACAAAGACGGGATTTTTTCTATCGACGTGTTTAAAAATTCAATATAAGGATCGACGTCGTATTTGATTTCAAATTTTGTATTTCCGTGTACGCCAATGATTCTGGCGAAAGCACCGTCTTTCATTCCGTATAATAAAACCGGTTTTGACTGATCTGGATTTTCGACTTGTACATTCAAATTCCAAAACGTGCTGAAAGGTCCGTGTGACGGTTTCCAGTAATCAGCACCGCCGCCGCCAAATAAAAAGTAACTATTGTTTTTATCAGCCGTAATATGAACCGTTATATTATCAAATAAATTTTGATGATTCGCTCCCGAATGCTGATCTAAAAGAGCATCAGCAAATATTTCACAATCCTGATATACGTTTTTAGTAGAAAAAGTATTGAAACTCAACGGATGAACCGCTTTATTGTAGATTTTAAGATTCTTCACTAAAACATTATGTACGCCACCTAAAGTTACCGTATAATGCGACAAATGTGGTCCATCGGTAATAATATTCTGAACCGTAACATTTGAGATTTCTTCGCCTAAAATTCCACTGTCGGCATTGGTGATTTTTACATCATTCACCCAGCTGTTAAAAAGACGAGTCAGGAAAACAGCATTATTTCCCGGTTCAATATGATGCGCCACTCTCGGAATATCAGGAAAAGTAAAGCGAAGATGTTCAATTCCTACTTCATTTAAATGTTTCCATTCTACCAATTGCGCCTGATAACTAGGTTTAATCGAAATGGTCAAAGGAGTTTTTATGGTAATTTTTGAATTTGAAATCTTCACAATTTCAACCTGTTGTCTCACAATAGGAAGTTTTGGAAACTGCCAGTGATGCGAACCCGGTTTCACTTTTGCACCTTGGTATAAATCTTTAACTATTTCGCCATTTTCACCATCTTTATTGAATAATTCCAATTCAACAATATCACCAACTTTTAGATTCTTTACATCAGAAACATTGATCGTAAATTCACCCATTTTCCCAGAACTGACTTTCGCCAAAACATTAGAATCCGGTTCGTATTTATCCAAATAAGATTTTACACGTTCACCCGGAATTTGTGTCCAAATGAAACCGCCAGACCACGCATATTGTGAAAAAGGCAGATCGACATTATTTTCAGGTTCGCGTTGTCTTTTGTCAAAAGTGGTAAGATATTCACGAAGTTCCGCCAGAGATTCCGGATCTTTAAGATACATCATCGGTCTTGGGCAGTAAATTTCAGTTCCGTTTTCACCGGAACCTGCACCGCGAAGTACGAAATTGCTTCTTTCTATATAGACAATTTCACTCAGAATAATTTTGCCTTGAGGTAATTGTAAAATAACATTTCCGTCAATGGCATTTGCAGCTTTTAAAGCCTTCAATAAAGCTTTTGAATCGTCTAAATTATCATTTGCTTTTACGCCAAAATCAACAGCATTAATAATTTTTCCGTTAGCTTCAGGAATTTGGCTTTCGCCGAAATGATATCCCGCAAAACTAAAATCAGGAAGATAATCTGTTTTTGAAGTAATAATTTTTGGTGTTTCCTGAGCCAACACAGCATTCATAAAGAGGCTGCAGGATATAAGGATAGTTTGGCGAATCATGGTTTTGTGGTTTTTGTGGTTAGTTAGTTTTATTGTGTGGGTTTGCCACGAAGGCGCTAAGGCGCAAAGTTTTTTTGTTTTTACGCCTTATTGTCGGCGTCTTGATGAGAACTTTGTCAAAGTTTTAAACTTTGACAAAGTTGACTGCAACTAGAAAAATCTTTTTAATCTGTGGCTTTAAAAAAAACTTCGCGCCTTAGCGCCTTCGTGGCAAAACTTTACACGGATCGCTTAATCCCTAATTCAAGTCCTCGCAATTCTGCCAGACCTCGTAAACGCCCAATTGCAGAATAACCCGGATTTGTTTTTTTCTTTAAATCATCCAGCATTTGGTGTCCGTGATCCGGGCGCATTGGCAATTTGGTTTTGTTTCTTTTCTCCACTTCTAAAATTGCTTTTACAACCTCATACATATCAACATCACCTTCAAGATGATTTGCTTCATAGAAACTTCCTTCTTCATCTCGTTGCGTACTTCTTAAATGAATAAAATTCATTTTATCACCATGACGTCTTACAATTCCCGGTAAATCATTATCCGCTCTAACGCCGTACGAACCTGTACACATTGTAAACCCGTTTGATTTAGAAGGCGCAGCATTCATTAATTCAATCAAATCTTCCTCCGTACTAACAACTCTCGGCAAACCTAAAATCGGGTAGGGCGGATCGTCTGGATGAATCGCCATCAAAACACCTTTACTTTCGGCAACCGGAATAATCTGTTGTAGAAAGTAGAATAAATTATCTTTTAAAGCTTGTCTGTCAATATGATGGTAACCACTTAATGTAACTAGAAAATCTTCAACAGAATAAGCTTCTTCTGCACCCGGAAGTCCAGCCAGAATGTTTCTTTGTAATTTTACTTTATCTTCATCCGTCATAGCCAGAAAATAGTTTTTAGCTTTTTGAGTCTGTTCTGCAGAATATTCTTTTTCTGCGCCCGGTCTTTTCAAAATGAATAATTCAAAAGCCGCAAAAGCATTAATATCAAAACGTAAAGCTTTCGAACCATCTTCAACCGTATAAGACAAATCAGTTCTTGACCAGTCTAAAACCGGCATGAAATTATAACACACACATTTAATTCCGCATAAAGCCAGATTCCGAATGCTTTCCTTATAATTTTCAATGTATTGAAGATAATTCCCCGTTTGTTTTTTAATGTCTTCGTGTACCGGAATACTTTCCACAACCGACCAAGTCAAACCCGAAGCACCTTTTTTAGGATCTCCGTTTTCGTGTTCAATCTCTACTTTTCGTTGAATGATTTCGTCAATGCTCCAAACTTCTCCGTTTGGAATATGGTGTAAAGCCGTTACAATTCCGGTTGCTCCTGTTTGTGCAATATCTTGTAAAGAAACAGGATCATTTGGCCCGAACCATCTTAATGTTTGTTCCATTTGTTATGTGTTTTTGGTTTGTTCTCCTGCAAGGTTTTTCAAACCTTGTAGGTGTATTAATTTATTATATAGGTATTTTTTTAATTTATATAAACGTATAATTTATACCTACAAGGTTTTGAAAACCTTGCAGGACGTGAGAAATCTTAAATACTTGTTGCAGCAAAACCACCGTCAACTTTTAAAATTGTTCCTGTTACGAATTTTGACATGTCGCTGCATAAAAATAAAAGTGCACCGTCAATATCTTCCGGAGTTCCAAATCTTCCCATTGGAGTATGATCGATAATTTTTTCGCCTCTTGGAGTCAGTTTTCCTTCTGGAGTTAATAATAAAGCACGGTTTTGTTCTCCAATAAAAAATCCCGGTGAAATCGCATTTACACGAATTCCTTCGCCATATTTTTGGGCTAATTCAACCGCCATCCATTGTGTAAAGTTGTCAATTGCCGCTTTTGAAGCAGAATAACCTACAACTCTCGTTAAAGGTCTTTGTGCCGATGCCGATGAAATATTGATAATATTTCCTGATTTTTGTTTTGCAAAAAGCTCCGCAAAAACCTGAGTTGGAAGCATGGTTCCAATGATATTCAAATCGACAACTTTTTGTAAATCATCCGTTTTCATATCATAAACGGCCTGATCCGGCTGAATCGTTGCGCCCGGCATATTTCCTCCTGCAGCATTAATTAAGATGTCAAGTTTGCCATATTTTTCAACGATAAAGTTTTTTGCTTTTTCTAATTCTTCTTTGCTCAAAACATTCGCCTGAATCGCAAATCCTTGTCCGCCATTCGCTTCTATATCTTTTACAGTTTTTGATGCTTTTTCAATCGATTGAGAAACAATCCCAACAATTACGCCTTGTTTTGCCAAAACGTTTGCAAAGTTGCTTCCTAATACTCCGGCACCGCCTGTTATAAGTGCAATTTTTCCTTTTAGATTAAATATTGAATCCATTTAGTTTTATTTAAAAATTTCAATACTTTAAATTCCAAATTCCAAACTTCTGGAAAGTAAAGTATATTTATATGTGTTTGATTTTATGTTTAAATCTCAATATTTTAAATCCCAAATTCCAATTTTTGAAAAATAATATTTTAAGTTTTCACTTGGAATTTGGAATTTTAAAATTTGGAATTTTTCTCCGTTAGGAGATTCTAACTTTAAATACCAGTTTTTTCAAAAAACCTTCGCCAATCATCGCGGCATGAACATCTTCCGGAAATAAAATCGCAAATTGTTTTTCCTGAAGTTCAAAAAACATATCCGGTTTATCGTGGAAAAAACGAACATCTCTTTCGTCGCTGTAATCGCCATTCGGACTAACACATTTTTCTCTCGGTTTCCATGCAAAAGTTTCAGGGCCTTGTATTGAAATCTGAATGTCAATGTTTTTATCGTGGCATTCAAATCCTTTAATACTTTCTTCTCTCGTACTTCCGTCGCCGTGAATCACGATTAATTTTAAACCTTCATTAATTTCTATAGTTCCCGCTTCAAGATTTGCAATATCAGTTTGATTTACGTACTCAAAAGCTTTTTGAAAATTAGGATGCAGACTATAATATTTAGCTGCATTATGTAATGAATCTACAATCATTGGGTAAAGTTTTGTTTTGGTTTTTGAAATAATAATATAAAAATTCTTTGCCGTTTTTATATTATGTGTATTTTTACGTGTACGCACACGGTATTTTACAAATGTATGTAAATTGTAATGTAAAACAACTTATTTTTGCTAAAAAAAATAATTTATACCATAGAGCTTTTATTATTTTAACTAAAAAAGAATCAATATCATAACAATTAAAAAAATTGCCGAATTAGCCAATGTTTCGCCCGGAACTGTTGACAGGATTATACATAATCGCGGTCAGGCTGCACAGGAAACTGTTGATAAAGTCAATGCTATAATTGAAGAATTTGGCTATAAGCGAAATATTCTGGCCAGTAATCTTGCCTTAAATAAGAAGTTTCATTTTGCGGTTTTTCTTCCTAAATATGAAAAATTAGAATATTGGAGAAGTCAGGTTGAAGGTATTGAGAAAGCTGCTTTGGAATTTAGCAAATTCGGAATCGTTCTGGATTATTTCTTTTACGATTTTAATGCCGCTTCTTTTAAGGAATCTGTCAAAAAAGTATTGGAGTTCGATTGCGACGGATTATTATTTGCTCCAATATTTTACGAAGATTCTGTTCAGTTTTTAAATGAATACAAAAAGAAAAATATTCCCGTTGTGATGATCGATTCGAATATTTCGAATGAAGATGATCACGCTTATGTAGGTCAGGATGCTTTTCAAAGCGGTTATCTGGCTGGAAGATTAATCAGTTTTGCGGTGAAAAACGAAAGACATGTTTTGATTTTTAAAATTACCCGTGAAATCGAAAGCACTTCTGTGTACTTGCAGCGGATCGACGGATTTTATTCTTTCTTTAAAGGAAATGAAGAACTTACGAATTTTAAATTTTCAGAAGTAACGATTAAAGATTCAGGAATCGATCAAATGAATCTCGAAATGTTTTCAGGAATCAGCAGTATTTTTGTACCGAATTCAAGGGCTTATATTGTTGCTAGATTTTTGGAACAAAACAATATAAAAGGTATCCGAATTATTGGTTACGATTTATTAAATGAAAATATCGAATACCTAAATAAAGGCGTGATCGATTTTTTAATCAACCAAAGACCCGAAAGTCAAGGTTATATGGGAATCAATTATTTATACAAAAAACTGGTTCTTCAGGAAGATGCAGAACGCACACATTATATTCCACTGGAAATTATCTTAAAGGAGAATTATTTTCCTGCGAGGCATTGAGTTTAATTGCCCGCGGGTTTTACGGATGAAATGGGTTTGCACAGGTTATTTTTAAAATAAAATACAGCCTGTAACCAAAGTATTTCAAACATAGCCCACGGTTTCAACCGTGGGACGCAATTCATAACCACAATACGTTTCCCACGGTTGAAACCGTGGGCTATGTTTAAGTTAGAAATCATCTTATAGTGGAATTATTTTCCTGTGATAAAATAAAAAAAAGGTTAAACACAATCTTGTCATTTCGAGGAACGAGAAATCTTCGCGAGAAACTCTACAAAGATTGGACTCTTGTTGCCGAGCTACTTGCGGAGATTTCTCGTTCCTCGAAATGACAAAAATGAGTATAAATCTTAGTGACTTCGTGGTAAAACTATAATGAGAATAAAAACCTTTGTGTCTTAGTGCCTTCGTGGCAGAATCATTTCTTAACCTTCACGACTAAAGGATTATTTACTTTTTCAGCAAAAGAAGTCAAATAGGTTTCCCATTCTTGTTTGGTTTGAAACGGACTTCCTTTTTTCCATCCAAAACCAACATAATAAATTGCTTTATTGTTTTTAACAGAGATATCTCCGTAAAGATTGCTCAAATCTTTTTCATCGGTAACATGATTATCAAAACTCGTTAATGTACCTTTTGGAGCGACTAAACCTAAACCAATTTCAGAATCGTCGATTGGTTCCCAATAACTTAACCAGCCATTTTTTAAATTAGTTCCAATAGTTCCTTTTTTCTCATGAAGCGTTATTCCGGCAGAAATAGTTTTAGTTCCCGTAATATTGATTTCAAAACGAGAAAACTGACTTCCGTAATCTAAACTGATTAGTTTTGATTCCGTTATTTTGTTTCCTTTTGCATCCCAATCGGCATAAGTTAAAATGAAACTCGTTCTAATTGGCCCAGTTGTAATGGTTTTCCAGCTTACGAAATTCTTAGAAAAATAATATTTACCATCTACTTTTACAGCAATTCCGCCAATTCCGCGACTGTCGCCCACATGGAAATTATCCAGGCCTTCACCAGTATCTTTGTGGTATGTTCCTGTTCCGTTAGTTGCTTTTTCGTACCATTTATTGATAATAGGATAATCGACTCTTTTTAGCCAAGCATCAATTCCGCTGGTTAAAGTTCCGCCTGGAATTTTGTCTTCAACCATTTTTTGAGCCACAGGCCCGTAAGTTCTAAAAGCCACTTTATTGTTTTCCCAAGCATAATCATCTGTTCGTTCTGGAACAAATCTCGAATAACAACTCACGATTTTAGAAGCCGAAGGATTTGTTCCAACAAAAACTTCAAAATCTTGTTTTGACGAAGCTTTAATTTTGGGTTGAAATAAAAGCACATCCGCAGTTCCGTCACCGTCATTGTCTACGGTTTGAGTTTCTAAAAATGAATTGCTGCTGATGTCTTTTACAGCATAATTTTCAAGTTTAGAATCTGCAGTTAGTCCAAGTGATTTTTTTGTGAGTTCAACGGTTTCAAATTCTCTGTCAACTTTCAGATTATTGCTGACCGTTATGATTTTATTTTGAGCCTGAATGGTAAAACTGCCAGCCAGAATTGCGGTGAATAAAAAATGTTTTTTCAAAATATAATAGTTTTAATTTTTGCTTTTTTTATTTCATAAAAATACAAATCTAAACGGCATCATGAATACATAAAAGGAGTAATAATGTACAAATCGTTGATAGTGAATTTTATATATGCATTTTTTTTCTACTTTTAAGAGATCAATTTAAATATTCTAAAAGTATGAAAAATAGATATTTATCCATTATGATCTTCCTTTTGGTTTTTACGAATCTGCAGGGACAAACTATTAAGAATACGGAACAGTTAAAAGAAAAACTAAAAGCGGTAAACAGCCAGACAGCAGATTCTTTTTTGCGTAACGACAGTAAGGTTATAGTACAGTATTATGATGATACAGCACCTGTTTGTATGCCTGAGTATCACAAAGCCTTATACACAAAAGAAGATATAAAATCCTATTATCAGCAATGGCTTTCTAACTTTAAAATAAATGCTTATAAACGAGATATTTTTGAAGTTCAGCTGATTGATAATTACGGAATTGAAATTGGAACTTTTAATATTGATGCAATAAATGATAAAGGCGGCGCACTGGTTTATGACGGAAAATATTTGAATGTTTGGAAAATAGGAAAAGACGGAAAACTGACTTTAGCATCAGAAATCTGGGGAGCAAACAAAGCAATTGACGGAACTAATTTTGCTTCCATTAAAACAAAAGAAAGTGATACACCAAAACCTGCTGTAAAAAAGTCTTTAGAGGATGAAGTCAATAAACGAAATCTACGCATTGCCGAACTTGTAACAAAGCGAGAAGGAGAAAAACACGCGGTTGAATTCTTTACAAAAGATGCCATTTACCTAACATACGATACGCCAATGTTTATTGGATTTGAAAATATTAAACCGTATTTCGTTGAACACGAAAAACCAAATGGAGTTTCAATTGATTCCATATCCATTAAAGCAAGCAGAATTATTCCTGTAAAGAATTTTGTTATCGAGTACGGTTATTATTATGTCGATGTTTCGTGGGACAATAAAAAGGGAAGAGCCATCGTAACCGGAAAAAGCATTAATCTTTGGAAAAGAGATGAAAACGGAATATTAATGCTTTACCGTCAAATGGTTAACCATAATTAATCTCTGATATTCCAAAAAGTATAACGATATTTATAGACTAGATTTTTGAAAAAATAAATAACAGCCTCATGAAGAAACAAAGCGCCGGAATATTGCCGTATAAATTTGTAGACAAGACTATTTTTTTCTTTCTGGTGCATCCGGGCGGTCCGCTTTGGGCAAATAAAGATTTAGAAAGCTGGTCGATTCCTAAAGGTGAATATACAGATGATGAAGATCCGCTTGATGCTGCTGTACGCGAGTTTAAGGAAGAAACGAGTTTTGAGGTCGATGGCGATTTTATTAAGCTGGAATACGTAAAACTAAAATCGGGTAAAATTGTCCATGCCTGGGCGGTTGAATTTGAGGTTGATGAAACTTTGATAAAAAGCAACGATTTTGAAATGGAATGGCCGCCGAAATCGGGAAAAACAGAAAAGTTCCCCGAAGTAGACCGAGGCGAATGGTTTCAAACAGCCGAAGCTTTAAAGAAAATAAACCCCGCACAAGCCGATTTTATAATTCAGATGGTTTCTAAAATTTCGGCTACGTTATAGAATCAAAGTAGTTTTTGAATTAATTTTTGTAATTTCCATTTTGGTCATCTGATTCAATTAATCAGATTAATTAAAAGTTTAAAATTAGATATGGAAGTTAAAGGTATTATTTTCGATTGTGATGGAGTTTTAGTAGATACAGAAAAAATTGGTAACGGAATTTTGCTCGAAATGGCGGCAGAACATGGTTTTGAAATGGAACTTGAAGATGCTTACCGCAATTTTAACGGCCGCAATTTAAAAGATTGTTTCCGACATATTGAAGAAGCTATCGATCAAAAACTTCCCGAATCTTTTGAGTCAGATTACCGCCAAAAAAGTTTCGAAGCTTTCAAAACGCAGGTAAAACCAATGGAAGGCGTAGTTTCCTTTATCGAAAAATTAAAGATTCCGTATTGCGTGGCTTCGAGCGGGCCAGTCGATAAAATCAGATTGAATCTTGAAGTGGCTGGTTTATTGGATAAATTCGAAAATAAAATATTCAGTTCCTATCAAATCAGCAGTTGGAAACCAGATCCGGGAATCTTTTTATTTGCTGCCAAAGAAATGGGTTTTGATGTAAAAAAATGTGTTGTTTTAGAAGATAGCAAAGCGGGTGTAAAAGCGGGCGTAAGCGGTGGTTTTAAAGTGTACGGTTTTGCCAATGGTTATAACAATGATGATTTAAAAGAAGAGGGCGCGGTTCTATTTCATAGTTATGAGGAGTTGAGTGAGATGTTGGAATTTTAGATTTTAGAATTCAGATTTTAGATTTAAAGTCCCGTTAAACCCGACAGGTTTTTAAAACCTGTCGGGTTTAGTCACAGGGCGGGGCTTCGACTTCGCTCAGCCTGACATGGCGGGAGATTAAGTTATTTAAGTTGTCAGCCTGAGCAATCCCGAGGCTTCGGGAGAAGGCACACAAAGCATATCCGCAATCGTGTCATTCCGAGGAACGAGGAATCGCACTCGTAGATCGACAAAGATTGGTCATTGCGAGGAACGAAGCAATCTCACGTGCTAAATCAATTAGTGATCTTTGTTAGTGTGGATGCTTCGTTCCTCGCAATGACAAGACTTAGATTTTAAAATTTAATCTTACAATTACTAATTTGTTTGGTTAAATTGTAATTTGTTGCATTAAAATAAATTTTTATATATTTGAATTTCGACATTCTCTATTTTGGTTTGATAATAATGAATAATTGTTATTGATACATTTAAAAAATGAATGTTTTTTGCCTGGAAAATGGCTTTCCCCAAGAGTCAATTTCCTAAAATGTGATTCCCAAAAATCACACAATAACCTACAGACAGAAACAAAATGACGAAATGTATAATTAGAATTTTAGTTTTATCGATAATACTCGTTCCTCCAATTGTAAAGGCGCAGATTAAAAAAATTGGAGTTCCATTTATAACCAATTATAATCCGAAAACGTATAAAGCCGCTTCAGAAAACTGGGATGTTTTACAGGATTCTAAGGGAATGATGTTTTTTGCCAATCACTTCGGGATCATGCAGTTTGATGGTGTTCGCTGGAGCATTGTAACGCAGCCCGAAAACAAGAGTATGGTTCGTTCGCTTGCCATCGATAAAAAAGACAAAATGTATGTGGGCGCACAGGGCGATTTTGGTTATGCTATTCAATTGCCAAACGGACAATATCAATACACCTCTTTAGTAAAATTACTTCCAGAATCCGCGCGAAATTTTGGTGATGTGGTGCATACCGTTATCCTAAATAATGAAGTGATTTTTTTCTCTTATGAAGAAATTTTTATCTACAAGAACAATAAAATCAAGGTTGTAAAGTCTAACGCGAAACTTGATGATTTCTTTGAAGTCAATAAGGAAATCTATGTTTTAGATAATGCAAAAGGTTTACTTCAGTTAAAAAACAATGCATTAACGGCGATTACAAACAGTGATCAATTTGCCGGAATGAAGATTAGAAAAATCTTTGAAACTAAAAACGGACTTTTAGTATTGACACAAAAAAACGGACTTTTTACTTTTAAAGATAATCAGCTAAAGCCATTTGTTACAGAAGCAGATAATGTTTTAAAGCAAAATCAAATTTCTACAGGGATTCAGCTTTCTGATGGATATTTCGGAATTGGAACCCGACAATCGGGGTTGATAGTCATAGATGGTTTGGGACGTTTGATTCAGCATATCAACAAACAAATGGGTTTGCAAAACGATTATGTAACCAATTTAAAGGTTGATAAAGAAGGTAATTTATGGGTTACACTTAAGGAAGGAATTTCGCTTATTCAGATTTCATCGCCATTATCCAGAGTTTTAGATACTTCAAATTCAGAAACCAAAATATACTGCAGCCAGATTTATCAGGACAAATTATATATCGCTACAGATAACGGTTTGTTTTGGATGGATTGGCTTTCGTATAAAAACGGAAAACATGAAAATGCAAACTTTCAGCACGTTTCAGGAATGTCTGAAAATGTCTGGAATATTGGCGTTTTTGGAAGTTCACTTTTGGCTTTCGAAAAAAACGGAATCTTTGAGGTTTCCGGTAATTCGGCAAAATTAGTGGCAAAAACAGATGGAGCGTGGAAAGGAATATTAGTTCCTAATCATCCGGATTTACTAATTGTTGGCGGTTATAACGGAATGTATCTTCTCAAAAAAACAAATAATACGTGGGTTTATCAAAATAAAATAAAAGGTTTTGAAGAAAGCAGCCGTGTTATCGAAACCGATAAAAACGGCGATTTCTGGGTTGCTCACGGTTACAAAGGAATTTATAAAATTCAGTTTAATAAAACATTCGATGCGGTTTCAAAAGTGGAGTTTTACAATCAGAAGAATGGTTTTCCGTCGAGTTTGTTTTTGAATACTTTTAAAATTGACAATCAAATTCTTTTTGGAACAACAAAAGGAGTTTATAAACAAGATTCGCATTCGAAGAAAATGATTCCCGAACCCGTTTTTAAGAAATATCTTGGAATGGAAAATCATATTCGTTTATTAAAATCGGATAATCAGGATAATATCTGGTACGTTTCTGGAGAAAATACCGGAAAAATAACTAAGAACTCAAATGGAAGTTTTGAAGTTGAAGAATTGCCTTTTAGAAAACTTCGTTATTTATACGTTCCGGGTTTTGAGAATATTCAAACTACAGCCAGCGGCGATGTGTTTTTTGGTACGCAGGATGGTTTAATTCATTATAATACCATTAAAAACAAGCAATATCAAACGAAATACAAAGCGGTAATTTCAGAGGTTAAATGTATTTTTCCTAAAGACAGTCTGTTATTTTCAAGCCGATTTGATGTGCTTCCAAATAAAACAAAAGAAGCGTGCGAAGAAATTTCAAATGTTTTATCGCATTCGCATAATGCGCTTCATTTTTCTTTTTCATCACTTTTTTATGACGAAGCTGATGCTACAAAATATGAATACTGGCTGGAAGGTTTTGAACCAAAATGGTCAGAATACAGCCTTCAGACGGAAAAAGAATATACGAACTTACCTGAAAATGAATATGTATTTCATGTTAGGGCAAAAAACATTTATGATATGGTAAGCGAAGAAGCGGTTTTCCGTTTTGAAGTTTTACCGCCTTGGTACCGAACAATCTGGGCTTATATTTTGTATTTAATACTATATAGTGTTGTCATTTATTTTATTGTTAGATATCAAAAATCTCTGGCAGAACGCGATCGCCAGCAATTGATACTGAATCAGGAAAAGGAACTGCTTCGAAGCCGTGCCGAACTTAACGAACAGCGATTGACATTGGAACAGGAAAATATGGCTATTGTTCATGAAAATCTTCAAACTACGATAAATCTTAAAAATGCCAAAGTAGCTTCGAATACCGTGAACCTTATTCATTTAAATGAAATTCTGCTTTCTATAAAAGAATTAATCGGGCAGATGGATAAGAAAAACGATGCCAATGTGAACTTTAGTTTATTGACCAAAATAAACAAATTGATCGATCACGAATTGCAGGGCGATAAACATTGGAACGAATTTGAGGAAATCTTCAATCAATTGCATGATAATTTTATGCAGAGGATGAAAACAACTTATCCGGAATTGACTCCACGTGATATGCGATTATGTGCGTATCTGAGAATGAACTTTAATACAAAAGAAATTGCTCCGCTTTTGGGAATTTCTGTTCGTGGAGTTGAAGATACCCGATATAGAATTCGAAAAAAATTACAGCTTCCATCTGATGCAAATATCACAGAATTCATTTTAAATTTCTAGACGATAATTTAAACACATAGGAACATAGTTTTGCTTTGTCTATAATAAAGGCGTTTCACTAGTTTAAACAAACATAGCTATGTGTGAAAGAAAGCTTTAAATTTCAAGATGATATTTAAACACATAGGGACATAGTTTTGCTTTGTCTATAAAAAAGGCGTTTCACTAGTTTAAGTAAACATAGCTATGTGTGAAAGCGAGCTTTTTTTATAATCTCAAATAAGAAGCAAGAAGAAAATCTATGTTTCTATGTGTTTAAATTTTTTCACGTTTTTAAAATCTCTAGCAGCTTTTACGATTAAGAATAACTTCTAAAAAACGGGATTTCATCTCGTAAGTAATATCCTAAGTAGTTTTACGCGTTTTTTCTTCATTTTTTTTAAATCACCGTAGTCAAACCGTACTCAAAAATGTAAGTGTAGCCTGATTTATTTGTTAATATTGTGGGATTATTATTAAAATAAGAACCCATTTCTGCAAAATAGGTTTTTGTAGCGGTAATAAACTTTACTAACAAAAAACTAAAAAAAATGAATCAAAATGACGCTTTTTTCGGCCGACCACCGAAAGACAATTTCTATTATTTTAAACGATTTTTGGCCATAGCTATATTTGTGCTTTTGCCAATTTTGAAAGTCCAGGCACAATGTAAAACATTGGTTTGGTCTGATGAATTTAACGGTACTACTGTCGACCTAACCAAGTGGCAGAGTATTTCAGGAAACGGTTGTCCGGCACTTTGCGGATTCGGAAATGCTGAGGCCCAGCGTTACGACCCAAATCAGGCGACAATTGTAAAAGAAGGAGCAAACAGTTATTTGAACATTCAGGCAAAATATGAGCCTAATGGCGCATTTCCTGATCAGCCTTACGCTTCTTCAAAATTAACTACAGAAGGAAAATATTCCCTTAAATACGGTAGAGTTGAAGCCCGCATGAAGTTATCAAACGGACAAGGTGCATGGCCTGCGTTCTGGATGCTTCCGGTAGGAGGAAACTGGCCGTATACAGGTGAAATTGATATCATGGAAGCCAAACACAGAAACCCACAATCTGTAGACGGAACGATTCATTATGATGGAAACGGATATCATTATACGGGTAGAAGCTATAGTTCTCCAACGGATTTATCTACAGACTTTCACGTGTATGCGGTAGAATGGGGACCAAACTTTATTAAATGGTATGTTGATGATGTTTTATTTCACACCGCAACTCCAAATACTACTGTAAACGGCGGATGGCCTTTTAACGATAATCAGTTTTATATCATTTTAAATCTGGCTGTTGGTAGCGCAGGAACGCCTTATACAAGTGTAAATGGCGCAGGAGTAGCACCAGTTCCGGCTGATTTCCCTGCAAAATTACAGGTAGATTATGTTCGTGTTTATGACGGAAGTTATAAATATGGTGTTGCCGGAGATGCAAAAGTGTATCAAAACGAAACAGGTAAAACGTATTCTATAAATGCTATTACTGGCGCAACGTACAATTGGACTGTTCCTGCGGGAGCAACAATTACGGCTGGGCAGGGAACAAATGCTGCAACAGTAAATTGGGGAACTGCAGGCGGAGATGTTTCGGTAACGGCAACAACTTCTGGCTGTACGGCAAATACGTATAAACTGGCTGTAGCGACAGAACCTGCAATTCCTGTAGAGAAAATTCAGGAAGATTTTCAAACGAACAGAAATGTTGTTTACGGAAACAAAACGGGAGTTTTGACAGAAGCTGTAGCAAATCCTTCTGCAACCGGAATTAATACTTCGGCTTTGGTAGGAAGATATGTTCGTAATTCTTCTGAATTGTACGATGTTTTCAATATCAAAAACGTAGTAATCAGCAACGCCAATGATTATGTATACGGAAGAAAAAGAATTTCTTTTGATTTGTATACTTCGGCTCCGGTTGGAACCAAAGTTTCATTGCAGTTAGAAAATAGCAATGTAACCACAGCGACAAATTATCCGTTAGGAAGACACAGCGGTTACAAAGCAACTACAACGGTTCAGAACAAATGGGAAACGATTGAATTTGAATTCGAAAAAATTATCGATGCCAATACAAGTGCTTTAACCATTAATAATGTGGCTTTACTTTTTGAATCCAATTCAAATTCTGGAGCAACCTATTATTTTGATAACCTGTTGACAAGAGCTACACCAGAAAAACCAATTGTTGCCACAGACGTATTGCAGAATTACGACGGCATCAACAAAATTATAAAAGGAACTACAACAGGAACCTATTCTGTAGTAGCAAATCCGGGTTCAAACGCTGTTAACTCGTCGGCAAATGTCGCGAGATATGTTAGAAACGTAACCGAACAATACGATGTACTTTTCTTTAATACACAAAGCACGATCGAAGATGCTGGTTTACTAAAAAATCAGACAAATAAAATCATGATCGATGTGTATACATCGGCACCAATTGGTACGGTTGTAAGTTTGAATTTAGAAAACAGTGCAACATCGCTTCCGGCAAATTACCCAACGGGAAGAAACAGTAATTACGTTGCGATTACAACGAAACAAAACCAATGGGAAACCTTGACTTTTTATTTCAATTCAAGTCCAGATGCAGGAACTTCGAATTTGGCAGTAAACCAAATGGTTTTATTGTTTAACTCAGGTTCTTTTACAAGCGATACCTATTATTTTGATAATATCAGAATTGGAGCAACAAAACTTCCAGATACATTTACGCCTGGAGTTGTTTACGAAGATTATCAAACTGTTCACAATATTACATTTAGAGATGCTATCGGAACTTATACAGCAAACGTAGCAAATCCAAGTGCGACAGGAATTAATACATCTTCAAACGTTGGAAGATATGTTCGTAAGTCTACAGAATTATATGATAATTTCTCATTTAATACAACTTTAACCAATATTGGAGACTTTAAAGCGGGAACTAAAAAATTCGCAATGGATGTATATACCTCTGCTCCGGTTGGATCTGTTATTTCATGGCAGGCAGAAAGCAGTGCTTCGGTTCCGTCAAATTATCCGGTAGGAAGACACAGTATTTATCAGGGAGTTGTAAAACAAACCAATACTTGGCATACCGTAACTTTTACATATGTAAGCACACCAGATGCTTCGACTTTAGACAGCGAAGTAAACCGTTTTGTTTTCTTATATGAGCCGGGAACAAATTCTGGAAACACGTATTATTTTGATAATTTAAGAGCTTTAAATTTAGTTTCAACAGAAACTCCAGTTGGATTACCTGCACCGTGGGTTAGTACAGATTTAGGTGCGGTAACACCAGCGGGAGAAGCCACACATTCTAGCGGAACTTTCACTATAAAAGGTTCAGGAACTGATATTTGGGAAACCAGCGATCAATTTCAATTTGTAAATCAATCCATTACTGGTGATGCCGAAATTATTGCCAAAGTAAATTCATTAACCAATACGAATACATACGCAAAAGCGGGAGTAATGTTTAGAGAAACACTTACAGCAACTTCTAAACATGTTATGACAGATGTTACACCGGCTGCAGGCGTTGAGTTTTTATCAAGAAATGCTACTTCGGGAGTAACGGTTGCAGATGTTGCCGCGGGAACAGCGCCAAAATGGGTTCGTATGGTACGTGCAGGAAATGTATTTACTTCTTATACATCTGATAATGGTACAACGTGGACACAACTTGGAACTCCAAAAACAATTACAATGGCGAATACCATTTATGTTGGAATGGCGGTTACATCTCACGCAAACGGAACTTTAGGAACGGGAGTTTTCAGTGATGTTATTGTTAGAAATATTACAGCAAATCCAAATGTAAATTTAGCTCTGTCAAAAACGGCTACAGCTTCTACAGAAGAAAATCCAACTTTAGCAGCAGGAAAAGCTACTGATGGAGACGGAACAGTTTCAAGATGGGCAAGTTCTTTTGCTAATGCTACGGAATGGATTTATGTTGATTTAGGAAGTAATTACAACCTGAATCGTGTAGTATTGAAATGGGAAGCAGCTTTTGCAACGCAATACAAAGTTCAGCTTTCTACAGATAATGTTTTTACCGAAAACGAAACTATCAATACACAAACTGCCAGCGACGGAGGTACGGATGATTTAACCGTAAGCGGAACTGGAAGATACCTGCGTATTTTATGTACAACAAAAGCTTTGGCTCCTTACGGATATTCATTATATGAAATCGAAGCGTACGGATCTGCTTCGGCAGCTAAAAAAGCGAATGTTATAGTTGAAGAAAGTACGCCTGAAAGTGTTGTTTTTGCCATCTATCCAAATCCGGCTAGTAACTATATTCAAGTTGCAATTCCTGAAAATTTAGACAACAAAATCATTACGATTTATAACAATTCAGGAACGCTGGTTCTTCAGAATAAACCGGAGAAAGAAGCAAGTGAAAGCGTAATTGATTTGAGCAGACTGACAAAAGGAATTTATATACTGAATTTCAAATCAGATCAAAAAAGCTGGACAAAAAAGCTAATTAAGAAATAATTAAAAATCCGTTGGGTGTAGTTTGTTTTAAAATAAACCCTCTCATTCAATTGTAAGCTGGAATTAAATTTAAATGGATAGCACCAAATAATTGCACCTGACGGATGATTAAAAAGTCATTATTTATAAGATGACTTCAGTTTAGAATCTATTTACATAAACCCCACAATTATTTAGATATGAAAAAAAATAAACTTCAAAGATTTTCACTACTGACAGCACTGTTTCTGGTGTTTTCAAATTTTATGTTCGGGCAGGGAGCCATTCCTTTTACGATTAGTAATACTTCTACATTTAACGATAATGAATTGTATGTAGCTATTGTTGGTATCGATTATACCACCGGAAACCATGTTTGGGTAAATGCCAAAACAAGTCAGGTTTTACCAATGAGTTCATCTTATAATACCGTTACGGGACCAACAATTGGCGGAAATACCGGACCGGGACAAAATTCAAAATACGCAGCTTGTTTTACCAAGCTGAGCGAAATTCCAAATAAAACTTTCACACTGCCTTTAATTGCAGGCTGCAGGGTTTTTATTTCTAAAGGTTCGCAGTTGTATTTTTACTTTTTTGGTGCCAATGGAGCTCCTTCGGGATATACATCGCCAAATCCGTTGAATGCAACAGATCCAAATCAGGGAATTTTATATGAAATAATCGAATTAACGAACAATCAATATGGTTTCTTCGGAAATCCTTCGAGAGTAGATTCGTATAAATATCCAATGGGATTGGAATTATTTGGCGCAAACGGATATCAAAAGAAAGTAGGGGAATTAAAAAACCACGCAGATATTGTTGCTGCTTTTAAAGCAAATGTTCCGTCAGAATTTCAAGGTTGTGTAAACAATACAACAGGTGAAATTACAGCTCCGTCAAAAACTCCCGCTTTCGCAGATGGAACAGGAGGAACGACAGTTGGGCCGCAAGCCAATTATTTAAAATCGTATATCGATGCGATCTGGAATAAATATAAAAATGAAGATTTAATCTTTTATGCCGGAGACGCCGGAGTTTTTAAAGGAAGAGTTATTGGCGAACAGCTAGAAATGGTTGGACAATCTGGAGGATTTGTTGGCCGTACAGGAAGAGTTCAAAACAGACCAAGTACTCAGGAAGCACTTGAAGGAAAAGGTGTTCTCGACAGAAGATTGGTTGACGGAGATTTAGATCTTGTGATTCAGGCACAATTAACCGCTGCTATTAACAGACATGTTGTAAATACTACAACAGCAAATCCGGGACAGCAAAACTGGTACGATGCTTCAAAATTTTATCAGGTAAACCCAACAAACCATTATTCTAAATTCTGGCATTTACCGGGAATCAGCATTGATAATTTAGCGTATGGATTTGCTTATGATGACGTTGCAGATCAGTCGCCATCATTGCATTCGCCGCAGCCAACAAAAGTAATTGCTGTTTTTGGAGGATATGCAGGAACGGTTCCTTCTGTTCCGGCTTCAACAGATGTTATTACGGTTTATAAAGATTGTAACTACACAGGTTTCTCTGGCGGATTAACAATTGGAGATTATAACTTAGCACGTTTAAATACTTTAGGCGTTTTAAATGATGATATTTCTTCATTAAAAATCACGCAGGGTTATCAGGCGATTTTATACCAAGATGATAATTTTACAGGAGCTTCAACGGTAATTAATTCTGATAATTCTTGTTTAAATACGACTTGGAACGATAAAGTAACTTCTATCAGAATCCTTGCAAACGGAACGACAACTTTAGGAAACCAAACTTTCTTTTTACAAAACAGAAACAGCGGTTTGTATATGGACGTTTGGAATGCAAGTTTATCTAACGGAGCAGGAATTAATCAAGGTGCGTTGAATTCTGGAAACAATCAGAAATTCACCTTTACACATTTAGGCGACGGATTGTACAAAATTATTGCCAACCACAGCAGTCAGTCTTTAGACATCAATAATTTCAATAAAGCAAACGGTGCGCGTTTAGAGCAATATCCATACAATGCAACAACAAATCAGCAGTTTGTATTGGTTTCTACAGGCGATGGTTTCTATAAAATTGTAGCAAGACACAGCGGTAGAATTGTTGAGGTTGCCGGAGCAAGTACAGCTTCTGGAGCAATTGTACAACAATGGGATAACAATAATCAAACTTGCGGACAATGGAAATTAGTTCCGGCGACAAGTTCGCAGACTTCTGTTTTAATTCAGGCCGAAGATTATTCAGCAATGAGCGGAATTCAGGTTGAAGCCACTACAGATACAGGCGGAGGCTCAAATGTAGGTTACACAGAAACAGGTGACTGGTTAGCGTATAACAGCATCAATTTCCCAACAACTGGTTCTTATTTAATTGAATACAGAGTAGCAAGCGCTGTTACAGGCGGTAGATTATCATCTGATTTAAATGGAGGAACAATTGTTTTAGGAAATGTTGATATTCCAAATACAGGAGGATGGCAAAACTGGCAAACGGTTTCGCAAACGGTAAATGTAAATGCAGGAACATACAATTTCGGAATTTACATTCAAAATACCGGAATGAACATCAACTGGATTAAAATTACTAAAGTTGGTGCGGGTGCAGCTGCTAAAACGGCTTCGGTACAACCAGCAGAAGAACCGGCAGAAATTGCTTTAAATGTTTATCCAAGTCCGGTTGAAAATACACTTTATGTAACGACAGATCTTTCTGGCGGAAGCGTAAAAATAGTCGATTCACAAACGGGGTCTACTGTAGCATCTCAAAAAATCAATAATAACAGTTTTGACGTTTCGCATTTGAAACAAGGAATCTATTTTATTGTTTTTGAAAAAGAGGGCAAACAGACGATCAAACGTTTCATAAAAAAATAGTTTTAAAAACGATTTTAGGCTTTAGATTTTAGATAATAATTTGGGAGAGTTAGTTAGTTTAACCCAATTAGATTGCTCAGCGATCAAATCTAAAATCTGAAGTTTGAAATCCAAAATTTTTCATTTCCCCCAATATTTACAAATTTTTATTAATCTATTAAACAATTTATTATGAAAAACAATTACCGAAGAATGCTGCAGAAATGCATTATTATCTTAGTGTTGGGTGTTTTTAACTTAGCTACGGCCCAGCAGAAAAAAGTAATCGCTTATGTCCCGAACTGGGTTGATCTAAATGCTTTAGCAGGAACTATCCAGTACAGTAAATTAACGCACATTAATATTGCGTTCGAAAATCCTGATGCAAACGGATATTTGAGTTTTAATTCTGGAAATAATGCCATTATTAATACTGCGCATGCTCAAAACGTTAAAGTTTTTGTTTCTCTTGGAGGAGGTGCCATTTCTGAAGGAGGTGCTATTCGTGACAATTATTTTAATTTAATTACACCGGGAAACCGAACCGCTTTTATTCAAAAGCTGTACGACTATGTGGTCGCTCACAATTTTGACGGAATCGACGTAGATTTAGAAGGTCCGGCAATTAACGGCGATTACGGCGGATTTGTTATTGCCTTGGCGAATAAATTACATGCCAATGGAAAATTGATTTCGTCAGCGCTTTCAGAAGGATATGGTGGTGCAAATGTACCTGCATCTACTTTTGCGGCTTACGACTGGATCAATATCATGGCATACGATGCAACTGGGCCATGGCAGCCAAATAATCCGGGACAGCATTCTCCATACAGCATGGCTGTAAACCAATTTAATTACTGGACAGGAAGAGGATTACCTGCAAGTAAAGCCATCATTGGATTACCATTTTACGGATATGGTTTTGGAGCATCTGCAAATCAGGGAATTTCTTATGCGAATATCGTAGCTCAATATCCGGGAGCAGAAAATCAGGATCAGGTTGGAAATACAATTTACTATAACGGAATTCCAACAATCAAAGCAAAAACAACTTTTGCGATTCAAAACGCAGGCGGAGTTATGATTTGGGAATTATCTCAGGATGCAACAGGTTCTAAATCATTATTAACAGCCATCAATCAGGTAATTACTGGAAGTAATCCTCCTGGAACAGGAACTTTAATACAAGCCGAAAGTTATAATACAATGAGCGGTGTTCAAACAGAAGCTACAACAGATACTGGCGGAGGTTTAAATGTTGGATATGCAGATACAGGAGACTGGATGGCATATTACAATATTAACTTTCCAACATCTGGTAATTATGTAATTGAATACAGAGTTGCAAGTGCCGTTAACGGAGCAAGATTATCATCTGATTTAAATGCAGGAACAATTCAGCTTGGTGCGGTTAATGTACCAAATACTGGAGGATGGCAAAACTGGCAGACGATTACACAAACCGTAAATGTAAATGCCGGAACGTATAATTTCGGAATCTATATTCAAGCTTCTGGAGTAAATTTAAACTGGTTTAGAATCACGAAATCAGCTTCTGGTTTAGCTGCAAAATCGGTTGCTCCTGCTGCTGAAACTTCTGCGGATATTGCAAGCGTTACCATTTATCCAAACCCAACAGAAGATACACTTTTCTTTAGTTCAGAAGTTTCTGGAGCAAATGTAAGCGTTATCAATTCTGAAGGTGGAGCTACAGTTTCATCACAAACAGTAAACAACAACAGTATCAATGTTGCTGGTTTGAAAAAAGGAATTTACCTGATTTCATTAGAGAAAGATGGAATCAAAACGGTAAGACGTTTTATTAAAAAATAAGTTTTCAAAAGCACTATTTCTTCTTTGTTTCGGCAGAGAAGAGTAGTGCTTTTATTATTGAATATTTTTTAATACACATAGATACATAGATTTTTTCTTTTAAAGGAAGAGGTTTTTAAAAACTAGTTTTTGCACATAGTGATCGTCAAACGCTATGATTGCTAATGCCAAGTAAAAAAGCCTTTATCCATAAGGATATCTATGTCTCTATGTGATTAAAAAACACTCAATCTATATTGTAACCCCCTTTAACCCCAATTATATGAAAAATAATTACAGATTTCGGTTAAGTTTACTCTTGATAATCTCTTTAGGATATTTTGCTACGGCACAGACTTCTTTAGGTTCGAGCAAAACATTTTTGAACAAAATAAAAAATGAATTAGTTTCTTCAACAACTGCAAAAGGCCCAGAGAAAACAATTCTGCTTCAGGCAGCCGATTCCAAAAACTTTAACGGAAAAATAAATTATAAAGAATCAGATCAGTCAAGTGAATTTTTAATTGGAGAAATTAAAAATGTTGCAGAATCTTCTTTTTATATTAGAATAAAAGACCAATCTCTTGAAGGTCATATTATTTTAAAGAAAACCAGAGAAGCTTACAAATATTATTCTGATGCACAAGGAAATGCTTTTGTTTCTAAAGTTGATATTAATACTTTGGTTTGTATTGATTATAAAAATCTTCCATCAAAAGCAGCAAATAAAACAACAGCGGCGGCAGAAATTGCTCCGGCATTGCTAAACCTTCAAAGTTTACCGGGTGCTGCAGGCTGCGTTTTATTAGATTTTGATGGTTATTATATGCCCGCAGGAAATCTTTGGAACAACGGTAACGCGATTAACGCTGCCGCTTCCGGAATGAGCGATGCAGCTGTTCAGCAGCATTGGGAAGTAGTTTCAGAAGATTACAGACCTTTTAATCTAAATGTAACCACAAGCGAAGCTGTTTTTAATTCTTACCCAAGAAACAGAAGAATGAGAGTTGTAGTAACGCCAACAAATACTGCGGCTCCGGGTGCGGGTGGTGTAGCTTACATTGGTTCTTTTAACTGGGATAATGATGTGCCTTGCTGGGTATTTATTACTTCTGGAAAATCGGGTGGTGATGCTTCTTCTCACGAAATTGGACATACTTTCGACCTTGGTCATGATGGACGTACGAATCCTGCCGAAGATTATTTCGTAGGTTTAGACGGAACTTCGTGGGCTCCAATTATGGGTGCAGGATATTACAGACCTGTTGTACAATGGAGTAAAGGCGAATACAATTTTGCTAATAATTTACAAGATGACGTAGCGACAATTGCAGGTTCTAAATTTGGAGTTGGATATCGCGGAGACGATTATGGAGATAATACTGCTTCTGCAGCCACTTTAGATTATAATGCAAGTGGAGCAATCAATCAAAGAAATGGAATTATTTCAAGTGCAGCTGATTATGATTTCTTCACTTTTACAACTGGCGGTGGAAATGTTTCTATAAATGCCAACACCGTTTCAAGAGACGGAAATCTGCATCTTTTGCTAAGATTATATAATTCTGCCGGAACAGAAATGGGAACGTATTGGAACTCTGATCCGTTTGTTTTAAATGCTTCAATGAATGTAAATCTTCCGGCTGGTAAATATTTTATCGGCGTAGATGGAAACGGAGCAGGAAATGCAGGAAGCGGTGGATATTCGGCTTATGGTTCTATCGGAAGTTATTCGATTACAGGAACAATTCCACCGGGTGGAAATATTAATCCGTCGACAGATGTAATTACCGTTTATAAAGATTGTAATTATACAGGTTTCTCAGGCGGATTAACTATTGGTGATTATAATTTGGCACGTTTAAATTCTTTAGGGGTTTTAAATGATGATATTTCGTCGCTTAGAATTACGCAGGGATTTCAGGCAATTTTATACCAAGATGATAATTTTACCGGAGCTTCAACTGTAATTAATTCTGATAATTCATGTTTAAATACAACTTGGAATGACAAAGTAAGTTCGATTCGAATTCTGGCAAACGGAGTTACCACTTTAGGAAATCAAACTTTCTTCCTGCAAAACCGAAACAGTAATCTAAATATGGATGTTTGGAACGCCAGTTTAACTAACGGAGCAGGTATCAAACAAGGAACTGCAAATACAGGAAACAATCAAAAATTTACGTTTACACATTTAGGTGATGGTTTATACAAAATCATTGCCAACCACAGCGGACAATCATTAGACGTAAATGGTTTTAATACAGCAAATGGTGTAAGTGTAGAGCAATATCCGTACAATGGAACTACAAACCAACAGTTTGTGTTAGTTTCTACAGGCGATGGCTTTTATAAAATCGTTGCCAGACACAGCGGAAGAATTGTTGAGGTTGCCGGAGCAAGTACTGCAAATGGTGCCAATGTTCAGCAATGGGACAATAACAACCAAACTTGTGGACAATGGAAATTAATTGCCACAACGACTTCTCAGACTTCTAGTTTAATTCAGGCCGAAGATTATTCAGCAATGAGCGGTATTCAGGTTGAAGCTACAACAGATACAGGCGGAGGTTCAAACGTAGGTTATACCGAAACAGGAGACTGGCTAGCATATAACAATATTAATTTCCCAACAACGGGTTCTTATTTAATTGAATACAGAGTGGCAAGTGCCGTAACAGGCGGAAGATTATCATCTGATTTAAACGGAGGAACTATTCTGTTAGGAAATGTTGATATTCCAAATACAGGAGGATGGCAAAACTGGCAGACGGTTACGCAAACCGTAAACGTAAATGCCGGAACCTATAATTTCGGAATCTATATTCAAAATACAGGAATGAACATCAACTGGATCAGAATTACAAAAGTTGGAGCAGGAGCACCGTCGGCAGTTATAGACGATGAAGTGAAAGATGTTGTATTTAACGTATATCCAAATCCGGTTTCAGAAACGCTTTTCTTTACAAAAGATGTTTCGGGAGGAAATGTTAAAGTAATAGATTCTCAAGGCTCTGTAGTTTCATCACAAAAAAGCAATGATAATAGTTTGAATGTCTCGAATTTAAGACAAGGAATTTATTTTGTTGTTTTTGAAAAAGATGGAGAAAAAGCAATAAAACGTTTTATAAAGAAATAATCCATTTCGCCATAATGGTTTTATACATTAAATTTTAGGTTTTAATGTAAAGGCTGTCAGTAATGACAGCCTTTTTTTTGTCAATATTTGTTCGATAACAATATTTGATTTTAGTTTGGTAAATCTCTTTATCGTATAGTCCCTACGGGACAAATATATTGGATGGTCATATTTTTTTCTACCGATATTTAACTCCTAACGGAGTTTTCTATATTGTAGTAAGTTTACCTCGATAGAGGTTAAATATCGGTAGAAAAAAAGCGATTCCCATATAATTGTCTCGTAAGGACTACATTTTTTATAATAAATTATTCGTTTGATTTTTATGCGGTAATTGCTAAGAGTGTAGTCCCTATGGGACAAATATATTGGATGGTCATATTTTTTTTCTACCGATATTTAACTCCTAACGGAGTTTTCTAAATTGTAGTAAGTTTACCTCGATAGAGGTTAAATATCGGTAGAAAAAAAGCGATTCCCATATAATTGTCCCGTAGGGACTACATTTTTTTTTTAATCAATCGAAAATTCCGCAAAGCACGCTAAGATTTTATAATATTTTGAACGCAGCTAAATGAAGTTCGTAAAGCTTTTTGATCTTAGCTTATTAAAAACTTACTTAAAAAATCTTCGTGAACTTAGCGTAAATCTTTGTGATCTTTGCGTTAAAAAAAAACAGAAATGACAGCCTTTTTTATTAAGGAATAACCTTTTCTTGACGCAGTTGATCAAAAAGACTAAAAAACATTTCTTCGGTATCTATAAATTCATAAAAACCCAAGCGTCTTGCTTTGGTTCCATCTGCGAAAAAATCATAATCCCAAGAAAAAACAAAATCCCCAAAGCCCCAGCCGGCCAATTTTTCATAATCATGCTTTTCTAAATTGTATTTTTTCTGCATGTTTTGCCATAAATTATTTTTATCAGCCATGATCGTTTTTAATTCCATTTGCAGCGGCGGTGCAACAGGAATATCAAAATAAGAAGCAATTTTAGGCCAAAGTTCTGTCCATCGAAATAAATCGCCATTAGTAATATTAAAAGCCTGGTTAGCACATTGCGGATTTGTAGCTGCCCAAACGGTTGCTTTTGCTAATAATCCTGCATCAGTCATTTCCATAAGTTTATCATAAGCCCCTGCCTTTCCGGGAAATCGAAGTGGAAGATTTAGTTCTTTAGAGATTGAGGCATAAACGGCAATTAAAAGCGCCAGATTCATTGGATTTCCTAATGCTGTACCACCAACAACAGATGGTCGAATAGCACTCCAATTCCAATTTTTGCCCTGTTTCATTCTTTCTAAATATTGCTGTTGATCAATGTTGAATTCCGGAGGCATGTGACCTGCATCAGTTTCTTTGGCAGGAGTTTTAAAAGGTCCCAGATGAGCTCCGTAGACTTTATATCCTTGCATTAAACTAATATGCTGTAAGTTTTTAGATAATGGTTCAATTGTTTCGACCACATTTTTTAGCATTGTAAGATTTGGTTCAACAAGCTCAGACCATGATGGACGATCCTGATAGGCAGTATAAAATATATGAGTAATATTTTTAAGCTCTGATAACTGTTTTTTGCTATTTTCAGCATCAAGTTAATCAACTGAAATATGTTTTAGATTAGGTCTGTTTTTGCCTTTGTTTCTAGACAAACCAATAACTTCCCAATTTTCTGTAGATAAAAGATAATCAATAAGATTTTTTCCTATAACACCATTAGCGCCTACAACAAGTGCTGTATTTTTGTTTGCATTCATCTTTCTTTGTATTTAAAAATTATTTTACAAAGATCAGGCAGTGCGAAAAGATTAAAAATGAAGTAAATTATGAAAAAATGTTGAACTAGATTAACTTTTTTTCAATCTGTTATTTCGTATTTTCGAAAGAAATTCTGTCGACATACCTAAATAAGAAGCCAGCGCATATTGAGGTATACGTTTTGCTATTAAAGGAAATTGAGTAATAAAATTATCGTAACGCTTTTCTGCCGAAGAAGTAAGATTTGTAATGATTCGGCGTTGAAAAAAAGCTGCAGTACGTTCAGCAGTTATGCGAAAAAAAGTTTCAAATTTGGGATTCGCTTCTTTTAATTTTGTTTCAGTTTCAAAATCTATCTGCAGTAAAACAGAATCTTCTAAAGCCATAACAAACATTGTTGCCGGCTGTTGATAAATGTAACTATTGTAATCTGAAATCCACCAATCTTCAATTGCAAAAGCAATCGTATGTTCATGACCTTCATCATTTACAACATAAGCTCGTAAAGCACCTTTTACAACATAACTTCTATATTTTGCTGTAAAATCGGGCTGTACTATAAATTGCCTTTTCTTAACTTTTGTAATTTTAAATTCAGAAATGAATTGATTAAGTTCTTCTTCAGAAAGCTGTACTCTGTTTAGCAGGTGATTTATCAAACCCTGATATTCTGTCATCTTTATTTAATTTTAAAAATATGAATCTGCAGACTCATATTTAATCAAAATTACAAAACATTATCATTCGATAACAATAACATAAACTCATTTCATCTTTAAATTGATAAAATTGCTGCTTATTACTTTTAATAAATTCCCCATTTTGCAAAAGCTTACAACCTATGAATTTAAAATTTACTTCGCCAATAATTATACTCTTTATAATATTCTTCAATCACACCATTTCAGCCCAAAACCAAAAGAATTTAGACGGCGTTCAGGTTGCATTTTTATCTGACGTTCACCTTCAGGATTTGTTTGGAAGCTTTTCTGATAATGAATTTAAAGGTGTTTTGAATACCAAAACCGGAAAATATGCGTTAATAAGAACGATGGCCTCGCAGTTACATTCGACGAGAATTTTCAATGAAAATTATTTTGCCTTCATCGCGGCTCTTGAAGATATTGCAAAAAGAAAAATAAAATATGTTGCACTTCCTGGCGATTACACCGATGACGGACAGCCGATACACGTGCGCGGATTGAAGAAAATTTTAGATCAGTACCAAAAAAAATACGGTATTGAATTTTTTATAACGACCGGAAATCATGATCCGGTTGGACCATTTGCTCAGGAATCGGGAAAAGAAGATTTTTTAGGAAAAGAAGGAAAAAGCCAACCCATTTTTAGCAAAGACGGCATGTATAAGCCAAACATGAATATCGAACAGCCAGTTGTCATAACAGCCGATATTGCTAAAATGGGTTATTTAGGCATAACCAATGATCTGCAAAACTTCGGTTTTTATCCGAATAAAAAATATAAATTCTGGTCGACTCCTTTTGCCAGTTATAATTCTCAAAACTACAATTACAAAAAAGCTGTTGAAGCTTCACAATTAACCAAAAGAGTTTACAATGTAGCGCCTGGATTTGAAGTTCCGGATGTAAGTTATGTTGTGGAACCAATCGACGGACTTTGGTTAATGGCAATTGACGGAAACGTTTATATTCCGAAGAAAACCGATGGCGATCCAAAAGATTCTAAAAGTTATTCTGAAGCAAGTACAGGTTATAATAATGTACTATCAAACAAAAAACACCTTATAAAATGGGTTCAGGATATTTCGGCGGAAGCCAAACTTCGCGGAAAAACTTTGGTTGCTTTCAGTCATTTTCCAATGATTGATTTTAATGATGACGCTTCCGCGGAAATAAAAGAATTATTAGGTCCGAATAAATGGCAACTAAACCGCGTTCCAGTTGAAGAAGTAGCGCAAGTTTTTGCCGATGCGGGATTGAAGATTCATTTTGGCGGACATATGCATATCAATGATACAGGATTGCGTACAACTGCAAAAGGTAATACTTTGGTTAATATTCAAACACCGTCGCTTGCAGCTTATATTCCGGCTTATAAATTATTGACAATCAAAAAAGATAATCTGGTAGATATTCAAACTATTACAATTGATGAGGTTAAGGGATTTGATGATCTTTTTGATTTGTATAAAATGGAATATCAGTTTTTACAAAGTCAAAACACAAAAGACATTTGGAATATCGATATTCTAAAAACTAAAAATTACCACGATTTCACCGATTTTCATTTGAAGGAATTGGTTCGTTTGAGATTTTTGTCAGATGACTGGCCTTCTGCTTTTAAGGATTTTATTCTGAATGTTTCGGCTAATGATTTATTGGTTTTGGTGAATATTCAATCCGATAAAGATTTTGATTTTATTCTGAAAAACAAATCACAATTCCAAAAAGAATGGAACGAAGCTGAATTGAAATCGGAACAAATTTTAGCTCAAAACAATCTAAAAAAAGAAGATTTTAACTGGACAGGAAATGATCTTTTAATTGACTTTTACCGTTTTAGAAGCGCTGATGAATTGGCTCTAGTTGATGTTGGAGAAAAACGTGTTGCAGCGTATAAAGTTTTATCGAAGTTGTATTTAGAGAATTCTAAAGAAGAAGCTTCTAAACCTTTGCAAAAACAAATGAAATTGTTTCTTGACATCTTTAACAAATTCATGCACGAAGTTCCTGCGGATCATTTTACAGTTGATTTGAAAACGGGTGAAGTTAAAAGTTTAAAGTAATTTTTAACCGTAAAAGCTAAACCCGACAGGTTTTAAAAAAACCTGTCGGGTTTGTTGTTTTGTATATATTTTTAACGCATACAAAGTTTTTAACGCAAAGTACGCAAAGGTTTTTCACAAAGTTTGCAAAGGTTTTAGTAAGTGTTTATTAATAAACTTAAGTTCACAAAGCTGTTATTGATAAAGCTTTGTGAACTTTGATTTTTATAAAATCTTCTTTAAAAAAGCTTTGCAAACTTTGCGAAAAACCTTTGCGCCCTTTGCGTTAAAAAAATCACAGCCACAACCTGAAAACTGTGACTGCGACTGTAAACTAAATCTACTTCCCTGAAGGAGTACCGTTAACCGGATCAACTCTCACAAAAGTCCCATCATCATATTTAATTTGATAAGGAGAATTAAAGAAAGTACTTGGCAGGTAATAATCAGTAGTGATGATTTGCGCGCCTGAAGTTTTTGCAGCGTTGAAATGCGTGTAATCATTTGCTCTTGCTTCTTTGGTATCAGCATCGGCTCTCGTTCTTATAATGTAGCCTTTTTTAACTAAATCGGCAATTGTAGCATCTTCAGGATTATTTCTGAATATTGTTGCGGCTTCTGGTTTCCCAGGCTCCGCGTTGATGAAAACCGCGCGTCCTTTTAATGACGGATGGTTTAAAGCGTATAAATCTCTTTTTGCTCCGTTATTATCCAAAATAAACAAGAATTTACCTTTTGCTTTTTTCAGTGTTGGCCAGTTATTGTTTAAAACCGCTTCTTCAAGCGTTTTGTATTTTCCACGAACCATATCTGGCGTAATAAGCTTATTCCCTAAACCTTTACGAAGTTCTTTATCTAAAGCATCAAAAAGTTCAGACGTGAATTTCTCCGCTTTTGTTCCCAAGTAGCTGTCATCGTCTTTTGGTTCTAAAGTAATAAAAACCGGAACGTGATCAGGATTTGCGTCAGACCATTTTTTTAGTTCTGCAAGACAGCCCTGAAGCGTGTAGCAAGAAGTTCTAAAATCGATATCTATCATATGAAAAACTTTAAAACCCGGTTTTTTCATTTCTCCATTTGGGTCATAAGCTTCTTGTGATTTTACAATGTCAAGACCTTTTGGGTGTACAAATTTTCCGCCTTGAGCATCCCCTTGAACATCAATTTCTAATTGGCGTAAACCTTTATTTAACTGATCTGTAAGGCTGATGTGTGTGTATTGTAAACCTTTTAGCGAACGTGTAGTATCTTTGGCCTGAATGAAATTGAATAAGTCAGGTTCGATATTATGACGATAACTGTTGTGCGAACCAATAACTTGTATCTGGTTAATTTTTAAATTCTCATTTTGCGCTTGACTCAATTGTACTGTCCCGGCAAAAAGCAATGCAAACAAAATTTGTTTCATGATTTTTAGATGAAATTAGGATTAAAAAGTATGGAGACGCAGCAAGAGAGAATTGCATTTTAGAGATTACTAATGTAGCGCCGCAATTTAATTTTTGTGTTAGCTAAACGAAAAGAAATAGCAAATCGATTATCATTTTTGCCCGAAAATCGTAGTATTAATAAAACAAAACAATTCAAAATTTAATTTAAAGATAACTTTCAGGCAAAAACTATTGGTATAACATTTCCTTATTTTACATCAATTAATACGATTAAAATAACCAATGAAGAATCCTGAAATTTTTGAAAAAACGTATACTGATTACTGGCAGAAACTCAATGCCTTCTCCTATACGATGACTCAGGATAAAGACTTGGCGCAGAATATTGTTCAGGATGTTTTTATTGATTTATGGGAACGAAAAGACGATTTAAATATCAATGCAATCGAACCTTATTTATTTAGAGCAGTAAAAAATCAGATCTTCAAACATTATCAAAATAATCGGTTCGACAAGACGATTATGGAAGATAAATTTGAAGATTACATTATCGACAACTTTCAGTCAATCGATCCCGAAGTAATGGATTTACTTTATTCCTTATTAGACCAACTTCCTGAAAAAAGAAAAGAGGTTTTATTAATGTATAAATTTCAAGATATGTCAATTGATCAAATTGCAGAAGAACTTGGAATTTCAAAACAAACGGTGAAAAACCAAATTTCATCGGCATTAAAAAAATTACGTGAAGGCTTGAAAGATCTGGTCTGGATAGCTCCAATTATCTTTTTTAAACAAAATTTTTAAGATAACTTTCTGTTAATGGTTTCATAATATTTCCGGATAGTACGATTTTAAACTTTCGGTACTTATAGGTAACAATAAGTATTATGATAAAAAGAATCAAGCATAGTTTAGAATATCTTATAGATAAAAGTTCTCGAAATAAAACTTCAGAGGCAGAAGAAAATCTGCTGAATAATTTTGCTTTAAGCGAATACCAAAATTCAAAATGGGATGAATCTTCAATGGGAAATTCTGTTGAAGTTTCTAAAAATATATACGACGGAATTCAACTTCGAATTGTACATAAAAAAGCATTCAATTTCAATCCGTACCTAAAATATATGGCTGCTGCCAGTATTCTTTTTCTTGCTGGTTTAGGTTTTTTCTTTAAGCCTGATTTTGCAAAAGAAAAACAATTATCATTTAAAACGTCATCGAATCCCAAATCTATCAAATTAAGTGACGGCTCGAAAATTTATCTGGCAGCAAACTCATCATTTCAGTATCCTGAAAAATTCGAAGGCGACGAAAGAAAAGTCGTTTTATTAAAAGGAAATGCCTTTTTTGAAATTGCCAAAGACAAAAAACATCCTTTCATCATCACTTCGGGCGAGCTTAAAACGAGAGTTGTGGGAACTTCATTTCACATTCAAATGTCAAAATCAAAATGTGAAGTCATTGTTGTAACCGGAAAAGTAAATGTGACTTCAAAAGGGCAGAGCGTTGATTTAGTTCCAAATGAAGAAGCACTTTTTCAATCACAAAAACTGACCAAACAACTGGCTGATAAATCATTTTTGGTCAATTGGTACAATACAGATGTGACTCTGGATCAGACTACACTTAAACACGTTATCACCATTTTACAATATAAATACGGAGTTTCATTTCAATACAATAATGAACAAGTATTAGCAATGCCTTTAACGGTATTTATTAAGAAAGACGCAACATTAGAGAATGTTTTAGAACAAATAAATTATATCACAAACCTAAAATTCAAAGTTTATGACGAAATAGTAAAAGTGGATTAAAAACAAAAAAAGCAGTTGCTGAGAACAACTGCCATTAATAATTAAGTATCGTAAAAAAACCAATAACTTAAATCATGTATTTTAAACCTTCTTATCTAAATCTAAAGAGTTTCATCTTTTTAGTACTAGCGTTACTAACCATTCAGAGTGGTTTTAGTAAAACTATCTTAAAAAAATCAAAAGTAGAAAATAAAATAGAAAAAGCTACACTTGTTTCTATTTTTTCAAAATTAAGCCAGCAGACTGACTATAAATTCAGTTACGGACAAGCTGTAATTGCCGATAATACATCATATGTTGTGGATTATAGTAAAGAATCGGTTACATCAATTTTGAGTGATCTTTCAAAAAAAGCTAATTTCAATTATAACATTAACGGAAAATTAGTTTTAATTCAAAAAACAGCTGCGTCTAAAGTTTCTAAATCAGTAGATGCTGAGAAAATCAAAGTAAAAGGAAAAATTGTTGACGAAAACAATGTTCCAATGCCGGGTGTAACGATTTTAGAAGCTACAACTAAAAATGCAGCAGTTAGTAATTTTGACGGAGAATTTGAACTTTCTGTTGAAGAAGGAAAAACGCTGGAAGTTGCTTATTTAGGATATAAAACTAAAACAGTTACTGCACAAAAAGGTTTCATGACTATTCAATTAGAACCAAATACTTCTGAACTAAGCGAAGTTTTAGTTGTAGGTTACGGAAAACAATCTAAAAAAGATGTTACCGGAGCGGTTACACAATTAGAAGCTGCAAATTTCAAACAAGGAGTTAACGTTTCTGTAGATAATTTAATTCAAGGAAAAGTTGCGGGTGTACGTGTGGTAAACACAAGTGGTGAGCCTGGAGCAGGAGTAAATGTTACCATTCGTGGAGTTGGATCTATCAGAAGTGGTAGTACACCTTTATTTGTTGTTGACGGAATGCCATTGACTAATGATGATGTGAGCCCTTCTGGAAGTAATGTTGGATTTGGTAATTCATCTGCAAAAAATCCATTAAACTTTTTGAATACAAGTGATATCGAATCGATTACGGTTCTTAAAGATGCTTCGGCTGCAGCAATTTACGGTGCAAGAGGATCTAACGGAGTTGTATTGGTTACAACCAAAAAAGGTTCAAAAGGAGAAGGAACATTAACTGTTGACTCTTATATGGGAGTTTCGACTGTTGCTAACAAATTAGACGTTTTAAGTGCAAGTCAATATAGAGGCGCTATTAAGGATAAAGCATTTGACCATGGTGGAAACACAGATTGGCAAGATGTAATTTACAGAAGTGCTGTTACTAAAAACAATGCATTGTCTTTTGCAAAACAAACAGAATCAGGTAATTATTATGCATCTGTTGCACAAATGGATCAGGAAGGGGTTATTCGTAACAGTAATTTCAAACGTCTTTCAGGTAGAATTAATGCTGCTGAATCATTTTTAGATAACAAACGTTTAAAAGTAAAAATGAATCTAACGGCAAGTGAAACTAAAGATGATGGTGTACCTACAAGTGATGATGGTGGTTCTAACGGACAGTTAATCGTTCATACTTTAATGGCAAATCCAACAAGATCAGTTTTTGATGCAAACGGAAACTACACAAACTTTAACATGAACGCGCATTATAATCCTGCTTATTTATTGAGTATTTATGAGGATCAAACGCGTACGTTGAGAGTTTTAGGAAATTTTGAAGCGTCTTTAAGAATTATTGACGGATTAGAATATAAATTAAACGTTGGTATCGATCGTTCTACAGCAGAAAGAAATACCACTATTTATCCAAACGTTACAGATTTGAACCCAAAAGGAAAATATGTTCAAAATAATTTAGATTCTAAAAATTCTTTAGTAGAGCATTATTTGACTTACAATGTTTCATTAGACAAACATAAAATTGAAGCTTTAGGTGGTTTCTCATATCAAAAATTTGAAAGATCAGGAACAAGTTTCAGTATTGACGGAATTGCTGCTCAGGGAGTTGGTATAAAACCATCAATTAATCCTGGATTTGCTGGAATTCAATCAGGAACTACAGGTTATGCTCAGGAAAATGAATTACAATCGTATTTTGGTAGATTAAATTATTCATTTAATGACAAATATCTTTTTACAGCTTCGATGAGAGCTGACGGTTCTACACGTTTTGGTGATAACAATAAATATGGTTACTTCCCCTCATTTGCTTTAGGATGGAATATATCTAAAGAAAGTTTCTTAGAGGATGCAACTGCAATAAATAACTTAAAGCTTAGAGCGAGCTGGGGACAAACAGGAAATCAGGAAGTTCAAAACAAATTGACTAAAGCAAGTTATTCATTATCTGGTCCAGACGGATATTATTTATATGATGATTTGAATTTGGTTAACGGAGTTTCTGTAACAAGAACAGCAAATCCTGATTTGAAATGGGAAGTTGTTACACAATACAATGTAGGTTTAGATTTCAGTTTATGGAATGATAAATTGTACGGAACTGTTGATTATTTCAACAAAACAACTACAGATGCGATCTTAAACGTTCCTTCAAGCCCTTTGAAACCAACAACAACGGTTTGGACAAATATTGACGGAAAAATCGTTAACAAAGGTTTTGAAATTATGTTAGGTTCTAAAATTGTTGATACTAAAGATTTTAGCTGGAATGTTGATGCAAACGGAGCAACATTAAACAATAAAATTGAGGACTTACCGGTTTCAGAAATCTTAACAGGAACTATTTCAGGACCTGGACAATCTGGAGTAAATGCAAACATTTACAAAAGTGGTTATGCAGCAGGTTCATTTTATTTGTTACAACATGTTGGTTTTGATGATAAAGGCGGAAACATCTTTAAAGATCAAAACGGAGACGGTAAAATTGATAACAGCGACAGAATTATAATCGAAGGAGCTTTACCAACTTTTTACTACGGATTTAATAGTGATATGAGATACAAAAACTTTAGTTTTTCATTCTCAATCATTGGTCAAACTGGAGGTTACTTGTTGAATAATACAGGATTGAATGCATTAAATATTAACAACCTTGCTTCTGACAGAAACGTTGCTACAGGTTATTATGAGTCTGGTGCAAACCCTACAAACTCACCAATTTTATCTACACTTTTCTTAGAAAAGTCTGATTTTATTAGATTGAATGCAGCTCGTATTGGTTACAATTTTGATTTAAAAGGTCTAAACTGGATCAACGGATTAACACTTTATGTAACAGGAAATAATCTGATCACAATTACAAACTATACAGGATATGATCCGTTAATCAACAGTCCAAAATCAAGCGGAGGAAATCAATCTATAGGTATTGATTACGCTGCTTACCCAACTTCGAGAACGTTCAGTTTTGGAGCAACTTTAAAACTATAAATCATGAAAACAAAGACATTTTTTAGCATAAAAATTATAACGATATTCTCTTTTATTTTTCTATTAAACAGCTGTACAGATCTTAATGAAGCTGTATTAGATGAAAAATTAGGAACTGATGCTACAGACCCTGCAGGTTCGCTTGCTGCAGCATATGACAGACTTGGAGACGGAACTTTTACAGATCACGGAGCTGTTTTTGCAATGCAGGAATATACTACAGATGAAGCTATTTTACCAACTCGAGGAAGTGACTGGGGAGATGGTGGAAAATGGAGAGATATGCATGAATTTACATGGAGTTCAAGTAATGCTATTATTGTGGGTAACTGGGATTTATTGACAAACGGAATTACACGTTCTTTAACTGCAATTAAATCATCTGAAGAAAACACTTTTCCTGAAAAGAAATTATTTTTAGCAGAAGCAAAAGCTCTTTTAGCGTATTATACCTATACTACATTAGATCTTTACGGACAAGCTCCATTTAGAGATCCGTTGAATGTAGATGCACCAATACAAATTTTAAAAGCAGATACTCAAATTGATCAATTAATCAAAGATGTTGAAGCTATATTACCTGATTTGGCAGATATTGGAACTCAAAGAACCTACCACGGAAGATTTACTAAACAAGCGGGTTATGCTTTTTTAGCGACAATGTATTTAAATCGTGCGACATTCAAAGATCGTTACAATGCTTCTTCAAATTTCAATTTTAATGAACCAGCAGTATCAGGTACAGGTACAGATATGGACCGTGTTATTTATTACACTTCATTATTGATTGATTCAGGGAAATTTAGTTTAGAAAGTGACTTTTTCAAAAACTTTGCAAGAGATAACGATAATGGTAAAGAGCTTATTTTCGCGATTTCTCAAAAGATAGATTATATCCGTAACGGATCTAACAGTTTTGCTTATGTATGTATGGAGCGTAACCAAAGAACATCTGCTTTAAACAGAGGTACAAATGCTGCATGTACAACTCCTGAATTTTACGCAAGCTGGGATGGAAACCATGATGATCCAAGATTTGAGCAGCATTATCAATATGCTGATGGTACATGGTTTATGAATGATGGTACAGATGTAAGTGTTCCTGCAACAGATATTGTTCCTAAAAGTAGTCCTGCTACTCCGTGGTTCCACTTTAACAGAGGTATCCAGGCCGGACCTCAATATGGTCCAGTATTATTAACTTCTGCAGCTTTTCAAATGGTAGGAAACCGTATTAAAGTTTCTCCATTAGTTATGGAAAAAAGTACTACTACGAGAATGGATTTTACACCATCATTAACATTTGCAGATCCTACAAAATCTGTTTTTGCTCAAAATGAAATCAATCAGGGTGCTCGTGTATTTAAATATGAGTTTGATCCAGAAGGAGGAAACGGTAACAGTAATGTTGATATTCCTTTATTCCGTTTAGGTGGAATGTACGCTATGAGAGCTGAGGCACTTTATAGAAAAGGAAGCACCGGACCAGCAATGGATGATTTAAACAAATTGCGTACAAGCAGAAAGAGAGAATCATTATTTGCAAATGCTCCTGGAAAAGCACTTACTTCATTAGATGCAAATCAATTATATAAAGAATTAGGTTTCGAATTATACTGGGAATTACAAAGAAGACCAGAGAGCATCCGTTTTGGAAAATTTGATTTAGCTGGAACAGCAAAAGCTGCTACTCAGCCATTCAGAAGATATTTTCCAATTCCACAAACAGTTATCGATCAAAAACTGTTTACTCAAAACCAAGGATACAATTAAGAGTTTGTGTTAGTTTATTTTTTATTTTTTTTGAAAAAAGCCTGTCTTCGAAAGAAGCAGGTTTTTTCTTTTAAGGGACGAAGGTTCAGAGATACAAAGTGACAAAGGTTTTTTATTGCAACGGGTTATATTAAATCGACAAAGATTTTCCGTAGAGACGCACAGCAGTGCGTGTAACATCGCGTGAGACAACACATGTTTATTGGAATGGAATATTGGACGTTAGACGCACTGCTGTGCGTCTCTACAGAAAAAACCTTTGTCACTTTGTATCTCTGAACCTTTGTCACTTAAAAAAACCTTTAAAATATATAATAAACAATTAAGAAAAATGTAAGATTTAACTGTTTTAAAATGAGTAAATTTGAGTAGTATTTGATAGTATATATCAAAATAATAAAACAACTATTTAAATAACTCAAAAAGTGTAAAAAATCATGATACATCAAATTGACACTACCGATAACATTGTTGCCTTTAGAGCATTGGCAGAAGTAACAAAAGAAGATTTTTTAACAGCTGTAGTTCCAGCAGTAGAACATTTGGTAAAGCAAACTAACGAAATCAATTTTTTATTGGTACTCGATACTGATATAGAAAACTTTACAGCCGGCGCATGGCTTCAGGATGCACTTTTAGGATTAAAACATTTAGGAAAATGGCATAGAGCAGCCATCGTAACAGATTCTGAAGATATAATCTCTTTTACAAACGGATTTAGTTATGTAGTTCCAGGAGAGTTCCACGGATTCAAAAAAGAAGCTTTTAACAAAGCCTTAAACTGGGTTGAAGGAAATATAAATTTGCCGGCTAATTAAAATTAGTTAATTAGGGAATGTGACAATTAGATAATTGAACATTCAGCAAATAAAATAAAAACATGACATTAATAGAAAATGCCCGTTAGGTTTAAAACCTTAACGGGCATTTTCGCAATTAGCAAACGTTCTCTTTTATTACTTTGCTACTTTTTTATAAACAGCTGCAGATAATAATGGCAGTGCAAGACTTCCAACAATTGCGGCAGCTTTATTGTGTCCGGTTTTCTTTAAAACAGCTCCAATCAAAATAGAACCAATTCCGGCAGCAGCCAGTTGTTTTACAGAAAGTTTGATGTTGTTATTTTCGATAGGTTTTATTCCGTGCAATAATGGGTCAATGAATTGTAAATTTTCCATGATTTTTATTTATTTAATTATACGTATTTCTATTTGTTACTATTTTTTTCGATATCAGTTTCAGTCTCAATTTTTTCAATTTCCACTTTTTCTTTTTTTATAGCTTGTCTAAGAAGTGCAAAAAGACTCATATAGATGTTTGCCATAAACACCAGCGAAAATCCGGCCAAAATGTAACCGCGCCAGTCGTTTAACAAAAGTTTATACTCTGTAAAAAATAAAAACCCAATTGTGACGTAATGACTAAAGCAGTATTCGCAGGTAAAAAGATAAAAGAACTTACGTGTCAGTAAAAACCTGTCATTTTTAGAATGTCTGACACACCATTCGTGAGGTTCTCTAAAAATCTCTTCGTGCGTTACAGTCCAGCTGATGCAGGCTATTGGAACAGCCAATACAAAAAGCCAGATAATTTGAGTTGCTATAGCCATAAACTGATAATGCTTAACTAGTTGTTACTCTCTCGGATGATTTTCAGGATAATGTTCAGCGTCAAAATCATCTAACTCTTCATCCTTGTCTAAATCATCTTCATAATTTAATTCCGGATCGTATTCGTCATCAAAATCATTTTCATCATCATCATTTGTCACAGCATCATCTTCATTAACAATTCTTTCCTCATTCGGAATATTTTCAGAATTTACATTCGGATTTTTTTCGAAATCCTGTTCGTGATGTTTCAAATCTTCAATAAATTCTTCCTGATATTGATACGGATCTTCATCTCTTGCATAATTATCATTATCAACCAGTGTATTTTGCTCTATAACATCAGGATCGCTTTCGCCAAATTCCCAATAATCTTCTTTCTTTAAATCCTGTTTGTATTGATCTTCATTAGAATACGTCCCATCTACAAGCGTATTTTGATCTATAAAATCGGGATCAGTATGACCGTAGTCAAAGTTGTTTTGCTTTTCCATGGCTTTACGTTTTAAAGTTGTGTTTTACAAAGTTAGCAAGCGCATAGGCGGAATGTTTTACAGGAAAATAAATTATAGTTGCATAATTAACAGTTGGTTATGTTGTAATTATGTTAGTAGATCTATAGTGTGTGTATCTATAATGTTCTTCAATAAAGAATACTAAAAAATTAAGTACACTTTATTTAATAAATTAATAAGTAAAAATCTGATAATTTATTCAGCCTAAACTATCTTTATTATAACTTTTGTTGGCTATATTAAATTCCAAGTTGGATTAGGTTTGCAAATTATTAATTAAAAATATTAAAGTGTTAATTTTAAACAATTCACAATCCGAGATTATTATCAAGGGAAGCTTTATTCTTGATAATATAAGTTTATATACTCGATTATATATTCAGCAATTATTTGAAGAAAGACAACAGACTTTTTATAAGATGGAATTAGAATTCCAAAAACTTAAAGTTTATATTGAAAAATACTTTAAAAATAGATTAAATCTAATCTTACCTTTAATAGAGAAAGTAATAACTGAAATAAATAATCTTAAATTAATAAATATTCTGATTATAAAAGAAGGTAATTGTAGAGTATGTAATACGGAATTAAAAATTATTGATACTCGTTTAGAAAACGAAAAGGATAGATACATTGTTTGTTGTAGTAATTGTACTAAAGAAATAATTAATGGGTTAAGAGAGTTAGAAAATCAAATAAAAGTTTGGCTTATTTAATGTTTTTTCTTTTAAATAAATATTGGTTAGAACCCTTAATCTTGTTTTAAACAGTTAAGTAATTTTTTCCATTAATCGAATTTACAGTCTAGGTAAAATTATATAAAAACCTGATTAATTTTTCTTATATAGTACTTACAAATTTAGCAATAAAGTTTAATTTTATAAATCTTTTTTATTTCATTAAATTTGACTTATCATAACACATTAAAACTTTTTACAGGAAATGTAATGTTAGAGACAATCCTAAATTTACTTGGATTAATACATAATTAAAGAATAAAAAAATATGAAAAAGCTATTTTTAATTTTACTTTTTTTATTGCAAATCTCCACTGTCTTTGCACAGAATCAGGTTGATGAACCTTCATCAAAAAAAATTATTGGAACTTGGTATAATGACGCGAACAGAAATGCAAAATGGATATTTGGTTCAGATGGAAAATTGTATAATTATGACAAGGATACTTTTAAAGTTATGTTTCGATATATCATTTCACATAGCTGTCAAAATAACTCAGATGATAATACTGAATTTATAACCTTAATGGATAAAGACGGAAATGAATTTTGTTTTAAAATAATTGCCATAAATGAGAATAAAAATGGGATTTTATCCTTAATTAAAATGGATACAATGCAGCCCCTTCGTTTTGTTAATAATGTAAATATTAAAAGCGGAATGTAATACCAAACGTTCCTAAGGAACGATATAAAAAATATTTTTTCGACCAATCAAATGTTCCATAGGAACATTTTTTTTGTTTTGAGTAATAAAACTTTGCGTCCTTGCGCCTTTGTGGCAAAATTTTTTAGGCATTAAATTTTCATTAACAAAAAGTAAGATTTCATTAGTTTATATTTGTAAGGCACAAATTAATCCTAAAGTGTTGTATCTCATGAAAATTAAGTCTTTTTTCTATATATTTCTATTTGGTATTTTTTCAATTTCAGCTTACAGTCAAAACGTGAAGCTGTTAAATATCAATCAGCTTAATGAAAGAATCAAAAACGGAAAAGACAGCACGTATGTAGTTAATTTTTGGGCAACCTGGTGCGCACCCTGCATCAAAGAGTTGCCACATTTCGAAAAACTCAGCGCAGAACACAAATCAGAGAAACTTGCCGTTTTATTAGTAAGCCTTGATTTTAAATCGAAATTAAATTCTAATGTCGTTCCTTTTGTAAAAAGAAAAAACCTGAAAAACGAAGTATTTCTTTTAAACGAAAGCAGTCCGCAGGAATTTATCGACCGAATCGACCCAAGCTGGTCAGGAAGTATTCCCGCAACACTTTTTATCAAAGATGATAAACGAAAATTTGTAGAAAGTGAATTTACCTATGAACAATTATTAACTGAATATAAAAAACTGTAAACCCGTAAACCATGAAAAAAATAATTCTATTATTCGCATTGGCACTTTCTGCTTTTTTAGCGCAGGCACAAAATGGAACAACTCTAAAAGCCGGAGATTCCGCACCGGATTTTAAGTTAAAAAATGTAGACAATAAAGAAGTTTCTTTTGAAAGTTTTCCAAATGCAAAAGGATATATCGTTGTTTTTACTTGTAATACTTGCCCTTACGCTGTAGGTTACGAGCAAAGAATCATTGATTTAGATAAAAAATTCAAATCACAGGGATATCCGGTAATTGCCATTAATCCAAACGATCCGGAAGCTTCAACAGCAGATACTTTCAATAAAATGCAGGATTTGGCAAAAGAGAAAAAATATCCTTTTCCATATTTATTTGACGCTGGGCAAAAAATTACTGACGAATACGGAGCAAAACGTACACCTCACATTTTTATCGTTTCTAAAACAGCAAAAGGAAACGTAGTAGAATATGTTGGAGCAATTGATAATGATCCGGAAGGAACAAAAGCAGAGAAAGTAAAATATGCCGAAGATGTAATTGCATCTTTAAAAAGCGGTCAAAAACCAGCTGTAACACAGACTAAAGAAATTGGCTGTACAGTAAAAAGAAAAGCAAAAGCTTAATTTACGAGAATTTAATTTGTTTAAAAAACGCCTCAGAATATGAGGCGTTTTTTTATGAAATAGTTTCGCTGATTTTCTGTTCTTTAAGTTCCAGTTCAGCAATAATTTGTCTTTTCATTATTGTCTGAATATAGTCTTTTGCTTCGGCATAAGAAATATCATATTTACGTGGAATATCCTGAAAATGAACAGGAAAATCAGTCAGTAATTTATCGTAATAAAGATTCAGTTCTTTTTCAGTTGGCATTTCAAATTTTAGTTTAATTTGAAATCTTCGAAGCAAAGCCGTATCAATACTGTTGTAAAAATTCGTAGCGCAAATCAACAAACTATCCGTAGGTAAATAATCAATTAATTGAATAATCGTGTTTACTAAACGTCTCATTTCGGCAACATCTTTATCGTCACTTTCACGACTTTTTCCAATTTGATCAAATTCATCCAAAAATAAAACCGCTTTTTCGCGAATCGCTTTGTCGAAAATCGCCTTTACATTTTTAGAAGTTTCACCAATTTTGGCATTGATTAAAGTACTAAGATTTATAATAACAATGCTTTTATTTAAAGCCGTTGCAATAGCTTTTGCAGTTGTCGTTTTTCCGCAGCCCGAATGTCCGTGAAGCAGAATTTTATTATCAACTTTAAGGTTGTATTTTTTTAATTCCTCAATATATTTGTGTTCTTTTATACTCTGAAGTAAGGCAGATTTATTCTCTTCGCTAAAAAGCAGATCTTCAAGCGCAATTTTTTCAGTATCGGTTACAACCAGTTCGTACAGATTCATTTGAGATTTTATTTCGTGCAAAATTAAGTTTTATTCTGCAATATTTTCATTCCAGATTTCTTTCCCTAAAAAACGGTTTCCAAAAATAGAAGTTCCAATTCGCACCATGTTGGAACCTTCGGCAATAGCCAATTCTAAATCCTGAGACATTCCCATTGAAAGTTTTAAATTCGTTATTCCATCAATTTTTGCATCGTAAATTTCATCTCTTATTTCTCTCAGCAAACGAAGCGACGGACGCATTTTTTCTTTCTCTACATCTAATAACCCAATCGTCATTAATCCTTTGATTTTTAAAGTATCATATTTCCTGATTTCTTTTATAAAAGAAATAACTTTTGAAGGTTCTAATCCAAATTTACTTTCTTCAAAAGAAGTGTTGACCTGAATAAAAACATCAAGATTTCGGTTTTCTTTTTGAAGCTGTTTGTGTAATTCTTCTGCGAGACCTAACCGATCCAGAGATTGAATACAGCTCACATATTTCAAAACATCTTTGACTTTGTTAGTTTGCAAATGACCAATAAAATGGCGTTCGATTTTTAAATCTTTTAATTCAGAATCCTTATCTCGAAATTCCTGCATTTTATTTTCACCAATCAGGTTTTCTCCGGCTTCGATTGCAATTCGTATTCTCTCGGCAGGAACAGTTTTGGTAGCCAATAACAATTGAACATCAAAAACATCTCTGCCCGAAAGTTTACAGGCATTTTCAATGCGATCATGAACCTGCTTCAAATTAAAAATAATATCCTCTTTCATGTTACAAAGGTATTGCAATCGTGGAATGTAAAAAAGATCCAGTTTTTTCTATATGAACTAGTCCAGATTATGGAAAGAACCAGACCAGAAAATGCTCAAAAATGACAAAACTGGATTATTTAATGGTTAGGTATCCTGCCTAATTTTGTCTCGGCAATAAAGTCAAATTAAAATCAAATCAAAATGAGTAAATCAATTTTTTATCATGCAGGTTGTCCAGTTTGCGTAAGCGCAGAACACGACATTTTAAATTTAGTAAAAGATGTTGAAGTAGTAAACATCGGAGAAGACAGATCTCGAATTGCTGAAGCTCAAAAGGCTGGTATAAAATCAGTTCCGGCTTTGGTAACGCCAAACGGAAATGTATTGCACATTAATTTTGGTGCTTCTATGGAAGAAGTGATTGGGTAAATACAAATAGTCTTCAAACTTTGTCAAAGTTTTAAACTTTGACAAAGTTGAATTATTAGAGAAAATAATATACTTAAAACAAAATAAGGAATTTAATTTTAAACACATAGAAACATAGATTTTTTCTTTTAAAAAGAGAGCAAAAAGAAACTAGTTTTTAACACATAGCTATGTTTGTTTGTTTAAACACAAGTGAAACGCCTTTACTACGCTTTAAAACTATGTCCCTATGTGTTTAAAAATAACAACACAACAAATAAAATATATAAATAAGATGAAAGTAGCAGTATGGGATACTTATGTAACCCGAAAAGACGGTAAAATAATGCATTTTGATATTTTGGTTGATGAAACTACAGAAGATGCAAACCAAGTTTATGAATATGGAAAAGCATACCTTAAAACAGTTTTACAAGAAGGTCAGCCTTTGACCTCAAAAGAATGCAGATTTTGTCATATCGACAAAGCACCTGCAGATATTGAAAATCAAATTCTTAAAGACGGTTTTTCGATTATTGAAATGGAAAACTGTTATTAATTTTTCGTTTAGAATTATTAATTCATAGACTGAAAGTGTGGGGGCTTTCAGTCTATTTTATTTGTTATAATTATGAAAAACATCTTCAATTTAGAAACACAAAACAATAGTTTAGACGGAAAAATTACAGCAGGATTTGAACGCTTGTCTCAGGTTTTCCGAGTTTTGTTATGGGAAAAAGCTAAAAAGCACGATTTGAGTCCGATACAGATTCAGGTTTTGATATTTATAAAACATCACACCAAAAATAAAGCAACCGTAAGTTATTTGGCGAAAGAATTCCATTTAACAAAAGCTACGATTAGCGATACCATTAAGATTTTGGAACAAAAAGAATACATTACAAAAGTTGTAAATGTCAGCGATTCCAGAAGTTCTACAATCGAGCTTACAGCAAAAGGTTTAGAAATGGTTTTGGTGACTGAAGATTTTACAGATCCTTTATTTGATTTGGTAAAAATAGTACCCGAAAAGGAGAAATCGGTTTTGTGGAAAAATCTCAGTTCTGTAATTAAACAATTGCATCATTTACAAGTTATAAATGTTCAAAGTACGTGTCACAATTGCGGTTATTTTGTACAGCAAAACGGAAATAACTATTGCCGATTAATGGACATTCAATTAGAAACAAAAGACATCAGATTAGATTGTAACGATCACAAACCGGCTCGTTTATAAATATTTTGAAATTGCTTTTATTCCTTCTTCCATTTGCTCTTCTGTAAGGGATGCATATCCTAATCTAAATCCGTTTACTGGACTACCAAAACTGAATTTTTCCGGAGTCATTAATTTGATTCCTTTAGAAAGCAATTCGGTACAAACTTTTTGGGTATCGACAATTTTATTCGGAACTATCCAAAATGCCAAGCCACCTTCAGGTTTAATAAAAGTAATTTTATCTTTTAAATGAAGTTTACAAAGACTTTCAAAATGGTCTCTTTTAGCTTTATAAATGAGGTTTGTTTTTTTGAGATGCCTTTTGATTTTTCCTTCGTTTATAAGATGCAGAACCGCTTCTTCCATAATATTATCGCCCTGAACATCAATTATTCTGCGGTGATTCGCTATTTTTTCGATATTTTGAGAAGAACTTGCAACATAACCAATACGCAGAGCAGGAGCCACAATTTTACTCAAAGTTCCAATATAAATAAAGTTTTTTGCATTGCTGTAACTTGAAATCGGAAGAATTGGGCGTTGTCCGAAATGAAACTCATTATCGTAATCATCTTCAATAATCGTAAATCCGTATTGATTAGAAAGTTCAATAAGTTTTAATCTCTTTTTCAAACTCATCGTAACCGTAGTTGGAAACTGGTGATGCGGCGTTACATAAATCGCTTTTACAGAAGAATGTTTTTTAAGATGATTTTCGACTTCTTCTAAATCTAAACCATCTTTATTAACATTAACCGGAAGCAGATTCGCACCGGCATTTTCAAAAGCTTCCCAGGCAGGTTTATAACCAGGATTTTCGATTATAACATAATCTCCTTTTGATAATAAACAATGCGCCGCCAGATACATCGCCATTTGACTGCCGCGCGTTATACAGATTTCATCTAGAGAAACATTCATTCCGCGTTTAAAATTCAGCATTTGTACAATCGCTTTTCGAAATTCTATATTTCCAAGTTCATTGCTGTAACCCATAATCTGCCAACGTGATTTTCTGTTGAATATCTCGCGATAAGCACGCGCCAAATCGTTCATAGGAGCGAGGCGGCTGTCGGGAAGTCCGTCATCAAAAATAAGATGTGGTTTATGATTTTCGACTGCAACATTAACTTGAGTTTCTGCTTTTTTATTTATGCTGATTTCAGGAAGAATATCGGCAATAAAAGTTCCTTTTCGATCCATTGTAATCAGCCAGCCTTCGGCAATCAAAACATCTAAAGCTTCAATTACCGTATTTCGGTTTACATTTAATAGTCCAGCAAGTTGTCGGCTTCCGGGCAAAGCATTTCCGCTTGTAAGTTTACCGGATTTAACCGCATTGATTATAGCATCAGCAATTTGCAGGTAAAGTACTTTGTCTGATTTTTTGTCTAAATGAATTTCAAATTGCCATGGTCGTAACATCTGGACTAGTTGTTTATATTAAAACTGTGTTATATGTACAGTCCAAAGTTACGATATTTTTGTCATGCAATAATGCATCAACTAAAATATAATTACCATGGAAACGAAAGAAAAAAAATTCTCGTCTAAAGATTTTCACCAAACTTTTGCAAGACCAAGTTTTGTAATGCCGGACAAATTAATTCACAGAAATGTAGAAAATGCCGGAGAACACAATCAATTTTCTACAGAAAGAAAACATCCGGTGTTTTTTGTGGATTTGCCAAGTAAAAATGTAAGTATGACCATTGGCGGACTGCTTCCGGGACAGCTTACCAACCGACACAGACATACTTATGAAACACTTTTGTATGTAATTGAAGGTTCTGGTTATACCGAAATTGAAGATCAAAAAGTAGAATGGAAAGCTGGTGATGCCGTTTATATTCCGGCCTGGACCTGGCACAGACACCAAAATTTGAGTAATACTGAAAATGCAAAATATATCGCAACAGAAAACGCGCCTCAATTGCAAAATTTAGGTGTAGCATTAAGAGAAGAAGAAGGCAGGGATTTATAAAACAGAAACCAGATGAAAAACACACAATTTAAAGGTATTATCGCTTATCCTATTACTCCTTTTGATGAAAATGAAAAGGTTGATATTTCGCTTTATAAACAATTACTGGAACGATTAATTGTTTCTGGTTCTCACGCCGTTGCTCCGTTAGGGAGCACGGGCGTGATGCCGTACTTAAATGATGAAGAAAAGGAAGCGATTACAGAAGCTACAGTTAATCAGGTAAAAGGAAGAGTTCCAATTTTAGTGGGTGTTTCTAACCTGACTACAGAAAGAACTATTTATCACGCAAAAGCAGCCGAAAAAGCGGGCGCAGATGCCGTTATGATTATCCCGATGAGTTATTGGAAATTGAGCGATGACGAAATCGTAAAACATTATGATGCAGTTGCCAATCAAATTTCGATTCCCATAATGGCATACAATAATCCGGCTACGGCGGGAGTAGATATGTCTCCGGCATTATTGAAACGAATTCTTGAAATCCCAAACGTTACCATGATTAAAGAAAGTACGGGCGATGTGCAGCGAATGCATTATTTAAAGAAGGAATTAGGAGAAAATGTAGCCTTTTATAACGGTTCAAATCCGCTGGCACTTTCTGCATTTGCGGCGGGAGCAACGGGCTGGTGTACTGCAGCTCCTAATTTGATTCCGGAATTGAATATTGCTTTGTACAATGCTGTTCAGGAAAATGACTTTCAGAAAGCGCAAAAGTTATTTTATAAACAAATCAATTTATTGCGATTTATTGTAGAAAAAGGACTTCCGAGAGCGATTAAATCAGGATTGCACATTCAGGGAATTGAAGGCGGACATTTAAGAAAACCATTGCAGCCTTTAACAGAAAAGGAAATCAGTGATCTTCACAATATTTTGAAATTAGTCAGCAATTAAAATTGGAAAGGGATCGTTTATATTTTAAACGATCCCTTTCTTTTTGTTTTTAGAATTCTCCTTTTTTCATGTAAGGCTGACCCCAAAGTATACTTTGCATTAAAACACTTTTTACCCAGGCATTATACATTTTATCGACATCGGAAGCACTTGCTCCGGTTTTTGCTAAAAATGGTTTTAACGTCGTTGTAACCGGAATCGTTAAAGCCGGAATATAACGATAATTGATAACAGGCACAGAAGTAACATTATCTGTTTTGTTTTTCTTGGTGGTGTAATGTCTTAAACCAATTTCGTATTGATAGTTAAGCCAGTTCTGATCGTATTTTGCTTCGGCTGTTTGAAGAATCCACATTTTAAAACGACCTCTGACTTTTGCTAAATATTCTCCGTCTGGTTTTCCTGTTTTGGTGTTTCCAAAAAAGTAAACCAATTGCGGTGTAGATCCCACAAATCCGTACCAAACATCCAGAATGGCATCGGTTTGACCTTCAAGAATATCGTGGCTCATTTGTAAATACTTTACATCTTCTTCAGAAAAAAGTAAAGATTGTTCTAAAAGTTTTAATTCTTCAAGTGTAAACGGTGATTTTGCCACTTCTTTAGTTCCGTACGTATAACCGTGCGGTGCTTTTGTTTCCTGCGCTGCCGCTTGCAGGGTAATAATAAGTACTACTGCTAAAATTGCTTTTTTCATTTTTTTGATTTTTTGTTAGGACATTATCGTCATGACAAACTTAGGTAGGCATCCTAACTAAAAAATGATCCAGTTTTTTGATTTATAATGCTAAACTGGTTTAAAAAGCTGTTATTATTTTATACTAATTCCAATAGTTTTTCTGTCGTAATTACTTCTGCAAATTCTTTATGCAGACTGGCTAAAGTAGTTTGATGAATTAATTCTGAATCAAATTTTTCTCCATTTATTCCAACTCTGTCAAAAGTAGCTGTGGCATCTGCAATTAATAAAGTTTCATAGCCATAATTTCCGGACATTCTGGTTGTTGTAGAAACGCAGTGATTGGTAGTTAAACCCACAATAACAAGATCAGTGATGTTTTGTGCGTCCAGTCTTTCTTTTAAATCTGTGCCAATAAAAGCGCTGTTTACATTTTTTGTGATTACAGGTTCATTGCCAATTGGTTTTGCTTCATCTTTAATTTCAAATCCCGGATTAGACGGATGTAACTTTGAATTTGGATGTACAGAACTGTGCACAATGTGAAAAATGGGCAATTGCAGTGTTCTCCATTTTTCAAGAATCTGTGCAATTTTTATTTCAGCATCTTTATTGTTTCGGTTGCCGCCCCAAAAGTCTTCTTCATTAAAACCTTTTTGCACATCAATTATGACCAAAGCGGGATTTTTTTCTCTAAGTTTCATTTGTTTATCTATTTGATTAGATTGCAAATGTACTTTGGAACTAAATGCAGAAAAAGGACAAACAATAGTCGGTTTAGGACAAGAGATTTTTGATTGAAGAACTCAATGTATCACTGTTTTGATGCAGCACAATTTTTAATTGTTTAGAAGTTTTATAACCGCATAAATGTGCAATGTGTTCTATTTTATAATCAGAATTGGCGAGAAGACTTTTTGCTTTTTCAATTCTTAATTTGGTACGGTATTCTGCAACGGTAACGCCTGTTTCTTTCTTAAAAATTCGGGTTAAGTTTCTTGGACTCACAAAAACTAATTCGGCTAAAAATTCAATAGTTGAAGTTTTTTCTAAATTGTAAATAATCCAATCCTGAATGGTATGGATTTTTTCATCGCGATGGTTTCGGTATTGTAAATAAACACTTTCCTGTTCTTCAGTTCCGTTTCTTCTTTTATAAACTACGAGTTCTTTGGCTATTTTTGATGCCGTTTCTTTTCCGTGTCTTTCTTCAATTAGAAACAAAGCCAAATCAATTCCGGTAACAATTCCGGCACTTGTATAAATGTTTTCAGACTTCGTATAAAGTGTATTTTTTTGTGTTTTTACAAGCGGAAAATCAGTTTTGAGTTTTTCTACAAATTTCCAATGCGTGGTACATTCTCTATAATCTAAAAGACCGGATTTTGCCAAAAGAAAAGCTCCGGTACAAACGCTGCAAATTGTAGTTTGATTTTGATTTGCTTTATGCAGCCAGTCAAAAAATACAGGATCATCAGAAATTGAATTTAAAGCACGCGTGCTAAATCCGGAAATAAAAATAATATCTTCTTTCTGCGGATTAACTTTTGTAAAATGAATTAAGGAAGAAAGTTCTAATCCAGAATTTGAACTTACAGAAGATTGTCCGCTGATAAATACCAGCTGATAATCTAAATCCAAATCACGAGCTTCCTGAAACACTTCGACAACACCGCTCAAATCAAGTAAAGTGACTTGCTTTGGAATATAGAAATAAACCGATGGTTTTGTTTTTGTCATTCTTGTAGAGAATTCTCGTTTATTTTTTCAGTTTGGTTTTAAAAAAATCGATAGTTCTCGTCCACGATAGCGTTGCCGCTGCTTCATCGTATCTTGGCGTTGTATTATTATGAAAACCGTGATTTACATTTGGATAAAAATAAGCCGTATTTTCGATTTTATTTTTGTTTAAAACTTCCTGAAATGCCGGCCAGCCTTCGTTTACGCGTGTGTCTAAACTTGCGTAATGCAATAGGAGCGGAGTCTTTATTTTTTCGGCTTCTTCTTTTGTTGGCTGCCCGCCGTAATATGGAACTGCAGCTTTTAAATCGGGAATTTTTACCGCCATCATATTCGAAATCCATCCGCCAAAACAAAAACCAACAACACCAATATATCCGTTACAATCTGGGTGCGATTTTAAATATTCGTAAGCAGCAATAAAATCTTCGAGCATTTCTTCGCGGGTACGTTTCTTTTGCAATTCACGTCCTTCGTCATCATTTCCGGGATAACCGCCTAATGGTGACAAAGCATCTGGAGCAAGAGTAATAAATCCTTCAATGGCAGCTCTTCGTCCCACATCTTCAATATACGGATTAAGTCCGCGGTTTTCGTGAACTACAATTATTCCGGGTAATTTCTTTTTAGAATCCGCTGGCTGCGATAAAAGGCCTTTTATAGAACCTCCGCCTTTTGGAGAATTGTAGTTGATATAACCCGTTTTTAATCTTGGATCTGTTGGCGGAACTAAAATACTGTCGACATAATTGGGCGTCATAAAACTTAAAAGTGACGGAAGTGTAAGCGAACCCACCGCAAATATGGAAAGTTTTTCTACAAATTGTCTTCGATTAATTTTATTATGAGCATAATCATCATATAAATCAAATACTTCCTGACTGATATCTTCTTTGGTTATTTTGTTATCCATGATCTTGGTTTTTTGGGATAACTAAATTAGGGAATAAAAAGTTAATTGTTAATTATGAATTATAAATTGTGAATTATGAATATTCTTTTCTGAATAGTTTTAGCTGGAGAAACTGAAAACTGTGACTGCAAACTAAATTAAAGACTTTTCAACTTCTTCATAAAAACTGGAAACACTTCATTCAATTCATCAAATAAAGGATTATTTCGGTGTTTTAGTTTTATTTCGCTGAATAATTTTAATCCAAGCGCAAACTGTGTGGCTTCGTGCGGGTTTTCGAATATATTTTTGTCTTTTATTTTTTGGATGATTCCAAATATTTCGTCGTGATTGTCGAATTCTATTCCTAATTCTTTTGCCGGATGCGTGTCGCCGTTGGCGTATTCTTTTAGGCTTAAGGTTAGATAATATTTGTTGGATCTTTTTTGCATGATATTTTAATTTTCAATGTTATTTCAGCCATTTATCGACAATCGTTTTAAACGTTTCCTTGTATTGTTCGCCTACTGTAATTTCAGTTTTTCCAATGAAAATTGAATTCTTGGTAATGGCGTTTATTTTGTCAAGAGAAACGATAAACGAACGATGAACACGCATAAATTTTGCCGATGGTAGTTTTTCTTCTAAAGCTTTTAAGGATATCAGCGAAAGCACTCCTTTTTGAGAATCATCAAGATGTACTTTTACATAATCTTTTAAACTTTCGATATATAAAATTTCTTTAAGCGGAATTCGAACCCATTGGTATTCTACTTTTAAGAAAATAAATTCATCATCTGCTGCAACCGTCTGGAAATTATTTGAAGCTTCTTCGGTTATTTGCAATACCTTATTGGCAGCGCGCAGAAACTCTTCGTAACTAAAAGGTTTTAAAAGATAATCGACTGCATTTACTTTATAACCTTCAATAGCATAATGATTATAAGCGGTTGTAAAAACAATTTTTGGTACCAAGCCCGGCTGTTCCTGCAAAAGTCTCGCCAGTTCCATTCCCGTTAAATTAGGCATATTAATATCTAAAAAAACAAGATCAGGCTGTTTTTCCCGTATTAAACTCATTGCTTCAACTGCATTGTCACAGCTAGCCGTTAATTGTAAAAAAGGAGTTTGTTCGATAAAAGTTTCGACAAGTCTTAATGCGAGAGGTTCATCATCTACTGCTATACATTTTAATACTGCCATTACTCTAAGTTTATTTGCAGTTTTACATCATACATTCCGTTTTTACCAATGCCGGCTGTCAGCATATGTTTATTTGGATATATTAAATGGAGTCTGCGTTTTGTATTCGTTAAACCAATTCCGCCTTCATCAGTCGTTGCTGTTTTTTCGAAATATGTGTTTTTTACCTCAAATTCAAGATTGCTTCCGTCTTGTCTCAGCGAAATATAAATTTCACTTTTATCCGTAGCATGAATTCCGTGTTTAAAAGCATTTTCTACTAAAGGTAGTAATAACATCGGAACAATTGGGTAATCGTGTATCTTTTCTGGAATGTCGGTTATAATCGTCAATTTTTTGTTCGCACGAAGTTTCATCAGCGAGATAAAATCTCTCATAAACTCGGCTTCTTTTAATAAAGTAGTTGTTTCTTCTGTACTGTAAAGTAAGTAGCGCATCATTCGGCTTAAAGTATGAAGCGCATTTCTCGAATCTTCAATATTTGTATACGTAAGCGAATAAATACTGTTTAGGGAATTAAAGAAAAAATGCGGATTAATCTGTGCTTTCAACATCGCCAGTTCGGCCATTGTTTTATCCTGTTCCAGTTTTTGTTTGTGCTGTGCGGCTTTCTGCCAATGCTGTAACATTGCCCAGCTCGTGCTGATTCCTAAAACCAATAAAGTGAGCATTAAAACATAATTGTCAAAATACGGATTTCGGTATTTTTTAAACCCTAAAACTAAACTGATTTTATTATGAAGATCCGTTTGAGAAGTATAAAAATAAGCAATAACCTGCATGGCAAAAACGGTGAGAAAAGCCCAAATCAAAAAAGGAGAAGTATTGTCTTTTATAATGGTTTTTGGAACTATGATTTTGGCATTAGAATAAAAAATAATGATCAATAAAACCAGTACAATAATCTGCCAAATCCAAAACACACCCGGAAGAATTACATTCCAGGTTAAAGGCATGTAAAACAACATGATGAATCCCAATAATACCCAGCTCAGAATATGAAGTCCGGTAAAATAATAAGATCTGTATACTTTTGATGCCATTTCGAATTTTATCTTTTTGGCAATATTACTGTTTATTTGAATGCAATTTTGAACCAATCGCTAAAAACAGAATTACAGTCCGTAAAAACCATTTTTGAGCCGATGAGTTTAGGAATTAAACGCTTGTTTAACTTTTAAAAAATCCCATCGTGTGTCAGGCTATCTTTATCGATTGTCATTTGCTCTCCGTCTATTTCAAAATTTTTGCTTGTTATATTTTATTTCTTTTGTTGTCATATAATCGATAATTAGATATTATTTCAAATGAATAAGCAATCATTTTTAAGCATTCTCGCAGCATCAGTTCTTATCGCATCTTGCGGTAAAAATGATAAATCGGCTCAGGCCGGAGGCGCACCGCAGGTTAAAGAGTATAAAACGCTGACTTTACAGCCGGAATCTGCTACATTAAACAGCGATTATCCAGCGAGCATTCAAGGACAGCAGAATATAGAAATCCGACCTAGGGTTGAAGGATACATCGATAAAATATTTGTTGATGAAGGAGCGGTTGTAAAAGCCGGACAGCCATTATTTAAAATAAGCGCGCCAGAATATGAGCAGCAAGTTCGTACAGCATCTGCCAGTATTAAAAGTGCCCAGGCCGATTTAAGTGCAGCAAAACTGGCTGTAAACAAAGTAAGGCCATTGGTTGAAAAAGGAATTATAAGCAAGTACGATTTAGAGTCGGCACAATATACTTATGAATCTGCAGTGGCTTCTTTAGCTCAGGCAAATGCTGCTTTAGTAAATGCTAAAACCAATTTAGGATATACAACTGTAACAAGTCCGGTTGACGGCGTTGTAGGTTCGATTCCGTTTCGTTTAGGAAGTTTGGTAAGTTCTAATACAACAGAACCTTTAACTACAGTTTCGAGCATTGGAAATGTATATGCTTATTTTGCTTTAAATGAAAAAGCACTTTTGAATTTTACTAAAGATTCCGGAGCTTCATTAAACCAAAAAATTAAAAGTCTGCCGGCAGTTTCTTTATTGCTTTCAGATGGTTCTGCATACGATCAAAAAGGTAAAATAGAAACCGTAAACGGATTAATTAATACCGAAACCGGAACGGTAAATATCAGAGCTCGTTTTCCAAATCCAAGAGGAGTTATCAGAAGCGGAAGCAGCACAACAGTTAGAATTCCAAATGACGTTAAAGACGTAATCATAGTTCCTCAAAGCGCAACATTTGAACTTCAGGATAAAATATTCGCAGTTGTTTTAGGAAAAGACAATAAAACTAAAAATGTCAATATCACGGTACTTGAAAACACAACTAATAATTATTATGTAGTAACAAGCGGTTTAAAAGCAGGTGACGAAATTGTATTAGAAGGAGTTGCTGCTCTTAAAGAAGGAAGCGAGATTAAAGCTCAAAATCAAAAAGCAGAAACAGTATACGCCGATTTAAAATAAAAGAAATGTTTAAAAAATTTATACAAAGACCTGTACTCTCGACAGTAATATCTGTTATTATTGTCATTTTAGGTGTTTTGGGCCTAATTGAGTTACCTATTTCTCAGTATCCCGATATTGCGCCGCCTACGGTAAACGTGTCGGCAAGTTATACGGGTGCCAATGCAGATGTGGTATTAAAAAGTATTGTAATTCCGCTTGAAGAGCAAATTAATGGTGTAGAAAACATGACGTACATGACTTCTTCAGCAACAAATGATGGAAATGCTTCGATCAAAATTTTCTTTAAAGTAGGAACAAACCCAGATTTAGCAGCGGTAAACGTTCAAAACAGGGTTTCAAGAGCAACAAGTTTACTGCCAGTAGAGGTAACTCAGGCTGGGGTTACAGTAACCAAAAGTCAGAGTAGTAACTTATTGATTTTCTCTTTATACAGTGAGGATAAAGCTTACGACCAGACATTCCTCCAAAATTATGCGAAGATCAACCTTGTACCGCAAATTCAGCGTGTAGTTGGGGTAGGAGATGTAACTGTTTTTGGTGCCAAAGATTATTCGATGAGAATCTGGCTGAAACCAGACGTAATGCAGCAATACAAACTGATTCCGAGCGATATTTCGGCTGCTTTGGCAGAACAAAATATCGAAGCCGCACCGGGTAAATTTGGTGAAAACGGAAATCAGGCTTTTCAATATGTAATTAAATACAAAGGACGTTTAACAAGTGCTCAGGAATTTGAGGATATTGTTATAAAATCTGTTGGAAATGGGCAAATGCTTCGCCTTAAAGATGTGGCTAAAGTTGAGTTAGGATCTTTGAGTTATGCTTCAACGATTAAAACAAACGGTGTAGAATCGGCAGCGATGGCAATCAGCCAGACTCCGGGATCGAATGCGCGTGACGTAATCAACAATTCTAAAAAATTGATTGAAGAAGCAGCGAAGAGTTTTCCAAAAGGAGTAAAATATACCATTCTGGTTGACGTTAACGAAAACTTAGATGCTTCTATTGAAAAAGTAATTCATACTTTGATTGAAGCTTTTATATTGGTTTTCATCGTAGTATTTATTTTTCTTCAGGATTTTAGATCAACCTTAATTCCGGCAATTGCAGTTCCGGTTGCGATTGTAGGAACATTTTTCTTCCTGAGTTTATTTGGGTTTACGATTAACTTATTGACGCTTTTTGCGATGGTTCTTGCCATTGGTATTGTGGTCGATGATGCCATTGTGGTCGTCGAGGCGGTGCACGCCAAACTCGATCACGGTTATAAATCGTCTAAGAAAGCTACGATTGATGCCATGAGCGAAATTTCGGGAGCGATTATTTCGATTACATTGGTAATGGCGGCGGTATTTATTCCGGTAACTTTTATCAATGGATCAACAGGGGTTTTCTACAAACAATTTGGTATTACGCTGGCTGTTGCGATTATTCTTTCGGCAGTAAACGCTTTGACTTTAAGTCCGGCTTTGTGTGCTTTGCTTTTAAAACCACATGCTGACGATCATAAACATAAAAGTTATCTGCAAAGATTTTATACATCGTTTAACGTTGCATTTGAGAATGTAACAGAAAGATACAAACGTTCGGTAAGTTTCCTTTCCGTTAAAAAATGGATTGTATTAGCCGCTATTGTTATTGCTGGTGCCAGTTTATTTTATATGATGAAAACCACACCGTCTGCTTTCGTCCCTGCGGAAGATCAGGGAACTGTTTTTGCCAATATTAGTTTACCACCATCGGCTTCAATGGAGCGTTCTGATGTAATTGCTAAGAAAGTTGATAGTATTGCGAAAACTATTCCGGGAGTAAAAAATACGCTTCGTATTGTGGGGCAGAACTTTACCGCCGGAGCAGGAAGTGCTTACAGTATGGTTATTGTAAAATTGTATCCTTGGGATCAACGTGAGTTGAGTGTAAATGACGTTATCGGACAGCTTTTTGCCAAAACAAGCGGCATTCGCGAAGCCAATATTTTCTTTATTTCACCGCCAACGATTCAAGGTTTTGGACAAAGTGGTGGATTTGAATTCCAGCTTCAGGATAAAGGCGGACACACGACTGCTGAATTCTTTAAAGTGAATACAGAGTTCTTAGAAAAATTATCAAAACGTCCGGAAATACAATACGCAACAACGCCGTTTAATCCTGGTTTCCCTCAATATATGATGGATATTAATTTGGCAAAAGCCAAAGATGCAGGAGTTTCGATAAATTCGATTTTATCAACCATGCAGGGATATTATGGCGGATTGTATGCTTCGAACTTTAATAAATTCGGAAAACAATACCGTGTTATGATTCAGGCTTCACCGGAATTCCGAACCAATACAGAAGGACTAAATAAAATCTTTATTAGAAACAGTGCCGGAAACATGGCGCCAATTACAGAATTTGTTAAAATGACCAGAGTTTTTGGACCGGAATCTATTTCAAGATTTAACCTTTTCTCTTCTATTGCTATTACAGGAGCGCCAAATCCTGGATTTAGTTCCGGTGATGCGATTAAAGCGATTCAGGAAGTGGCAGCAGAAAATCTTCCGGCAGGTTATGGATATGAATTTTCAGGATTAACGCGTGAGGAATTAGCATCTGGAAGTGAAACGATTTTCATCTTTATTCTATGTTTGGTTTTTGTTTATTTCTTACTGAGTGCACAATACGAAAGTTATATTTTACCATTTGCAGTATTATTCTCGATTCCGTTTGGATTAGCCGGGGCGTATTTGTTCTCGATTATTTTTAAACTGAACAGTAACATTTACCTGCAGATTTCCTTAATCATGTTAATTGGACTTTTGGCCAAGAACGGTATTTTGATTGTCGAATTTGCTTTGGACAGAAGACGTAAAGGTCTGCCAATTGTACAAGCTGCAATTGAAGGAGCTGTAGCACGTTTGCGACCAATCTTGATGACTTCTTTCGCCTTCATTTTAGGATTAGTTCCGTTGATGTTTGCTACTGGAGCAGGAGCTGTGGGGAACAAATCGATTGGTACCGGAGCAGTTGGAGGGATGTTAATTGGAACCATTTTAGGAGTATTTGTTATTCCGGTTTTGTTTATCATTTTCCAGACTTTACAAGAAAGAGTGAGCGGCCCTGCAAAAGATGGTTATGATGATGAAGACGATGACGAGGAAATTCAGTTAATAGAAGCTCAAAAAGAGTAAAATTAAATTAAAACAGAGATGACTAATAGTTCAAATAAATATATTCTTATGGTAATTGCAGCCGCACTTTTAAGTGCGTGCTCGATTACCAAAAAGTACGAACGCCCAACAACACTCTCGACAGATAAACTGTATCGTGATGAGGCTTCCGCCGATTCGACTACGATTGCAGATATGCCGTGGCAGAGCGTTTTTAAAGATGAAAAACTGAACGCATTAATTCAAAAAGGATTAGACAATAACCTTAATTTGAAAAATGCTATTGAGAATATCATACAAGCACAAGCTTCACTTCGTCAAAGTAAATTAGCGTATTATCCAACTTTACAATTGGATGCGAATGCAACACATACGAAACAATCTGAAGCAGGACTTAATTTTCCGGCGGGAATCAACATTAATACGTTGACTACAACTTATAAATTAGGTTTAAGTACATCCTGGGAAGCTGATATCTGGGGAAAACTTAGCAGTTCTAAAAGAGCAGCTTTGGCAACTTATTTAGCTACAGATGCGGCGAAACAAGCAGTTCAAACACAATTGATTTCAGATATTGCGAACAATTATTTTAGATTGCTGGCTTATGATAAATCGTTAAAAATCACACAGGAAACATTAGAAAGCCGTATTAAAAATGTGGCAACCATTAAAGATTTAAAAGAAGGCGCAATTGTAACAGGTGCGGCGGTTGTACAAAGTGAAGCTAATCAATATGCAGCAGAAGTTTTGATTCCGGATTTGAAGCAAAGTATTCGCGAAACCGAAAACGCTTTGAATATTTTATTAGGACAAGCTCCGGGACCAATTGACAGAGGAGAATTAGGAACGCAGGTTATTCCCGAAAATATCGCCATTGGAGTGCCTTCACAGTTATTACAAAACCGACCAGATGTTCGTCAGGCAGAGTTTAATTTCAGAGTTGCTTTTGAATCTACAAATCTGGCTAAAACCTATTTCTATCCAAGTTTAACGCTTACAGCAAGCGGCGGATTTTCGAATTTAGAATTAAAAGATTTCTTTAGTAATTCTATTTTTTATTCGATTATTGGAGGATTAACACAGCCTATTTTTAATCAGGGAAAAAACAAATTGAGATTAACAACAGCACAGTCTCAGCAATTACAGGCATACAATAAATTTCAACAGAGCCTTTTAACGGCTGGTCAGGAAGTTTCGAACGCTTTGTATTCGTATCAAATGGCAGTTGAAAAAGAAGACTCAAGACAAAAACAAATTGAGGCTTTAGTAAAAGCAGTCGATTTTACGCAGCAGCTTTTAGAATACAGCTCTGCAACCAATTATACAGATGTATTAACTTCTGAACAAAACCTTTTAGCAGCACAGTTAAGCGGAATCAACGATAATTTACAAAAATTACAAGCCGTTGTGAACTTATACAGAGCTTTGGGTGGAGGTTGGAAATAAAATTGTTTCAATTTGAATATTACGTTCGTCGTCAAAATTCAGACCTTGGTCTAAAAGATAATTTAGTGTAAAAAAAAGAGTATATTTTTGATTGGTTAAAAATATTAGTATATCCGCCATTAAATTGAAACATGACTAAAACGCCTCAGAAATGGGGCGTTTTAAATTTAATATATATCGGTTGAAAAGTCCTCTTCGTCGATTGATTTAATGTTTTTGTATAATGGATATTGTAAATGTAGATTTTGGCACTACTTTAGATTAATATCTACTAAAATTAATATTTAAAACTCAAAATCATGAAAAAATTAGTATTCGCCTCAGTATTATTTATGAGTGTATTTTTTGCCCATGCTCAGGTATCAGTCAATGTAAACATTGGAACACCTCCAAGCTGGGGACCAGAAGGGTACGATAATGACAGATATTATTATTTACCAGACATCGATGTGTATTATGATGTAAACCAAAGCGTATTTATTTACGACAACAGCGGAAATTGGACTCGTGCTAAAAGACTTCCGTCAAGATACAGACAATATGATTTGTATTCAGGTTACAAAGTAGTTTTAACCAATTATAGAGGAGACGCTCCGTATACGTATCATACCAAACACAGGGCTAATTATCCAAAAGGTTATCACGGAAAACCTCAAAAAAATAGAGGGCCAAAACCTGAAAAGTACAACAAACCTAAAGGTGAGCACAAACACGATAATAAAAACAACAATAAATCTAAAAAAGATTCAAAAAAAGACCACGATCATTCCCACAATGATCATCATTAATTAAATAAACATGACAAAAAACGCCTCATTACTGAGGCGTTTTTTTATAAATAAAATCGATGTAAGATTTATTTTCATCATTCACAATTCACAATTAACCATTCACAATTTGGTTGACATTTTTCACCTTATGTCCATACAAACCAAACGATAAAATAATCACAAAACATAAAAGCGGAATTATATATCCAGACTGAATATCATCGTGTTTCATATCAATTAAAGTTCCCATTCCGTATGGAAGAATCGCTCCGCCTACAATTGACATTACAAGCCATGAAGAACCTGTTTCTGTATTTGATTTTAAACCAACCAATCCTAAAGAGAAAATAGTTGGGAACATAATCGACATAAAAAATCCGATACCTCCAAGCGCATAAATAACTACAATTCCGGTTCCGTAAATGGCTAATAAACAAAGAATAATGCTAGCGCCACAGTATATCGAAAGTAAGACATAATCTTTTACAAATTTCAGGAAGAAAGTTCCAATAAAACGTCCCGCCATAAATAAGAAACCGTAAACACCAAGATAGTATCCAGCAGTTTTTTCGTCTAAATGTGCACCTTGCTGTGCAATTCTAATAAAGAAACTCGTAATACAAACCTGTGCGCCAACATAAAAAAACTGCGCCACAACTGCCCAGCTTAAATGACGGAATTTTAAAACAGAGAAAAATCCCGGTTTAATTTCAGCTTCAGTATGTTGTGGTTTCATTGAAGGCAAATGCATGAAATAGAATATAATCGCGACTAAAACCAATACACTTCCTAAAATGATATAAGGCATTTTTACCGCAGCCGCTTCGCCTAATAAATACGTTGCTTTTTCAGCTTCGGGCATTGCGGCCATTTGTGCCGGAGTATGATTTTTTCCTGATAAGATGAATAAAGAACCTACAATTGGAGCCACCATTGCAGCTAATCCGTTGAAAGAAGCCGCTAAATTCAATCTTTTAGAAGAAGATTCGGCAGGGCCTAAAATCGCCGCATACGGATTGGCACTTGTTTCTAAAATCGTTAATCCGCAGCCAATAACAAACAAAGCGAATAAAAACAATTCATAAGTTCTTGAATTGGCAGCAGGTACAAATAAAAATGCTCCCGCGGCGAAAACCAATAATCCGGTAATGATGCTGTTTTTGTAACCAAATCGTTTAATGAGCATTCCCGCCGGAATCGCCATTATAAAATAAGCAAAAAACACCGAAGTATCAATCAATGTCGATTGGCGGTTGTTTAATTCACACGCTTTTTTTAAATGCGGAATTAAAATAGAATCCAGATTGTGTGCCATTCCCCAAAGGAAAAATAAGCTGGTAATTAAAATAAATGGAAGAAGATAGTTGGTTTTTCCGCCTTCTGTCGGCACTTCGTGAAGATCGCCTGTTTGGTTTGTTACTTGCATTTGTTAGATAGTTTTTTTTTAAGGTTCAAAGTGACAGAGTGACAAAGGTTCAAAGATTCAAAGGTTTTTCTGTAGAGACGCACTGCAGTGCGTCTATTCTAAAGGTACTGAAAGGAGATAAAACCTCTGTCCCTTTGGCACTTTGAACCTTTGTACCTCAAAAAGGATTATTTCTTTTTGACTAAAAGAAGGTGGTCGCAGACCAAAACCACTTCACCTCTTTGGTTAATGATTTCAACATGTTCTGTTACGGTTCCCATTTCTGGATTTTTTGCTTCGCCTTTTTCAGAAATCGTGATTTCAGAATGAATTGTATCGCCAATATGAACTGGTTTTACAAAACGCATTTTATCATATCCTCTTGAAAAAGCTTCAGGATTTATTTCTGATGCCGTTAATCCGATACCAATAGCAAAAACCATAGTTCCGTGTGCAATACGCTGTCCGAATGGCTGCGTTTTGCACCATTCTTCATCCATGTGATGCGGAAAAAAATCTCCCGTGTGTCCGGCATGAACCACAAAATCAGTTTCTGTAATAGTTCTTCCTAATGTAACTCTTTTATCTTCAAGTTGATAATCCTCGAAAAAGGTTGATTTGAAATACATAGTTTTTTGTTTTTTTATTTAACCATATAAGTAATATAAGGTCATTTAAGCATTGCGTTGAATTTAAGAGTGCTTATTTTAGGTCATAAAAGCTATGCGCAAAATGATTTAAATGACCTTGCATAACTTATATGGTTTTAAATTATTTATTGTTTTATACACAAAGTGATTAAATGAACTTACATCACTTATATGGTTTAAAATTTTGTTTCTACTTTTTCCACAAAGTGATTAAATGAACTTATATCACTTATATGGTTTAAAATTTTATAGTTCAGTGAGAGAAATACCGCCGTTTGTATTGCTGATGTAGCAGGCTTCAACGACTTTCATGGTGTCTAAAACGTCCTGAACGCTTGCCAGTAATTTAGAATCTGAGCCTTCTTTAAAACGCATTAGATTCGACATTGTTCCAATAAAAGCTTCTGGAAACCAAGAACCTTCAAGGTTGATTTTTTTCCATTCGTATTGACCTTTTTCATCTTCAATTGCATATTCAAAAATGTCAGGAAGTCCATCGGGATAATTCATTAATAATCCCATTTTGGCTTTAATTGCGCCTTTTGTACCTTCCCATTTAATGTAACTTTCTTCGTGATTTGGTCCAAAATGATGATCGTGATTCGTATTGATCACAACATGTTTATCTTCACCATAATCTAAAATAATAGTAGAACGGCTCGATGATAATTTTTTAAGAGGATGTTTCGCTGTTTTTGCCATCACACTTTTCGGATTTCCGAGAAACGAGCGAATGCAATCGATATAGTGAACACTATGAAAAAGAATTTCCAATCTAGGATGTTCTTTAATCAGCGGAAACAATTCCCACGGTGTATTTACGGTCACTTTAAATTCAAAGTCGTATAAATCACCAAGCAAACCTTCGCTAATTAAATATCTCGCAGCGCTGACAAAAGGGGAGAATCGAAGCTGAAAATTGATAGCAGCCACAAGGTTTTTTCTTTCGCAGACTTCTACAATCTCTCTGGCTTGAGCCAAATCATTTCCCATTGGTTTCTGAATCAAAACTGCTGCTCCATCAGGCAATTGTTCTAATATTTCGATATATTGATCCGGTAAAACGGTAATATCGTAAACCGCATTTGACGGCGCATTTTTTACAGCTTCCACAACATTTTCAAAAACATGTTCAATATCAAATTCTTTGGCTAAATCGTGTGCTTTTGCAATCGTTCTGTTCGTAATGCCAAAAACCGTAAAACCAGCCATTTTGTAAGCGGGTAAGTGCGCATCTTTTACGATTCCGCTTGCGCCGATAATGATAATGGGCTGTTTGGTTTCGGGCAGTAAAGGTTTATATGGAATATTCATTTTTGTACTATTTTAAGTTCTGTTGGTACTAGCAAACTTTGACAAAGTTGACTACACATAATCAGTTCGTTAATTTTTCAATATTTTGCTGTGTTTCTTCTAAAAGCGTTTTCGACGGAATATCAGTTTCAATCGCTTTTAAAACCATTTGATCTATTAATTCTGCTACTTTTGGCCAAATTGGCGTTTGTGGCAAAGTCAAAGCATTTTCATGCAGCATTTCCAGTTTATGATAATATGGAATCGTTTTGTTGATTTCAGTATCATTCCAAGTTGATTTTCTGCACCCGATTCCGCCTTCGGTTGTCAATAATTTATCACTTTCAGCAGTTGTTGCAAATCGTAAAAAATCATAGGCGAGTGCTTTATTTTTACTTCCAATGCCAATTGTATAAAGCCAATAGACATTTAATGAAGCCGTTTTATGGTTTTCGTCGTGTGGTAATTCGGTAATATCCACTTTGCCTTTTACTTTCGATTCTTCGATTACTTCACACATCGAGGCAAATCCAAACCAGTTAATTGCCATTGCGGCTTGTCCTTCGGCGAAAGCCATACCAGCTTCAACAGAACCAAAATTCTTCGAATCCAGATGAACGGCATTTGTATCGTTTACAATTTTTCTATAATAATCTAAAGCTGCAGCTGCTTGATTATGATTGATATTTATTTTGTTTTGAAGATCTAAAAGAGATCCGCCGCGAGTCCATAACTGCAGACAGAAATCGAAAACCATATTATGACCGTCTGGATAATTCGCAAACACACAACCGAATAAATTGCTTTCAGGCCGATTAAAAAATGTGGCAATTTGGGTGAATTGCTCCCAAGTTTTTGGAGGGAACAATTCGTAACCAAATTGTTTCTTGAAGTTTTCTTTTTCGGATAAATCTTCAAATAAATCTTTTCTGTAAATCAAACATTCTGGGCCATCGTGAAACGGAAGTCCGTAAGTTCCGCCATTAATCTGCTGCAGATTTAATAGCGATTGATGCCAGCCTTCAGGATAATCCTGTGGCGGATTTTGGTTGATAAAAGAAGTTAAATCGAGAACCGCTCTTTCATTTGCAGCATCAAAAATCCAATCCGTATTTAAGTGCGCAATATCCCATTTTCCGTTTTTTAAACCTTTATTAACGATGGTTTCTTCATAAAGATCGTGCAGTTCCAACGGAACCATTTCAACCTCAATCTGAACATTGTTTTTCAGGCAAAAAGCATCCCACAGCTTTTGCAGCGTACTTTCAAAAGGAGAAAATTTTCTAACAGCGATTCTAAATTTGTCCATACTTATGCTATAAATTCTTTTATAATTCGCTCGTTATCTTGTCCTAATTTTGGAGAACCTTTACCAGATGTAAAATATTCACCATCAATTTTTATAGGGCATCTTGTAGTTTTATACGAATAGCCATCGAGCATTTCAACTTGCTGTGTAAACTCTAAAACTTTAAAACCGTCTTCTTTGAAAAGCTGTTCGTAGTTTAAAACTCCTGCACACCAAATATCAGCTGGTTCTAAAATATCCAGCCAAAACTGCGTTTCCTGCGTCAATAGGTGAGAAGCCAGAATATTTTTGATCTCATCTCTAAGCGTAAATTTATTCTCTGGAAATTGTAGTAATTCATCACATTTTAGCAATGAAGCCAAAACAGGAATCGATCCCATTGCCAAAGCCACATAACCGTTTTTAGTTTGGTAAATTCCGTAAGGCGCGCCTAAATAAGCGTGAGCATTATTAGTTTTAGTTCTTACTGGTAATTCTCCGCCATCATTAAAGAAAGTCGTAATCGTTTCAAACTGAAAATCAAAAGCCGATTCCAGCATGCTTACCTGAACCGTTCCGCCTATATTTTGGGTTGCTTTTCGATATAAAGCGGCTAAAATTCCCTGTGCTAAATGTGCGCCCGCAAGCATATCAACAATCGACAATCCCATTGGTACAGGACCATCTTCCTGATTACCGCTTAACCAGGTTAAAGCCGTTAAAGATTGTAACAACAAATCCTGTCCTGGTAAATCTTTAAGTTCAGGATGATTTCCAAAACCCGAAATCGAACCATAAACCACCGTTGGATTTATCGCTTTTACATCATCATAGCTTAAACCGATTCGTTCCATAACGCCCGGTCTGAAATTATGCATGACAACATCGGCTTTAGTTAATAATTTTTTTAATTTTTGAAGTTCTTCCGGCTGTTTAAAATCAATGGCAAACGATTCTTTATTTCTGTTTATGGTATGAAAAACAGATGATTCGCCGTTCATGATTAAGTCAGAAGTATATAAGGTTCTGCAAATATCGCCAGTTCCCGGTTTTTCAATTTTTATAACGCGCGCACCCAAATCAGCCAAGCGAAGACTCGCCGACGGACCAGAAAGAAACTGACTAAAATCTACAATTAAATAATCTTCTAAAGGTTTCATTCTACTCGTTTAAAAATTGTTCGTGTATTGCTAAATTATCTTCGCCCACTTTTGGCGCTGCTTTTGTACTGCTTAAAATTTCACTGTCAAGCTGAATCGGACTTCGGGTTGTAACCAAAGTTTTTCCATCTGAGTTTTTTACGGTTTGTTTTAATTGTAATTCATTCACAAAAGACTGTTGATCTAACGTTTCGTAATTCAAAACTTTTCCAGCCCAAATACCTTGTTTTTGAAGTAATTCTAACCAATAATCTGCTTTTTGTTCAGCTAATTTATCGGCTAAAAGAATTCTGATTTCGTCTCTTTTTTCAAACCAAAGATGTTTCTCTGTATATTTTTTTAAATCAACTCCAAGCGTATTTCCTATGAAAATTAAATCACCCATTGCCAGCGAAATATAATCGTCTTGTGTTTTGTAAACTCCATAAGGCGCACTCAAAAAAGCGTGTGCACTTCCTTTAATATCGCCTCGTTCGGGTTGTTGCCCGCCATCGTTTAAAAAAGAAGTAATGGCTTCAAACTGAACATCTAAAATAGATTCCAGTAAACTAACTTCAACCAAAACACCTTTTCCGGTTTTGGCTCTTTTTAATAAAGCAGCTAAAATTCCCTGTACAAAATGATTGCCGCACATTAAATCGGCGACAGCCAAACCAAATGGAACTGGTCCCTGACTTTTTCGTCCGCTCAGCCAGCTTAAACCCGAAAGCGATTGCAAAAGCAAATCCTGTCCCGGTTTTTTTGCCCAAGGGCCTTTATCGCCGTAACCTGTTATGGTTCCGTATATAATTTTCGGATTTATGGTAAGCGTTGTAGTATAATCCAATCCAATTTTTTCCATTACACCCGGTCTGAAATTATGCGTCATAATATCAGCCTTTTCGATTAGTTTTTTGATTAAAACCAAATCGTCAGGATTTTTTAAATCGGCAGCAAAAGATTCTTTGTTTCTGTTAATCGTGTGAAATAAAAGACTGCTGTCGTCAACAAAAAGATCTTTGATGCTTAATTGTCGGCAGGCTTCACCTTTTACAGGACGCTCGATTTTGATAACTCTCGCGCCTAAATCGGCTAACTTTAATCCGGCAGAAGGACCCGCCAAAAACTGGCAGAACTCTAATACAATTAATCCTTCTAATGGTTTCATGAATTTTGCAGTTTTAAGGATTTAGCATAAAGCCCATTTAATGCATCTAAAACCAGTTCTTCATCTCCGCCGTTTATTAAATAATCACGAACTACATCGCCGGCATGATCCTGAAAATACATGTGTCCGGAATATCTTGGTCTTAGAAAAGCTCTTTCTAAAGCGGGTAAAGTATTTTTGAAATAATTGTTGGTTATCGAATTGATTCGGTCATTTTTCCAGGCTTGTAAATGTCCCGGCTGACCTCCGTTATCGGCAAAAATATTCTGTTGCACTTGAGATGAACCCGTGAATTCAGCATAACGAATCGCTTCAGGGATATGTTTGCTGAAAGAAGAAACCGCTAATCCTGTTCCGCCCAGAGAGCTTATCATAGGCGCATTATTCAATTTAACCAAATCATAAAAATGAAGCAGATTTTTGCTGTATCCGGCTCTTGAATAATTAGAATATCCGTAAGCAAAAGGGCAGTAGGCAATTTCATCTGAATTTACCATGGCCTCGTAAATCTGAATTGGATTTCGGTTAAAGTTTGCCGGATCAATTAATTGCGCCAACTCACGAAACATCTGTAAAGCTTTTTTTCCTGTTTCTACAGAAATAACTTTTTCTTCAGACTGAAACGGAGCTTCGCTTAAACTGCAGCAAAACATATAGAAACTCATTAAAACATCAACCGGAATTCCGGCAAATGCTACTAAACCTTTTTTGGCTAAAGCCAATAATTCGTCGTATGTCTGAGGGACTTCAAGTCCTTTTTTTTCTAAAATATCCAAACGTGTTGCAGCAACCGGAGTCGCGGCATCTATTGGCAAAGCCCATAATTTATTACTGAAGACATAGCTTCCGTATGATTTTCCCACGGTATTTATTTCCTGATCTTTTATATAATCGGCAGGCAGATAATCAGAGAGTGGGAGGATAGCATTTGTATGTGCTCCAAAACCTGTCCACGGATGATCAATAACCAATAAATCAAATCGTTTTGCTAAATCTTCGATCGAAGCATCTGCAAATTCTTGTAAACTTCTTTTCTCCCAGGTAATTTCGATATCAGGATTTAACTCGGTAAAGCGTTGTGCCGTTGCAACCATAGGTAATAAACCTCTTGTATGATTCCACGTTATGCCTTTTAATACTGCCATTTTTCTTGAATTATGTATTTGGAAAATAATAAATGTAAAAAATACAATTACAAAATTAGGAATTAGATTGAATTGAGCAAGAAAATGTAACTTTTTACATTGATTTTTTTATCAAAAGTTTTGAACAAGGCGTAATTTTTTACAAAGCAAATAAAAATTGTTATAATTTATTAAAGAATGATCATTTTATTATATTAGTAGAAAAATAAAATGCAAAATTATATTTAATCGATTACATTTGTAATTGTGTATTTTACATTTATTAAATTAACCACATTATTGGTTCCATTAATTAAGATTCTTAAATATTAAATTATATTAAAATGTTTTCATTACAAAGTAAAAAAGCAGTCATAACAGGAGGCGGAAGCGGAATAGGAAGAGCAATTGCGGTCTTGTTTGCCAAGCAGGGAGCAGAAGTTCATATTATTGATTTATCTATTGAAAGTGCGCAGGATGCTGTTGACGAAATTAAAAATGCAGGAGGAAATGTATTTTCGCATGCGTGTAATGTTTCCAGTCAGGCTGATGTTAAAGCGACTTTTGAAAAAATAGGAAGCATTAATATCTTAATCAACAATGCCGGAATCGCGAATGTTGGAAAAGCCGACACGACTTCTGAAGCTGATTTTGATCGTGTAATGGATGTAAACGTAAAAGGAGTTTACAACTGTTTGTTTGCCGCGATTCCACAATTTAGACTTTCAGGCGGCGGTGTGATTTTAAACATGGCGTCAATTGCGGCATGGGTTGGAATCTCGGACCGATTTGCTTATTCAACTGCAAAAGGAGCTGTAATGGCAATGACTTTATCTGTAGCGAGAGATTATTTAAGTGAAAACATCAGATGTAATTCTATTTCTCCGGCAAGGGTTCACACGCCTTTTGTTGATGGATTTATTTCTAAAAATTACGCCGGAAAAGAAGAAGAAATGTTCGAAAAACTTTCTAAATCCCAGCCAATTGGCCGTATGGGAAAACCAGATGAAATCGCCGCTCTGGCTTTATACTTATGCAGCGAAGAAGCAGGATTCATCACTGGATGCGATTACCCAATCGACGGAGGATTTATTAAGTTAAATAATTAATTTTGAGTTGCTAAGGTTCTGAGATACTAAGATGCTAAGTTTTTTTAGCTTAGAATTTTACGACTCGTTAGACCTGACAGGTTTTAAAAACCTGTCAGGTCTAAACGGGTGAACAAAAACTCAGAACCTTAGCCACTCAGTACCTTAGAACCTAAAAAAAAATAATTAATCAAAAAATAAAAAAAAATGAAATTAATACGTTTTGGAGAAATCGGAAAAGAAAAACCAGGAGTTTTAATTAATGAAAAAAGATATGATGTTTCTTCTATCGTTTCAGACTTTAACGAAAGCTTTTTTGAAGATAATGGTTTAGAAAAATTACAAAAAGCATTAGAAAGCAATCCTTCTTTACCAGAAGTTAATGCAAGTGTACGTTTGGGATCTCCGGTTGCGAGACCTTCAAAAATAATCTGTATAGGATTAAATTATGTAGATCACTGTAAAGAAACTGGTGCACCAATTCCAACTGAACCTATTATCTTTTTTAAATCAACGACTTCTTTATGCGGTCCGGACGATGATGTGATTATCCCGAAAAACAGTGTAAAAACCGACTGGGAAGTGGAGTTGGCATTTGTAGTAGGCAAAAAAGCAAGTTATGTGGAAGAAGCGGAAGCTTTAGATTATGTTGCTGGTTATGCTTTGTTAAATGATTACAGTGAAAGAGAATTTCAAATCGAACGCGGCGGACAATGGGCAAAAGGAAAAGGCTGCGATACATTTGCACCTCTTGGACCATTTTTGGCGACGAAAGATGAAGTAAAAGATGTGGATAATTTATCGATGTGGCTGAGCGTAAATGGTAAAAAATACCAAGACAGCAACACGCTGAATTTGGTTTTCAAAATTCCGTATTTAGTACATTATTTAAGCCAGTTTATGACTTTGCTTCCTGGCGATATCATTAGTACAGGAACGCCTCCAGGAGTTGGTTTGGGTATTAAACCAGATCCAATTTATTTAAAAGCCGGTGATGTTGTAGAACTTGGAATTGAAGGTTTAGGTACAAGCAAGCAGACTGCAGTTGCATATAAAAAGTAATTATTAACTCGTTGAGCATAATTATTTTTAAACACATAGAAACATAGATATTCGATACTCAAAAAAAGGCGTTTCACTTGCAATAATAAACATAGCTATGTGTAAATGATGTATCATTTATTTTAGTCTTCTTGTTTAAAAAGGAAAAACCTATGTTTCTATGTGTTAAATAAAATTTTCACGAATTGTATCCTACGAGTAAGTTTAAAAAAATTAAAGATGAAATTTATAGTATGCGAAAAGCCGCAGGAATTTAAATTAAAAGAAAAAGAAATTCCCGAACCAAAAGACGGTGAAGTTCTTTTAAAAATAAAAAGAATTGGAATCTGCGGAACTGATATTCATGCTTTTGGTGGTACACAGCCGTATTTTGAATATCCCAGAATTTTGGGACACGAATTGGCTGCAGAATATATAAAAGGAAATGCAGCAGGTTTTAAACCGGGCGATAAAGTAACTTTTATTCCGTATTTCAACTGCGGAACTTGTGTTGCCTGCCGAAACGGATTAACAAACTGTTGTGTAAATATTAAAGTTTTCGGTGTTCACATTGACGGCGGAATGGCCGAATATGTAACGATTCCAGAACAATATTTACTTCATGGTCAGGGATTAGATTATGATGAACTGGCTTTGGTTGAACCTCTGGCAATTGCAGCGCACGGAGTAAGAAGAGCGGCTGTTAAGTCAACTGATACGGTTTTGGTAATGGGAGCAGGGCCAATTGGAATTGGATTGATTCAGTTTGCTAAAATTGCGGGAGCAAGAGTGATCGTAATGGATATCAATGATTACCGATTAAATTTCTGTAAAACAGAATTAAATGCTGATGAAACCATCAATCCGCTAAATGATGATGTAGCTGCAAAACTGGCTGAATTAACAAACAGTGATATGGCGAATGTAGTGATCGATGCGACTGGAAATCAAAAAGTAATGAACAGCGCTTTCAATTATATTTCGCATGGCGGAAGATTTGTTTTAGTGGGGCTTCAAAAAGGAGAATTGAGTTTCAGTCATCCTGATTTTCATAAAAGAGAATCGACTTTAATGAGCAGCAGAAATGGGACTATTAAAGACTTTGAATATGTAATGAAATGTTTGAAAGAAGGTAAAATCGATCCTAAAAAATACATTACGCACAGAACGAGTTTCTCAGAAATGATTACTGATTTCGGACAATTAATTGATCCTAAGAATAATGTAATCAAAGCGTTAATTGAGATAGAATAATTTTTTCTAACACATAGAAACATAGAATTTAAAACTTAATAAAAGGCGTTTCACTTGCATTAACACACATAGCTATGTGTTAAGAAACTAGTTTCTTTTTTACTCTCTTTTAGGAATAAGAAAAGCCTATGTTTCTATGTGTTTAAAAAACCTAACTACTATTAAACTTTAATAACCACAAAAATGGATTTAAATTTAAAAAATAAGATTGTTGTCGTTTCCGGTTCGGCTGGAAAGGAAGGCAGTATTGGAGAAACAATTATTAACCGAATTGCAGATGAAGGTGCGATTCCAGTTTTGGTTGACAGAAATGCAAGAGGTTTCGCTTACGCGGAAGCTTTCCAAAAAAGAGGAATAGATTCTTTATTTGTTCAGACTGATGTTACTGATCCTGTAGAAATCGAAAATGCGGTGAAAACAATCGTAGCAAAATACGGAAGAATTGACGCTGTTATCAACAATGTTGGTGTAAATGACGGTGCAGGATTAGATGCTTCTTATGAGGAATTTATGGATTCTTTGAAACTGAATGTAGTAAGTTATTTTTTGCTGGTTAAATATGCACTTCCGTATTTAAAAGAAACAAAAGGAAATATTTTAAATATTGGTTCAAAAGTAGCTTTAACAGGACAGGGCGGAACTTCGGGTTACGCTGCTGCAAAAGGCGGAGTTTTAGGACTTACAAGAGAATGGGCAGTAGATTTAATTCAATTCGGAATCCGTTCGAATGCCATTATTATTGCTGAAAGTTATACTCCGGCATACGAAGACTGGATTAAAACATTGGCAGATGGAGAAACCGTTTTAAAGAAAATCAACAAAAGTATTCCCTTTGAAGGCAGAATGACGAAAACAGAAGAAATTGCAGATACGGCGCTTTTTATTATTTCGGATCGGTCTTCGCACACTACAGGACAATTTGTTTTTGTTGATGGCGGTTACGTGCATTTAGATCGTGCTTTAATCAACGATGTAAACTAATTCAGGATGAATAACCGAATTGATTCTCATCAGCATTTTTGGAGATTTGATCCTGTTAGAGACAGCTGGATTGATGAAAGTATGTCGAAAATTCAAAGAGATTTCCTTCCGGAAGATTTATCGCCATTGCTTACAGAAAACAAGTTTTCGGGTTGTGTAGCAGTTCAGGCAAGTCAGTCTGAAGATGAAACCAATTTCCTTGTGGATCTGGCTTCAAAAAATGATTTTATAAAAGCAATCGTAGGCTGGGTTGATCTTCGGGCAGATAATATTTCAGATCGTTTACGTCATTTTTCTTCGAATAAAATAATTAAAGGATTTCGGCACGTTGTACAAGGTGAAGCCGATGATTTTATGTTTAGAGAAGATTTTCGCAACGGAATTTCGGCTTTAAAAGAGTTTAATTTTACGTATGATATTCTGATTTTTCATCGTCAATTACCGGCTGCGATAAGTTTGGTAAAAGATTTTCCGAATCAAAAGTTTGTAATTGATCATATTGCAAAACCTGATATTAAATCAGGAAGCATTCATTCCTGGAAAAAGGGAATCGAAGAAATCGCAAAATACGACAATGTATGGTGTAAAGTCTCCGGAATGGTAACAGAAGCCGATTGGAAAAACTGGAAACCAGAAGATTTAAAACCGTATTTAGACGTCATCTTTGAAAATTTCTCAACAGATAAATTGATGTATGGTTCAGATTGGCCGGTTCTAAATGTAGCTTCTGATTATAAAGAAGTTGTAAAAACTTTAGAAGATTATATTTCGGAGTTCTCTATCGAAGATCAAAATAAAATTTGGTTTGAAAATGCGGTTTCGTTTTATAATCTCTAATAGATTTTTTGCCACAGATTAAAATGATTTTCACAGATTTTTTTCTCTTTGTCAAAGTTTTGAACTTTGACAAAGATTTTTTACTCATAAACTTGTCAAATATAGCCCGTGGTTTCAACCACGGGGACGTAATATTGTCACGCTTCAAACATAGCCCGTGGTTGAAACCACGGGCTATGTTTGAAGATAGGAATTAAATTAGGTTATAGTTTGTCATTTCGACCGTAGGGAGAAATCGCACCAGGAACTCTACAAAGATTGGCGATTCTCGTTGTCGATTATTGTAGTGAGATTGCTTCGTTCCTCGCAATGACAAAGCGTTGTGTTTTTACTGCTTCAAAACATCATTCCCAGAATCCCATTTCTTCTGCCAGGCTGGATATTTCTTCAAAACTTTTTCTGGTTTATCTGTATACCACGCATAACCGCTTCTGCGTTCACGGCTTACTTCTGCCAAAGAATACAAAAACTGACTGTCTCTATCGCAGAATAAAGGTTTATGAGTTCCTAATTCGTAATATCTAGTCCAGATTGGCGGAGCTGTAGAATCGGTTACGATGCGCACATCATTGGTAATTTTCTTGTATTTAGATTCCATTTCCGGAGCTTTAAAACTTTCAACTCTGGTATTGTATATTTTAGAATCCTGAAACCATTTTACAGCACTTTGCACCGAATTGATTATCTTTTCATTCGGATTATCGATTGCCATTAAAAACAGGACTACATCAACACTTTCTGCATTACAAATACTTGGAGGTTCAAACTTTCGCGCCCATGCAGGCAAAAGCGTAATTTCATCATGCTGTTGGCACCAGGCCGTAAGTTTTCCTTCGTCTTTAATTTGCATTTTTAAAATACAATCAATTCCTTTCTCGTATGATGCCGTTACTTTTTTTCTGGTTTTAGCATCGATAAATGCAAAATCAGGATCGTTGTTTACGATCTTTTTCAACAAATTTATAATACCCATATATGCGCCGTCATTAAATGTAATATGTCGGCTGTAACCTTTTTCTAAAGGAAAATATTGAGGCCAGCCTCCGTTATTGTATTGCGCTTCCAAAATAAAATCAATTCCTTTTAACGCACCGTCTTTATATTTTTCCTCTTTAGTCAAAGTATAAACCTGAGCCAGATAATTGACGTGTGTATAAGTCGTTTCGTTGTCAAAAGTAGTATGCAGAATGGGTTTGGTTTTAATAACCGTATCGATTTGCTTTGGAGTCAGAATCGCTTTCATATCGTAATTCTTTGGCCATCCGCCATTATTACGTTGAAAAAGCAAAATATTATCAGCAATTTTACCGTAATCCGTTTCAGCATATTGTGGCTGATTCGGAACCGGATTTACAATATTGGTCGCATCTTTAATGTGATACCAATGATTGGTTCCATCTGTAAAAGGTTTTGTGCAGATTTCTGATTTTTCATCATTGTTAGTTTGTGCATTCGAATGTAGAAACGAAAAAGCACAAAGACTTAAAACAACTGCTTTTGAACTATTGATAAAATTCATTTTTGAAATTAGGATTAAAATTTTACAGCTCCTTTTGGAACATCATTTCCAAGTGTAGTTGTTTTAGAAAAATCTAAATTTTTAGAAGAAATCAATTCGATATTACTGTTTCCTTCACCATTGATATTTACAGCTTTTGGAGAAGTAGAATTGAACTCAACATCTTTTAAAGACATACTTTTTGCGTTGTAAATTTCGAATACTGTACTGTTTTCAATATCGAGTTTCGCATTGCTGATTTTGATTCCTTTTGCATCAATAATCGAAAAACCTTTTTCTGCCGTAACCGTTAAGTTTGAGATTTCGATATTTTCTAAATTCATTTCGGGAAGACCTTGTAAAAATACCGCTTGCTGTGCGCCTTTAATCGTAATGTTTTTGATGGAAATATTTTTAAACTGAGGTGTTTCTTCGTTTACTGGAACCGCTTTTGTACTCACTGTATTTCCGCCTTCGGCTAAAGTTTCGGCGATTGATTTTCCTCCATAATACAAATCAAAAGAAATTGCCTGAGATGGGATATCAGTCATAAAAATATCTGAGATATAAATGTTTTCTACAATTCCGCCGCGTCCGCGAGTACTTTTAAAACGAAGTCCAACATCAGTTCCCATAAAAGTACAGTTGGAAACATGCAGATTTTTTACACCGCCAGACATTTCACTTCCAACCGTTACACCGCCGTGTCCGTGATATACAATGTTGTTTCTTACGATAATATTTTCGCACGGAATACCTCTTTCACGTCCGTCTTTATCTTTACCGGATTTAATGCAAATAGCGTCATCTCCAACATCAAAACTTGAATTTTCAATCAAAACATTTTTGCAGGATTCAACATCAAGTCCGTCGCCATTTTGAGAATACCAAGGATTACGAACCGTTACATTACGTACAATTAACTCATCAACCATTAATGGATGAATATTCCATGCAGGAGAATTTTGAAAAACAGGCCCGTCAAATAAAACTCTTTTACTATTTTGAATGCTCACTAAAACTGGGCGTAGAAAATCATGAATAGTTTCAAAATCTTCTTTAGTTTTTAAGTCAGGACGAACATTTTGGTCAGCACCTTTTGCACCTTTTAAATATTGTTCAGACGGATACCAGCTGTCTTTCTTTTCATTTAAAACTCCGCCAGAAACGACAAATTTCTTCCATTGTTCATCAGTCAATTTACTCTTTTTAACTTGTCGCCAAGCTTCACCCGAACCATCCCAAACACCATTTCCGGTAAATGCTACGTTCTCTAAGTTTTTACCATAAATAGGTGAGATACAACGCCAAGTATTCAAACCTTCAAAACTGGTTTCAATAATGGGATATAAACTTTTATCTGTAGAAAATTTAATTAAAGCGCCTTTTTGTGCATGTAACTCAATATTGCTTTTTAGGATAATTGGCCCTGTAAGCCAGATTCCTGGAGGAATTATAACTTTTCCTCCGCCTTTTTTAGAAACAGCCTCAATAGCATCGGCGAAAGCCTTAGTATTTAAAACATAACCGCCATTAACGGCACCAAAATCTTTTATGTTTACGCTTCTTTTAGGAATTTTAGGTTCATTAATTTTTACCATTTTAAATTCAATGTTTTTGTAAACATTTAGTTTTTGAGCAAAACCTTTATTAGATAGACTCGTTACCAAAATGATTATAACGGTGCAAGCAAGGTTAATTCGGTTAGTTTTCATTCTTATTATATTGTGGTTATTATTTTCTTCTTCGGAATGTTAAGTCAGTCTTTTATGTGTAATGTTTTTATTCAATGAATAAAAATACTGTTTTTTAATTTTAATTTAACAATGTAATCGATTACACAAATCTATTAAAAAAATATTATGAAACGACAATTTTGATAAGTTTATCACAGATTTTTTGAGAATTTAACTTTTTTCGAATGCGAAACGAAAGAATATTTAAAAGTCAATTTTCCATATTTACTCTATAAAACTTAATGTTCATCAAGATTACAGGAGGGTACAGGATGCATAGTTGTTTACGTTCGATTAAATTGTGCCGTATATTTAATTTAATTGTTAAAAATAATCAGAATGTAAAATATTTAGTATTTTAAATTTAGTTTCTGATAAGTTTAATGATGAAAAAAAGAAAATAATGCGTTTAATTCCTTTCAACAAATTACTAGTCATTTTTTTAATGGTATTCACTCTGTTTTCGGCAAATGCAGCTGAAATTTGGGTTTCACCATCAGGAAAAGATTCGAACCTCGGAACAAAATCAAATCCGCTGGCAACGGTTCAAATGGCAATGCGAAAAGCCAGAGAACTTCGTCGTTTAAAAGATCCATCAATAAAAGACGGAATCCGAATCATTGTAATGAACGGAACATATTATTTAAAGGAACCTTTATTTGTACGTCCAGAAGATTCTGGAACTGCAGAAAGCCCAACAACAATTGAAGCCGATGTAAATGCAAAACCAATTATAAGCGGCGGAATTGAAATAAAAAACTGGAAAAAAGTCGGCATTTTAAATGGTAAAAAAGGAACATTTTGGGTTGCCGATGCGCCTCAAAAAGCAGGTTCAATCATCAATTACAGACAATTATGGGTAAACGGAAAAAAAGCCGTTAGAGCCAAAAATACCACAGGAAATGCAATGGACAGAATTTTGTCTTGGGATCATGAATCGCAAACCTGCTGGATTCCGTTTAAAGATAAGTCGGTTAAGTTTGAGCCGGGAATGGAAATGTTTATCGTACAATGGTGGTCGATTGCGAATCTTCGAATTAAAAATATTGAAGTGCAAAAAGACAGTGCTAAACTTTCATTTGAAGAACCAGAAAGCCGTATTCAAAGCGAACATCCGTGGCCTGCACCTTGGATTTCTAAAAACAACGGAAATTCAGCTTATTTCTTAAACAATGTTTTTTCGCTTTTAAACGAGCCTGGAGAATGGTATTTGGATAAGAAAAATGCAAAAATCTATTATATTCCACGAGCTGGAGAAGAAATTAATTCGGCAATTGTAACTGCGCCTGTTTTAGAAAATTTGGTTGAAGTAAAAGGAACGATCGATTCGCCTGTGAGCCATTTTCAATTTAAAGGAATTTCATTTCAGTACAGCAATTGGCTTCGTCCTTCACAGCAAGGCCATGTGCCGTTGCAGTCAGGTTTGTATTTGTTAGACGCTTATAAATTGAAAGTTCCAGGAACGCCAAATCAGACGAATTTAGAAAATCAGGCTTGGGTGGGAAGACCTCGCTCTGCGGTTGAAGTAAATTATGCGAATAATATTCAGTTTGAATCTTGCCGTTTTGAACATCTGTCTTCGACTGGTTTAGATTTAAATAAAGGAACAAATCACAATACTGTAAAAGGAAATTTATTTAAAGATATTGGCGGAAGTGCCATCAATGTTGGGATTTTTTCTGAAGAAGCTTTTGAAGCGCATTTGCCTTTGATTATAAAAGATGAAAGAGAAATGTGTTCGGATGAAGTGATTTCGGATAATTTAATTACGAATGTAACCCATGAAGATTGGGGAACTTTAGGAATCAGCGCTGGTTTTGTTCGAAATATTACGATTGAACACAACGAAATTTCAGATGTATCCTATTCCGGAATGGCAATGGGCTGGGGTTGGACGCATACGCCAAACGTGATGCAGAACAATAAAATTCTGGCGAATAAGATTCACCATTATGCCAAACATTTACATGATGTTGCCGGAATTTATACGCTTTCGGCTCAGCCAAACAGCCGAATCGAAGAAAACTATATAGATAAGGTTTACAACAGTCCGTATGCGCACGATCCGTTTTTATGGCTGTATTTGTATACCGATGAAGGAAGCGAAGGTTTTACGATTAAAAACAACTGGATTGCCGAAAAGAAAATCCTTAAAAACCATAACGGTCCAAAAGGAAATATTTGGGAGCATAACGATCCGTATGTAAGTTCTAAAATTAAAGATGCAGCCGGAATTAGAGCACCTTACAAAGATTTAGAAAAAGAAGTCGTAATCGATGAAAAATGGGGATTGCAGGAAATGCCAAAACCGTATGCAATCGAATTGATAGGTTCTGATTTTGACATTGAAAAAATCAAATCGACTTTAACAGGATTTAGAATTGTAGGTCAGGAATTGTACCAATGGAAGAATCATTTAGTGATTTACGGAAAAATGAATCAGCCGGAAAGAACGAAACGAAAACTGGCGGGCGCTTTTCCTTCTTTAGAAATTAAAATCTATGAAGATTTGGTTTACGATTTCCAAAATTTCGAAAGATGTAAAGATTCAAAACCAGCATCTGATTGGGAAAATGTTGTTTTAACAGCCAATCTTCCTGCCGATGAAAAAGGGCAAAAAGAATATGTAGAATATCATAAAACACAATTCGAAAAATGGCCAGAAGTTGCAAAAGGTTTCTGTAATGCCGATTTTCAGCAATTGCAAGTTTTCAAAAAGGATAGACAATTGATCTTGGTAATCAGTATTCCGAAAGGTGAAAATTTGGATAAACTAAATCCAAAAACAACTGAAAATAATCCGCGTGTAGACGATTGGAATGCTTTAATGAAAAAGTACCAAAGCGGAATTGAAGGCACAAAACCAGACGAAACTTGGATTTTCTTAAACAAAGTAGAAGTAGAAGAAAAAAAATAAACGTTACAATAAACCCGACAGGTTTTTAAAACCTGTCGGGTTTAGGTTGAGAAATATTTTGCCACAGATTAAAATGATTAAAATGATTTTTCTAATCTGTGAAAATCCTTTTAATCTGTGGCAAAAAAAAAATCAACAATCTAAAATCAACAATCTAAAATAACCACACCTCATGTTAAAAATAGCCATTCTAGGACTTGGAGAAGGACGAAGCACAATGTCGGCAGCTATAGAAAGTTCAAAACTAGAACTCGTTAAGATATGCGACCGAAACGAAGAATTGTGTAAACAGCGAGCAAAAGAGTTCGATTTTCATTCGTATACAACCAATTACGACGATTTATTAAACGATTCATCAATTGATATTATCGCGATTTATACGCCAGATCATATGCATGCGCAACATGTAAAACAAGCTTTGTTGAGTGGAAAACATGTCGTTTGTACAAAACCATTTATTGATGATCTTTCTGATGCTAAGGAGTTGTTAGAATTAAGCAAATCAACAGGAAAGAAAGTTTTTATCGGGCAAAGTTCCCGTTTCTTCGAACCAGCCAAAAGACAAAGAGCCGATTATGAAGCGGGTTTAATTGGAGATTTAATTACCATTGAGGCGCAATATCATGCGGATCACAGATGGTTTTTAAAGAAAGAATGGTCGTTATTGCAATCGTTTAAATGGCTGTACGGAGGTTTGAGTCATCCTGTAGATTTTATTAGATGGTATTTGCCAAATATTCAGGAAGTAATGGGTTACGGAATGATCAGTAGTAACGGACAAAATGCGGGATTGAAGAATGAAGATACGATGCATTTTATCTTTAAAGCAACTGATGGAAGAATTGCACGTGTAAGCGGTGTATACACTTCTCCGACTCAGCCCGCACAACGTGACAGCGGAATGAGCACAATTTTAAGAGCGACAGAAGGAGCAAGCCAGGCCGATTATCACGAATTGCGTTATGCCGTTACAGACAAAACTGGCGAAGAAAAAGTAATTACTTGGGGCGACAGTACGATAAAATATTATTTCCGTTTTGAAGGACAAAGTCACCACGGCGGGGAATATCAGAATTATTTAGAATATTTTACAGATAGTATCGAGCAAGGTTTTGAAGCGTATCCAAACATGGAAGAAGGGATTGGAACCGTGGCTTTATTACAAGCAATGGATAAATCTTTGCAAACTGGAATGCCGGTTAAAATTGCCGATATTCTTAACGAATACGGACTATGAACAGTATCTACGACAAATTAACCACGCTCGATTTTGTAATTGTTGCAGGCTATTTGGTGGCTTTATTGGTCATTGGATATGTGGTAAGTATGAAACAGAGAAAGAAAAACGAAACACTTTTTCTGGCCGGAAACTCCTTAAACTGGTATAGCATTGGGTTTAATATGTGGGGAACCAATGTTGGGCCTTCGTCATTACTGGCTTTCGCGAGTATAGGTTACGCTACGGGAATTGTAGCCGGAAATTTCGAATGGTACGCTTTTGTGTTTTTACTGCTTTTAGCAATGGTTTTTGCACCAAGATATATTGCCAGCAAAGTAAGCACGATGCCCGAATATATGGGAAAACGTTACGGCGACAGTACGCAGAATATTTTGGCTTGGTACGCTTTGGTAAAAATATTAGTAAGCTGGTTGTCTTTAGGATTATTCAGCGGAGGCGTTTTAGTACGCCAGATTCTGGGAATTCCGATGTGGCAGAGTGTTACGGTTTTAGTGATTTTCTCCGGAATTTTCACATTTGCGGGAGGATTAAAAGCAATTGCAAAAGTGAATGTTTTTCAGATGATTCTGCTGATTGTGGTTTCATTGACGCTTTCCTTTTTAGGTTTACAAAAGTTAGGCGGAATCGATGTTTTAATTGCGAAAACACCTTCAAACTTTTGGAATTTAGTACAGCCTGCAAACGATGCACATTATCCGTGGCCTGCTATTTTGTTAGGTTATCCTGTAGCTGCAGTTGCTTTTTTCTGTACCGATCAATCGATGGTTCAGAGTGTTTTAGGAGCGAAAAACCTAGAGCAAGGACAATTGGGCGTAAATTTTATCGGATGGTTAAAAGTTATGGCTTTGCCGTTGTTTATTCTTCCTGGAATTTTGTGTTATGCGTTATATCCCGAATTAGGAAGCAATTCTGATTTGGCTTATATGACCATGGTTACGAATCTTTTCCCAAGCGGAATGAACGGTTTGGTAATCTGTGTGATGATTGCGGTTTTGGTGGGAACAATTGGTTCTTCTCTAAACGCTTTAAGCACCGTTTTTACGAATGATATTTACGTCAAGAAAATTAACCCGATGGCGACGATTCAGGATCAAATTAAAATTGGCCGATTAACCATTGCTGCAGGATGTGTTTTTGCGATTCTGATTGCCGTTGCGATTGACAATATCAAAGGACAGAATTTATTCAACATATTTCAGGCGGTTTTGGGTTTCCTGGCGCCTTCGTTATCTGTTGTTTTCCTTTTGAGTGTTTTCTGGAAACGAACTACTAAAAAAGCTGTAAATGCAACACTTTCTTGGGGTTCTGCTTTTAGTTTGTTTGTTGGGGTTTTATATTTATGGATTTTTCCTGCCGATAAATATCCAGCTTGGCCTCACTTTTTATTGATTTCGTTTTACATTTTTGCTGTGCTTTTAATTGCTGCAATACTAATTTCGTTAACCGATAAAAATCCTGTGATTAATGTTTCAGATGAAACTGATATTCCTAAAACTAGTAAGAAGGTGAAGTTTTTGTTTGGGTTGTTGGGGTTGGTGATTTTGGTTTTGTATTTGGTTTTTAATGGGAATTAGGTATAAAAATAAAGATGTTATAATTTTCTAATTAATTGCATAAGTTAATGTACATTAAAAATCGGAAATAGATAATATTTCCAAAATTAGATTATATTCATTAAATTAGCTGAATGAATAAAAGCGAGGAAATAGGTTTAGATTTTACAATCGATAAATTAACAAACTCGATAGAAAATGTAATTACTGGAGATAGTTTTCAAACAGAAATTTCAATTCTTCAAAGTTCTGATCTAAAATCTGTAACAAAGAAAAATGGCTGGCTTTTTAATTGGAGTGAAGAATTTAAAAATCCGATTAGAGATGTTTATAAACTTACAATTTCCGGGAATTCAAAAATTATTCAAGGTCTTGTTAGTTTAGAAGTTAAAGCTGATCATGTTTATATGCATTTATTGGAAAATGCACCATTTAATAAAGGAGAAAGAAAAGTTTATGTTGGAGTTGCAGGTAATTTAGTTGCTTATGCTTGTAAATTATCTTTTCAACGTGGACACGACGGAAATGTTTCATTTCTTTCAAAATCACAATTAGTTGAGCATTATGAAAAAACGCTTGGAGCATTTCATTTTGGAGGTAGAATTATGATAATTGAAACAAAATCGGCATTGAAATTGATTAATAAGTATTTTCAAAATAAGTAATTATGAAAACTAAAAAATTAGATTTAGAAATTGACACAATAGGTGGGTTAAGCTCTCTGACATTGGCGGAGGAGAAAGCTTTAAGTGATTTTTTTCAAAAGAAAAAAGAAATAAAAAAGAAAACGGAAAAGAAAAAGCTAAATGCTTAAAAAAATATAAAAATATAAAAAAACGCTTTCTCAATAAGAAAGCGTTTTTTTATGATTTGATCTCAGTAGAAACCAACAACTCCCGAATATCAACCTTTAAATATTTAGCAACCTCATAAAGCGTTTCAATAGAAGGTTGAGCTTCATTTGTACACCAACGCGAAACAGTAGATACAGTTTTGCCTAAATGATTGGCTAATTCCTTACTGGTTCGATTGTTTTCAACCAAAACAACTTTTATTCTATTTAATTTAAGTTTCGACACAATGTTGATTTATTGACATTTCATGCAAATATCTTATAATTTAAATATAATAAAAAGAATACTTCAAATACTTAAAATTGCCCTAAAACAATAATTTATTGTCTTTAAAATATTATTTGTAGTATAATTTTTACTATTTTTGTTTCGATGAAATAAAAATAAAATGAAACAATCAGTGAAAAGACGACTAAAAATTCAGCCAAAACATATGGCAAGATCATATCATCGATACGTTATATTTCCAGAAATACGTCTTTGCGGAAAATGGCTTCAGAAAATCGGTTTTAATTACGGGAATTTCGTAACGATTGAACATCAGCAAAATAAAATCATTATTACAACCAACAATGAATTTGAAACGAAATAAAAATCATCTATTTAAACATAACCCGTGGTTTCAACCATGGGTGTACAATATATAACATTACGTTTATCAAAATACGTTTCCCGTGGTTGAAACCACGGGCTATGTTTTAAAAGATTATAAATAATAAGGCGAAGCTATTTTATAAGTTGCCTCCAGTTTTAACTGGAGGTATATGTAAAAAGAATAGAAAAAGGCTTTAGCCAAATTGTAAATATTTTGGCTAAAGCCTTTTGAGCTTTATATTTTTTCTCATCCCGATTTATCGGGACGCAATTAAAACTTAATTTTTAAAAAACTTTGCGTCTTAGCGACTTTGTGGCATAAAAAAATTACTCAACCTTCTTTTTCTTCTCCAAATTAGGCAAGAACCCAGTAATAACTCCAATCAAAGGCAGAAACGCACAAATCTTAAATACATATTCAATACTAGTAGCATCGGCAATTTTACCTAAAATAGCAGAACCTAAACCACCCATTCCGAAAGCAAATCCGAAGAAAAGACCCGCAACAAGTCCGACTTTTCCAGGCATTAATTCAGTTGCATAAACCAGAATCGCTGAGAAAGCCGAAGAAAGAATCAATCCGATAATTACAGATAAAGTTCCAACCCAGAATAAAGAAACGTACGGTAACATTAAAGTAAACGGAGCGACTCCTAAAATAGAAACCCAGATTACATATTTTCTGCCATAACGATCTCCAATTGGCCCTCCAATCAAAGTTCCTGCAGCAACAGCACCCGAAAACAAGAATAAATATACTTGCGATTGCTGAATTGAAATGTGAAATTTATCTATAAGGAAGAAAGTATAATAACTCGTAATACTGCTCATGTAGAAATACTTAGAAAAAATCAAAACCAGTAGAATAACCAACGAAGCGATTACTCGGTTTTTAGACAAATGATGCGTTTCAATTTGGTGAGAAGCTTTATTCGCATTTCTTTCAGATAAATGTGCCGTATACCAAATCGCAATTTTATACAAAGCAAAAACACCAACTAACGCGATAATACAAAACCAAGCGATATAAGATTGTCCGTGCGGAATAACGATAAAAGCTGCTAATAAAGGCCCGATAGCACTTCCAGCGTTTCCTCCCAATTGAAAAATAGACTGTGCCAAACCTCTTTTTCCGCCCGAAGCCAAATGCGCCACACGTGAAGATTCAGGATGAAAAATAGAAGATCCAATTCCGATTAAACTTACTGATAATAATAAGTAAATAAAGCTTGAAGATATCGAAACCAGAAAAAGTCCAACCATTGTAAAACACATTCCAACAATTAGCGAATAAGGTTTAGAGTTTTTATCTGTATACATTCCCACAAACGGCTGTAAAATAGACGCTACCATTTGATAGGTTAAAGTAATAATACCAATTTGAGTAAAACTTAGATTAAAATTTTCTTTAATTAATGGATAAACCGAAGGTATAACAGCCTGTAAAAGATCATTAATTAAATGAGAAAAACTGATAATGAATAAGATCGAATAGGTGGTTTTTTTAACTATGTCAGGATTTGCTTTAATAGTGTCCATGAGATATTTTTTGATTTTTAAATTAGGTTTAAAAACAACAGCTGTATTATTTTTTGCAAAGATTAAAAGAATACTAATGTCAGAATTGCTATATTTGGACAATGAATAGTCAATATCGGACATATAGAATGGCCACGGATTTTGGATACCAAGTAGATTCATCAATCCCAGTTATTGGCTATACCGAAATGGTAACCAATGAAATGTGTATTTCACACTCACATCCAAGAGGTCAGTTAATCTACGCTACACGTGGCGTGATGAATGTTGTAGTGGGCAATCATATTTGGGTCGTGAATCCGTTGCAGGGCTTGTGGCTTCCTGGCGGAGTAGAACATCAGGTTACTTTTCAGAAAGACGTTAATTACTACAGCGTTTTTATCGATCCATCTGCAATGGAAGGATTGCCAGCAAATAGTTTTTCTTTTGATATTCCGATGTTTTTAAAACAGCTGGTTTTCAAAATTATTTCTTTTGGAGTAGAAGGAAATTTAACACCTCCACAACACAGAATAATTTCTGTTTTCTTGGACGAATTGGCTTTAATTGAGCCAAGTGCCACTTTTCTGCCAACAACCAATCATGAAAGACTTCAAAAAGTTGTTGAACTGTTGATGAATGATGTTGCCAGCAAAAACACAATCGATTATTACGCCGAACTTTCTTTTATGAGCACCAGAACTTTATCTCGTTTATTTATTAAAGAATTGGGAATGAATTTCAGTGACTGGCGTACTCGACTAAAATTGTTAGAAGCGATAAAACGTTTGGGTGAAAAACAATCCATTAAAGAAATTGCCTTCAATTTAGGGTACGAAACTACAAGTGCCTTTATTTATATGTTTAAGAAACATTTGGGTAAAACGCCTTCTAACTATATTTTAGAAGATGAAAATGATAAATTATCGGCTTAAATTATAAACGTAATTTAGAACGCAGATAAAACGGATTTACTTCGTAAAGACGCGGACTGACGCGGATTTTTTTAAACACATAGAAACATAGATTTTTACTCACTTTGTGAAATTAAGTATAACAAAAAATGACTAGTCATTAACACATAGCTATGTGTATATATGCAAGTGAAACGCCTTTTATAGACAAAGTAATGCTATGTTTCTATGTGTTAAAAATAAAATCCGCGTCTTCGCTATAGCGAATCCGTTTCATCAGCGTACCATAAAATTTCAACATCATTTTTTTTAATACTAAAAAAGTGATAACTCATAATTTTTCCCTTAAAAAATTATCAAAAAGTACTGTTTTTTATGAAATAGCAGGATAGTGCAGGTTGTGAAATGTAAAGATAACACTTATCTTTAGTCCCAAAATACACTAACTATGTTAAACCGCTTTTCCATTTTTAAGACTTTACTTCTTTTTGTTGCCCTTTTTTCTTGTTCATTAGTATTAGCACAAGAAAAACCAAAAGAAGCGACATGGATCTGGTATCCAGGAGATTTTGAAGTTTGGTTAAGCAATAAAATGCAGGTAAGACGTACAGAACGCGAGGCAGTATTTCCGCCACTTTGGCAATATTACAGCCCTTATGCTTTGGTTACTTTTCAGACAGAATTAGATATTCCACAACCAGACGAAGTGAAAATCTATTCAGAAGGACCTTTTCAATTGCTTTTAGACGGTGTTCAAATTTACGGACAGCCAAAATCGATTACAGTTCCTGCCGGAAAACATAAAATTTCCTTTAAAGTTTACAATCAAGAAGTATTGCCAGCTATTTATATTTCTGGTAATTATATTAAATCTGATGCCTCTTGGAAAGTAACCAACGAAGATAAACTTTGGATTGATGAAACTGGAAAAGCACAACAATCTGGTACGCCTTGGGTTCCTGTTGGTTCTTGGAATTTTAATTCGCCAGAAAATAAGCCTTCTGATTTTAAACTAACAACCAAACCTTTAAGTGCAAAAAAAACAGAAAAAGTAGGAGCTGGTCAATTAGTAGATTTTGGGAAAGAAACTTTTGGTTACATTAAAATTCACGGTTTAAAAGGAAAAGGAAAACTAGCATTGTATTATGGAGAATCTCGTGAAGAAGCGCTGGATTCTGCTAAATGCGAAACCTTAGATCATTTATCTTTTGATGGAAAACAGCTTGAAACCTACACACACGACGGTTCGAAAGCATTTCGTTATGTTCAAGTTCAAGCAGATGCAGGTGTAAAATACGATTCTATTTCGATGTTGTATGAATATTTGCCATTAGATTATCGTGGCGCATTCAAATCTTCGGATGAACAATTGAATAAAATTTGGGATGTGTCGGCTTACACGATGCATTTAACGTCTCGTGAATTTTTTATAGACGGAATCAAACGTGACCGTTGGGTTTGGTCTGGAGACGCTTATCAAAGTTATTTAATGAATTATTATTTGTTCTTTGATTCGGCTTCGGTAGAAAGAACACTTTTAGCACTTCGTGGAAAAGATCCTGTAACGGCTCACGTCAATATCATCATGGATTATTCGCTGTATTGGTTTGTCGGTGTTTACGATTACTATTTGCATACGGGCGATACGAAATTCATCAAAACTTTTTATCCAAGAATGAAATCTCTTATGGATTTCTGTTTAGAAAGAAGAAACAAAAACGGATTCCTTGAACCATTAGAAGGCGATTGGGTTTTTATTGATTGGGCAGACGGACTTCCAAAAACAGGCGAAGTTAGTTTTGAGCAAATGCTTTTAGCAAGAAGTTTAGAAGCAATGGCGGTAAGTGCCGAAATTGCTGGTAAAACCGAAGACAAAAAGCAATATCAAAAATTAGGTAATGATTTAAAGACAAAATTATTTGATGTCTTTTGGGATAAAAAAGAAAACGTTATGAAACACCAGCGTATCGATGGAAAAATTCAAAATATTGTAACGAGATACGCTAATATGTTCGGTATATTTTTTAATTATTTTACTGAAGAACAAAAACAAAGCGTAAAAAATAAAGTGTTACTTAATAAAGATGTTCTTCAAATCACAACTCCATACATGCGTTTTTACGAATTGGAAGCCTTGTGCGCAATGGGCGAACAAGACTACGTTTTAAAAGAAATGAAAAATTATTGGGGCGGAATGCTGAATGAAGGCGCAACCTCTTTCTGGGAAGAATACAATCCGAACAAAAAAGGAACGGAACATTTAACAATGTACGGACGTCCTTACGGAAAAAGCCTTTGCCATGCTTGGGGCGCAAGTCCGATTTATTTATTAGGAAAATATTATTTAGGCGTAAAACCAACCGCTCCAGGTTATTCAGAATATGAAATCAAACCAAATTTAGGAGGTTTAAAATGGATGGAAGGAAAAGTGCCAACACCAAATGGAGAAGTTTCCGTGTATTGCAGTACCAAAGAAATCAAAGTAAAAGCAGGCGAAGGAGAAGGAAAATTGATTTTTGAAAGTGCCAGTAAACCTAAAACAAATTCTGGAACGATTACAGAATTAGCAAAAAATAAATATCAGTTGATTGTAAAACCGAATGTGGAGTATAAAGTGAGTTATAAGGCTTTGTGAGTTATGAGTTATTAGTAATTAGTAATTAGTATTTAGCCGCTAGTTTATAACGTCTAGTTTGTCATTCCGACGAAAGAGGAATCCCACTCGTAACCACAAAGATTATCACGTACAGTTTGTCATTTCGACGTAAGGAGAAATCTTCGCAAGTAGCTCCGCACCGAATGTCGCCAATCTTTGTAGAGTTTCTCGCGAAGATTTCTCGTTCCTCGAAATGACAAGATCGGAGGAAATGCATAAGAAAGAATAAAAGCCAATAAAAAAATAAAAAAACAATGTTTTCAAAAAATAAAATACACAACTTCAAATTAAAAACCGCTTTCCTAATGCTATTTTTAACATGCATCCAAGCCACAGCACAAACCACAGCATGGAAACCAGCATCGTTTGAAATTGTAAAATCAAATTACAAGACATTCAAAACCACACAGTACGCTCATGTATTTTCAGGAAGCAAACACAATATTGTTCGTTTATCTCCAGAATTACAGGGTTTGACTGGAATTGAACTTCCTTCAGATAAATATAAAAACGGAACTAATTCTTCATTACAATTAAAATTTAAAGAGCCAGTTCAGGTTTTAATTGGTGTTTTTCAAGAGAATAATTCAGAATATCTTCAAGCTGATAAACTTCAAAATGCCAAATTAATCTTAGAAAACGGAATTACCATAACAGGATTGCCGACTGTAAATGTTTATGCGGTTTCATTTTCAAAAGGAACACAAACTATAAATTTTGGAAAAGGATTATTTGCCGTTTTAGGAGTTGTAAAAGCTTCTGAAAAACTAGAATATAGAAATGCCAATTTTCCAGACGGAAAACTTTGGAATCCGACATTCATAGTTGAAGGATTTTCAGATGAAAAACCACTTTTCGAAATTATCGGCGGAGAAAATAAACCCGTTATCGATGAAGGGATGTCGGGAACAGAAGGTATTCAAGGTGGTTTCGAAGGCGGACGAGTAGTGAAAGTCGGCGATACGTATCATATGTTTCCAACCGAAAGAGCTGGAGAAAAAGGAGTTGATTATTACTACGATCGTGTAAAAACCAAAATAGGACATTGGACAAGTAAAGATGCAATCCATTGGAAAAGAGAATCTACAATTTATCAAGCAAGTGGAACTTACGCCGTTACAGAAGATGATAATCCGATGAATGATCGTCGTGCTGCAATTTGGTCGTATATGCCGGTTTTTAATGAAAAAGCAAACAAATGGTATGGCTATTATTTGGCGTATACTGTTAGTAAAGAGATAGAACCCAATCATTCATTCGGGAGAATTTGGCGTTGCGAATCAACAGTTGAAGGAATCAACGGAATTGGCGGACCTTATAAAGATATGGGAATTATTATGGAACCCGGATTAGATTCTCAGCCTTGGGAAGGACGTCAGGGCGTTGCTTCGTTTTTTCCATATCAGGTTGGTGATAAATACTTCGGATTTTACAGCGGTGCTTATCCGTTTAATTCGTGGGCAGATTATCCGAAGAAATCAGCAAAAGGCTGGTTTGTGGCTTTAGCCGAATCCAAAAGTTTAGAAGGCCCTTGGTTGAGAATGAATAAAGGTTTGGAACCTATTAAAACCATGCATCCGCAGTTTGTAGAAAATCCAATCGTAAGTCAATTACCAAACGGTTTGTATATCGCGATTTTCGACGGAGGCCCGGACGGATGGGGGCATCATTTACCAAACATGATTGCGTACTCATTATCAGCAGACGGCGTTAATTGGGCAGAAGCGCATTATTTACCAATAGAGACTAAAGTTGATAAATGGTGGGATATTATGAGAACGCCTTTGTGTTTAATCCCAGAAGGAAATGATGTTTACACAATAGTTTATAATGCCATCGATTTGAAGAGAAGATTTCATCCAACAGGAATGGTAAAAGTAAAATTAAACAAAGATGTAATGGAATCACGTTTAAAGGAATTGAAGAAATAATTGAGAAAATAGAACGCAGATGACGCGGATTTACTTCGTAAAAATGCTGATTTACACAGATTTTTATTTTGTAAGCGCAATAAGCTTTGTCAAAGTTTTGAACTTTGACAAAGTTGCTAAAATAAATTAAAGAAGACCCGTAACAATCCGTGTCTTTAAGAAGTAAATCGGCGTCATCCGCGTACCAAAATATAACCAAAATGAAAATTAAATATTTACTAATCCTAACCATTTCAGCACTTGCGATAACCAGCTGTGCAACTAAATACAAGAAAAGAGAAATCACCGACAGCGTAATGCAGGAGATTTACGAAGAAATCAAAACGCCTTATAAATACGGTTTGGTGATGATTCCTACCGACAACTCATACAAAATGGATTGTCCGAGTGTATTTAGAAAAGACGGAAAATGGTATATGACGTATTTAATTTACGATGGAAGGGGGTATGAAACCTGGCTTGCAGAAAGCGATAATCTTTTAGACTGGAAATATCTAGGTAAAGTAATGTCATTTTCAGAAAATGAAAAACACTGGGACGTTAACCAAAAAGCAGGATATATTTCACTGCAAGATCCAACTTGGGGTGGAAGCTACGAATGGGAAAAGTACGATGACAAATATTGGATGAGTTATTTTGGTGGAGACAGCAAAGGTTACGAAGCAGGTGTTTTATCAATCGGAATGGCATATACCAAAGAAGCGCCGACAAAACCACACGAATTTCAAAGATTAGAAAATCCGGTTTTAACACCAAAAGACAAAGATGCCAAATGGTGGGATAATAGCACCATGTACAAAAACAGTGTGATTCGAGATAAAGATAAATTGACGGGACACAATTTTATCATGTATTATAATGCCCGTGGCGACAGTATAAATCCTGCTAAAGGAGCAGAACGTATTGCTATGGCTGTGTCAAACGATATGAGAACCTGGAAACGTTATGGTGATAAACCATTAATCAATCATCATAAAGGAATTTCGGGAGATGCTTATATTCAGCGAATTAATGATACTTGGGTGATGTTCTATTTTGGAGCTTTTTGGACGGGTTGGAATCAAGGTGCATTCAACCGTTTTGCCGTTTCGAATGATTTAGTAAACTGGACGGACTGGAAGGGTGAGGATTTGGTTAAATCATCTGAACCTTATGATGATATGTTTGCGCATAAATCATTTGTCGTAAAACATGATGGCGTTGTCTATCATTTTTACTGCGCCGTTAACAAGGCAGAACAAAGAGGAATTGCAATCGCAACTTCTAAAGATTTAGGAAAAAGCAAATTGAATTTTGTGGCTCCGCCTGAGAAAGTTAAGAAATAAAACTAAGCGTAATAGATATAGTCCCTACGGGACATTTTTACTGGTGTGGCTTTTGGTTACCGATATTTAATCTCTATGAGATATTCCAATAGAGTTTAATATTATAATGCGGATTTATATCGTCTGGAAGTCAACAATATTAATCTCTACGAGATACTCCGATAGGAGTTAAATATTGGTAGAAAAATGATTACCGAAAAACAAATTTTGTCCCGTAGGGACTACACAATTAGAAAATATAATGAACAATAATATAAAACCAATGTTTACATCAAAATCAAAATACAATAATCCATTTTTCAGATTACGATTTTTGGCGTATGCATTTTACATTTTACTATTCACAACTTACACTCATGCCCAATCCGTAACAGGAGAACCAGCGGGAATTCCAGAACTTCACAAAAAATACCAATTTGCACCTTGGGAAGATCCAACGGTTACAAGCATCAACAGACAACCTTCGAGAGCAACTGCTTATTCGTATACTTCTGTAGAAGATGCATTAAAAGGAGACAGAACCAAAAGCCGAATCCAGATGTTAAACGGCGATTGGGATTTTAAATATGCCGTAAATCAGAAAGAATCTTCAAAGGATTTTTACCAAAACAAAGTATCTGGCTGGGATAAAATTGAAGTGCCTTCAAACTGGGAAATGAAAGGGTACGATAATCCAATTTACAAAAGTGCCGTTTATCCTTTTAGACCGATAAATCCACCATATATTCCTAAAGATTATAACGGAATTGGTTCGTATCAGCGCAGTTTTACCGTTCCGGAAAACTGGAAAGATATGACCATTACGCTACATTTTGGAGCCGTAAGTTCAGGTTTTGAAGTTTGGCTAAATGGAGAATTTTTAGGTTATGGAGAAGATAGTTTTTTACCATCAGAATTTGATATTACGCCTTATTTAAAAGCAGGAGAAAATGTAGTTTCTGTTCGTGTAATCCGTTGGACCGATGGTTCTTATTTAGAAGATCAGGATCACTGGCGCATGAGTGGCATCCAGCGTGAAGTTTTCATTATGGCTGAGCCAAAATTACGTATTCAGGATTTCTTTGTTCAAACGAAATTAGACAAACAATACACAGATGCGATTTTTAAATTGCGTCCGAAAGTAGAAAATCTTACAGGAGAAAAAATCAAAGATTATACGATGAACGTTCAGTTGTACGATGCTAATAATGTAGCAATTTTCAAAGAACCGCTTCAAAGACCTGTGATTGATTTAATCAACGAAAGTTATCCTCGTTTGGATAATGTTCGTTTTGGATTCTTTCAGGAAAACATTAAAAATCCAAAGAAATGGAGTTCAGAAGAACCGAATTTATACACAATGGTCATTTCCATAAAAGATAAAAACGGAAATGTTACCGAAGCCAAAAGTTGTAAAGTTGGTTTCCGTTCAATTGAATTTTCGAAAGAGAACGGAAAAATGCTCATCAACGGAAAAGAAACCTACGTGTATGGCGTAAACCGTCACGATCATCATCCGACAAGAGGAAAAGCTTTGACAAGACAAGACATCAAACAAGATATTACAACCATTAAAAAGTTCAATTTCAATTTTATACGTACAAGTCATTATCCAAATGATCCTTATTTCTACGAATTATGCGATCAATACGGAATTATGGTAATGGACGAAGCGAATCAGGAAACACATGGAATTGGCGGTAAATTAAGCAACGATCCGCTTTGGACAAATGCTTATATGGAACGAATGATTCGAATGGTTGAAAGAGATAAAAACCATCCATCGGTCGTAATGTGGAGTTTGGGTAACGAAGGCGGAAAAGGACCAAATCATGCTGCAATGTCGGGCTGGGTTCACGATTTCGACATTACGCGTCCCGTACATTACGAACCAGCACAGGGAAATGCAAAATTAGACGGTTATATCGATCCGCTTGATCCTAGATATCCAAAAACAATCGATCATGCATATCGATTCGAAAATCCGCAAGATGATTCGTATGTTGATATGGTCAGCCGTTTTTATCCGGGCGTTTTTACTCCGAAATTTTTGGTTGATCAAAAGAAAGATACTCGACCAATTATTTTCGTTGAATATTCTCATGCGATGGGAAATTCGGTTGGAAATTTAAAAGAATTATGGGATGAATTTCGTTCGCTTCCAAGAGTTATTGGAGGCTGTATTTGGGAATTTAAAGATCAGGGATTAGTAAAATTTGATTCCAGATCTGGTCAGGAATATTTTGCTCACGGAGGAGATTTTGGCGAAAAATACCACGACGGAAACTTCAATACGAAAGGAATTGTAGATTCTAACGGAAAACCAAAAGGTTCGATTTTTGAAAACAAATGGGTGTATCAGCCAGCGATTTCAACTTTAAACGGAAATCAATTAGAAATTAAAAATCGTCAGGCGGTTAAATCGTTAGAAGGTTATATTCCGGTTTTAAAAGTGTTGGAAAACGGAAACGTTATAAAAACTCAGATTTTAAAACCATTTAAAGTTGAAGCAGGACAATCCACAACTTTAGATATCAGTTCTTATCTTCCAAAAATGAAGGCTGATGCCGAATATATTTTAAATATAGAATTTCAGCTTTCAAAAGATGAACTTTGGGCTTCTAAAGGTTACGCTGTTGCTGAAGATCAGTTTTTGCTGAAAAAGAAAGAAGCTGTTTTACCAGAATTTAAAAAAGAAATTGTAAACGTTTCTGAGTCAGATTCCGATTTTAAAATCAAAGGAAAAACTTTTGATATTACAATTGGAAAAGCAAACGGAGCTTTGAGTTCCTATGTTTTTAATGGTGAAGAACAAGTTTTTGCTCCGTTGCTTCCTAACTTTGTTAGACCGCTCACAGATAACGACAAACGTGGATGGAAATCGCAAAAGTTGTTGAAACAATGGTACAAAGCAAAACCAAAATTGGTTAACATTTCAATTGATAAATCAGCTTCTGAAATTAAAATTACAAGCGATTATGAAGTTATAAAAGACAGTGCAAGGGTAAAAGTGATCTACAATATTTTACCAAACGGATTAATAAAAGTAGATTACAGTTTAAAAGCTTCTAGCAAACTACCAAACATTCCAAAAATCGGAATGCAGATGGGAGTTCAGAGAAAATTCGATCAGATTTCATGGTACGGAAAAGGAGAATTAGAAAATTACAACGACAGAAGTTTTGGTTCGTTTGTTGGAAAATATTCGCTTCCAATTAATGATTTTATCGAACATTATCCAAAACCACAGGAAAACGGAAACAGATGTGATGTGAGATGGATGTCGTTGAGCACTCCGCAGAAAAACAAAGGATTTTTGGTTGTAAACGATTCAAAACTTTTAAGTATGAGCGCGTGGCCATATACACAAGAAAGCCTAAGTTCTGCAGGTCATACCTATGATTTGAAAGATCCGGGATTTTTAACGGTAAATATCGATTTAATTCAAATGGGAGTGGGAGGAAATGATAGCTGGACATTGGTTGCACAACCTTTAGAACAGTATCAAATTAAGTCTGGAGATTATGAATATAGTTTTTATTTGACGCCTTTCAACAGTTCAAAAAATGAATTAGAAAGTAGTTTGAAGAAATTTAAGTATTAATGGTCATTGCGAGGAACGAAGCAATCACACTTAGTTGCTCTCGTTATGAGATTGCTTCGTTCCTCGCAAAGACAAAACAAGAACAGTAATGTTTCAAAAAAAACACCTCTTTTTTATCTTACTTTTTGCGGGAATCCTTTCCGCACAGGAAATCCATAAAAAAGAAAATACCTTTTTTCAGCCTACCAAAGAATCCTCAAAACCGTGGACATATTGGTATTGGATGCAAAGCGCGTATTCTAAAGAAGGCATTACTGCCGATTTAGAAGCGATGAAAAGAGCAGGTATTGAAGGTGCGTATTTAATGACGATTAAAGGTCCGGCAAATCCGCCGTTGATTGATCCGCCAGTTTTGCAGTTAAGCAAAGAATTTTGGGATTTGGTGCATTGGGCTTTAACAGAAGCGGATCGGGTTGGAGTGAAAATTGGATTTCATCCCGCCGATGGTTTTGCCGTTGCCGGAGGACCTTGGATAACACCCGAAATTTCAATGCAAAAGGTCGTTTGGAAAGATACTATCGTTAGCGGAAACAACTTTAAAAACCTAAAATTAGCCGTTCCAAATCATTATAAAAACTATTATAAAGATATTGCAGCATTTGCCATTCCGATAAAAGAAAGTTTTATTACATCGGATAAAAAACGTCCAAAAATAACATCAACCAATCCAGAAGCTGATGCGACAACTTTAAGTTCATCAGATAAGGACGGGCTATTTAGAATGCCGAAAAAGGGTTGGATTCAGTACGAATTTGATGAACCTTTTTTATGTAAATCCATTCAAATTGAAACCAAAGGAAATAATTATCAGGCGCATCGTTTACTAATTGAAGTCAGTGATGATGGAAAAAATTTCAGAAGTTTAGGAAGATTAACAACACCACGTCACGGCTGGCAAGATGTTGATGCGTTTTATACACACAGTATTGTTCCCACAAAAGCCAAATATTTTAGATTCGTTTACGATCCCGAAGGAACAGAACCAGGAGCAGAAGATTTAGATCCTGCAAAATGGAATCAAGGCTTAAAAGTGGCTAAAATCTATTTATCAAATGAGCCTTTAATCGATAATTATCAAGGAAAATCGGGAGCTATTTGGCGATTAAGTCCGCAGACTACCGAAAAAGAAATCAACGTTGAAGATTGTATCGATCCATCAAAAATGATCAATATCTCGAAGTTTATTGATGAAAAAGGTGTTTTAAATTGGAAAGCTTCCGCAAAAGGAAATTGGAGAATCATTCGTTTCGGACATACATCTACAGGACATGAAAATGCAACAGGAGGAGCGGGAAGAGGTTTAGAAGTTGATAAATTTAATGCCGAAGCCATTCGTTTTCAGTTGGATCATTGGTTTGGCGAAATGCTTCGTGTTGCGGGTCCAGAATTAGCTTCAAAAGTAGTTAGAATTCTACATATGGACAGCTGGGAATGTGGAAGCCAAAACTGGTCGCCTGTTTTTAGAAACGAATTTAAAGCCCGCAGAGGTTATGATATTGTAGAGTATCTGCCTGTTATGGCGGGAATTCCTGTAAAAGATATTCAGACTTCGGAGAAAGTGTTGTACGATGTTAGAAAGACGATTTCAGAACTGGTTGCCGAAAATTTCTTCGGGACTTTACGACAAATTGCTGACAATGCAAATGTAAAATTCAGTTCAGAAAATGTGGCGCCAACGATGATGAGCGATGGACTTTTGCATTTTAAATATATTGATTACCCAAGCGGTGAATTTTGGCTGAAGAGCCCAACGCATGATAAACCAAATGATATGTTAGACGCTATTTCTGGTGGACATATTTACGGAAAAGATATTATTCAGGCAGAAGCTTTTACGGCTTTAAAAATGGATTGGGACGAACATCCGGGAAATTTAAAAGTGGTTGCCGACAGAAATTATGCTTTGGGAATTAACCGTTTTTTCTATCACGTTTTTGTGCATAATCCGTGGCTGGACAGAAAACCCGGAATGACTTTGGACGGAATTGGAACGTATTTTCAAAGAGACCAAACTTGGTGGGAACCCGGAAAAGCTTGGTTTGAATATTGCCAAAGAGTACAATTTCAGTTGCAAAAAGGAAAACCTGTTATTGATTTAGCTGTCTTTATTGGCGAGGATTTACCTTCGCGTTCCATACTTCCGGATCGTTTAGTGCCTTTTATTCCGAATGTTTTTGGAAAGGAAAGAATTGAAAGTGAAGTTATTCGTTTGAAAAATGAAGGACAGCCAAGTACTAAAATTCCAAAAGAAGTAAGTTTTTCTAAAAACTCAACCGATTTATCGCAATGGATTAACGCTATGAATGGTTATCAATACGATTCATTCAATGTCGATGTTTTGATAAACTGCGCAAAAGTTGCCAATGGAAAAATCTCTTTTGGAGGCGGAATTGAATACGGAGCCTTATTGTTTCCGGGAAGTCATAAAATGGCACCAAATAAGCTGCTTTCTTTGGCTTCCGCCGAAAAAATCTTGCAATTAGTAAAAGATGGAGCGACAATTTTTGTAGATGAAAAACCAAATTTAGAACCGGGTTTACAATCAAATGAAGATTTAAAAAAATGGCAGAATGTAATTGATGAAATTTGGAATAACTCCAATACGTCAACTTGGAAAATAGGAAAGGGAACGGTTATTAAATTGCCTTATTTAGAAAATGATTTTGCTTCAATTGGAATCACTCAAGACGTTTATTTTCCAAATTTAAACAGAGCCGATTCTGAAACAATTGCATGGACACACCGAAAATCTGAAACGGAAGATGTTTATTTTATCTCTAATCAAAAAGAAGAAAAAAGAACATTTGAAGCTTCTTTCAGAATAGCTGGTAAAGTTCCGAAATGGTACAATCCCGTAACCGATAAAACTTCGGCTTTAGCTAATTGGAAAATAGAAAATGGAAGAACAATTTTGACTATTAATTTAGATGCAAACGAATCTGGTTTTGTGATTTTTAAAGAGGAAACAAAAGAAGTTTTAGCTCAAGGAAAATCTTCTGAATTTGAAACTGTTCAGACTTTAGATGAAAACTGGGAATTACAATTTGATTCGGCATTTAAAGGTCCAAAAGAAATTGTAAAAACAAATAAACTTTTTGACTGGAGTACTTCAGACAATGATCAGATTAAGTATTATTCAGGAACTGTGGTTTATAAAAAAGAGTTTTTCTGGAGAGGAAAAGACACAGATAAAATCTGGATTGATTTAGGTGAAATTGCCAATATAGCCGAAATCAAAATCAACGGAAAAGACTGCGGAACACTTTGGACTTTCCCTTTCAAAACAGATATTTCAAAAGCTTTACAAAAAGGAAAAAATACGATAGAAATCAAAATAACAAACACGTGGGCCAATAGATTAATGGGCGACCAAAAGTTACCAAAAGAAGAGCGGCTAACGTGGACAAATACACCATATAGATTAGAAGGAGAACCATTGCTTAAAGCAGGTTTATTAGGGCCAGTAAGTATTGTAAAAGAAAAATAAATTTTTTCGCCACAGATTAAAAGGATTAAAAAGATTTTTCTAATCTGTGATACAAAGAAAAGAAAATCAATTGCCTCCAGCTTTAGCTGGAGGTTTAAAAGATAACAAGATAAGGGCTTTAGCCAAAAAGTTAGTTTGGCTAAAGCCTGAGATGTTGAAAAATAATATAACCTCCAACTAAAGCTGGAGGCAATTGAAAAATAAAATAACCACAGATTAATAATCCTTTGTAATCCATTTAATCTGTGGCTAATAAAACATAGTAGAAATGAAAAAATCAATTATCGCATTATTAACGATTTTAGCGAGCCTTCAAATTAATGCCAAAATCAAATTACCTGCATTGTTTACAGACAATATGATGCTACAGCAAAAATCAAATGCGCCAATTTGGGGCTGGGCAGAAAAGAACGCGAATGTTGCGATAAAAACTTCTTGGAATTCTAAAATCTATAAAGTAAAAGCAGACAATTCTGGAAAATGGAAAACAGAATTACAAACACCATCATTTGGCGGGCCATTTACGATTGAAGTTTCAGAAGGAACGGAAAAAGTTTTCATTAAAAATGTTTTAATTGGCGAAGTCTGGCTGTGTTCAGGACAATCCAATATGGAAATGCCGTTAAAAGGATTTCAAGGCCAACCCGTTAAAAATGGAAACGAAATCATTGTAAGATCTACCAATAAAAACATTCGTTTAATCACGATTCCACGCGCTACGGTTTTAGAACCTTTGCAGGATTTTGAAGGAAAATGGGAAGTAGCTTCTCCAAAATCGACTTCTAATTTTAGTGCGACGGCTTGGTATTTCGGTTCACTTTTACAGCAAGTTTTAGACGTTCCAGTTGGTTTGATTCATGTTTCTTACGGCGGTTCAAGTATGGAAGCGTGGATGAATCAGGAAATGTTGAAAGATTTTGCAAGTGCTAAAATTCCAACTACAAAAGAAGAATTGGCAAAAGATCCAAACCGTGTTCCTACTACTTTGTTTAATGGAATGCTTTCGCCTGTAATTGGTTACGGAATCAAAGGCTGTATTTGGTATCAGGGAGAATCAAATTACGAAAGAGCTTCTGAGTATACTTCTCTAATGAAAAAAATGGTTTCAAGTTGGAGAGATTTGTGGAAACAAGGAGATTTTCCGTTTTACTATGCTCAGATTGCACCGTTTAATTATGCTTCATTTCATCCAAAAGATTATTTAGAAAAATACAATTCAGCTTATATAAGAGAAGCGCAATTAAAAGCTTCAAAAGAAATTCCCAATTCAGGAATGGCCGTTTTAATGGACATTGGAGAAGAAAATAATATTCATCCAATGGACAAAGAAAAAGGAGGAAACCGTTTGGCTTTTCAGGCTTTGGCGAAAACTTACAGAATTGAAGGTTTCGAATTCGAAAGTCCGAAATACAAATCGATGGAAATAAAAGACGGTTCGGTTACGGTTTCTTTTGATGATGCTGCGAATGGAATTACGTCTTATGATAAAGAAGTTACCGGTTTTGAAATAGCGGGAGAAGATAAGGTGTTTTATCCAGCAAAAACAGTTGTGAGAAGAAAATCAGTGGTTTTGAGTTCAGATAAAGTTGCTAAACCAGTTGCTGTTCGTTATTTATGGAAAGATTTCGCGAAAGCAGAATTATTTAGTGCTGGAGGTTTACCAGTTTCATCTTTTCGAACAGATGATTGGTAATCGATTAAACCTTTTATGATATTTCAAGTCTTATAAGTTCATTTAAGTTATTACTTGATTGGTTAAAAGATTTTTTGAGTTAACCTGCTGGCTATTTAATGGTTGGCAGGTATTTCTTGAAAGCAGATAAAATAAATCAACATACTCGATAAAAAATATTAATGCAAAGTGGCTCTCCATTTTTAAGTAATTTTATGCCTAAATAAATAAGTGTGAAAAATACAATAATTTTATTTTTTCTTTTTGCATCGCTTTTAGTTAAGGCGCAAATTCCTGTGCTTGAAAATTATAATCAGGTTTGGAATACACAGAGCAGCAATTCATCAGAATCTATGCCTTTGGGAGGCGGAGATGTTGGTATGAATGTCTGGGTAGAAAATGGCGATTTGTATTTTTATTTTTCCCGAAGCGGAACTTTTGATGAACATAATACTTTATTAAAATTAGGTCGGGTAAAAGTGACTTTAAGTCCGAATCCTTTTGCCGGAAAAGAAGGTTTTCATCAGGAATTAAAATTAAAAGATGGTTATATTTTAGTTGGGCAGAATGACACTAAAATCAAACTTTGGGCAGATGTTTTTAAACCAATAATTCATTTAGATTTAGAAAGTAAAACTTCGCTTAAAATGACTGCATCTTATGAAAGCTGGCGTTATAAAAACCGTGATTCAAAAGGAAAAAACAATAATGCGAATTCTTATAAATGGGCACCGCAAGGAGATATTGTTATTTTTAAAGATTCAATTTCATTTGAAAATGACGGAATTAAATTCTATCATAGAAATCGCGAGCAAACCGTTTTTGATGTAGCCGTAAAACAACAGAAAATGGAATCGGTTAAAGAACAAATGCTGAACCCGATTGCGAATTTGACTTTCGGTGGATTTATGACGGGCGATAACCTAAAACCCGATGGAACGTATTTAGGAAAATACCAATCGACAGATTTTAAAGGTTTTACTTTATCAAGTATTAAATCATCCAAAAAACATTCGTTACAGCTTTATTTAAATACTAGTCAATCAGATTTAAATACTTGGAATAAAGGATTGCAACATCAGATTTCATCTAATAAAAACACTTCCAAACAAGCAGAAAAAAATACTCAAAAATGGTGGAATAATTTCTGGAACCGCAGTTTTATTTTTACTCAAAAAAATCAATCGATTGAGAAAGATTCGGTTTACCAAATCGGGCAGAATTATCAGTTGTTTCGATACATGTTAGGATGCAATGCGTACGGAAAATATCCAACAAAATTCAACGGCGGATTATTTACAGTTGACCCTGTTTTTACTAATGCAGCTTTAGATTTTACTCCCGATTTTAGAAATTGGGGCGGAGGAACGATGACCGCTCAAAATCAGCGATTGGTTTATTTTCCGATGGTAAAAAGCGGTGATTTTGATATGATGAAATCACAGCTGGATTATTATTTGAGTTTACAGAAAAATGCTGAATTAAGAAGTAAAGTGTATTGGAACCATAACGGGGCATCTTTTACAGAACAATTAGAAAATTTTGGTTTGCCAAACCCTGCCGAATACGAATGGAAACGTCCTGCAGATTACGATCCGGGAATGGAATATAATGCTTGGCTGGAATATGAATGGGACACGGTTTTCGAATTCTGTCAAATGATGCTACAGCAGAAAGAATATGCTGGAGAAGATATTCAGAAATACAATTCGTTTATTATAAGCTGTCTTCGATTTTTTGACGAACATTATCAATATCTGGCGAAACAGCGAGGAAGAAAAGCATTAGACGGAAACGGAAAATTAGTTTTATATCCGGGTTCAGGTGCTGAAACTTATAAAATGGCGTATAATTCTAATAGTACGATCTCTGCGTTGCAGGTAATTACAGCCAATCTTTTAGAGCTTTCTTCGGAACAATTATCAAAAGAAGAATTGGAATATGTAAAAGGATTTCAAACTAGAATCCCGCCTTTAAATTTCGGGCAAATCGAAAATCATAAAGTACTAGTTCCTGCAAAATCTTGGGAAAGAGTTAATAATTCTGAAGTTCCGCAATTGTATCCCGTTTATCCTTGGGGAATTTATGGTATTGGAAAACCAGATTTAGAAACGGCATTAAATACATGGAAATACGATCCCGATGCTTTAAAATTTAGAAGTCATATTGGCTGGAAGCAGGATAATATTTTTTCGGCTCGTTTGGGTTTAACTGAAGAAGCAGCAAAATACAATACTTTAAAAATGGTAAATTCTGACCGACGTTTTCCTGCATTTTGGGGTCCGGGTTTTGACTGGGTTCCAGATCATAATTGGGGCGGATCGGGAATGATTGGTATGCAGGAAATGCTTTTGCAGGAAGCAAATGGGAAAATTTATCTTTTTCCGGCATGGCCAAAGAACTGGAATGTTCATTTCAAATTACACGCAAAACAAAATACAACCGTAGAAGCCGAACTTCTAAATGGAGAATTGAAGGTTTTAAAAGTAATTCCGGAAGAAAGAAAAAAAGATATTATAAATCTGTTAGGGATTTCAATAGAAGAAAAAAATAAACTAACTATTACCAACTAAAATGATAAAGAAATTATTAAGAGTTGCAGTTTTGTCTATGCTTTTGGCGACAAACGGACAAGCACAATCAGTTCAAAATACTGATAAACAAATTGTAAAAGTAGACTTTGACTTTTTTCAAAGAAAATTAGAAGAAGTTCATGATGTAAATTATGATTCGTGGGTTGTAAGCGATCAAAAAGAAGCTGAAAAAACATTTAATAATTTAGCATTTAAATTAAAAGGAAACTTTACCTCAAAATGGTATAAAGTGGGTATGAACGCTCCGTTTTACAATAAATTAGGAAGTGACGGTTTGGTTACGGCTGAAAATTTAGAAATGAAAATCACCGGATTAAAAGCAGGAAAACATACGCTTTTGACTTTTCATAATGCTTTTGATGTCATTACCGGAAAAACTTTTTCTCCTATAAAAATCTACATAAACGGAAAATTGGAGCAAACCGTAAATGCAAGTCAAAGAGCCAATGCTAAAATTGATGCAGCGATGGCGTATATTACTTTTAATGCTGAAAATGGTAAAGATGTAATCGTTCGTTTTGAGATTGATCCAACTTCAAATCAAGATGTTATAAAACAGATTGTAATTAATGGTTTTGAAATTGATACACCAAACTTAATGAATCAGGCGCGTACTCCGGAACCAAAAAACAGAGACGAACATGTTGAAGTGAGTAAAAATTTGATTTTAAAATGGGATGCTGTAAAAAATGTTGCATTTCATAAGTTGTATTTTGGTGAAGATAAAAACGCCGTAGAAAATGCAACAGAAACTTCAAAAGAATTTAAAGGAAAATTGACTGATAAATCTTTTGCAGTTTCTGATTTATACAGTGGTACAACCTATTATTGGAGAGTTGATGAAGTAGATAACAATGGTCAGGTAACTCTAGGAAATGTTTGGTCGTTTAAACCGGCACAATTAGCTTTTCCGGGAGCTGAAGGTTACGGACGTTACGCTGTGGGAGGACGCGGCGGAAAAGTAATTGAAGTTACCAATTTAAATGACGATGGACCGGGAAGTTTACGTGATGCTGTAAATCAGGAAATTGGGCCAAGAACGATTGTTTTTAATGTTTCGGGAAATATAAAACTGGCTTCGCGATTAGTGGCAAATCAACCTTACATCACTATTGCGGGACAAACTGCTCCGGGCGAAGGAATTACAATCAGCAGAGCGCCAATTGGATTGACAGGAAATGATGGTGTAGTTCGATTTTTAAAAGTGAGAATTGGCGGTGGAACTACTTATGACGGAATGGGATTAACGGGTGCTGATTACAGTATTATCGATCATTGTTCTATCAGCTGGACAATTGATGAATCGTTTAGTTCGCGTGGCGCACATCATATTACCTTACAGAGAACTTTAATTTCTGAAGCTTTAAATGTAGCGGGGCATGATAAATATGAGGTTGGTAAAATGCACGGATTTGCTGCTACAATTGGCGGCGATATTGGTAGTTTTCATCACAATTTATTGTCTCATAATTACGGAAGAAACTGGAGTATTGGCGGTGGTTTAAACGGAGATGGTTATTATACAGGAAGATTGGATATTACAAATAATGTGGTTTACAACTGGGGACAGAGAACTACAGACGGTGGTGCAAATGAGGTTAATTTTGTAAATAATTATTACAAACCGGGAGCTTCAACTAAGATATTTGTGGCGTTAAATGCACAGCACGAAGGTGTTGGAAAAGGAATGCAACGTTATTATTTTAACGGAAATATTATGCCGGGTTATTTTGATGAGAAATCTCAGGATAAAGGCAGAAAATCTACTATAAGTCATAATGAGAAAGTAGAATATGAAACTTTTGTTGATAAACCATTTTTTCCTTCTTATGTAGAAACACAATCAGCGAAAGCGGCTTATAAAAATGTACTTTCAGATGTAGGTGCAAATCAGCCGTTTTTTGATAAACACGATAATAGAGTTATTGATGAAACTTTAAAAGGGACTTTTACTTTTAAAGGAAGTAAAAGTGGTTTAGGCGGAATGATTGATAACGAACAAGACGCAGGCGGATGGCCAAATTTTGCATCAGAAACTCGTCCGACAGATTGGGATACAGATCACGACGGATTACCAAACTGGTGGGAAAAAGCTTTTGGTTTAAACGAAAATTCAAAAGCTGGAGATTTTTCAGATGCTAATCAGGATACAGATAAAGACGGGTTTACACAATTGGATAATTATTTAGACTGGCTGGCTCAACCTCATTATTTTGTGAATTCAGGAGAGAAAAAGGTTTTAAGTGCAACAGATTATTTCAAAGGTTATGAAAACAAACCTGTATATACTTTCTCTGATTTAAAAAATGGAAAAGTGGTTTTAAAAGGAAAAGAAATTGAGTTTACAGCAGTTGAAAAAGGATTCGCTTCTTTCGTCTTAACCGTAAAAGATGCAGACGGAGATTCAATGAGCAGAACAATTAATTTCTTCGTAAAATAAATAGTAAACCATATAAGTGATATAAGAAATTATAAGATTGACTTAATGCTATGTGGTTTAAGTTCAAGAAAGTTTAGTTTAAATGAACTTATATTACTTATATGGTTCAAAATCATTATAAAATGAAAAATTTATTAAATGTTTCCCTTAGTTTGTTTTTTATTAGTGCTGGAGTATTGGCACAGAATAAAGGTTTGGTTGCCAATTCAGAAAGTCCTTATTCGAAATTGCAAAGTGTAGGTTTACAAGATGTAAAATGGACAAACGGTTTCTGGAAAGAACAATTTGATGTAGAAACCAAAAACACGCTGCCTTATATGTGGGATTTGTATCATAACGATTCCATTTCGCATGCTTATAAAAACTTCGAAATTGCAGCTGGTTTAAGCAAAGGAGCTTTTAAAGGGCCTTCGTTTCATGATGGTGATTTTTATAAGATTTTTGAAGGAATGGCAGCCACTTATGCCGTAACAAAAGATAAAAAACTCGATGCCGAAATGGATAAAGCCATTGCACTTTTCGCGAAAGTTCAGCGTAAAGACGGCTATATTCATACACCAGTTTTAATTGACGAACGCTGGGGAACTTTAGGCCCGGAAGAAGTGAAAAAACAATTGGGTTTTGAGAAATACAATATGGGGCATTTAATGACTGCAGCTTGTATTCATTATCGTGCCACAGGAAAAACTAATTTCCTGAATATTGCAAAAGGCGTTGCTGATTTCTTATATGATTTCTACAAAAAAGCTTCGCCAGAATTGGCTCGAAATGCAATTTGTCCATCACATTATATGGGAATTGTCGAAATGTACAGAACGACTAAAAATCCGAAATATCTGGAATTAGCCAATAATTTAATTGACATTAGAGGAACCACAAATGACGGAACCGATGATAATCAGGATCGAATTCCGTTTAGACAGCAAACAACTGCAATGGGGCACGCCGTAAGAGCGAATTACCTTTACGCGGGAGTTGCCGATTTATATGCCGAAACGGGAGAAAAGAAATTATTAGACAATTTAGAATCTATTTGGGATGATGTAACGTATCGAAAAATGTACATTACAGGAGGCTGTGGCTCTTTGTACGATGGAGTTTCACCAGACGGAACGTCTTATAATCCTGCCGATGTACAAAAAATTCATCAGGCTTATGGAAGACCTTTTCAATTGCCAAATGCAACGGCACATACCGAAACTTGCGCTAATATTGGAAATGTTTTATGGAACTGGAGAATGCTCCAAATTACCGGCGATGCCAAATATGCAGATGTTGTAGAATTGGCATTATACAATAGTGTTCTTTCGGGAATGGATTTAGAAGGAGAAAAATTCTTGTATAATAATCCGCTGAATGTTTCTAATGATTTACCATTTCATCAACGTTGGGGAAATGAACGTGAAGGCTATATTGCATTGTCAAACTGTTGTGCGCCAAACGTAACCAGAACCATTGCCGAAGTTGGAAATTATGCATACAATATTTCAAAAGAAGGTTTGTATGTAAATTTATACGGAAGTAATCAATTGAAAACAAAATTCTTAAACGGAGAAGAAATCGAAATTGAGCAGCAAACCAATTATCCTTGGGACGGAAAAATAACCTTGAAAATTGTAAAAGCACCAAAAGATTTACAGAATTTCTTTTTAAGAATTCCAGGCTGGAGTCAGAATGCTTCGGTTTCAATTAATAATGCAAAGATTAATGATAAAATCATTTCTGGAACTTATCTTAAATTAAATCAAAAATGGAAAAAAGGAGATGTGATTGAATTGAATCTTCCAATGCCAGTTGAGTTAATGGAAGCTAATCCGTTGGTTGAAGAAGTTAAAAATCAGATAGCCGTAAAAAGAGGGCCTTTGGTTTATTGTTTGGAATCTGATCAGCTTCCTGCGAAAACTAGTGTAAATGATGTGGCTTTAAATGTAAATTCGAAATTTACAATTAATAATTTTACCTTGAATAATAGAAATTTAGTCAGCATTGACGCAGAAGCGGTACTAAATTCTAATAATTCATGGAATAAAACTTTATATAAACCACTTTCTTCTAAAGATGCGACTGTGGTTCCTGTAAAACTGATTCCGTATTTTGCATGGGGAAATAAAGGAAAAGGGGAAATGACGGTTTGGATGTCGCATTAAATTTTGTACGCTGATGAAACGGATTTACTTCGTAAAGACGCGGATTTAAAACGGATTTTTAAATTTCTAAAATTATTAATCGTACAGTTTGTCATTCTGAGGAACGAGGAATCGCACAAGTAACTCGACAAAGATTAGCAATTAAGATTACTGAATTTATAATGCGATTTCTCGTTTTATTTTCGGTAGAGACGCACAGCAGTGCGTCTTACGCGTTTTTAAGAATGTGTATACGTGACGTAGACGCACTGCTGTGCGTCTCTACAACCTAAAAATCTTAAATAAAAAATCATGAGACATATTCTAACCTTATTTTTAATAACAACATTATCTACATCAGCCCAAACGCTCGATAATAAATTGTCATTAACTGTTGCACAAGATGGCTCAGGAGATTTTAAAACCATTCAGGAAGCGATAAATAATGTCAAAGACAATTCTGAAAAAAGAGTTGTAATAACTATAAAGCCAGGAAAGTACGTAAAGAAATTAGAGATTCCGACTTCTAAAACATTCATTACTTTAAAAGGAACAGATAAAGAGAAAACTATTATTTCATTTGACGACTATTCGGGAAAACCGCTTCGTGAAAATGATCCATCTGGAAAAAAGACTTTTGGAACTTCTACTTCATATTCTTTTTTAATTAAAGGAAACGACTGTACTCTTGAAAATCTTACTATTGAAAACACAGCAGGAAGGGTAGGACAGGCGGTGGCGCTGCATATAAAAAGTGATCGGGTTATTGTCAAGAACTGTAATATCTTAGGGAATCAGGATACGTTATTTTTATCACAGGAAAATACCCGAACTTATTTTGAAAACTGTTTTATTAGCGGTACAACCGATTTTATTTTTGGTGCTGCGACAGCTTATTTTTATAAATGTACAATTGAGAGTTTAACGAATTCCTATATTACAGCAGCTTCAACTCCGCAAGGTCAGGCATATGGATTTGTTTTTGTTGAATGTAAACTTACCGCAAAAGACAAATCGGTAGATAAAGTATTTTTAGGAAGACCTTGGAGACCTTATGCCCAAACTGTTTTTATTAATACAGATATTGGGTCACATATTATACCCGAAGGCTGGAACGCATGGATTGATAACAGATTTCCTGATAAAGATAAAACAGCTTATTACGCAGAATTTGGAAGTAAAGGTTCAAGCGCAAAAGATTTGTCACAAAGAGTATCCTGGTCGCATCAATTGAAAAAAGAAGATATTAAAAAATATGATCGAAATTTGGTTTTAAACGGATGGAATCCAAATAAATAATGATCAGTTTTAAACTATAGATGTTTTTTTTTAGATTTTGTATCAAAAAAGGACTTTAACTTTTTTTATTGGTCAGATTTTACGTTTAAAAAAAATATTTTTTAGTAAAATTTTAAGGAATCTTTTGTAAAGCGAAAACGTTTTCAGGTTGTAAGATTTCTACTTTAAAAAATGGCTTTTCTTTAAAAATAGAAGCCATTTTTTCGTTTAATAATGCTAAACTTAACCTATTATAATACAGTGTTTCAGTGCATGATTTTGCAGAAAAAACAGCTATTTTTTGTTTTTAATGCTAATTCTTCTGTATTTGGTTTAAAAGCAGTTCTTCTATTTTATTATACGCAATCTTATTGCTTAATTTTTCGATTTTGTCTATTTTTTCCTTCTTTTTTTTATTAATATTGTTTTTTTGAGTTAGTTTTTTTTAGATAATGCCAGTAAAGCAGGATAGAACAGGACGGTTCTAATTCGTCATCGTTATATTTTTGGTATACAAAATAAATGTGTTTTTAACATTTAATTTAAGATACATTAAACTTTTTTTAATTTTTGGTATCTTTAAGTGAAACACATTTAACATGACTAACTAACACTAAATAAAACCTAACCAAAAACAAAAACATTTATGAAACAAGCACTTTTAAAGAGATGTAGTTTTCTTTTGTTTACACTGATGAGTGTGATGAGTTACGCTCAAACAACAAACAGCACTCATGTAACTGTTACAGGTACAGTTACAGATAGCTCATTAGGGCTGTTGCCGGGAGTAAACGTAACTGAGAAATCTACAAAAAATACAGTTACCACAGATTACAATGGTAAGTATCAAATTAAAGTAAAAAGTGGAGCAACTTTAGTTTTTTCTTTCATTGGAATGAGAAAACAAGAAATACCATTAGATGGACGTATTGTTGTTAATGCAAAATTAACAGAAGATTCTAACCAACTGGAAAATATCGTTGTTGTAGGTTACGGTACTCAGAAGAAAAAAGAACTTACGGGAGCTATTGCTACAATCAAACCAGATGATTTAATGGACTTGCCTGTAACCAACTTATCTGATGCATTAAAAGGATTAGTTCCTGGTCTTGCAGTTAGTGGAGGTTCAGGACGCCCTGGAGATGCTGCGACTATTCAAATTCGCCAAACTTTTGGTTTCTCAAAAGATGGAAATTCAACTATACCTTTAGTTGTAATTGATGATATGGTTCAGGTTGATCCAGCAACAGGTAAAGCTACATTAGATGCTTTTAATAGATTGGATCCTTCAGAAATTGAAAGTATCACAGTTTTAAAGGATGCGTCAGCTGCTATTTATGGTTCTCGTGCGTCTCAAGGTGCGATAGTTGTAAAAACTAAAAGAGGAAAAGCAGGTAAAGCTAAATTTAGTTATAACAGTCAATTTGTAGTTAATGACGCTGTAAGCCATACCAAAACAATGAACGCTTATGAATATGGAGTTTTTAACAACAGGTTTTTAACAGGACAAAATCCAACTATTGCCCAAGCTAGCTTATTTTCTCCAGCAGAATTAGAAGAAATGAAAGGTTTGAATTATGACTGGCTTAAAGAAGCTTGGAAACCAGCTATACAGCAAAAACATTCGTTTAATGTAAGTGGAGGTAGTGAAGATATTACCTATTTTGCAGGAGCGACTTACTTAACACAAGATGCAAATCTTGGATATCAAAAATATGATAAATGGAATTATCGTACAGGAATTAATGCAAAAATTGCAAAGAATTTAGATTTCTCTGCGGCTATTTCTGGAACATCAGCGTTTATCGATAAATCGTTTACTAAAGCAGCGGCGAATATCAGTGATGGAGGTTATGGAACAGCAGCAGGTGGTGAGCAGGCTGATTACGGATATTTAGTGCATATGCCAAAATTTATTCCATGGGAAACTACAGTTGATGGTAAACAATATTATATGTCTCCATTTCCTAACACAAACAAAAATTTTGGAAGTGCAAATGCAAATAATAATATCGCAGGATGGAACTATTTTGCCAACCTAAATAATGGTTCGCACCAAACAACAGATGATTCTTCTTTTAATGTAAATGCTTCTTTGAATTATAAAGTAGAAGCAATTAAAGGTTTATCTTTTAAAGCAACTTTTGCACGAACTAAAAATTCTACTTATTCAGAACAAATTCAATTGCCGTATGATCTGGCAAGAATTAAAAATTATGATTTAGCAGATAATCACCTTGCAAGTGCAGCCTATCCAAGTGCTATTGAGAAAAACCCAGAAGTAGGTGGTATTATTGATTATGCTATAGAGACTAACGTTCGAAACGCCAGAGTATATTATAATAGTAATTTTTCTAAGAGTACTCAAGCCGATTTTTTTGCTAACTATAACAGAACTTTCGGAGATCATCAAGTTAGCGGAATGTTTGGTATTGAAAGATCTGAATCTGAGTGGCAAAGTACACGTTTAGCTTATACAAATACTCCAAAAGATTATCTAGGGGATTGGCGCACAGCTGGAACAGTTGATACAGGTAACTCTACCGCTTTAAAAGGAAATAATGCAACACTTTCATATTTTGGAACTTTAAATTACAACTATAAGTCAAAATATTTATTACAATTCCTTTTACGTAGTGATGCTTCTACAAAGTTTGCACCAGAAAATTATTGGGGAACTTTTCCTTCTCTTCAATTGGGTTGGGTAGCTTCTAAAGAAGAATGGTTTGAAAGAATGCTGCCAACGGTAAATTTCTTTAAATTACGATACTCTATTGGTAAAACAGGAAAAGATAATCTTCAGCCATGGAAATGGTATCAATTTTATGATCTTACAGTTAATAAAGGCTGGCAATTTGGAGAAAATGGAGGTCAGTTAGGATCTGGATTATCTCCTAAAGTAAATCCAAACAGAAATGCAAAATGGGATTCTACTTTAAAACATAACCTTGGTTTAGATTTAGCTTTTTTACGAAGCAGATTACAGTTTACAGCAGATTTCTATTATGACATAACAAAAGATATGTTAACAGATATGGGAAGTGCTACTGGTGTGCCAATTGCTGTTGGTGGAGCTTTTGCAGAACAAAATTATGCGCAAGTTGATGCTTGGGGATCTGAGTTAAGCGTTAACTGGAGCGATAAAAGAGGTAAATTTAGTTATGATGTTGGAGTGAACTTTAGTTATGCAGATAACAAAATTGTAAAATTCCCAGATCAAGGAAATTTACTTCCATCTAATAATACAAGAAGAGAAGGATATTCAGAAGGATTTAATCCAGTATGGGGATTCAAAACATGGAATGAAACATCAACCGGAGACGGTATTTTACGTACAGATCAGGATGTTACTAATTATTGGAATTATTTATCTCAAAATGCAGCTGCAGCTGGTGTTGCGCCAAGTTATTTGGGTATAACTGATCCAACTAAACTTCAGAAAGGGTCATTAGCTTATCAGGATCTAGGTGGTGTTCTTAATCCTGATGGAACTCTTAGCGGACCTAACGGTCAAATTCTTGTAGGAAACGATTATGCTAAATTAGCAAAGAGCAGTAGAACGTATGGATTTACTACCAATTTAGGAATGAAATACAGCAGTTTTTCTTTAAGAACTCAAATATCAACATCTTGGGGAGGAGCAAATTTTGTTGACTTAGTAAGTCAGGGAACTTCTAGTGCTAATAATATGTGGGCTCGTGAACCATTTTGGAATGATATGTACGGGTCTGATAATCCAAATGGTAAATATCCTAATTTAGCACAAACAGGTGTATTAAATCCTTCTGATTTTTGGCAGATAAGTACTTTCCGTTGCTTTGTTAGAAATTTAACTGTTGCATACGAAATTCCAAAACAAGCTTTAGCTAAAACTAAAATACAGAATATATCATTAGGTGTAACCGGTAATAATCTTTGGGATCTTTATAACCCATATCCAGGTCATTATCGCAATATGTACGACAATTCTTCTGTAGGTTATCCTACTCTTAGATCATGGTCGCTTAATTTAAACGTATCATTCTAATTTAAATTCGATATCAATTATGAAAACAAAACTTAATATATATATACTTTCAGCACTTGTACTTGTTTTAGGTGTTTCTTGCAGCGAGAATTTCCTGGAAGAGGTTAAGCCTATCGGACAGTATGATGATTCATTCTATCAAAGTCAGGCACGTGTACAAGCGTATGTTGATAATCAATACTTTGATTTTTTTGCAGCTTTTAAATCACCAACATCAACTGTAATTGGGGTTTATAATGATGTAAACACGAAACTAACAGAAGAGCAGGGAGGAGTTCAGGATTATATTAATCCAAGTAAACTACTTAATAGTCCTGATGTAGCAAAAGATTATTTTGGTGCTAAAATTGGTACCGGTTTAGTTAATAATGCCTATACCAGAATTAGAGAATGTAATAATTTAATCGAGGATATTGATGTAAAAGGAGCTGCTTTAGATAAAACATTCCGCGATCAGGCAAAAGGTCAAATGTATTATATGCGTGCTATACAGTATTTTGATTTAATGCGTACTTATGGTGGTGTTCCTATCGTTACAAAGGTTATGTCTCCATCTGTAGATGATGAAAGTATAAAACTTCCAAGAGCAAAAGTATCTGAAGTAGTGGCTCAAATAGTAGCAGATTTAGACATGGCAGCTAGTTTATTGCCTGGAGACTGGAATTCTGCAAATTATGGACGTTTTACAAAAGGAGCAGCTTTAGCTCAAAAATCTCGTGTGTTATTAACTTTTGCGAGCCCTTTGTTTAATAAAAGCTGGGATGGTTCAAATGAACGTTGGCAAGCAGCTCTGGATGCTGGATTGGCAGCAGAAAGTGTATTAACGCAAAATGGTTATGGATTGTATGGAAATTCAATTAAAGAATGGAATGACATGTTTTTAATTGATAATGTTAAGTGTAGAGAAGCAATCACAGTTCAGCTTTTATCGAGCTCAAATAGTGATGTAAATTTTAACATAAACAATAACTGGGAAAAATCGATTCGTTTACCTAGTCAAGGAGGAAACGGTGGTGTTTCTGCTCCAAAAGAAATGATTGATTTATTTCCAATGGGTGATGGTAGAAGACCAACTGCTGCAAATGGATACAATGATTTTACATTCTTCGTTAATCGTGACCCAAGATTTTACAGAACATTTGCTTTCTCAGGAGTTAAATGGGGATATAAAGAAAATGCTAATGCAGTTCTATGGTCTTACCGTTGGTTAGATAATAAGAATAAACCTTATTTTAATGATCTTAACAGTACATCAACAAGCCCTGCATTTGTTAGAAAAATGACAAATACAACAGCAACCAATGCAGTAAATTATGCATATTCACCAACTGACATTATGGAATATCGTTATGCAGAATTACTATTGAATATTGCAGAATGTTATGCAGCATTAGGACAAACGGGTAATACTTTAGCTTATTTAGGAAAAATCAGAGCTCGTGTTGGTATTCCTGCAGCAAACAATTATGGAATTGGTACATTGGCAGATAAATATGCAGCTATAGAAGCGGTATTATATGAGCGTAGAGTTGAGTTAGCATACGAAGGAAAACGTTACTGGGATGTACAACGTTGGAAATTATATAGCGATGAACCTCTAGGACCTAATACAAGCAACAGCTGTCAAAAATTAGGTTTAGCACCTATTAATGGAACTCAGCGAACAGGAAATTACCTGCAGTACAAAACAACTGCAACAGCAGCAGATCCATTAACAGCTTCACGCGCAGGTATACTTGCAGATCCGGATTCGGCTAATTTTGAAGCGCAGTTAAGCACTTTGGCGGCATATTATAATGATAATTTTGTATTAGCGACTTTAGTTACTCCAATGGATAATGTCAGCGGAGCAGCCGTTAAAATTAAATTCAATCCAAATTATTACATAAGCGGTCTTAACACAACAGCTTTAACTTCTAACCCATGGTTATTACAAACAATAGGCTGGAATGATAATTTTGGAGGAGCTGGAACTTACAATTATCAAGAATAAGATAAGCAAGATGAATTGCCCTAAATCATTAAGCATATCTAATAATAGAAAACAAAATTAAACATGACAATTCTTCACCTGTATTCTACTTAGATGCAGGTGATTTGTTTAAACAGAATTACCAAAATCAAAATTAACATGAAAAATTCCGCATTATTTATCTTGACACTCCTGTTTTTGGGAAATGCAAAATGTTTCGCTCAGTATCCAAAACTAAGTGCAGAAGTTCAGGCGCAGGAAAAAGCTATTAAAGACGAAGCAAACAGACTTTCTGATGAAGCTTGGGCGAAAGCTTTAGTAGTTATTGAAGAAGAAGCAAAACACGGTAAACCATATATTCCATGGGCATCTCGTCCAAATGATTTACCTCAGGCAGAAATCCCTGCTTTCCCGGGTGCAGAAGGAGGCGGAATGTTTACCTTCGGAGGTCGCGGCGGAAAAGTTTACACAGTAACAAGTTTAGAAGACCGAGGACCAGGAACACTTCGTGAAGCCTGTGAACAAGGAGGAGCAAGAATAATAGTATTTAATGTTTCAGGAATTATCAGAATCAAAAGTCCGTTAATTATTCGTGCACCATATATCACAATTGCAGGACAAACAGCTCCAGGTGATGGAATTTGTATTGCCGGAGAATCAGTTTGGATCGATACACACGATGTAATTATCAGACACATGCGTTTCCGCAGAGGAGAAACTTTCGTTGGGCGTCGTGATGATGCAATTGGAGGAAATCCAGTTGGAAACATTATGATCGACCACGTATCAGCAACTTGGGGATTAGACGAAAATATGTCAATTTACAGACACATTTACAGCCCGGGCCCAGGTTATCCAGATATAAAAGTAGGAACCGTAAATATTACAATCCAAAATAGTTTATTTGGAGAAGCATTAGATACTTACAACCACGCTTTCGGAAGTACTTTAGGTGGAGAAAACTGCTCATTTATGAGAAACATGTGGGCTAATAACGCAGGAAGAAACCCTTCTATCGGTTGGAACGGAATTTTCAATTTTGTGAACAATGTAGTTTTCAACTGGTACAACAGATCTACAGACGGAGGTGATTACACAGCAAATTACAACATCATCAATAACTTTTACAAACCAGGTCCAGTAACCGATTTATCTCAGCCAATAAGCTACAGAATCTTAAAACCAGAATCAGGAAGAAGTAAATTACCATACATGGTTTTTGGTAGAGTTTATGCAAACGGAAACGTAGTAAACAATAACGAAAAAGTAACAAAAGACAACTGGGACGGCGGAATTCAACTTGAAAATAAAAAAGGAGAATTAATGTCTTATGACGAAGCAAAAGTCTATTTCGATAAAATGAAAGCAGACAAACCTTTCCCAATGCCTTGGTTCAACAAATTCATGACAGCAGAAGAATCATATGAATTTGTACTTAAAAATGTTGGAGCAACTTTGCCAATTAGAGATAAAGTGGACGAAAGAATCGTAAGAACAGTTAAAACTGGAGTTCCTGAATATGCAAAAGGATTAGAGAAAAAAGAATTCTATCAATTTGAACACAGACGTTTACCGATGGATTCTTATAAAAAAGGAATCATTACAGATATTTCTCAAGTTGGAGGATATCCGGAATACAAAGGAAAACCTTATGTAGATACAGATAAAGACGGAATGCCGGATGCATGGGAGAAAAAATACGGATTAAATCCAAACGATCCATCTGATGCAAAAGGAGATTTAAACGAAGACGGATATACAAATATTGAAGATTACATCAACGGTGTAAATCCGGCAATAAAAGTAAACTGGAAAGATCTTGCTAATAATAAAGAAACATTAGTTCGACCAATATTAGATTTAAAATAAGAAACATTTTGAAAACATTCTTGTTTCGCAATGAAATGAGAATGTTTTTAAATATTAAAATATCACGAAAAGATGGCATTAAGAAAATTTAATATCAGTTTTTTAGCATTGGTTTTCGCATTTTCGGCTTTAAATGCGCAGCAGCATTTAGATCCTGAATACATTAAAGTTACCAATGAAAGAGCAGCAAAAATCGTTGCTAAATTAGACTTAAAAGATGCTAAAAAAGAAACATCAGTTTCAAATGTTGTAGCACAGCAATTCAGGGATTTAAGCGAAATTCAGGATGGAAGAGACGCTGAAATTAAAAAAATAAAAGAAGATACAGGTTTAGCAAAAGAAAAACAAAACGAGAAAATTGATAAACTGAAATCAAAAGCAGATGAATCAATTGAAAAACTGCATAAATCTTATCTTAAAAAATTAGGTAAAGAATTATCAGAAGATAAAATCACTGAAGTTAAAGACGGAATGACCTATGGCGTGCTTCCAATAACAGTTGCAGGTTATAATGATATGCTTCCAAATTTAACTGCAGAACAAAAAGAATATATCTACAAAGCTTTAGTAGAAGCCAGAGAACATGCAATGGACGGCGGTTCATCTAAAGAAAAACACGGATGGTTTGGTAAATACAAAGGAAGAATCAACAACTATTTATCAAAACAAGGTTACGATCTAAACAAGGAAAGTGCTGACTGGCACAAACGTCTTGAAGAAAAAGAAAAAAGTAAAGTGAAGGATTCTACTTCAAAAGAATAATCTGTTATAAACTTTACACCAAAAAACTATAAACCTTAGATTATCTTTTCATGCAGACTATCTTCCCAATAACCACATTAAAAAGAACCATGATGATTTTTTCATTCTGTTCTTTCTTCACTTCAGCATATGCACAATATCCAGAAATTCCGAAACCACTTCAAGACAAAGCCGATGCAATATTGGCTGATGAAGAAAAAAGGTTAGCCGAAATCTGGAAAAATAATTACAGTACAATTCAGGCAGAAGCCAAACAAGGAAAACCGTATTTACCTTGGGCATCTTACCCTAAAGATTTCGTTCAGGCAGATATTCCTGCTTTTCCGGGAGCTGAAGGAGGCGGAGCATTTACACAAGGCGGCCGTGGTGGAAAAATATTTGTAGTAACAAGCTTAGAAGACAGCGGAAAAGGAACTTTTCGCGAAGCCTGCGAAGCCGTTGGAGCCAGAACAATCGTCTTCAATGTTTCTGGAATCATTCAGTTAAAAAAGAGAATCAGCATGCGTGCGCCGTACGTTACAATTGCAGGACAAACTGCTCCGGGCGACGGAATTTGCATTGCAGGAGAAACTCTGGAAATTGATACACACGACGTAATTATCAGACATATGCGTTTCCGTCGTGGCGCAACCGAAGTAACCAGAAGAGATGACGCACTTGGCGGAAATCCAATAGGAAATATAATCGTAGACCATTGCTCTGTAAGCTGGGGATTAGACGAAAATATTTCATTATACAGACATCAGTTTGCGGCAAATGAAAAATCAAAACTGGAAAAACTACCAGCTTGTAATATTACCATTCAAAATACCATTTCTTCAGAAGGTTTAGATACTTATAATCATGCTTTCGGAAGTACAATTGGCGGATTAAACAGCACGTTTATGCGCAATTTATGGGCCGATAATATTTCAAGAAATGCTTCTATCGGAATGTACGGTGATTTTAATTTCGTAAACAATGTGATTTTCAATTGGTGGAATCGTTCTCTTGATGGAGGAGATTATCGTTCGATGTTTAACATCATCAACAACTATTTTAAACCGGGGCCAATTACGCCAACAGATCAGCCAATTCGCTACAGAATTCTAAAACCTGAATCAGGATATATGAAACCAAAAACATACGGAAGAGCATATGTTTCAGGAAACTTTATCGTTGGTTCTCCAGAAGTTACAGCCGATAACTGGAATGGCGGTGTACAATTAGAAGACCTTCCGGAAGCAGAAGTAAAATCATATTTAGAATTTATCAAACAGCCAAAAGCCTTTACAATGCCTCATATTACCATTATGAAAGCAGAAGAAGCCTATGAATTTGTTTTAAATAATGTTGGAGCAACAATTCCTAAAAGAGACATGGTTGACGAGAGAATTATCAAACAAGTTCGCACAGGAAAAATTGAAGTTAAAGACGGTTTAGAAAACGCAATTGGAAAAGATTTTATTAAAAGAAGATTACCTGCGGATTCTTATAAAAAAGGAATTATAACGCATCCTAATCAGGTTGGAGGTTATCCGGTTTACAAAGGAAAAGCATATAAAGATTCTGATAATGACGGAATTCCAGATGCTTGGGAAAAGAAAAATGGTTTAAACCCAAATGACGCTTCAGATGCGAACAAAGATGCAAACGGCGACGGATATACCAACATCGAGAAATATTTTAACGGAATTGATCCAAACAGTAAAATTGACTGGACAAAAACCGAAAACAATACAGATACATTAGCAAAATCAAAAGGATTATTGCAATAAAGTCTTAAATTTAGTCACCAGAATATTCTCAAAGCAAACCAGACAGGTTTTTAAAACCTGTCTGGTTTAATAAGCATAAACACAAAGTTTGTCATTTCGACGAAGGAGAAATCTCCGCAAGTAACTAACACAAAGTTTATCAAGCAAGCGGAATAGCTAACGAAGATTTCTCCTTCGTCGAAATGACAAGATTGTGGAAATTAGGAATGCAAATAATAAACCTAAAAATTATTAAGGTGAATTTTATTCAATTTAAAAATAACATCTTCCTTCAAAAAGATAAAATAGTTTTGTCTGGTTTGGCGTTGTTTTTCAGCATCAACATCACAGCACAAAACACTTTCCCGGATATTGTCAAAACCAAAGAAGGAAAACTTTCGTTTACGACAGACAACAAAGGAAATCAAATTCCAGATTTTTCATATGCGGGATATATGGCTTCTGAAAAAGCAATTCCGAATGTGGAGAATAAAATTTTTGTTTCAAAACAAGAAGAAGATGCCAAAGAAAGAATTCAGGCAGCAATTGATTATGTAAGTAATTTGAAACCAAATAAATCAGGATTTCGCGGCGCTGTACTTTTAGATAAAGGAATCTTTAAAATAAGCGGAACTTTATTCATTAAAAAATCAGGAGTCGTTTTACGCGGAAGCGGAAATACTGAAAACGGAACAATTCTATTAGGAACCGGATTAAAACGAGAAGCGATAATTAGAATTTTAGGAACTGATGATAAAAAATTAGGTGAGACTTTTGAGTTCAATACAGCTTATACACCACTTGGAACAAAAAAAATCCAATTAAAAAACACCTCTAAATTAAAACCATCTGTTGAAATTATCATCACTAAACCTTTAACCGATAATTGGATTAAAGAGTTAAAAATGGATGATTTTGGAGCCGAAACCGGTTGGGTAGGTTGGAAAAAAAATGATTGGGATATTACTTGGAATAGAGTCGTAACCAATATCAACGGTAATGAAGTAACTTTAAATGCACCGTTAACAATGACTTTGGATGATGCTTACGGACCAGCAAAAGTGGCGGTTTATTCTTGGTCAGGAAGAATTGAGCAAATCGGGATCGAAAATATCCTGATGAAATCAACTTATGATCTGTCAAAACCAAAAGACGAAGAACACAGATGGTTAGGAATTAGCATCGAAAACACAAAAAATGCCTGGGTAAAACAAGTAAACTTCAAGCATTTTTCTGGAGGTGCAGTTGCTTTATTAAAATCAGCACAGCAAATTACAGTTGAAGATTGTATTGCAACCGAACCAGTTTCTGAAATTGCAGGTTTTAGACGTCATACTTTTTATACCGAAGGACAACAAACACTATTTCAACGTTGTTATTCAGAATATGGATACCACGATTTTGCAGTAGGCGGATTTGGAACGACAGGGCCAAATGCATTTATTCAATGCGAGTCGTTTATGCCTTTCAATAATAGCGGAGCAATAGGCAGTTGGTCAACAGGTGTATTATTTGAAGTTTCGTATATAGACGGACACGCCTTAAGTTATAACAATAGAGAACAAAATGGACGAGGCGCAGGCTGGACAGCTGCAAATAGTGTAATCTGGGAAACATCAGCATCTAAAATAGAATGTTACAGCCCGCCAACAGCACAAAACTGGGCTTTTGGAACTTGGGGTGGAATCATGGCTGGCGATGGTCATTGGAAAGATGTAAACGGTCATATCAATCCGAGAAGTTTGTTTTATGCACAATTAGAAAATCGTTTAGGACAGCTTCCTATGAAGCCATTTATTTATGATTTAGGTTCAGAACCTTCATCAAGTCCCGAAGTTGAAGCAGCACAAGAATTAACTAAAAATTCAGTTGCTCCAAAGGAAAGTTTATTAGAATGGATTGCAGAAGTTTCAAAAGCAAATCCAATTGATACGAACAACTCAGGGCTTAAAAATGCGAATGATTTAAAAATAAATGCAGCACAAAATATAATTTCCACCAACAAAGTAATAACAAAAAACGGATGGCTTACTTATGATAATAAAGTAATAGCAGGAAACCGATTAAGCGTGCCTTGGTGGAGAGGAAGCCTTAGAGACAGCGACATTTCTAAGTCATTGCCAGACGTTACCAGATTTGTTCCCGGCAGAACCGGAACAGGTTTTACAGACAATATCAACGAAGTTGCAGATTATTTAAGTACCAATAATATGGTTGCTTTAGAACATAATTACGGATTATGGTACGAGCGAAGAATGGACGATCACGAACGCGTTCGTCGTTTTGATGCCGATGCTTGGCCGCCTTTCTACGAACAGCCATTTGCAAGAAGCGGACAAGATTTAGCTTGGGATCAATTGAGTAAATATGACTTGACAAAATTCAATGATTGGTATTGGGATCGTTTATCGCTTTTTGCTGATTTAGCCGAAACCAAAGGACAATTGTTAATCAATCAGCAATATTTTCAACATAACATTATAGAAGCCGGAGCGCATTGGGCAAGTTCACCATGGCGTTCAGCAAACAATATAAATAGTACAGGTTTTCCGGAGCCTCCGCCATATGCAGGAGACAAACGTATTTTTATGGCTGAACAATTTTACGACGTAAATAATCCTGCCAGAAGAAAATTGCACCAAGGATTTATTCGAAAATCATTAGAAAATTTTCAGGAAAACAGCAATGTAATTCAGTTAACAAGTGCCGAATATACGGGTCCGCTTCATTTCATGCAATTTTGGATTGATGAAGTTCAAAAATGGAAAGACGAAACAGGCAAAAAAGAAATAATAGGTTTAAGTGCGACAAAAGATGTTCAGGATGCTATTTTAAGTGATGCACAAAGAACCAAAACAGTAGATTTAATTGACATTCGTTATTGGTATTATAAAGAAGACGGAACAGCATACGCACCGCAAGGCGGATTAAATTTAGCACCAAGGCAGCACGCCAGAAAATTAAAAACCGGAAAAGAAACAGACGATCAGGTGTATCGCGCTGTTCGTGAATATCGAGAAAAATATCCCGAAAAAGTAATTCTATATTCGACAGATGCGTCTCCAAGATTTGGATGGCCAGCTTTAATGGCGGGAGCGTCAATGCCAAACATTCCAAAAATTGCACTTCCTGAGTTTTATTCCGCTTTAAGCGAAATGAAATTAGTAGATGGAAATAGCTTTTCAGATAATCTTTGGAAACTGGAAAATAAAGGAAAAAGCTATCTTTTCTATTTAAAAAACAATCAAGATATTACAATTGATTTAGCCGACGCAAAAGGAACTTTTGAAGTATACATAATAAACGCAGCAACAGGTATCATCACCAAAAAAGCAAACCTAAACGGAGGAAAACAAGTAACAATTCCACAATCCGAAATCAAAGAAAAAGTGCTTTTTGTCGTGAAAAAGTAATTGCGCACGGATGTGACTGATAAAACGGATTGACACAGATAATTATTAAAATTAAGAATTAAAAATAAATCTGCTCAATCTGCGTGAAAAAAAGAAACCAGCGAAAACCTGTTCAATCAGTAAAACCCGTGGCCCAACCTAAAAAACATAAATTCAAAATAAACCAAAAATGAATCTGAAAATTAAATATTTATATGCCTTAAGTATAAGCTTTTTGTTGACAGCACAAAGCGGATTTTCGCAATCAACAAAAGGCGCCCTGCCTCAAATCAAAATATCTAAAAACCAGCATTATTTTGTTACCGAAAATGAAAAACCGTTTTTTTGGCTGGGCGATACAGGCTGGCTGGCATTTGGAAAATTAGACAGAGCAGGCGTTGATAGATATTTTAAAGACAGAAAAGAAAAAGGGTTCAACGTTGTACAGGTAATGGTTTTGCATAATATAAATGCCGTTAATGTTTATGGCGATGCTGCTTTAATCAACGAAGACGTTTCAAAACCCTTGATTACGGCAGGAAATGATTTCAAAGATGCGAAGCAATACGATTACTGGGATCATGTAGATTACACTTTAGACGTGGCTCAGAAAAACGGAATTTATGTAGCAATGGTTCCAGTTTGGGGAACAAACGTTTCAAAAGGAAATAAAGTAAGCAAAGAACAAGCAATTATATACGCTAAATTCTTAGCTGACAGATATAAAAACAGAACCAACGTAATTTGGTTAAACGGAGGTGACACACATGGAAACGAATTTCAGGATACCTGGAACGCCATCGGAAACACTTTAAAAACAAATAATCCGAATCAATTAGTGACTTTTCACCCTTTTGGAAGAACCGATTCTTCAGAAAACTTCCACAACGAAAAATGGCTGGATTTCAATATGTTTCAATCAGGACACAGAAGATACGATCAGGATTCATCAAAAACGAATTTCAAAGAAGACAATTACAAGTTTGTTCTAAGAGATTTCGAATTAAAACCAACAAAACCAACACTTGACGGAGAACCATCTTACGAAGGAATTCCACACGGTTTACACGATACTTTACAACCAAAATGGACAGCAAATGACGTTCGTCGTTACGGATATTGGTCAGTTCTTTCGGGCGCTGCAGGTTACACATACGGACACAACGCCGTAATGCAAATGTTCAGAAAAGGAGATAAACCAGCTTACGGAAATAAAGAATTATGGACATCAGCGATTAATGCGTCTGGAGCGGGACAAATGATTTACATTAAAAAACTAATGTTAGAATTTCCATTTTTAGAAGGAACTCCGGATACTTCATTAATTGCAAACCAAGGAGAAAAATACGATTATATTCCAGCTATAAAAGGAAAAAAATACGCTTTGATTTACACTTACAGCGGAAGAAAAATCGAGGTAAATATGGGCAAGATTGCAGGGGATAAAGTTACAGCAGCTTGGTACAACCCAAGAAACGGACAAAAAACAAAAATTGGAATTGTAGATAATAAAGGAACTAAAGAATTTCAACCTTCAGGTAAAAAAGAAGATGGTAACGACTGGGTTTTGATTTTACGTTCGAACTAGTGAAAATAATTCGTGAATTCGTGACACTTACCCACAATCTTGTCATTTCGACGAAGGAGAAATCTTCGCAAGAAACTCTACAAAGTTGCTCAAGCATGAGGAGCTGCTAACGGAGATTTCTCCTTCGTCGAAAGGACAAAAATGAGAGTGAAAAATCTGAGCTAATCATTTTAATCTGTGGCAAAATAAAAAGATAAACTATGAAAAACATACTAATAATTCTCTGCCTCATAACAGGACTAAACACCGCTCTAGCAAACGACGGCTGGTTAAACATCCTAAACGAAGGCGGAAATAACAAAGGAATAAAATGCACCGAAGCCATTCAAAATGCCATAGAAAAAGCATCTAAAAACGGCGGCGGAACCATCTTTTTTCCAGCAGGAGAATATTTAACCGGAGCTTTAAAACTAAAAAGTAATATAACAATCCATTTAGATTCAGGAGCTTTATTAAAATTTTCAGACAATTTTGATGATTATCTGCCATATGTAGAAATGCGTTACGAAGGATTGGTAATGAAATCATTCTCACCATTATTTTATGCAAAAGACGCAGAAAATATCACCATTACGGGAAGAGGCGTAATCGACGGACAAGGAAAAGCTTGGTGGAATGAAGTTTACAGAATCGAAACCGCAAAAGAACCGATTCCGTTAACGAAATACCAAAAAATGTGGGACGAACAAAATCAAGGAATTGTTTACTCTGATTACTATAAAAGAACAATCGATAAAAAGTTTTTCAGACCATCTTTCTTTCAGGCTTATGGTTGTAAAAACATTTTAATCGAAGGCGTAACATTTCAAAATTCGCCTTTTTGGACGATAAATCCTGAATTCTGTGATAATGTAACCGTAACTGGAATTTCAATTTTTAATCCGCATTCGCCTAATACAGACGGAATTAATCCATCGTCTTGCAAAAATGTTCATATTTCAAATTGTCATATCAGCGTTGGAGACGACTGTATTACCATCAAATCAGGAAGAGACGAAGACGGACGTAAATATGGAGTTCCGACAGAAAATGTTACAATTACCAATTGTACTATGTTAAGCGGTCACGGCGGCGTTGTTATTGGCAGTGAAATGTCGGGCGGAATCAAGAAAATCACGATTTCAAATTGTGTTTTCGACGGAACAGACCGTGGAATTCGTATTAAAGCAGCACGCGGAAGAGGCGGAGTTGTAGAAGATATTCGCGTAGATAATATCGTAATGAAAAACATTAAAGAAGAAGCAATCGTATTGAGCCTTTTTTATGATAAAGACACCAAAGTTGAACCTGTAACCGAAAAAACTCCGATTTTTAGAAACATTCACATGAGTAATATTACGGCTTCAAACGTAAACAAAGCGGGACAGATTTTAGGAATTACAGAAATGCCAATTCAAAACATCACGTTCTCCAACATCAACATGGACGGAAAAGAAGGTTTTACGGTAAACACAGCGACAGATGTAGAATTTCATGATGTAAAAGTAAATGCGACAATTGGTTCTTCTTTCAAAATTTCAGATTCAAAAAATATTATTTTAGATAACGTTGGATCTTCAACACCAATAAAAGGAGTTCCGGTTATCAAATTGGATAACGTTTCAAACACATTGATTAATAATAATTTTCCATTTAATGCAACGGATATTTTTATCGAAGCAAATGGAAAAGAAACAAAGAATATTTTCCTGAAAAACAATGTTTTTAACAACGTAACAACGCCAGTTAAAAAAGGGGCATCTTTAGATAAAAAAGCAATTATAGAATAACGCAACGTAATCCTGCAAGGTTTTCAAAACCTTGTAGGTATTTAATAATTATTTTTAGAAGCAGAAACAATTGGCATTTTTGGAAGTATCGTCCCGCTTTCCGTTTCAATCTTTTGTACTGAACACCAGTACAAAAGGATTTTCACTGCAATCGGGGCTAAAGAGAAATATTTGGCATTTTTGGAATTAATAGGGCTCTGGATTAAACATAAAATATACCTACAAGGTTTTGGAAACCTTGCAGGAAAGAAAATAAGACATGAAAAAAATATTCATCATAGTAACTCTTTTCATTTTCGCGATCAGTTATTCGCAGAAAAAGAAAGATTTATACCTTTTTACGTCATTTCGAGAACCCGCAACGGAAGGTTTATATCTGGCATACAGCGAAGACGGTTACAATTGGAAAGGTCTTGAAGGATCATTCTTAAAACCCAAAATTGGAGCCAGTAAAATCATGCGTGACCCGTCAATCACAAAAGGAGCTGATGGAACCTATCATATGGTTTGGACAACCGACTGGAAAGGCGGAAATGGTTTTGGATATGCAAGTTCAAAAGATTTAATTCATTGGTCTAAACAAGAATACATTCCGGTAATGAAAAACGAACCGGAAGTGGTAAACGTTTGGGCGCCGGATATTTTTTATGACGATGTAAAAAAAGAATATATAATTATCTGGGCATCGACAATTCCGTTCCGATTTGAAAAAGGAGTAGAAGAGGAGAAAAACAATCACCGAATGTATTATGTAACGACAAAAGATTTTAAAACATTTTCTGATACGAAATTGTACTATGATCCGGGTTTCAGTGTAATTGACTGCGTGATTGTAAAGAAAAGCAAGAAAGATTATGTTTTGGTTTTAAAAGACAACACAAGACCAATGCGTAACATAAAAGTAGCTTTCGGAAAATCGCCTTTAGGTCCGTTTGAAAAGAGTTCTAAACCTTTAACAGAATATTTATCAGAAGGTCCAACAGTAGTGAAAGTCGATAAAAACTGGCTGTTGTATTATGACAATTACGGATCAAAAAATTATAAAGCTTTAAGCACTTCAGATTTTGTTCATTTTGAAGACGTTTCATCAAAAATAAGCCTTCCTGAAGGACATAAACACGGAACGATCACAACAATTTCAGAAGAAGTTTTAAAAGGATTAATTGAAAGAAAATAAAAGATAAGGCCACAGATTTCACAGATTAAAATGATTTTTTTTATTCGTAGCATTTGTTAATTAAAAATATAAATCTGCGTGAAAAATTATAAAGAGTTCAAAGAGGAAAATTCCTTTTAATCTTTTTAATCTGTGGCAAAAAAAATAAAAAACATGATTGCTTTCCAAAACATAAAAACTAACATCATTACAGCCACAATTCTTTTGACTTGTACAGCTGTAAATGCACAAAACGATACCGTGCGTTATGTTGGTAAAACACTTTCAAATGTCGATTATCACCACGGACAGTTAAGTCCGGCGGTTGGCGTTCACGCTACGCAGATTATGCGAGCAAGTCGTGAACACCCAGAAAAAGCAGATGGTTTTGGATGGACATACAATCACCAGCCTACAATGGCATATTGGAACGATACTTTTTACCTGCAATATTTAAGTGATCCAGCAGGAGAACATATTCCGCCGAGCCAGACTTTGATTATGACTTCTAAAGATGGTGTAAGCTGGAAAATGCCAAAAGTAATTTTCCCAATCTATCATATTCCCGACGGATGGAAAAAAGAAGGCGTTGAAGGAGTTGCCAAAAATCTGGATGCGATTATGCACCAAAGAATGGGTTTTTATACTTCAAAAGACAAACGACTTTATGCTTTGGCCTATTACGGAATCGCAATGGATGAAAAAGATGATCCAAACGATGGAAAAGGAATTGGACGCGTCATTCGTGAAATCAAAAAAGACGGAAGTTTTGGCGAAATTTATTTCATCAGATACAATAAATCTTGGGACAAATCGAAATCGGCTTTTCCTTTTTATACACAAGCAAAAGACAAAGGTTTGAAAAAAGCCTGCGAAGAAATTCTTTCAGATCCATTAGTTTTACAGCAATGGGTAGAAGAAGCCGATCGTGATGATGAATTGATTCCGTTAAAAAAGCCATATAAAGCTTTAAGTTCATATCAGTTACCAAACGGAAATGTGGTAGGTTTATGGAAACACGCTTTAACTTCAATCAGTAAAGATGGCGGAAAAACATGGGAATATAATCCGCTTCGTGCTCCCGGTTTTGTAAACAGCAATGCCAAAATCTGGGGACAAAAAACATCTGATAACCGTTATGCAACAGTTTATAATCCGTCAGAATATCGCTGGCCTTTGGCTATTTCAACAAGTGATGACGGTTTGACTTACAAAGATTTATTATTGGTTCACGGAGAAATTAGTCCGATGCGTTATGGTGGAAACTACAAATCAGCAGGCCCGCAATACGTTCGCGGAATTTCAGAAGGCGACGGAACTCCGCCTGACGGAAAACTTTGGGTAAGTTACAGTATGAACAAAGAAGATATTTGGGTAGCGTCGATTCCGGTTCCGGTTACTTCAGTCGTTACAGAAAATGCAAATGACATTTTTAATGATCTTCCGGACGGACAAGAATTAAAGTTATGGAATACCTATGATTTGTCTTGGGCTTCCACCAAAATCGAAAAGAAAGCTGATGGTAAAAAATGGCTGACATTAAGAGATCAGGATAATTTTGATTATGCCCGTGCTGAACGTGTTATTCCGTTTGCAGAGAAAATGGAAGTGACTTTTACCGTAAAGCCAGAGCAAAATAATCATGGTTTATTGCAGGTTGAATTTCAAAATAAACAAGGATTGCCAGCGGTGAGATTGGTTTTTGATTCAGATGGACAATTAAAAGCAAAAAATGGTGCTCGTTTTGGCGGAGTTACAAAGTATGAAGCCGGAAAAGAATATAAAGTAAATGTAAAACTGAACGTTAAAACCCGTTCGTACACAATAAAAGTAAACGACGAAAAAGAATCAACGAGAATTTTTTATGCTCCGGTAGACGGTTTTGAGCGTATTATGTTCCGCACAGGCGATCAAAGATATTCTCCAAATGCAGATACAGAACCCGATACAGACGATTATCATGATTTACCCCAAACCGGAAAATTAATCCCGGAAGCCGTATTTAATATTCAATCGTTGATTACGAAGAAATTGTAAAATATATTGCCACGAATTGCACGAATTGTCACGAATTATTTTGATAATTATTGATTTAAAAATTAGTGAAATTTGTGTAATTCGTGGCGAAAAAAAATAGAACGCGGATGACGCAGATTTACACGGATTTTATTTTTAAAGAAATAAAAAATCAGTTTTTATCCGCGTCTTTACGAAGTAAATCCGTGTCATCCGCGTACTAATCAATAAGAAATGAAGCATTTTAAAATCATATTATTACTCTTAGTCACTTTCATCTCGAATGGACAAATTTTACCTGTATATCTAACAACAGAAATGGCTGAAAATCCATTAGCCGTAGTTCAGAATCAGCCGAGATTTAGCTGGCAGTTGGTTTCAAAAGAATCCAATTCATCGCAAATTGCTTACATTATTTTGATTGCTTCTTCAGAAGAAAAACTACAAAATGACGAAGGCGATATCTGGAACAGCGGAAGAGTAAATTCACTTAAAAATTTACAGATTCCTTATATTGGAAATCCATTAAAAAACGAGACCAAATATTTCTGGAAAGTAAAAGTCTGGAATCAAATTGGAAAAGTTTCTAAGTGGAGTAAAATTGCTTCTTTCAGAACTGCTTCGTTAGAATCAGATTTAAATCCGGTTTGGATTGGAGCGATTACCAAAGCAGACAGTCATCTGCCGGAAGGCCGAAATTATCATTCAGCTACTTTCAATAGAGAAAAAAAGAATTCGTTTATCAATGCTTCCGATTCATTGTCACGCAGAAGCATTATGCTTCGTAAACCTTTCGAAATAAAAAAAGAAATCAAAGAAGCTGTTGTTTATGTTTCAGGTTTAGGACATTACGAATTAACGATTAACAGTAAAAAAGTTGGAAACAGCGAATTTGCGCCTTTGTGGACAGATTATGACAAAACGGTTAATTACAATATTTACGAATTAAACGCCAAAGAACTTCAAAAAGGTGAAAACGTAATTGGTGTTCTTTTAGGAAACGGAATGTATAATACGCTGGCAGAAAGATATACCAAATTCTTCGTGAGTTTTGGCCCGCCCACTTTATTCTTTAAAATGAAAATCAAGTATAAAGATGGTTCAGAAGAAATTATAAAGTCAGATGAAACTTGGAAATACAGCAAAAGCCCGATTACGTACAATAGTATTTTTGGTGGAGAAGATTACAATGCCAATTTAGAGCAAAAAGGCTGGAACAGTAAAGGTTTCAAAGATTCGAATTGGAAAAAAGTCGTGATTCAGGAAGCGCCAAAAGGAGTTTTAAGACCGCAAACTGCACCGCCTGTTACGATTCAAAAACAATATGAAGTTAAAACCGTAAAAGAGTTGAAACCGAATTTCTATGTTTTTGATATGGGGCAGAATCTTTCGGGATTTCCAACGATCAAAGTAAAAGGAAAAAAAGGACAGACAATTCGTGTTTGGGTTGCTGAAGGATTAAATGAAGAAGGCACAATTGCGCAGGGAAGATCAGGAAAACCATATTATTACGATTACACCTTAAAAGGAGACGGAACAGAAGAATGGACGCCAAAATTCAGTTTTTATGGCTATCAATATGTTCAAATTGAAAACATCAATTATAAAGAAGCTAAAAATGCAGCACTTCCAACTTTGGTTGATTTAAAATCAAATTTCATTTACAATTCGGCTGGGGAAGCAGGAAGTTTTGCCTGTTCAAATGAAATTTTCAATAAAACACACGAGCTGATAAATAACTCCATAAAAAGTAATTTTCAAAGTGTTTTTACCGATTGTCCGCAACGTGAAAAATTAGGTTGGCTGGAAGAGATTCAGTTGAATGGTCCAGGTTTAATGTTCAATTATAACTTGCAGACTTTCCTTCCTGCAACGATGCAGAATATTTCTGATTCACAACATGATAACGGTTTAATTCCAACTATTGTTCCTGAATATGTAATTTTTGGTGGCGATTTCACCGATTCTCCAGAATGGGGTGTAACAGGCGTAATTCTGCCTTGGATGTATTATGAATATTACGGAGACGCTTCATTATTAGAAAAATATTTTCCTGTAATGAAAAATTACGTGGACTACTTAGGAACCAAAGCAGAAAATCATATTGTATCGCACGGATTAGGAGATTGGTACGATTACGGAACACATGCAGCAGGATATTCTAAAAATAGTCCAATTGCACTTTCTGCGACTTCACATTATTATTACGGGGCATATTTAGTAGCAAAAGCAGCTAAATTATTAGGCAAAACTGAAGATATTGAGAAGTATGAAACATTAGCCTCAGAAATTAAAACAGCTTTCAATGCGAAGTTTTTTAATGCTGAAACCAAACAATATGGAACAAACAGCCAGTTTAGCAACTCAGTTCCGATTTTTATGGATATCGTAGAACCTCAGTATAAAGAGGCTGTAATGCAGAATTTATTAGCAGATATAAAAGAAAAAGGAGATCGATTAACTACAGGAGATGTTGGAAATCGCTATTTGTTTCAGGCTTTAGCAAGAAATGGAGAAAATGAAACCATGTTCAGAATGCACAATCATTACGATGCGCCGGGTTATGGTTTTCAGATTAAATTTGGTTTGACGACTTTAACCGAACAATGGGATCCGAGAAAAGGAAATTCTTGGAATCACTTTATGTTAGGACAAATTGAAGAATGGTTTTACCAAAGCTTGGCCGGAATTATGTCTGATCCTGATAAACCTGGATTCAAACATTTCTTTATTCAACCAGAAATGGTTGGCGATATGACTTTCGCGAAAGCGGATTATCAATCTGTCTATGGAAAAATTGCTTCTTCGTGGGAGAAAAAAGATGGCAAATTTATTCTGACTGTTGAGATTCCTGTGAATACAACGGCAACGATAAAATTGCCTGTTGCTAAAAATTCAGAAATAAAAATTGATAATAAAAAAGTGAAAACAGGTTTTGATGAAAAAGCTCAAAAGCCTGTTTTGGAATTTGGATCTGGTATTTATACAATAGAATGCAAATTATAGAACGCGGATGACACGGATTTACTTCGTAAAGACGCGGATTTATACGGATTTTTTTCTTCTATTTCAAAATGTAAAATTGAATTGCCTCCAGTTTTAACTGGAGGTTTAAGAAAACAAGACAAGAGAAAAGGCTTTAGCCAAATGAGTAAGTTAGGCTAAAGCCAAAGTAGAAATCAAAAATATTTTCCTCCAGTTAAAACTGGAGGCAATTTAAAAAATAAAAAGATCAGCTTTTATCCGCGTTTTTACGAAGTAAATCCGTGCCATCAGCGTTCAATTTTAAGCTAGTTTAACACAAAAGACAATGAAAATTAAAAACATATATACAGTAATTTTATTCTTTGCTTTGACATTTGCGAATGCGCAAAGCACTTCAGATACAAATTTTAGAAAACCAGTATCAGAAACACTAAAAAAAATAGAAACTGTTTTTAATGTAACGATCAACGACGACAGGGGGTTATTAAAAGGAAAAGAACTCGATTATGCCGATTGGAGAATTGAACCGGGAAATCTGGCAATTTCGTTAACTAATATTTTGGCTCCGTTTGAATTGATGTATTTCAAACAGCCGGATGGAACCTACATTATTCGTAAATATGAAAACCATAAAGTTTCAGTCGATAAAGGAAAAGAACGCTTGTTTTATTTGGAAAGTCTTTATTCGACCAAAGAAGAATGGGAAAAACGTAAAACGGAGTTAAAAGCTTGTATGATAACCTCATTTGGATTAGATAAGGCTCCCCCAATGCCAAAATCTAAACCACTTTTAACTCCAAAGAGAATTTATAAAGATTACAGTGTTGAAAATATTGCTTTAGAAATCCTTCCGGGTGTTTATGCAACAGGATCAATTTATAAACCATATCCATTCAATAAAAAAGCAGCCGTTATCTTAACTCCTGACGGACATTTTGGAGATGGAAGATACAGAAAAGACGAGCAGTACAGATGTGCAATCATGGCAAAAATGGGAGCAATTGTCGTGGCGTATGATTTATTTGCTTGGGGAGAATCGTTATTGCAATTTCCAGAAGAAACGCATAGAAATAGTATTGCATCGACGGTTCAGGTTTTAACTGGAATTCGTTTATTGGATTATTTAGCAACCGTAAAAAATGCTGATATGTCGAGAGTTGGTGTCACTGGAGGTTCTGGCGGTGGTTCACATACCATGTTTTTAGCTGCAATTGATGATAGAGTAAAAGTTTCGGCTCCGGTTGTAATGGTTTCTTCTCATTTCTCAGGAGGTTGTCCATGTGAAAGCGGACGCGGAATTCATCTTTGCGGAAATGGAACAAACAACGCGGAAATCTCAGCTATGATGGCGCCAAAACCACAATTAATCGTTTCTGACGGAAAAGACTGGACATTAGCAGTTCCTGAATTGGAATTTCCTTTTATTCAAAGAACATATGAATTATACGGAAAGAAAGATTTAGTTGAAAATGCTCATTTTGCGAAAGAAGGGCATGATTTCGGAATTTCGAAACGTATGGCTTTGTATCCATTTATGGCGAAATATTTAAACTTAGATTTAAATAAAGTAAAGAACGATAAAGGCGAAATCGACGAATCGACTTGTGTAATTGAGCCAAAAGAAAAGCTGTTTGTTTTTGGAGATAAAGGTGAAAAACTGCCTGCGAATGCTCTAAAAGACATCAACAAATTATATGAAATGTTCGGAGAAAAAAATCTGAAAGTTTACGAGGTTAAGAAATAAGAATGATTGCCACGAATTACACGAATTTGCACGAATTATTTTTTTCTGCCACAGATTAAAATGATTTACACAGATTATTTAATTAAAAAAGAAATTAGTGCAAATTCGTGTAATTGCTTCGCCTGTTCGCTATCGCTTGGGTCGTGGAGAAAAAAAAATATATTTATGAAGTTAAGAAATAAAATAACGTCGATCTGTTTTGGAATTTTTTCCTTTACAGCAACAGCTCAAACCGACCTAAAATTATGGTACGATAAACCAGCTGCAATCTGGAATGAAGCTTTGCCTTTGGGTAACGGTCGTTTGGGAGCTATGGTTTTTGGTGATCCTGCGGTTGAACGTTTACAATTGAATGAAGAAACAATTTGGGCAGGTTCTCCAAACAGCAATGCGCATTCTAAATCGATAAAAGCACTTCCGATTGTTCGTCAGTTGATTTTTGACGGAAAATTTGACGAAGCACAAGATTTAGCGACACAGGATATCATGTCGCAAACCAATGACGGAATGCCATATCAGACTTTTGGAAGCGTTTATATTTCATTCGCAGGACATCAAAAATATACAGATTATTACCGTGATTTAGACATCAGCAATGCTACAGCGAAAGTAAAATACAAAGTAAACGGAGTTGAATTTACGCGAGAAATACTAACAGCATTTTCAGATCAGATAATCGTGGTAAAACTTTCTGCAAGTCAGCCGGGACAGATTACGTGTAATGTTTTCATGAACAGTCCGATTGATAAAACAGTCGCTTCGACAGAAGGAAACCAGATTATACTTTCGGGTTTAGGAAGTAATTTTGAAGGCGTAAAAGGAAAAGTAAAATTTCAGGGACGATTATCGGCTAAAAATAAAGGTGGTGAGATTGATGCCAGCAACGGAGTTTTAAGCATTAACAAAGCCGATGAAGTGACTTTTTACATTTCTATTGCAACCAGTTTTAAAGATTATAAGGATATTTCGGGAGATGAAATTGCGAAAAGCAAAGACTATTTGGCGAAAGCCGAAGTAAAAGATTTTGAAACGATTAAGAAATCTCATGTTGATTATTATCAGAAGTTTTTTAACAGAGTTTCTTTAGATTTAGGTTCAAATAATTTGATTAATAAACCAACAAATGAAAGAATTAAGGATTTTTCGAAACAATTCGATCCGCAATTGGCTTCGTTATATTTCCAGTTTGGGCGTTATCTTTTAATTTCAAGTTCACAGCCGGGCGGACAGCCAGCGAATTTACAAGGAATTTGGAATGATATGGTCACTCCACCTTGGGACAGCAAATACACAACAAACATTAATGCCGAAATGAATTATTGGCCTGCACAGGTAACCAATTTGCAGGAAATGCATGAACCATTTCTTCAGATGGCAAAAGAGTTAGCTGTAACTGGTGCAGAAACAGCTAAGACGATGTACAATGCTAACGGATGGGTTTTGCACCACAATACTGATATCTGGCGAGTAACCGCTCCGGTAGATGCTGCAGCTTCGGGGATGTGGCCGACAGGCGGTGCTTGGGTTTGTCAGGATTTATGGGAAAGATATTTATACACAGGAGATAAAAAGTATTTAGCAGAAATTTATCCAATAATGAAAGGTGCTGCCGATTTCTTTTTAGATTTTATGGTTATAGATCCTAACACAAAATATTTAGTCGTTGTTCCGTCAAGTTCACCTGAAAACACACATGCAGGCGGAACAGGAAAAGCGACAATTGCATCGGGAACGACAATGGATAATCAGTTGGTTTTTGATTTGTTTACGCATGTTATGGAAGCTTCGGCTTTAGTTTCACCTGATGCTGCTTATGTAAAAAAAGTGAGCGATGCTTTGGCAAAAATGCCTCCAATGAAAGTTGGGAAACACAATCAATTACAAGAATGGCAGGACGATTGGGACAATCCAAAAGACAATCACCGACATGTTTCGCATTTGTATGGATTGTATCCGAGTAATCAGATTTCGGCAATTAAAACACCTGAATTATTTGAAGCGGCTAAACAATCTTTGATTTACAGAACAGATGAATCTACAGGCTGGTCAATGGGATGGAAAGTAAATTTATGGGCGAGATTATTAGACGGAAATCATGCTTATAAATTGATTCAGGATCAATTGCATTTGGTAACAGCAGACCAAAGAAAAGGCGGCGGAACGTATCCGAATATGTTAGATGCACATCAGCCGTTTCAAATTGATGGTAATTTTGGTTGTACAGCCGGTTTTGCCGAAATGCTGATGCAGAGTCAGGAAGATGCGATTCATTTATTGCCGGCACTACCAAGTGTTTGGAAAGACGGAAGTATAAAAGGTTTGGTTGCCAGAGGTGGATTTGTAATTGATATGACCTGGAAAAACAATAAAGTTTCGGAGCTGAAAATCTATTCAAAAATTGGTGGAAACTGTCGATTGAAAGTAGAAAATACGCTGAAAGGTTCTTCGCTTAAAAAAGCAAAAGGAAAAAATCTGAATCCGTTGTTTTACGATGTAGAAGTGAAGAAACCGATTATTTCTAATGAAGCAAAATTGCCTAAAGTACAATTGCCAAATTATAGTATTTACGATGTGAATATGAAAGCGGGGCAGACTTATACTTTTACGGGGAATTAAGATAACGAATTAAACCTGTCAGGTCTCGATACGTTTCCTGCAAGGTTTCAAAAACCTTGNNCAAGGTTTTTGAAACCTTGCAGGAGTGAGAAAACGTATAGGTGTCTTGCGTGAGTGATGGAAGTGGAGCTCTCCCGATTTTTCATCGGGAAGCGGGAACGGACAGCACGACCCGAAGGGACACGCCCAAAGAATTAATTTTAAAAATAATAATTAGAATATGTTACAACATTTCAAATATAAAATAATAACACTTTCAATAGTAATCGCTTGTATAAACAGTGGTTGTAAATCAAGTGTGGGGTATTCTCAAAAAGGAAAATCGGTTGTTTTGAAAGAAGAGAACTTCAAGCATTATGTTGATTATTTCAACACAATGGAAGATGAAAATTTGAAGTTTGCAATTCCGAATGACAGTGCCTGGACTTGGATGGAAAAGAATATTCCGTTGTTTGAATGTCCACAGCAGAATTTTGAGGAAATTTATTATTTCAGATGGTGGAGCGCGAGAAAACACATTAAAAATACACAGCAGGGATTTGCAATTACCGAGTTTTTGGTTGATCGTTCTTATGCTGATAAATATAATATGATTAGCTGTGCTTTGGGGCATCATATTAACGAATTTAGATGGGTTCATGATCCGCAGTATATTGAGCAGGACGTTCATTTATGGTTTAGAGGGAATGATGGTAAACCAATGAAAAAATTGCGAACTTTTAGCAGTTGGACGGCTTATGCTTTGTATAATAGATATTTAGTAAATAAAGACGAAAAGTTTTTATTGGATATGTATCCTGATTTATTTGCAGAATATATAGCTTGGGAAGAAGACAGACAACGAAAAGATGGTTTGTTTTGGCAGTATGATGTAAAAGACGGAATGGAAGAATCGCTTAGCGGAGCTAGAAAATTTAGAAATGCCCGTCCAACAATTAATAGTTATATGTTTGGAAATGCAGTAGCGTTGTCTAAAATGGCGGCTATGAAAGGCGATAAAGCAGGAGAAATAGTGTTCAAAGCTAGAGCTGCTGTTTTACAGCAATTAGTAGAAACGAAATTATGGAATCCGAAAAGTGAATTTTTTGAGACCTTTACAGAAAAAGATACATTAGCACAAGTTAGAGAAGCGATTGGATTTATTCCGTGGTATTTTAATCTGCCGGAACAAAATAAAGGTTTTGAAAAAGCCTGGGAGCAAATTAAAGATGAAAAAGGATTTTCGGCTCCATTTGGTTTGACAACGGCTGAAAGAAGAAGCCCGCGTTTTAGAACACACGGAACCGGAACCTGTGAATGGGACGGTGCAATTTGGCCTTTTGCAAGTTCGCAGACGTTAACGGCTTTAGCGAATGTTTTGAATAATTACAATCAGAATTATGTTGCGAAAACCGATTATTTCAAACAAATGAGCTTGTATGTTGAATCGCAATATTTTCATGGAAAACCATATTTAGGAGAATATTTAGACGAAACAACGGGATATTGGCTAATGGGCGACAGAGAAAGAAGCCGTTATTATAATCATTCCACGTTTAATGATTTGGTGATTACCGGATTGGTTGGTTTGCGCCCAAGAGCTGATGAAAAAATAGAAGTAAATCCGTTAATTCCGCAAGAAAAATGGGATTGGTTTTGTTTGGATAATGTTTTATATCACGGCAATATTATTACGATTCTTTGGGATAAAACTGGAGAAAAATATAAAAAAGGTAAAGGATTCAGAATCTTTAAAAACGGAAAAGAAATTGCTTTTTCTGAGAAATTGGAGAAGTTGGTTTCTGAGTAAAGTTTTTTTGGCCCACGGGTTTGACGGATTGAACTGGTTTGCACTGATGTTTTTTTCCTAACTTTTAATTATGAATAAATGAGAATAAAAAATCTGTGTGCACCCGTTTAAACCAGTAAAATCAGTGGGCAAATAATTCACCAGCCTATCATTACGCTTAAAATAATACTATGAAAAAGTTTTTTTTACATCTTACCTTAATCATTTCACTTTTCATCATTTCGGCGAAAGCCCAAAATAAAATTATTGTAAGTGATTTAAAGTGCGAAATGCTGACTAATCCGGAAGGAATTGATGTTTTACAGCCAAGATTGAGTTGGAAAATAAAAGAAAGTGTAAATGATGTAAAACAAACTCATTATCAAATTTTAGCATCTTCCTCTTTAGAAAAACTAAATGCAGGAAATGCAGATTTATGGGACAGCGGAAAAGTGCAAAGTGATGAATCTGTAAATGTGATTTATAATGGAAAAAAACTAAATGACAGGCAAGACATTTACTGGAAAGTTATTGTTTTTACCAATAAAGGCGAAGTAAAATCGACAGAATTGGCACATTTCAGCATTGGTGTTTTAACTTATTCTGAATGGAAATCGACACGCTGGATTGGATATGAAAAGGCTTCTCCGGGAGATAGTATTTCGCAGTATTCCAGATTATCTGCTAGATATTTACGTAAAGAAATTGATTTAAAAAAGAAAGTCAAAAGTGCCAAAGTCTATATTATGGGAATGGGCTTGTACGAGTTATACATTAACGGAAATAAAATTGGTGATCAGGTTTTGGCTCCCGTTCCTACCGATTATACGAAGAATATAAAATACAATGTTTTTGATGTGACTTCACAATTGCAGGAAGGTAAAAATGTATTGGGAACGATTTTAGGAAACGGACGTTTTTTCACCATGCGTCAGGATTATAAACCTTATAAAATCAAAACATTCGGATATCCGAAAATGGCTTTGCAATTATTTGTAGAATATACTGATGGAAGTAAAGATGTTATTCGCACCGACGACACTTGGAAAGTTACAACCGACGGCCCAATTTTATCAAACAACGAATACGACGGCGAAGAATACGATGCCCGTAAAGAAATGAAAGGCTGGAATACCATTAATTTTAATGATAAAAAATGGTTTTCGGCAGAATATGTGCAGGAACCGGGCGGATTCTACGAAGGGCAGATGTCGGCGAATATGAAGGTAAAACGTGAAGTAAAACCGATTTCAATTAAACAAACTGTAAAAGGAACTTATATCTTAGATATGGGACAAAATATGGTGGGCTGGTTACAATTGAAAGTAAAAGGAAATGTGGGAGATAAAATCACTATGAAATTTGCTGAATCTTTACAACCAGACGGTTCGTTATACATTGCCAATTTGCGTGATGCCAAAACAACAGATATTTATACTTTAAAAGGAGAAGGCGAAGAAGTTTGGGAACCTCGATTTATTTTTCACGGATTCCGATTTGTAGAAATTTCAGGTTTCAAAACAAAACCGACTTTAGAAAATTTCGTTGGAAAAGTCGTTTACGATGATATCGCTACAACAGGAACTTTTGATTCTTCGAATCCAATTATGAATCAGATTTTTAAGAATGCCTGGTGGGGAATCAGCGGGAATTATAAAGGAATGCCAATCGATTGCCCGCAACGAAATGAGCGTCAACCTTGGTTGGGAGACAGAACAACGGGAGCTTACGGAGAAAGTTTTTTGTTTGATAATCAGACTTTATATGCCAAATGGTTAGATGATATTAGAAATGCTCAAACCATTGATGGCGGACTTCCAGATGTTGCACCTGCATTTTGGCGTTATTACGGCGATAATGTAACCTGGCCGGGAACCTATATTACAGTTGCCGATATGCTGTATCAACAATTTGGAGACAAAAAAGTAGTGCAAAAACAATATCCGTCTATGAAAAAATGGATGGATTATATGGAAGAAAATTATCTGGTTGATGATATTATGACCAAAGATAAATATGGCGACTGGTGCGTTCCGCCAGAATCATTGGAATTAATCCGTTCGAAAGATCCTTCTCGTTTAACCGATGGAGAATTGATTTCGAGTGCATTTTATTATCAGCTTTTAAACATCATGAAAAATTTTGCTGTAATTGCCAATGCACAAACTGATATTAAACATTATGACGAATTAGCGTCAAGAATCAAAAAAGCATTTAATGTTAAATATTTTAATACAGCAAAAAATAATTATGCTAATAATACGGTAACAGCCAATTTACTGCCTTTGACTTTCGGAATGGTTCCAGAAGAATTACAGCAAAAAGTCTTTGAAAATTTAGTGCATGAAGTTGAAGTAACTAAAAACGGTCATGTAAGTACAGGCGTAATTGGAACTCAGTTTTTGATGCGAACCTTAACCAATTTTGGACGTGGTGATTTAGCTTTCAAATTAGCTTCAAATAAAACCTATCCAAGTTGGGGTTATATGGTCGAAAACGGTGCAACTACAATTTGGGAACTTTGGAACGGAAATACTGCCGATCCGGCAATGAATTCACAAAATCACGTAATGCTTTTAGGCGATTTATTGATTTGGTATTACGAAAATATGGCAGGAATTAAGAGCAATCCTCAAACTCCGGGTTTTAAACAAATTATCATGAAACCAGATTTTAATGCGGGATTAGCTTATGTAAATGCTTCTTACGAATCGATTTACGGAACAATTAAAAGCGATTGGAAAAAAGACAAAAAAGCTTTGGTTTGGAATATTACCATTCCGGCAAATACTTCTGCTGTTGTTTATCTTCCAACAACTGATATTTCAGCTGTTTCAATTGATAAACAAAAATTAGATAAAACTTCGCATTCTTATAAAACAGAAAAAAGTAATCTAGTTATTACACTTTCATCAGGTTCTTATATTTTAAACGTTAAATAGTCAGCATTTTCAATAATTCGGGACAGTACAGGATACATCTTTAGTTTTTTAGTGTCATTTTTACATTTATTAAATAATTTTGTGCGAAAAATTATTAGTAATGTATTTATAATCAAAAATTTTAATTCATAATAAAATTAAAAATGAGAATAATAAAATTGATATTTGTCTTGTTTGGACTTTTCTTTTTAGGAAGTTGTAAATCGGCTTTAGAAAAAAAGACATGGAAAGAGGGGATTTTGGTAGATGAATTTATTTATGATAAAGCGCCTTATCCGTCTTGCCATGCCGTTACAATTGTCGAAGCAACAAATGGCGATTTAGTTTCATCTTGGTTTGGAGGAACTCATGAAAGACATCCTGACGTTTGTATTTATGTAGCAATCAAACCGAAAGGAAGTGATAAATGGGGCGAAGGCGTAAAAGTAGCCGATGGCGTGATGAAAGAAGGGCCGAGATTACCAACTTGGAATCCTGTTTTATATCAGATTCCGGGTGGAGATTTAATGTTATTCTACAAAATCGGACCAAAACCATCAGAATGGTGGGGCGTAATCAGAACTTCATCTGATGGCGGAAAAACTTGGTCTGAGGCTCAAAAAATGCCAGACGGTTTCTTAGGGCCAATCAAAAACAAGCCTGTTTTATTAAGCAACGGAACATTATTATGTCCGTCAAGTATCGAAGGCGACGGCTGGAGACTTCGTATGGAATCTACTCCAGATTTCGGAAAAACCTGGGTAATGGATGATACACTTCCAAGAGGAAAACAAAAAATCAATGCGATTCAGCCAAGTATATTATTTCATAAAGACGGAAGTATTCAGGCTATCGGAAGAACTAGAAACAGAGCTATTTTCAGCACATTCTCAAAAGACAACGGAAAAACGTGGTCGGATGTAGAGTTAATCGGACTTCCAAATAACAACTCAGGAACAGATGCTGTAACGTTAAAAGATGGAAGACATTTGTTAGTTTACAATCACGTGCTTCCTCCGGGAAAAGAAGCAAAAGGGCCAAGAACACCTTTAAATGTTTCGGTTTCTAAAGACGGAATTAATTGGAATGCAACTTTAGTTTTAGAAGATTCAAAAATTAGTCAATATTCATATCCATCCATAATTCAAAGTTCTGATGGAATGGTTCATATTGTTTACACTTGGAGAAGAGAAAAACTGAAATACGTAAAAATCGATCCAAGTAAATTGGTTGCACTTCCAATCAAAAACGGAATCTGGCCAGGCGACGAAGGAAAGGTAGTTACAGCAGTAAAAGCAGAAGAAGAGTAAAGAAAAGTTCGCCACTAATTTAACGAATTTCCACGAATTTTTTCTAATACTAATTCGTGAAAATTTGTGCAATTCGTGGCAAAAAAATATAAACAATGAAATCTAAAAGAAATTTATTTATTACAATGCTTGTTGTTATGTCAACAACATTCAACAGTTGTGTAACAGCTCAATCTTCAAACAAAAAACAAAAATATAAAGTTGCAGTTTGTGACTGGATGATTTTAAAAAGACAAAAATTAGGCGCTTTTGGTTTAGCAGCTGAATTAAAAGCTGACGGAATCGAACTGGACATGGGAGGTTTAGGAACTCGTCCAACTTTTGACAGCAAATTGGGCGATCCTGTAGAAAGACAAAAGTTCTTAGATAAATCTAAAGAAACAGGCGTTGGAATTAGTTCAATCGCTATGTCTGGGTTTTATGCGCAATCTTTTGCTACAAGAGAAATTACGCCCATGATTAATGACTGTATTAAGGCGATGAAAAATATGAAAGTAAAAGTGGCTTATTTGCCATTAGGAACGCAGACAGATTTGGTTAAAAATCCAGAATTACGTCCAGAAGTTATTAAGAGATTGCAATGGGCAGGAAAAGAAGTTGGGAAGATTGGTGGAATTATCGCGATCGAAACTTCTTTGAACGCGACTGAGGAGAAAAAACTTTTGGAAGAAGTTGGATCAAAATACATTAAAAGCTCTTTCAATTTTGCCAATGCTTTAGATAATAAAAGAGATATTTCATCTGAATTGAAAATATTAGGAAAGAAATATTTAGCTCAGATTCACGCTTCCAATACCGATCAGTTTTGGTTAGAAAATGACAAAGCGATCGATATGCCAAAAATCAAACAAACGCTAGATGAAATGAAATGGAGTGGATGGCTTATTGTAGAACGTTCACGTGACGTAACACAAGTCCATAATGTAAAAGCCAATTATGGAGCAAATGTGGCTTATTTGAAGAAATTTTTTCAGAATTAATTTTATTATAGCCACAGATTAAAATGATTAAAATGATTTTTTTTAATCTGTGGAAATCTTTTTAATCTGTGGCAAAAAAATCAAAAAATGATCTGCTTAAATCTGCCTGATCTGCGTGCAAAAGATTTCACGCAGATTTTATAGATATAAGCAGATTTAGCAGATTATTTTTTAAAAGAATACCAAAAACAGCATACCATGAAATATTTACAATTACTTTTTTTATGTTTTTATGTCTCTTTTGCATCGGCACAAAATATCACTATAATTAGTGATTTGAGCTCGCCGAGAGCAAAATTTGGAGCAGAGAAATTATCAGAAACCCTTTCGTCAAAAGGATTCAGCGTAACTTCTTCGGATAAACTTAAAAAATCAAAAGATCAGGTAATTGTTATTGGAGAAAAAGGAACTGATTTTTGGAAACAAAATACTAAGAGCGCCAAAATCGATGACAGTAAATTGACGAAGAAAGAAGGTTTTCAAATTCGTACTCAAAAAAATATCATTTATATTGAAGGAACAGACGCCAGCGGAGCTTTGTATGGAGCTTTAGAATTAACAGATCATATTAAAAATTCAGGTCAGCTTCCTTCAGAAATAAATATTGAAGACAGTCCGGAAATGGCTTTAAGAGGAGCTTGTATCGGAATGCAAAAACCCGTTTATCTTCCAGGACGTGATGTTTACGAATATCCATATACGCCCGAAACTTTTCCATGGTTTTATGATAAAGCTTTATGGATAAAGTATTTGGATATGCTGGTAGAAAACCGCATGAACTCTTTGTACTTATGGAACGGTCATCCTTTTGCATCTTTAGTAAAATTAAAAGATTATCCGTTTGCCGTAGAAGTAAGCGATGAAGATTTCAAAAAGAATGAGGAAATCTATAAATTCTTAACGGTTGAAGCGAACAAACGCGGAATCTGGGTCATTCAGATGTTTTATAATATTATTGTTTCTAAGCCTTTTGCAGAGCATTACAACATTAAAACTCAGGATCGTTCGCGTCCAATTACGCCATTACTTTCAGATTATACGAGAAAATCTATTGCTGCTTTTATCGAAAAATATCCAAACGTTGGATTAATGGTTTGTTTGGGAGAAGCAATCAACACCGTTGATGATGATGTAGAATGGTTTACCAAAACGATTATTCCGGGTGTTCGTGATGGTTTACAGGCATTAGGAAAAACAGAAGAACCGCCAATTATACTTCGTTCTCACGATACAGACGGGCCTTTGGTAATGGAAAAATCACTTCCATTATACAAAAACTTATATACAGAAAGTAAATATACAGGAGAATCTTTAACGACTTACACGCCGGGCGGGCCTTGGGGAGAAACGCACAAACAATTGAGTGCTCTTAAATCAATTCATATTGAAAACGTTCATATTTTGGCAAACTTAGAACCTTTTAGATACGGTTCACCAGATTTTATCCAGAAAACGGTAAAAGCAATGCACAGCGTTCACGGTGCAAATGCACTGCATTTATATCCGCAAGCTTCGTATTGGGATTGGCCATATTCGGCAGATAAAACGAAATCAGGAGAACGTTTATTAGAAATGGATCGCGACTGGATTTGGTACAAGGCTTGGGCAAGATACGCGTGGGACAGCAAAAGAGATCGAAACGAAGAAGTTAAATTCTGGGATAATGATTTAGCTGCAAAATTCGGAACTACTCAAGAAGCAGCAAATAACATTTTAAAAGCGTACGAAGAAACGGGAGAAATTGCTCCAAAAACATTAAGACGTTTCGGAATCACAGAAGGAAACCGTCAAACTTTATTGTTAGGAATGTTCGAAAGCCAATTGGTAAATCCGTCAAAATGGAGAGTTTATCCAGGATTCCACGAATCTTGCGGACCAGCGGGTGAATTACTTTTAGAATATTCTAAAAAAGAATGGAATAAAGAACCGCATTCTGGCGAACTTCCAACTCAGATTATTGCTGAAATTACAGAACACGGAAGATTAGCGGTTGAAGCCATCGACAAAGCCGAAGCAAGTGTAACGAAAGAGAAAGAAGAATTTACACGTCTTAAAAATGATATGTATGCGTATAAGGCTTTCGCCGATTTCTTCTCAGAAAAAGTAAAAGCAGCTTTATTGGTTTTAAGATACAGTTATTCAAACGACATTACCGATTTAGATAAAGCCATGCCTCATTTAGAGAAGAGTATCGAGTATTACGAATTATTGGTAAACTTAACAAAAGATACGTATTATTATGCCAACAGTATGCAGACGGCTCAACGTAGAATCCCAATTGGAGGAGACGACGGAAATAACAAAACTTGGGCTGAATTATTACCGCATTATGAGCGTGAATTGGCTAATTTTAAAAGAAATTTGGAGAAATTAAAATCTTCAAAAGACGGAAAAATTGAAACCAAAGAAGGAAAACCGTGGAAACCAGCTGAAGTAACTTTTATTGACGAAAAACCTGGAACTTATTTAGTTAAAACAGGAACAAAAGTGTACGGAACAGATATTTCTGAGTTAACTAAAATTGCTCCTGAACTTCAAAATTTGAGAGGATATTCGTTAGTAGAAAACGATCAAAACGAAAAAGGAACACATTTGAAGTTTAAGAACACAAAAGCGGTTAAATTAGTGGTTGGATATTTCAATTCAGATCAAAAGAGATTTTTGTTGCCGCCAAGTTTAGAAACCGATGCAGCAGGAAATGCAAACGGTCAAGCCGAAGTTATTTTGGCAAGTGCAATGAATTTAAAAGAGCTTCCGCGTGTAAATATTCATACTTATACGTTTCAGCCGGGTGATAATAAATTAGATTTAGGAAAAGGAAAAGTATTGATTTTAGGTTTTATAGATGCAGATCAAACTATCACGCCGCGTGATGTTGGGTATATCGATGCAGGAGAAAAAGCAGCTATTGACTGGCTGTTTTATTAAGAATGATTTGGGCGTGTCCCTTCGGGTCGGGCTGTACGTTCCCGCTTTTTTTGAGGCAAAGAAAAATTGCCTCAAAAAAGAGCTCCACTACCATCCCTCACGCAAACTAAGCGTTGAGTTAAACCTGACGGGTTTTTAAAACCCGTCAGGTTTGCTCGCAAAGTATAAACACAATCTTGTCATCCCGAGGAACGAGGGATCTCCACAAGAAACTCTACAAAGATTGGCAACATTTCTATGCGGAGTTATTTGCGAAGATTTCTCCTCCGTCGAAATGACAAACTTTGTGAATTAAATATAAAAGTTAAACCTACAAGGTTTTAAAAACCTTGCAGGATACAAACGATTAAAACTTAAATTACCTTATATCACTTATATGGTTCAATAAAAATATATGAACAGAATAGTTTTTTTTATTTTTTGTTTCTTTTCAAGTTTATGCTTTGTTTGGAGTCAAAGCACAAAAAGTTCAGCGAAAGTCCGAAAGGAAGTTTCGCTGAACTCCTCTTGGGAAACCATTCTTTTGGATAATCCGCAACAAGAGAAATCTTTTGTTGAGAATCCAAAGTCGGATAAATGGTTAAGCGTAAATGTTCCGCATAATTGGGATCAATATTATGGGTATAGAAGAACAAAACACGGAAATTTGCACGGCACAGCCTGGTATAAAAAAACTTTAAAACTGGATAAAAAAGACGTTTTAAAACAGTTTTTTCTCTATTTCGAAGGTGTAAGTTCGTATGCAACTGTTTGGGTAAATGGCAAAAAAGCAGGCGAACACAAAGGCGGACGAACGACTTTTACATTAAACATTACAAAAGCTGTTTCTTTCGACAAAACGAATACGATTTTGGTTAAAGCAGCACATCCATCTTTTATTGCAGATCTTCCTTGGGTTTGCGGTGGCTGTTCCGGCGAATGGGGATTTTCTGAAGGTTCTCAGCCAATGGGGATTTTCAGACCAGTTTCTTTGGTTATCACAAACGATGTTCGAATTGAACCTTTTGGTGTTCATATCTGGAATGATAAATCGGTTTCAAAACAAAAAGCGATTCTTCATACAACAACCGAAATCAAGAATTACGGTACTTCAGACAGAAATTTAACGATTGAAAATATACTATATGATGCTGTAGGAAAGAAAGTTGTTGAAACAAAAAGTGATATCAAAAACATTTCAGGAGAAACAAAAGAAATAGCACAGACGCTTCCGGAAATTTTGAATCCGAAATTATGGTCGCCGTCAAATCCGTATTTGTATAAATTAGTGACTTCTGTTTATGAAAAAGGAAAAATAATCGATCAGTTAGCAACACCTTACGGAATCCGCTGGGTAAGATGGCCAGTTAGCCGAGACGGAAAAGACAATCGTTTTTTTATTAATGATGAACCAGTTTTTATAAATGGTGTCTGCGAATACGAACATTTAATTGGAAACAGCCATTCGTTTTCAGACGAAATGATTCATTCCAGAATTGAGCAGATCAAAGCAGGCGGATTTAATGCTTTTAGAGAAGCACATCAGCCTCATAATTTAAAATATCAGGAAGAATTAGATAAAAATGGAATTTTGTTTTGGAGTCAGTTTTCGGCGCATATTTGGTACGATACACCAGAGTTTAAAGAAAACTTCAAAACTCTTTTGCGAGAATGGATTAAAGAACGCAGAAACAGTCCGTCGGTTGTAATGTGGGGATTGCAGAATGAAAGCACTATTCCGGCAGCATTTGCCGAAGAATGCACGAAAATAATCCGTGAAATGGATCCGTTATCTGCTTCACAACGCATTGTAACGACTTGTAATGGAGGAGAAGGGACAGATTGGAATGTCGTTCAAAACTGGTCAGGAACATATGGCGGAGATCCGCTAAAATATCATTTAGAAATGACGACTCAGTTATTAAATGGCGAATACGGCGCGTGGCGTTCGGCCGATTTACATACTGAAGGTGAGTTTGATCAAAAAGGAACTTTGAGCGAAAACAGATTCTCTCAATTGATGGAAATTAAAGTTCGTGAAGCTGAATCTGTAAAAGATAAAATCGCAGGACAATTCAACTGGCTTTTTGCTTCGCACGAAAATCCGGGACGTGTACAAAATGGAGAAGGGTTTAGAGATATTGATAAAGTCGGCCCCATAAATTACAAAGGACTTTTCACGATTTGGGGCGAACCTCTGGATGCATTTTATATGTATCGTGCTAATTATCTTTCGAACAAAACTAATCCGATGGTTTATATTGTTTCGCACACTTGGCCAAGTCGTTGGGAAACAACTGGAATCAAAAACGGAATTGATATTTACTCGAATTGTGATGAAGTAGAATTGTTCAACGATGTGAATAAATCGTCTTTAGGAAAACTAAAAAATCCGGGAATCGGACAGCATTTTCAGTTTAATAATGTCAATATTCAATACAATGTTTTGTATGCCGTTGGATATGTAAGCGGAAAACCCGTTGCTAAAGATTACATCGTTTTAAATACACTTCCTAAAGCACCGAATATTGATGCTTTAACAACGGATAAAACCGATATTACAAAAGCAAAAAGCGGTTATAATTACATTTACAGAGTAAATTGTGGAGGTTCTGAATTGACAGATTCCTCAGGAAATACTTGGTTTACCGATACTCATAAAAATGGACAGCATACTTGGGGTTCCTTATCCTGGACAGATAATTTCGAAAAACTTCCTGATTTTTTTGCTAGTCAAAGAACAACTTTCGATATAATAAACGGAACAAAAGATTCGGAATTATTTCAGAGTTTCAGATATGGTGTTGACAAATTGCGTTATGAATTTCCTGCGCCTGATGGAGAATATTTAATAGAATTGTACTTTACAGAACCTTGGTATGGAACTGGAGGCGGAATGGATTGTAAAGGCTGGCGTTTGTTTGACGTTGCTATCAATGAAAATGTGGTTTTAAAAGATTTTGATATTTGGGCAGAAGCCGGACATGATTATGCGTTGAAAAAAACATTTAAAGTAAAAAGTACAAACGGAAAAATTGTGATTTCGTTTCCAAATGTAAAAGCTTCACAGGCGATAATTTCTGCAATTGCAATTGCGACAAAAGATATTCATGCAAGACCAGCAGAGGAATCTTCAAAAAACATTGAGAATTTAGTTTTAGATTCTTATGATAAAACAAACAGAATAGCTTCATGGTTGGATATTAATTCAAAACAATATTCAGATTCTGATGTTGTTTTTACGGAATTACCTTCAGAAGTTTTTGGCGCAGATTATTTGCAATTTTCGGATCTTTCTAAAAACAAAGGTTCTTTTTCTGCCAAAGAAGATTCAGAATTATATCTTTTTGTAGATAATAAAAATTTGAATTTAGAGCGATTTTCAGATTATAAAAAGCTCGAAGAAAAAGCTAAAAATAATAATCAAACTGAATTTGCTGTTTTCACTAAAAAAGTAAAAAAAGGAGAAAAATTTTCTTTTGATAATAGTGAAAACATAATTACAATCGCAGTCGTTCCAACTTACGATATGGGCGAAAAAGACGATTCAAGACCTGTAGTAATTATCGAAGCAGAAAAAACAAAAACCACGGGAATCGGAATTGAAAAAGGAAATTTCAAAAAAGCCGATTATATAGAGTTTACACAAAAAACAAATAACAGTATTCAGTTTGAAGTTAAACCTGGAGTGGCAGGGATTTATTTAATGCGTTTTCGTTTTATGAATAGAAATGAAACGCCTTTAAAAGTCAAATTCAAAATGGAAGATGCGTATGGAATTTTAATGCGAAATGATACAATTGAGTTTTTTCCTTCTTCAGAAAAATGGAAGGTTTTAAATACGACTTCAGGCGGTTATATTAATGCGGGAACGTATAAAATTACGTTGGAAGGTGATGATTTGAAGGGATTGATGCTGGATAATTTTGAATTTCAATAAATGGCGGTTTGCCACAAAGGCACAAAGGCGCAAAGGTTTTTTTAACGAATTTTGATTGTAGAGACGCACAGCAGTGCGTCTACGTTCCAATTGTCGATACTGTGTGTTAGACGCACTGCTGTGCGTCTCTACAGAAAAACGTTGCGGAGTTTCGAGCGTGGGCTTCGACTTCGCTCAGCCTGACAAAACGGTGTAAAAATTAGATTAGAATAAAAACATATTTATGATTAAATATAAAAGCATATTTCAAAAAATTACAATTGCATTATTGTTTTCGGTTTCAATTTTTGCGCAAAAACAGGCCAGAATTGTAGAAGATTTCAATAAAAACTGGAACTTCAAATTAGGAGATTATCCTGAAGCAGTCAATGCTAATTATAATGTGTCAGACTGGAGAACGCTTCAACTACCGCATGATTGGAGTATTGAAGGAGCTTTCGATAAAGACAGTAAAACAAAACAAGCACAAGGATTTTTACCTGCTGGAAAAGGTTGGTACCGTAAAGTTTTTACTATTCCGGCGAGCTGGAAAAGTAAAACGATTTCAATTGAATTTGATGGTGTTTTTAAAAATAGCGAAGTTTTTATAAATGGGAAATCATTAGGAATGCGCCCAAATGGTTATATATCTTTTGGTTATGATTTGTCTCCGTATTTAAATTATGGACAGGCCAATACAATCTCCGTAAAAGTTGATAACGATGCTCAGCCAAATTCAAGATGGTATACAGGTTCTGGAATTTACAGAAATGTGAGATTGGTGACAAGTGAAAAATTACACGTTGGAAAGTGGGGAACTTTTGTAACTACGCCTGAAGTTTCAACAAAGAAATCAAAAGTGCATTTAGAAGTTACAATTGATAATGATAATGATACTGCCAGAGAATTTACATTGGTCACTTCTATTTTAGATGCTAAGAATAAAGAAATAGCTAATAAGATTTCTATAGAGAAAATTGAAGCCAAAACATTTGAAACGAAGGTGCATAATCTTGATGTTTTAAAACCACAATTATGGAATACTGAAAATCCGTATTTGTATAAAGTAATTACAAAAATCTACGAGAAATCTATACTAGTCGATAATTATGAAACCCCGCTCGGATTTAGATTTTTTAATTTTGATTCAGAGAAAGGGTTTTCTCTAAATGGTGTTCCGACAAAAATATTAGGAGTTTGTCTTCATCATGATAATGGCGCATTGGGTGCGGTAGAAAATATTCATGCGGTTAGAAGAAAACTGACTTTGATGAAAGAAATGGGAGCAAACGCTATCAGAATGTCACATAACCCGCATTCGTTGGAAATGATGCAATTGTGCGACGAAATGGGATTCATCGTTCAGGACGAAGCTTTTGATGTTTGGAAAAAGAAAAAAGTGACCAACGATTATCATAAAGACTGGGATGCGTGGCACAAACAAGATTTAGAAGATTTTATTAAAAGAGATCGTAATCATCCATCGGTAATGATGTGGAGTATTGGTAACGAAATCCGAGAACAATTTGATTCAACTGGAATTGCGATTACAAGAGAATTGGCTAAAATTGTAAAATCATTAGACACGACACGTCCTGTAACTTCGGCTTTGACCGAAAATATTATTGAGAAGAATTTCATTTATCAATCAGGAGCTTTGGATCTTTTAGGATTTAATTACAAACATGAAGATTACAAAGATTTTCCGGAACGTTTTAAAGGACAAAAAATATTAGCTTCTGAAAGTGTTTCGGCTTTAGAAACACGCGGACATTATGATTTTCCAGATGGGATTAAAGCGTGGCCGACAAAACATGGTGCTCCGTTTGACGGAAATGCAGACTGGACTGTTTCGGCTTACGATCAAGTGAAATCATATTGGGGTGCCACTCATGAAGAAAACTGGAAAACGATCAAGAAACAGGATTTCATGGCGGGAACTTTTATCTGGACGGGTTTTGATTATATCGGAGAACCTGATCCATATCCTTATCCAGCGAGAAGTTCTTATTTCGGAATTGTTGATTTAGCCGGACTTCCAAAAGATGTGTATTATATGTACCAAAGCGAATGGTCAACAAAACCTGTTTTGCATATTTTCCCGCATTGGAATTGGAAAAAAGATCAGGAAGTGGAAGTTTGGGCGTATTACAATAATGCAGATGAAGTAGAATTATTTTTAAACGGAAAATCTCTCGGAATAAAATCTAAACAAAATGATGATTTGCATATTTCATGGAAAGTGAAATTTGAACCTGGAACATTAAAAGCAATTTCGAGAAAGAACGGAAAAGTAGTTTTAGAAAAAGAAGTCCATACAGCTGGTGAAGCTTCTAAAATCGATTTAAAAGCAGATAAAACTATTATCAAAAATGACACTTATGATTTGGTTTATGTAACCGCTTCTACAGTTGATAAAGATGGAAACCTTTTACCAAATGCTACAGATTTAATCAATTTTGAAGTTACCGGCGGCGGAAAATTAGTTGGAGTTGATAATGGCTATCAGGCCAATTTAGATTCTTTTAAAGCGAGTTCTTGTAAATTATTCAGTGGAAAATGTATTGCGATTATTCAGTCGAATGGAAAGAAAGAAAATATTAAGTTGAAAGCTTCGACGGAAAATGGGATTTCAGAAAATATGATAAATATAAAAGTTAACTAATAATCTATATATTAGCGATTATTAAATTAATTATCAATTTGGAAACATTTAGAAATAGTGCAAGTTTGCAGGAAATAGAAGTAAAGACAAGTATGTCTGCTAAGACTTTTTTAGTTATAGTTTTTACGTCAATTGTAGTTTTAATGATTTACAAACTTCCTAAGGAACTTTTTCATTGGGAAGAATTTAATCCTAACGGAATATTTACTCTCGCTTTTTTAGCTGTTTCGATATTATGTATTTTTTGCTGGATGTCGCTTTTAGATAATGAACCAAAGTTCAAAATCAATAAGCATGGTTTTTGGATTAGAAAAACAATGCTTCCATTTTCATCTCTTATTTTAATAAAATGGATAGATATTAAACTTGTTGAATATGATTTTGTAACTAAAAAAAGAGGTAGAAAATCCTTTTTCTTAGTTATTCGTAGAAAAGAAAATTCAAAAACAAATAAAATACAGTTAGATAGTATTGATGAACCAATAGAAGATATTCTAAACGTTATTAGGAATTTTTCAGTTATAATGAATTATGTAGACAGAGGTAAAGTAACACAATAAAAAACATCCCGTCTGAAGTTGTGTAATAGCGCAGGGTTTTAATTGCCTCCAGCTTTAGCTGGAGGTAGAAAATTGCAATAATAAAAGGCTTTAGCCAAAATGTAGAGTTCGGCTAAAGCCTTTTTATATGAATTTATACATCCTCCAGCTAAAGCTGGAGGCAATTAAAAACTTTGCGACTTAGCTCCCGATGACTATCGGGATTGCGAGATTAAAAACATAAAAGCTTAATTCATAACTTATAACTCACAACTCATAATTGAACTCATAACTTGTAAACAAAATTCTTAGACTTAATTACTTTTCCATTATCAGTAATCATTACGCAGCTGTAATCAGAGAATTTTTGAAGTAAAAGCAAACCTTCCTTTTGGCCTAAAACCATTAATGAAGTGCTTAATCCGTTTGCGGTTTCGGCATTTGGTCCGAAAACGGTGACGCTGCATAAACCCGTTGCAGGATATCCGGTTGCAGGATTTATAATATGTGAATATCGTTTTCCGTTAAAAACAACAAATTTTTCATAACTGCCTGATGTTGTTACTGCGCCTTGATTTAGTGGAACAACAGCTAAAACTTTTTCAGGTTTAAACGGATTCGTAATTCCTATTTTCCAAAGCTGTCCGTTAGGTTGTTTTCCCCAAGTACTCATATCTCCGGAACCGTTTATAATTCCGGCTTGAATGCCTTTTGCAATCATCATCGCTCGGCATTTGTCGGTTGCGTAACCTTCGCCCAGAGCGCCAAAACCGATTTTCATTCCTTTTAATTTTAAGAAGATTGTGGATTCAACGCTGTCGAGAATAATATTTTTATAGCCCACTTTTTCGACTGATTTTTTTATGGCTTCCGCCGAAGGCATTTCGGTCATTGATCCATCAAATTTCCAGATTCTGTCCATTGCGGCAAAACTAACGTCAAAACCGCCATTTGTTATTTCAGATAATTTTATGGCTCTTTGCGTAAGTTCAAAAACTTCACGATCTACTTTTATGGGTTTAATTCCGGCATTTTGATTGACTTGCGAAACTTGAGAATCTGGTTTCCAATCGGAGATTAAATTTTCAATTCGGGTAATTTCGGCAATTACTTCGTTGATGTTTTGTTCGGCAGTTAAAGAATCTTTGGCAACAATACTAATATCAAAACGTCCGCCCATAAGTAAAGTCGTTCTTTTTCGTAATATTTGCGAATGTGTTGATAAACAACAGCTAATTGCAAAAACACATAAAACTTTATTTAGGAAAGATATCTTTGTCATAATTTTATTAATAGCAATCGGTTAATAATTGCCCGTTTTCTTTATATTTTAACAGACTTTTAGTTCCGTTTGCAAGGCACAATTCATCCAGAATTGTTTCAACATCTTTTTGCATCGCAAGAGATCCGCAAATCATAATAACGCCGCCTTGTTTCAATAAATCAATAAAAAAAGCAGTATCTCTTTTTATCAAATCCATTACATAAATATGTTCTGCTTCGCGCGATAAAGCAACGTGAAAATTATCCAAATGTTCCTTTTGAATCATTATTCCGGCAAACTTTTTATAAGCCTGAAGCGTTGGCGTTTCCATTCTAAATCCGCTGTACAATTGTATTTCTTTCTTAGCACTATTTTGTTCAATCATTCCTAAGAAAGGCGCGATTCCGGTTCCGTTAGAAATGAAAGCCACTTTTGGAGCTTTATTCGGAAAATGAAAAGTTTTATTATTGATAATTCTGGCTTTAATTGTATCTCCAATTTCTAGATTATTTAGAAATCCAGAACCTAATCCGTTTGGATGCAGTTTTACAACCAACTGTACATTTCCAGAATGATTTCCGATAGAATAAAGACGTTCTCTCGAATCATTTACCGGATAAATAGCCAGTAAATCACCCGAAGCAAATTTCGTTCTGCTATTGGCGCGTAAAGTCAATATAAAAGTATGTTCTGTATCAGAAATTGGCGTTTTATCTAAAACCATTAATTTCTGTAAGCCTTTTGGAACATGATTGTATAAAGATGGAGTAGTGGCAAGCGGAATTTGAGCTTTGGCACTCCATAACTTAACCCATTCAACAAATTCTATTGCCGATTTATCGTTAACAGTCTGTAAATCTAAAAAGCGTTCTGCCCAACTTTGAGTTTCCAAAAGCTGGTCAATTTCAATTGCAAATTGGCAGAAATCAGGATATGATTTTGAACCAAAACCAACGACAGAGAATTTAATTTTCTGTTCCTGATTTTGTTTCTGTAAAAGTGCTTTAAATTTTGTTCCGTTAGAAGGTGCATCTCCTAAGCCGTGTGTTGACGAAAAAACAATGATATGTTCTGCTTTCGGGTAAACCGAAAAACTGTTTAATTCGGCAATAAAAGCTTTTTTTCCGTGTCCGATTAATTGTTTCAAAATAGCATTGGCAAATCTAAAAGAACTTCCATTTTCAGAACCAACTAAAAGAATGTACTTGCTTTCATTGGCTTTGAATTTATTTTTAATTCGGCTAGATCTTCTTTTTAAAGTAATCGCAAAACCCGAATAAATAAAGAAAAGGATATTGATACAGGCAATGGCTAAAATAACCGCCCAGATTCCGTTAATTCTTCCTGTATGAAGGTCAAGGCTTAAAGCGGCAAACTGAATTGTCTTTGGCGAAAGCTTTTCAGAAATCAAAGTTCCATCAACCTGATTTACTTCAATTTCACGATCTTTAAGTTCAATGATATAATATTCTTCAGGATCATCAGTAAAAGGAAATTCGATTTTTTTTACGTCAGAAAGCAGTATAGTTTTAAATACGGAAGTTTTTTTGGCTTCTGCCGAAAGTTCTGTTTTTACAGGTTTCGCTTTTTCTTCACCCATAAAAAAGTTGAATCTTTCAAGTGATAAATACGTTCCGGTAAGCGCAATAATGAAAATCGGAATTAAAGCCAAACGTCCAAAAAGAACATGATAATATTGTGCAAAATATTCTTTTATGACTTTTGAAAAGAAATTACGGATTCCTCTTTGTCTTTTCAAAACCAATACAAAACCCGAAATCGAAATTAATAATAAGCAAAAAGAGATTACGCCCACAAAAAAACGTCCGATTTCATGAAGAAACAACGAACGGTGAAAACCGGTTATCCATTGAATAAATTCGCTCTTTTTTTCAGGTTTTCCTAATGTTTTTCCCGTTTTGGGATCAATGTATGCATGAATGTCATTTCCATCAGCATCAATTGCCTGCAACGTTACAAACTGATTGTAATCGATACTTAATTCTGTAATTTCTGAATATTCTTTCTTTACTATTGGCAGGGTTTCTCCCAATGTTATTTTATCAAAATTGGCTGCTTTATATGGAAGTGTTTTTTCCTGTACGGCATCGACAGCCAAAATGATTCCGGTAACAGATGCTAAAAGCAGAAATATCGAAGAAAATAAGGCCAAAGCCAAATGTGCGTAACGCCAGAAAGAAAGAGTCATTTAGTGTATTCTAGAAATGTAATAAAATGTTTAAAGCTTTGCCAAAATTAAAAACTTTGACAAAGCCTGAATTCAAGATTAAGCAGAAAAAATAAATTTCATGCTTATTATGAGGTTAAGAAATAATTACTAAAAAATTATATTTTGTTTAGTCGTACATATTTGATGTAACCTTTTCCATCTGTTTTATCAGCAAGTCCTTCTGTTGAAAGCGGAATTTCAAGATCGCTTACGTAATATTTTTGATCTTCAACAGCAGTTTCAAAACGTAATTTGTAACCTTTATTAATTTTCGAATCTTCGATTTCTATTGTCGTCACACTGCGATCGCCTCCAGTTACAGATGCGCCTGTTTTTGCACTAATATCTTCTCCTTTTTGAGCGTGGAATTTATTCCATTCTTTTAAAGATTTGTACCATTTTTTGTCATCACCCATTACATAAAGCGTTTTTTCGTATCCACCAGTTGGGTTAATAAGCGAAACTACGATATATGCACCTTCTCCCATATAATTTGTCATTTGAAGCATGCATTTGTATTTGCTAGATTGTGCATTTGCTTGAAGAGCAACAAGAAAGATAAGAGCACTTGTAAGTGCAATTTTGAATATTGATTTCATTTTTTAATTGGAATTTGGAATTTTATTTTTGGAATTTTAAGACCTATTTTAAAAAGTCAATTGATACGTTGTTTTTTGTAAGCAGTTCATTTTCTTTAGCCAGTGCATAAGCTGTTTCATCAAATTCTGTGTTGATGTCTTTTTTTGCTCCGGCAGAAATAAGGTATTTTAAAACAGCATCATCTTTAGACGTCATTGCTGCTCTGTGCAAAGCTGTTAAACCATCTTTGTTTTTAGCATTTATATCTACTTTTAAATCCGTTATTTTTTTAAGAAGTGTTATGTCATTTTTTGTAATTGCTAAATGATACAAAGTATTTCCATCTTTTTGAGCTGCTGCTAAGTTTAAACCTTTATCCTGAAGTAATTTTGCTTTTGCATCAAAAGGATCAGCAGTAGTTTCTTTTCCGGCAGGTTTGTATGATTGAACCAAATAAACACCTAAATTGTTTCCGTCTTTATCTTTTACATTCACATCGGCACCTTTGTTTAAAAGTAAAGCTACAGTTTCTGGAGTTCCAGTTCGTACGGCATTTGTCAAAGCCGATTCTCCTTTTAAGTTTTGGGCATTAACGTTTTTTGTAACTGGAAGTAAAATTTCTAAAACCGCAGTTTCTTTAGCCGAAGCTGCAGCCATCAAAGGTGTATTTCCTTCTTTATCAGCTTTATTTGCATCAGTACCTTTGCTTAAAAAGTATGTAACGATTTCAGCTTGGTTTGGTTTTCCTGCTAAAATATGCAATACATTTTGCCCTGCTTTATTTTGTGCATTTGCTTTTAGTTTTACTTCTTCAACTAAATATTTATAAGTTTCAATTGTATTCGTTTCTCTGCGGCTTCCTTGTGCTGCCGTAAAAAGAGCATTATCATTTGGTTTTATTCCTTTTTCAAGAAGTTTTTTCAGGAAAGGAATGTTTCCAGATCTTGCTGCATAGGTAAAAGCAGTATTTCCGTCATTATCTACATCTTTAAGAGATAATCCTTTTGTAGAAAAATATTCAGCAGCTTTTAAATCCTTATCAGAAGAAATAGCCAAAAGCAATAAGTTCGCTCCGTTTGCATATTTTTTCTTCGGATCGATTCCGGCTTTAAAGAAAGCTTCATATAAAGCAGGATTTGCTTGTCCGTTTGAAGCTGCAAAATCTGCTGGAGCTGTACCGTGGCTGTCTTCAAAATTAACATCAGAACCTTTACTTATAAGATATTGTACTAATTCTGTATTTCCTCTGTAAGCGGCCCAATGTAAATAAATACGATTGTCGTGCGTTAATTTTGTTATAGAATTTCCAGGCTGATCGATTAAAAATTTGATTGTTTCATTTGGTGCATCGTTGTTGATTGCCAGTGTAGTAACATCAAAAGCATTTATGTTAGCTTCTGCCGGATTATTTCCTTTTGCTATTTCTGCTTTTACTGTTTCGACATTTGGAGACGTTTTCCAGAATGATGCTTCTAAAAGTGTATTTTTTTGCTGTGCATTAACAAATGAAACAGCTGCAAATGCTAAAGAAATAAAAAGATTCTTTTTCATATTTTGTTATGTTGTTTATTGGAGTTCTTGTTCCAAAAATTATAGATGAGATTAAAGTCTATTTAGAATAAATCAAAATAATGACAAATGTAAAGATTAATATTTTTATAGCAAGTTTTATTGCTTTTAAAAGTTTAATTCTAATGAATTTTAATCTAATCCTAAGTTTTCAATTATCTTTTTTCTGTAACAGCTATTTTTCAAAATTGTAAGACAGCGGTTTTATGTTTTGGTTTAATAAGTGTTTAATGTTTTTTAGTATTTTAAAATTTAAATATCTGATAATTAGTTTTTTAATATTTATAAAAGTAGAACATTTTCTAAATTTTAGATTTTATTTTCTATCAGATGAAAGTTTTTTTAAGAGGAAATTTGACGTTTACTTTTACTCAAAATCGAATCAAAAAAGTCCAAATTTGAACTTTGGATGTTAATAACTGTTTTTTCATTCTCCGGATTTTTTTCATTTTTTATGTTGACAAGTTTATTTAGATCCAGTTTAAATAACTGGTATTTCGGCAACTACGAAAAATTATGTGCTTGTTAATAAATTGTTTTTTTAATGGTTTTCAGCCTGATTTTTTCCTGTTGATAATTGTTCGGATTTTTAACATCAAAACCTAGTCTAAAGGAGAATCGTGGGTTAATTTTGTATGTATAGAAAACGCAGTTCCCCACCTCAAATCCTGTTAATTTTCTATTCTTATTTAGTCACCGTTAAATACTATATATATGTCTATATTTGATAAAAGAGTCAATTATAAACCTTTTGAATACCCAGAGGTTTTGCAATTTACAGAAGCGATAAATAAAGCGTATTGGGTTCATACAGAAGTTGATTTTACTGCTGATACTCAGGATTTTCATGCTCATTTAACATTGGCAGAAAAAACTGCAGTAAAGAATAGTTTACTGGCAATTGCACAGATTGAGGTAGCTGTAAAAAGTTTTTGGGGAAACATCTATGAGCACTTTCCAAAACCTGAATTTAATGGTTTAGGAACCACTTTTGCAGAGTGTGAATTCAGACATTCTGAAGCTTATTCACGTCTTCTTGAAGTATTAGGTTACAACGATGAATTTGAAAAACTTTTGGACGTTCCGGTTATTCGCAGACGTGTTGATTATCTTTCTAATGTTTTAAAAGATACACGCTCTCAGGATAACAGAAAATATATGGTTTCGCTGATTTTATTCAGTATTCTAATTGAAAATGTTTCGCTTTTCAGCCAGTTTGCTATTCTGCTTTCTTTTACAAGATTTAAAGGTTACATGAAAAATGTGAGTAACATTATTGCGTGGACTTCTATCGATGAGCAGATTCATGCTAATGGCGGAATTTTCATCATCAATAAAATAAGAGAAGAATTTCCGGATTATTTTGATGCTGATACTTTAGAATTAATTAGAGAAACGGTTAAGGATTCTATTGCAGTTGAATCAGACATATTAGACTGGATATTTGAAGAAGGTGAAATAGAAAGTATTAAAAAAGGTGATTTGGTGAATTTTATGAAATTTAGACTTGATGAAAGCTTAAAACAAATTGGAATTCCAACAATTTTCAATGTTAATATTGACGATTACAAAGCTTTGGCTTGGTTTGAAGAAGAAGTTTTTGCAAACAGTCTGGATGATTTTTTCGCAAAACGTCCTGTAGAATATACCAAACACGATAAAAGTATTACGGCAAACGATCTTTTCTAAAAGCAAAACAGTATGAGTACAATAGATACAAATGAAGTTAATAGTCTTCCGCAAAATGAAGCAGGAACCAAAATGTGGTGGAAGAACTCTGAGAGTGAACAAATTTTAAACCGCGGTTATCTTTTAAAAGGTGAAACGGTAGAAGGTGCAATTGACAGAATTTGTACCGCTGCCGCAAGAAGATTATATAAACCGGAATTAAAAGAGTCTTTTGTAGAAATGATTGAACGCGGCTGGATGAGTATCAGCTCGCCGGTTTGGGCGAATATGGGAACCGAAAGAGGTTTACCTATTTCTTGTTTTAACGTACACGTTCCGGATAAGATTGAAGGAATTACACATAAACTGGGCGAAGTGATCATGCAGACTAAAATAGGCGGTGGAACATCTGGTTATTTTGGGGAATTACGTGAACGCGGAAGTGCAGTAACAGACAACGGAAAGAGTAGTGGAGCGGTAAGTTTCATGAAACTTTTTGATACAGCTATGGACACGATTTCGCAAGGCGGAGTTCGTCGCGGCGCATTTGCTGCATATTTAGATATCGACCATCCGGATATTGAAGAATTTTTGAAAATTAAAAGTATCGGAAACCCAATTCAGAATTTGTTTACCGGAATCTGTGTTCCTGATTACTGGATGCAGGAAATGATTGACGGTGATAATGATAAAAGACAAATTTGGGCAAAGGTTTTAGAAAGCCGTCAACAAAAAGGACTGCCTTATATTTTTTTCAGCGATAACGTAAATAAAAGCAAGCCACAGGTTTACAAAGATCAAAATCTGAGAATCAATGCGAGTAATTTATGTAGTGAAATTATGCTTCCGTCAAGTCAGGACGAATCGTTTATTTGCTGTTTATCTTCAATGAATTTAGAGCTTTATGAAGAATGGAAAGATACAGAAGCGGTAAAACTGGCTATCTTTTTCCTTGATGCGGTATTACAGGAATTCATCGAAAAAACAGAAGGGAACTATTATCTTTCTGCAGCGAATAAATTTGCTAAAAGACACCGTGCATTAGGTTTAGGTGTTTTAGGATGGCATTCTTATTTGCAGAAAAATATGATTCCGTTTGAAGGAATGGAAGCTAAATTGAAAACGACAGAAATTTTTAAACATATAAGCGATAAGGCTGATAAAGCAACTCAGGAATTAGCCAGAATTTATGGTGAACCAGAATTGCTAAAAGGTTACGGAAGACGTAATACGACAACAATGGCAATCGCGCCAACGACTTCATCTTCGGCAATTTTAGGTCAGACTTCTCCGGGAATTGAGCCTTTTAGCAGTAATTACTATAAAGCTGGTTTGAGTAAAGGTAATTTTATGCGTAAAAATAAATACCTGAAAAAACTGCTTGAAGAAAAAGGCTTGGATAATGAAGAAGTTTGGAGAGAAATTATGCTAAATGGTGGAAGTGTTCAGCATATGTCTCAGCTATCTCAAACTGAAAAAGATGTTTTTAAAACGTTTAAAGAAATCAGTCAGCTGGAAATTGTACAGCAGGCAGGAATTCGTCAGAAATTTGTAGATCAGGGACAGAGTTTAAATCTTAATATTCCGGCTGAATTGCCAGTTAAAGAAGTAAACCGTTTAATGATTGAAGCTTGGCAGCTGGGTGTAAAAAGTTTGTATTACCAAAGAAGCCAAAGTGTTTCTAAAGAATTGGTGACAAGTTTGGTTACTTGCAGCAGTTGTGAATCGTAAAAAAAACAAAAGCCGAATTATTTTAGATTCGGCTTTTTTTATTATGAACTTGAAAAGTTGTTTCACGCAGATTTCGCAGATTAAGGCAGATTTTTTTAAACACATAGAGACATAGATTTTCTTTGTCCATAAAAGGCATTTCATTTGTTTAAACGCACATAGCTATGTGTAAAAATCAAAAATCTAGATTTTTTTTCAACTCTTTTAAACGAAATAAAATCTATGTCTCTATGTGTTTAAAAAATAAATTTTAAATTTAGATTATTATAAAATTAAAAACCTCCAAAATCAATGACTCCGGAGGTTTTCACAACAAACAACTAATATTAGAACTTCACAAGCAAAGATGCTTTTACAGTTCTTGGTGACTGCGGATTGAAGAAATCTCCCCAATATACTTTGTCGGTTAGATTATCTGCTTTAATAGCAATTCTATATCTTGCCTGCTCATAAAACAGAGAGGCGTTTAAAGTATGAACTTTTGAAATTGTTACTGTATTTGAAGAGCTTAAGAAACTATCACCTCTGTAATTTCCTCCAAAACCAATTCCTAAACCTTTTGCATTACCTTGTTTAACGGTATAACTTAACCAATAATTTATAGTGTTTTTTGGCGTGTAAGCTACGTGTTTTCCGGCATCGGTTCCGTTTAAGAAAGTAGCGTCAAGATTAGCATATCCTAGCATAATATCAAATCCTGCAAATGGATTTGCGAATAACTCCAATTCAAAACCTTTGTTTTTCTGAGTTCCGTCTTGTAAACTAAACAATTGATTGTTTGGATCCATTCTCAATTTATTATCTACTTTGATATCAAAATAACTTGCCATTAAAGTCAAACGGTTTTGGAATAAACTTGATTTAAATCCGAGTTCCCATTGTGTTGCTTTTTCAGGATCGGCTTTTTGCATTGTTCCGTTTCCAGTTCCATCATCTTTCAAGAAACTGTTGATGTTTTTATTTCCACCTAAATAATTTCCAAATACTGCCAATTGTTCTGGGAGAATTTCATAAACTAATCCAAATTTTGGAGTCCACGCGCCTTGATCGAAAGAAAAATCAGGATCTTCTGCATTTGGTACGGTGGCACTTGGCGACATTTCTTTAGAATATTCGTAACGCAAACTTGTCATTAAATGTAATTGCGGTAAAATGTCTAAAACATTAGAGAAATAAATACTGTAACGATCGTTTACATACCCGCCATTCCAAGACGGATTGGTTTGAATGGCTTTGTCGAAATCTTGTTTTGACATGTAAGGAGCAACAGTCGTGTAATTAAATGTATCATAATTAGCAGAACCTCCAACATAAATTTCGTCATCTCTTAAATAGTCAACTCCAACTAAAAGACGGTTGCGCATTTTTCCAATTTTGAAATCTCCGTTTAAATATTGCTGAATGGTTGTAAAATCAATATCGTAACGAGCAGAACCAATGCTTCTGGCTACCTGCTGTCCAGTTATAGCAGCGTTGACATAATTTGGCGCATATAAGCTGTATGAATGCCCAAAAGAAGTTGTAGAAGTCCATTGATCGCTTAATTTATATAGCGCATCAACAGAGAAAATTGTAGAAGCTTTTTCGAATGTAATTTCGTTACTGCTAAATGATAATTTACGAACAGGATCTAATTCACTTACATTCGTGATTCCGTCAGCACTTAAATAGGGACGTCCGGCACCGTTGATTTTATAAATATCAGCCTCAACAATAAACTGAAGTCTTTCGCTCGCTTTGTATGTAAAAGCCGGTGCGACAAAAAAACTTTCGGCCCAGCCATAATCCTGAAAACTTTTTTCTTTTCTGTAAGCTGTATTTACTCGGCCTAAAAATGTAGAGTCTTTACTTAACGGACTATTAATATCGGCTGTTAAGCGATTATAACCGTAACTTCCGGTAATGTAGTTGATATTTCCGCCAAAAGATGCGTATGGTTTTTTAGTAATACGATTAATGATTCCGCCATAGTTTGCACGTCCGTGTCCGCCAAATAAAGTTCCAGACGGTCCTTTAATAACCTCAATGTTTTCGATATTTGCCATATCATTTTCAGTCCAGTTTCCAAGCATTTTTCCATCTCTGTAAAAAGCCTGATCGTCAAATCCTCTCAAATAAGAATACGATCTTACACCAGGTTCAGATCCTCCTGAAACAACTCCGGCAGCACTTTTTAAGGCATCATCAAAATTGGTTAAAACCTGCTGATCGATTATTTTTGAATTTATAACCGAATATACTTGCGGATTTTCTAAGTTTTTAAGGGGCATTCTTGCTACGTAAACACTTTCTTTTGAAGATATTTTCTTTTTATCATTGGTCACAATTACTTCCTGAAGTTCTTTATTAGAAACTTTCAATTGTAGGTTGAGTGGAGTAGTGGTGTTTTCTGTAACGGTAACTTGTTCTTCAAGGGTTTCATACCCGGTAAGAGAAATTTGAGCCGTATAAGTTCCCGGTTTTATTCTATTAAATTCAAAAACGCCGTCTTCATTGGTAAAGACACCGAATTTTGTATTTTTTAAAATAACGTTTACAAACGATGCAGGATCACCATCTGAAGTTGTAATGGTTCCTTTTATTTTTCCATTGTTTTGCTGTGCCTGAACGATCAGTACCGAAAAGAACAGGGATAGTAATAATGCGAATTTGGTAATTCTTTGATTTTTAAGATTCATGGTTTTATTGGTTGATTTTAATTTATATTATTTAGACTAAATAAAAACAGTGCAAATGTAGAAATTAAAACTGACCATTTTTAAATTTTTTCTATCATTTAAAACAGAATATGTTAAATGGAATTTGAATCGTTGTTTTTAACTATTTGAGTGGATAAAACGTCATCTTTTTAAGTAATTATTTTTGATATTTGTATGAATAGTAAGCTGTAATTTTTTCGGTGATATTCTAATTTAATTATCATAAAATATTAATTTAGTAGCCACAAATTATCATCCAAAACAAATAAATACCCGCAGTAAATGGAAAATATCACAGTAATTATAATGTTACTTTTTGGCGTAGCTTTTCTTAGTTTAATAAGTAAAAGGTATAATTTTCCAATACCAATTGTACTGGTACTTTGTGGTGTTATTATTAGTGTTTTTCCGGGATTGCCTGTTATCGCGTTGAGCCCCGAAGTTGTTTTTATTATATTTCTTCCGCCGCTTTTGTATCATGCCGCATGGCATACAAGCTGGTCTGAATTTAAACAGACAATCCGCCCGATAACTTTGGCAGCTGTTGGGTTGGTTTTTTTTACTACAGGATTGGTTGCTGTTGTGGCACACTGGCTTATAGATGATATTTCCTGGCCGTTAGCTTTTTTACTTGGCGCTATTGTTTCCCCTCCAGATGCAGTTTCTGCAACGTCTATTACTAAAGGCTTAGGTCTTCATCCAAGATTAATTGCCATTTTGGAAGGGGAGAGTTTGGTGAATGATGCCAGCGGTCTTGTGGCTTATAAATATGCTTTAACTGCAATTACAGCAGGGAATTTTGTTTTGTGGCAGGCTGGATTAAACTTTGTTTTGATGTCGGTTTTAGGGATTGCAATAGGTTTGGCTATTGGTTTTATAATGTATTATATCCATAAAAGATTTGTTTGCGATGACATTATTGAGGTAACACTTACGTTATTGACACCTTTTTCATCTTATTTGATTGCGGAACATTTTCATGGATCGGGAGTTTTGGCAGTTGTAACTACCGGACTTTTTTTGGCCGCAAGATCTGGTACTATTTTTTCTCATGAAAGCCGAATCATGACCAATACGATATGGGATGTTTTGAGTAATATTCTAAACGGTTTAATTTTCATTTTAATTGGATTGCAGCTGCGACAAATTATTGAAGGAATCAGCAATTATTCTGGAGATTCTTTATTTATTTGGGGAGCTGTAATTAGTATTGTTGTGATTGTCGTTCGTTTTTTATGGGTAATTCCGGCAACAATGATTCCGAGGATGCTTAGTAAAAAAATCCGAATGAAGGAAGAATTTGATTATCGAAACATGATTGTTTTTGGATGGTCGGGAATGCGCGGCGTGGTTTCGATGGCTGCTGCTTTGGCACTTCCGTTAATGCTGAATAAAACGGAAGAATTTCCTCTAAGAAACCTGATTATTTATTTGGTTTTTTGTGTGATTCTTTCCACTTTGGTTATTCAGGGGCTTACGCTTCCGTGGCTTATTAAAAAACTTAAAATTGAGCGTTATTCTATTTTGGCAGAGGAATATGATGTTCGAAATATTATTGTTTCTGAAACCATTGCACATATCGAAGATAATTTATCATTGCTGGATGATGAATTACTGCATAATATTAAAAGTAAATATGAAGTAAAATTTAATCGTTTGCAGAAAACGGAACTTCCGGCGAACTTTTTTGGAAACGGAAAAGTCTTTGGAAATGAAATATTTAATGATTTTACCAAAATTCAAATTGATCTTTTGAATGTTGAGCGCGGTAAACTCGAAGTTATGCATAAAGCAGGTTCTGTAAACGAAGAGATTTTTAGGAAAATAGAAAAAGAACTTGATCTTGAAGAAACGCGTCTTTGGATGGAAATGTATGAGGAATAGCATTTTTAGGACTTAAAAACCAAATTTATAAGAGTTTTATATCGATTTCTTTGATTCATATAAATGATAGCTGTAATTATGTAATAGGTTTGATATTCAGAAAGTTAAATTTGAAGATATTAAAACGAATACAAACAAAAAGAATATAATTATGAAAACGATATTAAAAATTAAAATTGCAATGTTGATCTTGTTAACGGGATTGGCATTTTCGTGTAAGAAGAATGAACCGACGATAGAGTCACAAAGCAGTATAGATTCGACCGAAGCTATTATTGATACTGTAGGACCAGATGTTGATACAGTTACAAATGATACGGTTAGAACTATTGCAACAGATTCTGTTAAAAAGTAGAATATAGTATTATAGATTTAAAAACCTGTGACGAATTGTCTGTTACAGGTTTTTTGTTGTTTATAATGATTATAAAGTTTTTTAATATTCAAAATAGTATTTTTGGACATAAAAAAACAAACTAATGAAAATCGCAAAATTTATTAAATTTTTCTCTTTTACTTTATTGATCGCCTGTATTGTAAGCTGTAGTGTTCATAATTCTTCTTCACCATCAGGAAAAGTTCCTCCTGGGCAGGCTAAAAAAGCATCTGGCAGCAAAAGTGCAAAAGCTTATGCTCCGGGTCAGCAAAAGAAAAGAAGATAATAATTAGGAACTTAGACTTTAAAATACAAAAAAAAGCTATTCAATAAATACTGAATAGCTTTTTTTATTTGGTCAAAAATTAATTATCGCAATGCAAATCTTAATTTAAGACCGTATGAAACAAGTCTTGTGCAGCTGTTAGGAGAATTGAGTAAAGTGTCATATCCTAATTGTACTGGCTGTTCTGCATTGTATTTAACAAGCTGTCCGTTTCCGGTTTTATCATAGATATTGTTTAAACCGTACTCAAAATAGGTACCAATGTATATAGAATTTCTATTGCCTAATTCTTGTTTTAAGCCAGTTTCAAAAGTTGCTGAATACGAAACTTCTGTATCAAGATCCTGCTCGCCGGTTACTAAATTGTTTGTACTTGCAAAACCTGCAAAAGCCGGACTAAATAACTCTACATTGTATTGTGGATAGTAACCGCTTGTAGTTAGATTTTGAAAAGTTGTTTTATAACTTCCGCTTGAAGCGAAACCAATTTTAGCACCTGCAGCAACATATAATTTTGATGTTCCCGGAGTTTCAAACTGAATATTAATTGGCACATTGATATAAGCCAGTTTTTGTTCTTCTCTTACATTTGTAGCTCTGTATCTAAACTGGAAATTCTCATTTTCAGCGTCAGTTGTGGCATATGCTCCGTATAAGGAACTGAATTTCAAATCTGAATTGTAGGTTTGATATTCAACGCCAATTCCTAAACTTAAACTTTCGCTTAAATAATAAGAATAACGAAGACCTGCACTAACACCAATTCCTGGTACTGTTTTTCCTGAAGAATCAGAATCGATATAGGAAAATGGCCCTCCCAAAGAAATCGAAAATTCTTGTTTTTTATCCTGGCCATAACTATTTAAAGACGCTGCTAAAAATGCCGTAAAAAGGGCAATGGATGTGATATAGCTGTAAATATTTTTTTTCATCTTAAGTTATATTATGCCAGTACTATTTTTATCTAGTACTGGCAGGGTTTATTTATTTTACAATTACTTTGAAAGTTTTTTTGATGTTAGGCGTTTCAAGAACTACCATGTACATATTGCTCTCAGTTGTTTGAGGTAATTGTATTTCAGTTTTAGCTGTAGATGATTGTACAGTTTTTACCAATTGACCTGTAACAGTGTAAAGGCTAATTTGCATTTTCGCTAATTCTTCTTCAGGGAAATCTGCTTCAACAGTTACTACTTTTCCAATTTCAATTGGGTTAGGATAAACTTTAGCCAGCAGCGTATTTGTCAATGCGATTTTTGAAGCACATACATATAGTACTTTTCCATCTTTGGTTGTCATTTTTACACTATAATCTGCCGTTGGATCTAATAGGGAAGTAATACTGTTTCCTGCAGAATAATACTGTCCAGTTCCTATTGGTTCGTCGTTTTTGAACCATTCGTAAGAAGCAAACTCATAACCACCATTTGTCTGTGGATTGTTATTTACAAGAAGTACGTTATTAAATTTCTGTTTAACAATGTCAAAGAAATTAAACGGTTTCACAACCACGATAGAATAAGTTGCTGATAAACTTCCATCTTGTGATGTAATTGTTACATTCTGGTTGTAAATTCCTGGTTTAGGAGTTTGAATTGTAAAATTACTAGAAGGAGTTATAACTGCACCTGACTCATTTAAGACAGAAACATTTGGATTTGTTTCTCCACATGGCAGAACATAAAAAATTGTTTTTCCAGGGTTATCAAAAACTTTTGTTCCGATAGTGATTTTCTTAACATCGATATTGTTGTTTAAGATAACTAACAACTGTGAAACATCGGCTGCAGGAAGATAGTTGCTATCTCCAGGCTGATGAGCCGTAATTAATACATCACCAGATCTCAACATATTTACCACGCCTGTAGCAGAAACTGTTGCAGGAGCTAATGGTGTAGTGTATGTTGATGTGTAAGTAACAGCTAAATTTGAATTTGAAGTCGCTGTTAAATTAAAGGTATTATTTGCTCCAAGTGTTTTAACCGGAATTGCACTAAATGTAATTTGCTGTGCTGCTTTATTAATAACAAGATTCGCTGTTAGCGTTACTACTGCACAATTTGACGCACTAGCTGATGGTGTTACTGTAGCAGTAACTACATATGTACCAGCATTTGTTGACGTATTATTTGCAGAATAAGTAACAGTTGCTCCTGTTGGAAGATTCGCAACTTGCAATGCATGAGCATTTCCATCGTATGTAAATTGAGCATCGCTAAAAGTTACAGCATTCAATGGAGAAGCAAGTACTTTTATTGTTTGCGGCTGTGTCGTAATGTTTCCATTTCCGTCATTGTATGTCCATGTAATTACATAAGTTCCTACAGCATTGTAGCTTAAAGGATCTGTTGTAGTTCCATTTAAAATTCCTGCACAATTATCTGTAGCAGTTGGAATAGCAATATCCGATGCTGAAACTGCACAATAGTTACTTATTTCCGGAAGATTAGCTACAGTTGGTACTGGAGCTGTTGCATCTGGAGTTGTAATAATAGTTATTGTTTGAGTTAATAAACATCCATTAGCATCTGTAATTGTTACAGTGTAAACTCCTGCGCTTAATCCTGTTGCTGTTGCAGCTGTTCCACCAGAAGGTGACCAAGAATAAGTGTAAGGAGCTGTTCCTCCAGTTGCAGTTACTGTTGCAGTTCCGTTAGTTCCTCCGTTGCAAGAAACATCTGTTTTAGATATTGTTGCAGCAAGAATTGTTGGTTGAGCAATAGTAATTGATTGTGTTGCAGTACAACCGTTAGCATCTGTAATAGTTGCAGTATAAGTTCCTGCGCTTAATCCAGTTGCTGTTGCAGCTGTTCCACCTGATGGTGACCAAGAGTAAGTATAAGCTCCAGTTCCTCCAGTTGCAGTTACTGTTGCAGATCCGTTAGCTCCTCCGTTGCAAGAAACATCAGTTTTAGATGCTGTTGCAGAAAGGATTGTTGGTTCAGCAATAGTTACTGATTGTGTTGTAGTACAACCGTTAGCATCTGTAATAGTTGCAGTATAAGTTCCTGCGCTTAATCCAGTTGCAGTTGCAGCTGTTCCACCTGATGGTGCCCAAGAATAAGTATAAGCTCCAGTTCCTCCAGTTCCTCCAGTTACATTTACAGTTGCAGATCCGTTAGCTCCTCCGTTACAAGAAACATCTATTTTAGATGATGTTACAGAAAGAGCAGAAGGTTCAGTAATTGTTACTGTTTGTGTTGTAAAACAACCGTTAGCATCTGTAATAGTTGCAGTATAAGTTCCTGCGCTTAATCCAGTTGCTGTTGCAGCTGTTCCTCCAGAAGGTGACCAAGAATAAGTATATGGTGTTGTTCCTCCAGTTGCAGTTATAGTTGCAGTTCCGTTTGTTCCTGCGTTACAAGAAACATCTGTTTTAGATGCTGTTGCAGCAAGAATTGTTGGTTCTGTAATTGTAACAGATTGTGTTGTTGTACATCCGTTAGCATCTGTAATAGTTGCAGTATAAGTTCCCGCAGCAAGACCAGAAGCTGTTGCAGCTGTTCCTCCAGAAGGTGACCAAGAATAAGTATATGGTGCAGTTCCTCCAATTGCAGTTACCGTTGCAGTTCCGTTAGTTCCTCCGTTGCAAGAAACATCTGTTTTAGATGCTGTTGCAGTAAGAATTGCTGGCTCTGTAATTGTAACAGATTGTGTTGTAGAACAACCATTAGCGTCTGTAATTGTAGCAGTGTAAGTTCCTGCGCTTAATCCGGTTGCAGTTGCTGCTGTTCCACCAAAAGGTGCCCAAGAGTATGTATAAGCTCCAGTTCCTCCAGTTGTAGTTACTGTTGCAACTCCGTTAGTTCCTCCGTTGCAAGAAACATCTGTTTGAGATGTTGTTGCAGCAAGGATTGTAGGTTCAGCAATAGTTACAGATTGAGTTGTAGTACAACCGTTAGCATCAGTAATAGTTGCAGTATAAGTTCCTGCACTTAATCCATTTGCTGTTGCATTTGTTCCTCCAGATGGAGCCCAAGAGTATGTATAACCAGGAGTTCCTCCAGTTACATTTACAGTTGCAGATCCGTTAGCTCCGCTGTTGCAAGAAACATCTGTTTTAGATGATGTTACAGAAAGGGCAGAAGGTTCAGTAATTGTTACTGTTTGTGTTATAAAACATCCGTTAGCATCTGTAATGGTTGCAGTATAAGTTCCTGCACTTAATCCAGAAGCTGTTGCAGCTGTTCCTCCAGATGGTGACCAAGAATAAGTATATGGTGTTGTACCTCCTGTTGCAGTTACCGTTGCAGTTCCGTTTGTTCCTGCATTACAAGAAACATCAGTCTGAGATGCAGTTGCAGTAAGGATTGTAGGTTCTGTAATTGTAACAGATTGTGTTGTAGTACATCCGTTAGCATCTGTAACAGTTACGGTATAAGTTCCTGCACTTAATCCAGAAGCTGTTGCAGCCGTTCCACCTGATGGTGACCAAGAATAAGTATATGGTGTTGTACCTCCAGTTGCAGTTACAGTTGCAGTTCCGTTAGTTCCTCCGTTGCAAGAAACATCTGTTTGAGATATTGTTGCAGAAAGAACAGCTGGTTCAATGATTGTTACTGTTTGTATTGTTTGACATCCATTAGCATCAGTAATGATTGCTGTAAAAAGTCCAGCGGCAAGACCTGTTGCAGTTGGAGCAGTTCCTCCATAAGGAGACCAAGAGTAAGTATATGCTCCAGTTCCTCCAGATACAGTTACAGTTGCAGTTCCGTTTGCTGCACCATTACAAGAAATATCTGTTTGTGTTGCTGATGTTGTCATAGCAGTTGGTTCTGTTATAACAATAGATTCAGTTGCAGCACAACCATTAGCATCTGTAACGGTTACAGTGTAAGTTCCTGGAATAAGATTGTTTATCAATGCAGTAGTTTCTCCAGAAGGACTCCAAGAATAAGTGTAAGGAGCGGTTCCTCCAGCAGGAGTTATAGTTGCAGTTCCGTTTGCCCCTCCATTACAAGAAACATCTGTATGAGATGGAGTTAAAGTAAGTAGAGTAGGTTCAGTAATTGTAACAGATTGAGTTGTAAAACAACCATTAGCATCTGTAATTGTTGCAGTGTAAGTTCCAGGACTTAATCCAGTAGCAGTAGCTGCTGTTCCTCCAGAAGGAGACCAAGAATAAGTATATGGTGCTGTACCTCCAGTTGGAATTACTGTAGCAGTTCCGTTGTTTAATCCATTACAAGTAACATCTGTTTGAGATGCTGTTGCGGCAAGAATAGCTGGTTCTGTAATAGTAACAGATGAAGTTATTTGACATAAGTTTGCATCTTGTACTGTTACTGTATACGTTCCAGCAACAAGGCCAGAAGCAGTTGCAGCATTTCCTCCAGTAGGAGACCAAGTGTATGTATAGGCACCAGTTCCACCAGTTACATTTACTGTAGCAGTTCCGTTAGTTCCTCCGTTGCAAGAAACATCTGTTTGTGATGTAGTAGCAGCAAGAATAGTTGGTTCTGTAATAGTAAAACTTTGAGTTTTGGTACATAAGTTAGCATCTTGTACAGTTACTGTATATGTTCCGGCAGAAAGACCATTTGCAGTTGCATTATTTCCTCCAGTTGGAGCCCAAGAGTATGTATAACCTCCGGTTCCTCCTGTAACAACAACAGTTGCAGATCCGTTTGCTCCTCCATTACAAGAAGTATTTATTTGCGGACTTGGAGTTACTATAAGTTCAGTTGGTTCTGTAATAGTAAAGTTTTTTACAATAGAACATCCGTTAGCAGATGTAATCGTTACAGAATAATTACCAGCTGTAAGATTAGTTGCTGTATCAGCATTTCCACCAGATGGTGACCATACGTAAGTAAAAGGCCCAGGTGCTCCGCTTGGAACTACAGCAGCAGATCCTGTATTAGCCCCAAAGCATAATACATCCGTTTGAGAAGTAGTTGCAACTAAAGTATTAGTCGTCGTAATTGTAAAGTTTCTTGTTATTGTACAACCATTAGCATCAGTAACTACAACACTATTAGCTCCGGCAGTTAATCCGGTTGCTATTGCAGTTGTATCACCAGATGGTGACCATAAATAAGAATATGGAGTTGTACCACCGCTAACGCTTACCGAAGCCTGACCACCAGTTGAACAAGTTGCACTTATTTGACTTTGTGTAGCAAATAAAGCGCTTGGTTGTGTGATTGTAAAACTTTGTGTTATTGAACAGCCATTAGAGTCTGTTACTAAAACACTATAATTTCCAATTGCTAGTCCAGTTGCTGTTGCAGCCGTTCCTCCAGAAGGTGACCATAAATAAGTATATGGTGCTGTACCTCCAGATACAACTACTGAAGCCGTTCCTGTTGCACCGCCATTACACAGAACATCCGTTTGTGATGATGTTAACGATAAAATTGCAGGTTCAGTAATAGTAAAACTTTGTGTAGTTTGACATGAATTAGCATCTGTAACAGTAACTGTGTAAGTTCCTTGTGTTAAACCAGACGCAGTAGCAGCATTTCCTCCGGTAGGGGACCATGAGTAAGTGTAAGCTCCGGTTCCACCAGTTACATTTACAGTTGCAGTACCATTTGTACCACCGTTACAAGAAACATTAGTTTGAGAACCAAAACTAGCTACAAGAGCAGCAGGTTCAGTAATCGTAAAGCTTTGAGTAGTTTGACATCCATTTGCATCGGTGATTGTAGCAGTATACGTTCCTGCCGATAGTCCATTTGCACTAGCCGTATTTCCCCCGGTTGGAGCCCAAGAATAAGAATATCCAGGAGTTCCTCCGCTTACAGAAACTGTAGCAGTTCCATTTGCACCTCCATTACATGAAACATCTGTTTGTCCGACAGCAGTAGCTGTAAGTGCAGCAGCAGGTTCAGTAATTGTAAAACTTTGAGTTGCCTGACATAAGTTACTATCAGTAACTGTAACAGTATATGTTCCAGCTGTTAATCCTGTAGCTGTAGCGGCAGTTCCTCCAGATGGAGACCAAGAATAGGTATATCCTCCAGATCCTCCTGTTGCACTTATGCTTGCAGATCCAGTGTTACCACCAAAGCAAGCTATATTAGTTTGTGCTACTGGTGATGCTACTAGAGCAGAAGGTTCTATAATAGTAAAACTTTGTGTTATCTGACAGCTATTAGCATCAGTAACTGTAACAGTATATGTTCCCGCTGTTAGACCATTTGCAGTTGCAGCCGTTCCACCAGAAGGTGACCAAGAATAAGTGTAAGCACTAGTTCCTCCTGAAACGACTACACTAGCAGATCCAGTTGCAGCACCGTTACATAAAACATCAGTTTGTGATGGTACAACCGCAAGAGCAGCTGGTTCTGTAATAGTAAAACTTTGTGTAGTTTGACATGCATTAGCGTCGGTAACAGTAACTGTATAAGTTCCTGCAGCCAGACTAGAAGCAGTAGCTGCCGTTCCTCCAGAAGGAGACCATGAATAAGTATAACCAGGAGTTCCTCCAGTTACTACTACTGTTGCTGTTCCATTTGTTCCAGAGTTACAGCTTACATTATTTATAGTTCCCTGAGAAGCCACTAATACAGGTGGTTCTGTTATAGTAAAGTTTAATATTTTTTCACATAGAATAGCATCTTTTATACTAACAGTATAATTTCCAGGTGCTAAATTACTAATAGAAGAAGATGTAGCAGCATTTGACCAAAGATAAGTGTAAGATCCTACACCTCCAGATGGTACTACTGATAATGAACCATTAGCATCTCCATTACAAGCAACATCCACTTGTGTTGAGGTAGCTGTTATATCAGATACTTGTAATGTTACCGCATTTGTAACCGCAGCTGGAGTACAATTTCCAGTTGCTATTAAACGATATTGGTAATTATTTAATGCAGCAGTTGCGCCAGTTATAGTTAGTGCTGCTGTAGTCTCTCCCGAGTAAGGAGCACCACTTGTAACATTACTAAATCCAGCTCCTGAGTTTACTTGCCATACATATCCTGTAGCATCAGAAACTCCAGCACTAAATGTTGTATTAGATCCAGAACAAATAGAACTATCAGTTGGCTGTGCAGTGATTGCCGGAGCTTGATTTACCGTTAAAGATGCACTATTTGAAGTTGCATTAGGAGTACATAAACCTGTAGCAACAACTCTATATATATATCCATTTAATCCCGCAGTTGCGCCAGTGATAGTTAATGTCGCAGAAGTTGTACCAGAATATGGTGCAGCGGCTGGAACATTAGAAAAACCAGCACCCTGATCTACCTGCCATTGATAACCTGTAGCATTTGCAGCTGTAGCAGAGAAAGTGGTATTAGCTCCTGCACAAATTATACTTGCAGATGGCTGAGCAGTGATTGCCGGAGCTTGATTTACACCTAAAGCCACACCGTTTGAAGTCGCATTAGGAGTACATGTACCTGTAGCAACAACTCTGTAAACGTATCCGTTTAATCCCGCAGTTGCGCCTGTGATAGTTAGTGTTGCAGAAGTTGTACCAGAATATGGTGCAGCAGCTGGAACATTAGAATAACCAGCACCCTGATCTACCTGCCATTGATAACCTGTAGCATTTGATGCAGTTGCAGAGAAAGTAGTATTAGCACCTGCACAAATTGTACTTGCAGATGGCTGCGCAGTAATTGCTGGCGCTTGATTTACCGTTAAAGACGCACTATTTGAAGTTGCATTAGGAGTACATGTACCTGTAGCAACAACTCTGTAGATATATCCGCTTAATCCCGCAGTTGCACCAGTAATAGTTAATGTTGCACTAGTTGTACCAGAATATGGTGCAGCAGCTGGAACATTAGCAAAACCAGCACCCTGATCTACCTGCCATTGATAACCTGTAGCACCTGAGGCAGTTGCAGAAAAAGTAGTATTAGCACCTGCACAAATTGTACTTGCAGATGGCTGTGCTGTAATAGCCGGAGCCGTATTAATAGTCAAGGCAGCGTTGTTTGAAGTAGCAGATGGACATGTTCCTGTTGCTATGACTCTGTACACATATCCATTTAATGCTGCAGTTGCGCCAGTAATAGTTAATGTTGCAGTAGTTGTACCAGAATATGGAGCAGAGGCTGAAATATTAGCAAAACCAGCACCCTGATCTACTTGCCATTGATATCCTGTAGCATTTGAAGCTGTAGCTGAGAAAGTCGTATTAGCCCCTGCACAAATTGTACTTGCAGATGGCTGAGCTGTAAAAGCTATAGTATTCATACTTCCTGTAACAGCGACATTTTTTGTTGCTATACCAGTAGAAGAAACAGTAATGTTTCCAGATGGTGTTCCTGTAGCTGATGCCGCTAAACGAGCATATATGGTTTTAGTTGTTACAACACCGCCTACGTTAGGAAAAGAAATATTGTTGGTGTAAATACCAGCTACTGATGTAGAAATTTCAAAACCAGTTGGAGCTAGTACGTCCAATGATGAGGTCAAACCACCACCACTTATCGTGAAACTCTGTGCGGTAGAAGCTCCACTGCAGCTTGTAAAAGCACTCAATGATGTTGTTGATACAATAGACCCAGCAGGTTCTGTAATAGTTACAGTCTGAGTTTTAGAGCAGCCGCCGATTCCATTAGGAGTACTATCAGTAATGGTAACTGTATAAGTCCCCGCAGTAAGACCAGAAGCAGTAGCTGCTGTTCCTCCAGATGGAGACCATGAATAGAAATAAGGAGTAGTTCCGCCCGTAACAGCAATTGTAGCCGAGCCATTATTAGCACCGTATGTACTCGCATTACTTTGTGATGAAATTGAACTGCCAAGTGCCGTTGGAACGGTTAATGTTGCAGTAGAAGAATTTACAGAAGAAGCTCCTCCAGCCACACATCGATAAATATAAGCAGTCATTCCAGATGTAGCACCTGTTATAGTTAGTGTAGAGGTACTGCTAGTACCTATAGAAGTTACGATTGAGTAAACACCACCATTCGAAACGTTAACAAAACCACTTCCATCATTAACCTGCCATTGAAGGCTAGTAGCATTAGTTGCAGCAACTGAAAATGAAGTATTAGCAGTAGGGCAAATAGTTTTGCTAGTTGGCTGCAAAGTAAATACCGGCGGTGTTGTCGATATAGATGGAGTTGGATAACTAGCCGCAGTTATAGGATAGTTAGCTGGAGTAGTACCAGTATCTTTAGTCCAGTTTGCCGTATCATTGATAAGTCCTAATAAAGTAGTAACATTCCCTGTTAACGTACCATTATATTTAGCATTTGGATATTCTGGACCTGGTGCCGGATATAAAGAAATACAAGTTGATCCATTAGTTAATCCTGACGGTAAAGCACTTGAATTACCTCCTGTTGTACCAGCTAGATTCCATTTAGTTGTTGTGTCATAATCAGCAGAATTGTAATCACCATGAACACCAGCTATAAAAGTTGGAAGGTCTGGTAACACGGGTTGAACACCTGTAGATGATTGATAAGCTAAAATTTGATCACCACCATTAAGGTTAAATCCTGTAGTAAAGCCAGGAGCATAACCAATACCCGTGGTACCCGTTACAGTAAAAGTGTCGGCAGCTGTTTCCATTACCGAAATAATAGTTCCTACTGTGGTTAAAGAAGGTACTGTCCATTGAAGATGCGATTCAGTACTTCCAACATTCCATGTTGTACCATTCCATCCACGTTCACTAAAATAAATAATTGTTCCGGCTGGTATATCTTTTAAAACAATAAAAGAAAAACCATCCAGAGGATTTGTATTATAACCAATAAAGGCTATATCTCCCGGTCCCAGTTGGGCATTTGCTTTTTGCTGCACAAAAAATGTGCACAAGAGCATAATAAATAAGAGTAATTTTTTTTTCATAACATACGTTTTAGTTAATGACATAAATAAGCATTCTGCCAACCGCCTTGTTGATCAGGCTTTGTAAATGAAGTGAAAGCCTTAATAAAATTTCCGTCATTTATCAATGTCTCAATTTTCCTAAAGCTTATATTATTAAGGGAATCTAAATTTAATTCGTAGATATAATGATTAAATATTGTTCTGTTTGTTTCCTTGTCAAAGCAAATAGCTCCTCTGGGACCTACAATATTTAATTTGTTTATCTCTTCAATTAAAGAATTCAAACTAAAGTCTTTTGCATTTAGAAGAACGTTCTTTAATATCAGTCCGTTTTCATATCCTAAAATTGAAAAAACAGACGGACTTTCTGAATAAGTTTTTAGATATTCGGAGGTGAAATCTAATGTTTCAGTATCATTTTGCATCCATGAACTTACTACATAAAGATTATGTGGATTGGTTTTGTAGTTTTCTAATATTTTATCGTTGATAAAAAAAGGAGTTACATAAAAAGGATATTTTTGTGTAATCTTATTTTTACTTACAAAACCAGCATTTTCTTCGGCATATATACCGCTGTAAAATGCAAAAACGGCATCAGGTTCTTGATTATTAATAGTCTGATCCATATATATGGCTTCATCTTCTCTTGGTACAAAAGGAGTAATGTAATGTCCTGAAAAATTACTATCTTCCTTAAATGCATATTCAATAGCACTCAGCATACCATAACCAGAGTCATAGAACGAAGTCGAAGTGGCAATTTTTTTATACTTTTTGCTTGTTGTTAGATAATTTCCTAAATGATAGCAAGATTCAGTTAATCCAAATGAGTTAATATAAACCCCTTTTGGAGTTACAGTTTCATAAGGTAATGTCGCTCCTAAATCTGCAGCTATTAATAAAATATCATTGTTTGAAGCATATTTATAAACTTCGTCTACATTATAATGACCAAAAAAACCTATAATAATAGATACATCTTCCTGAAAATTTAATTTCTGAATTTTCTCAATTATTATTTTATCGTCTGCAGCAATACCAATACTTTCGACAAAAAATTTTGTTTTGAGATTGTTAAGTTTTAAACCTCGCATAAAATCTTTATCCAGGCCGGGATACTGTTGTGACTTTGGAATTAAAATTCCTATTTTGATGTCGTTATCCATAAAATTAGATTAAAAAAAACAGAGGCAGGAATACCTCTGTTTTTATAATTTGATATTAGTTACGAGAAGGGAAAATTCCTTCCATAGCAATACAAAGATTAATACCCAAATATGGATCTCTAATGCTAAATGCCTGAGAACCTCCTATTATAGATGTAGAACCAGATATACTTGAAGTTATACCTCCAATTTTAACTGTATTTGCAGTTGGCTCACTATAAATAGCAGGTGTAGCCCCAGCAGCTCCCAAGAAGTTAGTACCGCTGTCGGTTTCATTAGAGGTAGTACCATTAGAATACGCACTAGCACTAGTAACTAAATTTACCTGACCAGCATTAACTCCAGGAACAAGTTGGTGATTGTGCTGTGGCATATTGTTTATAGTTAATGTAGTAGTTTCAGTTCCACCAACTTGCCCATAAGTAATAGGGGTTAAGCCAGGCCCGTTACCAACACCAACCATGCTGCGGCCTCTTAAATCTGGCAAAGCAAAAGTAGTTTGTCCATTTCCTCCGTAAGTAGTACCCAATAATGAAAAAAGGGCAGTGTTTTGAGCTATTGATATTAATTGGCCACTACAAGTTTGCCAGCCTCTAGGATTAAAAGTAAATCCAAAAGCCAAAATTGCTCCTAAGAAAGGTTCATTCATAATTTTTTAATTTAATAGTTAATATTAGTTTTTTGTTTTATTAATAATTTGCCAGATTTGGTTAAAAAATACTCTGACAGTTTTTTATTACAACGCTAAGTTACTTGAATGTAACTATTTTTAAAGCAGGTGTTTATACCTGATTTTTAAATGAAAATTATTTTGCTAAAAAAAATAGTTCCTACATTTTTAAATTGAATCCCTAAACTTTTATGGTTTTAATTCAGGATTAAAATTAGATTTCAAATAGGTTAACAGGGAAAAATATGTCATAGAACAGGTTTTTCTTGTCATGAAATTGCTTTTAGTATAAAGGCTTGTAAGGTAAATTTTATAAGGTTTTTTTGCGTAATAAAGAGTTAAAGCAAAATTGATTTAACCTGTACTTTTCGGCTTGTAAGTTTCTTCGCTATTAAAGAATATAATAAAGATAAATAAAAGCTTACAAACAGAAATTAAATATTTGTCAGAATTTTTCGAGGTAAATAAAAAATATTATTGTATAATATACTGATTCAGAGTAGAAATAAAACAAAACTGTCAGGAACTATATCCTCGTTACCTTATTTATTAAGGTTTCGAAAAAAGTTCCTGACAGTTTATTTAAAGAATATCCTTAGATGTGGATATTGATGCGGTTTATAGTTTTGAAGAATAACTTCAGTAGGTGATTTCCAAAATTTTAAGCTTCGCAAGACGAATGTTCGTCTATTATATTTTTGACACTTTTAATAAAAATTTCAGTGTTTTTAGCTTCCTCCTTAATATAGATATCATAATTGGTTAAATTAAACTGCTCCAGCATATCTTTTTTTAAATACTTTATCATCGATTCAATACTTCTTGTGTCCGTATTATTTTGCCTTTTCAGTTCACGTTGTTTACTTTCAAGGTATGACAAAGTCTTTTTTAATCTTTGGATGCTTAATCTATCCACGTTTCAATCTTTTAAAATTAATAGAAAATAAATGATTACAACTAAAATCTAATCTTTCGTACTTACGAATAAATCGATAATTTAGTTTTAATGATTTTCTGGAATTTTAGAATAATTTTCGTGGAAATAATTTAATGCTTTGAAAATCTTTCGATTATGAAAAAAAATAAAAAATGATTTTTTTAGAGAAAATCTAAATTGTCAATTATTTCTGAAATTTCTAATAGTATAAGAAACATTCTAAACTTTTTCTTCTCTATTTTTAATATGATTTCGATGTGAAATTCCCCATTTAATCATTTCTAAAATTATAGGGCCAAAGGATTGACAATAAGAAGTTGATTCATAAAGAATGGGAACTTTTGCATCACGATCTTCCGTTCTTTTTACCAAATTATTCAGTTCCATATCTTTTAATTCCTTCGATAACATTCGCGAAGTAATTCCCGGAATACTTTCCTTAATATCCTTAAATCTATAATTTCCATTACAGATAGAATTTATAATAGGCAGTTTCCATTTTCCTCCTAAAACATATATAGTATCCTGAAGCGCCTGAACTTCCTCTTTTTGATTTCTCTCCATATTTTTTAAACCATATAAGTTATATAAGAAATTTTAAGTTTTTTGAGTTTGTATAAATCTCACAAGATCATTTTAATACTTTAATATGTGGCATTAAAAAACTTAGCGCCTTAGTGCCTTCGTGGCATAGCACAACAAAAGTAAAAAATAAATCATAAAATTGAAGAAATGTTTTTATTTATGTATTTAACTACGTAGTTTTGTAATACAAAAAATAAAATATCATGGAGCCAAAAATTAAACTTGTAGAAAACCAGTATTCAAATGTTATTGTTGATTTAATATTAAACATTCAGCAAAAAGAATTTAATGTTCCCATTACTATCGAAGACCAGCCGGATCTGCTTACTATTAATGATTTTTATTATGCCAGCGGAGGAGGTTTTTGGGGAGCTTTTATAAATGAAGAATTAGTTGGAACGATCGCTTTGGTAAAATTTTCTGATACTGAAGCAGCAATTAGAAAGATGTTTGTAAAGAAAGAATTTCGCGGAAAAGAATTTTCAATCGCCCAAAAATTATTAGAGACATTAATAACTTATTGCAAAGAAAACGGAATCGATGATTTATATTTGGGAACAGTTTCAATTTTAGAAGCCGCATTACGTTTTTATGAAAAGAATGATTTCGTGCGAATCGACAAAGAAAAGCTTCCAAAAGCATTTCCTTTAATGGCACCAGACAATGTATTCTGTCATTTAACTTTAAAGAAATAAAGATGAACATTATAGACGAATCAGGAATATTGGCCCTTTCTACACGATTGCAGCGATTGAGCGAGCAATTACGAAAAGACGGTGCCTTATTTTATAAGTCATACGGAATTGATTTTGAACCTAAATGGTTTCCCGTAATTTATACTTTATATCATAAAGAGGTTTTAAGCGTAGTGGAGATTGCCAATGAAATCGGTTATACACATCCATCAACCATAAGTTTATTAAAAGAACTGGAAAAACAAAAACTGATTCGTTCTAAAAAAGATAAAATCGACGAACGAAAAAGACTCCTTCAACTTACAGCAAAAGGACAGGAACTAATCGCGCAGATGAAGCCTGTTTGGGATGTTATGAAAAAAGCCTTAAGTGAAATTGCCGACAATCAAAATAATCTACTTCAGGCTATTAATGAAGCTGAGAATAAAATTGTGCATCAAAGTTTTTTGCAACGTGCATTGCAGTTGAAAAGCGAAGGAGAGAAGTAATCAATCATTCCAAATACCACAGTCATTGAAAAAAATACCCATATACAATCAAAGTCCCGAAGCGGTTGGAGGTATTTTTATCGCCTACCATTCTGCTGATGATTTGGCTAATTTTGATGCTAAATTAGAAGCACATCGCGATGATTTTTATATATTTTTTGTACTAACAAAAGGGCAGGCCACACTTCAATGTGATATGATCGATATTGAAATAAAGGCAACCAATGTATTGATGATTAAACCACTTCAAATTCATCACGGACAAGATGGTACTATTGATGCAGCCGGGTATTATATTGGCGTAGCACCATTTTTAATACCTAATAACTGTATAGAAATTTTTCAGAATTTAAAAATTTCTGAACAGCTAAATACAATTGATCCAATATATAAAGAAGAACTTTTAGAAACCATTTATTTACTACATCGCAGTTTTAAAAGTTTAAACCCAAATAAAACCCAAATTATTAACGGTCTTTTTAATGCCTTGATTTACAATTTGGCCAATATCTATTCAGACTCAAAAAACCAAATTAAGGAACTTAAAAACCAATCAGGAATAATTTATAACAATTTCAAAAAGCTGATTTCAGATCGTACCTTTTTAGAAAGTCCATCCTATTTTGCAAAGAAATTAAATATTACAACTTCACATTTAAATGATTGTGTCAATGCTTCTTCGGGTAAATCAGTTACTTATTGGTTGCAAAATGCTATGATTATTGAAGCGCAGAGATTGCTTTATTATACCGAAAGCGAAGTAAAAGAAATTGCTTTTGCTCTTGGTTTTGAAGATCATACTTATTTTTCAAGATTGTTTAAAAAAATCACCAAAGAAACACCACTTTCGTTCCGTAGAAAATTCCGCGAATAGTCTAATCATCACCACTTATTATTCAATGCCTTTTTAGGGCTTTATTTTCAATTTTGAATTGAATTTTAAAACCTGAAAATTATGAGTTCAATGCCCAAAATTATTGGTGATTTTATGGAAATGGCATTTGCAAACAAAATCTGCAAAGTAAACGTTGCAACTATAGAAACACCAAGTCCCAATATAAAAATAATTAATTTTAAAGGTACTTTTCCGCATGTTAAATTCCAGATCGGTCAAGCAATTGTAATTCGTATTGATGATACCAATTACCGAAATTATACCCCAAGCAAATGGAATAGTGAAACCGGAACATTTGAAGTTATTTTCCATATTCACCACAACGGACCCGGAAGCGCATTTATAAATAATTTAAAACCAAATGATCAAATTACCGTTGGTCTGCCAAGAGGTTTTAAGATTTTTAATAAAGAATCGCAATACCATTTCTTTTTTGGAGACGAAACCTGTATCAGTGTTTTTAAAAGTATGAAAGATGAAATTAACCGCAGTGAAAACAATTATTTAGGTATTTTAGAACTAGACGAACTTTCGATTGAAATTCCTAAAAAGCTTGGACTAGTTATAGATGTTGTTCCAAAATCTGTCAATAAAGCCGAATCGGCGATAAAATCACTTCAAAATTTAGATGCCGAAATCTGGGAATTATGGAAAAAAGGTTATTTCTATTTAATGGGAAATGCCAAATCTATTCAGGCATTTAGAAAAGCATTGAGAGAAAAAGGCGTTTCAAACAAAAACATTCATACGCAGCCCTATTGGGCAGAAGGAAAAGTCGGACTTTGATTCTTCTAAAGAAACAAAATGAAAAAGCGATCTTATTAGGATCGCTTTTTTGATTAAAAATATTAAGTGGAACATCAAACGATGTTTTAAAAATGATAAACTCAATATGCTCCAAAAACAAATACCATTTGAATTTACGCCCATTCTCTAACACCATTTTATATATGTACGATAAAGTGTATATTTTTGGTTTTGAAAGTATTGTTAAAGTTTTACAAATATTTTTCACCCGTAACAGCTTTGTCAAAGTTCAAAACTTTGACAAAGTTTATTCTCGAACAAAAAAAGAAAAAAAACTTAGTACCTTAGCATCTCAGCACCTTAGAAACTTAAAAAAATGACCATTCAGCAGTTAAAATATATAGTAGCTTTAGACGACGAACGCCATTTTGCAAGAGCGGCAGAAGTATGTATGGTGACACAGCCCGGATTAACGATTCAGTTAAAGAATCTCGAAGAAGAAATAGGAATTAAGATTTTTGACCGAAATAAAGTGCCTTTAACACCAACAATCCTCGGAACAGAAATAATCAACAAAGCCAGAAAAATTCTTCGTGAAGCCGATGAAATTCGTGATTTTGTAGTTAATGAAAAGAATCTTTTAGAAGGAGAATTAAGACTCGGCATTATTTCAACTTTATCTCCTTATTTAATTCCGTTGTTTATAAATGCGATGAAAGAAGCTGCTCCAAAAGTACATTTTATCATTAAAGAAGGTTATACAGGACACTTAATGAGAGATCTGGAAATAGGTGCGATTGATGTAGCTATCATGGCAACGCCAACGGGAAATCCCAACTTGATTGAACATGTTATTTTTAAAGAACCTTTTGTAGCCTATTTGAATGAATCACATCCAATGGCAAACGAAGATTTTTACGAACTTCAGCCCGGAGATAAAACCGAACTATTACTGCTTCATCACGAATATTGTTACAACGCTCAGCTTCTGGATATCTGCGGATTAAAATCATCAGATAAAATTAAAGAACAGTTTACCTACGATATCAATTCAATAGAAACCTTAAAAAACCTTGTTCGTGCACATTTAGGATTTGCGATTATTCCGCAGCTTTCTATTTTAAACGAAGCACAATCGCAGCTTTTTAAACCTTTTAAAGAACCCATTCCGGTAAGGGAAATCAGTTTAGTAGTTTCAGATTCTTTTTCGAAGAAATTATTACTAGAAAAAATGAACGAAGCCGTTTGGAACTGCCTTCCCGATGCACTCAAAAAAGATTTTGCGTACAAAAAAATACGCTGGAACGATTCGCCGTATTTTGTAAAAGCGATTAGTAAGGTTTCTTAAACTCAAATGCTTATTGCGATTATAAGGCTTCAGTTTTTAACACATAGGAACATAGCTTTTCTTTATAGATAAAGGCGTTTCACTTGTTTTAACACACATAGCTATGTGCATTTATACAAGTGAAACGCCTTTTTTAAAGTATGATAAGCTATGTTTCTATGTGTTTAAACATCAGCTCAAAGTAAATTAATTATTACTTTTTCGAAGCTGCAATAATCACATCAGCAACTTTAGCCGGCTGAGAAATAAAAACCACATGGCTACCTTTTATCTCTGTAATTTTTGTGTTAGAACGTTTGTACATTGCGCGTTCGATATCAGGATTGATACTTTTATCTTCAGTAGCTACGATTCCGTAAGATGGTTTAGTTCTCCAAGCCGCTTTAGTAATTGGAGTTCCAAAACCTTGAGCGTGAAAAGCACCTTGTGAAGCAAACATAAAATCAGCATCTTTTTTACTTAAATCACCTGCAAAACCAGCGTGAAATTTAGCTTTATCATAATAAGCAATTCCTTTATCATCTGGAGGCAATACACCATTTTCTGGAGCAGGAGGCGCAGTTTGTAACCATTGAATAGAGTTTTCTCCGTTATCAGGTTGTAAAGCAGCAACATAAACAAGAGCGGCAACTTTTGGGTGATTTCCAGCTTCAGTAATTACAGTTCCACCCCAAGAGTGTCCAACTAAAATTGTAGGCCCGTCTTGTTTGTCAAGAGCTAAATTTGTTGCTTTAACATCATCTTCAAGAGAGCTTAACGGATTTTGAACAATTGTTACATTATATCCTTTTTTGGTTAAAATTTGGTACAAACCTTTCCATCCAGAACCATCTGCGAAAGCGCCGTGTACTAATACTACATTTTTAATTTGTGGAGCAGTTTGTGCGTTTACATTTGCTGATGTAAATACTAAACTAAAGATTATTGCTGCGAATGCTAAAAAGCTTTTAATTGTTTTCATGTTTAAAATTTTAGATTGTTGATTTTAGATTTTAGATTGTTGTGTTGTTTATTTGAAAACTCAACACAATCTTGTCATTTCGACGGAGGAGAAATCTTCACAAGAAGCTCTACAAAGATTGGCTGCTTACCAAGCGGAGTTACTTACGAAGATTCTTCGTTCCTCAGAATGACAAGATTGTGTTGAAATTTTATTATTTAGAATTTAGTTCAACGTTATCGCCAAAGTAATTTCAGTGTTCAATAATTTCGAAATCGGACAAATTTCTTTTGCTTTTTGAGCTGCTTGTTGAAAATCTTCTGCAGAAATTCCAGGAACTTTTCCAGTTAACTCTAATTGAATTAAAGTAATTGTACCGTCTTCAAAAGTTACTTTAGCAGTTGTATCTAAATCTTCTGGAACAAAACCAGCTTCAGATAATAAAAAGCTTAACTGCATGGTGAAACATCCTGAATGTGCTGCTGCGATTAATTCTTCTGGGTTTGTTCCAACACCTTGTTCGAAACGAGTTTTAAAAGATAATTGTGCATTATCTAAAGTTGTGCTTTGAGTACTAATAGTACCTTTTCCTTCCATTCCAGTACCTTTCCAGTTTGCGTTTGCTCTTCTTGTAAATTTCATAATTTCTATTTTTTAAAGTTATTTTTTAAGATGATCAAATCATTTGTTTGATTTTGATGAGACAAATTTATGGCGATCATGTTTATTAATCAAATTAATAATTTTTAGCACTTATAAAAATAATTTATAATTATAGGTTTTAAAGGGCTGGATCAAAACTTTAGGTTATAATTTTTTTTCAGATAAATTTTAAATCTAAGGAGAAAGGATGATTATTTATCTCTTTTTTGGTTTCAAGTTAGAATTTGAAACCAACTAAATGCAGGAATAATAGTTTTATATGATCTATGGATTTAATTTTATTCGAAACAATTTTACAGGAATACCCCAGAGAATAAATTTTTAATGAATAATCTAACTTTTAAATTTATGAAAAAAGCTTTTCTAATAATTGTAGTTTGCCTGAGTTCAATTTTGTTCTCTTGCAAAAAAGATAAAGATCCAAATCAATTAATTTCTGAAGATGTAAAACCTGATAGTGCAGATTCAACGTTTGCCGATAACGGCTGGCCTCGCGAAGCTGAAAATAACGGTACAAAACTCGTTTATTATCAGCCTCAGGTAGATGACTGGAAAGATTATAAAGAAATCACAGCCCGACTGGCTTTTTCTTTAACTCCCAAAGACGGAAAACAAGTTATAGGTGTAGCTTCTTTAAAAGCAGAAACTTTGGTAGATAAAGACAACCGAAGCGCTTATATTAAAAACCTTCAGGTAACTGATGTGCGTTTTCCAGCTCTCGACGAAAAGAAAGTTCCAGAAATGGAAAAACTCTTTAAAGAAACACTGCCTAAAAGCGGAGATCCAATTTCTGTAGATCGTATTTTGGCAGATTTAAGCCAAACCAAAAGTCCTGCAAAAGGAATTGTAGCAAAGAACGATCCTCCCGCAATTTTTTACAGCACCAATCCTGCTGTTTTATTGATCGTGCAGGGAGAACCCGTTTTAGTACCTGTAGAAAAAACAGATATACAATATGTGGTCAATACAAACTGGGATTTGTTTTTTGATAAAACTTCTAAAGATTATTATTTATTGGCTGATAATGTCTGGCTGACGTCTAAAAAAATAGAAGGAAAATGGACTAAAACTGCCAAACTTCCTTCGGGGTTAATTAACCTGCCTTCGGGACAAAATTTTGATGATGTTAAAAAGATGATTCCGCCCCCTTCAACCGGAACTACGCCTGAAGTTTTCTACAGCAATAAACCTGCTGAATTGATTGCCGTAAACGGAAATCCTAAATTTATTAAAATAGACGGAACCAAATTATTATACATTGACAATACCGAAAATGATGTTTTTGCCGATGAAGGCGATGGTCAATATTATGTATTATTATCCGGAAGATGGTTTAAATCGAAAGAATTAAGCGGACCGTGGACGTATGCCGGAAATAATCTTCCCGCTGATTTTGCTAAAATCCCTAAAGATTCCCCACGAGCAAATGTATTATCATCTGTACCCGGAACGCAGGAAGCCAAAGATGCCGTTATGCTGGCACAAGTTCCTACAACTGCAATTTTAAAGAAATCCGATGCCGAAGCTAAAGCAAAAGTGACCTATGACGGAGCGCCTCAGTTTAAACCAATTGAAGGTACAAAAATGCAATATGCAAGTAATACGCAGGAGAAAATTATAAAAGTAGGCGATTTGTATTATTTGTGTTTTCAGGCCGTTTGGTTTATGTCGACAAGTCCTAACGGGCCTTGGAAAACTTGTGATTCTGTTCCGAAAGAAATTTATACCATTCCGCCGAGTTCTCCGGTTTATAATGTAACCTATGTTACGCAAACCACAACCGATACAACTGTCGAAAGCAGTTCAACAGCAGGATATTTAGGTGCTTTTATTATTGGTGCTACAGTAGGTGCTATATTAACGTATGGCACAGGATGGTATTATCCGCCTTATGTGTATTATGGCGGATTATACCCTATTTACCGTCCGTGGCCTTATGCGTATGGAGCAGGAGCAGTTTACAATCCGTGGACAGGCGGTTATGCTGTCGGAAGACGTGTTTACGGGCCTTATGGCGCTGCCGGAACTTCGGCCTGGTATAATCCCGCAACAGGAAGATACGGACGTTCTGCAAGTGTTCAGGGCTGGTATGGTGGTCGAACTGCGGCAAGTACTTACAATCCGTGGACGGGAAATTACGCCAGAACCAATCAAGGACATAATGCGTATGCGCAATGGGGACATTCTGCGGCTACAAATGGCAATCAATGGGTGCAGACAGGACACGTTACAACCCGACGCGGAACGGCAATTGGTTATGAAACTTCGGGAGGAAATAAAGGTGTAATTACACATAATAGAGGCGGAGGAACCACGATTCATACCAATAATAATGTATACGCAGGTCACGATGGACATGTATATAAAAAAGACGCTAACGGAAACTGGAGTCATTATAATAACGGAAACGGTGGCTGGAGTCAAGCGGGAACTTTAGGTTCGACAAACAAATCTGGCGGAGCTGCTGAACGTAATAAACCAAATCAGGGATTGGGTGCAAATGGAGCAGGAGAGAAGATTCAGCATGATAATCTGCCGAAACCGGAACAAAACTTAGGCGGCGAAACCCGTTTAGGCGACAGAACCCAACACGATAATTTCCCAAAAGCAGACCAAATCCTCGGACAACCGAATAAACCGCTTGGCGAAGCAGGCCGTCCTGATATTACAAATGATCTAGATCGCTCAGCATTATCCAGAGACCGCGGAGAATCGCAAACCCGAAATTTCCAAAACTTCCAACATCAAGGCGGTTTTAGAGGCGGCGGAGGCTTTAGAGGCAGAAGATAAATAAAAGCAAAGGTTGATTATTTTTTAAATTCCAATTTTTAAATTCCAAATTCCAATCGCTCGTATTGAATTTAGGATTTGAGAGTTGGAATTTATTTTTGAGATTCAGATTTTTGGAATTTGGATTTTTAGTTATTGGAATTTAAAATTTAAGCATAATCTTGTCATTTCGAGGAACGAGAAATCTTCACAAGAAACTCTACAAAGATTGGCGACATTTATTAAAAAGCCCAATTTGAAAATTCCAAATTCCAACGCAATCTTGTCATTTCGAGGAACGAGAAATCGCACTAGAAACTCCGTAAAGATAAGCGCCAATCTTTGTCGACATACGAGTGCGATTTCTCCTCCGTCGAAATGACAAAGATTATGAAAACTTGAAACTTAAAACCTGAAACAAAACAAATTCCCTATATTTAACATTCAAAAAATCAGGCAAATGAACTCTAACAAACTTTTACTTTGTCTTTTATTTACAATGCAAATAGCATTAGGACAAACCAACCCAAACATTAGTTTAAAACAATTGAGTAAACAGCATCAGTATGCTAAAATGGATAGTTTGAACAATAAGGAAAAAGGCAAAGACTATTATTTCTATAAAGGTTTATATGCCAATGTCTGCAATAAACCCAAATTGTCAAACCAGTATCTAGACAGTTTGAAAAACAATGAACTGACCAATAGTTACGAATTTGCGAAACTGAAAAATGACAACTATATCAAACTCTTTAATTACAATTTGGCTTATACGGCTTCTAAAGTTTTGACGCTTAAATTTCAAAAGCATTATAAAGAAGATGAACTTCAGGACGAATTAAACACACAGCGAATCTGGCAGACTTTACGCAATACACGCGCACAAATAATTGATAAATTTTCGACAATTTCAGTTGCTGCGCTAAAAGACAAAGCAGGTTTAATTACAACAGAAGTTAAGGCAAATGAAACGCAGTCCAGTTTTGTTTTTGATACCGGAGCAGGAATTAGCTGTATTACCGAAAGTACGGCGAAGAAAATGGGAGTTAAAATTCTGCCGGATAATAATATTTCGGTGGCGAGTTTTACGGGACAAAAAAACAAAGTTCGTATAGGCGTTGCTCCCGAAATTAATTTAGGAGAATTGAAAATTCATAATGCGGTGTTTTTAGTATATCCTGATAAGGCTTTTACATTTGCAGACGGCGCTTATGTGATTAACGGTATTATTGGTTTTCCTATAGTAAAAGAGTTAGGAACGATTACGATTGAAAAAGATAAACTTACGTTTTCTAAAGAATTAGAGACCAATACAACCGAAAAAAACTTATTTGTAGACGAACTCAGAGCGATTGTAATGCTCACGTATAAAGGCAAAACCCTGCCATTTAATTTTGACAGCGGAGCAAAAGAAAGTCTTTTTAACAAAGCATTTTACGAAACCTTCAAAACCGACCTTGACCTTATAGGTACTTTAGAAACGACTAAATCCTCCAGCGCTGGTGCAGAAGTTGTTTCTAAAGAAGTTTTAGTTTTAAAAGACCAGCAAATATATCTTGGGAAAAAACTAATTCAACTCCCAAAAATGGAAATCGACCAAAAGGATTACGGCGTTTATGGGGAAGTAAATTTTGGGAATATCGGGCAAAATGTATTGGGACAATTTGAAAAGGTTGTGATTAGTTTTGATGGGAATTATTTGAGGTTGGAGGATTAGGTGTTTATGTTTATTTTGGTGACACAAGTGTCTCTAAATAGATTGATTTTTAAATTTTAGGACTGCCTTGATACAAACCGTCAATAAAAGCTTGGGAAACTGTACTGTATTTATTTTTAGCTTCTTGAAATTTTTGTTCAATCCAAAAAGCTCCTTCTTGACTTAGCTCGACATCTGGTTTCTGCTTTAAAGCTAACCTAGGGTTGATGTTTTCCTCACCAAAATCATGTCTTTTTTTGGTAGAGCGAAAACTCTCGTAGCCTAATTCATTCATCATTCTTCCCATTTTTGGGGTAGCTGAAAATGTTGAATTTAAAAACTCGGCTGAATGAATTCTTATATAAATATTGTAGTGACGTTTCCAAGAAACCAGTTTAATATCTTCTTCACTTGCAATATCATTAATTCTGTCATGCTTTTTTGCAATAGCTTTTCCAAATATTGCATATTCATTATCATTCATTAGATGTGCCATATATACAATATCTCCATCATTATATCTATTGGGTCTTCCCATTGCACTTGGGAATGTTAAAGCAAAATGACAATGTGTACTTCTTACTATATCTTTTATTTCCCAATCCCATTCCCCTCGATAATCACCTGTTCCATAAAATTTAACAAAATGTTTTTTATCCCCAATTACTTTTCTAACAATAGAAGTTCCAAAATCTTTTAATTTAGGGATGTTTGTTGGTAATCTATTTTCTGAAATAATTTTTTGCCATTCAAGAACTATATTCAGGTCTAACAAACTTTGATCAATTATCCATAACTTATTAAAATAATTTAAAGCTTCTTTTATTTGTTCTTCATCTTTATTCTTAATACCTAATTCATAATTAGTAAAGAAGCCCCCATTTGTAAAATTAGCAGATGTAATAATCAAACTTTTTGTATCAAAAATATAGGCTTTACTATGTAAATTTTTTATTCCCTTTATTTCTACGCCTTTTTCAATTAATCTTTTTAATGCTTTGAGACTAGATACACCTGAACGAAAATCATTTAAATTGAACCGTGTTATAACTTGAATTTTATTTCCATGCCAATTTTTTAATAAATGAGTAACCATATTATCCGTAATAAATGGAGATATTAATTTCAAATTTTTCGTATTTTCTAATTCATTTAAAAAATTATTTAGCCATTCGTTTTGTATTACTTCCATTTGTGTTTGATGCTTTAAATTTATATAAAAGGTATTTATTTACGGTTATTGTAACAGATCGATAAAAAAAAAGAATTTGAAATTAGAAATTTTCTCTGATGGTAAAACAACTGTGTTCGTGATATCTATTAATAGTTGTTAAGATAAAAACTATGTGTTCACTAATTAAACCTTTATATCAGCATGGAGTGTTTGTTCTGAAATCATCTTCAATTTATTATAAATATCTCTATCTAATTTAGCTAGAGGCCTTTTGTTAAAATCTATAGGCTTATAATAATTTCGAAAATAGAATCTATAAAATTCTTCTTCTGAAGTGTTTAATTTATTAATGATGTCCGATATTGAACCAATGTAATAGTAACTAGTTTTATCAAATTTCCTATAAATTTCCTCAACAGAATCACCATGGCTTTGGTATACTTCTTGCAACTTGAAGACATTTAAGTTTCCAGATTTTTTTTGTGTAGGAATACCAAATATTCTTTCTTTTTTTTGTAAGGAAATTTCATGATGAGGCTTTAAATTTAAACTAAAACTAATTTTCTTATTATTTATATTGCTTTTAGTTGATAATTCAAAATCAAAAAACACATCATTTCCAAATCCCCCAAGATAAGGATGTAAATGAGTATTTAATTTAAAATCAGCATCAAGTTTTAAATTGCAATTGCATATATAACAACTGGGTATTAGGTTATAAAAACTCAATGTTAAATATTCATATCGAGCTTTATTAAAAAAGTGGTCGTAAGTCGGACCTATAATTCTACTATTTTTATCAGGGATGTATGTTATAAAATTTCTGTTACAATAAGGACAGCACTTTAAGTCTAAGGCTTTACCAAGGTCATTATTAATAGGTGTGTAGTAATTATTATAATTAAAAAAGTAATTATAAGCTCTTTTTGTAATACCTGTTAATAGCAATTTTAACTCATCATTTAAGTCTATTAATTCATAAGGTAGGCTTCCAAAAAGGTCATTATCTTGTATGAATGTAGCAAGATTATTAATTTTATTCTTTAACTCATTATAAGTTTTTGTTTTTCTACACTTGGATCTTTTGTCTGATTTTATTTTATAATAATTTAAAGTAAATATCAAATCGTTAGTGTTTTTTCCTTCTCCTACTGGGTGTTTTGAATTTAATAATTTATTTTTTCCAATTACTATTTTTATTGCTGATGTAAAATTATTTACCTTTTTTAAAACTGTTTTTTCATCTGCAATTCCTGAAGATTCTAGTATGCTAATTACTTCTAAAATATCATTAATTTTACTTAAAAAAAGTGATTTAATATTTTTGCTATATTTATTGGAAATAGATATTAAATCTGGATGTTCAATTTTGATCATTAGCTCATTGAATTTTAAGTTTATCAAGTTTTGTTTGCCTTTCTACTATCTATTTTTTTAAGTTTTATTTTTTTTATTTTCTAATGTTTCAATCAATTTATATCTAATAAATGGTTCATCTATGATTTCTATTTTTTTTAAAAAAGCATAAAATTCATCATTGGGAATAATTTTATTTATTCCATTAATATCATCGATTAAATTTGTGATATATTCGTGAGCAAATTCCCCCATGAATCCATTTTTTAAAAAGAAATCACTAGCTAATAAGTCGTGAATATTGGCTCCGAAAGTTTTATCGCTTGAAAGAGATTTTTGCGGTTCTCCTTCAATTAATCTCATAATATTTTGATTAGGAATATCAGAAAGTATAAATGGTGAATGTGTAGAAAAAATTATATTTATTCCTTTTATATTTTCAATTTTAAGTTTTTCTATAGCTTTTAATAAGTAATTAATGAATTTTCTTTGGTATTCTGGGTGATAGTATAATTCAATTTCGTCTAAAACTAGATTTATATTTTTATATGAAATTTTCTCTCCTTCTGAATAAAATACTGAGTTAAGATTCTTCAAATGATACAAGATAGATTGTATCGAATGTGTTAATTGTTGTTCACCTGAACTTAAAGTATTAAAGTCAATATTTTTTTTAGAAATTTCATCTCTAATTATTATTGAGGGTTTTACTAAAGCATTTGGAACTAATAAAATTTTTTCCCATGTATTATCATCACCAATCGCTGTTATTGCTGTATTAATTCTTTGTTGAAAAGCAGTGTTGTCTTGCTTGCAAAAATAATTTTTTTGGGTAGAATTAACCGGGCTTCTTTTAACTTTCCAAGAATCAGTTTTAAAATAATTGTTTTTTATTGTATATAATGCCTGATATAGTTTGAGTGTAATATGACTTTTATCTTTTTTTATTTTTTCAAATAATTCCCCTAAATTTTTAATTGAAAAGACCTCATATTGACCAATTTCTGCTTTATCTTTTTTAATTACATCTACATATGACGAATAATCTTCATACTGATAACATATTTTGAATACTTTTCTTACAGAGTATTTGATAAATAAAAATAATATTTCATTATAATCTACTTTTTCATCTTCAATAAATGCATGTTTGGACATATCTTTTTTAATATCTTCGTCAAATTTAATTTTCATATTATCGATCTGATCTTGATCTAGGTGTCCGTTAACAATACTGTATATTTGATTGAAAAAATCAATTATTGTAATACTTTCTTTTTGAATAAATTCATTAAATATGTTATTGATTGAAATTGGATAGCTCTTTGTAATTAATTCTAGAGAACTAGGATCAATAACAAAATCAAATTCTTCAACAAATTTATTATCAATTAGTGCCTGCTTTTCTTCTATCAAGTCTAAAACATTTAGCATTAATCTTGATTGAGCCAAATGAGTTTCAGAATTAACATCTATATTTCCTTCTTTTCTAAAAGGATTTATAACAATGGGAGTTTGGTAACCATCATTTTTGTGAAATAACATATCTAACCATTTTCCAGAATTTTTAGAATTCAAACCATACATAGAGTAATTTATAGCTACTGTATAGAATAACTTTTCAAGCTTAAAATCTTCTATCTCAAATTTATCTTGTATCTGTTTTTTAAATTCCAAACCGTTTTTTGGATCATAAGAAATTAAGCAAATTACATCTTGAAAAGAATAATAAATTTCAAAAGCTAAATTTTTAGAAATTTCAATATCTTTATCATATAGAACTTCATTTATTTTAGCGATTAAATAATTTACTAAATAAAAGAATTCTAATAAGTTACTTTTTCCACTTCCATTTTTTCCGACAACAGCTGATATATTTATATTAACTATATTATTTCCTATAGTTGAAATTTTGTATAATTCATAAGGGACTTTTTTAAGATAATCTACTTTGAAGACTTTCTCATCTTTTTCAACCTCTTTTCCATTTTTATCTAAAAAAATATAATCATTGTAAAATTTGTAAATCTTCCCAAGCACTAAATTTTTTGAAAATCTAACATCACAGCCAATTAATGGTCTTATTGCAATTAATTTAAATTCGTTCATAAATTATTTTAAATTGTTTTTTTATTTTAATTAAAGCATATGTAGATTATTTTTAAGCATTTTTATAAATGATTTCTTTTCGATTTCTATTTATCTTAATCTTAAAATTAACAGGATTATAATTTTCTACACTTGGTTGCTTTAAATTGTTACTAAAAAACATTATCTCTTTTCCAGATTTCGATTGTCCTGCAGAATGGTTAAAAGAATATTTCTTAGTAGGTAGATCTTTATATAGTTTTTCAATATTTATATTATCGTCATATGAAACAATCCAATGAATATTATGAATTGATTTTATTTTTTCACTGACTCCTTTATGATGCTCATCCAAATAATGATTCATATATAATTGATCAGCTTTAAGATAATATGGCGGATCAAAGTAAAATATAGTGTCATCATTTTTTGAGACAAGTTGAATTTTATCTATTAAATCAATAGCATCATCATTTAATATTTCAATATTTGCACTATATTTTGCTATTAATTTTATTCTTTGTTTAATCTCTTCTTTATTAAATCGACAATTAATTTTATAATTACCATCTTGTTTAATACCTCCAATTACACCGCCCTTAATAATACCTGATCGATTTGTCCTATTTAAGAATAATGTTGAAAATCCTAATGTCAATAAATCAACAGTTTCTTTTCTTTTTTGAATTTCCTTTTGATGATACCAATTTTCTACATTAATTTCAGTTTCATCAATAAGTTTACAAAGCTCAGCAGAATTATTTTTTATTGAATACCAAAAAGCATAAATAGAAAGATCTTTATCGTTAATTGTAATTTTATTCACATATCCTTCTATTAAAAGGAATAAAGCAACTGATGCTCCACCTGCATATGGTTCAACATAATGGTTATGAATATTGTTATCGATACAAATTTTAGCAAGAAAAGCAGAAAGTCTATTTTTTCCACCAGGATATCTTAAAGGAGAGTAAAACATAATTATTTGATTTTTGATACATCTAACGAATTCACTAAATCTGGGACATCTTGTAGCATAAACTCAATTAATACTATTAAATTATTTTTAATTTGTTCAGCAATATGTGAAGTTCCTGATACGTGATAATTATGTATTATTTGATGCATTTTTTCAAAGTCGAAATTAGTAAAAGCTTTTTTAAATCCTACATTTAAAATTAGTTCAATAAATTTTTTATTTAATTCATCGAAATCAGTGTGAGGCCTTTTTTTATAGGCAGTTCCAAAATGACCAGAATTACTTAATAATATATTTGAGTGTTTGGTGTTTTCGACAACGTATTTCATCACACATTCATAGGTCACACGTGCCATAGCAATCTTAGAATTAGGCATTTTATTACTGTCAATTTCAAAATATTCATCAATCCGAGCTTTTAAACCTGAAGGCAGCTGCTTCCTTTTTATGTCGGGATATTTTTTTACTGTTCCACGTTTATTTGGTAAACTAGAAGCAGGTGCAGAATTTCCAGAATTTAAATCAGGTGTAGAGTTATCATTTGAATTTGGAATATTAGTATCAGAAGATAATGGCTCTGCATTTGGTGTCTCAGACGAATTATTTGAAGCCTGTGATGCTCCTGTATTTGTTTCAGATGGATTTTCTGAAGTCTGCGTTCCTGTATTAGGTGTTTCAGAATTATCATTGGATGATGGTTGAGGTACTGAAGGTTTAGGATCACTATCAAATCCATAATCTTTTAGTTTTTTTATAAAATTTCGGTCACTATCGATATCTGACGTTTTAATGTCAGGATTATCTTTAATATATTTTACTAAAGCTATGATGTAAGATTTAAATTTTTTTTGATCAGTAATTTCAATTTTAAAAGAAGGTGAATTCTTAAATTTATATCCACATAATTTTGCGTCTCTAAATAAACGCTCGTAGATAATAGTTTTGCCTCCGGTTTTTCCTCGTCCCCTTCTTATTTGTTTTCTGAATTCTTCATCACCATGAATAACGGCCTCTTTATAAAAAGACCCTAATTTAATAAAATCTCCTGGTTTTGAATCTAAACTGTTTATTTCTTCGCTCTTACCACTATTTGCGAGATCCAATATATGCAATGCTTTTGCTATTCTTTCCCAACTACGAAATAATGATGCAGCATGTTCTTCTGCAATTCTTGATTTTAATTCGACTTCATCTTCATAGATGTATGCTGGAAGTTCTTCTATAGGCATTTTGTTTTCTGCTAGCAAATACCTGCCAGGTAATTGTAAGGCTTTAACTGCTGCGCAACGACGATTTCCATCACGAACGGAATATTTCCCATCTATATCTTTAATTACCCAAAGTGCTTTATCTTCATAGAATTCATTTTTTTTTACTATAGCTTTTGCTATTTCTTCAGCAGCTTCCTCATTGAGTAAGTATAAAATAAGATCTTCTTCTTTCGTACTTCCTTTATATAATTCTGCAAATCTTGGATTATTTATATCAAGTTTTAAATCTTCAAGTTTAATATATTCTAATTTGGATTTTTTTTCCATAACGTGATTCGATTAATATATGATTCTATATAAATGATTTTTATTTATTTTTAGATATGATTTGATTAAAACAAAGGTTATTCTTTAAAAAATAATTATTTTACGGTAAACCGTAATTAACTAAAAATTATTCCTAACAAGTATATCAATAATTCAACCCCAAAACAACGAGTATTTATACGGTATTTTTCTAACAGATAATATATTTTAAAATTTGAAATTGTTTGATAATTATATTATTCCTAAGTTTGGAAGTCAAAGCAATTCAGTAGTTATGGGAAATTATAAAAAAGTAATTGAAGAGTTAATTCAATTTAGAAATGAAAGAGATTGGAAACAATTTCATGATTCAAAAAATTTAGCTTTAGCTATTTCAATTGAAGCTGCAGAACTAAATGAAATTTTCTTATGGAAGAAAGGAGAGGATGTAGAAAACGTAAATCAAGATAAATTAAAAGAAGAGCTCGCCGACGTGCTTTCTTTTGCTTTTTTATTAGCCGAAAAACATAACTTAGATATATTTGAGATTGTTTCTGAAAAAATTAAAAAAAATGCTTTAAAATATCCTGTAGATAAGGCTAAAGGTTCTGCAAAAAAATATGATGAATTATGAATCAAACTCAAATGTTTTCTATTAAAAAATTTGATTTCGATTCAAAGCTTGTAAATGAGTTTAATAACATTCATTATGTTAAAGATTTATGGCCTGTTGTTTATATTTTGAGTGATGATATCGTTAAAGAAGCATATGTAGGCGAAACAGCTGATATGTATTCAAGGATGAGAAGTCATTTAAAGAATAATACTAAAAATAAATTAACGGCTGTTCATTTAATTTTAAGTGAAAGATTTAATAAATCGGCAACATTAGACATAGAATCTAATCTTATAAAATATATTTCCGGAGATGGACAATATAAATTAATTAATGGAAATATCGGATTAGCCAATCACAACTACTATCAAAAGAAGGAAATATATGGGGATATTTTCAAATCTATATGGGACAATTTAAGGACAATTGGGATAACAAAACATTCTATTGATTATATAGATAATTCAGATTTATTCAAATATTCACCTTACAAAGCCTTAACCCAAGAACAAAAAGATGGTTTAAAGGTGATTATGAAAAGTCTTTTAGATAATACATACAAAAATATTATAATTGAAGGCGGTGCAGGTACAGGAAAAACAATTTTAGCAATTTTTCTATTTAAATTAATTAATACCTCTAATGAAGATTTTAATTTCGAAGAATTCGGAGATGAAGAGCTTGAATTCCTGGAGATGGTCTTTGAATTAAAGAAAAAATATCCAAATCCTAAGATGGCTCTTGTTGTTCCTATGTCATCTTTTCGAAGTACTCTAAAAAAAGTTTTTAAAAATATTAAGGGATTAAATGCTAATATGGTAATTGGTCCTGCAGAAATTGTAAAAGATACTTTTGATATACTTATAGTAGATGAATCACACAGGTTACGAAGACGTGTTAATTTAGGTGCCTATTTTAGAGCATTTGATGTTGTATGTGAAAAGTTAAATTTTGATAAGTATTCGTGTAGTGAATTAGATTGGATAGTAAAGCAGTCTGAAAGTGCAGTTTTTTTTTATGACGAAAATCAATCTATAAAACCTTCGGATGTTAAGAAAGAAGATTTTGATAAACTAAAATTACATAGTTTAAGTAAAACAGAATATTTAAAATCTCAGTTTAGAGTAAAAGGAGGTAATGATTATGTCAATTATATCGATAATCTTTTAAAATGTAAATTAACTAAGTCTGATATAATTTTTAATACCAAAAAATATGAATTTATTCTTTTTGACTCAATTGAATCGATCCAAAGTGAAATAAAGGCTAGAGATATAGAAAATGGTTTATCGAGATTAGTCGCAGGATATTCATGGCCGTGGATTACTAATAAAAAAGAAGCTAAACAAGACTATGATATTGAAATCGAAAATACCAGATTAAAATGGAATAGTACAAATATTGATTGGGTCAATTCTTCAAATTCAATAAATGAAGTTGGATGTATTCACACTATTCAAGGTTATGATTTAAATTATACCGGAGTAATTTTTGGAAATGAAATTACTTATGATAAAAAAAATAATCAAATTAAAATTTTAAAAGAATACTATCATGATGTAAATGGAAAACAATCCATCGTTGATGCAGAAGAGCTGAAAGATTTTATTTTGAATATTTATAAAACAATTATGCTTAGAGGTATTAAAGGCACTTATGTATATGTTTGCGATAAAGACCTAAGAGATTACTTTTCTGAATTTATTCCAAAATATAAAATAAAAAAGGAAATCGAATATCTTGAAGATAATGAAGTTGTTCCATATGTAAATAGCATTCCATTATATGATTTAAATGTTGCAGCAGGATATTTTAGTGAATTGCAAACTGTGAAAGATTGTAAATGGATTGTATTAAATAAAACATATAAAATATCAGATGAATTATTTGCTTGTAAAGTTATTGGTGAATCAATGAATAAAATAATTCCAAATGGTTCAATTTGTATGTTTAGAAAATATTCTGGTGGTTCTAGAGATGGTAAAATTGTATTAGTCGAACATACAAGCATACAAGACCCTGATTTTGGTTCAGGATATACTATTAAAGAATATAGGAGTAATAAAAGCATTAAAAATGATACATGGAGTCATGAGTCAATTATTTTAAAGCCTCTTTCATATAATCTTGATTATGAAGAAATAGTTATAGAAGATGATGAATTGATTAATTTAAAAGTTATAGGAATTTTTGAGACTATATTATAAGATTATTTAAGGAACAATTCTTTTCACATAAAAGATAAAATTAAAACCCTCAATTTTTATTACAAATTGAGGGTTTTACATTTAAATAAAAAATGACCTTTTACTCCACATCCAAATAAGGATTCAAAATCTCGGCTAGTTCATTGAGCCAGTAAAAACTATTTTCTAGTTTCATTATTTCTTGCTGCAGGGTTTCGTTTTCTCTTATCAAACTTAACGAAAGAACATAATTTGCTTGCCTTAAGGCTTTTGCCATTTGTTCTGGCGCTACGGTTTGATTGAAGAAATTGGTTAGCCTGATTTCGGCTTCTTTGGAAAGGGGTTTGTTACTCATAATGTGAAGAATTTAAGAATAAAACCCTCGTACCTTAGCAGTCTTACGCTTCTTCACGGCGTTAAAGTCCTTTCGAAACTTTACTACATAGTACAAGGGCAAATTTTGATGTCGTCTTAATGTGAAGATTTAAGAAGTTCAAATATAATTAAAAATATTATTATAAGAAAAATATTACTTTTAATATTTACTTCTAAATCAAATTTCCACAAAATCTTCTTATGAAAATGAGTGTCCTAGCCCAGATAGGAGCGACATCCTTTTGTGCCGGGGTTCGGCGCAAAAGATATAGCGGATAGCTGGAAATAGCTCCTTAAAAATCAAATACGAATATAAGAAATGGAAATGAAAACCTAAGCTTCGATAATACTCAAAATTGTCTTTGGAATTTCGGCGAAAGCCTCAAAAGAATAGGGTTTTATAAGATAGGCTTTTACGCCCAGATCGTCGCATTTTTCTTTGTACGACGGATTTATGCTGGTGGAATAAACAAAGCAGGGAATGTTTTTTAAGTCTGAATTGTTTAAAATTTGCTGTAAGGCTTCGATGCCGTCGACAATGGGCATGTTGATATCGGTCAGGATCACGTCGGGGTTTTCGTTTGAACTGTCTTTTAGGTAATTAAGCAGTTCTTCGCCATTGGCTACAAGGCTTACTTTCCCGAAATTTGGGTTTTGGTTGAAGGTTTCACAGATAACGTCAGCGTCATCAAAGTCATCTTCGGCGATAATGATATGTAGGTTGTTTTTTTGTGGCATTTTATACAATTGGAAAGTAAAGATTAAATGTTGTGCCTTCGTTGAGCGTACTTTCGACGGTTATGTTTCCGGAATGGTTTTCCATGATTTTTTTACAAATCGCAAGACCAATTCCGTTTCCTGAATATTCGTTTCGGGCGTGAAGGCGCTGAAAAATGGTAAAAATTTTAAGAAGATGGCTCGTTTCCATGCCAATTCCGTTGTCTTTGATTTGTATCTTAACAAATTTAACGTTTTGATTTGGCATTTCGGTGTTTAAATTTTCGGCTTGATAAATTTCTATAAACGGCGAAACGGCTTCTTTGCTATACTTTATAGCGTTGGTAATCAGGTTTCCAAAAAGCTGTCGGATTTGGACTTTAGAGGCTTTTATGGCAGGAAGTTTTCCTATTTGAATATCGGCTTTTTTATCGGTAATAATAATTTCGAGATCTTCGATGACTTCGGCAATTATGGTTTTCAAATCAATTTCGGTTCGTTCTTCCTGCGCCGTGTGCGACGAATATTGAACCAAATCATCTACAAGTGAATTCAAGCGCAATGCCGATGATTTTAAAACATTCATTGATTTGGCATCGGTTTCAGAAAGGTAACTTCCGTCAATTCTATCATTGTGCATTACAATTTTCCGAAGCGGTTCTTTTAAATCGTGCGAGATAACATGAATAAATTCTTCGAGATTGGTATTGATTCGGTTTAACTCTTTGATTTTTTGTTCTAATTCTTCCTGATGACGAATTAGAGCTTCTTCGTGTTTTTTCTTTTCGGTTAAATCGGTAATTACGATTCCAATGGCTTCTACTGCGGGTTCGAGATCAGTTAAGGCGATATAAGCAGGAAAAGTTTCTTTATCGTTATTTGATTTAAAAAGAATTTCGTGCGTAGCGATTCCGTATCGAAGCGCCTGAACAAGCTGAACAAACTGCGTGGGATTATCAAAATATTCATTTAAATACGTGCCAATAATTTGCTCTGAAGGAATGCCAACGAGTTCTGAAAAATAATCGTTGCAATACAATATGAGTCCTTTGCGCGAAATACTAAGCGCACCTTGCCGGAACTTTTCTATAAGAAGTCGGTACGTATAATCGGCCGTTTCTAGGGAATAAAGTTGCGGAACTCCGTTAGTGTTTACTACGAGGGCATCTACATCTCCTTCTTTTATGGCTTCGACTATACTGTTGGCTTCGTAAAGCTGCTCTTTTAATGACGCAATTTCGGTCAATAAATCTTCTATATTTTTATCGGTAACCTCCAAATTCTAACTTAAATTTAATATTCTCAGTACTTTATCCTTATCTGATAAATCACCTAAAATGATTCTTTTGGGCTCGGGATTTATTTTTAATAACGTAGGAATCGCTACTATCTGATGTATCACGGCCTGTTCTTTATCCCTGCTGATGTCTACGATTTCTAATTCGTAGTTTCCTTTGAGATAAGTGTCGCATATTCTGCGTAAATTTTCGATTGCATGTCCTGATTTAACAGACATACCTGAAACAAAAAGTTTGAACTTATGTTTGGTTGTACTTGTGCCATCAGATGAATCTTCCATGATTAAGTGTTTATAGGTTTAATATTAAGTCCTACAAGCACTCTTTCTTCATTTGAAAGGTCACCTATAATTTTACGGATAGGCTCAGGAAATTTTCTCACCAGGGTTGGTACAGCCAAAATTTGATCGCCTTCTGCCAATTGCGGATTTTTCAGCAAATCGATAATCTCGATGCTGTATTTTCCTTTTAAATGTTCTTCGGCGTACTTTTTTATATTTTCAAGTGCCTTGATCGATTTGGGCGTTTGGCCTGCTATATAGAGCAATAATTGCCATTCGGCTACTTCTTTTTTCATTTCGTTTATTTTTTCTTAGAAGACAGTTTTTCCTGCAATTCTTCTGTTGCTTTCAGGATACTCAGTTCTTCTTCTGCCGATTCAAATTCGGTTCTCAAGGCTTCAATATTGGCTTCAAGGACTTTACGTTTGCGTTCGATTTCACGGTCTTTTCGGCTTATTTCATTTTGTAGTTTAATATCAGAAATGGTTTTCTTAAACTGATGTGATTTTCTGGCGGCTCCGGTCAGGATTCCCTGCGGACCTAATTCTACATCGAGTAATTCGATTCCGTTACTGGTAATCACAAATTCCCTTACTTGGTTAGAATGTCCCATTCCTCTGGCTTTGATAATAAAAATGCCGCGGTTTCTTTCGCCAACGCCTTCCATATCACGAACGGTAATCCAGGTATCTACTAATGAAGATACGGATTCTTCGGCTAAATCTGGTCTGAAATTATCGGTTTGTTTGTTTAATGACGTAAACATTGCCGTAATATTATTGGCTTTGAGCATATCAATGAGCCTTACCAGCATAGAACGAACTTCGTGTTCGCTTCCCACCGAAATAAGATTACTAATAGGATCGATAATAATAGTGGTAGGCTGAAACTCCTTGATCATTTTTCGAAGCGTAAGCAAATGCAGTTCAAGACCATTTAATGACGGACGTGAAGAGTGTATTTGCAAAATGCCTTTTTTGATGTGTTTGTCCAGATCGATACCAATTGATTTCATATTACGAACCAATTGCTGCGGAGATTCTTCAAAAGCGAAATAAATAGTTCTTTCGTTATTTTCGCATTGTTGATTGGCAAAATAACATGCAACGGTTGTTTTAGCAGTTCCGGCAGTTCCTGATATTAAGATGTTACTTCCGCGATAGAAACCTCCTTCATGAAACATATCATTTAGTCCGGGAACTCCGGTAGAAATAATATCTGAAGAAACTTCGTTATCGAGTTTTAACGATGTAATAGGAAGTACCGAAATACCTTCTTCATCAATTAAAAACGGATATTCGTTTGTTCCGTGTGTTGAACCTCTGTATTTTACAATGCGGAGTCTTCTGGTAGAAACTTGTTCAATAACACGATGATCGAGAACAATTACGCAGTCAGAAACATATTCTTCTAACCCTTGACGGGTTAAAGTTGCTTCTCCGCGTTCTCCCGTAATAATCGCTGTAACGCCTTTTGTTTTAAGCCAATGAAATAATCTTCGTAATTCGGCTCTCAAAATGGCCTGATTGTCAAGACCTGCAAATAAAGATTCGATAGTATCTAATACAACGCGTGTTGCTTTTATAGAATCGATAGCGTGGCCTAATCGTATAAATAAACCGTCAAGATCGTATTCTCCGGCTTCTTCAATTTCTGATCTTTCGACGCGAACGTGATCTACTACGAGTTTTTTATCTTTTTTGAGTTGTTCGAGATCAAAGCCAAGAGATTTTACATTTAAAGTAAGATCATCCGAAGGTTCTTCAAAAGACATGAAAACTCCGGTTTCACCATATTCTGTAATACCTTTAATAAGGAACTGCATTGACAATAATGTTTTTCCGCATCCGGCGCCACCGCAGATTAAAGTAGGGCGTCCTTGCGGAAATCCGCCTTCTGTAATTTCGTCTAGTCCGTCAACTCCTGTTGGAGTTTTTGGAAATATAAAATGATGTGAGTTTGTTTTTTCTTGCACGATAATAAAATTCAGTATTATCTCAAATATACGTTTTCTTACAGTACTTACAATGGAATCTTGTTAATATTTAACAGGTGTTTAATGAAGTTTTAGAAATAAATTAAGAAAATTGAGGTTTAAATATGAATAAATCGGAGAATTTTAACCAAATAATTGCAAAATCAATTTGAAGATTTAACAGTAATTTTTCAGTTTTGACTGAAATTGATTTTTGGGAATATTTAAATGTTAAAATCTATTGATAATTCTTTTTTAATGAGGTGAGCAGTATTTCAAAGAAGTAATTCGGGATTTCCGAACAACTGAAATATAAGTAATATAAGAAGGGTTTTTACAGAAACTGGCTTTGTAAACAAAAAACTTTGAAGTATACTCTATGATACCTTTAAAAAAGGAATACCTTTTGCAATTTAACTTTGTCCCATTAATTAAAACATATAAAAATGGACAATTTAAAAGATAAAGTAGCCGTAATAACAGGCGGAAACAGCGGTATAGGATACGCTACAGCAAAACAACTAAAAGAACAAGGAGCACAAGTTATTATTACCGGAAGAAGAAAAGAAGCAATTGAAAAAGCAGCACTGGAATTAGGCGTTACAGCAATAACATCAGATCAATCGAGTATTTCAGATATTGAAAGTCTGGCTTTAAAGGTTAAACAGGATTTTGGAAAAGTGGATATTCTTTTCATCAATGCCGGAATTGCCGGTTTAGGAAATATCGAACAAGCATCAGAAGAACAATTTGACAGCATTATGGATGTAAACTTCAAAGGTGCGTATTTCACATTAAGCCGATTTATTCCCATTTTGAATGATGGTGCATCGGTAGTTTTTCTTTCTTCGAATACTGCCAGTATGCCGGGGCCGGGATCTTCAGTTTATTCGGCTAGTAAAACCGCTTTGAATTCGGTTATGAAATCAGCAGCTTTAGAATTAGCGCCTAGAAAAATCAGGGTGAATTCGGTTAGTCCGGGTCCAACCCAAACTGAAGTCATGAAAAAAGTTGGTTTAGATGAAGCCACTGTAAATGGTATTATGGATATGGTTATCGAAAAAGTGCCTTTAAAGCAAATGGGAAAATCCGAAGATGTAGCCAAAATGGTTTCGTATGTAAGCAGTGAAGCCGCAAAATTCATCACCGGAGCAGATTTTATTATGGATGGGGGAATGGTTCTTTCTTAAAGTTATGAATTATTAGTTATAAGTTATGAGTTGATTTTTTTAACCGCAAAGGACGCTATGGTTTACGCAAGGTTCGCAAAGTTTTATTTACAAAGCTTTGCGAACTTTGCGTTTATACTAAGTCTTACGAGCCAAAATCATTGCGCACTTTGCGGTTAAGTTATTCACATTTTAAACTCCTAATTCATAATTCAAAACTCCTAACTTCAAGACTGTCCGTTTCACCTCTAAGTTCGTCCGTTTGGACTGTTTTCTCATTTCGTAAGAAGGGTTATCGAAATACTTTTGACGAAGAAATTAACTGATATTCAAATAATTTAAAAATCAAAAAAATGAAAACATTTCAACTAAACAAGCGTAGTTTTTTAAACGCTATTGCAACGGGAACTTTTATGCTGGCTACTGCCGTATCTTTTGCACAGAACGAAACTAAAACCGATTGTAATTTAATTCGTCCGTATCACATTAGCGTTTCACAGGAAGCGATTACAGAACTTCGCAATCGTGTAAATGCTACAAGATGGCCAGATAAAGAAACCGTAGCAGATCAATCGCAGGGAGTAAAACTAGAACAGATTCAGAATCTGGTTAAATATTGGGGAACCGATTACGACTGGCATAAAACAGAAGAAAAACTAAATGCTCTGCCTCAATTTGTAACCAACATCGACGGACTGGATATTCAATTCATTCACATTAAATCAAAACATAAAAATGCTTTACCGTTAATTATCACTCACGGATGGCCGGGTTCATTTTTTGAACTTTTAAAAGTTATTGGTCCATTAACAGATCCAACAGCGTATGGCGGAAAAGCAGAAGATGCTTTTGATTTGGTTATTCCTTCAATGCCGGGTTACGGTTTTTCTGAAAAGCCAAAAGGAACGGGTTGGGGACCAGAAAAAATAGGAAACGCTTGGGATGTTTTAATGAAACGTTTGGGTTATAAACATTATGTTTCGCAAGGTGGTGACTGGGGGTCTGTAATTGCCGATGCGATGGCGCGCCAAGCTCCTGAAGGTTTATTGGGAATTCACGTAAATATGCCTGCAACAGTTCCTGCGGATGTTGCCAAAGCGCTTAAAGACGGAGATCCTGCACCAAAAGGATTATCGGTTAAAGAAAATGCAGCTTTTAATTCTCTGAATAAATTATACACAAAAGGCGGTGGTTATGCCGGAATGATGGTGACTCGTCCGCAGACTTTAGGTTACGGACTTACAGATTCTCCTGTTGGTTTGGCTTCGTTTTTCTTAGATAAATTCAACGATTGGACTTACAGCGGTGGAAATGCCGAAAAATCATTGACTAAAGATGAAATGCTGGATGATATTTCACTTTACTGGTTTACGAATACTGCTAATTCATCTGCTAATTTATATTGGGAAAATAACAATAACAACTTCAATGCGGTAGAACAAAGAACTGCTGAAATCAAGATTCCGGTTGCGATAACTGTTTTTCCGGGAGAAATTTACCAAGCACCAAAAACATGGGCTGAAAAAGCATACAAAAACCTGATTTATTTTAAAGAAGTAAACAAAGGCGGACATTTTGCTTCTTGGGAAGAACCGCAATTGTTTTCAGTTGAACTTCGCGCCGCTTTTAAATCATTGAGAAAATAATCTAAATAATTTATTTAAACACATAGAGACATAGATTGAAAACGTGGTAAAAGGGTCTTGAAAAAATCTAGATTTTCACACATAGTCATATTTGCTGACAAAAAGTTTCACGCAGATTCGGCAGATTTGAGCAGATAAAATTGAATAAAAAATCTGTATTTATCTGCTTAAATCTTTTTAAAATCTGCGTGAAAAACCCAGCAAACTATGTTTGTTCAAAACAAGTGAAACGCCTTTCTAGACAAAGTAAATCTATGTTCCTATGTGTTTAAAAAATCAACTGTTAAAAAACTAACTATTAAAAAATAAAGTCATGGAAACTAAAAAACAAAAAACATGGGTTATAATCGCCATTATCATTTTAGGCATAATCGCCTTTTTAATTCCAAATCAAATCGCAGCACAAACCGGAATAAAACGTACTGATTTACAAAAACACGATCTAAGCATTCCGGGAAGAGAAACCGTTCAAGCCAGAATTGATTTTGACGGACATACCGCTTTCGGAAAACATTCTCATCCGGGTGAAGAAATCATTTATGTATTAGAAGGTTCACTTGAATATGAAGTTGAAGGACAAGCACCTGTAACCTTAAAAGCCGGAGAAGTTCTTTTTATCCCCGCAGGAGTTGTTCACTCCGCTAAAAATAATACCAACGTAAAAGCATCAGAACTGGCAACTTATATCGTTGAAAAAGGAAAACCGGTTCTAGTAATGAAAAAGTAGTTTCAAGTTTAAAGTTTAAAGTTGAAATGCGAATAGTTTAACCGCAAAGGCGCAAAGGTCTACGCAAAGTTCGCAAAGTTTTTTAGCATATAGCTTTGCGATCTTTGCGCTTTTACAAAGCCTTACGAATAAAAAAAACTTTGCGTGCTTTGCGGTTAAACTACTCATAACTCATAATTCAAAACTCATAACTAAACGATTGTCCATTTCACCTTTTACTTTGTCCACTTCGGCTTTTTTCTCCTTTTAAAACGTGGATTGTCGAGATACCTTTGACGAAGAAATTAACTGATAATCAACTAATCAAAAAAAATAATAATTATGAAAACGATAGTAAAAATCAAAAACAGAATTACAAACGCAGTTCTTTTAATTGCCTTTCTTTTAGTAAACACAGTATCAATTGCACAAACAGAAAAACAAGATGGTTCACTAGGAACTTTAAAACAAATCAACGCCGGATTATTAAACGTAGGATATACAGAAGCAGGTCCTTCAAACGGAACTCCGGTAATCTTACTTCACGGATGGCCTTATGACATTCACAGTTACAATGAAGTAGTGCCAATTTTAGTTTCAAAAGGATATCATGTATTTACACCTTATTTAAGAGGTTCAGGAACTACAACTTTCCTTTCAAAAGACACTTTCAGAAACGGACAACAAGCAGCGTTAGCAAGTGATATTATTGCTTTTATGGATGCTTTAAAAATTGATAAAGCCGTAGTTGGCGGATTTGATTGGGGCGCAAGAACAGCAGTAGTTATGGCAGCACTATGGCCGGAACGCGTAAAAGGTTTGGTTTCTGTAAGTGGTTATTTAGTAGTGAATTTAGAAGCTAATTTAAAACCATTACCTCCAAAAGCCGAATTAGGATGGTGGTACCAATATTATTTTGCAACTGAAAGAGGAAAATTAGGCTACAGTCAAAATACTTACGAATTCAACAAACAAATCTGGCAGATCGCTTCTCCGCTATGGAATTTCGACAAAGCAACTTACGATCAAACAGCTCAGTCTTTTGATAACCCAGATCACGTAGCAATCGTAATTCATAATTACAGATGGAGACAATCTCTTGAAGCAGGAGAATCTAGATACGACGCTTTAGAAAAACGTCTTGCAGCAAGACCGGAAATTAAAGTACCAACAATCACAATAGGAAGTGATTTTGACGGCGCTTTTGCAGATGGAAAAGCATATGCAAACAAATTCACAGGTAAATACGCCCACAGAATTCTAAAAGGAATAGGACACAACGTTCCGCAAGAAGACCCGAAATCATTTGCACAAGCAATTATTGATGTGGATGGCTTAAAATAAATTCCAATTTTTTGAATTTCAAATTCCAATTCAATGTCAATGACAATATCAAAAATAAATTTCAAATAATCTAAAATCTAAACTCTAATATCTAAAATTAGAAATAATCTAAAATCAACAATCTAATATCTAAAATTAAAAATTATGAACACACAAGTATTATACACAGGAAAAACACACACAACAGGTGGTAGAGAAGGCGCTTCTCAAAGTTCAGATGAACAATTGAATATCAAATTAAGTTCTCCGGGAACATCACGTCCGGGAACAAATCCAGAGCAGTTATTTGCAGCAGGATGGTCGGCTTGTTTTATTGGAGCATTAGGAATCGCAGCTTCAAAACAAGGAGTTAGACTTCCAGCTGAAACTGCTGTAGATGCAGAAGTAGATTTATGCGTAACAGAAGGTGAATATTCTTTGCAGGCACGTTTAAACATCAGCCTTCCGGGCATTGATCGTGAAACGGCAGAAGCTTTAGCAGCTCAGGCACATCAAACTTGTCCTTATTCTAAAGCAACAAGAGGAAATATAAACGTTGAGATTAATATTCTTTAATTTCTAAGTTGTTTAACCTGCAAGGTTTTCAAAACCTTGTAGGTTTAACTTATAGACTTTCTAAATAAAAAAATATTCCTACAAGGTTTTAAAAACCTTGCAGGAAATAAAATAGGAATCATGAAAAAGATAAAAATAATAAGTGCTTTTGCAATGCTGTTTTTCTTAACAGGAAACACTATTTTCAGCCAAAGCAATCAAGATAAAAAGGGTTTTGCCCTTTTAGAATTATATACTTCCGAAGGATGTTCAAGCTGTCCGCCAGCAGATGAACTACTAGGAAAAATTCAAAACGAATTAAAAGATAAAAATGTTTACGTACTTTCTTATCACGTAGATTATTGGGACAAACAAGGCTGGAAAGATATTTTTAGCAACGCAGATTTTACCAAAAGACAATACGATTATGCCAAATATATGGGCAAAGATCCAATCTATACTCCGCAGGTAATCATTAACGGAAAAATAGATTATATCGGATCTCAAGAAACAAGTTTAAGAAACGGAATTAAATCGGCACTTTCAAAACCTGCTTCGACGAGTTTAAGCTTAGAAGCCAGTCAAAATGCGAATTCTGTTGCTGTAAGTTACAATGTAGAAGGCACTTCAAAAAACAGTCGTTTATTGATTGCTGTAGTTCAAAAAGAAGCCAAAAGCAATGTAAAAAGAGGAGAGAACGCTCACAGAGTTTTATCGCATTATCAAATTGTTCGCAATCTGCAGTCAGTAGATTTAAACAAAGTTAAAAAAGGAACAGCATCGGTTCATCTTCCTAAAAATTATAATGCACAGGATTTTGAAATCATTGGTTTTGTTCAGGATATGAATTCAGGAGCTATTTTAGAAGTAAAACGAGCTTAATTTTCTTAAACACATAGAGACATAGCTTTTCTTTGTCTATAAAAGGCATTTCATTTGTTTAAATACACATAGCTATGTGTGAAAATCTAGATTTTCTTTTAGTTCTTTATTATTAAGAAATTAATCTATGTTTCTATGTGTTTAAATATATTTCACGCAGATTTTGCAGATTTTTTTGATTCTATTTCCATACAATTTGCGAATAAAAACTTTGCGCCTCTGCGCCTTTGCGAGATTAAAAAAAATGCTTCGTCATATTTGTCATTTCGAGGAACGAGAAATCTTCGCAAGTAACTCCATACAGTATGTCGCCAATCTTTGTAGAGCTACTAGTGAAGATTCCTCGTTCCTCGAAATGACAATACTTTGGGCTGACTTTTTAAATCTGCATAAAATCTTTTTTCAAAATAAAACTATCTTTGACAAACAGGATAAAAAACTGATACAATTATGGAAAAATCAAAACGTTTTCAGGTTTCGCTCAAAATTATTTGGGGAAGCTCAATTGCACTTGCAATTCTGGCTTCAATCCCAAAATTATTTGATGCCGATTCTACGCCTGGAGATATCATCATAAACTCTTCTATTACACTACTGTTTTCCCTTTTTATATGGTATTACAACATTTATAGTTTACCCAAATTTTCATCTCAACGTACCAATAAAAGTTTATTTAACTGGAAACTTTTACTGAGTGTTGTTTTAGGAATTTTGTTGATGGTGATTCTCGTAATTGCACATCAGGAACTTTTTCAGGTTTCAAAAATGGACGCGCCAATCATGTTTGAACTTCGTGGTATTTTGATCAATTTGATTGTGTATATGTTTTTGCATTTACTTTTTCAGAATTACCAAACTCAGCAAATGGGAGTAGAACTGGAGCGCACAAAAGCAGTACATTTAGGAGCACAGTACGAATTATTGAAACAACAGGTAAATCCGCATTTTTTATTCAACAGCCTGAATACTTTAAAATCGATGGTAGACATGCAAGATCCACAGAGTTCTGATTTTATCCTGAAATTATCTGATTTTTACCGATTTACTCTCGAAAGCAGAAAAATGGATTTGATTCCGTTAAAAGAAGAATTACAAATTTTAGATTCGTATGTATATCTGCTGAAAGCCCGTTTTGAAGACGGATTTGAAGTCATAAAAGAAATAGATGAAAAGCAATTCGATTGTGCGATTCCGCCTTTTTCATTGCAATTATTGATCGAGAATTGTATCAAACACAATGTGGTTTCGCTTGATAAACCTTTGAAAATTAAATTATATACCGAAAATGATTTTCTGGTAATCGAAAATCCAATTCAGCTAAAACGAGGTACTTTGTCAACCGGCGTTGGACTGAACAATATCAACCAGCGTTTTCTACATTTGGTTAACAAAGAAATTGAAATTGATAAAACCGAAACCCTTTTTAAAGTAAAAATACCACTGATTTATGACTATCGTAATAATTGAAGATGAAATAAAAACGGCCAAAGCGCTTGGTCAGCTAATTTTGAGTATCAGACCCGATGCTCAAATTTTGTCGTATATTCAAAGTATCGACGGAGCTGTGAGTTATCTTTTAGAAAACGATCAGCCCGATTTGATTTTTATGGATATTCAGCTTGCAGATGGTTTGAGCTTTGAAATTTTCAAAAATGTGGAAGTTTTGTCGCCTGTAATTTTCTGTACTGCTTTTGATGATTACGCCATCGACGCTTTCAAATCAAACGGAATCGATTATGTTCTAAAACCTTTTTCAAGAGAAAGTATTTCACAGGCCATTAAAAAAGCAGGCGAACTGAAAAACTTCTTCCAAAGAAATAAAAAAATGATGCCCGATTTCGATTATCTCTTAACAAGAACGGGCGAAAATAAAGGAAAAAGCAGTTTTTTGGTTTTTAAAAACAATAAATACCAAACGATTCAAACAGAAAATATTGCCTTTTTCTACATCAAAAACGAAACTCCAACAATCGTAACTTTTGATAAAACAGAATATCAAATTACGCAATCTCTGGATGAAGTTCATAAACTGTTATCAGCCATTCAGTTTTTCAGAATCAACAGACAATATTTGGTAAACTTTTCAGCAATAAGAGAGGCAGAGCATTATTTCTCAAGAAAATTAATTCTAAAACTCACTATTCCAACAGAAGAAAAATTATTAGTTGGGAAAGAGAAAGCTACGGCATTTTTGAGCTGGCTGGAGAATAGGTAGTTTACAGTCGCAGTATTCAGTCACAGTTTTATAGACACAGTTTGTCATTTCGAGGAACGAGAAATCGCACTAGAAATTCCGCACAGTAATTCTCCAATCTTTGGCGAGTTTCGCGTGCGATTTCTCGTTCCTCGAAATGACAAACCAAGTCAACTTGAAACCTGAAACTAAAAACTAAACCTTAGAAGGAGGCAATCCAAACTGTTTCTTAAACGCAAATGAAAAATGTGATAAATCCTCAAAACCCACTTCTAAATAAACTTCCGAAGGCGTTTTTCCTTTTTCTTTAATTTGATAATACGCTTCTTGTAATCTTTTCTGAATGAGCCATCGGCTTGGGGAAAGATCAAAAATACGCTGAAAATCTCTTTTAAAAGTAGCCAGACTTCTTCCCGTTAAATAAGCAAAACGATCTAACTGCACATTAAAATGAAAATTCTTTTTCATAAACGCTTCCAAATCAATTTTTCCGGGTTCGTTGAAATCGAATAAAATATCTTTTAATTCAGGATGACATTGTAGTAAAATTGTGATAGCTTCATTTACTTTTAAAGCTTGAAGTTCTTCATTGATCAATTGATCCTCATTGATATATGGAATCAACGAATTCATAAAGCTTTTCAATAACGGAACTTCTTTTAACTGCAGAACCATTTCCGTTTCCGGACTTTTAATTAAACTTGTTTTTTGATTGTATTGTATAGAATAATCACGAAGTGCTTCCTGATTCAAATAAATAGAAATAGACTGAAAAGCCGTATTTGGATCGGGTTGTTTGATGAATTTGATGAGCTGATTTCTTCGGATAAATCTAAAATCACCAGGATTAAAAACGTATTCTTTATTCCCATTATTTAAAGTAAGAACTCCCGAAATCTGAAAACTCAAAACATGCTGTGCAGCAAATTGCTCGCCTTCACGATTTTGTGTGTAATAGCAGGAATACGCAATGGGCGAGGTTTTCTGATTTATTTTTGAATCGTTCATATCACAAATTTATAAAAATTAAAGTTGGAGAATATTTTAAACACATAGAAACATAGATTATATTCTAAATAAAAGATGTTTGAAAAAATCTAGATTTTCAAACATAGCTTTGTGTTTAAAATATTTCACGCAGATTTTAATGATTCAAGCAGATTTAGCAGATTTTTTTTTAAAATTAATCTGCATAAATCTGCCAAATCTGCGTGAAAAAACAACAAGCTATGTTTGTTCAAAACAAGTGAAACGCCTTTATAGACAAAGAAAAACTATGTTCCTATGTGTTTAAAAAATAATGCGTTTATCATTGATAATGCATTTTGTCATTGTTATTTCTTAAGCCATTTAGCCTGAGCTGAATCAAAAAAACTTCCAGAATCCTCATGATCTGTAGACAAACTAACATTCATCCATTTCTCCATTTCTTCCGTTCTGCTTTTATCAGCGTTTTGCAAAATTCCAATTGCCTCGCTTCCCAAAACAAGATGCACAGGCGGATTTGGATGCGAAGCCAGATCAACCATCACTTTAGCCGCTTTTTCAGGATCTCCAACCGGAACAAAATTTCCTCCTTTAAAGAAATCGGTACGTTGTTTTACCATTTCGTAGCCTTCAATATCTTCGGCATACGTCATCGATGCACCTGCCCAATCCGTACGGAATCCTCCTGGTTCTACGCTGGTAACTAAAATTCCAAGTGGCGCAACTTCTTTGGCTAAAGCTTCGGTAAATCCGCCTAAACCAAATTTCGCAGCCTGATACATTGTTAAACCCGGATTTCCAACGCGTCCGCCAACAGAACTGATTTGTAAAATTCGGCCAGAACCTTGTTTACGCATAAAAGGTAAAACTGCACGTGTAATTTCAATTGGCGCATATAAATTAGTTTCTAACTGACTTCTAACTTGTTCGCTTGTATACGCTTCAGCAGCACCAATAATTCCGAATCCGGCGTTGTTAACCAATACGTCGATTCTTCCGAAATGTTCAACAGCTTTATTTACGGCCTGATGAACTTCATCATAATTAGTAACATCTAATTTCAAAGGCAGAATCTGATCCTGAAATTTTTCTTTTAAATCATTTAACTGATTAATGTCTCGTGCTGTTGCTGCTACTTTGTCTCCGCTTTCTAAAACTGCTTCAGTAAGATTACGTCCTAATCCTCTAGAGCTTCCTGTAATAAACCATATTTTGTTCATTGTAATTGTGTTTTTAAGTTCATTACAAATTTACGGCGGGAATAGAGGTTGTTGTTTTGTTGAAAAGCTCAAATTTATTTGTTTTAAGGCTCAAAGATGTTTTGCCACTAAGGCACAAAGGCGCTAAGTTTTTTTGCCACAGATTAAAAGGATTAATAGGATTTTTTATTTCACGCAGATTTAAAAAGATTTAAGCAGATGTGGGCAGATATTTTTTTAATAATCTGCCCAATCTGCTTAATCTGCGTGAAATAAAAACTTTGCGTCTTCGCGACTTTGCGGCGAAAAAAAATTAGTTAGCTGTATAAGTTACACTATATAATCTTCTAAACATTATATAAGTAACACTTACCATAACAAAAGCAATAATAGCATCAATAGTTGCAGGAAAACCTAATACAACCAATTTTGAAAAGAAAGCGAAGATGATATCGAAAAATACTCCCGCAAATACCCATTCTTTTAATCGTAATAACTTATTCGGAATTAATAAGGTGATAACTCCTGAAACTTTCATTACACCAAGGATGTAAATAAAATGAGCCGGATAACCTAGAAGTTGTGTAATTTCCCAAACCAATTTGTTGGTTGTAAGTTCAAAAAATCCACTGGCACCAAACCATAAAGAAGTTAAAATAATTCCTGTCCAATAAATAATTTTTGTTGTTTTTGCATTCATGATTTTAAATTTTAAGTTGTTAAACAGGACAAATTTGCGGCAACGGCAATCGATTTCATATTGGTATTTTGGTGAAACGGACAAATTCAAATCCGAAATAGACAATCAATAAGTTCATTTGATTTTATAACTTTACAAAAGATTTTCAAACCAAATAGTCACCATTTAAATGGAAGCTAAAACACTTTTACAAGAACATATCGCCAAAACAGTTTCGCTGACAGAGGAAGAGTTTGATTATTTCTTTTCGCATTTCAAACCATTATCTTTTAAAAAAGGGCAAACGATTATCAGCGCAGGCGATAAAGTGGATTGTGAGTATTTTGTGATTTCGGGTTGTTTAAAGGCTTTTTATATTAATGACGAAATCAAAATGTACATTCTGCAGTTTGCGATGCCAACCTGGTGGACATCTGATTATAATGCACTTTACAACCAAACTCCCGCCGCTATAAATGTTGATTGCATTACAGATGCCGAAGTGCTTTGCCTTTCTAACAGTGACCGCGAAAAACTCTGCGCCGAATTTCATCAGGTGGAACATTTCTTTAGATGGAGAACGAACAAAGGCTACATTGCTTCTCAAAAACGTCTTTTATCTTTTATGAATAATAATGTCAAAGTTCGTTACGAAGAACTTTTGGCTTTATATCCTCAATTATACAATTTAGTTCCAAAGCATTTAATTGCGGCTTATTTAGGCGTTTCCAGAGAAACCCTTAGCCGACTTTATAATTCTTAGTTTTTTTTAGCCCACGGATTTTACGGATTATTTTTTTTGTTTTGCGCAGATTTGATTTTCCACAGATTTTTTATCGCTATAAAAATATTGGCTGTGGTTTCAACCACAGGGATTTAGATTGAGTCACTGCATTGCGTCCCTGTGGTTGAAACCGCTGGCTATATTTTAAATTCGATATCAATATAAAGACCTTTGTCTCTTTGTCCCTTTGCACCTTTGTACCTCAAAAAATAAGAATGTGATCTACATCACGTAACCGATTTCCATAGTCGCCGTTCCTTTGTACTGTACTTTTAAATACAACAAAAAATGGAAACAATAAATTTTGAAATCGTAAGCTCAAACAGCAGCGTAGAATGGACTGGTAGAAAAGTTACTGGTGCACATAATGGTACAATTGGTATCAAAAAAGGTAATTTCATCTTTAATGATGGAAAAATAAAAGGAGGAAATGTTGTTATCGACACCACTTCTATTAAAATTCTGGATGTAACAGATCCGGCAACGAACACTCAATTTGCAGGACACCTTGCATCTGATGATTTTTTCTCTATCGAAAAATTTCCAACAGCAACATTAGATATTTTAAGCGTAAAAGAAATATCAAGCACAACGTACCATCTTGAAGGAAACCTGACTATAAAAGATATCACACATCTTGTTGGGTTTGAAGCACAAGTAAACAATGACAACAACTCACTTTCACTTGGAGGTAAATTAATTATCGATCGTACCAAATATGATATCAAATTCCGTTCAGGAAATTTCTTCAAAGATTTGGGAGATACCTTAATCTACAATGACTTTGAGCTTGATTTTAATATCACTGCCGAAGCTGTTTTTACAGGACAATCTAAAAACTAATTATCATGCCTTACGTAAAAATCGAATTGACCCGCGAAGGAGTAACACGCGGGCAAAAACAACAATTAATCATCGGCATTACCAACCTGATTACAGAAGTATTAAATAAAGATCCGCATTTGACTCACGTTGTGATTCAGGAAATTGAATTAGACGATTGGGGTTATGCAGGAGAACAAGTATCAGTATTAAGAGAAAAAGGCATAACAGCTGACAAAAAATAAACATCATGAAAAAACAAACAATAATCGTTACCGGAGCAGCTTCTGGTATCGGAAAAGGAATCGCTAAATATTTCTTAGACAGAGGCGATAATGTGGTTATAAACTCAGTTACAGCAGCTTCATTAGAAAAAACTTTCAACGAATTTGGCGCAGGCGAAAACCTTGCAATGTTTGCAGGAGACGTAAGTGATAAAAGAACCGGAGAACAATTGGTTAAAATTGCTTTAGAAAAATTTGGTTCTGTAGACGTATTGGTTAATAACGCAGGGATTTTCGCCAGCAAACCATTTTTAGAAGTGGATGAAGCATATTTAGATACATTTCTGAAAACCAACCTAAAAGGAACTTATTTCACTACACAATCAGTGCTTCCGCAAATGCTGAAACAACAAGGCGGTGTTGTAATCAATATTGGAACTCCACTTGTAAATCATGGTTTAGGCGGATGGCCGGCTTCGGCTCCAATTGCGAGTAAAGGTGCAATTCACGCATTGACAATTCAGTTAGCAGCAGAATTTGGGAAACAAAATATTCGTTTCAATACCGTTGCTCCGGGAGTAATTCGTACGCCAATGCACGGAGACAACGCAGATCAAAGTGCAGGTTTACATTTGTTAAACAGAGTAGGAGAGATCGACGATGTTTCTGAAATGGTCTACACAGTTGCTAAAAGCAATTTTATTACCGGATCAATCATCAACGTTGATGGTGGAAAAGGTGCAGGACACAATTTAAATTAAGGTGAAAACTATATTATTAACTGCTTTTATGCTCTGGAGTTTTCAGGGCATAAAAGCTCAAAATACTAGTAAAATGGAAAATCAAATAGAAATTCAGGCCATTACTGATGCAATAGAAAACTTTTATTTTAAAGGTATTTATGAAGGTGATGAAATCTTGCTTGGCAGTATTTTTCAACCCGGAACATTTCTTTTCGGAGATATAAACGGACAACCCTATTTTAAAACCGTTGATTTGTATTTAGACGGCGTTAAAAACAGACAAAGCCCAAAAGATTCAGGAAAACCTTTTAAAGGTGAAATTTTGCATATAAGCGTTGTAAATTCTATCGCTGTAGCGGAATTAAATGTTAAAATGTACGACTTTAATTATAGGGATTTTTTATCTTTCCATAAGATTAATGGTAAATGGCTTATCGTCAATAAAATGTTGACCGATACCAGCAAATAATTTAAAATTTGAAGCAATGTGGTACAATACAAAAGCTAAGCAACTGTTAGGAATTGATTACCCAATTTTGCAAGGCCCTTTTGGGGGCAATTTATCAACGGTAGAATTAACAGCAACGGTTTCTAATCTTGGCGGATTGGGCGGTTACGGCGCTTACACTTTAAGTCCGCAGGAAATTTACGAAGTTGATAAACAAATAAAAGCAGCTACAGATAAGCCGTATAACATTAATCTTTGGGTTTCAGATCATGATATTCCCGATGGCGGTTTAACCGATGAACAATTTGAAAAAACAAAAGCAGTTTTTAAACCCTATTATGACGAATTAGGAATTCCGTTACCGGAAAAACCAGCGCCATTTCAATCGAGATTCGAAAATCAGTTGCAAGTTATTTTAGATGTTAAACCAAAGGTTTTCAGTTTTATGTTTGGCGTTCCTTCGGATGATGTTTTAGAGCAGTTAAGAAGATTAGGAATTGTTACTGTTGGCGCAGCTACGACGCTTGATGAAGCTATTTTTCTGGAAAGTAAAGGAGTTGATATGATTATCGCTTCGGGTTTTGAAGCTGGCGGACACCGACCTTCTTTTTTAACCAACGCCGAAGCATCTGTTACCGGAACTTTTGTTTTATTGCAGTTAATGCGTGAAAAAATAAAAACACCAATTATCGCAGCTGGCGGAATTGCCGACGGAAAAGGTGTCGCTGCGGCCTTAACTTTAGGTGCAAGTGCAGCCCAAATAGGAACGGCTTTTTTAGCTGTCGATGAATCGAATGCATTGCCTATCCACAGAGAAATGTTATTTTCTGACGCCGCAAAATATACAACGCTTTCACGCGCCTATACTGGAAGACTTGGACGCGGAATTACAAGCCGAATTGCTAAAGATATAATTGGAAAAGAATCGAATATTCTGCCTTTTCCATTGCAGACTACTTTTATTTCTCCATTACGAAAAGCGGCACTCGATCAGCAAAAATGGGATATGATATTATTTTGGGGAGGACAAATTTCGCCCATTTTAAAATATACAAAAGCGAAAGAATTGATGCATTCATTGATTGAAGAAACTACAGCGTATTTTGATGGATTAAAATCTTAACTTTAGGTTGTTTTAATTAACAAGCTTTGGAGAAAATCACTGTAATTTCAAATCAATAATTTTTAAATGAAGTTAAAGAAGAATATTAAAATTGAATCGGCAAAAATAGGAAAGGATAAAAACCATTCTTTGATAAAATGTGACTTCAAGGTTTTAGAATTAGAAAAGTTCTTGAAAAGAAAAGAATATTTTTTCAAAAAAGACGGTATTAATTCAGATTATATTCTATTGGTTTTATCTTCTGAAAATAAAGGTTATAAAATATATTTAGGAGATTCGGCTTATGAAAAATCAATTGATAAAAATATTAAATTACTTAAAGAACATATTTTTATTCAAAACAAAAAAGTTACTTATAAAGAATATTTTGTTGTTCTGAATAAAGATCATTTTATAGAAAATGAAGCTGTATTTTATGAATTATTCGCCTTGTTTAGTTTTTTATTGATTGCCGAATTAAAAGAAAAGCTCTCCAAAGATGATTTATTAAAAAAAATAAATAGATTTAGTCTTTATGGAATTTTCAATTTTAAACGATGGTCTGGTATTTCGAACGACCAGCTTTTTTTTGATGTTGATCATAACTGCGGAACACTAAAAAATTATATTGTTCAGCTTTAATACAAACTCATTTCAAAAACGGAATGAGTTTTTTTATGCTTTTTCTACAGTAAAAAAATAGAATTCCCGAATTTTATTCCGTAAAACGTATGAATTTCCATTATAAAATGATAAATTATTAAAATTTTTATTCTATTTTAATTCGTTAAATATCAGTAATTTGTATTATGTGTAAAATGTTTTTTAAATAAAATTCAAAAAAAATAAATTTAAATACTACTAATCCTGTAGAATTAATATATATATTTGTGTCACAGAAAAACTCTGAATGATACTTATCCAGAAAGACTGAGGGAGTAGGCCCTGTGAAGTCTTAGCAACCTGTTACCGAATAAGGTGCTAAATCCTTCCTGCCTTGCGGGACAGATAAGAAGATTTGTTTAAATCTGAATAAGATCATCATTGTTGAAATTATTTATTTTTTAAAATGAAAACCAAACTACATTTTTTACACGACAGTGACGAACTTTTGAATTCAATCTTCGAAGAATATAGTCTTGCTGGTTTCCGAATGCGAAAGCATTAAACTCACTCTTATTTCTTTTTAAATACTATTTGCTAAAGCCCTTTATAAATTGGCTTAAAGGAATTCTTTTGCCCCAATATTAAACGATAATAAAAATCATATCATCACCTTAAAATCAAAATAAAATGAAAAAAATACTATTAGGTTTCGCCTTATTTTTTGGAGTTGTACAAACTCAGGCACAAGAAAATAATTTACAATTGAAGGGAACTGTTGTCGATACTGTTGCGCAATATGTGTATTTGCAAAAGTTTCACAATAAAATGTTTACCACTATAGATTCGGTAAAAGTAAAAGACGGAAGTTTTAGTTTTAAAACTAAAGTAAAAACTCCAGAATTATACGGTTTAAGCGTAAACACAGAAGATTCTCCATTATATATTTTCCTTGAAAAAACACCAATTACAGTAAAATTAAGTCCAAAGAAATATTATACAAGCTCTGTAGTTGAAGGTTCTGAATCTCAGAATTTATTCGATGCCTATAAAAAATCAAAAGATGTAGAAATCAGTAAATTCATTACAGAAAATCCTAAATCTATAGTTTCGGCTTATGTATTATACAGAAACTGGTCGTATAGATTAACGCCGGAACAAATTACTCAAAACATTGCTTTGCTTGATAAAAGTCTGCAAAGTACTACTTACGTGAAAGAACTAAAAGAACTGGTTACTGTTTTAGACGGATTAGCGGTTGGTAAAAAAGCCCCAGATTTTACTGCTAATGATCCGCAAGGTAAACCAGTTCGTCTTTCAGAAAATTTAAACGGTTACACTTTAGTTGATTTTTGGGCTTCATGGTGCGGACCTTGCCGTAGAGAAAACCCAAATATCGTGGCGGCTTACAAAGAATATCACGACAAAGGATTTAATATCGTAGGTGTTTCTTTAGATAAAAAGAAAGAAAACTGGATTAAAGGAATTCAGGATGACAATTTAACATGGACTCATGTATCTGATTTACTTTTCTGGAACAGTGCCATTGCTAAATTATATGGAGTAAGAGCCATTCCTGGGAACTATTTAGTGGATTCAAAAGGAATAATCGTAGCAAAAAATCTTCACGGAGAAGAATTGCAGACTACACTTAAATCACTTTTAGGGCAGGCAAATTAATTTATTTAAACACATAGAAACATAGATTATATTCTAAATAAAAGAGATTTGAAAAAATCTATATTTTCACACATAGTCCCGATAGCTATCGGGATTAGTTAAAACAAGTGAAACGCCTTTTACCACAAAGAAAAACTATGTTCCTATGTGTTTAAAAAAGCAATCAATAATAAATTTAGTTAATTAAAATGATAAAGGAAATGAATGCTATTGAGACAACAACAGAACCAATTGAATTGGAGTGTTACTTCTCTAAATTTAGAGAAAATACAATAGGAGTAGATCACCGCTTTAAATCCGTTTACGGAAAGCAAAACCTGCTTTATGCAGATTGGGTTGCCAGCGGAAGATTATACGCTCCAATTGAGGATATTATGCTCAATAAAATTGGTCCAATGATTGCCAATACACATTCACTTTCTAGTCAGACAGGAAAGACTTCAACGCATGCTTATCAATATGCGAGAGATATCATTAAGAAATCAGTAAATGCAAATGAATCTGATGTTTTGGTGACAACCGGAACGGGAATGACGGCCGCTTTATCAAAATTACATCGTATTATGCGTTTGCGAAAAGAGTATGAAAATGACAAACCAGTTGTTTTTATTACGCATATGGAGCATCATTCGAATCAGGTTTCGTGGTATGAAACTAATGCCGATGTTGTGATTTTACCTCCAGACGAAAATAATTTAGTCGATCCCAAAATTCTTTCTGAAGAAATTAAAAAATACGCTCACAGAAGCTTAAAAATAGGCTCGTTTACGGCTTGTTCCAATGTCACAGGAATTATTACGCCTTATCATGAATTGGCCAAAATCATGCATCAAAACGGCGGACTTTGTTTTGTTGATTTTGCAGCTTCGGCACCGTATGTCAAAATCGACATGCACCCAAAAGATCCGGAACAGCAATTAGATGCTATTTTCTTTTCCCCGCATAAATTCTTAGGCGGACCGGGAACTTGCGGTGTTTTGGTTTTTAATGAAAAATTATACCAATCTGAGTTTCCCGATAATCCGGGCGGCGGAAATGTAAAATGGACCAATCCGTTAGGCAGATATTGTTATAGCGAGGACATAGAAGTTAGAGAAGATGGCGGGACACCAGGCTTTCTACAAGTTATAAGAGCTGCTTTAGCTTTAGAATTAAAAGATAAAATGGGAGTGACAAACATCAAAAACAGAGAAAAAGAACTGCTTGCTCTTTGTTTTTCGAGACTCCAAAAAATAAAAGGTTTGTCTATTTTAGGAGATTTAAAAACAGAAAGAATCGGCTGTGTTTCTTTTATAATCGAAGATATTCACTATAATTTAATCGTAAGACTTTTAAATGACCGTTTCGGAATTCAGGTTCGTGGAGGCTGGTCATGTGCAAGTACTTATGCGCATTATTTGTTCAATATAAACGAAAAGAAATCGGCACAAATTACGAATGAACTTCTAGAAAGAAACCAAAGTAATAAACCGGGCTGGGTGCGTTTGTCATTGCATCCAATTACGACAAATGATGAACTTAATTTTATTTGCGATGCAATTGAACAAGTTGCTTTACATTATAAAAAATGGCAGAAAGATTATGAATATAATTCAGTAACAAATGAATTTGAAAATCCTGAAATTAAAGAAACTATAGCTGAAGAAGTAAATGAATGGTTTAAGTTAGATTAAATATTTAAACACATAGAAACATAGATTTTTTAGTTTCGATAAAAGTTGATAAAAAGAAACTAGTTTCTCACACATAGGTATGGTTGTTTAAACAAAGGAAATTTAAAAAGTTTGTTTGTCATTCCGAGGAACGAGGAATCGCACAAGAAACTCCGTACAGAATGTTGCCAATCTTTGACGAATTACGAGTGCGATTCCTCGTTCCTCGGAATGACAAATACTGACTAGCTATGTTTGTTTAAACAAGTGAAACGCCTTTACCACAAAGAAAAACTATGTTTCTATGTGTTTAAAAAATTAAACAGCTATACTTTTGTATAATAAAGCAATAAAAATGAAAGCAATTGTATTACAGGAAAACCGGGAATTTCAATTAGAAGATGTTGAAATTCCACAGCCCTTAGATCATCAGATTCAGGTAAAAATTAAAGCTTCAGGTTTTAATCCGATTGATTATCAAATGACAGAAGACGGGTCTGAAAGAAAGCTTTTGCACTCTCCAATTCTGGGTCGGGAGTTTTCAGGGATTGTATCGGCAATTGGTAAAAATGTAACTGATTTTAAAATTGGTGATGCTGTTTTCTGTGGATCAGGAAGTATGGGGTCTAACGGAACTTACGCCGAATATATTTGTGCTCCCGAAGCAATTGCGGTGCATAAACCTTCTAATATTTCTTTTGAAGAAGCGGCAGCAATTCCTTCAGCAGGATTAACAGCTTTGCAAGCTTTTAAACGTATCAATGCCAGTTTTTCTGATTCCATACTAATTACAGGCGCTGCAGGTGGAGTAGGCAATTTATTTGTCAAAATATTGATAGCAAATGGTTTTCAAAATTTTGTGGTTACAGCCGGAAATGAAAACAGTATTTCAGCTTTACTTGATCTCGGTGTAAAACCCAAACAAATCATCAACTATAAAAAAGAAGAAATTTATGCAACCGCACTTTCTTTAAACGGAAATAAAAGCTTTGATATTGCAGTTGATTTAGTTGGAAACAATGTTGCAGAAATTGCAGCAAAACTTTTAAAAACCAATGGAATTTATGTTGATGTAACGAATTTTTCTACTCCGGAATCGCGAGGAATTCTTTTTTCAAAAGGTGCAGCAATTTTAAACATTTCCAATTACGCCTACGGACTTGAAAAACGTTACGATTATTATAAAAACGGATTGAATGAGTTAAGATTACTTTTGGAGCAGCAAAAGATTACAGCACCGGCTATTTTAATAGTTGGAGATTTAGAAGTAAATACGGTTAAAAATGCCCATACAATACTCCGTGAAAATAAAACGGAAGGAAAAAAGTTAATCATGAAAATTTAGATGTTTTTTCGCCACGAATTCTCAATAAAAAATTCGTGAATTCGTGGCGAAAAAAAATCATTTTAATCCTTTAATCTGTGGCAATTATTTAAGATAAATCAAAGAAACCGTTATAGTAATCTACTATTTTGATAGGTTAATAAAAGTTTTAATGGTTTTTATACTAAAATTAAAATTATCTGTTTAAATTTGCAGCAACAATGAGAAATAATAGCCAGAAAATGAATAATTATTATAGCTGCAGCATGATGTGCTGGGATGCTTTATGATAGATTTGGCTTATATATAAAATGATATTATTTATTTCAAAAAGCCTTTCAAATAATTATGAAAGGCTTTTTTGTTTTTAAACTTGAATTGAACAAATGATTGAATTAAAAAACGTTACCAAAACTTTTCATCAAAAGGACAGAATCGTTTCTGCTTTAGATGATGTTTCGCTTAGGGTTCCGCAGGGGAAAATTTTTGGTGTAATCGGAACTTCGGGAGCTGGAAAAAGCACATTGATTCGATGTGTAAATCTTTTAGAAAGACCAACTTCGGGAGAAATTTTTGTTAGTGGAAAACCATTGATGCAAATGTCGAATGCTCAATTGGCGATTGAAAGAAGACAAATCGGGATGATTTTTCAGCATTTTAACCTGCTTTCTTCGAGAACAGTTTTTGATAACGTGGCTTTTCCACTTGAATTGATTGGAACTCCAAAAACTGCAATTAAAACTCGTGTTTTAGAATTATTGCAATTAGTTGGCTTGGCCGAAAAAGCAAACGATTATCCGGCAAGTCTTTCCGGCGGACAAAAACAAAGAGTTGCGATTGCGAGAACTTTGGCAAATAATCCAAAAGTTTTGCTGTGTGATGAAGCGACAAGCGCATTAGATCCGGCAACAACACGTTCAATTTTAAATTTATTGAAAGACATTAACCGTCGTTTAAATATTACTGTTTTATTGATTACGCACCAAATGGAAGTCGTTAAATCGATTTGTGATGAAGTTGCGGTTATCAGCCACGGAAAATTAATCGAGCAGGGAAGTGTAGGCGAAATTTTTGCCGATCCAAAACATGAATTAACAAAAGAGTTTATTGCTTCGTCTCTTCATTTAGAAATTCCAGACGTTTATCAGGAGAAATTACAAAAGGTAGATAACGGAAGCTTAAATCCATTATTAAAGCTTGAAATGACCGGAAAATCGGTAAATGAGCCTGTTATTTCAGAGGTTTCAAGATTGTTTGATACCAACTTCAAAATTGTGAGCGCGCAAATGGATCAGGCTGGAGATCTAAACTTTGGCGTTATGCTGATCGAATTATCTGGAAAACGCGAAAATTACGACGCTGCCATTCAATATTTTATTTCAAAACATATTAAAACAGAAATCATAGGTTATGTCTGATTCTATTATCGCTTTATTATTAAATGGAACCTGGGAAACGATTGTTATGACATTTGTGTCTGGCTTTTTCGGTTTTCTAATCGGACTTCCAACGGGAGTTTTACTTTTTCTTACCCGAAAAAATCAAATACTGGATCAACCGGTTTTAAACAGAACTTTATCGGTTATTGTAAACGTTTTTCGTTCTATTCCATTCATTATTTTAATCGTTTGGATGATTCCGTTTACACGTGCTATTGTTGGAACTTCGATTGGTGTAAGCGCTGCTTTGGTTCCGTTAAGTATTGGTGCGGCACCGTTTATTGCTCGTTTAGTTGAAAACAGTTTATTGGGACTGCCATCAGGATTAATTGAAGCCGCAAGAGCTTTAGGAGCAACTCCTTTACAAATCGTATATAAAGTATTACTTCCAGAAGCTTTACCATCATTAATAAACGCAGCATCGATTACTTTAATCACTCTTGTGGGTTATTCTGCAATGGGTGGCGCAGTTGGCGCGGGCGGTTTAGGGCAGGTTGGTTATCAATATGGATATATTGGTTATGATGCCGTAACAATGAATTCGGTTTTGGCATTATTGGTTATTCTGGTTTTCCTGATTCAGTTTATTGGAGACAGGTTATCGAAACATTTTGACCACAGATAATTATCAATTAAAAAATAGGAATTAAAAATTAAAAATAGAATTGTCATGAAAATAAATTTCTTGAAAACAGCCGGAATTTTAGCTTTATCATTAGTTTTAGTTAATTGTGGAAAAAGTAAAAACAACGATCCGCATTTTATAAAAGTCGGTGTGGCTTCCGGGCCGGAATTAAAAGTTGCAGAAGCTGCTAAAAAAGTAGCCAAAGAAAAATTCGGACTAGAAGTTGAATTGGTTTCTTTCAACGATTATGTAATTCCAAATGAAGCTTTAAGCCAAGGAGATATTGATGCGAATGCTTTTCAGCATAAACCTTATTTAGATGAACAATCTAAGCAACGTGGTTATAAGTTGGCGATTATCGGAAATACATTCGTTTATCCGATTGCGGCTTATTCGAAGAAAATAAAAAACCTTTCTGAATTGAAAAACGAAAGCACGATTATTATTCCAAATGATCCAACAAACGGCGGACGTTCTTTATTGCTTTTACAGAAAAATGGTCTATTGAAATTGAAAGAAGGCGTTGGTTTATTGCCTAAAGTAACAGATATAGTAAGTAATCCTAAAAACTTAAAAATATTAGAGTTAGAAGCGCCTCAATTGCCTCGTGCTTTAGACGATGCAAATGTTTCAATTGCGATTATCAATAATACTTTTGCTTCTGCAGCTGGATTGGTTCCATCTCGTGATGCCTTGTTTGTTGAAGATAAAGATTCTCCTTATGTAAACTTGGTTGTTAGTCGTGAGGACAATAAAAACGATGAAAAGGTAAAACAGTTTTTACAGGCTTTTCAATCTCCAGAAGTTGAAGCTGCAGCTGAACGTGAGTTTAAAGGCGGTGCTGTGAAAGGATGGTAATTAATTGTGAATTATGAATTATGAGTTAGTGGATATAATTTATAACTTATAATTCATAACTCATAACTAAAATAAAAAAGGCAGATGAAACAATTTTCATCTGCCTTTTTTATTTTTATATTAGGCCTAACTGTCTCGCTTTATTAATAAGCTCAGTATCGCCGCCTTTTTCTAATAATAAATGGCTTTTAATATTTGCTTTTCGTTTTTCAATTGAACTCATTGAAAGCGGAATATGATTTGGAATATTAACCGTTTTAACGCCTTGAGATAAAAGAATTAAAATCTGGCTGTCGTATTCGTCCCAATTTAAGTTTCTGTGCGTTAATTTCTTCTGAGACTTCACGATCTCATCGCTGTAAATTATTTCTCCTTTTAGAATTTTTTGACAAATAGTAGGGAAAGATTCAAAATTAACTTCACTTTTTGATATAAACCCGTCGGGTGCAATAGTTTTTATAATTCTGTTTACGATGAAGGCTTCGGTATGCATTGTCAGCAATAGAATTTTGCATGTAGGAAGTACTTTCCTAATCGTTATAGCCAAATCAATACCATCGGTAATATTGAATTCTTCATAAGGCGGCAGATTAACATCCAGAATTGCAAAATCCAGTTTGGTATTTTGTTTTTCGAGCAGCATTATTTTTTTATAAGCAGTCTCGCAATTGTATTTTTTTAGGAAGGTTGGTTCAACTGTATCAAAGCAATCGTCAGACAGAAGGTTGACATAACTGTCTACCGTCATAGGATGATCATCAACAATTAAAATATTAAGTGACATTATCGTAAAATTTAAACAAAATTAAACAATCTTACGGATTTTCCGTAAAATATGCAACTTTTTTGGATGTTTTTTTGCAAAAACATAAAAATAACATACCATGAAAAGTAAAGTAATTCGTATTCTTTTTGCATCAGTTTTAATGATGAATTTATCTTGCACAACTGATGATCTTGACAACCAAGATTTTAATTCAACCGAAAAAAAAAAGCTAAATGATCAAATCAGCAAAGATGAAACTGTTAACTCCAAAACTGTTGATTCTTTAAAAATCAGCTATAATTTACAATTGAGTGCTCCAGATGGAGATCCGCTAAATCCAAAAATCAAATAAAACATGTTCGACCTTATTTACTGAAGACTATAATACTGGTATTGAAGTATTATAGTCTTCTTTATTTATGATATATTTGAATTTAATTTATAAAGTATCATTTTGAGGTTTAAGTCGAAAATATATATTCCAATACTTCTATTAGCAATAGTAATTTTATTAGTGTTTTATCATAGGAGGGATGAATTAAAAATTAGAAATCAAAACCAAAATACTTTTGATGCGGAATATTTTAATAAAATTTCAGGAACAGCAAAAGAGAAATATTTAGATTCGCTTGTTGATAATTTAAAGCATCAAAAAAATGACTCTGTTGTTAGAAATTTATACTTAAAAGCAGGAGAAGAATATTATTACCTGAATAATATTAAAAAATCACATTCATCCAGCTTAACTGCTTTAAAATTATCCAGAGAAGAAAAAGATAGTTCCAGAATAGCAAAGTCTCTTTATTTTATTGGTGACTGCTACGAAAGTTCCCAAAAAGACAGTGCTTACTATTATTATCTGCAGGCTCAAAAAATTTATTTAAAGATTCACGACTACGACAAGTTAGGACAAATGTATTTTAATAAAGCATATGTTCTTTTTTATGACGGTAATTATGTAGAGTGTGAGGTAGAATTAACTAAAGGTCTCGAATATTTAAAAGATTCAGATAATATAAGATTGCTGTATTCGTGCAATACCTTAATGGGGAATTGTTTAGAAAAATTGTTTATGTACGATCAGGCTTTAAAATACCATCAACTGGCGTTGAGAAATTTAAAGGCAATGAAAAAAAACAATACAGATAGTGATGAAGTAAATAACTTCAATATTTCATCTGTAATTAATATTTGCAATTTATATGATTTAAAAGGCGATTATTCTAAATCAATTAAAGAATTAAAACCTTTGCTGACTAAAAATCTAAGAAAGAACTGGCCTCGGTTTTATGCCATTGTTTTGTCTAATCTGGCTTATTCTAAAATGAAAAATAAAGAATTTAAAAATGTTGAATCAATGTTTTTAGAGTCTTTAAAAATTGTTGACAGTCTGGGCTATACTTCTGATGTTATGTATAAAAAGATCCATTTAGGAGAATTTTATCTAACGCAAAAAGATTCTTTAAAATCCTTAAAAACGCTGCAGGAAGCTTATACCGTTTCCATCAAATTAAAAAACACTAACGAGACTTTAAATACACTAAAACTGCTTACCCGAATAGACAGCAGAAAAAGATTGTTTTATGCCAATCAATATATTGCCATAAGCGACAGCATAAACAGTATTCAAAGCAGAACGAAGAATAAATATGCCAGAATTGAATATGAAACCGTAAAAGTTGAAGATGAAAATAAGGTTTTGACTAAAAAGAACTTTTATATTTTAATTTTTTCTTTTGCATTGTTTTTAGTCTTGTCGGCAATTTCGGTAGCTATTTATTTAAAATATAAAAACAAAGAATTACGATTTGTAAAGCAGCAGCAAAGTGACAGCGATGAAATCTATCAGCTTTTGAGCGAACAGCAAAATATAATTAACGCCGCAAAAGAAGAAGAAAAGAATAAAATTGCAAGAGAACTTCACGATGGTGTAATGAATAAGGTGTATGGCGTAAGGATGAATTTAGGATTTTTTAATTCTAAATCAGATGAAAAAACGATAGAAAAAAGAAAGCAGTATATATTCGAATTGCAGAATATCGAAAATGAAATCAGAACCATTTCGCATGATTTGAATCAGGATTCTTTTTTAGAAAGCAATGATTTTAATACACTTTTATCCAATTTAATTAAAAGTCAAAACGAGATCAGTAAAACTCAGTTTAATTATTTTGTTGATGAAAGATTTGAGTGGGAGCAGGTTCAGAATATTTATAAAATAAACTTTTATCGTATTATTCAGGAAGCGCTTTTAAATATTCATAAATATGCCCAAGCCTTAAAAGTCGAGGTAAAAATTGATTTAATTGATAAAGATGTTTTGCAATTATCGATTATTGATGACGGTGTGGGCTTTGATATCAATACAGCAAAAAGAGGAATTGGCTTATCTAATATAAAAGAGAGAACCAACTCTTTAAAAGGAAACTTCGAAGTAAAATCTAAACCGGGCGAAGGTACCGAAATCATTGTAACTTTTACTATTTAATTGAAAAATAAAGCAATAGAAAAATAAATCTTATTTTATTGCTCTTCAGACTTTTAGATACCTTTTTTTGATTTAATGCAGACTAATTTTGCTTCGTTAGTTTGATTAAAAATAAAACAAATCAAATTAATGAAAACTTTAGACTTTGCATTCAATTAAAAATACTTGTCATGAAAATATACAGCTTAATTTTTTTGTTTTTTACAATTAGTTTTTTTGGAAATCCTGTAGAGGTTAAAAATGATACTCCGCCATTAAGCCCGGAAATGGAGAGACTTAATACAGAACTTTCGGATGTAAAAGCGATGATTAAAAAAAATGCCGCTTACAATACAAAAATTGCCTTCTTTATTGATATGAGAATTAAATCGGGTAAAAACAGATTCTTTGTTTACGATTTAGAAAAAGATGAAATTGTAGATCAAGGTTTAGTTGCAAACGGTTTTGGTTCTGAAACCAATGTTAGGGGAGAATTAAAGTTTAGCAATGAACCCAATTCTAAATGTACCTCTTTAGGAAAATATACAGTTGGTAAATCTTATAAAGGAATGTTTGGAAAATCGTATAAATTATCTGGTTTAGATGAAACGAACAGTAACGCGGCAAAAAGGGCAATTGTATTGCATTCGTATTCAGCAGTTCCAAATGAAGAGCAAGATTATTACATTTCAAACAGCCACGGATGTCCAATGGTTAGTGAAGCTTTTTTTAAAAAATTAGAAAAGATTATTGACAGCTCTAAATCTAATATTATTTTACATATTTATTATTAATTAAAACATACATAAATGGTTGAAAATTAGTCCGAATTCGATTATATAATGAAAAGAGACAGTCCTAAGCGGGCTGTCTCTTTTTTTTATTAGTATCATCTAAATTTTAACAAAATTATGTATTGTTTTTATATGATTATTTGTTTTTAACATAATATGTTAAATTTTTTGTTTCTTTCGTTTTAGTAATTCTTTTCTCATCATCCGAATTAAAAACCTATATTTGTTTAAGAACAAATCCAAATTTTATCCTCATGCAAAACTTATTAAGTGGCTTAAAAGAGCACGAAAACAAATTATTAACCATATGGTCTCAACTTTTAATCGATAGTGGATCTGATGACGGAGCAGTAGAAGAAGAAGAGTCAAAAGAGTTTGCTTCTCTGTTTTTAAAAGCCGCTGCCATTTCTGAAGGTAAAATCCAGGATTCTCAGGAATTTGAAAAAGTAGAGGATCTTATAGTTGGAATAGCTTCTTCACGAGGAAAACGTGGATTTTCGCCAAGAGAAAATGCACAATACTTAATCACATTCAAAGAAGCATCTTCTAAAATTCTTTCTGAATTAATAAAAGACCCGACACAGCTTTATGATGCAAACCTGCAGCTAAATGCTGCTTTGGATAATATGACCATTTTGACTTTCGAAGCTTTTATGCGAGGAAGAGAAGATATAATATCCAGACAAGTGGATGAAATAAGCGAAATTTCGACTCCGGTTATCACGGTTTGGGAAGGTGTAGTTGCCCTGCCGATTATTGGAACTTTAGACAGTTCGAGAACACAGATTGTAATGGAAAATTTATTACAGCAAATTGTAGATACTGGAAGTTCTATTGCTATTCTTGATATTTCTGGTGTTCCGGCGGTAGATTCTCTGGTGGCGCAGCATCTTATTAAAACTGTAAGCGCAACCCGATTAATGGGAGCTGAATGTATCATAAGCGGTATTCGTCCGGAAATTGCGCAGACAGTAGTACATTTAGGAATTGACCTTACAGGAATTATTACGAAAGCATCGCTTGCAAGTGCACTTAAAACTGCATTTGATATGTTGCAGCTTTCAGTTGTTAAAAGAAAAATAGTTTAAGATTTTATAAATTGATATGGAAAGAATTCCTATACTTAAAATGGGAGATTTTCTGCTTGTTACAATACAAGTAGATTTGTACGATCAACTTGCAGAAAATCTTGAATCAGACTTGATAAATACCATTAGCAAACATAGTTCAAAAGGTGTATTAATTGATATATCGGCGGTTTCTATTATCGATTCATTTATGGGGCGAATATTAGGAAATATAGCTGTAATGTCTAAAATAATGGACGCACAAACAGTAGTTGTAGGAATGCAGCCGGCTGTGGCTATTACACTGGTAGAATTAGGATTATCTTTAAACGGAGTTATAAGTGCCCTGAATGTTGAGAAAGGCATGGATCTACTGCGCTCGAAAATGCAATTAAGCGATAATGAAGAGCAGAATTATGACGACGATAACGAATAGTAAAGAAGAAATACCTATAGTAAAAGAACAAGATGTAGTACCATTGCGCAACCGGGTAAAAGAGTATGGCGTAAAAATTGGGATGAGCATTTTAAATCAAACTAAATTAATTACGGCAACCAGCGAACTTGTTCGTAATCTCCTTAAATATGGCGGCGGCGGTAAAGTCATTATAGAGTCGGTCAGTAATGGCCGGGATAATGGCGTACGCGTTACTTTTATTGATAATGGCCCCGGAATAGCTAATGTAGAACTGGCTATGAAAGATGGATACAGTACCGGTAAAAGCTTAGGCTTAGGATTACCGGGTACTAAAAGGCTTGTCAATGAATTTGATATTAAAACAGAATTAGGAAACGGTACCACCGTCACTATAACAAAATGGAAAAATGGATAATACTTTTTCCACTTATAAGATAGACGATCGAAGTCTAATCGCTTTTATAAAAAGAGAAATACATAACCTGGCACTTCAATTAGGATTTACGCCGCACAGAGCAGGAGAAACGGATATCATTGTGGCAGAATTAACTTCCAATCTTATTAAATATGCAAATGGCGGTGAATTGCTGTACCGGGCTAATGTAGAGGAAGGACAAAATGAAATTGAAATTTACTGCCTTGATAAAGGAATAGGATTTGAAAATGTGTCAAAAATAATGAATGACGGTTATTCGTCAACCAATACATTGGGACATGGTTTGGGCTCGATCAAAAGACTAAGCAACGATTTTCAGATTTATTCCATGAAAAATTGGGGTTGTGTCCAGTATGTAAAAATTTGCGAAAAGTCGGATTTTGGTTTGTCTGATATAAAAAAAGGCTTAAATCATAGTGCCATTGCTTTAAATTATCCCGGCGAAAAAGTTTGCGGCGACGCTTATTATATTAAAAATCTTAAAAAAGGATTTCAAATATTTGTAGGCGATGGTCTAGGTCACGGTCAAAATGCCCATGAAGCTGTGCAGCTTGCGGTTAAAGCATTTAAGCAGTCTACAGAATCTGATCCTGCAGAAATTCTTAGTGATATCCATTCAAAAGTAAAAAAAAGCCGGGGTCTTGTTGCTACAGTAGCCACAGTAGATTATGGTTTAGAAGTTTGGAATATTTGTGGAATTGGCAATATCAATACCCGAATTTACGACGGATTAGAAAACAAAACTTATACGCCTTATAATGGAATTATCGGACATAATATTCCGCGTACATTAAACAATTCGGTTGTTCCTTACAAAAAGCACCAAATTATTATTATGCATAGTGACGGACTGAGAACAAGATGGAATCTTAGCGATATGACTTCTATATTTAAACAAAGTCCCGGAATAATTGCATCAGCATTGCTTAAGGAAAATATTAGAGGTACAGATGATGCCACAATTCTTGTTGGTAAAATAATTTAGTTATGAAGGAAATCATAAAAATAAATCTGGATAACGAAATGGACTTAATACTGGCCCACAAAAGATGCATGAAAATTGCTGAAATGTGCGGTATGCCATCTTCTTTCCAGACAAGATTTTCGACAGCAGTATCTGAAATAGCAAGATGCTCGATTGCAAAAGGTAAAGATTCCTTGCTTGTTTTAGGCATTAATATTGTAAAAGCCACTCAAAAAGAAATTGTCGCTATTATTACAGATACTGTAGATTTAAAAAACTGCAATCCCGAAGCCTTTAATTATGCGTCCAGAATTTCCGGAAATATAGAATACAGTTATTTTGAGAATCAGTCTACAACGAGAATAAGCCAGCCGGTTGCTTCTCCGGGACTTCTTTCAGAAACCAAAATAAAAGGATTTATCGATTATTTTAAATTCGAACCGCCTTTATCGCCTTACGATGAAATCAGAAAGAAAAATATTGAACTCATTGCACTTTCAGAAAAACTGACAGAAAGTGAAAACAAATACAAACAGCTCGCCAACACAATTCCTATTTTAATTTGTGTAATAAATGAGCGTAATAATGTGCTTTTAACCAATGAGTCATTAGAGCATTATTTAGAAGTCCCGATGCTTGCTTTCGACAAGAAAAACCTAAGTAATTTTATTCATCCTGATGATATTGACGGAATATTGGAAGGCTGGAAAACAGCAAAATCAAAACGTTCTGAATTTTTAGGAGAAACCAGGATCAAACATGGTTTAAGTTATATCTGGCATTTAATTTCGATTATGCCAAACAAGGCAGAAGACGGCACTTTTAACAGCTGGCTAGTCTATTTTGTAGACATCAACGCTCAAAAAATGGTGGTAGAAACCCTGAAAGATAATACAGAATTAAAAGTAATTCAGCGTGAGTTAGAAAGTGCCAACTCAAAACTGGTTTTTAAAAATAAAGAATTAGAACAGTTTGCTTATATTGCCAGCCACGATCTTCAGGAACCGCTTCGTAAAATTATGATTATGCTTTCGCGCGCCGGGGAACATTTAACTGAAGACCAAAGAAAACAATATTATTTTGATAGAATAACGCTGTCTGCAGGAAGACTCTCGAACCTTATTACTGATGTTTTGAATTATTCGAGAATAGATAATAAGAAACAAATATTTGAAGAAGTCGACCTTAACCAAACCCTTTCTGAAATATTAGGAGATTTAAGTCTGGTTATTGAGGAAAAGAATGCCATAATAGATATTAAGCCATTGCCGACAGTTATGGGACTTGATACACAACTTCGCCAGTTATTTTATAATTTGGTCAACAATGCCTTAAAATTTAATACTTCTGTACCTGTAGTAACTATTTCTGCATCAATTATTCCTGAAGACAATAGCGTATCTTCATTAGAAAATTATCATATAATTTCAATTGCCGATAACGGAATCGGGATGGACAGTCAATATTCGGAGCGTATATTTGATATGTTCCAAAGATTACACGAACGTGATCAATATGGAGGAAACGGAATAGGACTAGCCTTGTGCCGCCGAATTATTGAAAACCATAACGGTGTAATTAATTTTACCAGTAAACCCGGTGAAGGAACAATCTTTTGGATTTATCTTCCCAAAAAATAAATAAAAAAGGCAATCTACAGATTGCCTTTTTTATTATGATGAACAGTATTAATTATCCGTGAGCAGCAACAGATACGTCAGCCCATTCTTCCCATGTTTTTAGTTTTTGTTCGTATGTTTGTTTTGCAAATGGTAAAGCTACTTTTCCTAAAAATAAACGTAAAGGAGGATTTTCTGCTTCAACTAATTTAACGATTGCTGGTACAGTTGCATTTACTTGTCCAAAAGTATCTGGATCATGTCCGTCTGCAAGGGCTTTTTTGATTCCGTCGTATGCAGGAATACTTTCGCTGTGGAATCCGTTACCCCAAATATCAGTAAAATAACCATTTGGCTCTACTAAAGAAACATTGATTCCGAATTGTTTTACTTCAGATGCTAAAGTTTCGCTTAAACCTTCAACAGCAAATTTTGAAGCATTATAAAGTCCGATAACCGGTAAAGTTGCGATTCCTAAAATAGAAGAAACTTGAATAATGTGTCCGCTTTTTTGGTTTCTCATAATTGGTAAAACAGCTTGTGTTAACCATAAAGTTCCAAAGAAATTAGTTTCGAATTGTGCTCTTGCTTCTGCTTCACTTGCTTCTTCAACAGCTCCATTTAAAGCGTAACCAGCGTTATTGATCAGAATATCAATTGTTCCGAAATGATTTTTTACTTTTTCAACAACTGCAAATGAATCTTCGCGTTTATTTACGTCAAGTTTTAAAGGTAAAATTGCGTCACCGTATTTTGCTTTTAAATCGTTTAATGTATCGATATTTCTTGCTGTTGCAGCTACTTTATATCCTTTTTCTAAAAATGCTTCTGTCCAGGCTTTTCCAAATCCTTTTGATGCTCCTGAAATTAAAATTGTTTTTGACATGATTTCTTAAATTGTTAATGTGAATTGTTAATTGTGAATGATCTTATTTTAATTGGTATTGTAATTTTTATTGAAATTGTCTTTTGACATTGAAATTGATATTTTTAAATATGACTGATCGGTCATTTTTTTGATAAAAAAAATTAGATGCTATTTTGATCTATTAAATTTTTTAGGGTTTTAGCAACGACTTCCATTCTGCCATTGTTTCCAGACATTCTAGACATTAAATGTCCACCTTCGAGCATTGCAAAAATTACAGTTGCAAATTCAGTTGGTTTTAAATCTGTTTTAAACTCTCCTTTATTAATTCCGTTTTCGATAATACCAGAAAGTAAAACCTGACCGGAACAAATTGCTTTGTGGACTTTTTCCTTTACAATTGGGTTTGTATCATCGGCTTCTGTACCAAAGTTTAATATAGGACAGCCTCCAATAACTGGTGGTTCAAGTGCATCACTAAACAAATCTATGTATGCAAATAATTGTCCTTTTGCAGTTTTGCTTTTGCTTAGCGCATTTTGTATTCTATTTGTCAAAAGTTTAATATTGTGATCAACTGCGGCACAAGCAAGTACTTCTTTATTTTCAAAATGAACATACATACTTCCTTTAGACAGTTTGGTAGCTTCCATAATATCGCTCATAGAAGTAGCTTCAATTCCTTTTGTATTAAATATAGGAGCTGCTTTTTCTATAATAAATTGTCTGGTTTCTTCACCTTTTGCCATGATAGCTTTTATTTAACGGTACAAATATATGACCGATTGGTCATATCTACAAACAAAAAGAAGATTATTTTTTAAAAAATTTCAAAAAATGCCTGTTTATGCGGGATTGGTAAGGGCAATAATTAATTTTTTGTGTTCAGGATATTGCTTAATTAAGGTATCTCGATCTCCTAAAAAGTAATTATCCGGATTAAATGGAGGTGCCATTGATACTCCCATAAGGCTCCAGGAATCTTTACTTTTAATTCTGGAACCAATCCAAGTTCCGCCCGGAATCACTTTCATTGGTTTTCCGCCTTTGGTAATATCATTACTAAAAATGCAGACTTCAGATTTTGGCGTATGACCTTCAGGATACAATAAAAGCATTTCTACAGGCTTTCCGGCATAAAAATGATATAACATATCTCCTGTAACTTTATGCATAATAGAGCAGCGGGAATTATCCAGAAAATAATAAATGGCACTGCATGGAGTGTTTTCTACAGGCGGAATAGGGTAAGTATTGGCAAAATAGCCGCCTTCGGTACTGTTTAGCTGTAAATTAAGCAGTCTAATTATTTCAGATGCTGGTGACATAATTTTAATGTTTAATTGGTTTGTTAGAAATAGTAAATCCCCGAAGATTTATAGTAAAACTTCGAGGATTTAGGTTAGTAAAGCATTATACTCTGGTTCGGTTGATCGGGCTGATATCTGTTAATTCTTTTGTTGGATTAAATGGCGAACCAACGCTTTGCTGAAAATTAAAGTAATTGTTTGGATCTACTTTCTTTTTAATTTCTAAAAGGCGTTTGTAATTGCTTCCATAATATTCTTGTGCCCAGTTGTGCTGCAAAGGATCAATGTAGTTTACATAAGCCCCCGTAGCATTTCCGGCATCAGATAATCTTTCGAAAAATTCATAAGCCCATTCTACATTTTTCAGCGTATCACCAGGTTTATCTAAATCCCAGATTGCTTTAACTTCTGGAATAAAACGGCTGTTTCTGTGTACATAAGCCGTAGCATCTGAAGCAACATTTTCGATGGCACCGCCGGCATGTGTCCAAACGGCAAAACTTTCTGCAGACGGAGCTTTACTCATTGATTCGATAATAACCTTTGCTACTTTATTATTCATTCCGCCTTGTGGAAGAACGGTAGAACGGATGTAAGAACTTCTTCCGGCAACTCTTGTCGTGTAACCATTATAAAATTCCCAGTCTGGAAGTGTCATATTAAACAAATCCGCATTAATTGGTTTTAGCTTTAAAAGGCCTTGAAGCAATTCAATTCCTTCGGCGCCATCGCCATTAAAAACCGGAGTTAAACCCAGCACTTTTACATTGGTCGTTTTGTCGATTAGGTCTTTTTGATTTCCCATAAAACCATAAACGGCCATTGCATCTGGAACTGTTTCTACCCATTCGTTGTAATAACCCAATACATCTTCGGCCATTTCTAACGGATATCGAATTTGTCCCACAAGCATTTTTTTGCTTAATGGTTTACGAACTCTCATTTCCATTTCGACTACAATACCAAAGTTTCCGCCGCCGCCGCCAGAACAAGCCCAGAAAAGATCAATATCTTCTGCAGAAGTACTGTGTACACCAATGTGACGTAATTCGCCGTCTGGAGTAACGATTTTTAAACTTTCAAGATTATCAATACTCATTCCGTAAGAACGCGAAACAAAACTATAACCACCGCCAAGCATAAATCCCGGAGGCGCAACAGTAGGGCAGCCGCCGCCTACAGGAATTAATCCAGTATTGGTTAACTGCATAAACTTGTAAACGTCATACCAGATTACGCCCATTTCTGCCGTAACGGTTTCTTTTTTAGGGTTGAATGTAATTCTGTTTAAATTTTTCATTGCAATTACAACACCGCCTTCGTTAAGACAATAGCCGGCAGCACTGTGTCCGCCGCCTTTTATTGAAAAAGGAAGATCATTTGTAATGGCAAATTTTAATCCCAGTCTGACATCTTCAACTACGGCCGGAAAAATGATTAAACGCGGTCTGAACTGAATTCGTCCGTTATCAATTTTTATAACGTCTTCATATTCTGAATCGCCGGGCTGAAGCACATAACCGCTCAGTTCACGAACTAATTCCTGAATTGCTGTTTCTATCATGATTTTTAGTTTTTGGGGTTAATTTTTTATCTGGTAAGCGAATACACTTTTGACTGATATTTTATATAAGAATCAAAAATGTACGTGTTGTCAATCATTCCGGCTGTTGCTGGAAAAAAATCTTCGTGCTTTTTGCTTGTCAGATAATCATCGTACGCTTTTTTACTTTCGTAGATAATAGAAACCGCAACATCAAAATTTCGAACAGAAACATTTCTTTTAATATCTGTTAATCCTCCAGTTGTAAACAGCTGAATTCCCGGATGACCTGATAAATATTCTACACAGATATCCGTAAACTTTTTAATGTTTTCCGGAGATTTATCTTTTAGAGAGAAATACAGGTCATGAAACATACTTTGCGGATAGTTTCCATCGGCGCCAATAGTTTGTGGTTCCGAAGAATTTCCGCCAATAATAAGATTGGTTACATAAGCGTCCATAACACGTCTTGTTGTGCCCGGAACCCATCTGTTTACATCGATAACAAATTGATTGTGTGCAGAATCATTTCCGTTATAGACATTAAAAGCATCTTCATTTACAAAAAGCTGATGCATGGCAATGTCATAATTAAGATCATTTTCAGGACGAATCATATCATCGGCTCTAACGCCAATCCAGAATGAAATCATTCCCACAGATTCAGAAAGATATTGTCTTGCTTCGGCCATATAAGCTTCTACAATGCCTTGCGTATTACTTGTACCCAGATTGAAGTACGTGCTGTGCAGCAACATGGGTGTATTAATTGAATTTTCCATTTGAATTTCTTTTAAATGTTTTTTGTTGATTTTCTTCAGTATTTATTATTGCTGAAGACGAAGTGTTGCTACTGAAATATGAGGCCATTTAATTTCGACAACGCTTCCATCTGGGGCAAAAACGGGGAAATCAAGGATTACGGTTTGTGTATACTGCAATTGAAGGAATTCTGAACCATCTGCATTTTCAACAGTTTCTATCCAAAAAATTGCAGAAAGACTATTTGCATTTGCATTTACATTTACAAACGGAATGTTTGTAATACCGCCAACAGGAGCAGTTGCGCCCGGAGTTGCAACGCCATCAATTGGGTTTGCATCTAAAAAGATCACAACTGTTTTAGTGATGTTTTGTCCTTTAATGGCATTTTCCAAAAGAATATTCGGATTCATAATTACTTCTTTTGCAATTCCCGGAGGAGGAACAGCATTTACCAATTGCGATAAATACGTTTCGCTGGTATCGTTTACTCTTTTCCCATTTACAATAAAAAATGGAGTAGGATCTGCCACTTCAAATTGCGGCGGGCCGTTTACGGTAAAGAAAGTTCCTTGTGCTAAAATTGAATCTCCATGCGGAATTGAACCTAATCTGGCGATACTTGGCTGTACCGCTGGATCAGTGCCACTTGGAAGATTTAAGAATAATCCCGTTTCTAAATGAATTCCGTTTTGACCGCTTGGAAGATTTACATCATCTACCTGCTGTAAATAATGTAAGCCTTGAAATGCGATATCAGATTGTGCGTTTCCACGGTTGATAATATCACCTCCAATTGAATTGAAAGTAAAAGTTTCTGCCGTTGAATTTAATATGATTTTGAATTTATCAGCCGGAGGAGGGCCCGGTTTTGCCTGATTCATATTTGGAACTTCAATGATATTGAATCCCGGACCAACCCAGGTTCCTACTAAAGATTCTAATACACCAAGATTAACTGGTTCAGTTGTTACAGCTTCGGCTTTAAATTTTGATGTAAGCCCTTTGTTAACTGGTTTTGCTTCTAGCTTTTCTAAACCTGACAGGTTCAGGTTTGCTAACGGATTATTTTGTTGTGATGCCATTTTATTTTATTTGAATTGATTTTGTTTTTTATGGGTTTTATTTTTTTTGAGAATTTAAAGCGCTTTTCGGCTAAATCCTTGAATCTGAAATAATACTTCAGTGGTCATGAAAACATTTGGCGGTGTACTAAAATCGCTTAGAAATAAATCGCCGTAAGTTTTTACAAATTCAGTAAATATGGGACCGTTTACATGTTTAAAAAACGCATCCTGATTTTCATAAACTTCCCAAAAAATTACCTGACCCTGTGGCGGAGTCGGAAGACTTTTTTGGTTGAAATCCGGAACGTGAACCATATACAATAAAGTTTCCGGTTCATTTTCCTGAACATCTTTTGCCAATTGAATTAAAGCTGTTTTTGCTTTTTCTTCATTTCCAGGCAAAATGGTCCATTTTGCTTCAAGTGGGTAATACATAGTTTTTTGAATTATGAGTTATTAGTTATGAATTTTGAGTTATAGCCATTGTCATTGCAATAGGAATTAAAATTGCCATTGCCATTGAAATTGAAATAGCCATTTTTATACTTCTACATATTCAAATGTTGGCCCTGCGCATTCGCCATTTTCAAGCGGAATGTTTAGTAATTCCAACGCTTTGTATTTAAGTTCATACATTACAGTAATTCCTTTAATAAGAAGATCAGGTTCACCGCTCACTGCATCGTTAATTCCGTTTAGGAGCTGTACATATACTTTGTTGAAGTCTTTTGCTTTTTCCAACAATTCAGGATTTTTTTCATAATCTTTCATTTTTGGATTGGCTTTCATATTATAAACTGATGACCAGCTTACTGTAAAAGGTTTTCCTGTTGGGATACTTTTTACAGGCATTTGAAAATTGGTGTCGTTCGCGCTGTACATTCTTCCAAAACAGATTTCCTGAAACTTGAAATAATGTGCATATTCAATATCTTCTCCAAATAAAACCTGCTCAGTTGCAATAGTTCCGTCGATACCTTCACCTTGACCTACAATTTCACCAATTGCTTCTTCGGCATCTTCATAATTTACAACTTTTGTGATTTTACCGCCGCTTCCGTAATAATGTTCAGCAGTAATTTGACGGCTTGGATCTCCAATGAAAATTCCATTCTTTGTTGTTTTCTTTGCTTTCTCATTTAAACGAAGCAAACCGTAACGAATCGCTTCATAAAATTGACCAATGCTGTCAAAATTTTTGGTAATAGGAGCTTTAGGATCTGAAGGCCTTTCGATTGTAGAAAATTCATCTAATGCTTCTCTGGAGAATTTTAAAAGATGAACTTTAAATGGAGGTGATCCTTTAGGAACTTCAGGAACAATGCCGCCCGGAAGCGGAGTAGGGTAAACCGGAATAATATCTTTTACATTAAAAAGTTTATCCCCTTTTTTTATTGTTTTTGGATCTGTAATGGCGTTCAGAATATTAGATACCAAAACCATGTGCAGCATTTCTTCAACCACAACACTTCTGATAAGCGCGGCTGCTTCAACATTGCTTCCTTCTTTAATGGTGTAAAGTCCGCATAAGTAAGGAGGAATTGTTGAAAGCTCTAATTTTAAAGCGGTTCTAAGACAATCCTGAAGATGTTTCAAATCTTTAATATAATTTTTCACATCACTTTTAGACATTTTCAATGATGTTTTCAATGTGCTTTTTTTGGCTGCTATTGCAGGCGCATCAATATTGAATTCATTATCAGCAATAAAGGCATTATCTGTAGCAACAGAGTAAACCTCTTCGTTAATATCCAGATCAGCAATTGGTTTAATTAACTTTTGACGATTTGGATTGTTCTTTTGAAATAATTTATTTTCCATAATAGTTATTGTTCAAGTTGTTGAAGGATAGCTTCTGCCGCTTTAAAAGTCAAGGCAGACATAGTTAGAGTTGGGTTTGAAGTTCCTAGAGTCGGCATATTTCCACAGCCTACTAAAAACAGGTTTTCGTGATCCCACGTACGCATGTTGGCATCGACTACAGAATCTTCTTTAGAGAATCCCATTCTGTGTGTTCCTACAATGTGTCCTGCACCAGCAAAAGTGTAGCCCTTGCCTTTGTAAGTCACGTAATCAGCATCTGAAGCCGGATTGTAATAAGTAAAATCTTCAATACCGCATTGGCTGAACAATTGCTCAGAAACAATTCCTGATGCTTCAAAAGCTTTCAGCATATATTCTGTTGCTTTATAATAAATTACAGGTCTGTAATTGCCAATATTATCTTTGTACTGAGGATCGATTCTTACGCGGTTATCAGGATCTGGAGCCTGCTCGCATTCGAAGTGCGTAAAAAATTGTCTGGTAACCAGATTTTCAATTTTAGCACGAAGTTCTTTTCCAATAATGCCTTCATTTACAGCATTAATAACATCAGTTGCAGGAGATCCAGTTGGCCATGCCCAGCCCCAATTGTCTAATGGAAGAATCCAGGCGGCATGATCTTTACGAAATTCTCCATCTCTAAAAGTTGGAATGTTAGAAGTAGAACCCGGACCGCGATATGGATAAATTGGATCTTTTGATAATCCCCATCTTAAAACCGTCATGTGATCCATTAAGTTACGTCCCACTTGGTCACTGCTGTTTGCTGCTCCTGACGCTAATAATAATTTAGCATTTTCAATTGCGCTGCAGGCCATTACATACAAAGTTCCTTTTGCAGTATGGGTTTCGTATGAAGAAGAACTTCCTTTAACGTACGTTTTGTATTCAACGCCGTTAATCCAGTTTGAAGTTTCGTTGATTAACAATCGAGAAGCAACGGATTGTGTTTTTACGACAAGATTTCCCATGTCGCATTTTCTGAATGTTTTTAGGGCGTTGTATTTTGCCTGAACCGGACAAATTGGTACACAGCTTGCATTTCCTTCGCAGCGCTGCCCAGTATATTGATCCCAGTTTGCGCCAACCGGATCATATTCTCCGGGTTGATTTTTGATAATATCTAATTTTTTTGAACCGGGATTCCATTCAACGCCGCCAATATTATACTTAAGATTTGGGATTGAATTTCGTCCTTGCGGCGTACTGATACAAGTCAATTTATAATCTTTACCATTAAGTTTAATATTATTGTTTTTATCAATTACCTTTTTCATTACGCCGTCAAGGTAACTTGTTGGAATTCCTTTCATTGGAAACACATAATCTTTACCGAAAATGTTACTTTGTCCGTTAGGATACTGCTGATCTTCTACATTTCCCGAAACACCAATTTCGTTTTCGGCCATTTCATAATAACGTGACATATCCTCATATTTAATAGGCCAGTCTACGCCAACGCCGTATTTAGATTTCATTACAAAATCGCTTGGCAGCATTCTAAGTGTGGTTCCAAGCCAGTGCAGCGTTGTTCCGCCTGGCGCTCTTGTATTGTCACTTGCAAAAGGAAGCGGCCCCATTTGTACCAAATATCCTTTTGTTGAAGGTCTGTCTTTTGGGATTTTCTGAATATCAAGAACATCAATTGAAGGCGCATCTTTTATATTCGGATAAGGTGCATTTGGCACTTTTGCAGAAGCATTATAAAACGTATTAAGATAATCCTGATAGTTTTTATAATTAGCATCCTGATCCATTGCTAAACCTGCAGAAAGGCCTGCTTCGAGCATTAAAACTTTCTTACCTGCATTGGTAAGAACTTTTGCTATTATTGATCCGGCAATACCGGAACCAACAATTACTACATCATAATTATTTTCCATTTGATTACCTTTTTGTTATGAATTTTTTACTGTAAGCGGGCGTTCTGCCCATGAGCCGTAACCCGGTTGTTTTGCTCCCGGCGGATGTGTATGCGCGGCATTCCACATAAGACCTTGAATGTAAGAAGCTGATGAAATTACTTCGCTTCCCCAGTTTCCGGTATACCAAAGAATAATGATGTTTTTTGCCAATCCGTTATAGGCAGAAGCTGCCATAAATTGTGAAGCTAAAGTGGCTTCAATGTTTTTTTTGGACTTGTCATTTAAAAGCACATGAACATCAAGAAAGAAATAATCGATGTCTTGTTTGTCAGTGTTTTTCTGGATCGTGTTGTAATAGGTTTCCAGCATTCCGGTGGCTTTGAGTTCAGTTTTACTGAAACCGGTTAGAAGCGCCGAAACCTCTAAAAAGAGTTTTGTTTGGGAATTAGGTTCCATGGTGTTAGTTTTTTGGGAATTAAAGGGTTAAACATTGTTTTTGTTAATTGATTTTTTGATTATAACATGTTTAAGTCCAATATGCTAACGTTGTACCTTGAGTATAGATGCGATGATTCCTCCAGAAGTAAAGGCAAGCTTTTACAATTGGCTGTTTCCGCAAGTTTTGAAGCGAAAGTATTAGTAGCGTTACTTTGCTTCGACACAGTAGTATTAGTTTTGATATTGAGCCTTGTTTTTTCTACTAAAATTACTGTACATATAAAGCAGCTATTGATAAATTGACACAGGAGTAAGATTTTATGTCACAAAAGAGATAATTTTTGGTACTAAAACTTTTATAATGTTAGATTAGTTGTTAAAAGTTTGAAAAATTAACATTAGCTTAAAGATTATAACATATTGAAATTGAGTTTTCTATGCTGCTATAATTGTTATAGGCTGTAAAATGAGTTTGAGTTATAAGCACAAAAAAACTCCCAAATTACTTTGGGAGTTTTTACTATTTGAGAATTTGTTTAAACCTGAAGAATAAATTCCAAATTAAAGTTTATTCGTTTTGGTATCAACAATTTTACTTACTCTAAATACTAAAAAGATAGTAAGCAACATAATTCCGGAAGCAGTCATTGCCAGAATATCATAATGTTCTAACGGTGCATAACTGTCTTTTTGATAAATGATTAATCCGGCAATTACAGCGCCAAAACCTCCGGCCATTTGCTGTAAAGACGAGTTAATACTCATAAAAGCACCACGATCCTGCGGATCTGGAATAGCAGAGGTTAAAGTAGTTGACGGAACCATTCTGCTCATAATGGTTGCCATCATAAGTACATTGATCACCAATACAATCCAAAAAGGAGTTGGGCCAAACTGAGCGTAAATGTTTATTAGAATCACAGCAGATACGGTAGCAAATGCAAAGATTTTAAACTTATTTACCCTGTCACTCAATTTACCAATAAACGGCATTGTAATTAAAGTAGCAATTCCGGTAATCATGAATAATAAAGGTAATTCTTCATTTGTTACTTTTAAGTTGTTGATGGCAAATGCACTACCAAAAGGCATCATCATAAAACCTCCAACAGAAAGCAGGGCAGTAGCTAAAAAACCAACCTGATAATTCTTTTTAGAAACAGTATGATACAAGTGCATCAAAGCTGTTTTTTCTTGTTTTAAAAGTAAATGCTCCGTAACAGGTTTTAACTTCACATATAAAATCATTGTGATAATAGCCGCCATTGCTGCAATCCATAAAAACGGAACGTGCCATCCCCATGCATTTGCAATGTATAAACCAATCGGGATTCCTAGAACCTGACTAACGCCAAATCCCATTTGAATAAATCCCATTACTTTTCCTCTTTGCTGTAAGCTGAATAAATCGGCAACAATAGCAAGAGAGATAGAACCAATTACACCGCCAAATAATCCGGTGAAAATGCGCGCCGCAACCAACAGAAAAAAGTTGGGAGCCAGGGCACAGAATAAAGTACCGATTGTAAATCCGATGTAAAAGAAAAGTAACAATTTTTTTCGGTCAAATTTATCTGCAAAACCAGCCGTTAGTAATCCGGAAATTCCGGCACTAAAAGCATAAGCAGAAACGGCAATACCAAATTGAGAAGCCGTAATTTTTAAAGTTTTCATCATAATATCTCCAAGCGGCGACATTACCATAAAATCAAGCACAACTGTAAATTGTGTCATAGCTAAAAGAAATATAACCAGTTTTTGATAGCCATTAAAACTAGGTACTAAAGTTTGTTTTTCGTTCATATAATTATTGTAGTTCTTTGCAGTCAAAATTGTGAAAATTCAATAAGTCAATAATTTGACCTGCATTTAGTTTTTCGCTTATAATTCTCAATACACAATCAATATCTTCCTGATCAATAGTCCATTGCAGGATCGATTTGTTTGCATTTAAAAATGTTGCGATTTTGTTTTTACTTGTCTCTGTTTTTATATTAGTGGCGAATATCAATACATTCATAACATAAAATTTAAGGTGTTAATGCCTTTATCACGAGTCTAAAAGCTTCTTGTTGTATTTCATTTGTTAATTGAAATGGAGTGCTACCTCCAAGTCCTTTACCTTTTTCATGAAAACGCAGCAAGTTGTACAGCGGGCCATAAGCAATACTCCAGAATACCTCCTTTGATACTGGCACTATTTCTTTTCTTTCAATTGCCCGATGCAAAAACTTCGTCATGATTTCTTTGAGTTCCATCAAACTTTCGTTAACGATATGTTCACCATAATTTGAATTTTGAAGAATTTCCCAGCAGGCAATTTTATCAGTGTTTTTCAGCATAAACTCTGATCGGTTTTCCCATTGTTTTGCAAGACCTTCTACAAAAGGCATTTCTGGCGAGAAATCTTTAAGCGAACTTTTAAAGAAGTAAGTGCCCATTTCAGTTCCAATTTTTTTAATCAGATCTTCCTTGTCGGCATAATAAATATAAAGCGTCGCTACAGAAATCCCGCACTCTTTGGCAAGTTTGTTCATTGTAAAGCCTTCTATGCCATACTTTACAATCATTTCTATAGTTTTCTCTTTAACTAATTCTTCTTTATTAATATCTCTTGTTCTCAAAATGAAAAGGATTTTATTGAATTGACTCTGCAAAGATATAATAATAAATGAACGTTTATTCATTTATAAAAAATATTTTTCAAAAAACTTTAAAAACAGCAAAAGTTGGTTCCCAATATAATTTTACTATTTTTACTCTTAGCAGCTATCATACTCAATAATTATTTGGTATGAAATACTGATTTTTTTATTAACCTAATTATTTAAAAATGAGAAAAAACAACGATTTTGGTTTGTTAATACTTCGTATTACAATTGGATTTTTAATGCTTTTGCATGGTATTTCAAAATTTAAAGGAGGTTTAGATTTCATAAGCGGAATGCTTGTAGAAAAAGGACTTCCGGGTTTCTTTGCTTATGGCGTTATCATAGGCGAAATTTTGGCACCAATCTTAATTATAATTGGTTTTAGAACCAGAATTGCTGCTTTAATATTAGCATTCAACTGTTTAGTAGCAGTTTTAATGGCACACAGTCAGGATATTTTTAAATTGAGCGATCACGGAGGATGGGAATTAGACCTTCTGGGATTATATTTCTTTACGGCAATTGCATTGTTTTTTACCGGAGGAGGAAAATTTGCAGCTTCAAAAAGCAATAAATGGGATTAAAAACTCATTAAAATATAAAATTATAAAGCGGCCATTGAGTCGCTTTTTTTATGATTTTATTAGTAAGAAAGTCAGTAAAATCAGTAGGTGATAATAATTTGAATTCTAATGTTATTCTAATGTAGCGACGAAAATTTAGTTTTAACTTGCGCCCTGAAATTTATTTTTTACGATGCTTAATAAAATTAAAAATAGCCTTTTATGTAAATGCCTTCAGGCGTTACTAATCGGCTATTTTTTATTGAGCAGTATTAATGTATCAGGAACTTTCAGCCGAATTATAAAAGAAAATGCCGAAACTCATTCTGTTAAAGGAATAGCATGTAATATTCTGAAGAAAATCTTCAAGTGCGACGGTATTCCCGAAGAACTGGACGACTACGAAACAAAAGATACGAAGACCACTAAACTTGCAAAAGGAATTGTGCTATTAGAATATCTGGTTCCTTTAGATGCGTCTGTACCGGGATTTTATTTTCAAAATGATCTTAAAGGAAAAAACTATATAAACAATCCAATTTTCTCATTTGGATTTCACGGCAAGATCCATTTGCCTCCTCCACGGTTTGTAATATAAGTATTTAGTTTTGATTGGATTATGATAATTTTTGTAATCCTTAATGCGATATTTTTCGTAAATTAACATCTATTAATCTTGTATTTATATATAAATCCATGACACCTTTAAAACGTTTTTACAACTTACTCGCGTTAGACAAACGTGACGTATACCAAATTATATTTTACGCAGCTTTTGCGGGTTTGGTAAACCTTTCCCTGCCTTTAGGAATTCAGGCGATTATTAACTTTATTCAAAGCGGACAGCTTAGTGTTTCGTGGATTGTGCTGGTTTTTCTGGTTACAATTGGAGTTGGCTTTGGCGGAATCTTAACCATTCTGCAGCTGCGAATTGTAGAAAATCTGCAGCAGCGAATCTTTGTACGTTCGTCATTTGAGTTTGCTTACAGACTGCCTTTAATTAAGTTTAAAGAAATGTATTCTGAATACGCGCCCGAAAAAGCAAACCGATTTTTTGATACGCTGATGGTTCAAAAAGGAACAGCAAAACTTTTACTTGACTTTTGTACCGCCTTTTTGCAGGTTGGTTTGGGTATTATTTTGCTGGTTTTATATCATTCCTTTTTTACGGTAATCGGACTTTTGTTTGTTGTTATTCTGTATGTCATTTTTAAATTTTCTTATAAAGATGGTTTAGAAACAAGCCTTAACGAATCAAAATTTAAATATAAAGTAGCGGCCTGGCTTCAGGAAATTGCACGTAATCGTGAAAGTTTCCGCAGAAAAGGCGGTTTCGATTATGCTTTAGACAGAAATGACGGTTATGTGAGTCATTATGTCAATTACCGCGAAAAGCACTTTCAGGTAATGAAAAAACAATACATTCAGCTTACTATTTTTAAAGTAATTGTTACAGCTGCTCTTTTGTCGATTGGTGGTTTTCTGGTAATTCACCATCAAATGAACATTGGGCAGTTTGTGGCAGCTGAAATTGTAATTGTATTGCTGATCAATTCTGTAGAAAAAATAATCTTTGGGTTAGAATCTTTTTACGACGTATTAACTTCTTTGGAAAAAATTGGACAGGTTACCGATATGGAAATTTCATGCATTCCAAAAACTTCTGCCGTAACCGAAACGGGAATTACAATCGAAACAGAAAGTATTGCTTACAATTATCCGGAACACAATAAAAAATCACTTAAAAATATTAACCTGAAAATAAATCAGGGCGAAAAGATCATTTTAAGAGGAACAAACGGTGCCGGAAAAAGTACTTTATTACGCCTACTTGCCGGATTGCTGGAGCCGGAAAGCGGGGCGATGTATGTGACCGATAATTTCATGAACCGTTTAGACGAAGATAGTTACAGAGCACAATCTGGAACGCTTTTGCAAGGTGATACGCTTTTTGAAGGAACAATTAAGGAAAACATTCTTTTTGGAAACGAAACCATTAATAATGACGATTTAAAATGGGCTTTAGATAATGTATGTTTAACGCCTTATATCAAGACTTTCCCTAACGGATTGGAACATCAAATCCATCCGGGCGGACGCGAACTTTCGGCTTCTGATGTGCAAAAGATTCTTTTGGCCAGAAGTATTGTGACCAAACCTAATATATTATTCCTTGAAGATCCGGTTGATAAAATGGACGAACTGACGTCGGGTAAAATTGTTGATTTTTTACTTGCCGAAGAAAATGACTGGACGGTAATTGTTACTTCTAAAAATGATGTCTGGAAGAACAAATGCAGCCGTATGATTACGATTGATGATGGAAAAATTATTAACGACATAAAGCTATAATCATGCTTAATATATCAAAAGATAATAACGTACTTATTACGCCGGGCAAATACAAATCGATTACCGCCGTTGCCCGCAGACCGCACTATAAAATTTTAAATCGAGTAATTGTTGGATTTTTAATTTTCTGCATTGCCTGTCTTTTTCTTCCATGGACACAAAATATTTCGGGAAGTGGTTCTGTTACAACATTAAAACCAGACCAAAGACCACAAACAGTTCATAATGCCATTGCGGGAAGAATCGAAAAATGGTATGTGCAGGAAGGGGATTATGTAAAAAAAGGAGATACTATTTTGTTTATTTCTGAAACCAAAGAAGATTATTTAGATCCCAATTTAGTTGGAAATACAAAAGATCAGGTTGATGCCAAAAAAATGGCTGTAGAATCTTATGCTGATAAAGTAAGTTCGCTAAACGTTCAGGCACAGTCGCTTAATACCGAAAGAGAATTGAAATTGCAGCAGGCTCAAAATAAAATCAAACAAGCCCAGCTGAAAATTAAAAGTGACAGCATGGATCTTGAAGCGGTAAAAACGCAGTTAAGAATTGCAAAAACACAATTTGACCGTTCGACTGCATTAAATAAAGAAGGCTTAAAACCTTTGACAGATGTAGAACAAAAGCGATTAAAATTGCAAGAATCTGAGGCGTATATTATTACACAGCAAAATAAACTTTTGAGCAGTAAAAATGAATTGATAAACTCAAGAGTTGAAATAAACCGAATTACGGCTGAATATGCTGAAAAGATATCGAAATCAAGAAGTGATAAATTCACGGCTTTGAGCACACAATATGATACAAAAGCCCAAGTAAATAAACTGGAAAATCAATATGTAAACTACAGTATTAGAAATGGTTTGTATTATATCACGGCTCCGCAAAGCGGATATGTAAACCGTGCTTTACTGGCTGGACTTGGAGAAACAATTAAAGAAGGAACGCCAATTATCAGCATTATGCCGGCAAGTTATGATATTGCGGTAGAAACGTATGTTGACCCAATCGATCTTCCGTTGGTGCATCGCGGTGCAAAAGTGCGTGTTTGGTTTGACGGATGGCCGAGAATCGTATTTTCTGGATGGCCGGGATTGTCTTATGGAACTTTTGGCGGACGAGTTGTGGCGATTGAAAATTTTATTAGTGCCAATGGAAAATACAGGGTTTTGATTTCGCCAGACGGAAACAAAGATGAAAAATGGCCGAAAGAATTGAGCATTGGAGCAGGAGCGCAGAGTATTGCTTTATTAGAAACGGTTTCGGTTTGGTATGAAATATGGCGAAACTTAAACGGATTTCCGCCAAATTATTATAAGTCAGATGAAAAGGAGGCAAAAAATGGAAAAGACAAAAAATAAATTTAAGACTATAGTTCGACTGTTTTCTCTTTTGTTTTTATTCGGTTTTACTGCTTATGGTCAGGATTTTAATAAAGAAGAACTGAGTTACAGCGAATATTTAGGATATGTAAAAAAATACCATCCGCTGGTAAAACAGGCGAATCTTGAAATTAGCAATGCGCAGGCAGCGTTGATGCTGGCGCGCGGTGGTTTTGATCCGAAAATTGAAGTCGATTACAATAAAAAAGAATTTAAAGGAACTGAATATTATTCGATTTTAAACAGCAGTTTTAAAATTCCGACTTGGTACGGAATTGAAATTAAAGCAGGATTTGACGATACAGACGGACAATATTATAATCCGCAGAATCGTACGCCCGATAACGGATTAACTTCTTTAGGAGTCAGCGTTGCGTTGGGACAAGGAATGTTCATCAACCAAAGAATGGCAGATGTCCGCGAAGGAAAACTGCAGTTAAAATTAAGTGACGCACAGCGAAAATTGAGAGCAATTGAGGTTTTGTATAAAGCAAGCGAAGCTTATTTTGAATGGAGAAAAAGTTACAACGAAGCCGAACTTTATAAACGATATCTTGGTTTTGCAAGCACACGTTTTGCGGGTGTAAAAAAACTGATTGAACTTGGTGATTCTCCAGCAATTGACAGCGTTGAAGCCGGAATTACAGTTAGAAACCGAGAATTAAATGTTGAAAACGGAAATTTAAAATTAGCTAAAGCGAAATTGTATTTGTCGAATTATTTATGGCTTGAAAATGTGCCCGTTGAATTGGGAGATATGGTGAAACCAGAAGAAAATTTGATTCTGACTTTAGAAGAAACCCTAAAAACAGATGCGATGATGGTAAATGTTGAAACGTTAGATTCGCATCCTAAAATTCAGGCTTTAGAAACTAAAATGTCGATGCTGGAAGTTAACCGACAATTGAAAGCTAATTCGCTGTTACCAAAATTAAATGTGGGCTACAATTATATTTCTGAGCCTTCTTATTTTGATTCTTTTAATGCCGATGATTATAAGTTTAATATCGATTTCAGCATTCCGATTTTCTTGCGAAAGGAGCGAGGAAGCCTGAAAATGGCAAAACTGAAAATTCAGGATTTAAAGTTTGATATTGAACAACAGAGACTGGAATTGAAAAACAAAATAAAAGCCCAGCAAACGGAAATTGCTTCTTTAAAAAGGCAGAAAAATGTAATTGACAATTTGGTAAAAGATTATGTAACGATGCTGAACTCTGAAGAGAAGTTATTTTCTTTCGGCGAAAGCTCTATCTTCTTACTTAATTCGAGAGAAAATAATTTGGTAAGCGCAAAACTGTCTCAAATTAGTATTGAAAATCAGTTTTACATTTCAAATGCTGAGTTGTATAAAATATTGGCTAATCCCGATTAAAGATTTAAACACATAGAAACATAGATTTTATTGTTTTAAAAAGGCGTTTCACTTGTTTAAACAAACATAGCTATGTGTAAATGATGTGTCATTTATTTTAATCTTTATCAACACTAGAAATCTATGTTTCTATGTGTTGAAAATTTTCAGATTGCTATAGACAACAGTTTTTAAAAAAAAAGCAGCAAAGAAATTTGCTGCTTTTTTTGCTTTTAATTGCAATTAGAATTTTGTTGCAAATTCTTTTGCAAAATCTTCCAGTTTTATTTTTCCGTCAACAGAAGCATTGCTTGATAAGAAATGTTCAATGATTTTTCCACTTCTTAAACCAGTTCCCATTTCAGCATAAAGTTTAGCAATTTCTTCCGGAATTCCTGCTTGTGCCATTCCTCCAAGAGCCTGTTCATCTGTAAATTCTACCCATGGTAATTCTGGTTTTGCAATTGCATCTCCTAAAATTTTTGCAGCTTCACCCGGAGTACGAACATCACTGATAATATATCGGATATTTTTTCCTGCCGGAGTCTGCTGTAATTCTTCGGCAACAGCCTGAGCAATATCTACCGGATGCACAAATGGAATTGTTATTTCTGAAGGATAATTAGAACCAATAATTCCAGCTCCTTGAATCAAAGGAACATCATTATAAAAATTAGTGAAGAAGAAACCTGCTCTTAAAAAAGTAACAGAAGTATTCAATTCCTTATATATTTCTTCAATTTTATGAAGTCCTGTAATTGGTCCAGTCCCGTTTGGTAAATGAGCACCAATACTGCTTAACATTACAACTCTTTTTACTTGAGCTTCTTCGATTGCTTTTGCAAAAGATTTACCAGCGTTTTCAGTATTCGCAATAACATTTGCTCCGCCTAAATTTGGCGGTGTCATCGCAAAAATGGCATCGGCACCTTTTAATGTTTCCAATAGAAATGCAGCATCGCTTACAGAACCTACTGCAGCTTTTGCGCCCAGATTTTCGATTGCTGTTTTTCTGTCAGCATTACTGCTTATTACGGTTACGTCGTGACCTGCAGCGACAAGTTTTGTAGTTAATGGTTTTCCTATGTTCCCTAAAGAACCTGTTACTATAATTTTCATATATATAATTTTTTTTATTACAGTTACAAAGGTATCTTTGTACTTACTTTTATACAAGTACTTACCCTATAGTATGTATCATGACAGCAATTAAAGAATCATCGACAATTCAGGAAAATAAGCAGTATGCACTGGAAAAATGCCCGGTTACGTTTGTAATGGAAAAAATAGGAGGTTACTGGAAACCTATTATTCTTTGGCATTTATCAAGCGGAATGAAACGTTACAGCGAATTAAAAAGAGAAATTCCTGCTATTACAGAAAAAATGCTCATTCAGCATTTAAAACAATTAGAAGCAGATGGTCTTGTAATTCGAGAAGCAAAACCAGTTGTACCTCCTTTTGTAACCTATAGATTAAGCAATGCCGGACAAGGTTTATTGCCTGTTATTGAAGCAATGGCGGAGTGGGCTTTTAAGGTTAAGGATGGAGATTTTTTGTAAGATTCTAAGTTGCTGAGATGCTAAGTTTCTAAGTTTTTTAGTTGCAAAGGTTCAAAGGTTTTAGAAAAATCTTAGCATCTCAGAACCTTAGCAACTTAGCAACTAAAAATTACTTAACCACTGTCGCTTCCAATTCTACTTTAACGGTTTCAAAAAGGCTTTTTACTTCCATTAAAGTTGTAGCTTGTTGAATGTTGTGTTTGGCAATCCATTCCTGCAGGATATTGAAGTGAGGCCAAAGCTCAGAAGTTGCAGTCGTATAAATCGTTAATCTCACGATACCGCTGCATTCGTAACCTGCTTCGGTGATTACTTGTTCCAGATTTTGGATCGCCAGTTTTAACTGGGATTCCATATTTTCGTTGCTTGAAATTCCTTCGGCGTTTATTGCAGTCTGCCCGGAAACATACAATGTTCCCTGCGGATTTTTTACTTCAACTGCCTGATTATAACTACGCTCATTTTGCCATTTCCATGGATTGATAACTCTTTTTTCCATTTTATTTCCTTTTTTAGTTTGTGCCAATACTGGCATTGTTGTGATTAATAATAATAATCCTAAAATTTTTGTTGTTGTTTTCACGATTACAGTTTAAAATTTATACTGCAAAATTGAAAATAACTTGTGGAAACAGGTCTTGACATTTGTCACGAATATAAAGTGCGAAATGTCACATTTACGAAGATAAACGGCTTAAGGTTTCGCGCGAAACACCAAGATAGGAAGCAATAAGGCTTTTAGGAACGCGCTGAAAAAGGGTTGGATATTGTTTTAAAAGTTGTTCGTAACGTTCTTTTGGGTTAGAAGTCATCCAGGAAATAATACGACGCTGTGAGGCAAGGAAACCAAAGTTGGCTTTCTCCAGTAAAAAGCGCAGCATTTTAGGGGAATTATCACATAAGTCTTTATAATCTTCCAAAGTAAAACAAAGCACTTCGGTATCTTCCAAACATTCTAAAGACATTGTCGCTTTTGTTTGAGTGAAAAAAGCATAATAATCGCTTTCCCACCAGTCTTCCATAGCAAAGGAAGCAATATGTTGTTTTAGAGATTCATCAGTGTAAACCAATTTTAAAAGTCCGGAAATTATAAAATAAGCATATTTTACATCATCTCCTTCCTGAATTAAAAATTGGTGCTTTTTGAATTTTTTGGTGATAAAATGCTGACTGATAAATGAAAATTCTTCATCTGTCAGCTTTATTATTTTTTCGATATGTTCCCGAAGTTTTTCCTGCATGTTATGGTCAAAGATATTTAAATTTTTCGATGATCAAAAAGGGTGGGATTTTAATTAGATTGAAATTAAACCGGATGGAGATTTAAATTAAACCGCATTTAAATCCAGCGTTACAATGAAATTAAACCGGATTGAAATCAAATATATCGTTAAACCGGATTGAAATCCGGCCCTACAATATAAATCATCCCTTCGGGATTTTACATTCTGGGTGTTAATGCGATCTATAATTTTTCGGCATCAAAATAAAGAGCCGAAGGCTCGATTTATATTGTATGGCTGGATTTCAATCCAGTTTATATTGTAGACCGGATTTTAATCCGGTTATTTTTGTGGAATATAAATATTAAACGTTGCACCTTCCATAGGTTTTGCCGTTGCGCTAATAATACCATTATGGTTTTCGACAATCTTTTTTACGATGGCAAGGCCAATTCCCGTTCCGTCGTAAATATCGCGGCTGTGTAAGCGTTGAAAAACACCGAATATTTTTTCGCTGTGTTCAGGTTCAAAACCAATTCCGTTGTCTTTAAAACTTATATGACAATAGTTTTCTGATGCTGATAATTTATCATTTTGTAATTCTTCACCACTAACAATTCGGCTTTTGATTTCGATTTGAAGCGGAATTTCCTTTTGAGAAAACTTCAGGGCATTGTTTACCAGATTTTCGATAAGCTGAATAAATAAAAACGGAATGATATTTATTTTGCCGTGAAGGTCTGTAATAATCGAAGCATTTTTTTCCTTAATATTTTCCCGAAGTGCTTCTTTTACATCTTCAATAATGATATTAAGATCCGTGTTTTCATAAATACGATCTGTAATATTCGTTCGGGAAAAAGTCAATAAATCGTTGATTAATTCCCGCATTCGGTTGGTGGAATATAAAATGCGCTCAAATTTTGCCTGTCCGTCCGGACTTAAATTTGGATATTCTTTTGCCAGAATGATGTTTGAAAAAGTTTGAATTTTACGCAGCGGTTCCTGTAAATCATGACTTGAAATATGTGTAAAAGCATCAAGTTCCGTATTTTTCTTTTTTAGCTCAGTTGCATATTTTTCTATGGCAATATATTGCGCAGCCAATTCTTCATTTGCTTTCGTGATTTTGGCATTTAGCGCAGTTGCTTCTTCTTCTTTTATGCGTAGCTCTCTGTTTTTCTTATACAATTCTGTAAAAACCATCACTTTTGCCTGAAGGATTTCTGCAGACAAAGGTTTAATCATATAATCAACAGCTCCAGACTGATATCCTTTAAAGATATAATCTGTAGTGTTCATATTGGCCGTCAAGAAAATGATAGGAACGTGTTTAAGCTTGTCGCTTTGGCGAATGAGTTCGGCAGTTTCGAAACCATCCATAAGCGGCATCTGCACATCCATAAGCATAATGGCAAAATCCTGATTTTTAAGGAGAATTCGCAGCGCATCTTTCCCAGAAGTTGCTTCTACAAACTCATATCCCTGATCTGCAAGTATGACCTGAAGCGAAAGTAGGTTTTCCTTCTTGTCATCGACAATTAATATTTTAACCGGATGTTCTTCTATGGGGTTTTGGCTTTTCATAATAGGGGAATTATTTTAACCACACTCTCATTAAAGAGGATAATTGTTCAACATTTACCGGTTTTGTAATGTAATCTGATGCGCCGGACTCGATACAGCGCTGTCTGTCGCCTTTCATTGCTTTTGCTGTTACAGCAATAATAGTCAGGTCTTTATGTTTTATATTTTTTCTAATGATTTTCATGGTTTCATAACCGTCTAATTCCGGCATCATGATATCCATTAAAACAATATCAATTTTTAAATTCTGGCTCAAAATATCAATGGCTTCGTGACCGCTTTCTGCGCTGATAACATCTAAACCAAAACGCTCTAAAGCAGTTGTAAGCGCAAATAAATTTCGAACATCATCATCTACCAAAAGCACTTTTTTATTGATTAAAACATCTTCTTTTAAATAATATGTTTCAATTCTGTCTTTCATGCTTTCCGGCAGATCTTTATGTACGCGATGCATAAACAGAGCAGTCTGATCTACTAATTCATCGATTGATACGGCACTTTTTGTAATAATACTGTGTGCAAAACGGCTGAGTTTAGCACGTTGTTTTTTATTAACATCACCCGCAGAATGTACAATTATGGCAGTTTCTTGTCCGCTGATGTTGTTTTCCAGATCGCTTATTAAATCTAAACCATCGGCATCTGGAAGTATTAAGTCTAATATGATACAGTCAAATGATTTTTCCTGTATCAGTTTTACAGCATCTTTTGCCGTTAAAGCAGTTGATACCGAAATGTCTTCGCCTTCAACAGCTTCGACAATTCGTTCCAGTTCAAATTCATTATCATCCACTACAAGAAGATTTTTTTCTTTCTTGTCTTTAAAATCCTGAATATCATTGAAAAGATAAGTCAATAATTCGTTTTTGACCGGTTTAAGGAAAAAGTTTCTCGCACCGCGTTTTAAACCTTTGTTTCTTTCATCTTCTCCCGAAATAATATAAACCGGAATATGACGAAGCGTGAAATCTGTTTTTAATCGGTCGAGAATTTTCCAGCCGCTGGTGTCCGGCATGTTTAAATCCATTGTAATAGCGTGCGGCTGAAATTGATTGATATAATCTACAACATCATTTCCGCGAGTCGTTACAATCGCTTTTATACCATGCTGATGTGCTCTTTCTAGTAATATTTTAGCAAAGGTGATATTGTCTTCGGCAATTAAAAGAATTTTGTCATTTGGTTTGATGTCGGTTCGGTCGTCGCCAACTTCATCTACAAAATATAAATCCATGTCTGATTTTTTGAAACTTGCAGACGGGAGTGATTTTAAACGGCTTTTTCCGGCGTGAATAACGTTTGTTTCTTCATTTACATTAATGTCTTCCAATTCTGGAATATGAACAAATTTTAAAGGCAAAAACAAGGTAAATTTACTTCCAATGTTGGTATCACTTTCCAGTTCGATGCTTCCGCCTAATAAATCAGAAAGTCCGCGGCTGATGGATAATCCTAAACCGGTTCCTCCATATTTACGGCTTGTAGATCCTTCTGCTTGTTGGAAAGCTTCAAAAATGATGTTTTGTTTTTCTTTGGAGATTCCAATTCCGGTGTCTGAAATTTCAAAAGCAACAACGGCTTCTGCATTTTCCAGACTTGCGTTTTTGGTTTTCCAATTATTATCTGCTTTATAAATGTTTAATCTTACGCCGCCTTTTTCAGTAAACTTGAATGAATTCGAAAGTAGGTTTTTCAAAATCTGATTCAATCTTTGCGAATCGGTTTCCATAACTTCAGGAAGATTACGATCCATCATAATTTCAAAATTAAGATGTTTCGCCTGAGAAATAGGGTTGAAGGTGGATTCCACAAATCGGCTGATTTCTGCAAAACTAATTGGATTGTAATCCACAGAAATATAACCGGATTCAATTTTAGAAAGATCCAGAATATCATTAATTAACTGAATTAAGTCATCTCCGCAAGAGTTGATTGTTTTGGCAAACTGAATTTGTTTTTCGGATAAATTCCCGTCGCGGTTCGCGATTAATTCGTTGGCGAGAATCTGCAAACTGTTTAATGGCGTTCTTAACTCGTGCGACATATTCGCCAGGAACTCTGATTTATATTTTGAAGTCAAAGTAAGCTGATCTGCTTTTTCTTCCAAAGCTTTACGGGCAACCTCAACTTCCTGATTTTTGAGTTCCACTTCTTCTTTTTGATTGGCTAATAGAATTGCTTTTTCTTCCAGTTCTTCGTTCGTATTTTTCAATACTTCCTGTTGACTTTTCAGCTCGCTTGCTAATGATTGTGATTGTACCAATAATTCCTCAGTTCTTGAATTTGATTCGATAGTATTCAATACAATTCCAATACTTTCTGTTAATCCTTCAAGGAAATCTAAGTGTGTCTGACTAAAGGTATCAAGTGAAGCCAATTCAATAACAGCTTTAAGTCTTCCTTCAAATAAAACGGGAAGAATAATTACGTCTTTTGGCTTGGCATCTCCTAAACCAGAATTGATTCTGATATAATCTTTTGGAACATTGCTTAAAATAATTCTTTCCTTTTCAATAGCAACCTGACCTATAAGTCCTTCGCCCATAGCGTAGGAGGTAGGCGAATTTTTTCGTTTGATGTATGCGTATGAGGCAATTAAATTCAGTTTAGAATCCATGAATTGTTCGCCTTCTTCCAGAATATAGAAAAGTCCGTGTTGCGCTGTAACTACGGCAGCAAGCTCTGAAAGGATTTTCATCGTTACAGAATTAAGCTCTTTTTGCCCTTGAAGCATTTGCGTAAACTTAGCTAAATTCGATTTCAGCCAGTCTTGTTCCTGATTACGTAAAGTAGTTGCTTTTAAGTTTGAAATCATTTGGTTGATAGTATCCTTAAGCGCTTCGACTTCACCTTTTGCTTCAACACCAATTGTTCGGGTTAAATCTCCCTGCGTTACCGCCGATGCTACTTCAGAAATAGCACGTACCTGTGTGGTAAGATTCGCCGCTAACTGGTTTACGTTTTCAGTTAAGTTTTTCCACGTTCCAGAAGCTCCGGGAACATTTGCCTGCCCTCCCAATTTTCCTTCGGCACCCACTTCACGGGCAACTGTTGTTACCTGATCTGAGAAAGTGGCGAGAGTGTCAATCATCTCATTAATAGTATCAGTAAGCTGTGCTACTTCACCTTTTGCATCAATAGATAATTTTTGTTTTAAGTTTCCTTTTGCTACAGATGTTACCACTTTTGCGATTCCACGAACCTGACCCGTTAAGTTGGATGCCATTACATTAACCGAGTCTGTTAAATCTTTCCAAGTTCCGGCAACACCTTTTACTTGGGATTGTCCGCCCAGTTTTCCTTCGGTACCAACCTCACGCGCCACACGCGTAACCTCAGAAGCAAATGAATTTAACTGTTCCACCATCGTATTGAAGGTGTTTTTCAAATCGAGGATTTCTCCTTTTACGTCAACGGTAATTTGTTTGGAAAGATCACCATTTGCAACGGCTTTGGTTACATCGGCAATATTACGTACTTGTCCGGTTAAGTTCGATGCCATTTGGTTAACGGAATCCGTTAAATCTTTCCAGGTTCCGGCAACTCCGGGAACGAATGCTTGTCCGCCCAGTTTACCGTCGGTACCCACCTCACGCGCCACACGAGTTACCTCAGAGGCAAAGGCACGAAGCTGATCCACCATGGTATTAACGGTTTCCTTTAATTGCAGAATTTCCCCACGAACGTCGGCCGTAATTTTTTTCGACATATCTCCGTTTGCTACGGCAATCGTAACCTCAGCAATATTACGTACTTGTGTCGTTAAGTTACCCGCCATTTGATTAACAGAATCTGTTAAATCCTTCCAGGTTCCGGCAACTCCGGGAACGTTTGCTTGTCCTCCCAGTTTTCCTTCGGTACCCACCTCACGCGCCACACGAGTTACCTCAGAGGCAAACTCACGAAGCTGATCCACCATTGTATTCAGGGTTTCTTTTAATTGCAGAATTTCCCCGCGAACGTCAACGGTAATTTTTCGGGACATATCTCCATTTGCCACGGCAATCGCCACATCGGCAATATTACGTACCTGTGCGGTAAGGTTTCCTGCCATTTGATTAACAGAGTCTGTTAAATCTTTCCATGTTCCTGCAACTCCGGGAACGTTGGCTTGTCCTCCCAGTTTTCCTTCTGTACCTACTTCTCGTGAAACCCTTGTTACCTCCGATGCAAAGCCTCGAAGCTGATCCACCATGGTATTAATTGTATTTTTTAACTCTAAGATTTCTCCTTTTACGTCAACCGTAATTTGGAGCGATAAATCTCCTTTTGCTACGGCTGTTGTTACTTCGGCGATATTACGTACTTGTCCGGTTAAGTTGGATGCCATTTGGTTTACGGAATCCGTTAAATCTTTCCAAGTTCCGCCGACACCTTCTACCTGCGCTTGTCCTCCCAGTTTTCCTTCGGTACCAACCTCACGCGCCACACGGGTCACCTCTGAGGCGAAAGAGTTCAGCTGACCCACCATAGTATTAATGGTATTTTTCAACTCTAAGATTTCTCCTTTGGTATCAACGGTAATTTGGCGGGATAAATCTCCTTTTGCTACGGCTGTTGTTACCTCGGCAATATTACGTACTTGTCCGGTTAAGTTGGATGCCATTTGGTTAACAGAATCGGTCAAATCTTTCCATGTTCCGCCGACACCTTTTACTTTTGCCTGACCTCCAAGTTTTCCTTCGGTACCAACTTCAAGTGCCACACGCGTAACCTCTGAAGAGAAGGAGTTCAGCTGATCTACCATCGTATTAATGGTTTTCTTTAACTCTAGGATTTCCCCTTCGGCTACAGCCGTAATTTTTTTAGAAAGGTCACCATTTGCTACAGCGGTTGTAACCTCAGCAATATTACGTACTTGTCCGGTTAAGTTCGATGCCATTTGATTCACAGAATCGGTTAAATCTTTCCACGTTCCACCAACACCTTTTACTTTTGCCTGACCTCCCAGTTTTCCTTCAGAACCTACCTCACGCGCCACACGAGTTACCTCAGAACCGAATGAGTTTAGCTGATCCACCATGGTATTGATGGTATTTTTTAGTTCAAGAATTTCTCCCTCAACGTTTACGGTAATTTTTTTAGATAAATCTCCTTTTGCTACGGCTGTTGTTACCTCAGCAATATTACGTACCTGACCGGTTAAGTTGGAGGCCATTTGGTTTACAGAATCGGTCAAATCTTTCCAAACTCCACCCACACCTCGTACTTTTGCCTGACCTCCCAGTTTTCCTTCTGAACCTACTTCACGTGATACACGAGTTACCTCAGAAGAGAAGGAGTTTAGCTGATCCACCATCGTATTAATGGTATCTTTCAACTCTAAGATTTCTCCTTTTACGTCTACGGTAATTTTTTTAGATAAATCTCCTCTTGCTACGGCGGTTGTTACATCGGCGATATTACGTACTTGTCCGGTAAGATTCGATGCCATTTGGTTTACCGAATCCGTTAAATCTTTCCAGGTTCCACCGACACCTTTTACCTGCGCTTGTCCGCCCAGTTTTCCTTCTGTACCAACCTCACGCGCCACACGTGTTACCTCAGAAGAAAAAGAGTTCAGCTGATCCACCATCGTATTGATGGTATTTTTCAATTCTAAGATTTCTCCTTTTACGTCTACGGTAATTTTTTTAGATAAATCTCCTTTTGCTACCGCTGTTGTTACATCGGCAATATTACGTACCTGACCAGTTAAGTTACTCGCCATTTTATTTACAGAATCGGTCAAATCTTTCCAAACACCGCCCACACCACGAACTTTTGCCTGACCTCCCAGTTTTCCGTCTGTACCAACTTCACGTGCCACACGCGTAACCTCCATCGAGAAAAGGTTCAGCTGTTTTACCATTCCGTTTACCTCTTTTGCAATTCTGAGGAATTCTCCCTGAAGCGGGTTTCCTTCAATTGACAATGGCATTTCCTGAGATAAATTCCCTTTTGCCACCGAGGTAATTACGTGCGCAATTTCAATTGTTGGGTGAACCAAGTCTGAAATCAAGGTGTTTACAGAATCAACGCAGGAACTCCACGAACCGCGTGCGCCATCCAGAACTACGCGATTGTTTAATTTTCCTTGTTTACCAATGCTTTTTCCAACTTTTTGAAATTCAAAAACCATTCTTTCGTTCAGGTCAATGATTTCGTTTAAAGTATCGCAAATGGATCTTTTTATTCCGTTTTGATCGGTTGGGAAACGCTGCGAGAAGTTTCCGTTTTTAACTTTCAGCAAAATCTTCAAAAATTCGGCATCGTTAAGAATAGATTCTTCGGGTTCGATTTTCTTTACTTTGGTTCCAGATGGCTTTTTTTCATCTGTTATGATTGGCAGTGCGATCAAGACCTCGTTTTCTGGAGCTTTATCGGTGTGTTTTGCTTTTTTCATAAGTGGCGGCTTGGAGATTTTATATTTGGTAATTATATATTAGTTTACACCAGAATTTTTGATTTTCTAGTTTTTTTGCGGACAAATTATTATTCAATCATTTCTGGAAAGTAAATTGTCAAACTTTTACTTTCAGTTTGTAAAATTATATATTCTTTATCAGTAAATTTAAATTTAGAAACTGTTTTTAAATATTCTATCATTTCTTTAATGTTTTCCGCAAAATGAAGATAAATAGTTTCTATTAATTGTTTTTCTAAATTTTTGTGGTGGTAAAAGAAAACTAATTCTGTAGGTTTATTCATAGTTTTTTCGTACTCTTGTTCTGTTAGTTCTTTAATTGTAATCATATGAGGTATAAGAGTTTAAGGTTTTTTGAAAAGTTAATAGGTCAAAAACGTAGATTTCTTGTGAATTACGTTTTACCTAAATTTGAAGATATTTTTTATGCTGAAATAAAAGAAGTACATGAGAATTATCTTATAGTAGAACAGAAGTATATAAGAACGGATGAAGAGTATAACGAAGAACAAATAACTCAGAAAAGAAAATTAGATAATGGACTATTTGAGCTTTTAGACATCAAATAAAAAGCCCTACTGTTTAAAGTAAGGCTTGACTGTTTATTTTTTCCTTTCCGGCTTAAAATTCAGAGCTTGAATTATTTTCTTGTCAAAGTCTGTTTTTTTACGTCCGTTTTTTATGCTTTCATAATCAGCACATTCTGTATTTATTCTTTCTCCGTCTATCATAAAAGGAAGAACAATTGTCTTTACTTCGGATAAATCTTCATTTAGAATATCTTTTAAGTCTGATAATCTAAAATACCATTCTCCGTCAAACTCTATTTTGCGTATTTCCGCCCTGTTAAAAATTTCTTCTTTATTCATTTATCAAATTTACATATTTTGTTCTAACTGCTGAATTAAAAAGTAACCAATTAAATTTATCACTTTCTACATGTTTTCTCATATTGAATCTGTATACGTGCTCATCAACATATAATTGCAAATGTTTTCTAGAAACAAAGTTATACATATCTCTTAGAGAATTTTTCATTATTTTCCATGTTCCTTCAATACCGTTTGAATGTATTGAACTGTCATTAAGATTTACATATTCTTTTTTGGCATGATTTACAATATCATGTTTATAAATCTTATTTAAACCTGTATATCCATGCCACTCATCTGTGATTAAATGAGTGTCTTTGGAAACAAATCTTTTAACTAAGGGCTGTATCGAACTTTTTTGCGTGTTATTTACAACAATACAATTTAGTTTACCGCCTCTTTCCATCATTCCCAATATCGGAGTTTTGTCTTTAAAACTCCTTCCTTGGCACTTTTCTACTTTTTTATCTTTGTGCCTGTTGATATTCTTGCCCCCGTAGAATGATTCGTCACATTCCACAACACCTTCTAATTCATTGTAATTCTCAATTCCAAAACAAGCTCTAATTCTCATCAGCATAAACCAAGATGTTTTTTGAGTTACGTTTATATCTTTTGCAAGCTGTACAGAGCTAATGCCTTTTTTGTGACTTGTAACTAAATATATTGCTAAGAACCACTTTTGCAATTCAACCTTAGTATTGTCAAATAAAGTATTAGTACGAACATTGAAGTACTTCCCAGTGTTTTTGCAACGATATTTATTACCCTTACACTTATAAACCTTTGAATTCTCATCGAAAGGGCTTACAACTCCATCTTCCCAACGCATCTGCTCCAAATAAGCTATACATTTCTGCTCATCTGAAAACGTTGTTATGATTTCAATTACTGACTTAAAATTTGTATTAAACATGGGTTTTAGTTTTTCTTTTACCAAATTTAGAACTATTTTACATTAAAAACAAATTTTTAGTGTAATTAAATTCTATTTTTAGAACCCTTGTATAAATGTACTGCGGTAATTTTTCACCTACAAGTCTTTGAAATTTGTTGTAAATTATTACTTTTACAACATTGAAAATATAAGGCGTTAGCTGTTTTTGGTGTATAGGAATTCCGACAATTCAAACACTCATCTAAAAACAAGACTGATGCTCATGCTTAGGCGTGGGTATTGTTGTACTTGTTTGTGAGTGAGCCGTCGGAAGCTTCTATACAAAATAAAGGCTTCAGACCCACGCTTTTTTGTATAACAAAGTCACCATGGGTTTAGTGACACAAACTAAATCCTATGCGAAAATTTACTTTCCTGCTGTTTTTGATTTTTACGATTAGTTGCTACTCACAAACATCAACTGAAAAATATAATTCCTTGTTAAGACGGTATGAATACTTTGATGGCCGAGGTAATATGACTGGATATAAACAATACAATACATATCTGAATCAATGGGAATATTACGATAATAAATCTCAGTCCTCAGGCTATCAGATACAGCCAGCTCAATCAAGTGTCAATTTAGATCTTGTACAAAAAACTCTTAGTTCTAGGCAATCCGCATATGATAATAACTTAAAGTCTATTCAGATAACTGTTAAAAGTGTATATAAGAATATTGATTACTTGGTATTGAACTTAATGACAAGCGAACCTAAAGAATTAGATTATAAATATGCTAATCATCTAAAATATCTTTTTGAGACTAAGTGTGTACAAGCAATTGAGCAAAAAGGTTATGATTATTCGAGTAATTCCACAACAAACATGGTAAATGATTGGCTTGTAAAAAACTCTTTAAATATCATCAAACAAGAATTGAATTTTATTGAAGATAGGACTTACTATGAACGATTAATAAATTCTTATATATCTTTATATAACTAATCTAAATAACTATGGAAAAGAAACAAATACGTTTTATAAAAAGTATTAATTTACGTCCTACAAGTGATTTCAATGAAATTGTCACAGATAAAATTTATAGGGCAGTTGGTGACGCTTATAACTCGACTAGAGAAATATTAATTGATGATTTTTTGGGTATTTTAACTATTCAAAATTTAACTAGAAGTGCCCACAAGAACTTTATAGAAAATGATTTTAAAATAGAATTTTCATCTATAGGCTTAAATTTTCAGGCAGAAAAAGACAGAAAACCCAAAAAGATAAATTTACAAAACAGAGACAGCTTTAAATTTGGCAATTACTTGTTTTTAATATTTTCCAAAAATTACGATTTAGTATATCAAGATAAAGAAGGTGTTAAGGTTATTATAAATGAAACCGAGGTTAAATTTAATCTACAAGAATTGAAAACTATGGGAATAGAAATACAACCTATCGATTATTAAGGTTGTCTTGGTATGTTCTAAGTAATTTTACCAATTCTTTTGTTGTTATATAAATAGCAACTTCTGTGTATTGAGGGCTATTTATTACAATAGTAAATTTATCATGTAACTCTATTTGTTTAAAGAATCTGAAATCTGATACTTTTTTGATCTCAATTTCCCAGCGACCTTTATTTTTTAGTCTGCTGTTTTGTATTTTTGAGATTAACTGTTTTTTGGTTAATATTTCTAAATTTTCCATGACTTTTATAAATTAAAAAAGCCACTTACTAGAGTGGCTTTAAGTTAATATTCTTATTTTTTGTTATTTTGTGTAAAGTGATATATAATTACCTTATATTTTATATTTTAGAGTTCAGATTTTAGATTATTTCTGATTTCTAATTTTTGATTTTTGACATTGCAATTGATATTGATATTGATATTGATGTTGGAATTTGGAATTTATCTTTTGGAATTTAAAAAATTGAAATTTCTATTAAATTTAAGTATTTTCATTCAATAAAATTTTCCTTAGATGAAATTGTACAAAGGCATCCATAGAATCGGGTCTTTTTGTATTGTCATTGTAATTCAGTGGCTTAATGATATATCCTGAAATACCGAGTTCTTCGGCGGTATCTCTGTCATTGCTTTCAGAAGATGTGGTCATGATAAAAACATTTAGGTCTTTTAAATTTTCATCGCTTCTTATAATTCTAAGGAATTCAATTCCGTTCATCTTTGGCATATTAATGTCCAGAAGAATTACATCCGGTACAAGAGGATCTTCAGAATCTCTTAATAGTTTTAGTGCTTCAAGTCCGTTGTAGGCGGTATGAAGGATATATTGAATTTCTAATTTTTTTAAAGAACGTTCTACCGAAATAGTATCCAGTTCGTCATCTTCAATTAGTAAAATGTTTGGCTTTCTCATACAGCTTTAGTATTTCTCCAGGTAAAGGTAAATTCTGCTCCTTCGCCTAGTTTTGATTGTACGTTGATGGTTTCACCTTGTTCGTCAATTATTTTTTTGACAATGGCAAGGCCAATTCCGGTGCTTTCCATTTCATTTTTTTCTCTCAGCGTTTGAAATATTTCAAAGATTTTTTGATGGTATTCAGGATCAATTCCAATTCCGTTATCTTTTATCGAAAACTCAAAAACGTTCATTATTTTTTCGCATTTTATTACGATGCGAGGCTTTTCTGGATTGGAGTATTTTACCGCATTGCTGATTAAATTTGAGAAAACCTGTTCGAGTTTTAAACGTTCTGTAAAGATTTCGGGAAGATTAATTATTTCTAATTTGAATTTCCTTGGAACAATAGACTGCGCGATTTCATCAACCATTGTACTTGTATCTACTAATTCAGGAGTTGTTTTTCGGTTTATTCGGGCATAATCTAAAAGACCGTTAATTAAGGCTTCCATGCGCTGTGTTCTTTTCGGAATTATGTTGAGATAATTTCTTAGGGCAGGGGAGAGCTCTTGCGATAAATCTTCTTCAATCCAGCTGATTACATTGTAAATACCGCGTAGAGGCGCTTTTAAATCATGAGAAACTACATAAGCAAATTTGTGCAGTTCGGCATTTTTGTTTTCCAGTTCCTGAATGTTTTTTTCGAGTCGGCGCGACATAATATTTAAAGAGGAAGAAAGCGCACTTAATTCGTCCTTTCTATAATCTTCAACTATGGTAAATTTTCCTTTAGAAATTGTATCTGCTACGCGAACCATAGAGTTGATTCGGTTGGTAATCATAATAACGATGTAGGCTGTACTGGCAATACCAACAAATATGGTTAAGGATAAAAATATAAGCGAAAATGTTCTGGTATTTGCTAAAGACTGCAGTAACATATCGCTGTGATATTTACGTGTTTTGTATTCGATTTTGTCGAATCTTTTAAACTTTTTAGTAATGGCATCGTTGATGTTTTTACCAATATGTTTTTTGAGTCTGGTGTCTAACAAGTTTTGGTAAACTACGGGATTATTTTCTCTGTTTTTGATCAAATCTGATGTATATACAAGCCACTCAATATGCAGCTGGGTTATAGAATCTATAATAGACCGCTGGGTGTTATTAATGCCAATAAGAGATCGCTGTTCATTAAGATATTCGGGTACTTTTTTTATTCCGGTATGGTATTCTTCTAAAAAGGTGGTATCGTTTGTTAAAAAATAACCTCTTACTGCACTCTGCATTTCAAGAATGGCTCTGTGGGTTTTATTAGAGTTTCGAATTACGGCTTCAGATTTTGAAAGAAATTGAGAGTTGAGCTGTACTTTTTTAGACAGCCTGTAATTCGTATAGGAATCTGCTACAGAAAGTAAAATAATAAGCGTAAAAGCGAGAAGTATTTGAGTTGATAATTTCATTGTCTTTCTGTTATGAATCTCAAAGTGATCAGGTTGTAACAATAAAAATAACAAAAAATAACAGAGAACTGAAATGAAGCGAAGTGGCAGTATTAAAAAGCATAGTACGCATTATACGATATAATGGCTTAGTATTTTTTTTAATTCATTGAAATCACTCGGCTTCGAGATGTATTCATCTGCTCCGTATTTTTTGGCTTTAAGCTTAATTTCTTCAAATTGTGAAGTAGAAAAAATTATGATAGGAATATCTTTAATGACTTCCTGCTTTTTAATTTCTATTAAAAATTCTAAGCCGGACATAACCGGCATATTGAGATCCAGAAAAATAACATCGGGACTAATTTTTTTGTGGATTAATTTATTGAGTGCTTCTACAGGATTTTGCATAGCAATATATTCTGCGGTGGAAACGGCCTGCAGGGCTTCCATAAAAAAATCGCAATCGTCTATATCATCGTCAATTTGCAATATGTTTTTATAAGTCATATACAATCTAAGTTTAGGTAATTGATTATAATTTGGTTATAACAAAATACATGAGATATCTTTTCTACCAGATGTAAAAAAAATATCAAATGAAATCTGTTTATGGTTCTTGATTCAAAAAAAATTACAAATATTCTTAAAATCTTAATTAATCAATCGCAGTACTTAGTGTATCTACTTTTAAGGGAAAAGTCTCTTTTATTAATGAGGTTAGCAAAATTATTTTCATGGTGATTAGGTTTGGTGAATTATCCTGAAAAGTATAACTATACATTAAAATTTTCTTACATAATTTTTAGATATTGTTCTATAATTCTCATGCGGAAATAATTCTGCTTTTTAAATTGAGTGAATTAAAAAAGCCATATCAACTACGATATGGCTTTTTTGATTTCTTTTAAATAATCTTTTTTTGAAGGTTCATTAAAACGACAGCAAACAAGATTAATACAATTCCGAACCACTGAAATAAATTAACAGGTTCAGAAAGCCATATATAGGCAATAAATATAGAAACCGGAATTTCTACCGAGGCAACAATGGCTCCTAATCCCATTCCTGTTAAAGGCATTCCTTTTGTGAAAAGTAAAGGCGGAAGTATGGTTCCAAATAAAGAAAGTAATATTCCCCAGTTTAGTAATATTTCAAAAGGAAATTCCTGATTTATGGAAGAATGAAAGATGAAAATAACCACAATTAATCCGCCTAAAATCATGTAGATACTTCGTTTTAACGGAGGTAAATGCAGTTCAATATTATTAGATGAATACATTGTAGCCGTATAAGAAAGTGCCGCCAGCATTCCGTATAAGAATCCTTTCCAATTGATCATGGCAGTTTCTTTAATTAAATTGACTGCGAGTAATGTACCAATTAAAACAAGAACAATAGAAACGATTTTGCGCTGGCTGGGAAATTTTCTATATAAAATAGTCTCTAAAACAGCGCCTATCCAAACGGTCTGCATCAATAACACAATGGCGGCACTAACGGGAATATACTGAACGGACAGATAATAAAATGTACTGGTTAAACCTAAAGAGCTTCCGGCCATTATTAATTTTAAAGTACTTTTAAAACTCATTTTTTGGGAAGATGACAACGAAGTTTTCTTTTGAAATAAATTCAAAATCAAAAGCCCTAAAAAACCTAAAGCATACTGCGAAAGTGTGACTTCTGCAGTGGTATAATTTTGCTGATAGGCTATTTTTACAAACGTAGCCAGCATACCGTAACTGGAAGCTCCCAATGCAATATAAAGACTTCCTTTTAATGCACTATTTTTCATAATTAAAGAGCTTCTTTATCAAGAATTGATTTAATGCTTTGATGTGAATTTTCGATTGTTTGCTTTAAAATTGCGGCATCTAATGATGAACCATTAACGGCAATTACATGAATGTTTGTAATTCCCATCATATTGAATATCGTTTTCAAATAATCAGTCTGGAAATTCATGTGTGCGTTTGGTTCTCCTTTTTCATATCCCTGCGAACCTCTTGATAACAATAGAAATAAAGTTTTATTTTCTAATAAACCAACATAGGGATTCTCCGGGTTTGATGGATTAATTTTAAACGTTTCATTAAGTCGTAATACTTGATCTATATACGCTTTTAAAGAACTTGGAATAGACCAATTGTACATTGGAACTCCAAAAACAATACAATCTGCTTCACGTAATTCGGCAATATAAGAATCGCTTGTTTTTAAAATTTCAAGATCTCTTTCAGTTCTTTTGGCTTCGGGTGTAAACGCTGCATTTACCCAATTTTCATTTATATGCGTCACAGGATTTGTTCCAATTTCACGAAAAGTTATACTTGGGTTTTCATGAAGGTTTTTCCAATGTTCAGCAAATACTTCTGTTAGTTTTCTGCTGTGAGAATTAAGCGTTCTAACGCTTGAATTGATTACTAATACTTTTTTCATTTTGATAATTTTTGTCAAAAGTATTCGTAATCTGGATGCTGGCTCTAATCCAATTTTAATAAAAACTACAGCCCAGATTTATTTTTAAAAATCCTCAAATACCAACAAGATTGTTTTATTTGGGTTAAATTTGTATACTATTTTTAATAAAACTCCAGTCCAGATGCTTCCTTATAAAACATTAATCCATATTGATCGAGATGCTCCTGTAACCTTATATATTCAGGTTTGCAACAACTTCATATCTTTAATAACGAACGGAACATTAAAACCGTCTGATGTTTTACCGAGTTCCCGTATTTTGGCTGAATTAATTGGCATAAACCGAAATACGGTAAAATTAGCCTACGAAGAATTAGTAAGTCAGGGCTGGGCAGAATCTGTTGAGCGAAAAGGCGTTTTTGTTCTCTCAAAACTTCCTGTTATTTCAAAAGCCATTGTTCCAAAAGAAGATAAAGAAACAGACAACGGAGATTCTTTTGTATGGACGAATAATTTTAAAAATGCAATTCCAAACCGAAATTACCAAAAAGCACTTTTAACTATTGATGATGGTTTTCCCGATGTGAGGCTTGCACCCGTAGATCAGCTTATGAGAGAATACCGAAGTCTTTCCAGAAAATTTTATGGCAAGAATTTTTTGAAATATGGCAGTTCAAAAGGATCTGAAAATCTTAGAAATTCTATTTCAAATTATTTAGCCAATACAAGAGGTTTAACTACTTCGCCTGAAAATATTTTAATATCAAAAGGAAGTCAAATGGGAATATATTTGACCTCGCAATTGCTTTTAAATTCAGCTGATACTATTGCCGTTGGGGTTTCCAATTATAGTTTTGCGGATGAAACTTTTAAACACGCGGGAGCAAAACTGCTGCGTATTCCTATTGATGCTAACGGAATGGATATCGATTATCTGGAAGAAATGCTGCAAAAGCCAAAAAACAGCATTAAAGCCGTTTATGTTATTCCGCATCATCATTTTCCAACAACGGTAACGCTTAGTATGCAGCGCAGGCTGAAATTATTGAATTTGGCAAAACAATATCATTTTGCAATTATTGAAGACGATTATGATTTTGACTTTCATTACGAAAACAAACCTTACTTGCCGTTAGCGAGTATTGATCATAATCATAATGTTATTTATATAGGATCAATTTCAAAAACTTTTGCGCCTGCGTTGAGAATTGGGTTTATGTGCGCTTCATCTGGATTTATTGATGCCGCGGCTTCCTTAAGAGAGTTAATAGACAAACAGGGCGATACACTTTTAGAAGATGCATTTTCGGTATTGTTTAATAATGGCGAAATGGACAGGCATTTTCGTAAATCTTTAAAAATCTATAAACAACGCCGAAATCTTTTTTGTGACTTACTAGAATCTGATTTTAAAGAAACAATAAACTTTACTATTCCCGAAGGCGGACTTGCGGTTTGGTCGAATTTTGATTCTAAAATAGATTTGCATCAAATGTCTCAAACGGCATCAAAAAACGGACTTAATATTGATAATGGCAATTTTTATAAAAACGAATCTTTTGTAACTAATGCTATGCGAATGGGTTTTGCTTCGCTCGATGAAAAAGAAATGATTAAGGCATTGGGAATCCTTAAAAAATCAATCCTCTAATATCTGGGCCGTACTTTATTTTAAAATTGGTCTATTTTCCATCCAGACTGCTTCGCTAATTTTGCTTCAGAATTATATCAAAACTGAATGCGAATAATGCTTGCTGTTAAATACTTCTATATGGAAATGAATACTGTACATCAATCTATCCTGGAATCATCTTTACGTAAAAGAGTATTTTTAAATATCATGTATGCACAAAATCAATTAGTTGAAAGTATGATTGAAGTGCTAAAACATCACGATTTATCTATAGAACAATATTATGTACTCAACATATTAAAGAAACAGAAAGGCAAAGCAGCAAATATGTGTGTTATTCAGGAAAGTATGATTTCTAAGGCAAGCAACACAACGAGATTAGTAGATAAACTGCTTTTAAAAAACTATGTAATCCGGGAAGTATGCAGTAAAAACCGCAGAAAAATTGATGTGTTTATTACGCAAAACGGATTAGATATTCTGGATATCATTAATCCATTAATAGAAATTCTCGAAGAAAAGTTTTCCAAAAATCTAAATGGGAATGAGCTGGAAGAACTGAACTCACTTTTAGAAAAATACAGAAGCTAATTAAATTTAAACAACAAATAATTTTATAAAAATGGAAACAAGAATTCGTATAGATCAGGTAGAACCAGACGGTTATAAAGCAGTCCTTGGACTTGAAAAGTTTATTGAAAGCACATCATTAACAAGAACACACAAAGAGTTAATAAAAATTAGAGCTTCACAAATAAACGGATGTGCTTTTTGCATAGACATGCACACTAAAGAAGCGCGCAAAGCAGGCGAAACAGAACAGCGTATTTATGCTTTAAACGCCTGGAGAGATACACGTTTTTTTACCAAAGAAGAGCGTGCTATACTAGCCTTAACAGAAGAAATTACTTTAATTAGTAATCATGTAAAGGATGAAACTTATGCGCAGGCCGCAAAAGTTTTGGATGAAAAATATCTTGCTCAGGTAATTTTATCCATTATTACTATTAATGTTTGGAACAGAATAGGAATCTCAACTAATTTGATTCCGGCATAATTAAGACAGAACATTTTTAATTTTAATCAGTTTGATTTTTAGAACCTTCGGAAACATTGCTTTCGAAGGTTTCTATGTTTCAAATTTAATAGTATAATTCTGAATTGTTGATAATATGCTGATAAACAGTTAATAACTACTGCTTTGATTTTGATATACTTAAATATTCGAATGTTTATATTTGATAAAGGAATAGTTAAGGAATTAATTTAAATATTAATATATGGAACGAGCTATAAAACTACAAGTACGTAAAGAATTAGACGGACGTCAGCAATTTAATGTAATTAAGTTAAAAGGCAGTTTAATCTCCAAAGGCTACACTGAAATAATACATATATTAGATCAGGACGAAAATTATCATATTAATTCTTTTGCAACTTCTGCAGAAAGCAGGAATGAAGTAAAAGATTTTATCGCCGATTTTATTTCCAGCCAAAATCTTGCCGACGCAGTTACTGTTTTTAAATAAACTAATTATTTTACACCAAAACCCAAAAAAAAAGCTACCTGATTTCAGATAGCTTTTTTTGATTATTTATTATTGGGGAGAGACTTACAACGGTCGATCATAGCTCTCCAGGGTTTCCTCTTCATCATCGTAATAATTGTCATCTTCATCTTCAAGACTATCATCTTCATCGTCCCAGGAAGCTTTATTACTCTGACCTCTAAAATATCGACTTATTTCCTGATCGTCGCATATTGTAATGGAATCATACAGACAAAAAGATTCTTGTTTTCTAAATGTGGTTTCGTCATTTTCATTGCCTTCAAAGTTCATGATATCAGTATTTAGAGGTTAATAATTGCTGTTTAAATTTCGTTCGTGCAGATTTTTACTGCGGGAATGTAAATGTAGAATTGTTAATCGTAACTATTTTATAGATTAAATTTTAAAAGTTATATAATTCACATATTCAATTTGTTATAAAAATATTTTTAATTCTCTTAGCTAATTTACTCCTAATTTTTATTCTACTCGTTTTTTGCAATCTATTGGTAACAATCAAAACGAAATGTTAATATAATGTTTCATAATCCTGCTGTTTTATTAATGTAAACGTAACCTAACCGACCTACCCTCATTTTTAATTTTGGAGACATATTATTAAACAAACTATTGCAGTATATGTCATTTTTCAAAGTAAGCATACTTCACCAAATAAATGTTTTAGCAAACATTATTTTCCTGACCAATAATAATAAAGTGGAGTATTATGTATAAAGGTTATTCTGATGAAGAACTTGTTGAATTATTAAAACAAGGAAAAGATAAAGCTTTTGATGAACTGTATTTTAGATACCGTGATTTACTGGTGCGCTTCGTATATATAAGGATGAAATCGGTTCCCATTTCTGAAGAAATTGTTCAGGAAGTTTTTACCACTATTTGGGAACGACGAAAAACCATCGTAATTCAAAAAAGTTTTGCAGCATACATTTATACTTCAGTTCGGTACACAACCTTAGATTATATTAAATCCCACACCGTAACAGATCAATATATTCAGGAAGTTTTAGACCGAAATACCGTTTCTTATAACAGTCATAATGCAACCGAAGATTCTATTTTTTATGATGAATTACAAATAGCGGTTGACAAAGCAGCCTCGTTACTTCCAAAAAAATCAAAAGAAGTTTTTATTCTCAGCAGAATCAAACATTATTCTAATAAAGAAATTGCTGACGAACTTAACGTTTCGATCGATACGGTAAAATATCATATTACATACGCTTTAAAATTTATGCGGACTTATTTAGGAGAGTTTAATTGATTTTAAAATTTCTAAAAATGATAAGCCGACTTTTTTCTTAACAAAAGCGTAACCTTTTCAACCTACCTGAATTTTCAATTCCCAAGACATACTATTAAAGACATAAAGAAATTATAATGCCTGATAAATTAAAACAAGAAATAAAACATTTTTTAGGGGGAAATTATTCTCCAAAAGGACAAGAAATGTGGAATAAATGGTACGATCGTACTGATGAAGCTTTCGAGAATATGGAGACTATACAATCAGATCGTTCCAAACTAAAAAAAGAATTAAGACAAATAAAGAAATCAAACGAGGTTATATTTCTTCAAACTAAATATTGGGCAGCTGCGGCTTCCTTATTAGTATTATTTGGTGCATCATTTTTCTTTTACCAAAAAGTAATGAATGCTGTTGAAACTAAAGAATATGCGGCAAAGTTAGGCGAACACGCAAAACTAACTTTAAGCGACGGAACACAAATTTGGCTGAATGCCGGAAGCCGTTTAAAATATCCTAAAGAATTTAAAGGAGATACACGTGAAGTTTATCTTACCGGAGAAGCTTTTTTTGATGTTGCCAAAGACAAAAAACATCCTTTTATAATCCATACTGATAAAATGGATACCAAAGTATTGGGAACGAGTTTTAATGTTCAGGCATATCCGGACCAAAGAACACAGGAAGTTTCTGTTATGACCGGAAGAGTAAACGTAAAATCGACTGTTACAGAAGAAAATGTATATGTAACGCCGGGTCAGAAAGTTGTTTTTAAATCTAAAAACAACAAACTCCAAGCCTTTAAAGATGTTCCGGTAAACACGATTTCGTTATGGCGCAAAAATATAATTGTTTTTGAAGATACACCGCTGCCGGAAGTGATCGCCACCATAAACAGAAACTACAATGTTGCCATCGAACTTAAAAACAAAAATCTAAACGCACTTAAAATAAACGCCTATTTCAAAGAACTTCCTGTAGATCAGGTTGTGGCGTTGGTATGCAATATCGTAAACGCCGAATATAAAGTTGAAGACGGGGTTTATAAAATTCAATAGTTGTGAAAAGTGAATAGTAAAAAGTGAGAAGTAATTAGTAAAAAAATCTAAAATCAGAATTCTAAAATCTAAAATTAAAAGCCAATCTAAAATCCAAAAACTATGAATGAAAAACAAAAGCGGTACGTCGTAAAGTTTCAAAGCATTAAAAAAGCTATGTGGGCAAAAGTAATCTTATTTATTGCTTTGTTTTTTACCGGATTAATAAATGCCGGAAATATTGATTTTGATAAAAAAGTAACCTTAAAGGTAGAAAATGAAAGCTTGAAGAATGTTTTTCAAAAAATTGAAAATCAGGCTAATGTTCATTTTATGTACGAATCAAATCAAGTTAATACGAACCAGAAAATCAGTTTAAAACTTACGAACGTTAAACTGGAGCAGGCATTAGACAAAATATGCAGTAATTTTTCGCTTCGATATGAAATTGTAAGTAACAATATCGTTATTAAAAAAACGCAGAAAGTAGCCGGTTTAACAGATGATCAAAACAAAATCATTGTTTCGGGAACTGTTTTTGGCGGAGACGATAATATGCCATTGCCGGGAGTTGGAATTAAAGATAAAGGTTCTAATACAACAACGGCAACAGATTTTGACGGAACTTTTAAAATGGAAATAAACGCATCTGAAGCAGTACTTATTTTCTCATACGTAGGTTATGTAACACAAGAAATAAAAGTAACCAAATCAGAAAATATTACTGTAAAATTAGCAGCCGATATGAAACAGCTTCAGGAAGTTGTGGTTATGGGTTACGGAAGTGTAAAAAAGAATGAAGTTTTAGGATCTGTAGGATCTGTTTCTATGAAAGAAGCATCAAGCAGAACGTATAACAATGCCGGTGAATTATTGCAGGGAACTGTAGCGGGTGTTACCGTTATCAACGACGGAGGAGATCCAACAGCTTCTCCAACAATTAATATTCGTGGTATTGGATCTTTAAACGCAGAAACTCCGTTAATTGTTTTAGACGGAATTATCTACAGCGGTTCCTTAAATACTATAAACCCAAATGATATTGCTTCGATAAGTGTTTTAAAAGATGCGGCTTCGGCGGCGATTTACGGAGCGAGAGCTTCTGGAGGAGTTATTTTAATTACGTCTAAAAAAGGAATTTCAGATAAAATTAATGTAAACGTAAATTATCAGGGAGGTTTTCAAAATGTGGCTAAAAAACTAGATGTTTTAAACGCTGCAGAATATGCTGACGCCATGAATACTGCTAGAGATAATGCGGGTTTACCAAGAATTCCTGCTTTTGATCCTGCTTTTGAACCAACAGCAAGAACAACAAAAACAAACTGGATGGATGAAATTTTCCGCACAGGAGAAATTCAGGATTTATCTATTTCGATAAACGGAAAAACAGAAAAATCAAATTTCTTTCTTTCAGGAAGTTATAGAAGAAACGAAGGTATTTTGCTAAATACTTTTGGAAACCGTTATACTGTAAGAGCAAATACCTCTTTTAAACTGGCGCCAAATTTCACACTTGGAGAAAATTTATCATATTCCTTAACAGATGGTCAGTCTGCTAATACATCAAGTGCTTATACAGGAGCAATTTTAGGAGCAATTTTTTATCCGCCAAATGCAACAATTTACAGAGAAGATGGTTCTGGACAGTTTGGAGGAGTTCCTGAAAAATACATCGGTTCTTACGGAGACGTTATCAATCCCGTTGCTTACTTAAAAAGATTAGACAACAGAAACCCAATTTCTACAGTTTTGATCAATCCTTATGCAGAATGGGAAATTATCGAAGGTTTAAAAGTAAAATCAAACTGGGGTTATACAAGAATACAAGATAACGCAACAGATTTTACGGTTAAAATTACAGAACCTGGAAAAATATTCGACTTTAACAGATTGACGAAAAAGTCAATGACAACGACTGATTTATTGAGCGAGCAGACTATTTCTTATGAAAAATCATTAGGAAAACACAACTTTAAAGCTTTAGCTGGATATACGTATCAGGAAACAAAAAGAGATTATTACACGGTTGAAGGAACTGGATTTGATAACGAAGATCCGTCTCAGCGTTATTTGTTGAATGCTAAAGTAATTCAACAGACAGGAGCAGGTTTATCTGATGAAATTATTTCTTCTTATGTGGGAAGGTTAAACTATGATTTCAATCAAAAATATTTATTATCAGGAATTGTACGCCGCGACGGAACTTCAAAACTTTTACAAAATAATCGTTGGAAAGTGTATCCTTCAGTTTCGGCAGGATGGTTAATTTCTGAAGAAAGTTTCATGAAAAGCATTAACCCAATTGTAAGCAATTTAAAACTTCGTGCAAGCTGGGGACAAATAGGAAACTTAGGAAACCTTGGACCTTACCAGTTTAGTGTGCCTCTTACGCAAACATCAGCTTTAATTGGAGCAACTCCGGTAATTAATTATGGTTATGCCGAAAGTGAATTATCAAACCCTAATTTAAAATGGGAAAGCTCTGAGCAGACTAATATTGGTTTAGATTTTACAATGTTCAACAATACAATTGTAGGTTCTGTAGATGCTTATGTAAAAACAAACAAAGACATGTTAGTACGTGATCAGCTTCCTGGAGTTTCGGGAACGCCTCTTGGTAGAATCGTGAATTCTGGAGATGTAGAAAACAGAGGTCTTGAAGCAAGTTTGACATACCAAAAAACACGTGGAGAATTTAAATTTGATGTTACGGCAAACGCTGCATTTTTAACAAACAAAATTGTTTCTATTAAAGATGATTTAACTTCACTTGAACCTTTAAACTTAAGCCGAGTTCGTAGTTTACCATTAGCGAATATTTACCAAGTTGGAAGTCCGGTTGGAGCTTTTTACGGATATGCAACAGATGGTTTGTTCCAAAGTACAGCAGAAGCAAAAGCGTATGTAAATGCAAATGGAGTGGCGTATCAGCCAAATGCTGTTGCGGGAGATATTAAATTTAAAGATGAAAACGGAGACGGTGTAATTAACAACAGCGATAGAGTAGTGCTTGGAAGTCCGTTTCCTAAAACAACTTACAGTTTAAATGCGAACTTCAAATACAAAGGTTTCGATATGAATATCTTTTTTAACGGAGCGGCAGGAAACAGTGTTTTCAATGCTGTAAAACATACAGGTTTAAACGGTTCTTTCCCGGGGTACAACTTATTGGCTGAATCTAAAAATGCGTGGTCGCCAACAAATACAGATACTAATATTCCGGTTTTATCTTCTACAGACAACAACAATAACTTCGGAAGAATCTCTGATTTCTATATCGAAGATGCTTCTTTCTTAAGATTGAAAAACGTGTCGATAGGATATACAGTTAAAGAAAACTGGTTAAACGGAAAAGCAAAACTAAGATTCTTTATTTCTGGACAAAACTTGTTTACCATCACAAATTATTCAGGAATGGACCCAGAAGTTGGTCTTAGAAACTTTGGAATGGATGTAGGTAAATATCCACTTTCAAGAATTTATATGACTGGTGTAAACGCTACTTTTTAAAAATATAAAATAAACAAAATGAAAAAATTAAGTCTTTTATTATTGAGTTTTGTGCTATTGGTAAGCACCACAGCTTGCGAAAGTGAACTTGATGTTATTCCGCAGGGAGCGCCGTCAAGCGGAAATTTCTGGAAAACTCCGGCAGATGCACAAGCAGGAGTAAATTCGATTTATGCCTTGTATTCTGATGATAATATGTACGGTCGTGGTTTCTTTTGGTTAAACAACGCCAGCGACGATATCGGAACAAAACCAAGACAAAATGCAGAACGTATCAAAAATTTTATTGTTGACGGAGCAGAATCGGATACAAAAGATATCTGGAGACTTCACTACGAAATTATGAAACGCTGCAACGACGTAATCCGTAATATTCCGAATATTCCTTTGGATGAAAAAACAAAAAACGGAATGCTAGGCGAAGCTTATTTTAACCATGCTGTAATGCATTTAGAATTAGCGTACCATTATGGAGACGATCGTGCCGGAATTCCTATTCAGGATAGAGAAAACTTCACAAACGTTTACGTTCCGCGTGCTAAAAACGTTGGAGAAAACTACGCTTATATCGCTGCTGATTTAAAGAAAGCTGCTGATTTATTGCCATATTTTAATGAGCTTACACCAGACAATTATGGACGTGCACATAAAACTGCTGCGTGGGCTTATTTAGTTCGTACGTATTTGTATGCTAAAGATTGGGATAACGCTATAAAATATGCGAACATGATTGTTGCAAGTGGAAAACATAAACTGCTTGACAATTTTGAAGATGTTTTTAAAATTAAAAATAACTGGTCTACAGAATATATCTGGTCTGTAACTTCAAGTGCAGAAAATACAGGTCTTGGTTCAATTTTTCCTGGAGTTTGTTTAGAAGATAAAGGCTGGGGAGCTTACAATGGCTGGGGGAATTTTTATCCAACAAAAGAATTGTTTGATACGTACGATCCAACTGATAAAAGAAGAAGCGCTACAATACTTCAAAAAGGAGATAAATTCGTTTATTTTGGAGAAGAAGTAACTTTTAACGAAGGCAAAAACATTGTAAGTTCAAGTAACAGAACTGGTTATCAGTTTAAAAAATATATGGAGCCGTTTAGTTATCCAAAAACCAATTCGGGAGCTGTAGACATTCGTTATGTAAATGCAAACGGAGACAAACCTTCAACAGCTTTAAATGTTCCGCTTTTACGTTATGCCGATGTGCTTTTAATGTTGGCTGAAGCCAAATTAATGAAAGGTCAAAACGCAGATACTGAAATCAATTTGATTCGTCACCGTGCTGGTCTTGGCGATCTTGCCGGAGCAACATTGACTGATTTAAAAAGAGAAAGAAGATGCGAGTTAGCAGGTGAGTGGACAGACCGTCATTTTGATTTAGTGCGTTGGGGAGATGCAAAAGATGCTTATGCAAAACCGCTTCACCATTATAACGGAACTGTAATTTATCCGGCTCGTAATTTCAATCCGGCGATTCACCACGTGTGGCCAATACCACCAGATGAAATCGCAGTGAGTAAAGGAGCTTTGACTCAAAACCAAGGATGGTAGTATTTAATTATGAATTTTAAGTTATGAATTATGAATGCTTTATCCATAACTCATAACTCAAAATCTAATTAGTTTGTTTGTTTATTTTTTTTTACGCTGCAGGCTTGTTGTGGAGTCTGCAGATAGTAAAAAAATAATGGACAGCATTAAAAATATTATAAAACCAGTCTTTTTTGAAGGACTGGTTATTATTGTTTTTTTAGCCACAGATTAAAAGGATTAAAAAGGATTTTTTCTTTTGCCACGAATTACACGAATTCTCACGAATTATTTTTTTAATTCTTGCGAATAAAATTTGTGGAAATTCGTGTAATTCGTGGCAAAACCCTTCTACACAAAATAATTCAAAAATCATTTTAATCCTTTAAATCTGTGGCTAAAAACTAAAAGCTTTAATAAAAAAATCAATGAAAAAAATATTCACCCTTTTCTGCCTTCAATTCTTCCTGTTTGTACAAGCACAGGAATATAGTTCTTCTAACATACATTCGCATAATGATTATGCAAGTCCGCTTCCGTTTTACGGAGCGTATTCAAACGAAACCGGCGTTATCGAAGCCGATGTTTTTGTCGTAAATAATGAATTATTTGTAGCGCACAACTTTAAAGACATTGCGCCGCAGAATACATTAAAAAGCATGTATTTGGAACCACTTTCTTTAAAATTAAAAAGCTTAGGAAGTAAAGCTTACCCAAGCAACAAACCTTTGATTTTAATGATTGATGTTAAATCTGATGCCGATGCTACGTTGAAAGTTATTGCGCAGCAGTTAAAAACATTTCCTGACATTGTTGTAAATAAAAACATTAAAGTTGTTATTTCAGGAAACAGACCAAATCCAGCACAATGGAAAGATTATCCTGAATTTATTTATTTTGACGGAAGACTTAACGAAGAATATTCTCCAGAGCAATTAGCTCGTGTTGAAATGATCAGTGAAGATATAAAAGTGTTTACACCTTGGAACGGTAAAGGCGTTTTAACACAAGCCGATTTAGAAAAAATTCAGGCAGTGATTAAAAAAGTTCACAATCAAAATAAAAAAATCAGATTTTGGGGAACGGCAGACAACGTAAATACGTGGATGACTTTGATGAATTTAAAACTTGATTTTATTGGTACAGATAATGTTTCAGAGTTAACGCATTTCATCAATAATATCAAATCAACATTTTATCAAAATACAGAATTTCACCAGGCGTATATTCCTAAAAATGTTTCGACTTTCGCCAAAAAGAAACCTAAAAATGTAATTCTTTTAATTGGTGACGGAATGGGATTAACGCAGATTTATGCAGGTTACACAGCTAATAAAGGCCAGTTAAGTTTATTTAATATTCCAACGCAGGGACTTTCTATAACAAAAGCTTCTGACAGTTATATTACAGATTCTGCTGCCGGAGCAACCGCAATGGCAACGGGACATAAAACAAACAACAGATTTATAAGTGTTGATGAAAGCGGAAAACCTTTAGAATTAATTACGCAGCAATTGGCTAAAAAGAATTATAAAACAGCGATTATTTCAGCAGGAAATATCACAGATGCAACTCCGGCCGCTTTTTATGCACATCAGCCAGAAAGAAGTTATAACGAGCCTATAGCAAATGATTTCTTAAGCAATCCGTCGGATATTTTAATTGGCGGAGGAACAAAAGAATTTAAAGCCAGAAAAGACGGTAAAGATTTATATAAAGCATTAATCGAGAAAGGATATACTTTTTCAGATAAATTCAGCGCTTTAGATACTATTAAAAACAGCAAATTTGTTATTGCAGATGATGCAGCGGTAGTTTCAATGAAAAATGGAAGAGGAGATTTCTTAACTAAATCCTTTGCTAAAACGGTAAGTACTTTTGCAAAATCAAAAAATCCGTTTTTTATGATGGCCGAAGGTGCACAAATCGATTACGGCGGACATAGCAATAATGTAGAATATGTAGTTCGTGAAATGCTTGATTTTGACAAGTTAGTAGGGCAGGCAATGGAATTTGTAGATAATAATCCTGAAACTCTTTTAGTCGTTACGGCAGATCATGAAACAGGCGGACTTTCCTTAATCGACGGAAGTATCGAAAAAGGTTATGTTCACGGAAGTTTCAGCACAAACGATCATACAGCAGTTTCGGTTCCTGTTTTTGCATACGGAGCAGGAGCTCAGAATTTTGCTGGGGTTTATCAAAACACAGCCATTTATACTAAGATTATAGAACTGCTTAATACGAAGTAAAGTTCAAAAAAAAACAGCAGCAATAACCTCCAAATCTATTAGTTTTGGAGGTTATTTAGTTTTATGAAGCAAAGAATTTTAATAAATAGGACAGTGATTTTTTATTTCTAATTAAAAGAGTTTCTGAATTCTAAAGGAGTCAGATTTGTTTTAGTTTTAAACAGCTTACTAAAAGATTGTGGATGTTCGAACCCTAATTCATAAGCAATTTCTGTGGCCGATAAATCTGTCGTCGAAAGTTTTAGTTTAGCTTTTTCTATGACCTTTTGATGAATGTGCTGTTGGGTATTTAAGCCCGTTAAAACTTTAAGCAATTCACTTAAATAGTTCGATGACATATTGAGTTTTTCAGCAACTTTATGTACCGTTGGTAAACCGTTACTAGTCAGTTTTTCATCATTAAAATAATCGTTTAGAATATTTTCTAAATTTTCTAAAATTTGATGGTTCGTTTTTCTTCTTGTAAGGAATTGACGTTGATAAAATCGCTCAGCATAATTTAGCAAAACTTCTAGTTGCGCAATGATGATATCATGACTGAATTTGTCAATATTAGAATGGTATTCCTGCTTAATGCTTTCAAGAATATTATTAAGAACGCCTTCTTCTTTTTGCGAAAGAAATAAGGATTCATTAACCGAATAATCAAAATAGTTGTATTTCTTTATATTTTTTGCAAGCGAAGTATTCCAGAGAAAATCTGGATGAATCAGTAACATCCACCCAGAATGTTGTAATCTGGCATTTTGATCTATTTCGATTTTTAAAACCTGCCCCGGAGCCATAAAAAACATAATTCCTTCATCAAAATCATATTTTTGCTGACCGTAAAACAATTTATAATTCAAATTTCTTTTAATAGAAATCGAATAAAAATCAAAAACCACGCTTAAACTTTCCGGTAAATGCTGGATTTTCGAATAATCTACTATACTGATTAGGGGATTTTCAGGTAACGGAAGTCCCGCTTGCCTGTGAAATTCCGTTATAGATTTTATGTGAAATAGATTTGATTGTGCCATCTTTTATACCTGTTTTGCTTTTGCCTTTTCGATAGTTTTATCCATTACATTCAGGATAAAATTTGGGGCTAAGCGACTCATAAATTTAAGTATTTTAGCCAGTCCGGGCTTTATTTCTACTTTATTTTTTAATATTCCGTCTATAGCAATTTCAACCATTTTATCGACTTTCATATTCTGTTTTCTGTCGACAAATCCTTCAAAAGCATCGCCCAAAGGCGTTTCTGTTGCTGGCGGAGCAAGCTCAAAAACTTTAATATTTGTTTTCTTTAACTGAAGCCTTAATACCTGAGTATAAGAATGAATACCCGCTTTTGTGGCACTGTAAACAGGCGAGATAGGAAAAGGAACAAATGCCAAACCCGATGATACGTTTATAATTGCTGCTGACTTTTTTGTTTTTAGATGCGGTAAGAACTGGTGATTCATCCTGATTGGCCCGGACAAATTAATCCCTATTTCACGGGTAATATTTTCTAAATCCATACTGCTGTCATTCAAATCCAAATTACGCATAATTCCGGCATTATTGATAATAATATTCAATTCCGGAAATTGTTGAATAACGTCGGTATATAGTTTTTCTATTTCTGTTGGCTTACTAACATCACTTTGAAAAGTATAAATATTTGGAAATTGTTTTTTTGCTTTGTCCAATTTATCCAAATCGCGACCTGTAATAATAATATTTTTGACTTCTTTTTTAGTAAGTTGTCGAACAAATTCAAGTCCAATTCCGCTTGTTCCTCCTGTAATAAGGATTGTACTACCTTTTAATTCCATTTTTTTATGTTTTTATTGAATTCAAAGGTAAATAGCTGTCATTGATGGTTTGTAGCTAAAATCAGGTTTAGAGTAGTCAAAATCAGGTTTATGGCATAACATTTTGATTTTTTTTAATTATAAGCTCAATTCTTTGGCTTACGGTTAAATCGCCTGATATTTTTAGAATTGGTGATTCAAGAGTTGTTAACCAATTTTTATGAGCTTTCAGATTTCTGCTGGCAATTCCTTTACTATCATCATAATCACAAGCCCAAGCCATAAATTCCTCAAATTGTTTTATTCTTTCCGGTTGGGTAAAAATTACATTTCCATATCTTTCAAATTCTCTTTTCTTCAGCCTTTCCATTCTAATTTCTGGAGGAATGTATAAAAAGATTACTAAGTCAAAATCTGGAAAAACTTTTTCGCCCCACTCAAATATTGAACCTCCAAGAATCCAATTTTCCTGATTTTCGAGATCTGATTTTATAGTAGAATTTCTCTTGTCAGGATCTCTTCTTATGGTAAAAGGAGTTTCGGTTTTCTCCCAAAAATAGGCATCACTGTCAAAATAAGGTATGTCTAATTTTTTGGATAAGGCTTCACCAGTTGTCGTTACGCCGCTTCCGGATGCGCCAAAAATATGAATTTTCATTACGAAGAGTTACTTACTGATTTATACATCAAAATTACAAATCTTTTAATGATTTGCTAATACAGCGATTTTTAGAAATGCGGGAGCCTCTTGTAAAACCCTTTAAACACAGTAAACTGGTTTCAATATTAATAAATTATTAAATGACCAAATTGTAAAAAATAGGAATAAATGTTTATTATACTTTTGTAAGGGTCTTCTTTAACAATTAAAATTGCATTATGAGTTCTAATTTAATATTAAGGTTGCGTGCGGGAGATGATTCTTGTTTTAAGGAAATATATGAATTGTATCATTTTAAAGTTTTTTGTTTCGTCAAAAAATATACAGCGCAGCTTGCAGATTCAGAAGATGTAACGCAAAATGTATTTATTCATCTTTGGAAATACCGAGCAAAATTAGACCCAAACGTTACGCTCGAAGCCATTCTGTTTAAAAGTTCCAAACAGGAAATCTCAAAATGGTACAAAAAGCAAAACCGAATTTTTTCTGTAGAAGATGATCAATTGATTAAGGAACTCGACAGTGCCGCCGAACCTGATGAAGATATCAGTTCTCAGCTGGAAAAAATTGAATATCTGCTTAACAAAATTCCGGAAAAAAGAAGAAAAATTTTCAGCCTCCATAAATTTGAAGATCGCAGCTATAAAGAAATTGCGGTTGAAATGAATATGTCTCCAAGTGCTGTTGCCAACCAAATATCTAAAACTTTACAATTTTTAAAGAAAAACTCGGTAAAGAACCATGAACTTTATTGGTTTGCGCTTTTCTTTATAAGCCAGACTGAGTTTATTGCGTATTAGTTTGCCATTTCGAAATTCAGATTAGCAGAAAAGAGCCGAAGGTTCGGCCTATATTGTAGGGCCGGATTTTAATCCGGTTTACAAAGATTGGCGACAATATTGTCATTTCGACCGAAGGGAGACCCGAGCGATAGCGAACAGACGAAGTAAATCGCACGCGAAATTCGACAAAGATTGGTAATATGCTTCGTAAACCGGATTAAAATCCGGCCCTACAATATAAATCGAACCTTTGGTTCTTTTTTAAAATTCCGAAGGAATGATTCAGTGCTGTAGAAACGTCCCGATAGCTATCGGAATTAATCTGTTGATTTTTTTGTTTTCAATATTATGCTGCCAAATCTTCTCGCAGATTAAGAAAACGTTAATAGTAACAATACCCCGTGACATTTAAAAGAATGAAAATCTAATGTAGTTGAATCGGGGAGATTCGCGCATGATTTTTCGATTCTAAATAAATCTAAATGAGAAATAAAAAATTAAAAGAAGAATGGAATGCTATACCCAATAGAGGTATTCTTCCAAATGATACGGAAGCCCGAATGTGGGATAATATTCGAAAGGCGACAATTCATAAATATAGAAACCTTTACAATTGGGCTGCCGTGGCGTGTGCTGTAATTGTTCTTTCTATTGGAAGTTATCATTCTTTAAACCGATTAGATTTATCTAAACCTAAAATTACTTCAACCATAACTTTTAAAGACGATATACGTCTTATAACGCTGCCAGATGGTACAAGAGTTTGGTTGAATCAAAATACAGAAATAGATTATCCAGCAAAATTTTCAAAAAAGGAACGAAATGTAACTTTAAGAGGAGAAGCCTTTTTTGAAGTAAAGCGAGATGTTACACGTCCGTTTATTATTACTTCAGGAGCTGTAAAAACAACTGTTTTAGGAACTTCATTTAATGTTAAAGCCTACAATGATAACGATGCACAGGTAAGCGTAAGAACAGGAAAAGTAAAAGTAGAAAGCACACAAAATACGGTTTTCCTTGAAAGAGGTTACAGAGCCATATATGCCGAAAAAACGGCTACAGTTAATAAAGAGAAAACAAACAATTTTGAACCAGAGTGGAAAAAAGTTTTACTGTATGTTGATGGTTTAACTCTGGATGAGGTTATTACAACACTACAACGCGATCATAAGTTTACGGTGAATTATCTGGATGACGATTTAAAAAATCTAAAAATACAGGGAACTCTGGATACTCGACAAGGCTTTTATGAAACACTGCAAACCATTGCTTTTGCTTTAGAAATTCATATTAGTCCAGCCGGAAACAGCACTTATATAATCGGTAAATAAAATAAACAATAATTTATTGTCTTACAGCCATTATTATAAAATTACAAAATATTTAACGCAAAATATCTCATTAAATTAATTACACAAACTAACAATTTCAACTATGAACAATGATTTTTCCAGGCATTATTTTACTGCCATCTGGATTTTGTTTTTGGGATTTTTTCTCGGAACAAACACTATTTATTCGCAAACAGGAACCGTATCGGTTGATTTTAAAAACTCTTCGCCTCAAAAAATCATTGATAATTTAAAATCACAAACGCCTTATCAATTTGTTTATCAAAAAGACCTTGACTTAAGTTTTCCGCTTGTTACCTTAAAAAAAGATAATGTAACAATCGATGAAGTACTGAATGATTTACAAACCTTAACCAATTTAGATTTTAGAAGAACGGACAATAATATTGCGGTTAAAAGAAACGACGCAGTTAAAAAAAAAAGGAGAGGGAAAATTGTAGGAAAGGTGGTTGATAACAACGGGCTTTCGCTTCCTGGAGCTAATATTAAAGTTGTTGAAACAGGTTTCGGCGCACAGTCAGATATTGATGGTAGTTATACTTTAGAACTTGAAGCAGGAGAATATACTATTGAGATAAGCGTAATTTCTTTTCAAACCCAAAAAATTACTCACGTAAAAGTTGAGGAAGGAGAAGAGACACCACTGGTTGTTTCTTTGAAGGAAGATGCACAATCGCTAAATGAAGTAATCATTGTACAAAATTATAAACAGGCCACAGCTTCGGTTGAAGGAATGTTAATTCAGCAAAAAAAAGCGGCTCAGTTTTCTGATGGTATTTCGGCAGAACAAATCGCAAGAACTCCAGACAGAGACGTAGCGGCTTCGTTAAAACGTATCACAGGAGTTACAACCGTAAATGATAAATATGTTGTAGTACGTTCGATGGGAGAAAGATGGAACCAGGCCGTTATGGATGGAATCGCTTTACCAAGTACAGATGCTTATCAGCAAAACTTTTCTTTTGATATTATTCCAACTGCAATGGTAGAGAGTATCGTAGTAAGCAAATCTGCAACGCCAGATATGTACGCTAATTTTGCCGGAGGATATGTAGAAGTAAAAACAAAAGATATCCCAAAAGAAAATTTCACCAATTTTTCTATTAGTAATTCTTATAACAGCAAAAGTACTTTTAAAGACAGACTAACAAGACAAGAAGGCGATTACGATTACTGGGGATTTGATGACGGAAGACGTGATTATCCTACTAATCATACTACAATAGATCCGCCAACAAGTTTAGCGACATCTGGGCCTTTTATTGATTATTCTAAACAATTTACACAAGATAATTTTAGTACTTATAAAACATATGGAGCACCGGGAACTACGCTTCAGTTTGGTTTAGGGCGTGTTTATAAATTAAAAGGCAATAACAAATGGGGGTTTGTAGGTTCTCTTATTTTTAAAAACACGCAGGAAACCTTAGAAATTGAACACACTCAAAGAGGAAGTTACCAAATGAATTCTGAATTTACTCCAGAGAAAGACAATTCAAGTTATTCGACTTTTACAAAATACGGCTTTAGAAATTCAGGAAACAATTATAACTATAATTCAACATTAGGCGGAATGTTTAATGCTGCAATTCAGTTGGATAACCATAAAATTACAATGCGCAACACGGTTATGCATATTTACAATAATCAGTTAACACAAATTAGCGGCTGGGCAGATGGAGCTTATTCTATTCCGGAAATACTAAGCGGAAGCATTTTACCAACTACATCAGAGTCTAATTATCCTGTTTACACCACATTTATTCAAAATAAAGTGGAAGGAAATCACAAATTCGACAAACTCGAAGTGAATTGGTACGGAGCATACGGAAATGTTACAAAAGATACCAAAGACGCCACATTTGTAGCTATAGGAAAAGGAAGAGTAGGCGATGATATTATAACAAATTATAGTGTCGAGAACAATGGAAATAGATTTCCGTTTAGTCGAAGTTATTTTACAAATGATGAAGTAGATTACAACTGGGCAGTCAATTTTAAATACACTTTTAATTTTGGAGACTCTTTTACAAACGATATCAAAGGAGGATATTTTGGTACTTATAAAAAAGCAACCAATCAGCAGGAATCAGCTAAATTAATAACAGTAGGTCAACCAACTGGTTTTGCAACAATTTATGAACCTCTTCCAGAATTTCTAGACGGGTCAAACTATTATTATGGTGGTTTTGGCTGGCAGAAATATGGCATCTACGGAAACAAATATGTGGGAGACGTAAAAATACATTCTCCTTATTTAATGCTAGATGATAAAATTGGTCAATATGTAAGATTCGTTTGGGGAGTAAGGGCAGAAAGTTATTTATATACCCAAATAGAAAGCCAGTCAGAAAATCCAGATGGATTTTCTGAAGTGCAAGGAGATGATAAAAAATGGCAATTTCTGCCATCTGCAAGTTTAATTATTAGCCCAACTAATAAAATGAATGTAAGATTGGGTTACAATAAATCAGTTTTACGTCCGCAGTTTGCTGAACGTTTAGGTATTCCATATTATGACCCGCTTCGAGCTGCTAAAATTTACAATTATACAGACGGAATAGTTTCGAGTGTTGCTAATAATTACGATTTAAAGTTAGAATGGTTTCCTTCTGGAGGTGAAATTTTATCCTTTGGCATATATCATAAAGATATCGATAATCCAATTGAAGCTGTTGGTTTACTGAATACTTCAAATGTGAGAGATATTTATAATGTTAATTCAAATAATGCTAAACTTTGGGGAGTTGAATTAGAGTTTTATAAAAGCCTTTCTTTTTTAGGTGAAGGTGATCTTTTAAAACATTTATTTGTTTATGGGAACGCTTCTGTAAATGACACAAAAGTTACTTCATTCGTTAATATAGATGGTACGGGAGGGCTTTATGAAGCCAACAGACCACTTTATGGACAGTCACCTTATACTTATAACTTAGGAATGGATTATGTAGGCGACCGTTTTGGCTTCAGCCTTAGACATAATGCAGTTGGAGATCAATATATTTTAGTAGGTTTTGATTATTCGGCAGAGGAAATCCGTATGCCTTATGCACAAACAGATGCTCAGTTGAGTTATAAATTCTTCAAGAAGAAAGACCTGCAGTTTAAATTTAGTATCAAAAATATGTTTGATGCAGGGGTACAAACCTACAATAATAACAATAGTTACAGTAAAATTGAAGATGTTCCCTCAGGCTCTAATCCAAGATCAAGATACAGTCTTGGTGCCAATGCAACCAATAAATATGACCCGGATATCGATCAGGTAGTTTTTAAATCATTTGCTGGAAGAACGATTAGTATTTCTCTAAACTATGATTTTTAAAATTAGCTATTGTTAATACTAAATTCATAATCATAAGTATTTTCCTGCTGAATATTAAGAAAAAGTTAACAATAAAAAATACCCATGATATTCTGTTATTTCAAAAGCTAATACTAATAAATAAAGAAGTTGGGTAAAAAATAAAAACTCTTTTTGCTGAGAGTATTTTAAAATGTTCTTTGAGAAATTTAAATAGATAAAAGAATGAAACCTGCAGATATACGGAATCTTCAATTTAAGCCAAAACAATATAAAAGAAGACAAGGCATTAGGTTTATCATATCCAAAGACATTTATCTTTTTGTGTATTTAAATTTTAAAAGGAATCGAAGTTGATCCTTTCATTGAAATGAAAAAATCCTAATAGTGAAAGATGGAAGTTAGGTAAGCTCCCCCGGACGGTAAAACGGATGCGTTTGAAAAAACAAATTTACCAAAAACGAGAAAGACCTAAGGAAAGAAATTTTGCTGCTCTCTCCAAAGGCCTAGTTTAATAGCGGCAAATATAGCAATAATTAAATTATTATGAAAAAATTTTTTATGTTCGCAATTGTAGCTCTACTTGTGAGTTCTTGCCAAAATGATGATTCTTCTGCTGATTCTTCTTTTTCTATGAAAGCTGCTGGGGCTGACTACACAGGATATCCTGCAACTGTACAAACTGTAAGCGGAGATATTACAACTAACACAACTTGGACAAGTGACAAAGTTTGGGAAATTAACGGAGTAGTTCGTGTAAAATCCGGAGCTACATTAACAATTCAGGCTGGTACTTACATTAAAGCTAAACCTCTTGCTGCAGGTGTTGCTACTGGAGTTCTTGTAATTACTAAAACAGGGAAAATTAATGCACAAGGAACTTTAAATGCTCCAATTATTTTTACAAGTTACAATTTATTAGATGGTGTTGCTGGAACAACTGCAACTCCTGGAGATTTTGGTGGTCTTGTAATTTTAGGTGATGATCAGGTAAATAACGGATCAACTACTAATATTATCGAAGGATTAGGTGATCAGCCAAATGTTTCTGATTTCTACTATGGTGGATCAAACGCATCTCACAATGCAGGAACAATTTCTTATGTTCGTGTTGAATTTGCTGGTAGAATCTTAGATGCTGCAACTGGTGTTGAAATCAATGGTGTAACTTTTGGTGGAGTTGGTGCTCTTACTACAGTTAATCACGTTCAGGTTTCTTACGGTAGAGACGATTCATTTGAATTTTTTGGAGGTAGAGTTAATGCTACTCATTTAGTTTCTTTTGCTCCGGATGATGATAACTTTGACTTTGATTTAGGTTATACTGGATCTATCACAAAAGCAATCGCTCTTGCTGATATTAATTCTACTCACAGTACAAGTGGTACTGCACCAAACTTAGTACCAGATTCAAATGGTATCGAATTAGATAACAATGCTGGTGGTACTTCTACAACAATTATCACACGTCCTGTTATTTCTCAATTATCTATTATTGGTGTTAGTTCTGCAACAGCTGCTAACTCATACGAAAATGGAATCCACGTACGCAGATTAGGGCAAATCAGCCTTACTGATGCTACTGTAACAGGATACAACAGAGGAATCAACTGGGAATCTCCTTCAGTATCAACTGGTTCTTCTTGGTCTGCAATATCTATCCACGGATATGTTAATCCAGTATTGCCAACAACAGTTGCTTTAGGTTTTGGAAATGCTACATCTACTGTAGTTCCAGGACACAAATGGTCTTTAACTCAGCCATTCTTTAATGACAGTGCATTTGATCTTTCTGGTGCTACAGGTGCATTCAAAACTGAAGCACTTTGGACAGCTACTTGGACTAAGTTTTCAAATTTCTAATTAGTTAGGTTAAGCAATATTTAATTCAGCATGGGCAGCATTTCTGCCCATGCTTTTTACAAATAAAATATGAAAAAAATTATACTATTATTTTTATTACTAATGATTACAACTGTATCATCTGCCCAGTTTACAATTTGGGAAGATGATTTTGAGGATGGTGACGTTTCAGATTGGACTTTATTAGACAAAGATGGCAACAGCAGTAACTGGAGTGCCCGAAAAAACATTCAATTTGATGAAAATACAGGAGGAATTAAAGATGGTAATTTTAATGTATTAGGTACTTATAATATTGATTTAAATACGGGTGCGGCGCTTGATATAATAGAACAAAACTGGGCCATGCTGCCAGCAATAGATTTATCATATTACAGCGGAAAAATTGAATTAGATTTTACAGCACAAATGGCAATTTTCGGTGGAAGCAAAAATATTTTAGTCTACGGAGGAACATCTCCAGATCCAGCTTCTGCCACACTTTTAGGAACTATTTATATGGAAAGAATTTCACAATTAGATCCGGAATTTAAAGATTATGTGGTAGATATTTCGCAGTTTGTAGGTAATCAAAACGTTTACATTTCCCTTTTAAATGAAAACAGCAATTTTGTTGGATATGAAGTTGATAAAGTATGGATCACAGCCGAAGCATTATTAGGTGTTGACGATTTCGATAAAAATAATACAATACGTCTTAAACAAAATCCTGTTGCAGAAAATTTAGATTTAGAAATAAGCGAACAATTTCTAAACGAAGATTTTGCAGCAAAAATTTACAGCTCTGCAGGAATATTAGTTAAAAGTAATGCAGATTTAAAAGAAAATATTTCAGTAGCGAATCTTCCGCAGGGAATTTATTTTCTGGTAATATCAAATAATACAATTTCCAAAAAAATAAAATTTATCAAAAAGTAAACAGATAATTATTTTCAGAAATAATTATAAAGACAAAATATAAAATATGAAAACTAAAATTGTTCCAATACTTTTATTTTCAATTGTACTTCTCCTTTGCCAAGCCTGTATCAATGAAGATATGGTTCCTTATTATGAAGAACAGGAGCCGGGAAAAGTAGTAATACACGGTTATAATGCACAAAAAGATTCTATACAAATAGCGGTAGATGGAAAAATCCTTACAGAAGGAAAGAAAAATGCTTACATAAAAAAAGTTGATAAAAATTACGAATTTGTATTTTATTCAAACAAAACAAAACTGGTTGAAATTACTAATAAAGTAAGCAAGCAGCTTCTTTATTCTTATCAACTAACAACTGCAAAACCTATTGATACGATCTCTTTTTATACTAAAGAAGATTTATGGATAAATAATGTTCTGGATACGAAACCCGGTAAAATAACGCAGACAGGTAATGCCGGTTTCAAATTTATTTTCCCAACTCTTAATAAATATTCTGCCAGCGGTTATACCGGAAAACTAGACGGAATAATGCGCAAAGTAAACGGAGAAGTAGTAGGAGTAGTGAAAAACATTGGTAAAGATAATTTTAGTGATTTTATAGAATTTCCGGCAAGTCTGCCTCCAATTATCAAAATGGAATTGGTGAAACACAATACAACAGAATCTTATATAAGCGGAAAGCAAGTTATTACAACTATGTTGATGTTAAAAAATAAATCAGGATTAATAGTTCTAGATGAAAGAAAAGATGGAAATGGCAAATTTCAAAGTGTTGATGCAAGTCTGAACCTGGCAGATTTTTTTGATTTCACAGCTCATTAAAATAATTAATTCTAAGATTATTATCCAATGAAAAACTGTTTGCCTATTAAGCTGTTTTCTTTTTTATTTTTTACCCTGTTTCTTATTTCGTGTGAAAACACAGATGAGCCAGTAACGTATGAAGAAAACACAAATGAATATGTAAACGATTGGATGTACAATCAAATGAAAAGATATTATTTATGGAATAATGCAATAAAAAACCAAAGTAATTTAGCATCAGATCCAAAAGAATATTTTAAAACATTATTGCAGTCCGAAGATATTTATTCCTACGCGATACATCCAGAAAAACCCGAAACTTCACCTAAAAGCCTTAGAAGTAAATTCGGGTTTGACGTAAGTTTTGTAGCCTTTGAAGGAAAATATTATGGCGTAATATTATATGTTTTAGAAGATTCTCCGGCAAAAAATAATGGCTTACAAAGAGGACAGCTTATAACCCATATTGAAGGAACAGAATTGAAATTGGATAATTACGATAATCTATATAATAGTATGCTTGCCGATACGCAGCTGGATTTAAAAGTCGTTTCTTATTCTGCTCAATTAGGTTTTTCTAACCCAAAAACAGTTTCTATTTTGCAGGGTTTTACCTTTTTACAGCCCATTCCATATCAGGTAATCGAAAACAACAATACTAAAATTGGTTATGTAAGCATTCCGCATTTTGATGTTGGACAAGCACAATTGTATTTGCAAATGTTTCAGGAATTAAAAAGCAAATCGATAACAGAATTGGTTTTAGATTTAAGATATAATGGAGGAGGAGATGTCTCATCTGCGACAGCACTGAGTATAATTTTGGCTCCAAATATAAAAGCAGATGATCTTTTTATAAAATTTGAAGGAAATCAAAATGGAGGAAATGTTGACCAGTCATTTTCTACGGCTTTAAAAAGCAATGAATCTTCGGTAAGTTTTGATGCTTTACGCAATGCACATCCTGGAATTAATAAAATTTATATTTTATGCGGAAAAAGGACGGCATCAGCATCAGAACTTATTATAAATAATCTAAAACCCTATATGGAAGTTATTACAATTGGCGAAAAAACATTTGGCAAAGATGTAGCAGGATTTCCAATTGTAGACGACCGCAATCCGGATAAAAGAGGCTGGATATTGTACCCTTCTATATATAAATTGTTTAATGCCAGACACGAAGGAAATTATTCAAAAGGAATAAACCCTGAAATAGCTTTAAATGAATTACAGCAGCCGGAAGTATTTGCTTTAGGAAACCGCTCTGAAACTTTATTGCAAGGAGCCTTAAATAGAATGTCAGGAAATACAAACAAAATAGTAATAAAAACAGAAACTGTACAAACCTTGCCGCTCAGTAAAATAAGTACAGACATTGACCCGCTTTTGCAAATTATACCATGAAAATTATAAATACATTGATCGTTCGTTATGCAGGGAATTGATAACATTGAACATCGAAAATTGCTGCAAATTTTTGAGAAATATAAAGATGAAGCTATTGCGGTACAAACAACATCAGAAGATGATCTTAAGATTTATCAAAACATGGAAGAGCTCGATGTTTTGTACAATTGTTTTAAAATCTTATTAGCAGAATTACAAAAATGTACCAAAGATTATGAACTAAAGAAAAAATCAACCCGCAGCATTATTCATAAAAGCTTAAGGAAAATGAAATCTGAAACAGAAAAGAAATCATAAGAAGAAAATCTATATTTCAGGATTTATTACAATTGATAGCCCTTCTTTTTTGATTTGGCGAAAAGGCGTTCTGATTTTATTCCTTTTAAGCCTTATTTTCTTTATTTGATAAAGACAATCCGCTAGTAATGCCTTTATTTCTAAATAAGAATTATTATGAAAAGAACTGATATTGTATTTCAGTTTTTCGATATGGTTTCCGGCGTTTATTAAATCAGTTTCAAATATTTTTAATAAACCAACTTCTATATTTTTATTCTTTTTATAATAATGAATACAGTTATGAAGATCTTCAATTTGTCCCGTAAAATCAAAAACGGCTTTTTTAGAAACGGCCCGATGGTAGTAATAAGAAAACTCTAGTGGATTAAATTCAATTACCTTATCAAAATCTTCAATGGCTTTATAATGATGTTCCAGTTTTTGAAAGCAGCTCGCCCTTAATTCATAAGCCGTTGAATCAAATTCATAATTGACGACATTATCTAAATGAATAATAGCCTCTTGAAAATGGCTGGTGGAATAAAGCTGTTTTCCTTTCTCTAAATCCACAAAACTTTTTTTAAGGTTTGATTTAAAAAATTTGTCCTTAAATGTTGTTTTTAAAGTCACGAACCATTTCATAATTTTAAATTTAGGAAGTTACAATTTTCAGCTGGCTAAATTTTGATGGGACGTTAAAGTTAATAAAAAATTAATACACAGGACATTATAAAGTTAATTTAATAAAAAATAATCGTGTGTTTTTTACATTTTAAAAAACATTCTTTTTAAATTAGAGGTTTCAAAGCAAATAATGATAATGAATTCAGCCAAAGAAATATTTCTAAAATCAGTAAAGGAAATTTGTCCTAACGTTACTGACGCTGAACTTTCTCAATTTGCTTTAAAAATTACCATTGAAGAATTCAACAAAAAAGACTTCTTTCTTCAATACGGTAAAGTGCAAAAAACAATAGGTTTTATAGCAAGCGGATTAGTGCGTTCTTCTTTTATAGATAGCGAAGGCAATGAAATTACCGTAGGTTTTTATGCCGAAGGTGATTATGCTACACACTATCCCGCCTTTATAACACAGCAGCCCAGTAAATATTCAATTCAGTGTTTAGAACCCGTAATTATGGTTTGTCTTTCCTATGAAGACATGCAGTGGATTTATGAACATTTACCAAGCTTTGAACGATACGGACGATTAGTCGCCGAAGAAATTTTAAAACGTCAGCAGGCCCGTATCGAAAGCTTTATATTTCAAACTGCCGAGGAACGTTATCTCGATTTTATAAAGTGTCACTCAGAGCTATTTAACAGGATTTCCATTTCGCATCTTTGCAGTTATCTGGGTATTGAAAGACAAACACTTACCAGAATTCGTCAAAAATTAGCGCACCAATAGTTTTTGACACATTTGTGTCAGGAAGTCCTTCGCATTATTTAAAATCTTTGCAGTGTCAAATTAAAATGATGCGCAATGAAAACGAATATCTTATTAATACTTGGTCATCCTTCTCAAAACTCATTTTGTAATGCCTTGCTTAATGCATACAAAAAAGGAGTAGAGCGTACAGGAGCAATTTGTAAAACCATTTATATTTCTAAACTGGATTTCGACGTAAATCTGGCTGACGGATATAAAACCGGAAAAATAGTACCGCTTGAAAAAGATCTAATTCAGGCTCAGGAACTCATTTCCTGGGCAGACCACATTGTATTGTCTTATCCTAACTGGTGGGGATTTATGCCTGCCGTTACCAAAGGATTTATAGACAGAATCTTTATGCCTGACTTTGCATTTAAACATCACTCAGGAAAAATCTTCCCCGAAAAACTTTTAAAAGGAAAAAGCCTTAGGCTTTTAATTACGATGGACACTCCAAAATGGTGGTTCTATCTCATCTATCGTGCTTCTCAATATCAAATCCTCAAAGACATCGTATTTGGTTACGTAGGATTCGATCCTATCAAATTTTCCACTTTTGGATTTATGAGAAAATCAACAGAAGAACAGCGTATAAAATGGCTGAAAAAAACAGAAAAATTAGGAACACAACTTATATAAAACAATCAATTAATAAAATTTAATATCATGAGACATCTAGCAAACGAGCATACAATTGCTCACATTGACCCTAAAAAAGGTTTCAGAATTCACTTATTAGTATTTGTATTATCAATTCCTGCCATTTGGACTATTTGGTTTTTAACAGACAGAACGTATCTATGGCCGCTTTGGCAGACTGGCGCATGGGCAGTAGGTTTATTATTTCATTATCTGGGCGTTTTCATCTTTAAAAACGGAAATAAATAATTTTAAAATTTTAGAAGTTATGATAACAAAAGCAAAACTCACAGTTTCTAAAAAAGTCTTAGGGATTTTCACCGTTCTATTTTCATTGCAAAGCACATTGGCGTCAGCACAAAATGAAACAGCTAAAATTACACGCTACGAAGTAAAAGAGCAATATCAGGAGAAATTTGAAAAAGCCATAAGCGAGTATGTTCAAAAATCGCTTTCAAACGAAAGCAACATTATGTCTGAAGCTTATTTTGAACAAAACAACAAAACCGTTATCTGGTTATTTGAACGCTGGACAAGTAAAACGGCATTAGATAAAAACAATTCAAAATCCATAAAAGAACTTGCCAAAACAGCCTTAGTAAAACCGGAGAAAATAATCTATGTAAAAGATTTAGAACCTCTCACTAAAGAACAATGGAGAAGAACAAGTAAAAAAGAAGACAATCAGTTAACCATTATGCTTTTTGTAGATGCAAAAGCCGGAACAGAGAAAAACTTCATGGAGGTTTATCATACCGCAATGCCGCAGTTTAGAAGTGAACCTGGCGTAGTAACGTATCAGTTATCACAATTGGAGAATGATAAAACCCAATTTGTAACCTTCGAAAAATTCAGAAGCAACGATGCATTTCAATATCATCTCAATTTTCCGCCAATTCAGCCCGTAATAGATTACCTGAATACGAGTATAAAAAAACAGCCGTTTCAGGACGGGATTCATAACCTAATCGAATTTGCACCGCTTACTCGCGAGTAACATTCAACAGAAAAATTTCAACACAAATTATTAATATTTAAAACCTAAAAAAATGAAAACAATTAGTAAAATCATTGCAGCAGGTATAACAAGCGTACTTGCTGTAGTAAATGTAGAAGCACAAGTAACCGTAAAAACAAACGAAATGAAAACAAACTACAGTCATGAATTAGAAGTTGTAAATCAATTGTCTACTCAGTCAGCCGTTGTAAATATGCCGGTGACAAAATTATTAAACGCACCAGGGAACGAAGCATTAAAAGATTTCTTCTTTACACCTGTAAAAAACAAAACAGCCTTAAAAGGGAAAAAAATTGCCGTAATCGTAGCCGATGGTTTTGAAGAAATTGAATTAACAGGACCAGTTTGGTATTTTAAAGAATTAGGTGCACAAGTTGAAATAGTGTCACCAAAATTTAATCCGGCTCCGGAAAGATACGGTTTAGTATTTCCTGAAATGGCAAATACGCATGTTATGGCGATACAATATTTACAGCCCGTAGGATGGATAAAATTTGACCGTACCGCAGACCAAATAAAGGTAAGTGATTACGATGCAGTATTTATTCCGGGTGGAGCTTGGAATCCGGATAACCTTCGTTATGATAAAGATGTAATCAAATTTATTCAGGACTTTAATAAATCAGGAAAACTAATTGCTGCTATTTGTCACGCTCCGGTTGTATTGGCTTCTGCCGATATTTTAAAAGGAAGAAAGCTGACGGGATACTGGAACATTCAGGTAGATTTAAAAAATGCAGGAGGAACTATTCTTGAACAACCTGTAGTAACAGACGGAAACATTATTACCAGCCGTCACCCAATTGATGTGGCAGATTTTTCAAGAGCTGTTGAAAGCTGGTTAATTAAAAAATAAGAAAGCAGATTATTATGAAAATAGATATTTTTAAACCGGTACAGATTGGTTCATTACAATTAAAAAACCGTATCTCAATGGCACCAATGACAAGGGCAAGAAATGAAGATGGTATTCCAAACGAAAACAATGCGGTTTATTATGAACAGCGTTCTGGCGCCGGTTTAATTATTACAGAAGGAACAGCCATTTCTGAAACAGCAAAAGGCGTACTTTATATTCCCGGATTATATACAGCAGAGCAAGTTGAAGGCTGGAAGAAAGTTACTAAGGCAGTACATGAACAAGAAAGTAAAATATTTTCTCAATTATGGCATGTAGGCAGAGTATCACATACTTCAAATCAGCCTAACGGAATTGCTCCTGTTGGTCCATCAGATATTCAGGCGCAAAATACATCAGCTTGGGGATATAATGAAAATGGAGTAGAAGGTTTTGTTCCGGCATCAAAGCCCAAAGCACTTTCTGTAAATGAAATTAAAAATGTTGTTACCGATTTTGCCAATGCAGCTAAAAATGCGATTAAAGCAGGTTTTGACGGCGTAGAGATTCATGGAGCCAATGGTTATTTGATCGAACAGTTTTTTAATCCTTTTGTAAACAATCGTACAGATGAATACGGAGGAAGTATCGAAAATCGTTCAAGATTTTTACTGGAAATTATAGATGCTTCGGTTGATGTTGTAACCAATGAAAAAATTGGTATTCGATTAACGCCATACGGAGGTTTAGGAGACTTGCCGCATTATGATGAAATAGAAGCAACCTATCAATATTTGGCCGTAGAATTAAAGAAAAGAAACATTGCCTATATCCATATCATGGATCAGCAGTCAAAAGGAAGTCATGCCTTGCCGGGTGGTTTTATAGAACGTTTCCGTTCTTGGTACGATGGCGTTATTATTCTAGCCGGAAGTATGGACAGAGAAAAATCAGAACAACTTATTAATGCCGGAACTATTGACATTGCCGGATTTGGTGAACCGTTTATATCGAATCCTGATTTAGTAGAACGTTTACAAAACAATTGGGAATTGACGCAGCCAATCCGCGATTTACATTACGGATTAGGAACTCACGGTTATACAGACTGGGAAGTTTATAAGGAGCCAGTAGAGATTTAATATTATAAGAATAAAGTTTTCCCTGAATGAATTTCATTCAGGGATTTTTTTTGAACAGAAAAACTTCTGCGGTAGTTTATATCAAGATTTTATCTATTTTTATAAAGAACGAAAGCATCTTTAATATGGATTTGCCTAAGCTGCCTTTTTATAAAAAATACAGTCTTGTTTTTAAAGCCGCTATTGCCGGCGGAATCTTAGGTTTGCTATATGCCTCAATTACTGATGCAGAATCCAACTTTGATTATTTAAAGCTTTTGCCCGGCATAATTATAGGCGTTTTTATAGGTTTCATTATTATAACATTTGAGAAGCGTCTTATCAATTTAAACCGATATTCCTTTTTAGGAGCGATGCTTTTAAAAGCGCTGATTTACAGCATAAGCATATTATTGTTTTTACTATTCTTTGTTTTGATGTTTTCAGAAATGTTAGGACATCTTTCTTATCAGGAAGTTTTTATTAAATATGCTAAAGAACGTTTGTTTGAAGATTATATGTTTTCTCTTGGAGCGTCTATATTTTTAATTCTCTTTTTAGAAATCAGCAGTTTATTAAGTACCCGTTTTTTCTATAATTATTTTACAGGACAATACCATCGGCCCATTCAGGAAGAACGAATTTTTATGTTTGTCGACGTAAAATCATCCACCACACTTGCTGAACAATTAGGAGATATTCTATACAGCAATTTATTGCAGGATTTATTCAACGATTTTACCGATGCAATTCAGGCTTCGCGTGCAGAAATTTACCAATACGTGGGAGATGAAATTATTCTAACTTGGAAATCTGCTGTCGGATTAAAAGATAAACGATGCCTTTATTGTTTTTATCTTCTTAAACAATCTATAGAGAATAAACGGGAATATTATTTAGGAAAATACAATCTGGTTCCAAAGTTTAAAGCCGGAATGCATATAGGAACCGCCGTAACAACCTGGGTAGGAAAAGTAAAAAAAGAAATCGTTTATCACGGAGATCTCTTAAATACAACGTCAAGAATTCAATGCGAATGCAACAATTTTAATCACGATTTTGTTATTTCAGAAACTATGAAAAACGCACTTCCCGAAGATAATTCGATAACCTATATTCAAAAGGGAGAAATACTTTTGCGAGGGAAAGCAAAACCAATGAAATTATATACCGTTGATTTTAATTCAGCCGTTCTGTAGTTTCCAGTCTCAAACAATGTTCTGTACCTAAAAACAGTGGATTTCCATGTTTTTCTGACCAAAATCCATCCAGTACATCTTTAGTAATGCATCGGTAAACCGCAACGCCTTTGTATGTTTTATTGTCGTCGCCTTTGTAACTAAAATTAATGACCAGGATATTATCTTTAAAGAAACCATGACCTTTTTGTACCTGCGCATTATTGATGAACCATTTTGCCATAATTCTATTGTTATCGTCTAAGGATAAACTCAAAGTGCCTTTGTAAGTAACCTGATTACTTTCTTCCTGATTACTTCCTGAAATGGAAAAATCACCAATTAAATCTTGTATTGTCATTTATTTTTTGATGGAGAAATTGAATAGATGCTGAGGTATAAATTATCCTCAATAATTTTGCAAATTTATAAAATTTTAAAGTTTCGAAAAATTGCCAATCTATACCTTATTCGGTTTGCTGACATATTTATTTCCTTTAATAAAAAATCGCCACGGTAAAAGCGCATCTTCCTGTGCATACGCAACGCCCACGCGCGGTGAAGCTGCAATTTGATCTTCAGTATAGCGAATACCGTGATCTTCCAGCCAGATTTCTTCTCCGCCTAAATCTTTTTTATTAAAAGAACGGTCAATACCCAAAGCCTTTGCCGCAGAACCTGGACCAGCCGATATAGCCCCTTTTGATGCCGACATATTCCGTCTAGTTTCCATAATGTCTTTTCCGGTCAAAGGTTCAATTGCCCGAATCAAAACCGCATGAGGTTCACCTTCAACAGAACTAACGATATTAAAGAGATGGTGAATTCCGTAGCATAAATAAACATACGAAACACCGCCTTGACTGTATAAAGTCTCCGTTCGATCTGTTCTTCGTCCGCCATAAGCATGAGAAGCCTTGTCTTGTATCCCAAAATAAGCCTCTGTTTCTACAATTATTCCAGAAGTTATTTCACCGTCAATTTGAGTATAAAGTACTTTTCCCAAAAGATCTTTGGCAAGGAAAATAACATCTGAATTAAGATAATAAGAAAACGGAATTTTATTATGAGATTCGGCCATTGCTGTTCAATTATGATTTTGATACGAAGGTCGAAATTTCAAAGCAATTTATAATTCTAATTTAGGAACTAATTAAAGGCTTTTATTAGCGTCAAGGATTTTATTAATTAAAGCAAGAACCGTTACAACACTTCCGCCCATTAAAGTTACCTGATCATAACTGTCTTTATTAAGATACATTAGTAAAATTAAAGCACTGACTGCAATAATTATTATCGGGAATTTTAATTTGCTGTATGTTCCGTTTTTACTCTCCTCTTTAAATTTTTGAACAAATAATTCATCACGTTTACTTTTAGATAAAATAAAAATTCTAAAACTCAGGCTCATCATTTTTAATCTTCCCGTTAATTGATGACAGTCAATAATTCCTCTTTCCATAAGATTTATCAGGGTATCTTTATTTTTGTAATTTACAAAATGATCCTGGGCAAAATCAAAAAGTACATACTGCGTTTCTTCAGACAGGGATTCCCAAATATCTTCATACTGTTCACAAAATTGCTTGTGGTTGATATTCAGTATAAAATCCATTCTTAAATAAGGGCTTATTTCATTTTTTTTATCTTTATGAAAAACCTGATCGATGCTAATTTCACGTTCAGGACAGTCTTCATTACCGGTATATCTCTTATCGGGTTGTATTTCGCAGCTATTATGATCAATCTGAATCAGCTGTTTGATATCATAATCATTTACCATAGGTATAAAAATATGATCGTTTGCTAATTCATTTTTCGTACACGGATAATACTTTTCATAATAAGCCTGCATCAAATCATAAAAGAAGAAACGATTACTGTAATAGTTTAATAATTTATAAGCCAAAGCGGTAAGAAAGAAGAAATTGACCAACAAGAAAAAAAGTGTTAGAAACGAAAAACTATTGTTTCCGTTATGTAGAATTGCCTGCAGGTTTAGATAATATTTACGGCTAAGTTCATTAAATGTAAAATTTTTGATTTCGTAACTCGAAGGACGATCAAAAAAGCCAAGATTAGCCTTTTGCATAATTTGATCATTTGTTTGGTCTTTTGTTTGTTCCTCACAATTACAGTTATAAGCATTTGTGATTCTATCCTTTATAATAAAATCATTTTTATCTTTTATTTTTTGCTCTTTGGCATCAAGCGAAGAACAGTAATAACGCGCAAAATCATTCAATTCATTTACATAAAATGCACTAACAAGAACAAACGGAAATACAACAAATTGATACAATAATCTTGCTGTCAGGAATTTGGTATAAGCTCTTCTGTTCACTCCTTTATTTTTCTTTGCAAATACACTAAGCTCTGCTTTTTGTCTTTTTCTCCAGTTTCTGTAATACAAGATTATCAATGTAACATGTGTACCAAAAAGTGCAAGGGCAGCAATAAAAACATTGTAATAAAAAAACAAAACAATAGGCAGACAAATTGCCGGAAAAAACAAAATCAATACTAGCTTAATAAGCTCTTTTTTAGGGTTTAATGTGCGGATATTTAGAGTAATTAAATTAATAAATGCAACATTAATGCCCAGTACAATACAAAAGATAAATGCCAGCGAAGGAGAAGATTTGAAAGCGACTATTAGGGCCAACACGATAGAAACACAGTTAACAATTAATAGCTTTTTGTATTCAGTGGTTCGGCTGCTGTCTGGAAAAAGATAATAGAAATGATGTTTTGATAACGTACCAATTCGGCCGTTGTAAAAGATTGTTGAATAGATGTAGTTGATTAATAATATAAAAAAGCCATATATAACTGCAATTAAAAATCCGTTTGTAAAAGTAAATATCGACAAACGATTCATGTGTGATAAATCCCGAACAGTTAAAATATAAATGGGCGAGTCTGTTTCTTCGCTTAATTTTTTTGCATAAATCTGATAAGGTTTGCCTTGATATTCCATCTCAAATGATTCGGGAATTATACCAGATAGTACACTTGCAAATTCCGGATTGCTTTGAGATTCATAGAATAAATTTTGATATAAATTCTTTTCGGGATCGTTTTGCAGGATAATACCTCCGTATCGGTCTACAAACATATAACCGGTTCCCGGTGGTAATTCCAGTTCATCAGAAAAATATTCTCTAAAGGCGATACCTCTAATGCCGCTTACTTGTTTTTTAAGAGAATCTTTTTCGGCATATATTAATTGGTATTTATTATTATCTCTCGAAAAAACGGCCGTTAGTACAGGTTTATTTTTTATGTTGCCGTCATTTTTTTGCTGCAGCATTTTAAAATACATTCTATCTGAATACTTTCTTGGTATATCGAGTTTAGTATTGCTTAAATTTTTGGTAAGTATCCCTTCATAGTTCATTTGAAAATAATTATCCAGGTATTTAATGAGTTTTAAATTATTGGTATCTTTTTTAAAATCATTATTTTCAAGAATAAAATATTCACCTTCATCATCTGAATTATTTTTAGGAAGTGGATCTTCATTTAAATAATTGTTTTTTGAATTCGTTTCTACATATATTCTTGAAAATTTTTTTTCAGAATCCTTCCAAATTTTTCCAAATATCAGATCATCTTTTTTCCATGTCTCATAAGCCGTAATTTGATTGCTAAATGCGTTGTCAATTTTGTTTGCCAGCTGGTATAAATCATTTGTAGTTCTGGCTTTTATGGTACTGTTCCAATAAGTTAATGCCGAAAATATGACTAATATAGCGATTAACAATCCAATGGAAAATACAACACCGACCAAATCAAACTGACACAATCTTTCTTTATAACTGCTTACAATAGGTTTTATAAAATTGATGCCTAATATTAAAAGGATTACTGAAATAAGGCTGAAAATTAAAAGGTTAGAATTTATCTGACGAACATTTCCGTCAAATACAGATTTTTCAATTCCAACAGCCAAAAAAAGTGTCTTATCAGTTTGGGGAATATTTATTTGATTGGTGTAATAACGTTTTGAAGAATTTTTGAAACTAAAAGGCCCATTATTTCTGTTGTAACGAATCAAACTATCCTGATCAACAAGACTTACATTTTTTGATAGAAATGATTTATGAGATTGACATTGCCCGGCGACAACAGGACAAATATAAAATGAAGTAAAATTAGTTGTAGAGTCAATTTTATTTAAAAATTTTACCAGATCAATCGTGATATCATTTGTGATTTGTTTAATTGTATCTTTTTTATCAGGACTATTTGATCTTTTGAATAATGTAATTGTTCGGGAGAGTTTTATAGTTCCGTTTTCAAATTCCTGATATTTTTTTTTGTTAATGGTAATATTGTCAATATAAGTATCCGTTGAGCCCCTGTAAGAGGATAGGGATAAGCTGTCAATTTTATCTTCGTCAATATATTTAACCTGATCATCTATATAAGCTTCTAACTGTTTTTCAATGCCATTTAAAACAGTTATATTTTTAGCATCTTCTTTTTGCTGATTATTCGGCAGAATATAAGAAAGATATCCAAACGTTAATACAGCAATAATCACCGCCGTTACTATGGAGTAAATATGTTTTTCGAATAAATTGGTTATGCTGGAAGACAGTCCCATTGTATTTATTTCAATTAATTAAAATATCAAGTTCTTCTCGGATCTCCTTTTAAATACGTTTTACTGAATTTAAAATACTCCGCTGAGGTTCTTTCGCCTGCTTTTCCGTCAACTCTTAGGACACTTCCGGCTTTATTAAGCAGTGTTTGCAAATCTTTGGCTTCATTGGTAACAGTTCCAGAATAGTAAGTTGTTTTATTACCCTGCGCTAATATTTGTTCTATTATATTACCACTTGGAAGCGTTATCAGCTTTTGCTCGCTAAGACGTCGCAGTAATACCGCAGCTCCGCATTGTTTAGAAACCGCATTCGGATCATATTTTCCGTCTTTAACATATTTTCCTTTTGTATAATGATTCGAATAACTCCATAAATAAGGCGAATTAATGCCTTGTTTATAATAGCCCAAACCATTAAATAACTCTAGTTTATAGAGAATTCCGGCAATTTCCCAATTTGTCCATAAGTTTAGTTTATCAAAAATTAAAGCATCATTTGCACTAAATTCCCATGTAAAAGTAGGATTACCTGATTTTGGTCGTCCTGCAGGAACCTGAACGGTGCGTGCGGTAAGCGGATCACCATTGTGTAAATGAGTATCAAACCTTAAACTAGCTTCCATGCAATGGATTATTGCAATGACATACCACGGAATATTTAACGGATCTCCCACAGCTTGGTATCTGCTTTTGTTTGCAGCCATTTTTTCAACTAGTTTATCAATTTCAGGATATTTAGCATCTCTGATAATGCAGGAAGCAAATAATTTTTCATAATTGGCTTTCTTGTCTGGTGGTACTATTGAACTCATAATCGTTTGGTTTTAATTTATTAATTCATTTGATATCGTTATTTTAATTTCAAAAGTTTTATAAATAAAAGGGCAATGAGGTAATGAATACGTTATGCTGCTTGATTGATGCAAAAGCATATCAAATAAATAAAGCAGGGATTAAAAAGAAGGCATGTAGAATATTCTCGTTGTAGGTTCGTATGAGAATAAATAATTTACTGATTGTAAATGTGTTACGTAAATATTTTTCAAATTTATTATAATATAAGAAATCAAAAAAGGGTATAAACACCCTTTTTTTAAATTAAAAATCCCAGAGATAATTCCATCCTTTAGATACCTTGTTTTGTGACCAATAATTTCCGCTTTATGCCATTTTTTTATAATTGATTTTCTATCTCGTGTAATTTAGATTCATGGTAATCGCCATGCTTTAGAATACCCAGATTTACTAATCAAAAAAAATAAAAACGATGCTAAAAAGAAAAAACGGAGCCGATGAGTTAAACCTGCCTCATATAGCTCAAAATCTAGATGTAAGTAATAAACAATTACTATTCGGAGCTGATCAGGAAAAAGTCAGTAAAGGAATATTAGGAGATTTGATGGATGGATATTCAAAAGTTCAAATTGAAGATCCAATTAGAGCTTTTCATGAAAGTAATTTACAGCAAATTGTAAACAATGTCGATTATGGTATTTTAGAGGTATTACAAGGAACTTGGGTAAGTTATAATCATAACGGACAAAATGATAGAAAATTAATAGGAAGCGGAATCCATACTACCATTATGCCATCGCCGGGTACAAATGCAGGAACCATTCCCGGAAAATATAGTTTTGATTGCGAAGAGTACATAGAAAAGCTAACCTTTGATTTAGTGCCGGGCGGAGTTCGTAATCGCGGTGGAGCAAACGAACAATTTTGCGGAGCTGTTAAATACGAACAAAGTATAAAAAGTGTCAACACTGTAGAAGGTCAAGAAGCTTTAAAATACACTCCAATTCACGAAGAAAACGGTATGTACTTATGGCTGAGCGATATATTTAATTATGCCGCTACAGAGAAAACAATTAAAGAAGACCGCGGCGTGCATCCAGTATCGCCAACAAACCCGAATAAAGATTTGTATAAAAGCGGTTATCAGGACGAAACTCTATTTTTAGTTTATAATGATCTTGGCGAAAAAGAATATGTAACGCTGGAAAATCTAAACGGAAGACCTTATTCTGAAATTATTGCTTCTAAAGAATTGAAACCCGGAGCCGGACAAACTGGGCCTTATTTTATTCCAGATTATTCTATTTCACGAAGCGGCGTAATTCCGCACGGAAGTACTATAACTTTATTAGGAGACTTAGTTCAGGGCAGCCCAGGTTATTTAATTGATGGCGCACCTCAATTTCCTTATGGAGATGCAGCCTGGAAATACGATCATCTTTCTATTTCAAGAACTATGGGTGGAGCAGGAGCAAGTGAAAAAGATCCGATAAATCTGGATCAAGCGCCACCTGCCTGGGTATTTGAAAAACTGAACGATATAAACGATCCCGGAGAAAATAAAATCTATACACAGCGAATTCTTGCTAATGATTTATATCCCTATTCCGTAAGACCAGATTTACGTCTTCGTGATTCCATCAAAGGAGAAAACATAAAAAACCACGTACTTATTCAGTTATCATCTAAAAATAAAACAGGAGCACAAGGCGGTATATTAAATGTTCCGTTTGTAAATCGTTTTGTTACTACTGTTGAAATGAATATGAGATTATGGGTTGAAACAGTTATAGAAGAAGGAAAAGAAATCCTTCAGCTGCAATACGAGCAGATTATATTTTTCGAATTTGATTTCGGAGACGATGGCGGAACCACAAGCTGGCCTCACATTCAGGTAAATACGCTTCGTAAATTAGAAGATGTTTCTCCAGAGCAAAGACGTTTAATGGAAGAACAATTCCCAAGCTCAAATACCATTAAACCTTCTGCAGCAGCTGGATCTTCTGCACCTTCAGGATGCCCTTATCATAAAGAATAATTTTTTGAACACGCTTTTTGTTCCAAATAAAACCTCCAATTTCATTTGATTTTGGAGGTTTTTGCATTTAAATCTTAATCGCATGATTTAGGATAGAAATAAAGGCTTAAATACTTAAAAATATTCGCATAATATTTGGCAAACGTGTTTTTTATACATTAATTAATTGGCTTATTTGTGTTAAAAAAAATGATTCTTCTTTTTTTTATTTAAAAAATTGATAAATAAAGAATAAAACCTGCTCATGTTATTATTATTTGGAATAAATACAAATAATTTGGATTGTTTTAACACAACACATAAATTTGCGCTATTAAAAATAATTCTAAATAACATGAAGATAAAAATACTACTTCCGCTATTGAGCTGCCTTATGCTGCTTACGGCTGCAACTTCGTTTGCGCAGACAAGTACCATCAAGGGTAAAGTTTCACTATCTAATGATGAAATTGCTGATAATATTTCTGTAACTCTGAAAGGAACAAAAATTGGAACTGTTACTGATGATCAGGGAAATTATGAAATCAAAAACGTTAAGCCGGGTAATTATACACTAAAAGCTTCTGTAGTAGGTTTTTCACCAAAAGAAGAAGCTATCACTGTTTTAGCAGGAAAAGAACTTGTAGTAAACTTTACATTGATAACAACATCTGAAGCCTTGACTGAAGTATTTGTTAAAGGAAATGCAAACAAATATACAAAAGCAGAAAGCCAGTATGTATCTAGAATGTCTGTTAAAAACCTTGAAAACTCACAAGTTTACAATGTTGTAACTAAAGAATTAATTAAAGACCAGTTAGTAACAAACCAGGACGAAGCTTTAAAAAACGTTCCGGGTTTATACCAATTATGGGCAGCTACTAACCGTGCAGGTGATGGAGCTTCTTGGTATTCACTTCGTGGATTTACAACACAGAGTTTAGTAAGAAACGGTCTTGCAGGAAAAGTAAACAGTAATACTGATGCGGTAAACCTTGAAAGAATCGAAGTTATAAAAGGGCCATCGGCTACACTTTTTGGAAACGTAGTTTCTTCATACGGAGGATTAATCAACCGTGTTACTAAAAAACCTTTTGAAACTTTTGCCGGAGAAATTTCATATCAAAACGGAAGTTACGGTTTTAACCGTTTAACTGCTGATGTTAATACTCCAATCAACGACGACAATACAGCATTATTCAGATTAAATGCTGCTTTTGGAAATGCCAATACTTTTCAGGATTTCGGTTACTCAAAAAGCTTTTTCGTAGCACCATCTTTCTCTTATAAAGTAAATGATAAACTTACCATTTCTATTGATGCAGAAATAGGAAACCAGGACAACTCAGGAATGCCTTTAATTTATTTTGGTACATCTCCATCTCAGTTAGGAGTAAGCAATGCTAAAGATCTTGACATCAACTTTAAAAGATCATTTTTAGGAGATGAATTTGTGATGAATACTAAAACATTAAATGTTTTTGCTCAGGCTTTATACCAAATGTCTGAAAAATGGACTTCACAAACTGTATTTAGCAGCAGTTCTAATAAAGCAACTGGTTTGCAAACATGGTTTTATCTTTTAAAAGACCAGCAATTTTCAAGAAATGCATGGGATGCAAATGGTAGAGACAATGCCATCGAATTCCAACAAAACTTTAATGGTGATTTCAACATTGGATCAATGAGAAACCGCTTTTTAGTAGGTGGTGATATCTATTACGGTTCAAATAACTTGGTATTCAAAAATCTTCCAGGTTATGCCCCTTATGATGTAATTAATTATACTGGAACAGCAGCAAATTATTATGATTTTAATCCAACCAATGTAAAAAACAGACTTGTTGGAGATGGTGCTAATTATATTCCTTATACAAGCAACAGTGCTATAACAACTTACAGTGCTTATGTTGCAGATGCGATTAACATTACAGAAAGATTAATTCTTTCGGCAGCAGTACGTTTTGATCATTTCGAAAATCAAGGATCATTTGACCCACTTTCAGGTGCAGAGGCTGGTAAATTTTCTCAAAATGCATTCTCTCCAAAATTTGGTGCTGTTTTTCAAATCTTAAAAGATCAGTTATCTGTATTTGGTAACTACCAAAATAGTTTTAAAAACGTAGGATATGCAAATGCAAATGTTGGAGGTAATCTTGAATTGAAACAATTTGATCCTGAAAGAGCAAACCAGTTTGAGTTTGGTGTTAAAGCAAATGCTTTCCAAAACAAATTAAGTGCTACAATTAGTTACTACAACATCAAAGTAAAAGATATCGTAACTTCTGACCCAAGCCTGCCAAATGCAAGCATACAAAACGGTACACAATTTAGTAAAGGTTTTGAATTAGAAATTACAGCAAACCCAATCCCTGGATTAAACTTACTTGTGGGTTATGCAAAAAATGATTCTGAGTTAAATGATCTAAGACCTATAACTGCAGGGCCAGAAAATTTAATTAACTACTGGTTTAGTTATAACCTTCAAACAACTAAACTAAAAGGATTAGGTTTAGGATTTGGTGGTAACTATGGAGATGCTACATACGTTTACAATGCTGGACCAAGTGAAACTTTTGAACTTCCTTCTTACGCTGTAGTAAATGCTGCATTGTATTACGATCAGCCTAAATACAGAGTATCATTAAAAGTAAATAACCTTACAGACGAATTATACTTTAACGGTTATTCAACAATAAACGTTCAGGCTCCACGTACATTGATGGGAAGCGTAGCATATAAATTCTAAGAGAATTTAAAAGCAGTATTGAATAGCAAAAGGCTCGGACATTGTCCGGGCTTTTTTGTTTTTAGTATATTCATCTTATCACAAAAAACTTTTTTGATTATAAGAAAAAAACTATTTTTTTACATCCAATTAACTGCATAATAACCATTTTTATATTACTTTTGTTTAGACTAAATCTAAATAGTAAAAATGAAAAATTTCCTTATTGCCGATTCTGAAAACCTACACATAATTGGATTGAGGCACACACTAAAAAAGCTCGTCAAAACACCCAGCTTAAAAGTGACAAATTCACGAGAAGAGTTGTTTAAATGTTTGGATAAAAATAATATAGAATGCTTGATTATTGACCCCAATAATATTTTTTTGTTTTATGATGATGATCTCAAAATTATCAAAACAAAATACCCGCAATGCAAAATCATAATCCTTTCGTATTTTAAGAACAAACAAACCATTGACAGTTTCTTAAAAGAAAATATAAACGGCTTTATATCAAAAGATTGTGAAGAACAAACCATTTTTGATGCCTTATATAAAATTCAGCACGGGGAACGTTATATATGTCCCAAAACCTTAAATACATTTATTGATGTTTTTGCTCTGCCAACCGCCCAAAGTGATGAAAAACTGACGCTAAGAGAATTTGAAATTCTCAAGAAAATTGCGCAGGGTGATAATGGAAAAAATATCGCATCACAGCTTTTTATCAGCATTCATACCTTCAGGACACATCGAAAAAACATCATGAAAAAAACGGGCAGGCACACCACACCTGAACTGATACTTTATGCATTAGAGAAAAAAATAAAGTAATTTTCGTATTTTTTATAGAAATTTTATGCTTTATTTCCTACTATAATTGAGGTATTTTGACTACCTCAATTATAGAAATAATTTTCACTTTTTTATGGTATTGATTTAATTTTCGTACAAAACTACATTTGTGGAAAATTATTCTTTAGAATCAATCTAAATAAATACCACAATGGAGGCACAAGAAAAATTAGAAACAATACTGCAAGAAGTCATAATTGAAAATGCGCACGATAAACATGTTTTTTCTAACAACAATAAATCAATTGGGATTTATAAGAAAAGCATGAAAAAGGCCATTAAAACAATTGAAAATCATTTAAAAGAAAGAGATACACCCTTTACCGGAACCAGTATTTCGACGATTAAACGAAAAATTGATAATATTTATCTCGAAGAAAATAAAAGAGGAAAAAGCCTAGATTATGTTCTGGATGAATTAAAAGATATTTATTTAGATGATTGTATTCATTTTCATAATCCCAAATACATAGCGCATCTTAATTGCCCTATTTTAACGCCAACACTTGTGGCAGAAGCTTTTGTATCGTCATTAAATTCTTCAATGGATACGTACGATCAAAGTACGGGAGCAACTTTCATCGAATTAAAATTAGTCGAATGGACGCTTGACAAATTGGGTTATCCTGAAAATGCCGACGGAATTTTCACCAGCGGTGGAACGCAATCGAACATGATGGGATTACTTTTGGCAAGAGATCATTACATTAAAAAACATTTCGGGATCGATCCAAAAATGGACGGACTTCCGCCTGAAGCTTCAAAATTCAGGGTTTTATGTTCAGAAGTAAGTCATTTTAGTTTAAAGAAAAACTTAAGCCTTTTAGGTTTAGGGCAAAATGCCGTGATTCCAGTTGCTGTAGATCCTGATTTTAAAATGAATGTCAACGCTTTAAAAAAGGTAATTCAGCAGCAAAAAGATTTAGGAAATATTCCAATTGCAATTGTAGGAACAGCCGGAACAACAGATTTTGGTTCTATAGATCCATTGGCAGAAATTGCTTCAGTTGCCAATGAAAATGATATTTGGTTTCACGTAGATGCAGCTTACGGCGGCGGTTTATTAATTAGCAATCTTCATAAAGAAAAATTAAACGGAATCGAATTATCAGATTCTGTTACCATAGATTATCACAAAACTTTTTATCAGCCCGTAAGTTCAAGCGGCTTTTTTATGAGAGATAAATCATTTGTAGATTATATCAAATACCACGCTGATTATCTGAATTCTAAAGAACAAGAAGACGAAGGAATTCCAAATATGGTAAAAAAATCAATCCAGACAACACGTCGTTTTGATGCTTTAAAATTGTGGTTTACATTGAGAATGATCGGAACGGAAGGTTTGAGTTCTTATATGGAAAAAGCCATTGCTAATGCACAATTTACAGCAGATTTACTAAGAAACAGAGAAGATTTTGAAATCATCCATAAACCGGAAATCAGTGCGATTGTGTTTCGTTACACGCCATTTACCGGAAACGAAAACTCATACTGCGGTATCAACAGTTACATTCGTAAAGCCATATTTAACGAAGGTAAAGCCATCATTACCAGTACAAAAGTCTACAACGAAGTATTTCTCAAATTCACTTTATTAAACCCGTTAACAACTCCAAAAGATATTGAAGAAATCATCGATTTGATTGTATATCACGGAAATGAATATTCATTAAAAAATTAAAATAAAATGCAAAACAAAATATACGATTTCATAGCAGTTGGAGTAGGGCCTTTCAATTTAAGTTTGGCATGTTTAACCGCACCAATTGAAAACCTTGACGGATTATTTTTTGATAAAAATGAATCTTTCAACTGGCATCCGGGAATGTTGCTTCAAGACACGACGTTACAAATTCCGTTTCTGGCAGATTTAGTGACTTTGGCAGATCCAACAAGTCCGTTTAGTTTTTTGAATTACATCAAAGAACAAGGAAAAATGTATTCGTTTTACATTCGTGAAAACTTCTTATTACTGAGAAATGAATACAATCAATACTGTCAATGGGCAATTAAAAAGTTACCGAATATCTATTTTAATACCGAAGTTACAGCAATTGAATATGATGAAAATCAGCAGCTTTATATCGTAACAACGCTTTCTACAAAAACGAATGTTGAGACAATTTACAAAACCAAAAAGATTGTTTTAGGAACCGGAACTGCACCGCATATTCCAAAATCTTGTCAATCTTTAAAAGGAAAAGCGATTCATTCTTCAGCATATATTCAGAATAAAGCTTCACTTCAAAAACAAAAATCAATCACAGTTTTAGGAAGCGGACAAAGTGCTGCTGAAGTTTTTAACGATTTGTTGCAGGAAATTGATGTTTACGGATACCAGTTAAACTGGATTACAAGATCGTCAAGATTTTTCCCAATGGATTACAGCAAGTTAACGCTTGAAATGACTTCTCCGGAATATGTAGATTATTTCTACAATCTTCCATCAGACAAAAGAGATCATTTGTTGAAGAACCAGAAATTATTGTACAAAGGAATCAATAAAGATTTGATCGCAACCATTTTCGATACCATTTACAGCAAAAAAGTAATTACAGAAATTGATGTGAATTTAAGAACCAACGCGGCTTGTACCAAAGGAATTTACGATGAAATGAATCAATCTTTTGAATTAGAACTACATCAGGTGGAGCAAGATAAAAGATACCGCCACAAAACCGATGCATTGGTTTTAGCAACTGGTTACGGTTATAAACTGCCTCAATTTTTAGAAGGAATTGCCAGCCGAATTCAATGGGACGTTAAAGGTCGTTTTGCTACAAACAGAAACTACTCGATTGACCAAAACGGAAGCGAAGTTTTTGTGCAAAATGCTGAATTACATACACACGGTTTTGTAACACCAGATTTAGGAATGGCTTGTTACAGAAACTCATACATCATTAAAGAAATAACAGGAATGGAGCATTACGCTGTAGAAACCAAAATTGCTTTTCAGGAATTTGGTGTTCCCGCAGCAGAAGTGATTGAATCTCCGGCATTTGAAACCATCGCATAATTATGGAAGCAGTACAACAAAAAAAGAGAGTTTTGGCGATCGATATTGCCAGAGGAATGAGTGTGATTTTGATGATGATGATTCACACGATGTTAATTTACGGAACAATTGAAACCCAGACAAAAACCGTTTTAGGCGAAATTATTTTATGGTTAGGCCGCGGAACAACTATGTTTTTGGTTAGTATGGGAATTTCTTTTGTATTATCAAGAAGACAAACTTTTACAGCCGTTTGCAAAAGAGCATTATATATTCTGGCTGTTGGTTACGGAATGAACCTTTTAAAATTTCTGGTTCCAGAATTCATTTTTGGAGGACTTCCAGAAGCTTTCGTTTCGGCGTATGGTTTAAAATCAGGAACATTAGAAACCGGAATTTTCTTTTTGCTTTTGGGAGATATTCTACAATTGGCTGGGCTCACATTGTTTATTATGGGACTCATTAATCATTATAGCAAAAGTAAATATGTTCCATTGATTGTGGCTTTAGCAATCATTGCCGTTTCAAAAGAATTAAGCGGTTTCAGAGTCGGCATTGTGGGCTTAGATTATATCTGTGATTTGCTTTTCAGCAATCAGTTTAATGTTTATTTCCCTGTTTTTCCATGGAGCGCTTTCATTTTAATCGGAATGTTTTTAGGAAGATGGTACAAAGAACTCAACGAAAATCAGGAATTATTTTTTAAGAAAATGTTATTCGTTGGTTTAGCTTTTATCGCCGTTGGCGGAATTTTAAACTTCTCCAATCCCGAATATCATTTTGGAGATTATTATCATTTAGGACCAGGCGGAAGCATTTTATTACTCGGAACAAACCTTGTTTTATATTGGTTGATAAACATTGTCGTTCACTTGTTTAAAGAAAACAATGGCGTATTTAACTTATTGATTTTTTGCAGCAAACACGTAACAAGTTTATACGTAATTCAATGGGTTTTGATCAATTGGGGAATGTACGTTTTAGGTTTTTGGGAACACGATCAATGGTTTGTTTTAAGTTTATTCCCGGTTGTAATTGCCACAAGTATAAGCATTCAGCTGGTTTATAATCAAATTAAAATACAGTTGAAATCTAAGTGGAGCAATAAAGACAGCAATGAATTAATTGTAAATAGTTAGAATCAAAAATTGGACGTAATTTATTTAAACACATAGAAACATAGATTTTCTTAGATTGAGATTGAAGCATGTTTTAGAAAATCTAGATTTTTTCACATAGCTATGCGATTTATTATTAGTGAAATGCCTTTTTGCAGTATGATAAGCTATGTTTCTATGTGTTTAAATAAATTACACTCAAAGAATATTTCATTCACAAATGAAGTAAAATTTAATTAAAACAGTATAAAATGGATAAATATAAACCTATATATAGTATAACCATTCCGGATTTCGGGACTATAGATTTTCGTCCGTTGCACTTGCCTGCAGACGCTGCCATAATTCATGATTGGGTCAATCGTGATTATGCACAATATTGGGGCATGCAGGGAAAAAATCTCGAAGAAGTTCGTTTAGAATATGAAAAAATAACCAAGGAATCTGATGTTTTTATCGGATTGGTAAATGAAGAAATTTCGTTTTTATTAGAACGTTATAACCCAAAACAAGACATTATCGGGAACTATTACACCGTTCAGGATTACGATTGCGGCATTCATATAATTGTCGCGCCGTCAACAAAACCGGTACATCAGTTTACGTGGCATATTTTTTCGAGTATCATGAAATTTATTTTCAGAGATCTTACCATCGAAAGAATATTGGTTGAACCTGACATTCGCAACAAAAAAATGTTTGATATCTGCCATCGCGTAGGTTTCGAAGATGCCGATGCAGTCATTTTACCTCATAAAACCGCATTATTGGCTTTTTGTACAAGAGAGCAATTCATTAAAAAAATAGATTCATTTAACCTCAATTATACCGAAATGAATAACGAAAATCAATTAGAATTTCCGGAAAAAGCCATCACACATATTCAGCCCGAAGTTTGGGAAAAAGCCAATCGTTTACTGGTAAAAAAAGCCATTTGTGAGTTTTCCCACGAACTTTTAATAAAACCAATTTTAGAATCAGGAAATACATATTCGTTGTTTTCTGATGATAATTCGGTTAAATATACTTTTGAAGCAGAATTACTTGCCATGAATCATTTGAATATTGAAGTAAATTCGATTTCAAAATATAAAAATGAAGTATTAATTCCTTTAGATGCCGTTGATTTTATTCAGGAATTCAAAACAAGTTTAGGAATTTCAGAACAATTAATTCCTTCTTATCTGGAAGAAATTATAAGCACACTTTACGGGAGCTGCTATAAATTACTAAAGGAAAATTCGACTTCAAAATCACTTGCAAATTCTGATTTTCAAACCATAGAACAAGCCATGATGGAAGGTCATCCGGGCTTTGTTGCCAATAACGGAAGAATTGGTTACAACAGCATGGATTACAAAGCCTACGCGCCCGAAGCCGGAAATCCATTCAAAATTTTGTGGCTTGCTGGACACTGCGACAGAACCGTTTATGCCGGAACTCAAAAACTGGATTATGATACGTTAATTCAACAAGAATTAGGAGCAGAAACCATTGCGAAATTCAATGCCACAATTTCAGAAAAAGGACAAAATCCAAACGATTATTTCTTTATTCCCGTGCATCCATGGCAATGGTTTAATAAACTTGCCAATTTGTTTTCGCCGGAAATAGCCAAGCAAAAACTAATTTGTGTAGGTTACGGCCCAGATTTATATCAGGCACAGCAATCGATCAGAACTTTATTCAATTTAAGTAATCCTAAAAAATTATATACCAAAACATCACTTTCGATCCTGAATATGGGCTTTATGAGAGGTTTACCGGTTTTTTATTTAGGAACGGCTCCAGAAATGGCAGAATGGCTGGATCAATTGTTAAGCGGAGATCAATACCTGCAAAAAGTAGGTTTCGGAATGTTGGGTGAAGTGGCTTCTGTAAGTTACATCAATCCGTATTTTGAAAGCTTTGGAAAACACAATCCGTACAATAAAATGATTGCTTCATTGTGGAGAGAAAGCCCCGTGGCAAAACTTAAAAATGATGAACAATTGATGACAATGGCGGCATTTTTACATTTGGATAAAGACGGAAATTCATTATTATCAGAAATTATAAAAGCCTCTTCATTATCAATAGACAATTGGCTTGCCGAATATTTCAAAGTGTATTTGAGTCCGTTATTACATTGTTTTTATCAATACGATTTGGTTTTTATGCCGCACGGCGAAAACCTTATTTTAGGATTAGAAAATCATGTTCCGGTACGTTCTTTCATGAAAGATATTACCGAAGAAGCCGTAATTCTAAATCCTGATGTTGTAGTTCCTAAAAATATTGACAGAATTTATGCTGAAGTTCCTGAAGACGTAAAATTACTTTCGATTTTTATTGATGTTTTTGATGGATTTTTCCGTTTCATGTCCGCAATTTTAGTTTCGAGTGATAATTATTCTGAAGATCGTTATTGGGAATTAGTGGCAGAATGTATCTCTGATTATCAGGAACAAAACCCACATCTGGAAGCTAAATTTGAGCAGTACGATTTATTTGCCAACGAATTTCAGTTGTCTTGTCTGAACCGTTTGCAATTGAATAATAACAAAACCATGATCGATCTTGATGATCCTGTGGCGTTGTTACAATTTCAGGGAAAACTGCAAAACCCAATCGCTCCGTATAAAAAAATAATAGCTTAATTCCTTTAAAGATGAATAGTATAATAACTCATCCTGAAAATGATGTCGCGAGCGATGTTGTTTTTGTAAAAACAATTCCCGGTTTAGGGGTTTTTGAGCTGCGCCCGCTTGATATGGAATTAGATATTCCGTTGATTCACAATTGGGTAAACCGTGATTACGCCGTTTATTGGGAAATGAATGGATTTTCTGTAGAAGAAGTAAAAAATACCTACTATAATATTCAGGAAAAAGCGCAGGTTTATATAGGGAAATTCAATAACAATGTTGCCTTTTTACTGGAATGCTACGATCCCAAAGATGATATTGTAGGCAAATATTACGAAGCCGAAAAAGGAGACAAAGGCATGCATATTTTAGTTGCACCCTCAGAAAAACCAATTCCGAATTTTACGTGGAATATTTTTACCGTAATTCTTGATTTTATCTTTAGTGATGCCAAAAGTAAGCGTATTGTGGTTGAACCCGATGCGAGAAATCATAAAATTCATTTACTGAATAAAAGAGCCGGATTTGTTTTTCAGCGTGTTCTCGATTTGCCGCACAAACAAGCACATTTGGAATTTTGCACGCGTGAGGATTATTACAAGGCATTACAACAGGTTTAATTTGAAACAAATGAAAATAACAACCCAAAATATACAGCATTTAACGAAGGAGAATTGGGACAAAGCGAATTCCATTTTATTAAAGAAAACGGTAAGCGAATTTGCACACGAATTATTGATTGTTCCAATAAAAAAAGCTTCAAACTCTTATAGCATTTCTTCGCCTGATAAAAGAGTTGAATATACTTTTGAAGCCACTATTTTAGCCCTAAATCACTGGTCAATTGCAGTAGATTCTATACAAAAGACAATCGAAGGAAAAAATTCACCTTTACGTTTATTAGAATTTATTATTGAATTTAAAGATATTTTAGGAATCAGCGAAAGTTTATTGCCAACATATTTAGAAGAAATCACAAGTACGTTATACAGCACGGCCTATAAAATCGCGAACGAGAAATATACTTCGAAAGATTTACTGGAATTAGATTATCAAAAAATCGAACATGCCATGACCGAAGGGCATCCGTGTTTTGTCGCCAACAGCGGTAAAAATGGTTTTAATATTGATGATTTTGCGACTTTTTCTCCGGAAGCCAACGCACCCGTAAAATTATTATGGATTGCCGGACATAGGAGCAAAGCCACTTTTACCGCAATTGATACATTAGATTATCAAAAAGTATTGCAACAAGAATTGTCTACGGAAAACATTGGATTGTTCGAAAATGTATTAAAATCGCAAGATTTGAATATAGACGATTATTATTTCTTTCCTGTGCATCCGTGGCAATGGTTTAACAAACTGGCTTTGATTTTTGCGCCAGATATTCCCGAAAACCACTTGGTTTGTCTGGGTTATGGCGACGACGAATATTCTGCACAGCAATCAATTCGTACTTTTTTTAATACTTCATCGCCAGAAAAATTTTATGCCAAAACAGCACTTTCTGTAATTAATATGGGATTCATGCGCGGACTTTCTCCATATTATATGGAAAGCACGCCGGCGATTACCCAGTGGGTTGCAGACTTAGTTGAAAACGATTCGTATTTACAGCAAAAAGGTTTTACGCTTTTAGGAGAAGTAGCCACAATTGGTTATCGCAATTTCTTGTACGAACCTTTAGGAAGAAGTATTCCGCATAATAAAATGTTAGCCACATTATGGCGCGAAAGCCCGATTCCCAAATTATCGAAAGGACAACATATCATGACAATGGCGGCTTTATTGCATGTTGATCAATCCGGAAATGCTTTTGTTTCTGAATTAATTAAAAAATCCGGAATCAACGCAAAATCGTGGATTAGTCATTATTTAGACGCTTATCTTTCGCCTTTATTGCATTGTTTTTATGAGCATGAAATGGTTTTTATGCCGCATGGCGAAAACCTGATTTTAGTGTTAGAAAATCATATTCCAGTAAAAGCAATTATGAAAGATATCACCGAAGAAGTGATGATTTTTAATGGAGAAATTCCGCTGCCGGAAAAAGTAAAACGCATTCATATTGACATGAAAGAACCGTTGAAAATTCTATGCATTTTTAATGATGTTTTTCAGTTTTATTTCCGTTTTCTTTCCGCCATTTTATCCGAAACCAAAACACTTTCCGAAGAAGATTTCTGGTCTGCAGTTGCCGATTGTATTCAGGATTATCAGTCTGCTCAGCCACATTTACACGAACGATTTAAAAAATACAATTTGTTTGTCCCTGAATTTGATTCGTGCTGCCTGAACCGTTTACAATTGCGAAATAACAAACAAATGCTTGATTTAGCAGATCCTATTGACAGTCTTCAATTTGTTGGAAAATTAAAGAATCCTGTTGCTGCATTTAGTCAACAAACGATCGCTATCTAAAAGCCATTAATTGCAAAGCCTACGTTTTTTTTGTCATTTCGACGAAGGAGAAATCTCCGCAAGTAACTCCGCAGAGAGAATCCAATCTTTGTAGAGCTTCTCGCGAAGATTTCTCCTTCGTCGAAATGACAAGATTGCGATAAAAAACTTTGCGACTCTGCGACTTTGCGAGATTATAACATCACAAATATTAAAAATAAAACTTTGCGCCCTAGCGCCTTAGTGGCAATAAAAAAAACTATGTTCAAACGCTTAAATAAAATAATGCAATATGCCGAATCATTTGATTTTACCAAAGGAAGTATCAGAAAAGGAATTCTAATCCTATCCATTCCAATGGTTTTAGAAATGGCAATGGAATCTGTTTTTGCTTTGGTTGATTTGTATTTTGTCGGACATTTAAAAGAAAGCAATTATGCGATTCAGGTTGTGGGTTTAACCGAATCTGTTTTTGCGATTATTTACTCCATTGCCATCGGAATAAGTATTGCAACAACCGCAATAGTTGCAAGACGCATTGGTGAAAAAGAAACCCAAAAAGCCGCAGAATCTGGTGTACAAGCCATTATAATTGCAATTGCCATTAATATATTCATTAGTTTGGGAGGATTTATTTTAGCCAAAGAAATTCTCATGTTAATGGGGGCTTCTGCATCTGCTGTAGTTTATGGCGTCAATTATACCAGAATTATGATGGCAGGAAGTGTTTTCGTGATGCTGATTTTCCTGATTAACGGAATTTTCAGAGGTGCCGGAAATGCCATAATCGCCATGAAAAGTTTATGGATTGCCAATATTTCGAATATTATTTTATGTCCGATTTTGATAAACGGATTTTGGTTTATTCCCGCAATGGGCGTTACGGGAGCTGCTATTGCAACGACTATTGGAAGAGGAATTGGTGTTTTATACCAATGTTATTTCCTTTTTTACGGACAGGGAATTTTAAAAATCAAATGGAATTATTTCCTACCGAATTATAAATTAATTCAGGGCATTATAAAACTGGCAACTCCCGGAGTTTTGCAATATGTAATTGCTTCTTGCAGCTGGATTTTCTTGGCTAATCTTGTTGCCACAACTGGGGGAGATTATGCGTCATCAGGTTATCAAACAGCAATTCGAATTATGATGTTTTTCATTCTTCCGGCTTGGGGATTAAGTAATGCAGTTGCGACTTTGGTTGGACAAAATTTGGGTGCTGATGAAATAGGAAGGGCAGAAAAATCCGTTTATAAAACTGCCAAATACAATATGATTTTTATGGGATCGATTATGTTGGTTTGTTTTTTTAGTGCGCATTTTTTAATTTCCTTTTTTACGAATGATCCCACCATTATCAGAATCGCCGTAAACGCTTTGCAGATTATGAGCGTTGGTTTTATTTTCTACGGTCTCGGAATGGTTTTGAACAATACATTTAATGGAGCTGGAGATACATGGACACCAACCTGGATCAATATTTTAGGATTCTGGATTTTTCAGGTTCCGTTTGCGTATCTTTTGGTGCATTATTATGAAATGGGACCAACAGGCGTTTTTATCGCAATTCCAGCTGCCGAAACTTTGATTACGATTTTGAGCGTAATTGTATATAAGAGAGGACGATGGAAGAGAATTTTAGTTTAAGAAATTTTAATTATTTCTTTTTATTCTCAAGCTCTACCGTGAATTTACCATAAAAAGGATTATCAGCCATTTGCGAATGCCCAATTACTAAAATATAGTTTCCTTTTTGCTCGAGGTTGGTTTTCAAATCGATTCCGAAAGGCCCGTCTGATTTTTTATCTGGAGAAATAATTTGGTTGAAACGGATATTTCCTTTCCCTCCGGCTGGAATAATCTTTCCATTCAATTCTCCTAAATCTTCATTTTTAAATTTCACATATACTCTCGAATGAATGGAATTTAAAGCACCTTCAGCAATATAAAGATCTTTTTCATTCTTAAAATTCATGAAAATAGTATCGCCAATTTGTTCGTTTTCGACTTTATTTTCTTTTACAATAATGGAATCTTTTGCAACAATTGAATCTGAGCTAGAAACTGAATCGGTTTTAGTTTGCTTTTGTTGACATGAAAAGAAAAGAATTGAAAGGAAGAGGATTGAAATATTTTTCATAGCGGTATTTTTAGTAATGTATTTCAAATTTAGTTTTATTTTAAAGATGAGTTTTTATACAATAATATTAGAAATTTATAGGATTCAGATATATAAATTTGATTTTCATCTTTTTAAACAATTGAAAGAAATAAGGTTTCAGTTAGCTAAATGTCGATCTGTATTGTGCAGGAGATATTTTGGTTTTCAATTTAAAGAGCCTGCTGAAAGACTGCGGATAATCAAACCCTAATTGATAAGCTACTTCGTTAATCGTTAGACTAGTTGTTGAAAGTAAATCCTTTGATTTTTCGATCAGTTTTTGATGAATATGCTGCTGAGCGTTTAGGCCAGTTAGCGAACGAAGCATATCACTTAAATAGTTAGGCGTATAATTTAATGTTTCAGCCAGATATTGAACAGTTGGCATTCCGTTATTGACTGCTTTTTCTTCAAAATATTTATTCAATAAATCTTCAAATTGCTGAAGGAGATCATTATTAACTACCTGTCGTGTCAGGAATTGACGTTTATGAAATCGCTTAGCATAACTCAAAAGTAATTCGATTTGAGCAATGATTACTTCACGGCTGAAATCATCAATTCGGCTATTCAGTTCATCACGAATAATACTGAATATGGATTGCATTGTTGTTCTTTCCTGCTCTGACAAATGAAGAGCTTCATTGGCAGCATAAGAAAAGAAACCGTATTGCTTGATTTTTCCGGCTAACGGGAAACCTTGCAGGAAATCGGGATGAATAAATATCGAAATGCCTTCACTATTAGTATCTGCTTCAACTTTGCCTACAACCTGATTGGGAGACGCAAAAATCAGGCTTCCTTCATTAAAATCATAATGTCCCTGACCGTACTTAAATTTTCCATTCATCTTTGTAACTAAAATGATTTTGTAGAAACTTAAAACGTATTTTAAATTTGATTTACACATGTCTAGTAAATCTATCGCGTCTATAATAGTGATCATTGGATGAACAGGACCTGAAAGACCTGCAATGCGATGTATGTCCGTAACGGATTCCAGCTTAATGATCTTAGGAGTTTCTTTCTTCATATGTTAAAGATAATAAATATAACCGATGGCGTTTAAACCATCGGTTATAAAGTAAATTAGAATTTTTTAAAAGATTACCACGGAAGCGGACCATCGGGACCAGTAAAACTGCCAGTTGGACTGTCTACATCAAGAGCTGCCAAAACAAGTGCTCTTGCGCCAACTTCTACCGTGTCAGTACCCATGAAATCGTTAATCGCAGTTGCTGTAAAACCAGGACTGGCTGCGCGAACTTTTATTCCTTCTTCTTCGAGTTCAATTGCCATTGCCAGCGTTAGGGCGTTGAGAGCAGTTTTTGTAGCCGGATAGGTTGCTCCAAAATAAGGTCGGTATGGAAAGTTAGGATCCGAATTTAATGTTAATGATCCCAACGCGCTAGAAATGTTAACAATACGACCGGATGCAGAAAGTCGAATAAGCGGAAGCATAGCCTGTGTAACAGCCAATACACCGAAAACATTGGTTTCAAAAAGAATTCGTATTTCGTCTAATGATGCTGTACTTGCTTTGCTCGCTTCTAAAATCTCCGGTACCGAAGAATAACGGCCTGATTGCGCAATCGCCGCATTATTGACAAGAAGATCTAAACGTCCAAATTCGTTAGTGATGCGCTCGGCTGCGGCATTAATGCTTTTAGCATCAGTTACATCCAATTGAATGGGATATGCGCCTTCGCCAATATTTTCGGCAGCTTTTTTTCCATTGTCGAAATTTCTTGACCCCAAAAGAACCAGATAACCGTTGCTTACCAGTTCTTTAGTCACTTGTTCGCCAAGTCCTTTATTAGCGCCAGTAACCAATGCAATAGGCTGGCTAATTGATGATGATTTGATTGTATGTTCCATAAGAATAATTAAATAAATTAATGAAGCAAAATTCATCATTCATTAATCTGCCATTGTAACCAAACCAAGGACATTTATAACCAAAATAAAAGGAGTTCAAATATTGAAACAATAGTTGAACTCCTTTTATTTTTTTTATCTTATGGTTGTGTTTCTCTACTTTCCAATACAGAAATTTGCACTCCAGTGTTTACTGGTATTGGCAGATGCCGAGGTACAAATAAAGTACTAATTTTGATTTAACCAATTAACTTCTAAGTTTAGAGAGTTTGGTCAAAACTTAATTTATATAAAGTTAGAAGCTTATAAAGTCAATTTTTCTGTGTCCCTTTTTAGGTATGAACTCCAAAATTTATCAACGATAAAATTATATTAGTAGCTTTAAATTTTGTGGTAAAATTGGCGGCAGCCCAATTTCCATTTTTGCTCTGTCAATTTACAACTGTATCAATTTGAACGTTTATTTTATTTGAAACTTTGTCTTTTACCAGACTTGGTATCTCAATATTAAAATCATTTGCATCTACAGTAAAATTAGATAAAATATTAATTCCCGTTGCTGACTTACGTATTCTTGCTGTGATTTTTATATCCTTAGATTTTCCGTGAAGTTCCAGTTTTCCTTTTATGGTAAAAACTTTAAAATCTGTAGTTAGGTTATTAAAATCAAATCCATCTATTTTTCCTTTAAATACTGCTTTTGGATATTGGTCACTTTCAATATAATTTTCATTAAAGTGCTCTTCCATTAAAGCGACTTTAAATTGAAAACCTTTCATAAGAGCTAAACTTGCGATGTCTCCTGTTGCTGGATTCAAAACAAAAGTAACATTCTTATTTACTGCCTTAACTTCTTCAAAAGAAGGAACTGAAGCTTCAAAAGTAATTTTTCCTGATTTACTAATCATTTTTTCTTGTGAAACGCCAATAGCACAAGCACATAACATTGTAAGGAGTATGATTTTTTTCATTATTTTATCTTTGTTTTTTATAAAATCATTATGTTTTGATTAGCTCTTATTTTAAAACCGCAATAATTTGAATTTTGACTTTATTATCCAATTTATATTTAATAAGCGTTGGAATTGGAATACTAAAATCACTTGCATTTACTTCAAAATCAGAAATAAAAGTAATGCGAGACCCCGATTTTGTAATTTTTGCATCAGCATTTATATCCTTGGATTTTCCATGTACTTCTAATTTTCCTTTTATCGTATAATCTTTATAATCGTCTGTTAGATTTTTAATGTCGAAGCCTTCAATTTGTCCTCTAAAAATGGCTTTTGGATACTTATCGGTTTCCATGTAATTTTCATTAAAATGTTCCTCCATTAATGCCATTTCAAACTGGAATCCTTTCATTAAAGCCAGACTTGCTATTTCTCCAGTTGCGGGATTTAAAACAAAAGTTATGTTGCTATTAGTTCCCACAACCGGCTGAAAAGAAGGAACTGAAGCTTCTAGAGTTATTGTTGCTGATTTAGTTACTATTTTCTCTTGCGAAAAAACAATAAAAGAAGCCAATATCATTGGCATTATTATGATTTTCTTCATGTTCTTTTCATGGATTATTGTTCTAATAATCCATCTTGATTCCATTTATTTATAATATCTATAGTAGTTTGAGGCAATCTAGGTCCGCCTTGCGGCATTAATGAACTATTACCATTTTCTAAAGAGATTCGTGTAAGCAATCCTCGATTTAAAACTGCATTTTTCACCTGATCATAAGTAACTAAAGACATTGGTGCTCCATTTTTTGGAACTGCGGCATGACATACAATACAGTTATTATCAATAATAGATTTTACATTTTGATTGTATGTTGCCAAACCATTAATTGGTGAAGTGTCAATTAAGGTACTTGGATCATCATTGGCGCAGCTTACAAAGATTGAAGCTAATGATGAGATGGCGAAAAGGGTTTTTAAATTCATAAGATTGGTTTTTAGTTATAAATAAATACATGATTTTAAGAATCATCAGGCATTTCAAAAACATATACGTTGAAAAGAATAATAAAGATTTGGCAAGAGGCATATTTAATGATTTAAATCCAATAGGTATTTTTTAACGTAGATAAAATCAAATACTAAAAACATGCCATGAGAAAAAAATTACTAATTACAATTTTCCTTTTTATAATAATCGGAATTTCGATGTGCCTTTACATTTACAAAGGGCATAGGGATATAGAATCAGAAACTGCCGACTATGTTGTAACCGTTAACGAGCTAGAAAGAGAGTTTACTTCAAACGATAGTCTGGCTTACATCAAATATCAGGACAAGACAATTGAATTAACCGCACGTGTAACAAGTATTGATAAAGCCAGTAATGGGATTGTTATGAGCGAAAAAGTATTTGTGGCATTCAAAAACCGTTTGCCACAAAATATAATATCTGGGAAAAGCCTAAAAATTAAAGGGCGTTTTTTAGGATATGATGAATTGCTCCAGGAATTTAAAATAGACCAATCTTCAGTTGTACACTAATACAAATAACAATTTAAAACTAACCAGATGAAAAACTTTATTCTATTATTTTTTTTATTTCCGCTATTAACCTTCTCTCAAACAGATTTGCTGTCTGGAGTAGAAACTCCTTCTACAAAAGAAAAAGTGACATCTGCATTTAAAGCCCTAAAAATAGTTAATCTCGAATCTACAAAATTGGCTGCAAAAGGCGATTTGTATTTTGTTGTTGCACACCGATTTGGATCCATTAAAGATGGTTTTGAAGGTTTCTATGGATTGGATAATGCAAATACACAAATAAAATTTATTTACGGTTTAACAAATGGACTTAATGTAAGTGCAGCCAGAAGTGAATTTGCTTATGATTTTGCAGCAAAATATATGTTATTCCCTCAAATAAAAGACGGTTTTCCTATTACTATCGCCGGGTTTAATAGTTTGTCTATTAATAACACTTTAAAAGAAAGTCTGTATCCTAAACTTCAATTTAAAGACAGATTGACTTATGTTGCGCAGTTACTAATTTCCAGAAAATTTTCTGAAAAGTTGTCTTTAGAAATAGTGCCGTCATTTTTTCATCAAAATTTTGTTGAAGACGTAGACCAAAGCAATACGCAATATGCCGTGGGGTTTGGAGGTAGATATAAATTCGCTAAACGCTGGTCTTTAAATATGGATTATGCGGCGCATTTAAACAGAGCACCAAATTCTCTTTATAAAAATCCATTATCTATAGGTTTTGATTTAGAAACCGGCGGACATGTTTTTCAAATGCATTTTACCAGCTCTCAGGCAATTGATGAAGCTGGATATCTTGGAAGAACAACAGGAGACTGGACAAAAGGAGATATATTTTTTGGATTTAATCTTGCCCGAGTTTTCTAGTATCTCCTTTATAATTAAATTATTAGGTAATTTCTGTATTTATAACAATTCTAAATTGATCGATTTACAACTATTTCTAAAACCACAGGGATGAAGTACTCGTAAGTAATTTAAAACATAAAAAAATTATGAAAACTAATAAAATAATCAAAAAAGGACTTTTTATACTAAGTGGAATAGTTGTACTATTTATCGCCATTTTGCTTTTTCACATTATAACAGCAAAACCACCCGTTTATGATACTCCAAATCTGCAAGTAAGCCGAATTGATTTTAAATCAGATATCGATTCTTTGCAAGCAAAAAAAATCTGTGCCGACTTAAGAAGCATAAAAGGCCTAACATCAGATTCTATTATTGTTAAAAGAAATGTTGTGGTGTATTTCCACAATAATAAAATTACAAACTCTGAGAAAGTTTTTAATGAGTTGATGGCTAAAGGACGTTATGACGCTCAGCGTTATATTTTACCTGCGAACTTGGCAAACAAAGAAGTTTGTCCTATGAATCAAAATAGTTTGAGCTACAAATTGTCTCAAAAAATAAACCGTTTTTTTAATTAACCCTTTAATACCTTATTTATGAAAATTTATTTAAAACTTACACTTAGTGTATTACTTGTTGCATCTGCAACTATGATTTCTTGTAGTAGCAATGATGATGATGCAGCCCCGGAACCAGTTGTAAAGGCTTCTATTTACGAACGATTAGGCGGAACTAAAATGGTTTCTGATCCAGATAATTCAGGTCAAATGATCGAACAGGGACGTTTGAGTTTCCGCAAAGTAGTAAATTCAACTATTGGATTAATTGTTGCTGATATTCAATCAAATGCTTCAGGTAATTTACAAGCACATTTTGCTCCTTTATTAGCAGAAACTGGAACTACTCAGTCTACTAACATTGCTAAATTATCAGATAATTTAACTGATTTCTTTTCGTTCAATACAGGAGGTACAAGTCCTGTAAATACATATTCTGGATTGAATATGGTAGCAGCGCATGATCCTGCAAAAAATCCTCGTATGGGAACAAAATCTAGTAGTGCAGACTATACAAAATTTGAAGGATATGTTGGAGCTGCAGCCAATGCAAATGGTGTTGCTTCAAATACAGAACTTTATACAGATATTGTTGCTGTTTTAGAATCATTGAGAACTCCTATAGTTCAAAAATAATTTTCTTCTCAAAACGCTGCCTGAAAAAGGCAGCGTTTTATATTTTAATACTATTTTGAAGTATATAAATATTTTTGAAAACCTGTTATTGTTATAATGTTAGGAAATTATATAAATCGCCAATTTGAATCAATTTATTCTATAGCGATATAAAAGGTATTTCCAGCGTTGTTGTATAAATTAGTAAGTAATAATTCTTGAATTTTTTAAGGAAAGCATATATGGAAAATTTTAATATGTCCAGAACTACCACTTTTTACGCATTAGGGTTGAGCTATAAGAAAGCAGATGCAGCTATTAGAGGAAAATTTAGTTTAGATACAAAAGCACAATCTGATTTATTGGTACAAGCCAAAGCAGAAGGTATAGAATCATTAATTGTAACTTCTACTTGTAATAGAACTGAAATTTATGGTTTTGCCAATCATCCTTATGAGTTAATCAAATTGCTTTGCGAAAATAGCAATGGTTCTTTAGAAGAATTTCAACAAGTTGCTTATATATACAAGAATGAAGAAGCTGTTAACCATATGTTTCGAGTAGGGACAGGCTTAGACAGTCAGATTCTTGGTGATTTTGAAATCATCAGCCAAATTAAAATCGCTTTTAATCATAGTAAACAACAAGGTTTAGTGAATACTTTTCTTGACCGTTTAGTAAACACTGTTATTCAAGCGAGTAAAAAGGTAAAAACAGAGACTAAAATTTCTTCTGGAGCAACATCCGTTTCTTTTGCATCAGTGCAATATATTATCCGAAATGTTGCAGATATCGGAAACAAAAATATTTTGTTATTCGGAACAGGAAAAATAGGCAGAAATACTTGCGAAAATTTAGTAAAGCATACTAAAAACAGCCATATTGCTCTTATAAACAGAACAAAAAACAAAGCTGAATTATTAGCTGGAAAACTGAATGTTATTGTAAAAGATTACGTCAATCTAAAAGAAGAAGTACAACAGGCAGATGTGCTGGTTGTAGCTACTGGAGCACAAAATCCAACTATTGACAAAACATTGCTGAATTTACAGAGACCCTTATTGATTCTGGACTTATCCATTCCAAGAAATGTAAATACTAATGTAGAAGAAATACCTGGAGTAACTTTAATACATTTAGATTATTTATCACAAATTACTGATGACACGCTGGAAAGAAGAAAACAACATATTCCTGCCGCAGAAGCTATTATTGATGATATGAAATTAGAATTGAATATATGGGTAAATGGTCGAAAATGTGCACCCACTATTCATGCATTAAAAGCAAAGTTAAATGATATTGTATCAGCTGAATTTACTTTGAAAAAAAAGCAATCAATCAATTTTGATGAAGTTCAGATTGATTTAATCAGCTCCAGAATTATTCAAAAAATAACAAATCATTTTGCTAGTCATTTAAAAAATGAAAACACTTCATTGGATCAAAGTATTGAATTTATTGAAAAAGTATTTCAAATAGGGCAGTTTAAGCCAAACCAGTCTTCTTCATCAGCAGAAGAAAAATACAAAATCAATCTTTCATAAATATTTTTAAAAAAAACTTGAGCCATGAGTCTGACAAAACCGCAAAAATAAAATTTTTAAGCTATTATTTTGGAACTTTTTTTTGCTATCAAATTTCAATACAAAAATTAGTAACCTGGTATTTACAATAGTTTACAATTTGCGGCGTACAATTGAGGTACAAGATTTAACAAAGTATCACGTAATAAATACTAATAAACGTAGATAAATTTTGGATCGTAAGGAAAGTCCTTTCAATTTGGTTGTCTTTATTTATTTGCACCCATTTTGTATTTAGATATACTTTTTAATTATCGCAGAACGAACCAATTTGCTTTAAATGCCTTTCGGTCTGGTATTTATTAAAGTTGTCCCATTTTGGAGCGGTACTTGTTTTTTGTCCGTACATAGCATCCAGGCAAATGTTGTTGTCCTTGTATTTGTCATGTAAAACAGCCAAAATTTTAAAGAAAAATTCATCCAGCATGATGATGGCTTCAAATTCTGATTTTAATATGTTGTAATTAGAATCTGAAGGATTTAATAGCTGTAGTAAATTTAAAAGTTCTTTCTTTTCTTCTTCATTAATTTCAGTGGCATAACCCGTTTTTAAGGTTTTAAAGACCAGATTATTCCAGGCTTTGCTGTCATGTCCCCATTGCACATCAGGCAGGTTTAAGGAATGTTCGCAAATTAGAATAATAGAAAAAAGAACATCATTTAAATACTCCGCCGGGAATTCGTCAAAGCTTCTGAATTCGAAACCACTCTGGTACATTTTTTCCTGATTAAAATCAAGCCCCACTTCCGAAAGCATTTCATATTCCATATCGGCTTCAATCTGATCGCGCCACCAGATATTTTCTTCTTTTGTAAATTTTAGTAATTTTCTAAAATCGTCTACCTTATAGGTTAGAATTTTACCTTTTGGCATTGATTTGTTATAGGTTCCAACACCTATGTAACGGGACATAGCATTTCGCATTGAACCCAAAGTGAATTTTTTGTCTAAACTGTATTTATCACTGATCACACCCATAATATCAGGGCTTCCGAGCGTGGATATGAAAAATGGCTCAAACCACTGTAATAGGTAAATGGCGTTAGCATGTGTTTTTTCAAAATCATTGTAATCCACAATTCTGCTGTCTTCTGTTAATGACGGTAAAGTGATATGAAAATGGTAGGTTCCGTTATTGAACAAAACCAGATTTTCCTGATTGGTCATAAACATATTAAGGCCGTTGTTGTAATCCGGAAAATTTAATTTTCCTTTTAACACAGATGATTCGTTGATTTTATCCAAAAACAGTTTTTTGGTCGCTTTCAATTCTTTGCAGGAATCAGTAATTGTTCTGTTTTCAAAATATTTGGTTACAAATTCAATAGAATCACCATCAAAATGCACAGATCCCATCGTTTTGTTTCTTTGGGTAATCATACTCTGAATGTTGTATGGCTGATCTTCAAGGAAAAGTTCCATGATCGATTTGCCTAGATATTCCGGATTTTCAATCGGTTCTGAGGTCGTTTCACCGGCTTCCGTATCGATTAATGTTTTTACTGGCGATAATGTCTTGTGCTGATAATTGATATCGAGCTTTTCCAGCGAATGACTGTTCATCATTCGGCTTACTTTATAGCTTTCAGTCAGGTTAAAAGCTTTTTTCAGCATAGGAGCCAAGCTTTCGGGTTTATAGCATTTTCTGTAATCAATACTATATTTTTCAAAACCAATTTTTTCTTGTATAAATTCACCAGAAACTATTAGGGGTTCTTCAAATTGCATGTAGGTTTCGTTTTCCAATCCTATTCCCCAATAATATTTTTTTGTCTGATTGTCTTTCATTTATACTTACTTTCTTTTTTAAGGTTAATTATAATTCTTTAAATCATTATTTCATTTAGAAGATACAAATCCGGCGTATTACCATTAGCGACAGGAAATCTATAACGGATTAAGCACATTATTGCCTCCATTATAAAAGTTTTTGTTTACTTTAAAAATATAGGAATTTGTATTTTAGATATTTCGCACTTTTTATCGAAGGAAAGATCAAATAAGGTAAAATTTTGTAATAGGGTTATAAAATTACCAATGTTATTAATCGCTTTTGTATCAATAATTTAAGCAAGGGAACGGCTAAATGATAACTTTTGCTGTTCTTGTTTTTTCTAAGTTGCAAAAGTAGTTTTTTATTATCGTATTTCCAAGTAGTTATCTCGTTGATAATCAATATTTTTTTGAATGTTTAACGATATGGCGAATTGTATTTTATTCGTGATAATAAAAAACATAAGAGGAATACAAATCATCATTCCACCAGTCTTTTCTCACCTCCGAAAAGTAATTGTAATTCAGTTTTCCTGCCTGTGACTGCAGCGGATATACGACAACACCATTTTCGCGGTACGCTTTATGCAGCTCTGTTTCAGGAACCACCGGAACAATGTGTCCGGAGAGACCTTTTTCTCTTCTCTTGGCGCAGATTATTCCAATTCCGCCATGTACATTTACCTTCTGCTGGATTTCTTCAGCTGTAAACATTTTTTCCCACCCAAAATTTGATCCCCATTCTAAAAACCAGTCGTGTATGGCACTGGAATAGATGCGGTCTACAGTTTGTTCAAAAACAGCTTCTACATCTTGTCCCTGTATAATTTTTTCAAGGGATTCGGGAGTCCACCAAACGGTTGGAAGATATACTTTTGCAAAATAGCAATAATCATAAGAATATACATTGCAATAGGTGTCTTCTACAGTTCTTTGATATCTAAGACTAGTTTCAACGTCCAGTTTATCAATTATTCGGGCAATACTTTCTTTTTTACTCGCTGTATCTGTCAGGTCCCTGTAAGGAATTGCAGCATCCATTATCGGTTTTTCTTTCATTTCCATAGAATCCAGCCGCGATTGCAGATCTGGTAACAAATTGGCTTTCTTGATTTGAATATTCGATAGTGTATGATCATTTAAAGGTAACGATGCTACTGTTACAGTATGTTTTTCCATCTTGACTGCTTAAAATTAATTGACCTGACACTGCTAAATTGATTAATTATACAGCGAAATTTGGTTAGCCAGCGGGTAAATGTAAGGATTTTAAGTTGCTAAAGAGTTTTAGAAAAAGACAAATTACAGAAAACGGTATGATTACTTTAAATTGTTTTGTCCTTTTAAACACAAAAAATGCCCGCAGACTTCTAATGCTGATGATCTATTAACTATCAGTCGGGCAGTTGAATTTACTCTAATTGCTTATTTGTGGTACAAGGTTTCTTTTACTAATTTAATTGATCAGATTGAAATATTGATAAACCAGGTATCGATGGTTCCATCTTTCATTGGCAAATTTGCTGAAGGATAAAAAAGATATAATAATAAGAACAGCCCTGCCGTACCAGTTTAAGCACGGAAGGAGACATAAGTATAAACTTAAAAGGCACAGCGATCGAAACAGTTTGGAATTGGCTTCATGTTTTTCCAATTCAGGAATTATAACAGGACTGTTCATTTTTACATACGCTTCCGCTTTTTTTAGATGATCGGAAAGAATTGGGATTTTTTGATCTATCTGTGTTTCAACCTTTGTTACAAATTCTATATGTTTTCCAATTTTCCATTTCAGATATGTGTTTTTATAAACAGGATTTAGAACCAGGGCACAAATGTGATGAAGAAAATGACCGGTGATATATGATACTAAAACTAAAGAAACCCAAAAAAAGGTAATTACTGTATCATTTTTTATTTCCACATATTCCTTTACAGGGTAATGAAGTATAAAAGGCAGTGTGATACAAAGAATAAAGCCGGGAACGATAAAGGCTAAAAATTCCATCAGTCCAAAAAATAAATCTCCGGGTTTAAAACTCATCGCATTTGTGTTAGTTTGTATAAAATACTGATTGCATTGTAATTAGCTAATATAACTAAAAAGTTTTATATAGTTAAAGAACCTAATTATGTAATACCTCTTTTCTGGATGATATTCAATTCCTTATTAAAAGAATTTCTATATTTTTTGATATACTCCGAAGGTTTCATCCCAAACAATTTTATGAACTGCTGACGGAAATAACGCTGATCTTCTATGCCAACCTGAGGTCCAACCTGTGCGATATTAATATTTTCAGTAAGCATAATTACTGCGGCTCTGCGGATTCTGATAGATCTGATAAAAACATTTACCGTTTGTCCTGAAATTGCTTTAATCTTTTTGTAAAGACTTGAATGACTCATACCCATTGCAGCAGAAAAAGTCTTTAGATTAAAATCGTTGTTTTCAAGATTAGCTTCTACGATTTCGATGCATTTGTCTAGAAATTCTTTGTATTCAGTGGGAACTTTATTTACATTTTCGCGAAGCGTTATACTATCTAAGAAATACTTGCGCAATTGGCCTCTGTTGCGAAGAACGGAATCTACTCGTGCCAGAAGTATATCACTGTCAAAAGGTTTGGTAACATAATCATCGGCGCCTTCTGTAATACTTTGCAAATGAATGTCATTACTGGTTGTAGCGGTGAGAAGTATTACCGGAATATGGCTTAAATCATCATTTTGCTTAATTTTTTTACATAAATCCAAACCGTTCATGCCTTCCATAGAAATGTCGCTCAGTACAATATCGGGCATGTGTTTTTCTACAAGTTTTAATCCTTCAAGTCCATTTGCTGCTGAATAAACAATATAGTTTTTAGTGAAAAGCTGTACGAGATAATGATTCATTTCGGGATTGTCTTCAACAATTAGCAATACTTTTTTTGTACTGATTAATTCGTCCTGTAGATTTTCTGGATGCGATGGCTGAATTTTATTTTCAGATGAATTTTGATGATCGGCTGGCATTCCTTCAAGAAGTTCTCCCACAAGTGGCGACATATGCGAATGATTCTCGTTTATGTTCATTTCTGCAAAATGGCTATTTCCTTTTAGAAGCTTAATAATGAACGAAGTACCTTCTCCAGTTTTACTTTTGCACTCTATTTCGCCATGATGTTTGTTTACAAAATATTTGGCAACATAAAGTCCTATTCCAAAACCATTGCTGGCTTTAGATTGACTTTGTTTGAATTTTTCGAAAATAGTGTCGATTTCATTTTCATTAATACCAGTTCCGGTATCCGATATAATGATTGAAACATCAGCAAGATTCTCGATAATCTCAATAGTTATTGAACCATTATTAGGAGTGAATTTGAAAGCATTTGAGATTAAATTGAACAACGTAATCTCTAATTTTTCATAATCGCCATATATTTCGGTCGGTGTATTTTCTTCAATAAATTGATAATTTAAACTTTTTACGGCTGCCATTTGCGTAAAGCTTTCGTAGATTTCACGACAAAGTAAGTTTAAGTTAATCTTCGAAATTTTGAGTTCATCAAGATCTGTTTCGGCTTTTCTAAACAGCAGTAATTGATCTGTAAGACTCAATAATCGTTTCGCATTTTTATAGGCGAGATTCAGGTCAAGATCATCTTCAGAACGATTTTTTCTTTCGATTACACTTTTAAGCGGATTTATAATTAAAGATAAAGGAGTTCGCAATTCATGCGCGATATACGTAAACATAGAAAATTGTTTTTCGGCATGTTCCTTGTCTTTTTTATGTTCCATGCGCGCAAGTTTTATTTCATACCGAAGTCTTTCTTTGTTTTTATGATATCCTACGTATGCGTAAATTGCACCAATTGCAGCGATCAAATAAAATGTATACGCCCACCATGTTCTGTACCAAGGCGGAAGAATTGTTACCGTTGCCAGCGTTACTTCATTAGTCCAATTTCCAAAAATATCGGTTGTTTTTACTTTAAAAACATAAGTTCCTTCAGTCAATCTCGAATAATTTGCTTTGTTATCTTTTGAAGCATAATTCCAGTTTTTATCCCAGCCTTCGAGAAAGTAAGCGGTATTTATTTTTTCGGAATTAACATAATCAAGATAAACAAAATCAAAACTTAATGCCGATTTTTCATAAGGGAGTTCGACACCGCTTATCATTTCGAGTTTTTTTTCGGTTACATAAGGAGTGTCTAATTTTAAAGACTGATTGTTTACCAGTAAATCATTCAATAAAAATTTACCGGTATTTTTTTTGTCTTTTATATTCTCAGGATCAAAAACATTGAATCCGTTTATACCTCCAAAAATAAATTCTCCTGTAGAAAGTTTTGTGCCTGCATTCCAGCTAAATTGATTTCCTTGTAATCCGTCAGCGACGCCAAAATTTCTAAAAGTATTATTCTTTGGATTTAATCTTGAAATTCCGTGATACGTACTCATCCATAAATTTCCTTTTTTGTCTTCTAAAAGGCGAAGTACGGTATTACTCGAAAGACCGTTTTGAGTGGTATATTTTTTAGAAGTGCCTGTTTTTCGATCAAATAAAAGCAAACCGCCTTCTACGGTACCAATCCAAAGATTTTTATTTTGATCTTCAGTAATACATCTGATTGTGTATTCAGAATGATAGGTTTTTACTTTTTTTGTTTTTGGATCTATTTCAAAAAAAGAATTGAATGTTCCGCCCCATATTTTTCCGTCTTTGGTTTCATAGAGACAAGTTACATCGCGTAAAGTGTTGCTATAGCAAATGAATTTATTTTGTTTTCGATCAAATTGATATAAGGCACCTGCATTAGTTATGGCAAGCCACAAGGTGTTTCTTGAGTCTAAAAAGAGCAGCCATGATTCTTGTTCTGCTTTTTTAGTGTATTGATTATAAATTGAAAAATTTTGAATTGACTTTGATTTGGGATCGATACGACATACTCCGCCTTTCCACATTGCTACCCAAATGGCATTATCAGAATCTCTGACTATACTTGTAACAAAATTACTTTGCAGTTTTCTTCCGCCAGACGATGTTGTAGAATAAACATCGTAAGTATTTTGTTTCCTGTTCCAGTATCTCATTCCCGCACCATCTGTGCCTATCCAGATGTTTTTCTTTTCATCTTCGCAAAAAGAAAGCATGAAGTTTGCGGCAGGATCTTCATCTTCTTTATTAGTCTGTGGGTCTTTGCTTTTAAAGTGATTAAAATAAAGCGGCTTTTTCCCCATCATACTTACACCGCCGCGCAGCGTTCCAAACCACATTTCGCCGTTTTTGCTTTCAAAAATATCATAAAGAGATTTACTGTTAAGCAATGAAACAGGACCGCTGGCACGATAAGAAACAGGGGCAGGCTGTTTTTTTGTAATCGTGTAAAGACCCGCACCGTCAGTAGCAATCCAAAGTCTGTTTTCTTGCTGAAAAAAATCACGTACTACTGTTTTTTCCTGAAAGTAATTTTTAGAATAAGTATTCAGACTCTCATTGTACAAATAAGCACCTTCATCTGAGCCAATCCACAGTCCTTCATTTGTCAGTTTTAGACAATTTGCGCCTGTAATGGTGTTGTTGAGAAGTGTTAGTTTTTTAGATTTAAGATCATATTGACAAAGACCAGAACCAGTTACAAAAACATAAAATATTTTTTTCTTTGCGTTATAAGCTATTGATCTTGCGATATAATTTAATTTTCCGTTGAATGGTATTGCCGTTCCAATTTTCTCGCCTTCCTTATAAAGTACAATCGACTCTTTTGTGGCAACGAGAATTATATTTTGAGAATGTACAGCAATTATTTCGTAAGCGGTAATTTTTAAAGGCCTGATTTTTTTGTTTGTATCGTAATATTTCAGCGGACTAAAAGAAGATCGTTCTGCATTAAAAACAACAGGACCTGCTGTTGTTCCTATCCACAAATTATTTTGATAGTCACCTTCTATACAGCTAATGGCATTTCCCTGAATAGAATTAGGATCAGTATGGATATTACGGTAAATTTTAAAATCATTTCCATCATATCTGTTAAGCCCGTCAAAAGTTCCAAACCACATATAGCCATTTTGATCCTGATATATTGTCGCAACAGAATTATTAGAAAGTCCTGATGAAATATCAAGATGTCTTATTGGGTAATTCTGTCCAAATACATTTATAGAAAGAACGCTAATAATAAGAAAGGACTTTAGCTTATTCATAGAAATTTGTTTAAAAAGCTTGTGGCTCTTTGATATACGAAAAATACAAGGAATGTGATCTGAAAGCTGGATCAATTTTTTATGTGAAAAAATTTGAAATATGATACTTTGCGAAATTAACACAATTATTATGTAATGTTTAAAAAACACTACTGGTTTTTTTAGATTAACAATCATTAGATTAAGCGGAAATCTATAAAATTACTATAGTTTAATCAAGAAAATAATTAGAAAAATCCGTTTTTATCAGCGTTTTCGCTTTAGCGAATCAGTGAAATCAGCGTATAATTTTGATGCAGATAAAAATAGATTTACTTCGTAAAAACGCGGATAAAAACGGATTTTATTTGTAATAATTTGTTAAAATAATTAGACCCACGTATAGTTTCTGATCTTGCTATTTTTAAATTTTCTCATTTAAAAATTAAGATTTGAGACTTTTTAAAATTATTTTTTTGAGAATATACCGATTAAAAATCACAAACTGATTGATTATTAATTCTATTATTTTAAAGGTTGATTATTCATATTTTGATTTTTTTTAATGCAAAAAAATACAGAATATGCTATTTTGAAGTGTCGTGTGTACACTTTTACGAAATTGTCCCCTTTTATAAATGAATTTTTCCCTGTATAAATACCTTGCTCTGTACTTAATTTGCAGAATCAGTTGACAAGCTATAACGTTTGAGTAGTAATACTTTATTATTTTTCAGAATAAGTCAACTAAAACCAACTAACTAATTATCGTAACCAAAAACAATTTAAACATGACCAGCATTCCAATTAAAATTTACCAGAAGAAATCTTTCTTTATTCTAAAAAACAACAAGAGAGTAAGCTTATTTTAAGAAGCATTTTATAATCTTAAGAAACGATTTTGCAGAAACAATTATCCAAAAGAAATACCCTTTGTTTCTTTAAAAATTATATGACTGCAATCATTTGTAACCAAACCAATTAACAAAAACTAACTTAAACAAAACCAATTTAAAAAAAGTATGAAAAGAATTAAAACCAAATTTTTACTTTTATTACTCTTACTTCCTTTTTGTGTTTTTGCTCAGAACACAATTAGCGGCGTTGTCTTGGAAAAGTCTACCAAGCAGCCCATACCGGGAGTAAATATAAAAGTATCAGGAGCAAATATCAGTACCACGACTGACTTTGACGGAAAATTTCAATTATCTGGAGTAAAAGCAGATTATAAAATTACATTTTCCTATACTGGTTACAGCAATCAAACCATTCCGGCTGCCGGACAGAAAAATATAACGGTATATCTTGAAGAAGACACTAATTTATTAAAAGAAGTAGTAGTTCAGGTAGGTTATGGAAGCGTTAAAAAGAAAGATGCTACGGGATCTGTTACGGCACTGACTACAAAAGACTTTAACAAAGGAAATAACATTACAACAGAAAATTTGCTTAATGGAAGGGTAGCGGGTTTAACCGTAAATTCAACGGGTGCTCCGGGTTCTAGTTCTCAAATTAGAATTCGAGGAGGAAGTTCGCTTTTTGCAAGTAACGATCCTCTTATTGTAATTGACGGATTACCTCTTGATAATGCTACAAATACAGGATCTTCTTCCTTTTTAGCATCATTAAATCCAGCAACTGTTGAATCGATAACGGTTTTAAAAGATGCTTCGGCTTCGGCAATTTATGGTTCTCGCGCTTCAAATGGTGTAATTATTATAACTACCAAAAAAGGTAGCAAAACATTATCTGTAGATTATAATGTACAATATGCAGCGGGCAGACTGACTAAAACGGTTGATGTTTTTAGTGCCGATGAATTTAGAAGTGTGATTGCTGACAGAAGAAGCGATGATCTAAATAAGCTGGGAACTGCAAATACAGATTGGCAAAGAGCAATTTACAGAAACACCGGAACGGTAGATCAAAGTTTAGCCGTTAGAGGAAATTTATTCAATGTCATTCCAACAAGTTTAACTTTAGGAAGCACAGATCAGCAAGGATTGCGTTTAACCAATAATTTTAAAAGAAATACGGTTGGTTTGGTAATGAATCCAGCTTTCTTTGACAATCATTTAAAATTGAGGCTTTCGGCGAATTATACAGACGAAATTAACAGATTTACAGATGCTGTTGAAGGAGCTGCTATTGGTTTTGACCCAACACAGCCAATAAAAGTTGAAGGTGCACCTTATGGAGGCTATTTTGAATATACTACCGGAGTTGATGCCAACGGAAATTATCCATTAGTTTCAACTGCAGCAAGAAATCCTGTTTCGCAATTGTTGAATACAAATGACAGAGGAACTAATGAGAGAATTTTTGGAAATTTTGAAATTGACTATAAATTTCATTTTCTTCCTGCTTTAAGAGCCGTTGTAAATATTGGTTTTGATGAATCGAATGGAGAAAGAAGAAGATTAGTTGGTGCTGATGCCGGTTCTGCTCCATCAAACAACAACATTCCGTATGGTACAAATGAATATACAGAAGCGACAAGAAAAAATAAATTATTAGACACGTATTTAGTTTATAATAAAACATTTAAGTCGTTGAATTTTGAAGCGACGGGTGGTTATTCGTATCAAAAATTTCAAAGCTCAAGATTTGAAACAGGAAATGTTTTAAATCCGGATTTACCATCAACATTTCCTGAAACTACTCTCGATACAGATGTTGTTTTGTTAGGATTCTTTGCCAGAACAAATTTAAATTTCAGAGATAAATACTTATTGACATTATCTTACAGAAGAGATGGTTCTTCAAGATTTGAAGAAGCGAATCGTTGGGGGAATTTTCCATCGGCAGCATTTGCATGGAAAATCAAAGAAGATTTCTTTAAAGACAGTACGGTTTTATCTGATTTAAAATTAAGATTAAGTTATGGTATAACAGGACAACAAGATATTCCTGAGCCAAACGGATATTTGCAGAAATACCAAGTTGGAGGAGGAAATTCGGAGTATTATTTTGGAGATAGTCCGGTTCCGGTTGCACTTCCTTCAAAAAGAACAAACAATTTGAAATGGGAAGAAACAACTTCATACAACGCAGGTCTTGATTTTGGTTTTTTAGACAATCGTTTATCTGCCGGACTTGATGTGTATTACAAAGAATCTAAAGATTTATTAGTAAACGCAGCAATATCTGATGGTAGTAACTTCTCTAACCGAGTATATCAAAATGTTGGAAGTTTTACCACAAAAGGAGTAGAGTTTACACTTAATGCGAACGCCGTTAAAACACAAAATTTTAACTGGAATATGAACTTTAATATTGCCAAATTCGAAAGAAGAATCAAAAATCTGGTTAACGGAACTGATATCTTTTTAGGAGACAATATCGCGGGAACAGGAACTCCGGGACAAATTTTCAGAGAAGCATATACGCCTTATTCTTTCTACGTATACAAGCAATTATACAACAACGAAGGAAAACCAATCGATGGTGCTTTTGCAGATTTAAATGGTGATAATATTAAAAATGATTCAGATAAATACATTTATAATAATCCGGATCCCGATTTTACATTAGGATTTGCCTCTAATATGAATTACAAAAAGTTTGACTTTTCATTCAATTTAAGAGCAAGTGTAGGTAATCGAATTTTTAATGCCGTAGATGCCAGCAGAGCACAATATGACGCTATGGAAAACGGAGGTGTTTTAAGTAATATTCCATCTCAGGTAACAGAAACTAATTTTCAAACTACTTCAAATGTTGTATTATCAGATCTTTATATTGAGAATGCTTCGTTCTTAAAATTAGACAACGTTACGTTAGGTTATACATTGAATAACTGGTTAAACAGTAAAACCTCATTAAGAGTGTCAACCGGAGTTCAAAACGTTTTTGTACTTACAAAATACAGTGGTTTAGATCCTGAAATTACAAATAACGGTGTCGATAAAACGATTTATCCAAGACAAAGATCAATCCTGTTTGGTGTTAATCTTAAATTTTAATAACGAAATCATGAAAAAATATATAATACTAACAATAGTTGCATTGACTGTAATTTTTCAGTCGTGTACAGATGATTTAAATGTAGTTTCGAAAGATGACGACGTTCTTTCTTCTGATGTACTATTTTCTACACCTGACGGATACAAAAAAGCTTTTGCCGGAGTGTACGGAAATTTAACCTTGACAGGAGTTTTGGGTCCTGATAACTCTTCACTTGAAGGTGTAGACGCCGGAACAAGCCAGTTTACAAGATGTTTATTATACTTGCAGGAATTAACAACAGACGAATTGGTTTGGAGTTATGAAAATGACGGAGGAACGGCAGAATTACAGCGTAATATCTGGACACCTGCAAATCCTGTTATTTTAGGAATGTTTAGCAGAACGATGGTTTCTGTATCGTATGCAAACGAGTTTTTACGTCAAAGCACACCAGAAAAATTAAATTCAAGAGGTATTACAAATACAGCTGATATTGAGCTTTATCGCAAAGAAGTTCGCGTATTAAGAGCGTATGCTTATTACAATATGATGGACTTATTTGGAAAAGCACCAATGTATACCGAAAATGATCCTGTAAATTTTACCGGACCTGAGTTTAACAGAAAGCAATTATTTGATTTTATCGAAAGTGAATTAAAAGCCGTTTTACCAGATTTAAAAGCACCCAGAACAAATGAATACGGAAGATTAGACCAATCTATGGCGCGCATGATTTTGGCTAAAATGTATTTGAATGCCCAGGTATATATTCAGGCCAATCGTTTTGATGATTGTATTACAATGTGCAACGAAATTATTGACGACGGTTATACTTTGAAATCAAAATATCTGGACAATTTTAAGGCAGACAACAACACTTCTCAGGAAATTATTTTCGGAATTCAGTCTGATGGAGCAGTTTCTCAAAACTGGGGCGCAACAACTGTTTTAACAAACGGACAAATTGGTGCCTGGGAAAATAATGGTGCTGATTTTGGAATTGGCGGCTGGACAGGAGCACTTAGAATTAGAAAAGAATTTGCTCAAAAATTTGATGGTGCAAAATTCAGTCAGGATACCAGAAATACAATAGGAAAAGGAGTTCAGGGTGATCCGGGAAAACAAAGATCTATTGATATTGAAGATATTGGTGTAAAAACACAAGGCTATATTTTATCTAAATTCTCAAATAAAACTTCGACAGGAGTTAACGGAATCAGTTCTACTTATGCTGATACAGATTTCCCATTATTCAGATTAGCCGATGTTTATTTAATGTATGCCGAAGCCACTTTAAGAGGCGGAAACGGGACAACTGCTCAGGCTTTAAATTATGTAAATGCTTTAAGACAAAGAGCCAATAGTAATTCGACTGTTGGAAACATTACTTTAAGTGAATTAACACTTGATTTTTTAATTGATGAAAGAGCAAGAGAGTTACACTGGGAAGCACACCGAAGACAAGATTTAATTCGTTTTGGAAAATATACCGGAGGATCTTATAACTGGGCATGGAAAGGAAATTCTTCAAAAGGAATCTCTATTCCTTCATATATGAGTGTTTTTCCTATTCCGGAAGGATCATTGGGAGCCAATAGAAATTTAACTCAAAACACGGGTTACTAAAACTTTTTTTAAACTTAAACGATATACAAAATGAAACTTATATATAAATTATTTATAGCTGTTGTTTTACTTACAGGATTTTGGTCTTGTGAAAACGAAGAAAATTTAATGATTTTAGAGCCTCAGGAAGCTGCTTTTTCTATCATAACGCCAGAAAGTGGATCTTCTACAATTTTAAATAAAGACACACCAAACAATACAGCCCTGACTGTAACCTGGGAAAAAGTAAATTACGGAACCCCAACAATTGTTACCTATACAGTGCAGTTTGCCGCGAGTAATACAGAGTTTGCAGCACCGCTGGATATTACAACTTCTACAAGTACTCATGCCGCTATTACAGTTGCAGAACTGAATGCAAAAGCGCTGGAACTTGGACTTACAGCCAGTGTTGAAGGAACAATTGATGTGAGAATTAAATCTACAGTTGGAACAACACTTTCAGAACCAAAATTTTCTACGCCAATTACGATTGCATTAACACCTTACAGAGGTGTGTTTCCTAAAATTGATTTGTTTCTAGTTGGTCCTGGTACTGCTGCAGGTTGGAGCGTAACGAGCAATAATATGCCAATTTACAGAGATACAAAGGAAAATGCAAAGTTCTATTATACCGGATATTTTAATAAAGATGGTTTTAAATTAATCGAGCAAATTGGTTTCTGGGCTCCGGCTTATGGAACAAATGGTGCCAAAGTACAATACAGAGCAACAGAAAGCGATACTGATCCGGGTGTGTTTCCAACTACAGCTTCAGGTTATTATAGTTTTGAACTTAACCTTGAAGAATTGACATACAAAATCACACCTTATACAGGACCAATGACAACGTATGCAACAATTGGATTGACAGGATCTGTATTAACAGGCGATGATACAGGTTGGAATACTGAAGTTCCTTTAGTGAAATCTGATTTTGATGCCCATATCTGGAAAGTTACGCAAACTTTAAAAGCCGGAAAAATGAAATTCAAAGCAAACAATAGCTGGGATGTAAGCTGGGGTGATAATGGCGGAGATATTATTGTAGAAGCTGGAAAATATGAAATCTGGTTCAATGACCTAGACGGTCGTTATATGTTCATATCAACTCCATAAATTGAATTAAAAAATAAGAGAAGCCTCAGCTTATTTTGAGGCTTCTTCTTTAAATTCAAAATTTCACTAACTACAATTCAAACTATGAAAAAATATATAAAAATTCTTGGATTACTTGCCATAACAGCAATTCAATTTTCGTGCTCAGGCAATGATGCAGACGAAGCTGCAGCTGTTAACCCGCCAGATGCAACGGATACTTTTATCAGAGCATCAGATGTTTCTTTTCTTCCTCAAATGGAATCTTTAGGAACTAAATTTTACAGCAATGGCAAAGCCGAAGGAATGCTGACAACACTAAAAAATGCAGGTTGTAATACAGTCCGAATTCGTTTATGGAAAAATCCTGTAAACGGTCGTTCCGGCTTAAACGAAGTAAAACAGCTGGCTCAAAAAGCAAGACAGGCCGGTTTAAGAGTCTGGCTTACCGTTCACTATTCTGATAATTGGGCTGATCCGGGTGTTCAGACAACTCCGGAAGAATGGAAAAATCTAAATTTCGCCGATTTAAAAACCGCTGTTACCAATTACACAGCAACAATAATGTCAGAAATCAATCCTGATATTATTCAAATTGGTAATGAAATCAATAGCGGATTATTGTGGCCGCAAGGAAACTTAATCAGTAACGAACAACAATGTATTGCAATATTAAGTGCTGCAAGCGCAGCGGTTCGCAGTAAATCACCAAGTACAAAAATAATGATTCATTATGCTGGTGTAAATGGGGGCGGGACAGATTGGTTTTTTAATAAAATGAAAAGTGTTGATTACGATTATATCGGATTATCGTATTATCCTGTTTGGCATGGTAAAGATTTAAATGAAGTAAAAAATACTATTGATGCTTTAGGAAAGAAATTCAGTAAAAAAGTCCTGATTGCAGAAACCGCTTATCCTTTTACTTTATTGCATAACGATCAAACTAACAATATTGTTGGTACGAGTGATCAGTTAGTTCCGGGATATCCTGCAACTCCTGCCGGACAAAGAACTTTTGTTATGGATATTAAAAACCTGGTAAAAACATCAGAATTCGGACAAGGATTTGCGTATTGGGGTGGAGAATGGGTTGCTTTTAAAGGCCCACAATCTCAAAGCGGTTCTACATTTGAAAATCAGGCTTTATACAGTTTTGATAATAATGCCTTATCAGTAATGCAAGCTTTCAGTAAAGAATAAAACATGAAAAAAATATTTAAAATTGCCTCTTTTTTAATGCTGATGGGTATTGCTTTTACTTCATGTAAATCAAAAATGATCAGCGAAAAAAAGTCCTTTTCAAACGGAGCAGATGTGGGCTGGCTGCCGCAAATGGAAGCAACAGGTTATAAATTTTATGATGCAGACGGTTCTCAAAAAGACTGTCTGCAATTATTAAAAGATCGCGGCATAAATACCATTCGTTTGCGCGTTTGGGTAAACCCCAATGATGATAAAGCCAGCGGCCACTGTAGTCCCCAAGAAACAGTTGTCATGGCGGTTCGCGCGCAAAAAATGGGAATGCGCATCATGATCGATTTTCATTACAGCGATTCGTGGGCAGATCCGGGAAAACAAAATAAACCTGCGGCATGGGCAAAACATTCTTTTGAGGAATTGTTGACCGATGTTTATCAGCATACTTATGATGTTTTGCAACTGTTGAAAAAAGCCGGAGTAACTCCAGAATGGGTTCAGGTTGGAAATGAAATTCCCGGTGGTATGCTTTGGCCGGAAGGCAGCACCGATAATTTTAAGCAATTAGCACAATTGCTTGATAAAGGATATGAAGCTACAAAAGCTATCGATCCAAAAATTAAAGTAATTGTTCATTTGGACGAAGGAAATAAAAGTGAAAAATTCAGATGGTTTTTTGATAAAGCCACAGAAAATAAGGTGAAATATGATGTAATAGGATTGTCATATTATCCATATTGGATCAAAACCGATTATCAAAGTACCATTTTAGATTTAGAGAATAATCTAAAAGATATGGCTTCACGTTACAACAAAGAAGTTATGGTTGTTGAAGTTGGTGGTGATTTTGAACAAGTACAAAATACCAAAGAAATGCTTGAAGCCACAATAAAAGCGGTAAAAAGCGTGCCCAATAATAAAGGTTTAGGAGTTATTTATTGGGAACCACAAGGCGAAAAAAGCTGGAGCGGTTATCAACTTAATGCCTGGCTTTCTGACGGAAAACCTTCGCCGGCATTAGATGCTTTCAAAAATTAAATAAACAATTAAATTTTACCATTAAGATATTAAGTGATTTAAGCTTGTTTTTAATAATGCATAAAAAAACTAAACACATAGAAACATAGATTTTATGTGTTTGAAAAAGATTATTGAAAGAAACTTGTTTCTCACACATAGTCCCGATAGCTATCGGGATTTGTTAATGCAAGTGAAACGCCTTTTTTGAGTTCAATAATCCTATGTTTCTATGTGTTAAAAATTATTATGTTCAACGAGTTACCTTAATATCTGAAGGGTGAAAAAATCAAAACAGAAAATGAAATTAATTTTTAAATCAGTATTATTCTTATTTCTACTTGTTTTTTCATCTGGAAAAATGAGGTCACAATCTACTAATGTTGTTTTAAAAGATAACTGGCGCTTTTCTAAAGAGATAAAAGGAGATGCTTTTTCTGTAGATTTTGATGCTTCAAAATGGGAAAAAGTAAGTGTTCCTCACGATTGGGCAATTTACGGACCTTTTGATAAAGAATGGGATAAACAAGTTTCGGCAATTGAACAAAACGGAGAAAAAGTTCCTACCGAAAAAACAGGCCGTACAGGAGCACTTCCGCATATTGGAACAGGCTGGTATCGCAATACATTTTCGCTTCCGGAATTTAAAAAAGGAAAGAAAGCACTTCTTATTTTTGAAGGCGCGATGAGCGAACCTCAGGTTTTTTTGAATGGAAAAAAAATAGGAAATTGGGGTTATGGATACAGCTATTTTTATATCGATATTACTAACGATCTTAAAGTAGGATCAGAAAACATATTGGCTGTAAAATTGACGAATTTGCCATTTTCTTCAAGATGGTATCCGGGTGCAGGTCTTTATAGAAAAGTTAGTATTGAAGTAAAAGAGGAGGAAAGTTTCGCACAATGGGGCACTTTTATTACAACTCCAGACATGAAAGATAATAATGCTGTTGTTGATATAATAGCTGAAGTTCATGGCAGTAATGTATCAATGGTAACCCAAATAAAAGATGCTGATAATAATATAGTAGCAACACAAAAAGATACAGAAATTAAGGATGGAAAATTCCATCAAGTAATGTCAGTTGCAAGCCCTCATTTGTGGAGTCCTGAAACGCCTTATTTATATACTGCGACAACTAAATTATACGCAGTCGACGGAACTTTAAAAGACGAACAAAACATAAAATTTGGTATAAGATTTATTAAATACGAAGCTAATAAAGGATTTAGCCTTAATGGTAAAGTGACGAAATTTAAAGGAGTTTGTCTTCATCATGATTTAGGACCTCTTGGCGCGGCTGTAAACAAAGCGGCACTTCGCAGACAATTGACGATTCTAAAAGATATGGGATGCAACGCAATTAGAAGTTCTCATAATATGCCTTCTTTTGAACAGCTTGAATTGGCTGACGAAATGGGATTTATGTTTCTGGCTGAAAGTTTTGACGAATGGGCAAAACCAAAAGTTGAAAACGGATATCACCGCTTTTTTGAAGAATATGCAGAAAAAGATATTGTAAATTTAGTTAGAGCCACAAGAAATCATCCTTGTATTGTAATGTGGAGTTCAGGAAATGAAGTTCCGGATCAATGGGGAGCTGAAGGGGTAAAACGTGCCAAATGGCTGCAGGACATTTTTCACCGTGAAGATCCTACAAGACCTGTTACTGTTGGTATGGATCAGGTAAAAGCAACTATGGAATCTGGCTTTGGAGCTTTGCTCGATATTCCGGGATTAAATTATAGAGTACATCTTTATGAAGAAGCGTATAAAACATTTCCGCAAGGATTTATTTTGGGTTCTGAAACGGCTTCTACAGTAAGTTCAAGAGGAATTTATAAATTTCCTGTTGTAAAAGCAAAGAATAAGCAATATGATGATTTTCAAAGTTCGTCGTACGATCTTGAAGCATGCGACTGGTCCAATGTTCCTGATGAAGATTTTGTACTTCAGGATGACAAACCTTGGGTTATTGGCGAATTTGTCTGGACAGGTTTTGATTATTTAGGAGAACCTACGCCTTATGACGAAAAATGGCCATCAAGAAGTTCTTATTTTGGAATTTCAGATTTGGCAGGACTTCCTAAAGATCGTTTTTATCTTTACAGAAGCAGATGGAATACGACGGATAAAACGCTTCATATATTACCACATTGGAACTGGAAAGGAAGAGAAGGCGAAATTACTCCGGTTTTTGTGTACACCAATTACGACAGCGCTGAGCTTTTTGTAAATGGAAAAAGTATGGGAATTCAGAAGAAAAACAATTCAACTCCGCAAAATCGTTATCGTCTGATGTGGAATGATGTTAAATATGAACCTGGAACTGTAAAAGTTGTAGCCTTTGATTCGAATGGAAAAATAGCAGCAGAAAGCGAAGTAAAAACTGCAGGTGATCCATATAAAATTGTGCTAGATGCAGATCGTCAAACTATCAAAGCTGATGGCGAAGATATTTCTTTTGTAACGGTTTCGGTAGTTGATAAAAACGGAATTCCATGTCCTACAGCAATCAATGAGTTGCAATTTAAAGTTACCGGCGCAGCAACTTACAGAGCTGCGTGTAATGGAGATGCTACATCATTAGAAATATTTCACGAGAATAAAATGAAGCTTTTCAGCGGAAAATTGGTGGTTTTGGTTAAAGCGATCAAAACTCCGGGCGCAATTCAATTAGAAGTAACAGGAAAAGGACTTCAGAAAGGAAAGATAAATTTAAAGTCAGAGCTTTAATAATTAGAATATTGTAATCTTGAAAAACCAATTTTACTTTTCAAAATTACTTTCAAATTTTTTATTTCTTGCAGAAAGATAACAAAGCCACTGCGTTTCAGTGGCTTTGTTGTTTTATTTTCTATATCAAGGACTGGTTTGTAAAGTATAAAAAAAGAAAATACCTGTTATCCTCTTTATTTTGTTATTCTATTTCCCAATGCAAAAGTTAGCAAAAATATTCCCAAGCAATTCATCATTAGAAACCTGACCTGTGATAAGCCCAAATTGATACAAAGCCTCACGAATATCAAGCGCAATTAAATCACTTGAAAGATTGGTTTCAAGGCCGAATTTTACTTTTTGTATTTCATCTAAAGCTTTTAATAATGAATCATAATGTCTTGTATTTGTGACAATAGTTTCATTATTACGTAAAGCTCCAGTATTAACAAAAGAAAGTAATTTATCTTTTAATTCCTCAACACCAATTTTCTCTTTAGCAGAGATTTTTAAAAGCGTTAATTCTAAAGTCTCGAGTTTTTTATTGATTAAATCAATTTCAGTTTCACTCAATAAATCAACTTTATTTATAACGACTAAAATTGGTTTTAGAGGATATTTATTTTTGACTTTTTCAATTTCAACAATATAGTCAGAACCTGAAACTTGAAATTTGAAACCATCAAACAAGAAAATTACAACTTGAGCCTGTTCAATTTTTTCGAAAGTTTTTTTGATTCCAATGCTTTCTACAACATCTTTGGTTTCACGAATTCCGGCAGTATCAATGAATCTAAATCCAACTCCGCCAATAACTAATTCATCTTCAATAGTATCGCGGGTTGTTCCGGCAATGTCAGAAACGATGGCGCGTTCTTCATTTAATAAAGCATTCAATAAAGTCGATTTACCAACATTTGGTTCTCCCACAATGGCAACTGGGATTCCGTTTTTAATAACATTTCCAACTGCAAATGAATCTATTAAACGTTTTAAAACAAATTCAATTCTATTTAATAATTCATGAAATTGCGTTCTGTCTGCAAATTCTACATCTTCTTCTGCAAAGTCTAATTCCAGTTCAATTAAAGAAGCAAAATTCAAAAGTTCTTCACGTAATTTGGCAATTTCGTTGCTGAAACCACCTCGCATTTGCTGCATGGCAATTTGGTGAGATGCTTCATTATCTGATGAAATTAAATCGGCAACCGCTTCCGCTTGCGATAAATCCAGTTTTCCGTTTAAAAAAGCTCTTAATGTAAATTCTCCAGCATCAGCCATTCTGCAACCTTTTCGCAATAATAACTGAATAATCTGCTGTTGAATATAAGTAGATCCGTGGCATGAAATTTCGATCGTATCTTCACCTGTATAGGAGTTCGGTCCTTTAAAAACAGAAACTAAAACTTCATCAAGTGTTTTTTCATTATCGATAATATGACCCAAATGCAAAGTATGTGTTTTTTGCTTCGTTAAGTCTTTATTTTTTATGGATTTAAAAACAGAATTTCCTATTGAAATAGCTTCAGCGCCTGAAATACGAATGATAGCAATAGCTCCGGCTCCAGAAGGAGTCGCTAATGCTACTATAGAATCTTGATTTATCATGGTGCAAAGGTAAGAAAAAAGCAGAAAATTCTAAAGTCTTAATCACAGGTTCGTTATCTCTTAAAAAGGTTCAAACCGGCAATTATTTAAGAAATCATTAACTGTTAAATTCCTGATAATTATCAGGTTGTTTTGGATTTAGAATGATTAAATTTGAGTAACAAACCTATAATCTGAAATAAAATGAAAAAGATATTATTCCCTACCGATTTTTCTGAAGCAGCCACAAATGCGTTTGTGCACGCTTTAGAATTTGCCAAAGTTGTCAAAGCCGAACTTGTTTTATTGCATACATTTGAGATTCCGGTTTATGACAGCCAGTTTTTTCCAGAAAATTATGCATCGATATACAGTTCTATAGAATTGGCAAAATTTGAAATGTTTAAGGATGAAATTCCAAAACTTCGGGCAATTGCAGCCGAACGTAATCTTGAAAACATCGTAATAAAACACCGACTGATGGATGGTGACTTGATTTATAACCTGAAAAATGCGGTTGAAGAAGATGAAATTGATTTTGTAATAATGGGAACTACAGGCGTTTCTGACTGGACAAAATTCTTTACCGGATCTAATACAAATTCGGTAATTTCAGAAGTAAAAGTTCCGGTTTTATGCGTTCCGATTGATGCTAAATTTAAGAAAATCAAAACAATTGGTTTTACGACCAGGTATCGTGAAAAAGATAAAGCTGAACTTAGAAAAGTACTTAAAATTGCGAAGAAAACAGATGCAAAAGTAAAAAGTCTTTATGTTCGATCTTCGACTACAGATGTTTCCGATATGACGATTAAAGAATGGCAGACTGAATTTGCCAACGAAAATGTAGAATTTCTGGTGTTGCCAAGCGACGAAGTAAAAGAAACAATTCTTGATTTTGTGCTTTTTAAAGACATTGACATCTTAACTACAATTACACATAAACGATCTTTCTTTGAATCTATTTTCGATTCAAGTTTTAGTCAAAAAATTACAAAAGAAGTTTCTATTCCAGTATTGATAATGCATGAGAATTAAAATTCTACTTTAAATGAATAGCTTTTTTGAAAGTGTAAAACCTATATTTGTATTTCATTAAATTTAAAAAATGGAAGCATATTTAAGTAAGGTCGAGCATTATTCAAAAGTTTTTAATCAAACCAGCAAAAGGTACAACAGCATAAGTCTTCTGCGACTTTTAAGCATATTTTTTTGTTTGTTTATGTTGTTTTATTACATCAAAACTAATGAAATTGGATATGCCATAACTGCTTTTTTATCTTTTGCTGGTTTTCTTTTTTTAATGCGAATCCATTCAAAATTATCTTTTAAAAGAGAATTGACAAAAGCTATTTTAAAAATTAATGAAGATGAAATATCGTACTTAAAAAGAGAAAAACTTCCTTTTGAAAACGGAATTGAATTCAATGATTTTCATCATCCTTATGCTTATGATCTGGATATTTTTGGAGAACACTCCTTATTTCAAAATTTAAACAGAACCGCTGTTTTTATCGGTAAAAAAACATTAGCAGATAAATTATTAAGTTTATCATCTAATGAAGTTATTCTTGAAAATCAGGAAGCCATAAAGGAGTTAAAAATCAAAATAGACTGGCGTCAGGATTTTGAAGCTCTTGCCATTGTAAGTACTGACAGTAAAAGTGCTTATGACTCATTAATTCATTGGATTTCATTTAAAAATAATTCTTTATCTAAAGTTTTAATTTCACTGTCTTTTATTCTTCCGGCACTCTTTTTCGGTTTTGTAATTGCTTACTTCATTACTTCAAAAGCGAATCTTTTATCTTACGTGACTTATATTTTTATTTTCAATTTAATTGTTTTGGGAAGATCATTAAAACGAATTCAATCTGAAATTGCCAAAGCAGATAATATTGATAAAACGATTAAACATTATAGTCTATTGGTTCAAAAGATAGAATTGGAAAAATTTGAATCTAAAAAACTTATTGCATTACAAAAACAATTGGTTTCTAAAAATGCATCAGTGAGTTCTCATTTAAAACAATTATCAGAGTTGTTTTCTAGAATGGATACGATTAGCAATTTTGTTACTGCTATTGTTTTTAACGGATCATTCCTGTTTAATCTGCATGTTTTAAAAGCGCTTTTAAAATGGAAAGAAGATTACGCGCATGAACTAGAGAACTGGATTAATATTATTGGAGAATTTGAAGCTTTAAATAGTTTCGCAAATTTAGCGTTCAACAATGCAGATTTTGTTTTTCCTGAAATCAATTCAGAATATAAAATTGGGTTTGAAAATTTAGGTCATCCGTTATTAAATCCAGCGACAAGAGTAGGGAATGACACTCATTTTTATCCGGAATCTTTTATGATTTTAACCGGTTCTAACATGTCTGGAAAAAGTACGTTTTTAAGAAGCTTAGGGATTAATATGGTTCTTGGCGGAATTGGTTCAGTTGTTTGTGCTTCAAAAGCTAATATTCATCCACTTCCAGTTTTAGTTTCAATGCGATTATCAGATTCTTTGGCAGATAGCGAATCGTATTTCTTTGCAGAAATCAAACGTCTAAAACAAATTATGGACGCCTTGGAAGAAGGCCCTGCTTTTGTTTTATTAGATGAGATTTTAAGAGGAACAAATTCTGATGATAAACGTAACGGAACTATTGAAGTTGTAAAAAAAGTTATTGGCAAAAAAGCAATTGGTGCCATTGCAACACACGATATCGAAGTCTGCTTAACAACTAATGATTATCCGGAAACTTTAACGAATCAATGTTTTGAAGTCGAGATTCAAAATAACGAACTGCATTTCGACTATAAACTCCGCAGCGGAATCTGTAAAAATAAAAGCGCGACTTTTTTAATGCAGAAGATGGGAGTTATATGATTTTAGATTTTAGATTCTGAACTGAATGTTTTTTTAACGCAAAGCACGCTAAGTTTTTTTCGCAATATTTTGTATTTACAATATGAAAAGTTCGCAAAGGTTTGTACTCACCAAGCTTTGCGAACTTTTTTTATAAAATTATATGTAAAAAAACTTAGCGTGCTTTGCGTTAAAACTACACATTAAGTTTTGTTTCAAATTTTGAAAGAATAGTTAAAATTAACAAAAATTCAAGAAGATTTTTTTTCAAAATAAGAGCTAAAAAATAACTTAAAAACACATCAAAAGCTTATCAAATTATCACATTTACTATTAAAAACGTTATTATAGTCAAAATGGAAATAAGTGAGTAAAATACCGTGATTACTGATAATTCTGTTTTATTTTGGGAGAAAAAAATCATTTTTTTGAAAATAAATTTTACTAAAACGATTTTGTTGGTTTCGTTTGCTATATTTGCCATGTACTAAAATAGTCAAGAATATAAATAATACCTGATGAAAAAGATTACAATTAAAGATATTGCTAAACAGGCAGAGGTATCTATTTCTACAGTATCTTTTGTTATCAATGGTAAAGGAGAGAAAATGGCGATAAGTCCGCCGGTAATAAAAAAAGTTCAGGACGTTGCCCAAAAACTTCAGTATAAACCAAGCATGATTGCGAGCAGTTTGCGAACTGGAAAAACAAGATCAATTGGACTTATTGTTGAAGATATAGCCAACCAGTTTTTTGCAGATTTGGCAAGAGTAATTGAAGATGAAGCAAAAAATATAGATTACAGGGTTTTCTATTGCAGCACAGGTGATGACAATGATCGTTCTGAAGAATTAGTGCAGAGCCTTTTGCAGGCAAATGTTGAAGGATTTATTATTACACCAACAAAAAATTTAGAGCGAACCATTGGTATGCTTTTAAAAATGCAAAAACCGGTTGTACTAATTGACAGGTATTTTGCCAATCAAAAAGTAAGCCACGTGGCAATGGATAATTATGAAGGTTCTTATTCTGCTGTTAAGTATTTAATTGAAAAAGGCCGAAAAAATATAGCCGTTGTAAATATTAAAACTGGAATGATCCAGATGAAATTACGGGAAAAAGGATATATAGAAGCTCTAAAAGAAGAAGGAATTTATAATGAAAATTTTACGCTGCATTTAGAATATCAGGTAAGTGAAAAAAGCAGGATTGATTCCATTGTCAATTTTTTTAAGGAAAATCCTGAAATTGATGCGGTATTGTTTTTATCTAACTATTTGGGACTTGCCGGGCTTCAGGCCTGCAGAATTTTAAATTATAAAATTCCGGAAGATATTGCTGTAATAAGTTTTGATGATCATGACAGTTTCGAACTGCATACGCCAATGATTTCAGTAATTGCTCAGCCTATAGAAGAAATAGCCGTAAAATCAATACAATTGCTGATGAGCCAAATGACAAATTATGAAGATTTTAAAATAGAAAAAGTCCTCAAAAAAGGAAAATTGATCATTAGGGAATCAGTTTAAGAGAAAAATGTAAAAATAAGAAGAAGACTATTTTTTTAGTCATTTCACTAAATCGATTTAGTTAAAACAACCCTTGAATTTACTGGTGTTAACGCCGTATTTTAAGAAGTATTTTTTAAAGAAAAAACCATAAGATAACGCGTTTTTTGAATATTCACCGTATTGTCCGAAAGGTTCTATATCCACAATTAAGTTCAAAATTTTATTAATTATTTAAACAAACACAAAACAAAAACAAACACAAACGAACAAAACAAAATCCAAAACCCAAACCAAAAAAAATGCTTATGAAACGAATATTAGCAGTGTTGGCAATCGTATTGTTGGGCAGCTTAAGTGCTGCGGCTCAAAACCGATTAATAACAGGCATAGTAACAGATGCAGAGAACAAAGGAATTGTTGCCGCATCAATCGAGGTTCAAGGAAAACCATTTAGTGCAATTACAGATGCCGAAGGGCGTTTTAGAATGAATGTTCCTGAAGGTAAAGTTACCCTAAACGTATCTTCAATAGGATTTGAGTCAAAGTCAGTAGTACTTCAGGAAAATGAAACAAGAGCTGCTGTTACTTTAACAGAAACTACACAAGAACTTAAAGATGTTGTAGTAACTTCTTTTGGAGTGAAAAAACAAAAGAAAAGTCTGGGTTACGCCGTTGGAGAACTTAAAGGCGACGACCTGACAAAAAATAAAGAAATTAACTTAGGAAATGCTTTGCAAGGTAAAATTGCGGGGGTAAACGTTTCTGCTCCGGTTACAGGACCATCTGGTTCAAGCCGTGTTGTTATTCGTGGAGCAACTTCTGCATCAGGGCTTAACCAGCCATTGTATGTTGTAGACGGAATTCCAATTGACAATACACAACAAGGAAATGCAGGAATGTGGGGAGGTGCCGACAAGGGTGATGGTATGTCTTCTTTCAATCCAGATGATATTGCTTCGATGTCAGTATTAAAAGGTAGTGCCGCTTCTGCTCTTTACGGGTACAGAGGATCAAATGGTGTTATCTTAATCACAACTAAAAAAGGTAAAAACGGAACTGGAATTGGAGTTGATTTCAACACAAATTCAACTTTTAATACACCAGCAAGTCTTTTAAACTGGCAGGATCAATATGGTGCTGGAGCTCCAAATGCAAGTGGCGTTCCAACAAGATTTACAAATCTGCAGGAACTTAGAGATTCGTACTATTTTGCTTGGGGTGATAAATATGATGGAACACCTTCTCTTGGTTTAGACGGTACAACCAGACCTTATAAAGCATACGGAAAAGATAATGTTGAAAATTTCTACAGAACCGGGTATTCTTTCAGTAATACTTTAGCACTTTCTGGAGGAAATGAAACAACTAATTTCAGATTATCTTTCGGAAATACTAAAGATGAATCTATCATGCCGGGAACTACTTTTGGTAGAAATAACGTGGCATTAAGTTTAAATTCATCTCCAAATAAAAGTATCAGCATCGAAAGTAATGCACAGTATATTTCTGAGAAAAGTCATAACAGACCTTATTTGAATGACTCGCCAAGAAACCCATCTTTCCCAACTACTTTCATGACACCAGGTTCTGATATTAGATGGTTAAGTAATCCATATGATGCAAACGGGGGTGAAGAAGATTTTTTAGGAGCAAACGTATATCATACAAACCCTTATTTTGCAACAAAATCACCATTAAACGATGACCTTAGAAAACGTTTTATTGGTTCTGCAAAAGTAACTTACAATATTACAGATAAGATTTATGCGAAAGGTGTACTTGGAATTGATGATATCAACTACGAATATACTGAAATCGAACCAACTGGAATTAACTACAGCCCAGGCGGATCTATCGAAAACAGAATCGAAACTCGTTCTGAGGTAAATGCTTCTGGTTTCTTAGGGTACAAAGGTAATATTGTTAAAAACCTTTCTTTAGATGCTTTCATTGGTGCAAACCGTCAACATAACAGATACAGCGGTATTAAAATGAAAGGAAACAACTTTATTGTTCCATTCGAATATTTCTACGGAAATACACAGCCGGACAAAACAGAAAAATTATTTTCTGAAAGTGAAGTAAACTCTCTTTTTTACTCTGCTGATCTTGGATACAAAGATTTCTTATATGTAAGTTTAACAGGTCGTGAGGATTGGTTTTCAACTTTAGATCCTAAAAACAACAGTACTTTTTATCCTTCTGTAAGTTCAAGTTTTATTTACTCTGAAGTTATAGGTCTTCCTGAATGGATTTCTTACGGAAAATTCAGAGCAGGCTGGGGTAACGTTGGAGGTGCATTGCCAGAAGCTTATGCTTTAGCATTGACTTATACTACGCCAGACGGACAAACAGATTCTTTAGGACAGCCAATTTTAGGAGTTAATGGAGAAACAATTCCAAACAGAACTTTGAAACCTTACAATGTAAGTACAATCGAATTTGGTTTTGAAAACACATTCTTCAATAACAGAGTAAGTACAGATTTGACTTTCTACCACAAGAAAACAACAAATGATATTACAGATGCTGACGTTTCTCAGGCTTCTGGTTACAGAACTACAAAAATCAACGTTGGAGAAATCCTGAACAAAGGGGTGGAGTTTGCTATTAGTGTAAAAGCAATAAAAACACCAAGTTTTGCTTGGAGCGTAGGTTATAATTTTGCTTATAATGATAGTGAAGTTATCAGCCTTTCTGATAAAATTACAACAAAATCATTAGAAGGAAACAGAGACGGTAGAGCTAACGTAGTTTTAGAAAAAGGGCAGCCTTTTGGAGTTATTAAAGCGTATGATTATTTAAGAGATGCCAGCGGAAATATTGTTCTTGATACAAACGGTAAATTCATGAGAGGAGATTTAATCATTGCTGGACAAGGTGTTGCACCAACTTCAATGGGACTTTCAAATGATTTCTCTTATAAAAACTTTACACTTTCAGTTTTTGTTGATGCTAAATTTGGAGGAGAAATCTATTCTGCAACAAACCAGTTAGGAGCTCGTTACGGACTATCTGAAATGACACTTCCAGGACGTGAAGGCGGTGTAGCAGTAAGCGGAAAAGATGTAAACGGAAACGCTGTTAACACAACAGTTTCTGCATACGATTACTGGAGAAGTTATAGTGATGTAACATCAAACTTTGTATACGATGCTGATTTTGTGAAACTAAGAGCGATTTCTTTTGCTTATAATTTTCCAAAAATGTTTTTACAAAAAACACCATTTCAGTCTGTTAGTTTAGCATTTTCTGCTCATAATTTATGGACAATTTATGACAAAGTGCCAAACATTGATCCAGAGTCAAACTATTCTAATAGTAATGCACAAGGTATGGAGAGAGCTTCAATGCCATTGACAAGAAATTATGGTTTTGCTCTTAATGTCAAATTCTAATATTTAAAAAGATGAAAAATAGATATATAAAAATATTTTGTGTCGCAATTGTTAGTGCCTTGACATTAGCTTCATGCGATAAAGGATTCGAAGAAATGAATAAGAATCCAAATGCATTAACAGATCCAGCTGTAAAATCAATGTTTACACTTGCAGAGATCTATGTTGACGGACAAGATTTTTCTAACACCAGAGGAAATAACTTATACGCTGCACAAATCGTACAGCAGTTTTCTTCACTTGGAGGACCAGGTTCTAAGTACACGTATTCTTCTGAATATTCAGCAGCACTTTTTGGTGAAACATACGGAAAAGGATTAAACCAAATTTTCCAATTATTATCAGTAATAGATAATACTCCTGAAAATTCAAATATGATTCAGGCTTGTAGAATCATGAAAGTTTTCTTGTTCCAAAAATTAACAGATACGTATGGTGAAGTTCCTTATTTCGACGCTGGAAAAGGATATAACGGAAACGTTTTTTCTCCAAAATACGATACGCAGGAAGCTATTTACAATGATCTTTTAAAAGAATTGGATGAAGCAGGAACTGCTTTAGATGCTGGAAAACCATTTGTAGGCAATGCCGACTTGTATTACCAAAGTGATGTAGCAAGATGGAAAAAACTAGCAAACTCTTTAATGTTGAGAGTAGCAATGCGTTTGTCTAAAGTAAATCCTGCGAAAGCAAAAGAATATGTAGAAAAAGCATACTCAAAAGGAGTTTTTACTTCAAATGATGATAGTTTAGTTTTAAAACACGATGCAGGTCCTGCTGGGGTTAAAACAAATCCAATTACTTCTTCATGGGTTAGAAATGACTTAAATGGTGGAGAATCAAACATCAAATTCAGTAAAACATTTATCGATTTGTTGAAAAACACAAACGATCCACGTTTAAGAATTTATGCAAAATTGGAAGCTACAGGAAATAACAATCCGGCAAGTCAGCAAGGTTTAGCTAATGATGCTAAAGAATTTCCGGGAGGAGACAAAAAACTTTTCTCAGATCCTAATACATCAACAGTATTACGTTTAGACGCACCTACATTAATTATGTCTTATGCAGAAGTTCAATTTATATTGGCAGAAGCTTCAGTAAAAGGATGGAATGTTGGCGGATCTGCACAGACTTATTATGAAAACGGAGTAAAAGCTGCAATGAATATTTTAACCATTTTTGGAGATAAAGTGCCTGCAGTTACAACAGCAGAATACAACACTTACATCACAACGTATCCTTATAAAACTGCTGGAACAGATGCACAAAAAATCGAGCAGATTATTACACAAAAATGGATTGTTTTATTATTCAATGGTTTTGAAGCATTTTCAGAATACAGAAGAACAGGTTACCCAGTATTAGTTCCGGTTAATGACCCAACAGGAGATACACAGGGAACTATTCCAAGAAGATTAATTTATGATCAGTCAGAGCTTGTTACAAACGCGGCTAATTATAGAGAAGCAATTCAACGTCAAGGTTTAGATTTAATGACCACTAGAATCTGGTGGGATAAATAATTTTTAAATTGGTTGGTTAGTTAAAATAAGTCGGGTACTGAGCATGCCCGGCTTATTTTTAAATCTCTTTATAAATGGGGTAATAACAATCCGTATTAAACGAGTTTAATTTATTGATTTAAAAACCTTTTTTTTCGCAGCAGCAAAGAGTGCTCTGCTGAAAAAGATGGGATTATCTTCAAAAAATAAAAAAATCTCACAACAATACAGATGTTTAAAGTTCATTGATAATCAGAATTAAAAACAACCCAAATCAAATTAAAAGCATACATAAGGCAGTAGTAAAAGAAAATATTTCGAGTTGTTTTTTTGAGTTAATAACGAAAAATAAATTCTAAGGAGAAGGAATAACTTTAGTACGTTCAATTCCTTCTCTAAACTGCCAAATGATTAAATTATTATGCCTTTTTTAGTAACTTTAAAAGGTATAAATAGTATTAGAATAAAATGAATTTTCAAACAAAATTTCTTTGGATAATTTTCCTTTGTCTTTCAAATTTTTCATGGACAGCTTTCGCTCAAAATGTTGATTTGAAGAACAATTGGAATTATCGGGAAGAAAAAACACAAAAGTGGTTTCCAGCGACAGTTCCGGGAGAAATCCATACCGATTTACTCAACAATAAATTAATTCCAGATCCATTTTACAGGGACAACGAAAAGAAGTTATTGTGGATAGAACGCAAAAACTGGGAATATAAAACCACATTTAAAGTTGCGGCAGCAATGCTGAAAAAGAAAAACACAGAATTGGTTTTTGACGGATTAGATACGTATGCATCTGTATACCTAAATAATCAGCTGGTTTTAAAAGCTGATAATATGTTTCGTCAATGGCGTGTTGATGTCAAAAAGGTACTCAAATCTGGTGATAATAATTTAGTTATAGTATTTCAATCGGCACAAAATGTTGTTGATTCGCTTGCTAAAAAAGATCTGCCTTTTAAAATTCCAGACAATTCGCGTGCTTATGTTCGCAAAGCACAATATCATTTTGGATGGGATTGGGGACCAAAATTTACAACTTGCGGAATTTGGAAAACGCCGAGACTTGAAGCTTATGACGAAAAAACTCCAGAGAAACCATACGTTCTTAATCGTAAAATTGAATTAGTACAAGAACCGGATAGTCTTGGCCGATCTTTTTATTTTAAGATTGATGGAAAACCGGTTTATATGAAAGGTGCCAATTATATTCCGTCAGATGCATTTCTTTCAAGGTTAACTAAAAAAGAATACGAAAAAGTAGTTTTATCTGCCAAAGATGCGAATATGAATATGCTTCGTATTTGGGGCGGCGGAATTTATGAAGACGATTATTTTTATGATTTATGCGATAAATACGGCATTAATGTCTGGCAGGATTTCATGTTTGCCGGCACAATGGTTCCCGGCGATAAAGCATTTTTTGATAATGTAAAAGAAGAAGTGCAATATCAGGTAAAACGTCTGCGCCATCATCCAAGTATAGTTTTGTGGTGCGGCAATAACGAATCTGACGAAGCCTTTAAAAATTGGGGATGGATGAGAAGTATGAAATTGTCAAAACAAGATTCAACCCGTTTGTGGCACGATTACGTTCGTTTATTTCACGATAGTATTCCAAAATGGGTTAAAGAAGTCGATGATAAACGTCCGTATTTAAGTTCTTCGCCTTTACATCATTGGTCCAAACAAAAAAGTATTACCGAAGGAGACAGCCATTATTGGGGTTTATGGTGGGGATTAGAAGATATTGAAGCAACACAGAAAAAAACAGGACGATTTGTGAGTGAATACGGAATGTTGTCTATGCCGAATTATTCTTCTATAGAAAATTTCACATTGCCGGAAGACCGACATTTATATTCAGATGTAATAAATGCGCATCAAAAATCAGGCAAAGGATTTATAAAACTGAATTCGTATTTGAACCGATATTTTATCGATTCAACCAAAATAAAAAAGATGAATGTGGAAGATTATACGTATCTGACACAATGTTTACAATATTATTCAATAAAAAATATAGTAGGCATTCATCGATCTAAAGCGCCTTATAATATGGGAACTTTAGTATGGCAGTTAAACGATTGCTGGCCCGTTGCAAGCTGGAGTATAACAGATTATGATAACCGACAGCCAAAAGCAGGTTGGTATGCGATTCGGGAAGCGTACAGAGATGATAAAACGCCAGAAATTGATCTTACACGCCCAATAGATTTAAAATTAGAAGACCCGAAAATAAGCTGGCAGATAAAAGGAAATAAAGTAATTTTAAAAGCCCAAAAGCAGGCAAAATATGTTTACATTTCCATGAAAGGATACACCGGAAAATGGAGCGATAATTACATAGATTTAGCCGCCGGAGAAGAGAAAATAATTTCATTTGAAGGGAAAATTGTTAATCCGGAGATTAAGGTTTTTTCTCTATATGAGATTTTAGGAAGGTACTAAGAGGCTAAGGTTCTAAGTTGCTAAGAAAGTGACAAAGGGGCAAAGTGACAAAGCGACAAAGGTTTTCCGTAGAGGCGCACAGCAGTGCGTCTAACACATAGAAATTAAAACATTCGTGTAAATCTGTTTAATCCGCATAATCCGTGGGCTAAACCAATATAATAAAAGTGACAAAGATTTTCCGTACAGACGCACAGCAGTGCGTCTAACACATATAAATTAAAAAACATTTGCGTCAATCTGTTTAATCCTTGCAATCAGTGGGCTAAAACATTACGCAATCAAAAATAAAAATAAATGAGAATAATATTTAGCGGCTTTTTAGCTTTAAACCTATTTTTTGCAAATCCAGCAATATCACAGCATAAAAAGGCAAAACACACAAAACAAACAAAACAAACAAAAACAACAGACATAAATTACACACAATATGTAAATCCGTTGATAGGATCTGCGGGTCACGGTCACATATTTGTTGGTGCAAATGTTCCATTTGGAGCTGTGCAATTAGGGCCTGTAAATGTTTTTGAAGGCTGGGATTGGTGCAGTGGTTATAATTATGCGAGTAATACAATTTTAGGATTTACGCATACACACTTAAGCGGAACAGGAATTGGTGATTTAAATGATATTTTACTTTTGCCGGTATCAGGAAAAGTGGCACTTACCAAAGGAACAAAAGAAGACATGACAACCGGTTATGGCTCTTATTTCTCTCATAATAACGAAATTGTAAAACCTGGATATTACAGCGTTTTATTAGATAAATACAACATCAAAGCAGAATTAACTGCGAGTGAAAGAGTAGGTTTTCATAAATACACTTTCAACTCAGATGATGATGCTCATGTTTTAGTAGACCTTGCAGACGGAATTGGCTGGGACAGACCCGTAAAAACCTTTATAAGAAAAGTTGATGAAACTAAAATTGAAGGTTATCGTTATTCTGCGGGCTGGGCAGCAGATCAACGTATTTATTTTTCTATGGAATTTTCTGAACCAATAACAAATATTGTTTTATATGATAGTACTGCTGTGGTAAGAGGTCATGGAGGTGAAGGTTTAAAAATGAAAGCGATTTTAGATTTTGCTACATTAAAAAACAAACAAGTCCTGGTAAAAGTTGGAATATCTCCGGTAAGTTCAGAGAATGCTGCAGCGAATATTAAAGCCGAAATTCCGACTTGGGATTTTGATAAAACAGCAAAAGAAGCCAATTCAAAATGGAACAAAGAGCTTAATAAAATTCAGATAAAAGGAGACGAAAAAACAATGAAAGTTTTCTATACTTCTTTGTATCACACCATGTTTGCGCCATCTATTTTCAATGATGCCAACGGAGATTATCTGGGAACAGATAAAAAAGTCTACGAAAAAGCGAATTTTACAAACTACACGACTTTTTCACTTTGGGATACGTATCGCGGTCTACATCCTTTATACACGATTACACAGCCGGAAAAAATTAATGATATTGTTAAATCATTTTTGGCAATTTATCTGCAGCAAGGAAGATTACCTGTTTGGCATTTAATGGGCAATGAAACCAATACAATGAACGGAAATCATTCAATTGCTGTTATTGTCGATGCATACTTAAAAGGATACCGAGATTATGATACCGAATTAGCTTACGAAGCCATCAAAAAAACAGCCATGCAAACCCGCGACGGAATGGATTATGTTCAGAAATTAGAATATATCCCAGCCGATAAAATGCTGGAATCTGTTGGAAATGCTCTTGAATATGCAATCGATGATTATTGTATTGCACAAATGGCAAAAGCTCTAAATAAAACAGAAGATTATACTTATTTCACCAAAAGAGCCAATTTATACAAACTTTATTTTGATAAAGAAACTACTTTCATGAGAGGTAAATTAACCAATGGAAAATGGAGAACACCATTTAATCCGCTTTCATCAGCACATCGAAAAGATGATTATGTAGAAGGAAATGCGTGGCAGTATACTTGGTTAGTTCCTCAGGATCCTTATGGTCTAATCGATTTATTTGGAAGTGAAGAGAGCTTTTTAAACAAACTGGATGCTCTGTTTTTAATAACCGATAAAGTAGAAGGAGAAGATGTTTCACCAGATATCAGCGGTTTAATAGGGCAGTACGCTCACGGAAATGAACCGAATCATCATATTCCGTATTTGTATGCTTTTGCAGGACAGCCTTGGAAAACGGCAAAATTAATCCGTGAAATAGATGATAAATTTTACTCAACAAAACCAGACGGATTATGCGGTAACGAAGATTTAGGTCAAATGTCGGCTTGGTATGTTTTATCTTCAATGGGGTTTTATTCTGTAAATCCTGCAAACGGAATTTACGTTTTAGGAAGTCCGTTAGTAAATACAGCAGTTATAAATTATAAAAAAGGAATTTCATTTAAAATAAATGCAATTGATAACAGCGCTGATAATATTTACATTCAAAGAGCAGAGTATAACGGACAACCGTATACAAAATCATATATCACACAAGAAATGATAGCTCAAGGTGGAGAATTCAAATTATATATGGGAAGCAAGCCATCCTTGACATTTGGAGTAAAGAAAGAAAACAGGTCTAATTGATTTTAGATTTAAGAGTTTAGATTTTAGATTTTTAGCCTAAAGCCTACAGCTTAAAGCGTATAGCATAAAAAAACAAAAACTATGAAAATAAAAAGTTTAATTTTTTTTGGATTAATACAGTATTGCATTTCTGTAAATGCACAAGTTAAAGAACCCGTAGAATATGTAAACCCGTTAATGGGAACGCAGTCGCTGCATAATCTTTCAAACGGGAATACCTATCCCGCAATCTGCAGGCCTTGGGGAATGAATTTCTGGACACCGCAAACCGGTAAAATGGGCGACGGATGGGCGTATACCTATACCGCAGAAAAAATAAGAGGATTTAAGCAAACGCACCAGCCTTCACCGTGGATGAATGATTACGGTCAGTTTTCGATTATGCCTGTTACAGGTAAAGTGGCTTTCGCCGAAGAGGAAAGAGCGAGTTGGTTCAGTCATAAAGCAGAAGTTTCAAAGCCTTATTATTACAGCGTTTATCTGGCTGATTATGATGTAACAACAGAAATTACTACTACAGAACGAGCAGCACATTTTCAAATTACTTTTCCTGAAAACGAAAAATCTTCAATTGTAATTGATGCATTCGACAAAGGATCTTATATCAAAATAATTCCGTCAGAAAATAAAATTATCGGTTATACAACCCGTAACAGCGGCGGCGTTCCTCAAAACTTTAAAAACTATTTTGTTTTAATATTTGATAAACCATTTGCAACAAATTATACTTGTATTGATAGAGTTTTGATTAAAGACAAATTAGAAGCAGTTGGACTTCATACAGGTGCAATAGTTGAATTTAAAACCAAGAAAGGAGAAAAAGTTAACGTAAAAGTAGCTTCTTCTTTTATAAGTCCGGAACAAGCTGAACTGACTTTAAAGAACGAATTAGGTTCAGCATCATTCGAAGAAACTTTGGCACAATCTAAAAACGAATGGAACAAAGTTTTAGGGAAAATTACGGTTGAAGATACAAACGAAGATCAGTTAAAAACTTTCTATTCTTGTTTATACCGCACCGTTTGTTTTCCGCAAAAACAATATGAAATAAATAAAGAAGGCCAAATTGTGCATTACAGCCCGTATAATGGGAAAGTTTTACCGGGATATATGTATGCAGGAACAGGCTTTTGGGATACATTCCGTGCCTTATATCCTTTGCTAAATTTAGTTTATCCTTCTATAAATAAAGAAATGCAGGAAGGTTTAATAAACGATTATAAAGAAGGCGGGTTTTTACCAGAATGGTCGAGCCCGGGCTTTAGAAACGTTATGGTGGGGAATAATTCTGCCTCAGTAGTTTCTGATGCTTATATGAAAGGATTACGCGGTTATGACATTAATATTTTATACGAAGCTTTGCAACACGGAGCCAATAACGAAGGCCCGCTGGAAGCTGTAGGTAGAAAAGGAGTACAGTATTACAATACTTTAGGATACGTTCCTTACGATGTTGAGATTAATGAAAATGCAGCCAGAACGCTTGAATATGCTTATGATGATTTTGCAATCTGGAAATTAGCAAAAGCCTTAGATCGTCCGAAAAAAGAAATCAATCTGCTTGAAAAGCGAATGATGAATTATAAAAAGTTATTTAATCCGTCAATCGGATTAATGAGCGGACGTAATAAAGACGGCAGTTTTCCGCCAAACTTTAATCCGTTTAAATGGGGAGATGCTTTTACAGAAGGAAACAGCTGGCATTACAGCTGGAGCGTATTTCACGACATTCAGGGGTTAATTGATTTGATGGGCGGAGAGAAAAAATTCACTTCAAAATTAGACGTTGTATTTACAACGCCTCCGGTTTTTGATGATACTTATTACGGTTCTGTTATTCATGAAATTAGAGAAATGCAAATCATGAATATGGGGCAATACGCACACGGAAATCAGCCCATTCAGCACATGATTTATTTATACAATTATGCAGGCGAACCTTGGAAAACGCAATATTGGTCAAGAGAAGTGATGAACCGATTATACAAACCAACGCCAGATGGATATTGCGGTGATGAAGATAACGGACAGACTTCTGCCTGGTATATTTTCTCTGCAATGGGATTTTATCCGGTTTGTCCCGCAACAGAAGAATACGTTTTAGGCGCGCCATTATTTAAGAAAACAACTTTACAGCTTGAAAACGGAAAACAGCTTATTATAAATGCCCCAAATAATTCAGATGTAAGCAAGTATGTAAATGAATTGAAATGGGATAATGCATCTTATACTAAAAACTATATCAATCATTTTGATGTATTAAAAGGCGGAGAATTGAATTTTGACATGACCAGTTCTCCAAATTTAAAAAGAGGTACAACATCAGAGGCGTATCCATATTCTTATTCAACTTCAAAGTAAAATTTATGCAGTCACGTAGAAAATTTATAAAAAATACAGGAATTTTTTCCGCAGGATTATTAGCGCTTCAAACGGATGTTTTTGGACTTAATTCAGATACATTTCAGTTTCCTTTAAAAGATTTTATCAGTAAAAGACCTCCGCTAGCCGAAAGAAAATTTACAAGTAAAGCAGTCGAAGCGGCAATTGTGAGAATCAAAAAACAAATAGCAAATCCGGAATTGGCCTGGTTATTTGAAAACTGTTTTCCAAATACATTAGACACTACAGTCGATTTTGAAATCATCGACGGTAAACCGGATACATACGTAATTACAGGAGATATTGATGCAATGTGGCTGCGTGACAGTACAGCGCAGATTTGGCCTTATATTCCATTTGTAAAAGAAGATCCAAAACTAGCCGAACTAGTAAAAGGAGTAATCAATCGTCAGGCGAAATGTATTTTGCTTGATCCTTATGCCAATGCTTTTTATAAAGATTTTACCAAAGAAAGCGAATGGAAAAACGACCTGACTAAAATGCAGCCCGGAATTCACGAAAGAAAATGGGAAATTGACAGTTTGTGTTATCCCGTTCGACTAGCTCACGGATATTGGAAAGAAACCGGAGATATCAGTTTGTTTGATGCAAAATGGAAAGAAGCCATGTTGTTGATTCTGCAAACTTTTAAAGAACAGCAAAGATTAGATGGAAAAGGCGGTCCATATAGTTTTCAGCGTCAAACTGCCTGGGCTACAGACGGAGTTCCGTTAGGTGGTTACGGTTATCCGGTAAAACCTTGCGGTTTAATTGTTTCTACTTTTAGACCAAGTGATGACAGTACTTTGTTTGGGTATTTAATTCCAAGCAATATGTTTGCGATTGAAGTATTAGGTTATTTAATCGAAATTTTCTCTTTACCCGCTTTAAAAGACAATGATTTGGTTGCCAAAGCTACAGAGCTAAGAGATCAGGTTCAAAAAGGTTTAAAAGAAAACGGAATTATAGAACATCCAAAATTCGGAAAAATCATTGCTTTTGAAGTAAACGGATTCGGCAGTTTTCACATGATGGATGATGCCAATGTTCCTTCATTATTATCACTTCCTTATTTGGGTGCAATTGCTCCAAACGATCCTTTATATCTAAATACTCGTAAAGTTGTGCTTTCAGAAAACAATCCGTTTTTCTATAAAGGAAAAGCCGGAGAAGGAATTGGCGGTCCGCATACCGGAGTTGATACAATCTGGCCAATGAGTATTGTTTTGAGAGCGATTACAAGTGTAGACGAAAAAGAGATTAAAACATGCATCAGTAATTTGATTAAAACAAATGCCGATACCGGATTTATGCACGAATCATTTCATAAAGACGATGTAAACAAATTTACGCGTAAATGGTTTGCATGGGCAAATACACTATTTGGAGAAATGATTGTACACACAAGTATTCATTATCCTCAAATTTTAAAAGACAAAAATATCTAGTACTAAAAAGCTAAACGATTAAAAATGAATACATCATATGCCATTGGGCTAGATATAGGAGGAACACATATTACCGCGGCGGTTATCAATAAAACAGAAATGAAAGTAATGGAACTTTCATTATATAAAGAATCATTTGACTCTAATTTGCCTGTAAATCAAGTAATAGATATTTGGAAGAAAGTGATTAATACAGCAATTGAAAACTCAAAAGTTGAAAATATTACAGGAATTGCTGTTTGCATGCCCGGCCCATTTGATTATGAAAAAGGAATTTGCTGGATTAAAGATCAATCTAAATACGAACATTTCTACGGATTGAATGTTAGAGAATTACTGCTAGAAAGTCTTAATTTTCCAAATGATTTTCCGGTGCTTTTTGAAAATGATGCCGTTTGTTTTGGAAAAGGAGAAGTTTTTAAACAACAGGAAAATCTTTCTAAAAAAGTAATGGCGGTTACTTTAGGTACAGGATTAGGAGCTTGTTTTATCGATAAAGGAGTTTCAATAAGTACAGGAAACCAAGTGCCAACAGATGGAGAAATTTACAATCTCGAATATAAAGAAGGTATTGCCGAAGATTATGTTTCTGTGAGAGGTCTTTTATCTCATTATAAAACGTTAAGTGGTTTTTCGCTTAAAAATGGTTTAGAGCTTTATGATTTAGCTAAAGATGGAGATCAGCAAGCTGTAAAAGTATTTGAAACAATGGGAGAAGATTTAGCCGAAGTTGTAATTCCTTGGATAAAGAATTTCTCAGCAGATCATATTATTATTGGCGGAAAAATTGCTAATGCGAGTGATTTATTTCTTTCATCATTTAATAAAACCATAAAAGAATCCGATTTAGAAATACAGGTTTCTATTTCTACAGATAATGAAATTGCGGCCTTATTAGGAGCAGTAAGTTTTCTTTGTGATTAAATTAAAACAAAACGGATGAGCAATTTACTCATCCGTTTTGTTTTACTATTTTAATTTCAATTATTTTAAACCTTCTTTAATTGTCTGAACAAAAGCTTCAACTGGCTGAGCGCCCGAAACGGCATATTTTCGGTCAAAAACAAAAAACGGAACTCCTTGCACGCCAATTTCCTGTGCTTCTTTAATATCGCTTTGAACTTCTTTTAAATATAAACTTTCGCTTTCCAGAACTTCTAAAACATCATTTTTACTCAATCCTGCTTTTTCAGCTAATTCAATTAAAGTTGGACCGTCGTTTAAGTCTCTTCCTTCTGTAAAATAAGCTTTAAAGAAGATTTCCTCCATTTCATCGCCTAATTTTTTAGTTTTAGCCAATTGAATAATTCTATGCGCTTCTAAAGAATTTGAAATAACCGCTTTATCAAAGTTATAATCTAAACCAGCACTTTTAGCGCGTTCTGCGACACCTTTATGCATTTCTCTTGATTGTTCAACAGACATGCCTTTTCGTTCTGCTAAATACGTATAAACGTCTTTTTCTGGTTGTGGAGTAATAGTTGGATCAAGCTGAAAGCTTTTCCACTCAATTTCAAAATCATTATTTGGAAATTCAGCTAAAGCCGTTTCCAACTGTCTTTTTCCGATATAACAAAACGGACACATGATGTCCGACCAAATTTCTATTTTCATGTTACAAAGTTAAAAAATTTGTTTCAAGTTTCAGGTTTCATGTTTGAGAGCTTTGTCAAAGTTTTAAACTTTGACAAAGCTTTGGCGTAGTAAACATTTTGTTTCAAGTTTAGATAATTCTTTTATGATAAAAGAAAAATCCTTTTCATATATAAAAAACAAGTATTTTTAGTACAAAAGTCAATGGAAAACTAATTTGTTGATTTAGATGTAATTATAAAATTTATTATGAAGAAAAACATTTTCTATTTTTTATTGATCTTATTTTCAGCCAATTCTAATGCGCAGATTAGAGGTTTTGTTGATTTATCTTTTTATCGTCATACCGATTTTCAAGGTTCCAGTTATGTTCAGGGCGGGTTAGGTTTAGAAACTAAAGTATACAAGTTCTTAAAACCTGAGTTTGGAGTAACTTATTATTATGGAGCTCTCGAAGATTATAATAAAACAGATGCTGTTGGAAACATTACAAGTGTAGCAAAAGTAAACGCTAAAGCTTTAAATTTTGGATTTACACCTAAAATATGTCTTTCTTGCGGAGAATATAGTGCAGGAGATGTTCTTCTTCAAATTCTTCCTACTTATAATATATCAAGAATCGAAGCTCAGCAGAATTATACCACAATCAATCAAAATAATCCGTCTCTATCTAAAACCAAAAAAGATATTGTTACAGAATGGCAGCAATCTGTAGGTATTGGGCTTGGTATAGATATTATTCTTTCAGATAAAAATTATGATTCTTTGGCGATCAATCTATATTACACAGGTGTAAATATGGGAAAAGCGATAGGTGAGGTAGAAAGTACCAATACCAGATACGACAGCCGTACTTTAGGATTTGGATTGAACTATTATTTTGGTTTCAAGAAGAAGGATTAAAAGACTGGTGAATTGTTTCAGGTTTAAAGTTTCAGGTTTCAGGTTGAAATGCGATTAAACTTTGTGCTGATATTTTAACGCAATTTTTAACGCAAAGCACGCTAAGATTTTTTAATAAGTTAGGTTTTTATAAAACCGCTAAGTTCGCAAAGCTTTGTGTAGATATAGCTTTGCGAACTTAGCGCATTGTAAATACAATCTATATCAAAAAAACTTAGCGTGCTTTGCGTTTAAATTTCACACCGAACCTGAAACTTAAAACTTGAAACCTGAAACAAATTTACCAAAAATAAAAAACCGCAACTCTTTTAAAGAATTGCGGTTTCTAGGTATAAAAAATGGTTGGTTAATAGCGATATTTTTTTTTACAATGATATGTCTTTAATTTCAAATTAAAAAAAATCCCTGTAACAAAAAGAAGTTTTGATGTTAACTATTTAACATTACCGGCATTACCAACATTGTTACGGTTTCACCTTCTTCTAAACCGTCGGCAGGCGTTAAAATTCCGGCTCTGTTTGGCAATGACATTTCCAACATAATCACATCAGATTGAAGGTTTGTCAGCATTTCGATTAAGAAACGAGAGTTAAAACCAATTTGTAAATCATCACCTTGATAATCACAAGTCAATCTTTCTTCTGCTTTGTTTGAGTAATCGATATCTTCAGCAGAAACATTTAATTCAGCTCCTGCAATTTTTAAACGAATTTGGTGTGTAGTTTTGTTTGAGAAAATCGCAACACGACGAACAGAGCTTAAAAATAAAGAACGATCGATTAATAATTTGTTTGGATTTTCTTTTGGAATTACCGCTTCGTAATTAGGGTATTTTCCGTCGATTAAACGACACATTAAGATATAATTGTCAAATGAGAAAGTCGCATTCGAATCGTTGTATTCAATTTTCACTTCAGCATCAGAACTTCCTAAAATACTTTTTAAGATATTTAAAGGTTTCTTTGGCATAATAAAATCAGCAACCTGAGACGCTTTTACATCTGCACGGGCATATTTTACTAATTTATGAGCATCTGTAGCAACAAAAGTTAAACCTTCTGGAGAGAACTGAAAAAATACTCCAGACATTACCGGACGTAAATCATCGTTTCCTGCAGCAAAGATCGTTTTACTTACAGCAGTTGCCAAAACATCAGCAGGAACTAAAGTTACAGATGGATCTTCAAGATTTACAGACTTAGGAAATTCTTCTCCGGCAGCGTATGCTAATGCATACTTTCCTGAGTTAGAACTAATTTCAACTGTATTATTGTCTGCAACAGTAAAAGTTAAAGGCTGCTCTGGAAATGTTTTTAAAATTTCAAGTAAAAGTTTTGCCGGTACAGCAACGCTTCCTTTACTTTTAGAATCGATTGATAATGTAGCCGACATTGTCGTTTCAAGATCTGAAGCCGAAACAGTCAACTCACTATTGTTTAGTTCAAATAAAAAGTTGTCTAAAATAGGCAACGTATTGTTACTGTTAATTACACTACCTAAAACTTGTAATTGTTTTAATAAGTACGAACTCGATACTATAAATTTCATCTCTTTTGTTTTATTTTTTGAGGTATTCCCAAGCATTTAGGCGCTGGGAATATGGATTACAAATATATCGTAAACATTCTTAGTTTCGCAATTTTTTTATTAACATCTATCGGCTGTATTTCTTTTTTCGGAGAAAGGTAAATACTAATCCAAAAACCAATAAAATAAGGATTGGAAGCCCGATAGTTATGAATTGCGTTGTCGTATAATTTTCGTAAACTTTTTCTTTATCCAATAAAGGCAGTTCGACATCTTTACTTCTAATGTTAATAAGTCCTGTATCATCAAGAAGATAATTGACACAATTCATCATAAAATCTTTATTGTCATAAAGGTTTCCGGTTCTTTGGTCATAGCCCAGTTCAACGGGCATCATGTTTTTATCCAATTGATTTCTGGCGATATCTCCATCAGCAACTACGATCATTTTGGTTGGTTTTCCTTTAGCCTGAAAAGAACTTTCTTTAAAAGGTAAAACACGATTCTCAAATGCCGAATGAAAACTTCCTTCTAGTAAAACAGAAAGATTTATATTTCCTTTATTAGCATAATCTGCCGGTGAAGTTTTCTCTGTTACAGTATTTAGATTAATTTCAGATGGAGTTCCAATTGTTTTAGAATATTGAGACGATTGCAATAAAACAGTCTTTTTGATTCCGTTTTTTAAAGTGTCGATTGGACTGGCAAAATCAAATTTGATTCCGCCTAAATTTTTTACAATTGGATGCTGACTTGCTGGCTGAACCAGTGGTGCAAACTTCCAGATAAAATCCTGATATTGAGTAGCACTTCCTTGTTCTCCTGTTGCCAGTTTTATTGGGCTTCCGTTTTCGTCTTTAACCAAATCAGGATTGATTCTGAATCCGTATTTGAAGAACATATCGTTTAAATTCAAATCTCTTGGATAAGCCAAAGTTGCGCCCGCCTGATTGTATAAACTGTCCATATCTGCCGCAACCTGATCAATCAGCCATAAAGTTTTACCGCCATTCATGATAAATTGATCCAGAACTTGTTTTTCTTCGTCTGAGAATTTTTCAGTTGGTTTTGAGATAATGGCTAAATCATATTTTTCTAAAGCAGCTAAAGTTCCGTTTGGATCTTTCACAACAGAATCTAAAGTAAAAGGTCCAATATAATAACTTTCCTTAATTTGTCTCAATAACTTACCAATATGAATTTCAGACAATTCGCCATTTCCTTTTATAATGGCAACTTTCTTTTGTCTGTCTTTGGTAATTTTATTGATCGCATCGGCAATTGAATATTCTAAATGCTGAATCGATCCAATTACTTTTTGCGTTGTCGAAGCTCCCATAATGTTTTTCAACAAAGGAATATTAACTTCTTTATTATTGTAAACGGCAACTGCCCACGGAAAAACCATTTCCTGAGATTGTTTTCCTTTATCGTCAACAGTAATGTTTATTGGTGTAAGTCCTTTTTGGTAAAGTGATTTCACAACTTCCATATTGTCTTCTCCGTTTTCCATCGGGTTAACGAATTCGAAAACAATATTGCTGTTGTAAGCCTGAAATTCTTCTAGTAATTGTTTAGTTTCAAGTTGTAAACGTCTGAAATCTGCAGGAAGTTCGCCCTGCATATAAATCTTAATTGACAATGGATTTTTAACCTGTTTTACGATTTGTAAAGAAGTTGATGATAAAGTATATCGTTTGTCTTTCGTTAAATCAAAACGATGAAAAAATAAGCTTCCGAGAACATTTAAAACAATTAAAATAAAAATTGTAATGCCTAATGTCTTTAAATTTAATTTATTAGATGCTTTCATTACGCTTTAAAAGATTTTAATTGATAAACGGTAAAAGATAAAAACAAAACGCTGATGCTTAAAAAGTAAATCACATCGCGAGTATCAATAACGCCTCGGCTCATACTTTTAAAATGATCCTGCATTCCAAATGCCGAAATAATGTTTGATTGTCCCGGAACTAATGAAGCCAAACCTTCAAACCCAAAATAAAATAAAAAGCATAAAAACACGGCAATAATAAACGCAACAATTTGATTTTCTGATAGAGTAGAAGTGAAGATTCCAATTGCAGAATATGAAGCAATTAAAAACAATAATCCGAAATAAGAACCAATTGTGCTTCCCATATCGATATTTCCTTCTGGCAAACCTAAACTCGAAATTACTTTTACATAAATGAAAGTTGGAATAATTGCCAAAATAATCAGGAAGAATGAACCTAAAAATTTCCCGTTTACAATCTCCCAAATCGATAATGGCTTGGTTAAAAGTAATTCAAGTGTTCCTTGTTTTCTTTCGTCAGAGAAACTTCTCATAGTTACGGCCGGAATCAGAAAAATTAAAATCCACGGTGTTAAAGTGAAAAACGGAGTTAAATCAGCATAACCTGTATTTAATATATTGTAATCTCCCTCAAATACCCATAAAAACAGTCCGTTGCTGATTAAGAAAATCGCAATGACCAAATAGCCAATAGGAGAACCAAAAAAGGATTTTATTTCTCGTAAAATGATTGATTTCATGTATAACGTTTATTCGTTTATTTGTTTAATCGTGTAATTGTTTATTCTTTTTAGTATTGGAATATAGAAATTATTTTCCGTGTGTAATTCTTAAGATTTTTGAATTTCGAGCATCAATTATAATTAAAAAAGTTCCTCCTTTAGAATTTTCAGGCAAAGTTCCTTCAATAAACCAGTAGTATTTATCTAGAAAATAAACTTCATAAGGTTTTTGATCTAATATATTTTGTTTTCCATAAATACCAAATAAAATTGATTCAGCAACTTTAATCGCACTACTTTTATCTTTTAAAAGTATTCTTTCATTATCAACATAGTTACCTGGTGCTTCTTCTGATAATGTTGTTTTTAACTCTTTTTGTGCATATTCTTTTCCCAAAATAAGACGTTTATTTTGCGAATAAGCGTTAAAAGACAATATTAAAAATACAACTAAAAAATATTTCATAAGAAGCAATTTGAAAAATTAAACTAGAGAAACCACTTTATCAACACTCCACGCTTCTGGTTTTGCATTGAATAGTTTTTTTGTAAAATCCCAAACTGTATTAAATAATTCAGATTGTCTGTAATTTTCTAAATCTTGTTCGGTTTCCCAATAACTATAGGTAAAGAAAATACATTTGTCATTTTTATCCTGATACAATTCTAAAAAACGATTTCCGTCTGCATTTCGTATTTTATCTTTCACCGATTCAAAATTCTCCAGAAAATCTGGAATTTTTTCCTCGTGAAAACTCATTTTTACTATCCTTACGAACATGTATTCAATTTTAGATTTTAGATTGTTGATTTTAGATTTGTTCGAAACCTAAAAGTCTTACAGGTGCGCAAAAATACCAAAATTGATTGTTCTTTTTAAGAAAAAATAAAATATTCTAAAGACATGGTTTTTCTACGATATTGTCATTGCGAGGAACGAAGCAACCGCACTAATAAAAGATCACTAATTGAATAAGTAAATGAGATTGCTTCGTTCCTCGCAAAGACCAATCTTTGCGGAGTTACTTGCGAAGATCCCTCCTTCGTCGGAATGACAAGAAGACGAAATATAATCAGTGTAAAACCGTTCAATCCGTAAAATCTGCGGGCTAAAAACATTTTTATTATTCAATAACCTTATCTAATCTCAAAATTATTGTATCATTCGATTTAATAAGATAAATAGAGTCGTTGTTCTTTTCTTTGAAAATCTCAAAAGGCGCTTCAATATCAGATAAACGAGGTATATTCTTTGCTCCTTTTGGTCTCCAAATTGCATCATCTTCAATATGAATACCTTTGATGTTTTTTGGAAGTAGGAGTGAACTCTTTAAATAATATTTATCATTCAATATATAGATTCCTCTTTCATTATATGCTCTATTAACTTTAAGAGTTAATTTGGATGATTGATCTATTTCAATTAAATCAGTTTGATAATTGTTACATGCTATTTGCGAAACAATCAGCATTACGGAGAATATTTTATTAAATTTCAAAATATCTTTTTTAGTTTACTTGACATATAAATAATTACGAAAACTTAATGGTAATCACATCACGATAATTCAATCCCAACAAACTATTTGCAGAACCCACTTTAGAAGGATTACTTCTAAAAATAGCAATCTCAAGAAAACCGGCTTCATTAAAAATAGCCAGTTTTTCACCTTCATAAGTTTTAATTGGATATTTGTCTGAAGTTGCAATAGCCGAATAATTAGGCAGAATTGTTTTGATACTTTTCGGTTTCATCACAATTTCATAAGGACGACCTTTTGCAACTTCTAAAAATTGCTGTTTTGAAATATTAGTTACTACATTTCCAAAATGATCAATATAAATAACGTAGCCTTTTAATGAATTTCCATCTGCCGCAACTACAGGCTGCAATTCAGTTACTTCTTTAACAGCAGGAATTTCTTTGCCAATAACATTCAGTAAACCGCCTTTAGCAATATGACAGGCAACCTGAATAAAAATATCCAAATCACTGAATTCAATGGGAAACCGATCATGAATATTGATTTCGACAATTTTTTGCGGTACAATCTTCTGCGTAAGCATACTTAAAATCCCGTTATCGGCACAAATAAAGAAATGATCGTTCCATTGCATAGCGATATGCTGGTTCTCTTTATTGCGTTCAATATCGACTCCAATTAAGTGTACAGTCCCTTTTGGAAAACTCAAATAAGAGGCTCCAATAATGTAACTTGCTTCGGCAGTGTTGAATGGATCAATGTCATGCGAAATATCAATAATTTTTGCTTCTGGAAGTTCAGAAATGATTTTACCCTTCAGCGAACCAACAAAGTGGTCTTTTAAGCCGTAATCAGTAGTGAGGGTAATTATTGACATCATTTTGTTTATAACTATTGATAGTATTTAAATCTAATTTTCATTAAATTTGAGAAATGCAAATCTAATAATAGTAAATGCAAATTGAAAGTAGAAAAATCAAATTACATTTAAAGATATGAACATACCCGACAACTATAGATTTTCAAAACAAATTTATTTTTAATTTAAATTTATCTCATTTGAACGAAAGAATTATCGAGCTTATAGACATCGCTCCAAAAGACTTTTGGGGCGCGCAGGATTCTCATCTTGAAATTATTAAAAAGTACTACCCAAAGCTTAAAATCGTAGCGCGAGGGACAACTTTGAAAGCCTTTGGCGAAAAAGATGTTTTAGATGAATTCGAAAAGAGATTTCAGAGGCTTATGCTTCATTTTACCAGATACAACAACATTGATGATAATGTAATTGAACGTGTAATAATGAGTGATGGTCAGGATGAAAAAAAAGCATACGATCATGACAAAATATTAGTTCACGGAGTTGGCGGTAAGATTATTAAAGCCATGACACCCAACCAGCAGTTACTGGTAGATACCATCAGAAAAAATGATATGGTATTTGCAATTGGACCTGCCGGAACCGGAAAAACTTACACGGGTGTTGCAATGGCTGTTAAAGCACTTAAAGACAAAGAAGTAAAAAGGATCATATTAACGCGTCCGGCGGTAGAAGCAGGAGAAAATCTTGGTTTTTTACCCGGAGATATGAAAGAAAAACTAGATCCTTACATGCAGCCTCTTTATGATGCTTTGAGAGATATGTTACCAAACGAAAAACTCGAAGATTACATTTTAAAAGGAATTATTCAGATTGCGCCTTTGGCATTTATGCGCGGGCGAACACTTGATAACGCCTTTGTAATTCTGGATGAAGCGCAGAATACAACGCACTCACAAATGAAGATGTTTTTGACTCGTATGGGAAAAAACGCCAAGTTTATGATTACGGGAGATCCTGGTCAGGTCGATTTACCACGCAGAACTATTTCGGGTCTTAAAGAAGCTATTTTGGTTCTTAAAGATATAGACGGCATAGGAATTATTTATCTTGATGATAAAGATATCGTGCGTCACAGATTAGTGAAAAAGGTAATCGACGCTTATAAGCAAATAGAAAACCACGACTAAGTTTTATTTTTAGTGAAATGTTAAATGTAAATCGTAAAATGTGTTTTAACATTTATTAATATTCGTTTTATTCATTTTCTTTTTAGAGATGAGTAAAACGAATATTTTTTTGAATTATAAATTGCTATTGAATGAAGTGTAAAGAATTCTATTTTTTATTATTTATCTGTTTAATTTCGTGTAAAAAAGCAGAAATCACACCAAATAAATTCCTCGGAACTTGGTATGATACAGAATATATTGTTCCTGGGAAATCAAGTATTAAAATAAATGCTGATAGTACTTTTTATTATAGAAGTCATGGTTGTGAAGGTGGGTCTGTTTCAAAAGGTAATTGGAAAATTGTTGGTGATTCAATTGAACTAAATAGCATAAGTAGTGATACTTGTTATAAAATGTTTCCCTTTATATTTTGTTATCCTTTTGAAAAAAGCAGCAAAAGAGATCTACTGACAATTCCTAATTGTAATCCTGATAACAATACATTTTTTGCAATATTTTCAAAAGAAATATTTTATATTAAAAATGATTCCTTAGTTTATAAATTAAAGCCAAGTTCGAATTGTCCCGATACTTTGAAAATTGTTTTTGCTAAAACTCAAAAGATTAGAAAATGAAACAACTAGATGATTTCTACCTAAACCAAGAAGAACCAATAAAAGGAACATTTTTGGCATTAAAAGATATTATCTTAAAACAAGACAAAGACATAACACATGTTTTAAAATACGGAATGCCATTTTTCTGCTATAAAGGAAAAATGTTCTGCTATTTATGGATTCATAAAAAACTGAAACAACCTTATATTGGAATTGTGGAAGGAAAGCATTTTGAAGAACCTTTTTTGATTCAGGAAAAAAGATCGAGAATGAAAATTATGAAGTTTAATTCTGAGGAAGATTTACCTTTAGAACAAATAGAATTGGTTATTCAGAAAGCAATAAACTTGTATAAATCTGGAATTATTAAAGTTTAAAAATTATGATATCAAAAATAGTTGGACAGCTTAAATCATTGGATTATGACTCTGATTTTTTTATAAGTGAACCATATTTAATACCCTATTTTAATGATAAGAAGCTAAAAATTGGTTTTGTTGATGCAATGCACGAGCCATATTTGACTGAAGCTGACAAGGTATTAGAAAATTTCTTAAAGCTGAATAATGAAGGAAGAATTAAAGATTCGCAACTAGTCTTTAATTATTATAAAGAAACGTTACATCTTGGATATACAAAATCTCTTGATATTGAGGTTACTGAACAAGTCTGGGATTTTGTTCATCCATCAGAAATAATTATTGATTGGGATGAAAATGGTGATTTTTATTTATGTATTTCTTGTGAATGCGAATGGGAAGATGAACATGGTTTGTATTTAGTTTTTAAAGATGGATTAAAACTGACAAGGGCGAATGGACATGATGGAGGATTTACAGATTAATGATAATATGTTGCTTAAAATGAATAAAAATGGATATTTAACCGAATAGTTAAATAAATAATAAACTTGCCTCATTTTTAGCTTTCAAGGCTTGTAATCTTTGCTCAGCTGAGCGTAAAGCCGTAAATTTGCACATCATAAATATTTGATATTGATATGACAAAACTTAAAAATATAAAAGTTGTAGTAAGTGATTTAGACGGAACTTTACTCAACCCTCAACACAAAATCTCAGATTATACCAAATCAATTTTTCAGGAACTTCACAATCAAGGTTATCTTTTAGTTGTTGCAACAGGTCGTCATCATCTTGATGCAATGGCTATTATTGAAACGCTTGAAGTACCCGTTTATTTAGTAAGTTCAAACGGAGCAAGAATTCATTCACCAAATAAAGAAGAGCTTTTTGCATTTAACTTAAACAGTGATGTTGTAAAAGCAGCTTTAAATGTAGAAATCGATCCTGAAATCACAGTTGTTTTATTTAAAGAAAATGTTTGGCAAACCAACAGAATAAGCGAAAAACTTAATGCTTATCAGTCAGAATTAAATTACCGTCCGGAATTAGTAGATTATAAAACGCTGGAAGATTTTGGAGCTATTAAAATTTTCTTTTCATGTGATAATCATGAAAAATTAGTAAAACTAAAAGATGACGTTTTAGCCAATTCTTCAGAACATTTGCACCATGCTTTCAGTTTACCAACTTGTTTGGAATTTATGGATAAATCTATAGACAAAGCTGTTGCAATCGAACAAGTTTTGGAAAAAGAAGGTTTTACTTTGGCCGAAGCAGTTTCATTTGGAGACGGTTTTAATGATGTTCAAATGTTATCAGCATCTGGAAAAGGTTTAATTATGGGAAATGCTCCTGCATTATTAAAAGAAACTTTGCCTGATTTAGAAGTTATTAAAACAAATGCCGAAGATGGCGTAGCAAAATATATCGCTTCAAAAATATTGGATAAAGAACTTGTTTAGAGTTTTTTGCCACGACCCGAGCGATAGCGAATAGGCGAAGCAATTACACGAATTTCCACGAATTATTTGTTGAAGTAATCAAACCGATTTAACAGCTAAAAAATTCGTGGAAATTCGTGTAATTCGCGGCAAACCAAACCCAATTAATAACATTTCTTATTTATCTTTTTCTTTGATGATGTAACTCTCTGAAATAATTTTAAATTTGCATTCATAAAAAACAACACAACAAGATAATGAGCAATACAATTACAACCACAAATTTTAATTTCCCGAATCAGAAATCAGTTTACCGCGGAAAAGTTAGAGAAGTTTATAACATCAACGACGATCTTTTAGTAATGGTAGCAACTGACAGACTTTCGGCTTTTGACGTGGTTTTACCAAAAGGAATTCCGTACAAAGGACAAATTTTGAATCAGATTGCGACAAAATTTATGGAATTAACGCAGGACATTGTTCCGAATTGGTTAATTGCAACTCCAGATCCAAACGTTGCTGTTGGACATTTATGCGAGCCTTTTAAAGTAGAAATGGTTATTCGCGGTTACCTTTCAGGACACGCTGCACGTGAATATGCAGCAGGAAGAAAACAAATCTGCGGTGTATCTATGGCTGAAGGTTTAAAAGAAAATGATAAATTCCCGGAACCAATTATTACACCAACTACAAAAGCAGATAATGGTTCTCATGATGAAGATATTTCTCGTGAAGATATTTTAGCAAAAGGAATTGTTTCAGAAGAAGATTATTTAGTTTTAGAAAAATATACGCGTGCTTTATTTCAAAGAGGAACAGAAATTGCTGCTTCTCGCGGATTAATTTTAGTTGACACAAAATACGAATTCGGAAAAACAAAAGAAGGCGTTATTGTTTTAATTGATGAAATTCATACTCCTGATTCTTCTCGTTATTTTTATGCTGAAGGATATGCAGAAAGACAAGAAAAAGGAGAGGAGCAAAAACAATTATCTAAAGAATTTGTACGCCGCTGGTTAATCGAAAACGGTTTTCAAGGTCAGGAAGGACAGCAGATTCCAGATATGACAGACGCTTACATCGAATCAGTTTCTGAAAGATATATCGAGTTGTACGAGAACATTTTAGGAGAAAAATTCGTGAAAGCTGATATTGATAATATTGACCAACGTATTGATAAAAACGTATTACAATACTTAGGATCTAAATAGTAATTTTCGGGTTTAAACTAACTATTTGAACCATGAACTTTATAACAAATAAAACAAATGCCTTGTTATCTCTATGTATGATAACAGGGCATTTTCTTTTTGCGCAAATCGATAAAAATGCAACAAAAGAAACCAAAATTTTGTATCATAATTTAAAAGCTATTTCAAAAGAACATATTCTGTTTGGTCATCAGCACGCCTTAGAATATGGCCACGGATGGAGTAATGAACCCAACAAATCAGATGTTAAATTAGTTACTGGTTCACATCCTGCAGTTGTTGGAATTGATTTTAGCGGTTTTTCAGGATATTCAAAAGAAAAAATTGAAGAGACAAAAACGGTTTTAAAAAAGAATGTTATTGATACTTACGAACGCGGCGGAATAACAACTGTTTCCTGGCATTTTAATAATCCGGTTTCCAAAGACGGATTTTACTGGAAAGATTCAATTTCTGTAGCAGCAATGTCATTAATCAAAAAAGGAGGCTTACATCACGAACAATACAAGGAAATTTTAAAAACCATTGCCGATTTTGCCCATTCTGCAAAAGCAAAAGACGGAAAATTGGTTCCAATGATTTTCAGGCCTTTTCATGAATTTGACGGTGATTGGTTTTGGTGGGGAAAAAAATATACTTCCCGAGAAGACTTTATAGAAGTCTGGCAGTTTACGGTTTCTTATTTAAGAGATACTTTAGGAGTCCATAATTTTATTTACGCCTTTTCTCCAGATACCAGATTTAATTCTGAATCAGAATATTTAGAACGTTATCCCGGAGATGATTATGTTGATTTATTTGGTATGGACGATTACGGCGATTTTGGACGTGATGGAAAATATGATTTAGATGCTGGTGTCAAAAGACTTAAAATAATATCTGATATTGCTATTCAAAAGAAAAAACTTGCAGCTTTTACTGAAACGGGACTAGAATCTATTCCAAATCCCACTTGGTGGACAGAAACGTTATTACATTCCTTAAAAAAAGAAAAAATTGAACTTTGTTATGTTTTAGTTTGGCGAAATGATGCTAAAAGTTTAACCCATTATTATGCTCCATTTCCGGGTCAGATAAGCGAAATGGATTTTCTTAAATTCTATAATGATCCCTATACTTTATTTGAAAACGATTTGAAGAACATTTACAAGAGGAAATTTTAAATAATTTCCTCTTTTTTTTGATTCAAGACTAAAAACTATTTCGTTATATTTTGGGATTTTTCTTATTTTTTACGTCTGCAGTGAAAGTTTTTTATTTTAGTGAGAAATCCACAAAATCCTGCTTAAAAATTTTGTTTTAATGAAAAATTTCTGCCTTTTTTGTGCATAATAATATTGTATAGTTAAAAAGGTAGAGTATTGCTTTTAATTTTTCTTAAAAAATCTACAGACCAAAATGAAAAAATATTTGAATTCGTGTAACATTTCTACATTTGCAGCGTCTTTTATATAGAATTTCAATTTTAGAAAGACAATATTTCGAATTCATTAATAAAACGTTAAGAATTAGTTAAAACAAAGTACTTGGTAATACAAGTTACTAAAATTAGATTACATTTGTCAAGAATTTAAATCAATTCATTATCAATCAAATAATTATCAATCAATTTAACAAACCCAATCATTATGAAAAATTCAGTTATTTATTTAGGATTAGCTTTAGTAACATTTGTAAATGTAGCAACAGCTTCAAATAACACATCAGTTGTTAAAAATCAAGTTGCAGTATCAGCTGTATACGATGACGGAACACCTCTAGTAGTTGCTGTAAGCAAAGGAGATATCGAAACAGTTAAAAAATTCATTGAATATGGTGTTAATGTAAACGAAAAAGCAGACGATATGTCTCCATTAATGACTGCTGCTCGTTACAACAAAGTTGAAATCATTAAAGTTTTATTAGCAGCTGGTGCTCGTCCATCAGATAAAAATGAAAAAGGATATACAGCATTAAAATTTGCTCAATTATCAAATGCAACAGAAGCTATTGCACTTTTGAAAGACGCAAAATAATAGTTTAAAAAGTTTGAGTTAGTACAAACGGCCATCTTTGAGCGGATGGCCGTTTTTTTGTACTTTATTGTTTCGTTGAATAATTTATATAAGCAAAAAAGCACCATTAATTTTAATGGTGCTTTTTCTTTCTAAACCAAATTAATCTAACCAAAAATTAATTTTATTGTAAATACTGCTATTCTATAGGAGCATGTTTTTTCTTGTTGAATATCCAGAATAAAATAGGGAATACCAATAACGTCAGGATTGTTGCTGTTACCAAACCTCCAATAATAACAATTGCAAGAGGTTTTTGAGACTCAGATCCAATTCCCGTAGAAATTGCAGCCGGCATTAAACCTATCGAAGCCATAAGCGCAGTCATAACTACAGCCCTTGTTCTGGCTTTTACGCCCATAAATATGGATTCTTCAAGTGAGAATTTTGCCTTGAGATTATGATGAAATTCTGATATCAGAATTACTCCATTCTGAATACAAATCCCAAGTAAAGCAATAAAACCAACTCCAGCAGAAATTCCGAAATTCATTCCGGTTAAATGCAAAGCAATAATTCCTCCAATTACGGCAAACGGAACATTGGCTAAAACTAACAGCGAATCTTTGAAGTTTCCAAACAAAATAAATAACAGTACAAATATTCCAATTAAACTGATTGGTACAACTTGGGCCAGACGCGCACTGGCACGAACCTGATTTTCAAATTCTCCCGTCCAGCCTGTTGTATATCCCGGAGGCATTTTTACTTCTGCCACTTTAGATTGTGCTTCGGCAATGGTACTTCCTAGATCTCGATCACGAACAGAGAATTTTACTCCAATAAAACGTTTTGTATTATCTCTGTAAATAAATGCAGGACCAGTTATCGTTTTAATATCACAGATTTCTTTCAACGGAATTTTTGCTCCGCTGATTGTTGGTACTTTTAACTCGGCTAAATCTTCTTCATCTTTACGATATTCTTTAGAAAAACGAACTCGAACATCAAATTTCTTTTCATCTTCATATTTTTGAGTAGCTGTTTTTCCTCCAAAAGCCAATTCTAAAACCGCCTGTGCATCGCTTAATGTTACGCCATAAGCAGCCATTTTTTCTCGATCAAGAATTACACTAATTTCAGGCTGACCAACATTTCTAAGAATTCCGACATCTTTAATACCGGGAATGTTTTTGATTTTCTCCAGTACCTGATTTGACAATTCATCTAATTTATCTAAATCATCGCCATAAATCTTAACCGCATTTGAAGCTTTAAATCCAGCAACAGATTCGGCAACGTTATCAATTACAGGCTGAGAATAATTATAAGTAATTCCCTGATGAACTTTTAATTTGTCATCCATTTCATTAATTAAACCATCCATCGTGATTTTTCGTGTCCATTCGGATTTTGGTTTCAAATCAACCTGAAGCTGAATAAATCCAAATCCATTAGGGTCTGTTCCATCATTGCTTCGTCCGGTTTGCGAAAGCACATTTTTTACTTCAGGAAAACTTTCCAGATCTTTTCTGATCATTGCTGCGGTTTTTACACTTTCTGGAAGTGAAGTACTCATAGGTAATTCTGCCGTTACCCATAATGCTCCCTCATTTAACTGAGGTAAAAACTCTGTTCCTAAAAACGTAGCCGAGAAAAAAGTTGCAGCAATCACACTTAATGAAATAACTAAAGTTTTTACTTTATGCTTAAATGTCCAGGCAAAACCTTTAGCAACATTTCTGTCCCAAAAGTTTACAAAGGGATTATTTTTTTCTTTTACGTTTTTATTCAATAATATATGAGATAAAACAGGAACCAAAGTCAAGGTAAAAAGTAATGCTCCCATTAACGCAAATCCTAATGTATAGGCTAGAGGAGAGAACATTTTTCCTTCTACTTTCTGGAATGAGAAAATTGGCAGTAAAGCAGTAATAATAATTAATTTAGAAAAAAAGATGGCTTTACCCATTTCTGTTCCCGTTTTCTTAATAATGCTTCCTTTTGCAATTTTATTATAAGCTGTCATTCCCAATTGATGCGCTCGATGATCGAGTACAACAAATAATCCTTCGACCATTACAACCGCACCATCAATAATAATCCCGAAATCGACCGCACCCAAACTCAGTAAGTTGGCACTCATTCCCATCATTTTCAAACATAAAAAGGCAAATAATAAAGAAAGAGGAATTACGATAGAAACCGTAAAAGTAGTTCTCCAGTCGGCCATGAAAAGAAACACAACGCACGTAACGAGAATAATACCTTCAAATAAATTATGCATTACCGTTTCGGTAGTGAAATTCATTAAATTATCACGATCATAAAAAGTTTCAATTTTAATATCCTTTGGGAGAACATTATCATTCAAATCCTTTATTTTATCTTTAATCAAGGCTAAAGTTTCCTGAGCATTTTCGCCTTTACGCATTACAACAATCCCTTCAACGGCATCATCGTTTTTACCAATTCCGGTTTGTCCGACTCTTGGCATCGAACTTTCATAAACTGAAGCTACATTTTTTACCAAAATTGGATTTCCGTGAGCATCATCTACAATAATGTTTTCAATATCCGATATCGATTTTAAAAGCCCAACACCACGAACTACAAAAGCCTGTCCGTTTTTTTCGATAATATCACCACCAACATTTAAGTTTCCTGAATTTACAGCATTATAAACCTGAAGTGGTGTAATATTGTATTTAGCTAATTTTACTGGATCAACACCAACTTCATAAGTTTTAGTTTGTCCTCCAAAAACGTTCAAATCAGCAACACCGGGAACTGCACGTAATTGTTTGTCAATAACCCAGTTTTGGTAAGTCAGCAACTCACGACTGTCGCGGCTGTCACTTTTTACAATATATCTGAAAATTTCTCCAGTTGGTCCGTACGGTGGCTGAACGTCTGGTTCAACATCATCAGGAAGCGTCACATTTTTAAGTAAATTGTTTACCTGAAAACGGGCAAAAGTATCATCGACACCATCATCAAAAATAATTTTGATAACAGATAAACCAAACATCGTAATACTTCTAACGCTTGTTTTTTTCTGAACCGAGTTCATCGAGATTTCGATAGGAGTAGTTACAAAACGCTCTACTTCTTCGGCACTTTTACCATTCCATTGTGTAATGATAATAATTTGAGTATTCGTTACATCTGGAAAAGCGTCAATTGGCATATTTTTGAAGGAAATGAATCCGGCAACAGCCAATATTCCAACCCAAAAAAAGGTAAATGCTTTATTCTTAAGTGAAAAAGCAATTATATTTCGTATGAATTTGTTCATGTCTTAATCGTTTAAAGCGCGATAAATAAATAATTGATTATTGGTAATGACTTTTTCATTTTCCTTTAAACCGCTTGAAATGTAAGTTGTGTCGCCAACAACTCGGTAAACTTCAACTTGTCTTGTTTCGATATTATGGCGATCTTTAAAAATCATGACGAAATTTTTACTTTTATCAAAAACAATAGCGTTGCTTGGAATCGCAATCATTGATTCATTTTCGTTATAGGATAATTTGATATTAGCATTCATATCAGGTTTCAATAAAAAACCAGGATTTTGAAGTTTAATACGCGCCTGCATCGCTTTGGTTTCAGGATCGATTACATTGAAAATTTTATCGACTTTTCCTTTAAAAATTTTATCAGGATAACTTAAGGTTGTTACACTTGCATCAATTCCTAACTTAATTTTATTAATGTCAATTTCATTAATATTAGCCATCGCCCAAACTTCACTAATTTCAGCAATGTCAAAAATGTTCTCAGAACGATCAGAACGTAAAAGCATATCCTGATTTATACTTTTCTGAATAATAAATCCACTGATTGGCGCTGTTACTTCATAAATAGAACCGGCTTTAATATTGTAGATTTTATACGTTTCCTGAATTTTGCTCAATTGAGACTGCGCTTTATTTACTTCAGCTTTTGCCTGCAGCACATCACTTTCAGAATTTAATTTTCCGTCAAATAATTCCGTCGCTACCTTCAAACTGTTTTTTGCAACCAGTAAATCACTTTTAGCATCGATAGACTGCTTTTCGAAATCAGCAATATCAGTACTTTTTATCGTAGCTAAAACTTGCCCTTTTTTTACATAATCTCCAAGTTCTACATTTACTTTAACCACGTTTCCACCAACAAGAGGGTAAACATCAATTAATTTATTATTGTCGGCTGTAATTTTTCCGTAAAAACTCAATTCGTTTTTTACAGTTTGTTTTTCTGCAGTTGCTGTACTCGTAGTTTTTAGCATACTATCGCTCAAGGCGAAAGAAGTATTAGTTTGTGGATTTTCTACTTCCTTTTTACAGCTCGTAAGTGATAAACCTACAATTGCAATTCCTATAATTAGTGTATGTTTCATTATTATTTAATTTTAAAATAAATCCTTGTTGATGGTAGTATTTAATTCTTCACCTGATAGAGCCAGTTTTTTCTTCAATTCATTTAACTGAATATTAGCCTGATTATAACTTTCCATAAAATCAGTAAATTCTAATAAGCTGATATTTCGCTTTTGAAAATTGGTTAAGATTCCATTATAAACAGCTTCAAAATCTGAATTTACAGTAGGTTTAATAACCGCATAGTTTTTACGGGATTCGTCCCATTTATTCCATGCCGATGTAATTTCAGTTTCCAGTTGAAGTCCAAAATTTTGTTTTTCAACTTTGGATTGTTCCAGGACAACCTGAGCATTTTTAATATTTCCTTTGTTTTTGTTCCAAAGTGGCAGCGGAATTCCAACAGACACATTTGCTTCTCTATTAAAAGCACCGCTTCGCTGATCATAATTTGCACCCAAAGTAATATCAGGAATCGAAAGTGATTTTTGCCATTTTAAATTTAGCTCATTCGCTTCAATCTCTTTTTGTTTGGCTAAATAATCAGGACGATTGGCAATCGCTTCATCTTCAAAAGACTTTAAATCAAATGGGATAATTTTTAAGTATTTATTAAAATCATCCTTAGATACATCGGGAATTATAGTTTCAGTTGAATTCAATAACAATTTTAAATTTGCCTGCTCTTCAATGCTGCTATTCACAACTTCCATTCTTTCATTTTTAAAATTTAGATATAGAGATTGTAAACGCACAACATCCCGCAAAGGAATATTTCCTTTTTGAGCCTGAATAGAGTAGGAGTTGATTAAGTCTTCAATATGAACAAGTTGTTTATCTGTTATTTCAAGACTTTTTGTATTGTAATAAACCGTATAAAAACTTTGACGTAACTGCAGTTTTAATGTTCGAAGTAAATCATTAAACTGAAGTTCTGCTAATTGTTCATTAGTCTGTGCCAATTTAACTTCATTGCGTTTTTTTCCGCCTAGATAAATTAACTGCTCAATCCCAAAAACTTTTTGACCTTCTTTACCAATGTCAAAATATTTGTTCCTTTCGGGGTTGTAAGCATTTAATTCTGCAGTAATTGTGGGATTGTCCCATATTCGGGACTGAATGGTCATGGCTTTTGCAGCATCGATATTATAATGAGATGCCAGCAAAAAAAGATTATTTTTAAGAAACTGACTCTCACAATCCTGAAGTGTGATTGTTTTTTGAGCCATAACTACCTGATTTAGGAGTACAAGTAGTAATAATGCATATAGTTTTCTCATTGTATCTATTTTATTTTGTACAAATATGCTATCGCCAGACTTTAAGAGTGCTTAAAATCTACCTTAAAATTAGCTTAAAATAAAATATTAATGAAAGAATAATTGGAATAAATTTTCTTTACTGTTTGGTATGCTGTAAGTTATGGAAGATTTATGCAGCGTTAAAATACGATTTACAATACGTAAACCAAGACCAAAACCAGATGTTCCTTTAGAATTTTTTCCGCGCATAAAAGGCTGAAAAAGATTTTTTTGTTCTGCTTCGCTTAAAGTTTTTCCAGTATTCAAAACAGAAATAACCAAATGATTTCCTTGGGTACTTATTTTTACCAAAGCCTGTTTATTATCTGAATAAACACAGGCATTTTTTAAAACATTAATTAAAGCAATCTCTAAGAGGTTTTTATTTCCTTTAACTTCTAACGCCGTATCTAAATTGTCACTTTCTTCAATTTCAAATAAAATAATAAATTCAGGAAAGCTTTTCTTTAAATTTTCAATTGAAGAAAATAGAATTTCATCCATTCTATGAACTTCATTGTCCTCATTATTTTTATTGCTATCAATTTTTGACAATATCAATAAAGAACTAATCAATTCCGTTAAATGATTTACATCTGATAAAATAGTAGTTAAGAAAGTTTTTCCCTTTGCAGAAGTTGCAGGATCAGCAACTGTATTTTCTATTTGAGCCGTAATTCTCGAAAGCGGCGTTCTAAGTTCATGCGAAGCGTGAGCAGTAAATTCTTTTTGCTTTTGATAAGAAACCTCAATACGGTCCATCATGAAATTAAATTCGTTGGCAATCAAATCAATTTCATCCTTGTTGCTTTTTGAAGCAATACGAGTATCAAGATTATTCTCGTTGATATTTTTTATTTTCTGATGAAATAAACTCAAGGGATTCATGGCCTTTTTAACCATAAACGAAGTTAAAACCCAGCAGATACAAGTAAATAGAATATAAGATATAATGAGAGTATATCTTAAAAAAAGCAGTTTTCGTTTTCCGTAGTCATCCGTAGCCGAAATTAAAGCATAAAAATCTTTATCCTTTGTATCATAAAAAACACCGTAAACCTCATAATCACCTTGCTGCTTAAAGAAAGTTTTATGTTTTTTCAGATATTTTAAATCCTCAACAGACCAGTTTATTTTGGCATCATCAATACTGCTGTAAATAAGTTTAAAATGAGAATCAAAAACCAAAGTCTTTTCGTCATACAGCTTATTAATCGAATTTTGGTCAATAATCTTCAAAAGCTGATCGTCAACTTCTTTTACATTAACCAAAAGTTTAATGTTCGAAAGCGCTTTAATTTCTAAACGATCTCGAAATTCTTCTTTTCTAAAATTAGAATACAAAACAAAAATCACCGTAGAAGCCAATCCAAAAAGGATTGTAAACAGTAAACTTACTAAAAGTGATATTCTGTTTTTTAAAGTCATTCTTCGTTGCTTAAATAATATCCATATCCAATTTTGGTACGGATAAGTTTTATCTCGTGATCTTTATCTATTTTTTTTCGAAGGAAATTAATATAAACTTCAATCGTATTTTGATTCGTTTCGATATGATAATCCCAAAGTTTATCGGCAATAAATTGTTTAGACAAAACTTTTCCTTTCGCATGAGCCAAAATTAAAATCAATTTAAACTCTTTTGGAGTAAGTTTAATTTCTTCTCCAGAACGAAAAACCTTCATTTCCTCTTCCAGAATTTCTAAATCTTCAATAATAATTTTCTTTTCTGTTTGCTGCGGAATTTCTTTTCTTCTTAATAAAGATAAAATTCGGGCATACAATTCGTCAAAATGAAATGGCTTAACCAAATAATCATCGGCACCATTATCAAAAGATGCCAGTTTATCTTCAATTTCGCTAAAAGCCGTCAGCATTATAATAGGAGTTTTTTTGTCAACCTCTCTAATTCCTTTGCAAACATCAATACCGTTTGTGCCGGGAACATTAATATCGAGAATGATTAAATCATATTCGTAAGGAAAATATTTTTTTAATAATAAAGAACCATCATAATAAGGTATACACTCGAATTCTTTGATAGTAAAGAATGCGGAGATTTCTTTAGATAAAGTAAAATCGTCTTCGAGTAGTAAAATTTTCATGCTTTGTTTGTTAATAAATTCGGCTGTTTAAACTAACAGCCGAATTTATGTTTTTAAAAATATTATTGGAAATAAGAGAAACTCTGATTGTTCTCTATTTTCAACAGCGATTCATAAATCAGCTGAATCACATTTTCTACATCTTCTTTGTGAACCATTTCAACCGTTGTATGCATATAACGTAACGGAAGAGAAATCAATGCCGATGCGACACCGCCATTGCTATAAGCAAAAGCATCAGTATCTGTTCCGGTTGCTCTCGATGTTGCATGACGCTGAAACGGAATTTTATTTTCTTCGGCAGTATCTACAATTAAATCTCGAAGTTTATTTTGAATCGCTGGAGAATAAGCAATAACAGGGCCTTTTCCCATTTTTAAATCCCCTTCAACCTTTTTATCAATCATTGGAGTAGTAGTATCATGGCAAACATCAGTCACAATCGCAACGTTTGGTTTAATTGTATGAGCAATCATTTCTGCCCCACGAAGACCAATTTCTTCCTGAACCGAGTTTACAATATATAAACCAAAAGGAAGTGTTTTTTTATTTTCATGTAACAAACGAGCCACTTCAGCAATCATAAAACCACCCATTCTGTTATCAATAGCACGGCAGACAAATTTGTTTTCGTTCAAAATCATAAATTCATCTGGATAAGTAATTACACATCCCACATGAACGCCCATTGCTTCAACCTGTTCTTTAGTTTCGCAACCCAAATCAATAAAAATATTACTCAGTTTAGGAATCTCTTCTTTATCACGCAAACGAGTATGAATCGCCGGCCATCCAAAAACACCCTTTACAATTCCTTTTTTAGTATGGATATTAACCCTTTTCGAAGGAGCGATTTGATGATCTGAACCGCCATTTCTTATTACATATAATAAACCATCATCTGTAATATAATTTACATACCATGAAATTTCATCAGCGTGCCCTTCAATTACAACCTTAAAAGGAGCATCTGGATTAATAACACCCACAGCCGTACCATATGTATCAGTAATAAAAGTATCAACATAAGGTTTCAAATAATTCATCCACAATTTTTGTCCTTCACTTTCGTAACCAGTCGGCGAAGCGTTATTTAGATAGCTTTCCAGGAAAGCAACAGAAGTATCATTTAAGATAGATTTTGTATTCATAAAAATATTTTTGCGCTAATTTATAAATTTGGTATTAGAGTTGTATATAAATATATAATTTTACATTTAAATTAAGACTCCATGAGATTTACCAGTATTTTGTTTTTACTATTGATTGCATTTACAAGTCAAGCCCAAGTTACTCCAAAAGAAAATCAGGAAATGGGCAATATTTTAACCGAACAAGATTCTATTCTGAATGATACCATTCAGCTGCCCGAGATTATTATCTCAAAAGGAGAGAGAATGAGTGCCGAAGAAATGAAGCAGTTTCAGATTCTGCAAAACAGAGTCTATAAAGTCTATCCTTATGCAAGATTGGCTGCAGATAGATTAACGGCACTAAATAGCGGAATGGCGCGATTGAAAACCAATCGTGAAAAAAAGAAGTATTTTAAGATTGTAGAAGACTACCTTAATAATGAATTCGAAGACAGACTTAAAAAGCTTTCCAGAAAACAAGGGCAGATTCTTGTAAAACTAGTGCATCGCCAAACCGGTAAAACAACTTATGAGTTAATTAAAAACCTAAAAAGTGGTTTCAAAGCCTTCGTTTCAAATACAACAGCCAATTTATTCGACATAAGTTTGAAAACCGAATACAAACCCTACGATGTAAACGAAGATTATTTAATAGAAACAATCCTTGTAAGAGGTTTCGAATCTGGACGTCTATTAAATCAAACTCCAGCCAATCCCGTAAATTATAATAACCTTATGGAACATTGGGAAACAAAAGCTAAGGAGCTCAACAAAAAATAGCATACATATATAAGTATATATATAAGAGCATATATAAGATTAGATTTTATTCTCACAACCCGACAGTTTTTAAAAACGTGTCGGGTTTGTTTTTTATACATATATATATATATATAT